>NZ_PEAX01000009.1 GCF_002807685.1 Neoalteromonas flava | reverse complement strand
AGGTTTACGCTTCGCAATCCGTGAAGGTGGCCGTACAGTAGGTGCGGGTGTTGTATCTAAGATTTTGGACTAATTGTTCAACTCTAGATAACACTAGAAATTGAAGAAGGCCGCATTAGCGGCCTTTTTTATTGCACGTGTTACTGTCATTCCTGCGCACGCAGGGATCTCCAAACCCATCGAGCAGTGAACTTTCTTTCTTCGATTTTCGCCTATTGCGCAGGTCGAGTACTATCGGCATCCATCGTGTGAACCCATCCATGGTACTACGCCCAGCCACGCCGTCCTTGGCGTGTCGTTCAGGCCTAGCCGAGCAGTGCTCGTCTCGAGACGGCCTTCACCCTTGTAAGCTTGAGCACCGGCATCCTTGCTGGTGACAGTTTCTGCTTACATACCCCTATCTACACAGCGGCTAGCGTTGGTGTGCAGCTGAACTATTTCCGCAATTTCAGCTCGGAGGCCGGGGTGACTGTTCAGGTTCCCGAGTGTCGCTGGCAGGGAGCCAGCGAGCAAGCCTACAGGGAAGTATCTACGGCGGCTCGGGAAAATGAATAGGCGCACTGGCCGGGAGAGCGGGCAACGGAGAGTCAGGCTTTGGTTCTTTGATTCCCGCTTTTTGCATAGGGAAGCGAATTTCCCAGCAAACCCGCGGTGAATACGTCCATATACGCTTGATGTCGCCATCCATGGCTCCAACAGTTTGCTGATAAACTCACTCCCCAATGCAACGGCTAGCAATGGTGTACAGCCCAACTATCACGTGATTCTAGTTCGGAGGGCGGGGAGACGGCGCTTAAGCCTAAAGGGAAGTATTTACAGCGGCTCGGGAAAGTGAATAGGCGCACTGACCACTTACACGCTTTGCTGTTCTATAGGTCGCTGTTTTAATTATTAAAAATAATCTGAAGGCTTGTATCCTAACACTTATAAAACTATGGGATTTCTGGCAAGTTTTACCGAGCTGAGTTACTATTAGAGCCAATGTCTATCGTTGTTTACCAGCCACGTTTAATGAAATTTTGTACTCATATGAGCGTTCGTTTAATCCGGAGTTGTATGCTTATAAGCGTATGTTTGCTCGGTTTTGTCGGGCAAGTGCATGCGAGTAGCTTAGTGGTGGTGGTGAATAAAAACAGTAACATCGCAGAATTATCCAAAAAAGAAGTCATTGATATTTATATGGGCCGCTATGTGCGGTTTCCGAATGGTGATCCAGTTAAACCTATCGATTTCCCAGAAAACTCAAATACCAAACAACAGTTTTACAAATTGTTGGTTAATCAGGATGAGCGCAAAATAAAATCTTACTGGTCGCGTTTGTTGTTCTCAGGGCGGGCGAAGCCGCCAGTTGAAACCTCTGACGCTGCAGAAGTCGTTGAGCTGTTGGTCAATAAAACCGATAGTTTAGCGTACGTTGATCGTTCACTTGTAACTCCGGAGATGAAAATTGTCTATCAGTTTGAATAATATTCGTCCGGTAAAGTTTAGGATAACAGCCGGACTCATAGGCATCAGTTTATTCTTACTCACAGCCTCGCGCTTGTCAGTCGCTGCCGAAATGTCCTTTTCGGGATTTGCTACGCTTGGTCTGACGTATGAAGGTCATAATGAGTTGGCGTACAGAAATACCCTTATCAATGCGGTCCACGACGGCGTGAGTTTTCCCGCTGATTCAGTGCTCGGTGGCCAAGTTAACGTTGAATTCAACGACCATTGGGAAGCTGTAGGGCAAATTGTTATTCAAGACCGTGCGGATACTGCATTTTCCAATTACATCGAAAAAGCTTTTGTGCGTTACAACGTGGATCGTAACCTTGCCATTCGTGTTGGCCGCATGGATAGCAATTTATTTATGTTATCTGACTACCGGCAAGTGGGTTATGCCTATCCATGGGCGAGGCCACCTATTGATTTTTATTCCGCATCGTCGATTATCGCCAGCATTGAGGGGATCGATGTTTATTATTCCTTCGATGTGTTAGGTGGTTTTATGAAGGCGGGAATGCTAGTGGGTGAAACTCAAGCCCGTTTGAATGGTGACAGTGGCCGCCTGCGTGTCGATTTCAAAGATGCCGTGGCCACTATTGTTGAGTTTCAAAAAGGGTACTGGCTACTAAAGATAGCGCACGCAGTTGGTGAGACTGACAATTTTGAATTCGTTGGCTTTGAAGAGTTTAGAGATGCATTCGACTTTGTACCTGAGGTCTTGTGGCCAGAGGCAAGTTCCGTTATTGATGGGATTGATCCTGATGGTGACCGGGTATCTTATACTTCGCTTGGGCTTAAGTACGACGACTTTACCTGGCAAGTACAAGCTGAGGCCGCGTACTTTAATTCTGATTGGACACTGTATCCAGCCGCGACGTTTGGTTACCTTTCAATTGGTCGTTATTTTGACCGCTTCCTCCCGTATGTATCAGTTTCCGGCTATCGCCCAGATGATCCCGTTACGCGTATCAATGCGCCTCAATTGCCACCGAATATACCTGCAGAACTCGCATTCACCATTAATGCGTTAGCCACACTGGGAGACGGCGCTACAACTGATGCATACGTTGATCAAACCACCTTAACGGTTGGTTTGCGCTGGGATTTTGCGGATGCATGGGCGCTTAAGTTTCAAGCTGATCATGTGCGGATCAAGGAGTTCGGTAGCGGGCTTTGGGGTAATGACGCTCTAGCAACCTTTTCGCAACCTCAAACTCTGAATGTTATACACTTAGGTGTATCAACGGTTTTTTAAGCGAATTGTGTGCTGCCAAAAAGTCAAAAACTCTATCTCCGCGTTGCCTTTGCTATTGGCATTGTGGCACTGCTGTCGTCACTTGTTACTGCAGGGGTTACCTATTTTTATAACTTAAGTCAGCAAACTCAATTAAACACGGAATTGGTGAATCAGCTAGCGAATAGCGCGACAAAAACTAGTGCCATCGCCGCTTACTTAGAAGACGATGATCTAGCCTTAGAAATCGTCAATGGTTTAGTTTCAAACAATATCATCAGTGCCGCATCTATTGTGAATTTTGAAGCCATGGCTATTCAAGCAGGCGACTTAACACAAGCCAGCCAGCGTATTTCCATCCCCTTGGTCCACCCTTTTGCGGGCGACGAAGTGGTCGGCGAATTAACCGTGTTCCCGAATCGCAGCTACATAGAAGAGCAGGCGCAAGCATTCAGCTTACAAAATGCATCGACACTCATTTTTCTTAGTTTTTTAATCGCTATTTTTGTCTCGCTATTGGTTCATCGTCGCTTAACACGGCCAATTAAAAATTTGACCTTGGGTTTTACCAAAGTCGACCCTAATGTGCCTGAGACCATGCAAACTATTGATATCGGTTATCGTCGGCGCGATGAAATTGGTGTGCTGGTGAGCGGTATTAATGCCTTGATGATTGCGTTGAAGCAAAACCTGCAAACCGAGCGTATTTTGCGCGAGCGCACGCAAACACTTGAGCAACGTTTTCGACTGATCTTCGAGCAGGCCAGTGCAGGTATAGGCCTGATTGATCACAATAATCAGTTCTTTACACTTAACCCTGCTATGCAAAATCTGTTCAATCAATCCTGCGATGGTGTGGATGTGACAACGTTATTTTCCGATAGTCCGCACGTGGCGACAACCCTAGAACAAATGCGCTCGCGCGAGCCTTTCAGCCAAGTCAGTATGGACCTTGAATATGAGAGTGAAGGGCAGCGTCGATGGTTACACTGCTTGTTTGCTAAATTAAGTGAGCAACGTGCAAAGCGCCGGTTAGGGAATGACATTCTTATCGAAATGATTGCCTATGATGTTACTGATCGCATCCAGCGTGAGCAAGAAACGCGCTTTGAGGCTGACCACGATTCACTCACACAACTACAAAACCGCCGTTCTGGTGAAGCGGCGTTGGAAGGATTATTGGACTCAGCGCTCGATCATGACGCAACCTTTGTGCTTATGATGATTGATTTGGACCGCTTCAAGCCTATTAACGATACATACGGGCACGATGTCGGTGATGAAGTCCTTGTGCTAGTCGCACGTCGCTTGCGCCGTCACTTTAATATGAATATGGATGTTTGTGTGCGTTGGGGGGGCGATGAATTTGTCATAGGCTTCAAGCATTCTAGATATAATGAGGCAGAAATAAAGTCACTGGCCCACTTGCTGTTGCAAGATATTTCCTCTCCCATGTCGATCAGTGAAACGATTACTTGTGAAGTCGGCGCGAGTATCGGTATTGTTTGTGCACCGCAGCACGGCACTACGTTGGATAGCTTATTGCAACAAGCCGATAGCACCATGTACAAAGTTAAGCAACGGGGTCGAAACAACTATCTAATTGCTGAGACCGAATAAAGACGCTCAGCAGCGTCAAAATCCTTCTCCTTTGCGACAGAGCGAGGCAACTGCTTCACTATTTTTATCGACACCGAAGAGAGAAAAAATAGGATTCGCACTATTAACATGGGTATCTAAATATGCTGCCATTGCTTAAATGGCAGAAACAGATTGTGAGGAATTATGCGTTTTAATCAACTCGGTAGCAGCGGATTATCAGTCTCAGAAGTATGCTTAGGTTCGATGACTTGGGGTATTCAAAATACGCAGGCGGATGCAGACGCGCAGATCCAGCTGAGTTTAGATGCTGGCATTAATTTTATTGATACCGCGGAAATGTATCCCGTCCCACCCAATGAACAAACTCAAGGTGATACTGAACGGATCATTGGCAATTGGCTTTCGCGCTACCCTGAGCGGCGCAAGGATCTAGTTATCATGACTAAAATTGCCGGTCCTGGGTTTGCTTACCTGCGCGATGCAAGCATGATTTCAGCGCACAGCATTGAGATAGCATTAGCGCAATCGTTACAACGCTTAAATACCGACTACATCGATGTGTATCAACTCCACTGGCCCAATCGCACCTCACCGCACTTTGGTAAACATTGGCCGAATCAGGTCAAAGCATCGCAAACCGATGTTGCCAGCGAAAAGGAGCGTATGCGCGGCATCGTAGTGGCCTTGGGAGACGCAATTAAAGCCGGTAAGATCCGTCATTGGGGATTGTCAGATGATACCCCATGGGGCATTGCGACTTACCTGTCGTTGTGCGCAGAAATGGGCGTGCCCCGTCCGGTGTCAATTCAAAATGAATTCAGTTTGTTGCACAGCAAAGATTGGCCGTATCTGATTGAGCATTGCGTATTTGAAGATATTGCTTACTTACCTTGGTCGCCGTTGGCCGGTGGTGCGCTTTCCGGCAAATACTTAAATGCAGAGCGCCCGGCGGGCAGTCGCTGGACTATGGTACAGCGGCAAGGACTGTTTCGCGATACAGCGCAGTCACGCGAGGCGATCCAGGCTTATGTTAACTTGGCGAATGAGCTCGGTATGACGCCAAGCCAGATGGCCCTGGCATGGTGTCGTCAAGTGGATGGGGTAACATCAACGATCATTGGTGCGACTACTGAAGCTCAGTTGCAGGAGAATATTGCCGCTTTTTCGCTAACACTAACCGACACTGATCTACTGGCAATTCAAGCCGTTCTGGCACGCTATCCAAGCCCATTTTAGAGAGTCTTATTGTTCGTTTAATCTTGATGGTGCGGTTAGAAATATTCGATTTTTAAACGTGCGATCCTATGGCAAGATCGCGGCTGTTTTTTACTGGTAACAAAACGGTCATGTAGCGGCATTAAACTGGTGCTATTGAACCGACCATGCCCGACGAGAGCAGACAATGATGACCCACTCTACCCCCAAAAGTGTGCTCAGTGACGAGTTACCCGTAGTCACCATTCCACCGTTATCAGGTGCACAGCGGTTGCGTCGTTGGCTATGGTTATGCGTGCTCGTTTGGTTGATGCTAACCGCGGTTGGCTTGATTGGAAGTGGGTTTAAGCTCGCCACAGCCGATCAGGCGAAAGAGTTGTTTGCTTTTGCCTCTAATCCGATAATGGGCCTCATTATCGGTATGGTGGGAACAGCATTAATTCAGTCCTCCAGCACGGTCACCTCAATCATCGTAGCCATGGTAGCAGGCGGATTACCCATAAGTATCGCGATCCCTATGGTCATGGGGGCCAATATTGGTACCAGCATCACCAATACGATTGTAAGTTTAGGTCACATTGCTAATAAACAAGAGTTCCAGCGTGCGTTCAATGCCGCTACTATCCACGACTTTTTTAATATCTTTGCGGTCTTAATATTTTTGCCGCTAGAGTTAATGTTTGGCTATTTGCAAAGTACCAGTGAAGCATTGGTTTCATTGTTTGCAGCTGGGGCTACTGCTGATGTTACTGGATTCAATCCAATCAAGGCCGTCACTTCTCCCGTCATCGATGGTATTGGGGCAATGCTTGCGGATCTGCCGGGATATTATCCGGGGATCATCAAGATTATGCTGGGTATCGCGTTAATTGTGCTTTCCATTACTCTGATGGGGCGCATTATGAAGTCGCTAATGGTGGGAAAAGCGCGTGATATACTTAACCGCAGCATCGGGCGCGGTCCGATCAGCGGTATCGCCTCAGGTACAGTTGTGACTGTTTTAGTCCAAAGTTCATCAACCACTACGTCGCTGATGGTGCCTTTAGTGGGCAATGGGGTGCTCTCTGCGCGGGATATCTATCCATTTACTTTGGGTGCAAACATCGGCACCTGTATCACCGCGTTGATCGCGGCACTGGCTATCACCGGGCCAAATGCAGGCTTAGCACTGCAAATCGCATTAGTGCACCTACTGTATAATGTCAGTGCGGTGGCACTGATTTTTGGTATCAAGTTGCTTCGTGAGCTCCCATTTAAATTGAGCTTTAAGTTATCCCACAAGGTGGCAGAGCAGAAACTCTATGGCGTAAGTTATTTGCTTGGTGTTTTCTTTGTGTTGCCATTGTCCATCATTTTTCTTAGCAACTAGTAAGAGTTGAAGCACATCTTATTTACCTTTACGCGACTACCGCAAATAGGTGCTTGGAGGCTGTTTTCGCTAGGCTACACAATGCTAACTCACGCGCAGCGGCGGCTTATGTTCAGATTACGTTGTAACAGTTCCAGCCAAGACCGAAATAAAAAAGCCGAACAGAGTTGTTCGGCTTAACGTGTCGATTAAAAGCTAATTATAAGGTTTAGAACGCATACTTGGCTGATAGCTGCAGACGATTCATATCACCCTCAAGTCCGCCCTCAGTTTCGCGTTTAGCAAACGCATATTCAGCCCCAACAGTGATCGCTTTGGTGGGTGAATAAAGCAGGTTTGCCCGTGCACTGTATGTGGACTCAGTGACACTCATACCGGTTAAATTCGTATCGTTATCGACATCCAGTGCAGAGAACATAAAGTTAGAACGGGTTTGCTCGTTCCAGCTATGACGGTAGGCAATGGTATAGCCTGTAGAGTCAATCGCTTCAAGTTCACCAGCCGCGTTGATCACAGCACCGTTTGCAGTGTTTAAGCCAATATAGCGTCCGAGACCACCGCCAGTGCTCACCGAGAAGCGAATATCGTCACCGTTCCCGAGCATCACTTTACCTGACACGCTAATGCCGATACTGGTTTCGTCTTCATCAATACTTACACCATCGTCATACGACAATTGACGGAACAAGCCAGCTACTTTGATGTAACCCCAATCCTGCTTAAAAGTATAGCGCGCGACCATATCCGGCAGGATATTGTCATCTGCGACAATTCGAGCTCCGCCACCAAATGGGGTGATGGTGGTTTCCGGATTCTCTGCGGAGAATTCCCATGCACCGTTGGTATACCGCACCAAGGCTTGGCGATCGAAGATAGTACCGTCGGTGGTGCCGATGAAGTCTAAGCTTTCAGGGAGCGCGCCCACATCCATAAAGGTTGACCAGGTTTGACCAATGGTCCAATTCTTATATTTTACAAAGGCATGGCGAATGCGTGGCGTCCAAGAGCTACTGATCCGGTCGTTACCATTCGGTGTGGCTAGCATATCAAATTCTAAAACACCGGTAATCGTATCGCCCTCTTCCGTGGCCGTGTTGGTTGTGAAGCGAAAGCGCGACTGACGTGCATGGATATCCAGCTGTGCACCCTCATCGTTGCCGGTTACAGGGATCAATGCAGGCACATAGAAATCACGATTGAGGTTACCGGTTGCCAGCGAGCCTTCACTGTAGTTGCTCGCAATAGCGTCAACTTTGATATAGCCGGAGAATTTGACATCAGTACTACCAATAGTAGCGGCCTGAGTGACGGTGCTAAAGCCAGCGCAGGCGAAGGCGACAATAGCTGCAGTTTTCTTGAGCGTAGCATTCATAATAGTGTCCTATGCAAGTATCTGTTTAAAGTTAAATCAATGTAAAAATTGCGTTAACATGCACTCTATTTTGCGCAAAAACGGAAAAATGCAAATAAGCCCTTCGTCTATTAGACTAAAGTCGTATATTGATGCAGATCATATGCTTAGGTTGATTTTCACTGGCGTTATTTAGTAATGTTCTTAGCGCAGCAAGCAACCGCGGTAAGACCAAAGTCGAATTTTGGTTTTGTTCAGAATCGCTACAGTTAGAACACATTTTTTAGCGAGCAATACAGTCCCGCTGTGATCGCATTTACCTAATTCAACTGCTGGAGGCAGCGTATGGAAGTCAAAACTTATCCGGTTCCAAGTGCAATAAAAGACAAAACCTTGATGACCGATGAGCAGTACTTGGAAATGTATCAGCGTTCAATTGATGATCCTGAGTCATTTTGGGCTGAGCAGACATCGATTCTAGAATGGTTTAAGGCTCCGACGCTGATCAAAAATACGTCTTTTGCGCCTGACAATGTCTCAATTAAGTGGTTTGAGGATGGTGAGTTGAATGCCAGTTATAACTGTATTGATCGCCATCTTGCCGACAATGCCACAAAAACCGCCATCCTATGGGAAGGTGATGAGCCAGGGAAAGCAGAAACTATTACCTATCAGCAACTCCACTATGAAGTGTGTAAGCTCGCGAATGGCTTGAAAAAGCTTGGCGTAGGCAAAGGCGATCGCGTTGCGTTATATATGCCAATGGTGCCACAAGCGGCCTATGCGATGCTGGCTTGCGCTCGCATCGGTGCCGTGCACTCGGTGATATTTGGTGGTTTCTCACCAAATGCTATCGCTGACCGCATTAATGACAGTGAAGCCAAGGTTGTGATCACCTGTGATGAAGGACGCCGCAGTGGCAAAAGCGTGCCATTAAAAGCCAATGTTGACCAAGCATTGGCCAATGGCGCTTGCCCTTCAATAAGTGCAGTGTTGGTGTATAAAGTCACTGGCGGCGATATTAGCTGGAATGAGCTGGACGTTGATTGGACCGAATTGACAGATTCGTGTTCTGCGCAGTGCGAGCCTGAGGTCATGAATGCGGAAGATCCGTTGTTTATACTCTACACTTCAGGGTCGACGGGTAAGCCGAAAGGCGTGTTACACACCACGGGCGGGTATCTACTGTATACGGCATTGACGTTTAAATATGTTTTTGACTATCACCCTGACGACATCTATTGGTGTACGGCCGATGTAGGTTGGATCACTGGCCACAGTTATATGATTTATGGGCCGCTGGTGAATGCTGTTACGCAAGTGTTCTTTGAAGGTGTGCCCACCTACCCCAGTGTGAAGCGGATCGCCCAAGTCGTCGAAAAGTACAAGGTTAATCAGTTATATACCGCACCGACGGCCATCCGTGCTCTGATGGCTCACGGCGATACGCCAGCCGAAGGTTGTGATATCTCATCGTTGAAAATCTTAGGTTCGGTCGGTGAGCCTATTAACCCTGAAGCATGGGAATGGTACCACCGCGTATTTGGCAGCGATGAGTGCCCGATTGTTGATACTTGGTGGCAAACTGAAACAGGTGGGGTGATGATTTCGCCACTACCGGGGGCTACTGCATTAAAACCGGGCTCGGCGAGTCGCCCGCTATTTGGTATTCAGCCGGCGTTATTTGATGCGGATGGGAATGAATTGGCTGAGGCTGCTGAAGGTAATTTAGTGGTCAAGGACAGCTGGCCGTCTCAAGCACGCACCGTGTATGGCGATCATAAGCGTTTCATTGAAACCTATTTCAGTACTTACAACGGGGTTTACTTTACCGGCGACGGCGCGCGCCGTGATGCTGATGGTTACTATTGGATCACTGGGCGTGTTGATGACGTACTTAACGTATCCGGCCATCGCCTCGGTACCGCAGAAATTGAAAGTGCATTGGTCGCACACCATGATGTCGCCGAGGCGGCAGTAGTGGGTTATCCTCATGACATTAAAGGGCAGGGCATCTACGTGTATGTGACCCCGAATGAAGGTGTCGAGGTTAACGACGAACTCACTACAGAATTGCGTGCGTGGGTGCGTAAGGAACTTAGTCCAATCGCGACACCGGATAAGATCCAGTGGTCACACGGACTTCCGAAAACGCGCTCAGGTAAAATTATGCGTAGGATCTTACGTAAAATCGCTGCAAATGAGCATGATCAGTTGGGCGACACATCAACATTGGCTGACCCGTCGGTTGTTGATACACTCATCGCGGAGCGCTTAAATAAATAACAAGGAATCGCATGATAACGATACTGATTGCTGATGATCATCCACTTTATCGTGATGCATTAAAGGGCGCATTGGCAGCCTCGTTATCTGAGATGACCCTGCTTGAAGCGTCAGATCTGGCGCAGACGGTTGAGGTGTTAGAAAACAATGAGATCGACCTCTTGTTGTTAGATCTCCACATGCCGGGTAGTCAGGACCTGTTTGGGTTACTCCACGTACGCAAACTTTTTCCTGACGTGCCAGTGGCAGTGGTGTCTGGTACCGAAGATACTGTAATCATTTCTAAAATCGTCGGCGTTGGCGCCTTGGGCTTTATTCCCAAGACCGCCAGCAGTGCTGATATTGCAGCGGCGGTCAGTGCTATTTTGGATGGTGAAGTTTGGTTACCTGAGAATGTCAGCGACAAGATTGAAGCCGTTGATGAAAGTTTTTCAAAGTTGGCTGATCAAGTAGCCAGCTTAACGCCTTCGCAATATAAGGTGCTTTGTTATATGCGCGATGGCTTGTTGAATAAGCAAATTGGTTACAACTTGGATATTGCTGAAGCCACCGTTAAAGCCCATGTGACCGCGATATTTAAGAAGCTCGGGATCAACAATCGCACGCAAGCCGTATTGATCGCTTCACAACTAGAGTTAGAGCCTCCTGCCAGCATTCACTAAGCGTACGAATGACTTACGCTTAGTCGTAGAAACTTTCAGATATACTCCTATAGCAATTTTAAGCCGATTTGGCATACTCCGCGTATATTTCCTCTGAGTTAGTAGTTAAGGAACTTCTTGTATGATGTTTAAACGTTGTTTAGCCGGGTTAGCCGCGCTGATCATGGTCAGTAATGCTGCGCACGCGACTAACACGTCGGGAGTGCACGGGCCGGCGATCAATCCGAATGATAAGTCAGCCATGTATCGCTTAGGGTTCACCCCAGGTGAAGATGGCGATCCCGATGGTTGGGCGCACCGCTTTCATTATCAACAGGCATTTAATGAGGATTTTCGTGGTCGGGTTATCGTACAGTTTCGCGATGTTAATGAGTCCTTTGAGTATGATTATCTGCGCGCTGAGTTGTTATGGCATTTTAAAAAATCGGGTGCAGATAATTGGGATAGTGGTTTACGCTTTGATATTCGTACCCGCAAAGGCAGTCGCCCGGAAAAGTTTGCGATTAACTGGACCAATCAATGGCAGGTATCGGAAAAATGGCGCGTGCGAGGTATTGTGATTGGCGGTTGGGACTTTGGTGGCACTGCGAGCGGTGGAACTACCTTGGAAACGCGCGCTAGCGCAATGTATAAGCTGACCAGTGGCGATAGTGTTGGAGTAGAAATGTTCAACGAGTTTGGCAAAGTCAGTGATATGGGCTCGTTTGACGATCAAGAGCATTCGATTGGGCCAGCGTATAGCGGTAAAGTAGAAGGTATCAAGTATAAACTCGGTTATTTGGCGGGCGTTTCGAATAGCGCCAATGACCATACTTTTAGACTATGGCTAAGCACGTCGTTTTAAAAACAGGCCAGTGAAAAATAATCGTAAGACTCAGAGTAGCACTATGTTTCTCTGAGTCTTTTTGTTTCTGTACTAAACTTGGTTATTCATGTGCCCTGGTCTATGCGACGAAAAGTTCATCCGCAGTTCCTTCTAAAATTCTCTGCGAGTGTATAAAACGTAACATTACGGAAGCGATCTCCATTATGAATATAGGTTTTTTAGGCGTAACGCGCGCTCTTTTTTACTTTGGGATTATTAGTCTATACGGCTGTGCCAGCCAACCTATCGAACTACACAGCAAGCACGGAGAATTATACAGCCCGTCGATGGGGCGGGTGATGTCGTATTCCGTTTATACGCCTCCCGACTGGTCACCTGATGAATCACTTCCGCTAATGCTATTACTGCACGGCGCTCGTGATAATCACCAGACTTTTGATAAATACAAGGTCGGGCAGCATTTAGATAAGGAGGCTAGTGAAAGAAATCTCCCCCGTGTTATCGTACTTTCACCAGACGGCGAATTGGGTTTTTGGGAAAACTGGCACGATGGAAGTCACCTTTATCGCGATTGGGTAGTAAAAGATCTAATGCCCTACGTTGCAGAGACCTACAATACACTTCCCTGTCCTGATGCCTGTTTTGTTACAGGTATCTCAATGGGAGCCCACGGCGCACTGCGATTTGCCTACTATGAAAAACAAACCTTTGGTAGTGTCGCGGCACTAAGCGGTCCAATTATTAGCAAACGTTATCCTGGCGAGTCGAGTTTAGGCAGGACAATCATGATGTGGTTACTTCCAACAGAGCGGATTTGGGGTGATATCGAAAGCGAAAGCTCCCACGTGCCCAAAGATTTAGACCCTTACATAAGCTGGATTAAGCGACCCGATCTCGTCGATTTGCCGCTTTTACTCGCCTGGGGAAGTGAGGAAAGTAAGTCAATCAAAAACAGCAATGAACATTTCCATAAATACCTTCTCGAACACAATAAACCCCATGAGTATCTAGTCTTTGACGGCGGGCACAAGTGGGTTGCTTGGAGAGAGGTTATGGATGATGTTATTCGATTTCATATGCTATCCTCTCATTTTCAATAAAGTGAGCTGCGCTACATGATTATCCGCCGTTACGCCCAACACATAAGGAATCAGAACTGGAGCGCTTTCATTCTCGATATATTCGTGGTTTTGATTGGCGTTTACTTAGCAGTCGTTATAGGTCAGTGGGACACCCAGCGAACAGATAGAATAAGTGCCAATCAATCATTGATGTTTCTGCACCAAGACCTAAAGGACGATATAGAGCAGCTGTCGATTATATTAACCAAAAGAGATGCTATGTCATCCATCTTGGAGAAAATGATAGAGGCTCTCTTAGAATCTCCAGTGAATATTGATAATGTGACACGAATCAATCAAAAGCTGGATATCCTCGATACACCAACTTTTTTCCCAAACAAGTCAGTGTACAAACTGATGTTGGAAAATGGTCAACTTGTCAATCTTCTAGATAATGACTTGGTCCGCGATATTACGAAATTATTTGATTATTCAAATAATAGAAACGACGTGTACGCCTATCTCAGTGATGCCTATCACGATGCGATTCTTCGAAACACAAGACATCATTATATTGATAGAACCAATGAGACTCTCCTTATTGAATCAGAAATAGAGCTCGGGAAACTAAGAAGTGGACTAGCAGCTCAGAAAGCATATGGAGAAGGATATTCTGACTTTTTACGGAACACGCTCTTACCTTCATATAGAGCACTAGATAAGAAAGTTGAAAGCTACTTACTAACGCATAGTGTCAACTGATATTAAAACGCATGTCACGGTATTATTTGTGGATTGAAACTACCCATGCTATCTGTCTGGATGGCGGGCTGCTAGTGGTCTTTTTGTGCCTACTACCCATTCCCAATAGAGCGGCAAAACGTTTATAGTGCTGTGATCGAACCTGCCTCAATTGATATAAGTGTAAAGCCTTCAAATGAATCGTGACAAAATAGAAATCATTCCGTATCAAAAAAGTTGGCAAGAACAATTCAACTCAGCCAAATCACTTCTTGAACTCTCATTAGGAAAAACTGCTGTTAGTATCGAGCATATAGGCTCTACTTCTATTCTCAATATGCCTTCAAAAGATAGGATAGATATTCAGATTGGAGTGAACGAAATATCGGAAGAACAGTGCGATCAAATTAATTCAAAGCTCAAAGTTTTTGGTTTTCCAGCAGCGTACCTTAGTGTCGACCATTTGCCTCCGAATGAGACAGATGAAAATGAATGGAAAAAGATCTATTTAAAAGGTAGAAATGACAAATGGAGTTTTAAAGCGAATATTCATTTTAGAAGAGTTGGAGCGAAGAACTTTAAATATGCGCTTTTGTTTAGGGATTACCTCAAATGTCACACCGAAACGGCTTTAGCATACGCTCGATTAAAACATTCATTAGCTAAATATACCCAAAATAACAGAGATGCTTATTGTGAAGTCAAAGATCCCGTGTGTGACCTTATCATGCTAAGTGCAAAAGATTGGGAAAGCAAAAACAATACTTAAGTCGCCCACTTGGAACAATTAATAATGCGCTTTTTGATAAGACCACGTTTGCTTTAACTTTCTTGCGTTTTGGTGTTTGTTGCTGCTTTTTCTACTACACCTGCCTCTTCTATATAACGTGTCATCGATTGCAGCAGGGCGCGCAGTTTTGCTGGTTTCACCGGCTTGTTCATGTAGTGCACGCCATGGGCCTTACATTCGTCTATCAATGCTTGCTCACGGACGGCGGTGATAAGGCAAGCTGGAAAGACAGTATTCGACTCGTGGCGCAAGGTTTCAATCAGTGTGAGTCCGTCTTCTTCACTACTTAGTTGATAGTCCATTAACACAATTTGTGGATTAAACTCACGGGTCACTTCAATCGCTGATACGCTGTTGTTTGCGGTTTCCACATGCACGCCCCAGCGTTCAAGTAGCACCTTCAAGGCATCAAGATTCTCCTGCTGATCATCCACACACAACACGCGCAGGTCAGAAAATGACGCATTCGCTGCAGTTTTGCGGGGAGTATCAATGGTTTTACCAACGGTTTGCTCAAGGCGTAATTCAAATACACTACCCTGATGTAACGTCGAGTGTACATTTACATTACAGTTCATCTGAGCGCTGAGACGACGCACTACACTCAGGCCAAGACCTACGCCACTTTCACTATGATTAGTGGTGCGATAAAAATCACTGAATATTAATAGCTGCTGGTCTTCTGATATACCCATTCCGGTATCGTACACGCGCACAATGACCTGTTTACCAAAGCTTCTCACAGTTAACAAAACCTTGCCGTTTTGCGTGTATTTCACTGCATTTGACAGTAAGTTCTGCACAATACGGTACAAATAGGTTTTATCCGCCATAACCCAGCAGGGCCGAATACGCGCCCTAAAAGTGAGCCCTTTTTCACTGGCTTTGAGCGAGGTTTGATCCAGTAAAGGCCCGAGTAGTTGTTGAATATCCACTGCTTCAATGCTGGGTTTTAGATCGCCTTGGTCAAGTCTGGCGATATCCAGTAATGTGCCGATCAAGTGTTCACTGGCATTCACGGATTGATTCAGTTTGCTTACTAAAGTTTTCGCGTTGTCTTCAAGCGCATGTTCCTGCAGCGCAGAGACATATAGTTTGGCGGCATTTAATGGCTGCAATACATCGTGACTGGCCAAGGCGAGAAAACGGGTTTTACTGGCATTGGCTTCTTCGGCTACTTGGCGGGCGCGGATCAGTTCTTTTTCAGCATCCGAGCGGCGTTGAATTTCAAGGCGTAATTCTGCATTAATCGAGTGAACTTCCTCAGTACGCTTGCGCACTCGTTGCTCTAGATCGATGTTCGATTCTTCCAGCGCTTGCTGGATTTCAACGTAACCGGTGATGTCATTAAACGTCGTAACAAAGCCTCCACCCGGTAACGGATTACCAATCATTTCTATGACCTTGCCATCTTTACGGTGACGGGTAAATTTATGTTGCTGGCCGGCGCGCAGATGCTGCATTCGCTTATCCACTTCTTCTTCGATGTCTCCCGGACCACAATTGCCTTGCTCGGCGTTGTAGCGCACCAGGTTAGCTACTGGTGTGCCGACTTCAAGCATGCCGTCGGGATAGTCAAACATATCGCTGTAGCGTTTGTTCCACGCCACCAGCTTAAGCTGTTTGTCCACTACACTGATCCCTTGGTCGATATTCTCCAGCGAAGTGATCAATGCTGTCATGTTGTATTGCATGGCTTGCGTGGTGTCGTCAAAGAAGTTGATGACCTCGGTAAAGTCGAGTTTCTTGCCGCGGGTTACACTCTCGGTTAACACCCGCGCACTGGAAGCGCCGATCACGCCGCCTAAAGCGCGTTCACAAAAGCTGACAAACTCGGGACTCGGTTGTTCATGGGCTTGCACGGGTGAAGGACTTGAGCGATTGAACTCACCCACCAATTGCTTACAGCGACCTTCGCCCATAAACGTAGTTAATAAAGTCAGTAAATCTTCAACTTTGACATTACTATTTTGGTTGCGGCTAACACCACTTCGCACATCTGTCGGAGATACGAAGGCTTCTGCTTGGATCCGGTCAATCAGGCGGGTAGGGGCCCACAAGGAGAATAGGATATACGCAATGGCATTGGCCATAAGACTGATAATTGCGCCTTGACTCAACAGTTCGTTTTGATGCAATTGATCAAATTCGTTATTGACGATGGGCATTACTAGCCACAATACCCAACACATCAAACCTACTAATAGCCCAGCATAGACCCCATGCGCATGTCCGCGTTTCCAATACAGGCCGCCTAAAATCGGCGGAAGCAGTTGGATCACCAACGAAAACGCAATCAACCCAATGGATGACAATGATCTACTGCCCGCCATTTGCTGGTGATAAGCCAGTGATAACAAAAGGATCAAGCCAATAATAATCCGCCGGATAAAACGGATCTTGCGGCTGTAATCGAGGTTTTGCTGTGGCTCGTTGGTGGCAAAAATACGTGGCAAGACAATGTCATTGGTCAACATGGTGCTTAGGGTTAGCGTGGCAACAATGATCATTGCCGTTGCTGCTGAAAGTCCGCCAAGAAACACTAATGCTTGCAAGATCAACGAGCCATTGTCCATGGCAATACTCAGTACGTAGGCATCAGGTGCAAGGTTGGTGTTGGCGAACATGTGAGTGCCAGCTAATGCAATAATTGGGATCACGGCGGCCATAATGAGTAAGTAAAGGGGGAACAGCCAGCGCGCGGTTTTTAAATGGCTAAGGCTTAAATTGTCGATAATTGCCACATGGAACTGGCGCGGCAAACAAATTACCGCGGCCGCTGCCATTAGCGTTTGCGCCCAGAAGGTAAAGGATGAGAATGTGGCAGTAGCTTGGCCAGCAAATAGCGTTTCTATAATGTGTACGTCTGGCGTATTGATAAGCGTAAAATAGGCCACAAAGCCAATGAGCACGAGGGCTAGTAATTTGATGCTGGATTCAAATGCAATGGCCAGCATCAAGCCTCTGCGATACTCGGTCACGTCGGTATTTTTGGTGCCAAAGAAAATCGCGAAAACAGCGATAAAGCCTGTGGCCAACAGGACAATATGGTCAGGATCGCGATAGTCGGTCAACAGTAAAAAAGTGGTGCCAATGGCTTGCAGCTGCAATGCGATATACGGAATGGTTGCCAGCAGTGCGATAACTGTCACCATCAACGCTACTGCCTGTCGTTTACCATAGCGCGAGGCAATAAAGTCGGCGATAGTGGTTATGTGTTGTTTCTTGCTGACAACGATGAGTTTATAGATAAAGCGGTAACCCAGCGCATAGACTAAAACAGGGCCGAGTAATATTGGCAGATACATCCAATTATCCCGACTGGCCTGGCCCACCGCGCCAAAAAATGTCCATGCCGTACAATAAATCGCTAGCGCCAATGAATAAATCGCGGGATGCGATGTTAGCCAGCGAGCAGTGGGCGAATTTTTATCCCCCCAACGCGCAATTAAAAACAACCCAAAGAGGTAAAGAATTGCCAGCGTGGTCCAGCCGAAAACCATTTAATTTCCTAACAGTTTGTTTACAAATGACACTTTATCACAGTGTCTGCAGATTATTTAAGCCTACGACCATGGTCGCATTTCTAGTTTGCTAACACCGATCTAAAGTAACTACCAAGGCTTAAATCAAGCATTTTTTATGGGCTTGAACGATAGCGAAGGATTTTTCTCCTTACGCCAAAGTCGATAAATCGTGCCTGGTTAGTAAATTGTAAAAATAAAAACATCTACTTAACGAGTTTGAGGAAAGAAAAATGGCTTTCAAAAGTGATGATGATAAGAGCGCGTATTGGCGAGAGAATCTCGGCCTACTCGCCAAGCTATTGGTTATCTGGTTTGTAGTCTCATTTGGTGCGGGCATCTTGTTTGTAGACCAACTAAATGCGATTCAATTCTTTGGGTTTAAATTAGGCTTCTGGTTTGCACAACAGGGTTCTATTTATGTGTTTGTCGCGCTGATCTTTGTCTACATGGCGAAAATGAATGCGATGGATAAAAAATATGGCGTAGACGAGGAGTAGGGTGATGGATGTTCAAACTCTCACATTTTTAATCGTAGGCGGCTCGTTTGCGTTATACATTGCAATTGCTATTTGGGCTCGAGCGGGATCAACTAACGACTTTTATGTTGCGGGTGGTGGTGTACCACCGGTAATGAACGGTATGGCCACGGCTGCCGATTGGATGTCTGCGGCATCCTTTATTTCCATGGCGGGTTTGATCTCGTTTATGGGCTATGACGGTGCAGTATATTTGATGGGCTGGACCGGCGGCTACGTATTACTAGCACTATGCCTTGCACCGTATTTGCGTAAATTTGGTAAGTTTACGGTGCCTGACTTTATCGGTGATCGTTACTACTCGCAAACGGCGCGCACTGTTGCAGTATTTTGTGCCATCTTTGTGTGCTTTACCTACGTTGCTGGGCAAATGCGCGGGGTTGGCGTGGTATTCAGTCGTTTCCTTGAAGTGGATATCGTGACCGGTGTGGTTATCGGGATGGCAATCGTATTCTTCTATACCGTGCTAGGCGGTATGAAGGGGATCACCTACACCCAAGTGGCGCAATACTGCGTACTTATTTTCGCCTATATCGTACCAGCAGTTTTCATCTCAATGATGGTCACAGGTCATATCCTGCCGCAAACGGGCTTTGGCGCAACGCTGGCTGACGGGTCCGGGGTGTACTTGCTCGATAAGCTAGATGGGCTGTCGACCGAGCTTGGCTTTAATGAATACACCTCGGGTACTAAGAGCACGATCGACGTCTTCTTTATTACCTTTGCCTTGATGGTAGGAACCGCCGGTTTACCTCACGTTATCGTGCGCTTCTTCACTGTGCCTAAGGTTCGTGATGCGCGTAAGAGTGCAGGTTGGGCGTTAGCATTTATCGCTATTTTGTACACCACAGCACCTTCATTAGCCGCTTTTGCTCGGGTTAACATGATTGAAACCATCAATGGTCCACAAGGCACGGGCACCAGTTATGCTGAAGCGCCAAGCTGGATCAAAAACTGGGAGCAAACCGGGCTGATCGGCTTTGAAGATAAAAACGGTGACGGCAAAATGTTCTACTCAGGTGATGAGCGCAATGAGATGAAAGTGGATCGCGATATCATGGTATTAGCGAACCCTGAAATTGCCAACTTGCCAGCGTGGGTCATTGCTTTAGTGGCTGCGGGCGGGGTTGCTGCTGCGTTATCAACGTCGGCCGGATTGCTGTTGGTTATCTCCACATCGGTGTCACACGACTTGTTAAAACGCAACTTTGCACCAGATATCAGTGATAAAGCGGAGCTGTTTTACGCCCGGGTGGCGGCGGCAGTGGCAATCGGGATTGCTGGCTACTTTGGTATTAATCCGCCCGGATTCGTGGCGCAGGTAGTGGCCTTTGCCTTTGGTCTGGCAGCATCCAGCTTCTTCCCTGCGATCATTATGGGTATCTTTAGCAAGCGTATGAATGATAAAGGCGCAGTGTCGGGCATGATTGCGGGTATCGCATTCACCGCGGCGTACATCATCTACTTTAAGTTTGTGAATCCAGCGGCCAACGTACCTGCCAACTGGTGGTTCGGTATCTCACCTGAAGGAATTGGTACCGTTGGAATGGCAGTAAACTTTGTGGTGGCTTATGCGGTCTTTAAGATGACTGATGAAGCACCACAGGAAATCCAAGAGTTAGTTGAGAGTATCCGCTTCCCGAAAGGAGCTGGTGAAGCAACGGCGCACTAATGGTTAGCCATTGATTAAGGCAAAAGGCTCGGCGACTTTGTCGGGCCTTTTTTTGATCTAACCCAGTGTTTGCGACTGTAACCCGCGTATACTTTTTACCATGGGTGACAGTTGCGTAAGGAGAAAGCCGTGAGCACAGTGCCACAACAGATCAGCGATTTTCTGCGCACATCGGCGCCATTTGACCAGCTAGGCGAGCGTGATATTCAACGTTTGGTGCACAAAGCCAAGCTGATCTATGTTACTGAAGATAATAAACAGCAGTTGTTGCAGTCGGATCCGCACTGTTTGTATTTGATCCAAGCCGGGCAATTTTCGGTCAAAGATTCTGATGGCCCAACCCGTCACCTCAGCGATGGCGACTATTTTGGGATCAGCGGCATCCTCGATAATATTGAATATCCCATTACCCTGAGTGTGGATATGCCAGGGTTGATATTTTGCTTCCAACGCGACGCCGTATTGCAAGTCTTAGAAAACGCTACAGTGGCCAACTTTTTTAATAGCGCCAATACTGATGCACTGCAAAACAGTGCGGTGACTGACTCAAACAGTATGTGGCTATACAAGCCATTATCTGAGGTTATCAGTAAGGCACCGGTAGTCGCGGATGTTGGGCAGTCCATCGGTCAGGCTGCTGCCTTGATGGCAGAGCAAAATGTATCATCGCTATTGATCACCCAAGACGCCAATCTCGTCGGCATTCTTACCGATCGCGATTTGCGCAATCGTGTGGTAGCACGGGGTACCGATTACGCCTTATCGGTGGCCGAAGTGATGACCCCACAGCCGGCTAAAATCACCCAAAATCGGACCTTGTTTGATGCTTTGTCATTGATGACCGAACGTAACATTCATCACCTCCCAGTGATCGACCGTTTCAGTTATCAACCGGTGGGCATGATCACGGCCAGTGACATCGTGCGCCATCAACGGGGCAATGTACTATTTGTGATCGGTGAGCTATCCAAAGCGCAAAACCTGTATGACTTAATTCGGGCGAGTTGGCAAATTCCGCACTATTTCTCAACCCACGCCAAACGTGCCGGTGATTTTGATATCGCGGGCAAAGTGTTGTCGCAAGCCACCGATATTATGACGCGCAAGTTGATTACCTTCTATCAGCACAACGCGGGGCCGGCGCCAATGGCCTATTGCTGGGTGGTATATGGCTCCCAAGCACGCGAGGACCAAACCCTAGGCTCCGATCAAGACAACGCCTTATTGCTTGAGCGCACGCCCACCACGGCAGAAGAGCACTATTTTGCCGAGCTTGCCGATTACGTGTGTCAGGGCCTGAATAAGTGCGGGATCAAACTTTGTCCAGGCAATATCATGGCCTCTAATCCAGAACTTCGCTTGTCGTTAAACGCTGCGTTGGATGAAGCGCGCAGCTGGGTTAAGCAACCCACCCCAGACGCTATCATGCATTTTAACATTTTCTTAGATGCACGCGCGGCTGCCGGTGATGTTGAACTATTCAAACAACTACAAGCTGAGCGCGCACCACTGCTTCAGAACAAAATGTTTCTCGCTGCGTTAGCGCGGCATACGAACGAGATCAACGTGCCCTTATCGATGTTTCAAAAGTTTGTTTATGAGAAAGGGCGCGATGTAAAAGACAGTATTGATTTGAAGAAAAACGCCGTAGCAATTATTAATAACCTAGTGCGTTTATATGCGTTGGAAAGCGGTCTTAAAATGCCTGCAACGCTGGGGCGATTAGCTAATTTACCCAGCACCTCAGGACTGTCTTCACGCGATGCTGATAATCTGCGCGACATTTGGCTGTTCCTAAATCGCTTACGCTGGCGCCACCAATTGACGCAAAAAGTCACAGATAACTGTGTTGCCGTCAGCGAACTTTCATCGATTGAAAAACATCAGCTTAAAGCCGCTTTCAAAGCCATTGGTCGCGCGCAACAAGCGGCAGTTATGAAGTTCTCTGGGGGCGTGGGGTAGCGCGTGGGGTTACTCAATTGGTTTAAAGGCTTGGGAAGCCATCACCGCCAAGCGCTGCCGGCCACTTTTGCCGCTAAGAAATTGGTCGATATCCCCTTTTTGGCGATTGATCTTGAGCTAACCTCACTAGATCCCAATAGCGCTAAAGTGTTATCCATCGGCTGGGTAGAAGGCCGTAATTACTGTGTCGATCTAGCAAGCTGCTTTTACCAAGTGGTCCGAACCAAGGATGATTTACAACAGAGCCCGGTGATCCATGGCTTAACAGACGAGCAAATTCGTCAAGGGGCGCCGGTTAAGGCGGTGGTTGAGCGCTTACAGAGCTATGTTGATAGTCACGTTTGGGTATTTCACAACGCAAATTTAGATGTTGGCGTACTGAGCACCGTAGCGACTAATTTGGGTTTACATGTACCGACCATCGTTACGCTCGACACGCTGAAATTGGCGATTTATTCATTACAAAAACAACACAGCGTATTACCACCGAATAGCGCCACTTTGGCAGTTTGCCGTGATCGATTGAATTTACCCGCTGCGCCTGCACACAACGCATTGGATGATGCCCTAGCCACTTTAACCTTATGGTTTGCGCAGCAATCGCAACTTGATCCCAAGGCGCATTTAACCTTGGCAGATATTCAGCATACTGCTGGAGTTAATAGTATTAGCCTAGGCAAGCCTAAGGATTAGGTGGTAAGTGAGTACTCACAATTTTCTTAAGTTGCTGGCGAACTTGGTGGCAAGTAATTTCATTTTCGATGAGGCGAGCAAATAACAACGCAAAAATCATCGTGATCACGATAGCCCAAAGTGGCCAGTGCAAAACCAGAGCGGTGAGGGCGTAGGTGGCACCCAACACCAGTGCACGGATCAGCACCGCTAGGGCGAAAAAGTAAGGGATTGGCCAGCGCTGATTTATTTTGTCGCGAGCGCGTTCTAAATAGGTAAATTGTTCATTGCGCGGTAAATGCGATATTTCAGCGAAATAATCAATATACCCTTTGATATCCATGTGTGAAAATTCCTCAGCCGTGTCAGAATATTGCGACAGTTTCACTTTAGGTGAAATTCATCGACGAAACAATACCCTGCGTTATTATCTCTCTTTCAAACCGGTTGTAGAGTCTTCAAGATGCTTGAAAACCCCTGCAGTCATGGTGGCTATCGGTATCGTGCTTCTATATACTCACGCGGCATAATTAGTAGTAGTCGGTCGTTCGGCATAGCGTTTGGGTAGGGTGAAAAAGTCAGTGTGTAGTGGTCAACGTTTAATTTCACTTGTGGTAGTGCTGTTATGTTGGTGTGCGATAGCTAGTGCACACGCAGTAGAAACCATCGTAGTGAGCGCACATGAAGATGGCACCCAACGCACAGGGGCTGCGCACATCTATTTTGACCCGGAGCATAGTCATACTGCGATTGATATCTTACGCGAATTGCAAGCAGGCCAATTCACTTCGTTATCCAGTCAAGGTTCTACCGGATTGGTGCGCGGTGACACCTGGTCTGTATTTACCCTGCAAAATACCACGCCTCAAAATCTGATGCTGTATTTGGAGTACGTTGATCATCAGGTCATTGAGATTGACGCCTATCAGGTTGATCTCAAATCTCTGGATGTGCAGTTATTTCAGCGTCTCGCCTTGAACAAACCATTTTCGGCGCGCCCAGTGACACATAATCGTTTTGTTGTGCCGGTTGAGGTGCAAGCTAATAACAGTGTGACTTTATTGGTTCGCTTCGGTGCGACAGAGGCCGGCTATACCTATCCAAGTATGCGGATCTGGTCACCCAAAGCATTGGCTGAATCCCATGTTAGAGAATCGGGCTTGCTGATGTTCTTATTCGGCGGTTTTTTCTTAATGGCGCTGT
Organism: Neoalteromonas flava; assembly: GCF_002807685.1. Classification (GTDB taxonomy): domain Bacteria; phylum Pseudomonadota; class Gammaproteobacteria; order Enterobacterales; family Alteromonadaceae; genus Alteromonas_E; species Alteromonas_E flava. Next base: position 10,194 of record NZ_PEAX01000009.1, on the reverse strand, counting down.
TTTCAGTGGTTGCTGGATTTGCCGCGGGTCGTAAAATTTTCTTTTTATATGCACTGTACTCGCTGTCAAAAATTACCTGCTGGGCGACAATTTTAGGACTTACCCATCAACACATCATTACCGATAATTTTCATTGGAGCCTGATGTCGATCAGTGGTGCAGTGACTATTGTGTGTGGCTTGATATTCGCTCGTGCGTTTCTGCGCACCCGCAAGTTTTTACCCAAAGCCGACTACATCTTAATTTTAATGATAGTGAATGCTTGCTTACTTTTAATTGCTGCCATTTTCCAGATCAAAGCCATGGCTATTATCACGATCACGTTAGCGTTGGCGCTTTATCCGGTCATGTTGGTAGTCGGTATGCTGCGTTGGCGGCAGGGGGCCAACGAAGCTGGAATATTTACCTTAGCGTGGGCGACTTTAGTCGCGGGATTGGTGATACAAGCACTGCGCGATCTGGGTTACGTTGAACACAACATGCTTAACTATTATCTGCCGCCAGTAGCCTCGTACATCGAGATGATCACTATAATGCTCGCCATGGGTCTGTTCGTGCGCCAGTTGCGACGTGATAAGCAGCAAGCAGAAGTGCAGTATCGAGAGCATTTGGAAGCCTCCAAACAGCGCTTGGAAAATGAAGTGCAGATGCGTACTAAAGAGTTGGAGCGAGCTAAAACTCGCGCTGAGATTCAGGCGAATACCGACGAATTGACCGGAGTGCGCAATCGTCGCAGTTTCTTATTGCTGGCGCAGCAGCGTTTAGAGTTGGCGGTACGTCAACATCAAACCTGCTGTTTGTTGATGTTGGATCTTGATCACTTTAAGCAAATCAACGATACCCATGGGCACGGAGTGGGTGATGAAGTCCTCAAGCAGTTTGCGTTAACGGTCGACACCTTGATCCGCGAAACCGATGTTTTTGGCCGCTTTGGTGGTGAAGAGTTTGTATTGCTGATCACAGAGCCCTGTGACGCCGCAATGTTACTAGCCCAGCGACTATTAGAGAAAACCGCAGATATTCATGTCACCTCAGGTAAGGGCAAAGTCAAGATAACTACCAGTATTGGCCTTGCTTGCGCCATACCGCCAGCTAATATCGATGATTTATTGCATCGCGCCGACGAGGCCATGTACGAAGCCAAACGGCGTGGTCGCAACTGTGTAGTAGTGGCCGAGTAGGGTCATAGCGACAACGTCATAAAGTGGCTATTGGGATCTAATTGATAGTCACCAAATGGGCCACAATCGACAAATCCAAGTTTGTGATACAGGTTGCGAGCTGCAGCAAAATAACTTTGTGTACCGGTTTCAAGGCTGAGCTGCTCTATGCCTTGCGCTTTAGCATATGAGAAAAGGTGCTCAAGTAAGCGATTGGCAACGCCTTGCTGTCGATACGCTTTGACCGTGCGCATCGATTTGATTTCTGCCGAGGTGGTGCTTAGCACTCGAATTGCCGCACACCCCATTAACTGATGGTTATCCCAGGCACTGAAAAATGTGATCTCAGGGGCTTTTAAACCTTCAACGTCCAACGCATGCACACTTTCTGCAGGTGATGTGGCATACATGTCTGCCAAATGCTCTTGCAGCAATTCAATCACTTCGCCGCCACTTAGATCATCAATGCGGATTTCCATTTCGTTCAGCTCTCATCTGTTTAGTTTTCTACTGTGTTACTTAATCTTACCGGCTTTCTCGACGATGGCAGTCGCGAGGCGATCTAATCCTTCTCTGGTTGAGTGGATTGATAAATGTCGGGTTGCCAGATCTGCATCAGCGATTCGACTTTTTCAATCGGCTTAAAGCCGTATTGGGCATACAAGCCGTGGGCGTCATAGGTTGCCAGTAATAAGCGGCGAAAGCCCTTGACCTCGGGTAACGATACAATGTGCTCAACCAAATACTTGCTGATCCCTTGCCCCCGAGCGTCTTCGATAACAAACACATCCGCTAAATAGCCAAAGGTGGCTTTATCAGTGATCAAACGGGCAAAGGCGACTTGTCGGTTGTCCTGATCAAATACGGCAAAGCACCAAGAATTGGCGATAGCCTTTTCGAGCAACTCGCGCGGCATGCCTGCGGCCCAATAACTGGTAGAAATAAAACGATAGATCAGTTCGTTATCAAATTCACTTTGGGTGGTGCTGATCCGGTAACCTAGCACAAAATGACCTTTTCTAATTTAACGTTAATGTAACCGACACCCTGCGTGAGGCAGCGCTTACAGTCAATGGAATTTTTCCTTTCACCCGCTACGTGATTGGCATTGCGCGATAAGCAGGCAGCGCAGCAATACGACCCATCCATGCTTGAATGGCTGGGTACTGTACCAGTGAAAAACCACCTTCGTCGGCAACATGGGTATAGGCATACAAACTGATATCTGCAGTAGTTACATTCTCGCCGCACAGATAGGGCGTTTGTTTTAGTTGCTGCTCCATCACTTGCAACGCTTTATGGCCGCCCGCTTGTTTCGCCTCAAACTCGCTACGCCTTTCTTCTGGCATCCCCAAATACTTGGCGATAAAGCGGGCTACAGCGATATAGGGTTCATGGCTGTATTGTTCAAAAAACTGCCATTGCTGCACTTTGGCCAAGGCAAAAGGTTCGCTAGGTAGCATAGCACTGCCGTGAGCGAGGTAATTAATAATCGCATTAGACTCAGATAAATAGCGCCCGTCATCTAGCGCTAATAACGGTATTTTGCCCACGGGATTGCTGGCCAGAAATTCAGCTGATGCGGTATCACCCGCCAAAATATCAATGGCATGCCAGGAATACTCAAGCCCTAACAAGGCACAGGTGAGCTGCACTTTATAACAATTGCCTGATTGGGCATCACCGTAGATCTTCACGTTTTGATTCCTTTTCTTGATTATTTACCAATGCCTTTTTGCGCTTCTCGCATATAGGCAGCTAACTTTTGCGCAGAAAGGTTTGGCGTATGCTGCAGAGCAGTGTACACACCTGTTTGGTCGGCATGGGTTTTATGCTGCCCTAACTTTTCTTTTGCTTGAATGTCATCTACCTGAATAGTAAACCCGACAACGGCTTTAATTAAACGCTGGATGTATTCCTCAGGCCAATATGGTGGATCCTGACTAATTTCTGGCTCTTGGTGCGCGACCAATTGCATCACTGCATCGCGGGTGGCGTCCTCATCCAACCGAGAGAATGTGCCACAGCATTGAACAGCAGCGTAATTCCATGTCGGCGCGTTGGGCTGAGACTGATACCAAGTTGGACTGATGTAGCTGTGAGGCCCGGTAAACACCGCCGTTACACGTTGATCGTTCATCACTTGCCAGTGGCGATTAGCTTTTGCCATATGGCCAAGCAAGATTGCATGGCCATCCGCGTTTTCCTGAAATAACAAAGGTAGATGGGTGACTTGTAGGTCAGAAGACATCAATACTGCAAAATTATAGCGGTTGATAAAGGCCGCAATACGCGCCTTATCATTCATTTGCATGTTGGGTGGCAGGTACATCAATTTGCTCCGCTAGGGTTCATCAAACTGCGCTCTCGCTCTAACACCCAGCAACGCGGATTATGGCTAAAGCCGATATGGGCATAATATTCATTAGCGGCTGGGGCGGCGAGCAAAATGAGTTTGGTCTGTGGCCCCAGCTGTTGTTGGGTCAAATGTTGTAACTGCTTGCCAACCCCCGCGCTTTGGTAGGCTTTGTCCACGGCGAGGTCAGATAAATAGCACGCATAATGAAAATCGGTGACGCTACGCGCGATCCCGATTAACTGCTCCCCAAGCCAAGCACTTACCGTTAAGTTGGCGTTATCCAGCATGCCTTGTAAACAGATAAGATCATCAATCGGACGGCGCTCTGCAAGGCCACTGCTTTGTAGTACATCGATAAACTGGGTAACCGTAACGGTTGTATTTATTTTATAGGTAATGTGTTGTGACGTGCTGACAGCCATCATTAGTCTTCCTGCGGGTCACGCAACATGGCAATACCCAAGCCAATAAACCAAAGAATTTGACCAAGTCCAAACAGCGCAGTGGTAAGTTCAAAAAAGCTAACGCTGCGTAACGCTTCCAGTCCGGCGAATAGGGTTAAAATCCCGGCCAACGCAACCACTAATCCCCACAGGTGTAACCAGCGCGAATAAATACCGGAGCGTAAACCCACTACACTGATGATTAGCACCCAAACAGCGCCAATTAATTCAATCCCACCGCCTAAGGCAGATATGACAACGGCCAGTGTTTGGTGGAGCAGCAATGCATTCTCAGGCGATGCAGGATGCATATTGGTTAAAGTGGTAAGACTGGTCAAAAAGATAAAACTACTGGCAAGCACAAAACCAGCCCAGATATAGCCGACGGTAGCGGAGTATTGCATCACTTGCGGAGCGGCTTCGCGCATGCGCTGATACAAGGCTTGCACCAGCGCGATTAAGGCAAAACTGAATAAAACCCCGATAACCAAATAGCCTAAGAAATAGCTATCTTGGTGCTGCAACAAATAAGCTAAACGCTCGTCAGCGCTGCTCAGTTGGCTAGTATTGAGTACTCCGAAAAACAAGGCAAAACCAACCAGATAGGTGGTGGCTTCAGTTAATGCGGCTAGACCGCCCCATTTTAGCAATTTCATCCATTTATCCTGCTAGTGCGTGTGATGCGCTGAGCATAGCACTATTCAGAGTGCAAAAAGTCCTTCGCCATATTCTTTTACAATTTACTCTGCGGATTATTCGCCAGAGTTAACGATTTGCAGCTCTTCAGCCTGTTTAATGCGAATGTGGGTTTGATAATAATACTTTGCACCAGACGCAACGTCTGACGACTGTTGCGCACTGGTCAGTACGCGCTTGGCTTTGCCGGTAACCGCAATGGTCTTGCCCAGCATAAACTGCTCCAGTGGCGCACCCAGTTGGGCTTCAAAAACTGCTACCAACGCGGGTGGAATGGTCACCGTAATATTGTCGGGTTCGCGCAAGTCTGCTTTGGTGTTTAAGTAGACAAAAGCCCCCTGCTTGTCTGCGGTTTGAATGGTGAGTAAATACTCGCCGGCTATTTCCTGCGGTGATATTTCGGCTAATGCGGTGATCCCAGTTCCCTCAAGCGAGGTTGACGGTGGGGGTAAGGATGAACAACTGACCGCGCTACCAGCGAGTATGAACACAACAAAAAAGCCTATTTTCCGGGTGTTTGCAAGCATGCTTTACACCTTTAGAAACGAAATGCTCAATGGGTAGTACCAAAGCTTGCCATCGTTGGCTTTTACCGCAGCGATTATGGCAAACAAAAAATTCAGTAGCGCTAAAATCCCCAACCCAATCATACCGATAAAGATGATGGTCAGTATGCCGCAGATAATGCTGTAAATGAGTAAACTCAATACCCAGTTAACCGTGACTCTGCCGTGTTTATCAATGTCAGGATGTTTATCTTTATTCGCCAGCCACATCACAATCGGCAAGATAAATCCTAAACCAGGCGCAACAATGCTGGAGAGCTGACTGACGTGGATCAAAATGCAATAAGAGCGTAATGGCATGCCCCAGTATTCTTGTGGTTCTTCCATGTTGGACTCCAAAAAGAATGGTCTAAGTGATCATGCCATTTGCTGGTATGCGTGCCAAGCAGTAATGCGGCTGAATGGGTTAAAACTGATAGCCCAACTGAAACACCAGCGCACCCTCTGTACCGTCATTAGTATCACCGACCATGAAGCCAAGCCCGATGTTGGTACCAGCTCGATCAATCCCATTGAAGAAATAATGGTAACCTAAACCACCACCATAAATGGCATCGTGGTTATCGAAGCTTTCTCGCTCAGTACCGACAATCCCCACATAGGCACCCAGTCCATGCTTATTGTTTGGCACACTGAGTATATTGGTAGTGATCCAACCGCCGCCGACGCCGCAAGTTGAACCCGCACGACTGGAGTAACTCACGCAACCGGCAGAAATATAGGTAAGACTGTTCTCTGAGTGAGAAGCTATGTTCACGCCCAGACCGCTGTATAAACTACCCACACCCATGCCAAAGGAATATTCCTTCGCATTGACGTTGGCGGTAAGAGCAAGAGGGAAAAGCGCGCAGGCAAGTAGTTTCAAAGATTTCATTAGTTTCCTTACTAGTTTTATATTCAAGCGCGCGCATTATATAGAAACGCGCATCTCATGCTTGAGTTTTTATCCAATAGTAACTTAGCTGTCGGTTGCTCCCCAACTAAACGCCGCGGATACAACCATGCCGTTCGGATCAATGTTTACGCTACACTGGGCCATGTGCAGCATAACCCAACTGCTTTGTGTGATGGTTTTACCGTTCTCAACCACGGTAATTGAATAGGAGGATAGGGTAGCGGTATTTAATTGTGAGATTACGCTAGAAAGCGAAGTCGCCTGCGTAAAATTGCCGCACAGATAAAAAATTTCTTTTCTCGCTTCGTTCGCAAAAAATACCCAAATCACAAATGCCAATACGCTAAGGGTACTAATCACTACTTTTCGCGTGTGTTGGAAATTGCTGCGCACTTTAATCTGTTCCTAAAGAGATCAGGACGGTAGTCAGTCTAAGACTCTTGGCTTGATGTCGTAGCGACATCTTTTTTGAGCGCCAATACCATAATAAAAATTGGTCCGAGCGGTGGAATTAAACCGAAGATAAAGCCTAATACCGCCATAAGCGCTGGTTCATTCGTTTTTCGTTTACCTAAAATGTAGCCAATGATCGCGCAGGTGATTGATAAGAAAAAAGCCAGTTGGCCAATAAGTGTGGCATTGATGTTCATTTACTATCCTCCATGAAGGTTCCGTTTACATAATATAATGTTGGCTTGCTTGTTTTTACAGTCTTAATGTTTTCGGTTTCTTTAGCGCGAGTGAAACCCTGAGTTGGTTTGGCGAATTCAAGAGCGCCAGCCCAAATACCCTGCAACTAAATAGAAAAGCGGAGAAAAAATTAATACAGATAATCCACCAATGTTCGCGCCACCTCCGGTATGCATAAGCATGATTAGCGCAGAGTAGAGTGTGATAATGACGGAAATAACCAACAGCCCGATTGCCATTCCACGCAATGAACGCAAGTGTGGCCGCTCGGTTAAGAGGGCAATGATGCTAGCAAGCCAAAACGGTGCGCCAAACATAACAAGGCCGACTGAGGCTATTGTTTTCAGGCTTTCATGTTGGAGCAGCATATATAGCATGCCAAAGGCTAAGACAGTTGCAATCAAGCCTGCGATGCCAAATTTTAATGAAAATTGTCGCCTTTCTAGTCCTGCGTCCATCAGTTTCTCCTTGTCCTTGTTATATACTGTTGCGGCGTTGGTATTAACATAACCCTGCTATTGTGTATAACTTTCGATTAGCGGGCGTAGGCACGCAGGGCACAATAGCAAAGCCGCCCTACATGCATCCCAGCGAACGAACTGAGAGTGGTGCTATATAGCCTCTCATCAATATTTTTTCGTATCAATATAATGCTTCATGTTAGAAAAAATATAAGCCAAAAGAAAAAATGCCGACGTGGCAAATATGTCAGGTTTAATGATCCAAGATAGCAGGCCCAAAAGCACTGTTATTATTTCTAACATAATAATTTCCTTTCGCGCCTTCACTCCCCAAAATGAAAGCCTGATCCATAAGGGCTCTTTGTTCCATTCTTTTGATGTTTTGTCTATCACGATAATTTCCTCTTGAAGTTTAGAAATGTCAATTTCAAACACAGAGGCAAGAGCTTTAAGAGATTCTATGCTGGCTTTGTTTCCGCTTTCTATTCGTTGAATAGTTCTCGTACTCAAACCGCTTAACATGGCGAGCTGTTCTTGTGACCAGCTTCGTTTTTCTCTCAGACGTTTGACTATCATATGGGCTCCTTACCAATGTGAGGGGAAATTATCCATGTATTGCTCGATTGTCGGTTACGAAATTCGTGCGACACTGGGGCGACAGGCGGTGTATACAGCGATAAAACAACCATATACGTATTTGTCCCAGCGACTGATGGGGGGGAGCTTTATTGACTTGTCAAATACCATATCTAATTAAAAAGACGAGCCAACAATTCGGCTACAGCTACTACCCATAAAATACAAACCACGATAAAAAATTTGAATTTAACTTCTGCATCAAAGTCTTCCCAATGCTGCCCTTTCCACAATGATACCCAGTCGCGTTGAAATACATAGTGTAGAGTTTCAGGCAGTTTCTCATACTTATAGCCAAAGAAAAGTTGAGCGATTAATTTGTACACTGGCCAGCTAATAATAGCTGAGACTACTACTAAATACGGATGTTCTAAAAATTGAAAAGCTTCCATACTACCCTGGCATAGAACGCCGCCAACAACGGCAGGCTTGTGATTGTGGATTTTGTGCCACAATGGCGAAGCCATACACAAAAGGCGCAAGCGCAAGCCTGTCCAGAGAGCGCAGCGAACGATGTTGCTTGGCCTTGTTATGTGGTGACTTAAAATAAACCATAAAGCCAATATACCCCGAAATATAATGCTGTTGCTATTGCACTATGGATTACTAGAAACACCATGAAATCTCTAGCGATGGAAAAGCCTAAATCACTTTGCTCTTGAGCCGATAGTTGGTCTATCTCCCATACCATTGAGGTTTGGATAAAAACTGATTGCCGGGCTGTATATAGAGAAACAACAAAAAGAAACAAAGTGTAAAGTGATATGTATGTAGCTGCGTTTGTGAAGAAAAAAAGATAAACGAAAGCCGCCGCTAAGAACATAACGGTGATTGGTAATATTAGAATTAGTAGCTTCCTATCCATATTATCTTAAGCCACATAACGCCTAATTCATAAATTCAGGTTGTGGTTTAACCTGAATATTTTGCAATGTATAGTTATAGCTTTTAATCCAGCGCAATATAAAGATACTCTTGCTTTTCGTTTGGAACTGGGTCAAAGCCATTTTCTTCCGCTATTTCATTTGCCAAAGAAAGAAGTTCTTCGCGAGCACTATCTTCCTCTGGCAATTTGACGCAAATTTTTCCTGAGTTTTCAAATCTACAATCTTCGGTTGCTCGTTCGATATCCAAAGCCCAAATATTCTTTGCTCCGGCAATAGCTAGCTCTGCAGCAAATTGTTCTGATTCAGATTGGGTTGAAAACTCACCTAAAGTTCGTTCAATATCATCATCTTTACCGAGCCACTCAAGAAGATCTTCTTTCTCAGTGCACTCAATAAGCTTCAAGCAAAACTCATCGTTTTCCTTTGAGTTAAAATCCATTGATTAAATCCTTGTGGCTATAACGCCCCGTTTAAGGGGCACAAACATGTAGGCTAAACTGTGAAGCAGCCTGCATGTTTGTGTCCCAGCCCACGCCCAGCGTGGGCGAATTAAAACGTTTGTTAGGTGGCATTGCTAAACAGTACTTTTAATTTTTTACCAACATAATAAGAACACATAATGGCAAGTTGGACTACGAAATTAAATAGCGGCAAAACAAACAACATACCTACAATTACAAACCCACTTTCGCCGTCTGGAATATTTCTAAAATAATCAGCAATAACAAAAACGAAAATAAAAAATGAAACCAAGATTTGAACAGCAAGCAAATACTTGTTTTGAGAAACTATATGCGCATGAACCGGCATCGCTAAGAAGCAAAAAATAAAATAGATTCCAAAAAAGAGTAGTTCCATTTTCTCTACACTGACACCTAACACCCCGATAAGGGGCAATTACTTGCATGCGAAAATCGCGGAGCCGCATGCGAGGAATTGTCCCAGCGAACGGAGTGAGCGAGCTTGACCGGTTTGTTAGGTGCCACTTGGTAAATCAAACTCCCTGTTCTTTGATTTATGAAACTCATTAATTTGGTCTACTGTTGAGATTAGAGCATTAAGGTCGGCTTTGTCAGTAAAATAAAGCGTTACACTCTCATCATCATTTTCAACAAGGTAATCAAATTCAATATTAAAAACTTCGATTAAAACATCCTCTATGTAATCTCTGTGGTGCCAGTCGATAAGATTTAGGATGGGGCCAGTTTTCGGATCTGTTTCAATAGTGATTTCGGATAAGAGATATTGAAATTCCTTTTTCACTTTGGCTCCTAACACCCCAATAAGGGGCAGTTACTTGCCCGCGAAAATAGCGACAGCGCGGGCGAGTAACTGTCCCAGCGAACAGAGTGAGCGAGCTTGATCGGTTTGTTATACGTCATGCTAATTTAATCCTCTATA
>NZ_PEAX01000008.1 GCF_002807685.1 Neoalteromonas flava | reverse complement strand
CAGCGTGTCCTGGACAGTCTACGTGTGCGTAGTGACGTGAAGGAGTGTCATACTCAACGTGTGAAGTCGCGATTGTGATACCACGCTCACGCTCTTCTGGTGCGTTATCGATTTGATCGAATGCTTGTGCTGAACCGCCGTATGTCTTTGCTAGTACGGTAGTGATTGCCGCGGTTAGAGTTGTCTTACCGTGGTCAACGTGGCCGATTGTACCAACGTTTACGTGCGGTTTCGTACGTTCAAACTTTTCTTTTGCCATGTCTATCTTCCCAGCAAAGTGCTATTAAAAAAAATAATTCATCTATGAGCTGGGGAGAAATGGTGCTGATAGGCAGATTTGAACTGCCGACCTCACCCTTACCAAGGGTGCGCTCTACCAACTGAGCTATATCAGCACGAATCTGGAGCGGGCAGCGGGAATCGAACCCGCATCATCAGCTTGGAAGGCTGAGGTAATAGCCATTATACGATGCCCGCATTCCTAAATTCTCTGGCCACCTCATAAGAAAAAGTGGTGGAGGGGGCAGGATTCGAACCTGCGAAGGCTGAGCCGGCAGATTTACAGTCTGCTCCCGTTGACCGCTTGGGTACCCCTCCAGAGATTGATGGTGCCGACTGCCGGAATCGAACTGGCGACCTACTGATTACAAGTCAGTTGCTCTACCAACTGAGCTAAGTCGGCACTGCATCAAGTGGCTGCGCATTCTAGTGAAAACCTTCCCCCTGTGCAATAGACTTTTTCAAAAAAAATGCTTTTTCTTGCTGTATGCTCAAATATCCAACGATTCTGCACACTTTCTTTGCATTTGCAGCGGCATTTCGGCCAACGCAAAGCGCAATAGTCCGTAAAACACAATATTGTTCACATTAACAATATGCTTAGTGGCCAACATTTCCTTTACCGACAGCAGCCGATCGCGGTCGCCACCAGCCAGGATCACCGTAAATTCAGGATGTTGTGTACTCATCAACTGCTGCGCTACCAACACCAGACCATTAAGCTGGGCTACACACCCTAAGTGCAAACACGCTTCGGTATCGTTACCAAACGCGACCTCAGCGGATTCAAATTGAGCTTGAAACACCCGCCGGGTGTTTCCTGTTACTGCATTGAGCGCTAACTGATAGCCTGGCGCAATCCACCCGCCAATATGGACATTGTTAGCGACTGCGTCGACCGTAATCGCTGTACCTGCGTCGATAACAATAAACGGTCGGCGACTGAGTAGTTGCCCCCCTAACATCGCCAACCAACGATCCACGCCCATTTTTTCCGGTTTTGCATAACTGTTTTTCAAACCAAAACTGTCAGCGCTGGTGGATACTTGGTGCAAGGTGACATTTTTTATTTGCAGACAACGCAACAATTCCTGCGTTTCATCATCGCTGCGCACGCTGGCCACATAAACCCGGACATCAAAAGACTGAGGATTAATGCGTGTAAATGTGTCGCTGACAAACGCGGCAAAGTCGTCTTTGTTCGCAAACCGTCTTACTGGGTCCAGCGCTCGTAAGAGACATTGCGTATCTGCCTCTAGTCGGAAGAGTTTTAACGACGTATTGCCGATATCGAGTAACCAAGTTTCAACGGCCACGTAAACTGACCTCTCCGGCATGGATGATTTGCTGACCTTTGGGTGTTTCTAGCAACAACGCGCCCTGCGCATCAATACCCTGATTGATCCCCTCAACCACTCGGCCTTGGGAATGAATACTAACCGGCTGCTGATAGAAAATGTCCCATTCATTCCATATGCCCACAATCGGATCTAATCCATGACTAGCAAATTCCGGCAAGCCGGTACTTAAGGCTTGAATGATTGCTGCGCATAACTGATTACGATCGAGCGCTAAATCAGACAGGTCTGTAAATGGCTGATCAATTTGCGCGGTAACATCGGGCAGATTTACATTTATTCCGATGCCAATAATGCAATTCACTTGGGTATCAATTTGTCCTTCAATTTCAACCAAGATCCCGCCCAGCTTCTCACCGTGACGATAAATGTCGTTCGGCCATTTAATTGCCAAACCATCAATATTCAGTGCCTGCAAAGCTTGGATTATGGTTATCCCCACAAATAATGAAAGGCCAGCGACTTGCTGAAATCCACCTTGAAAACGCCAACAGGTTGAGAGGTAAAGACTCGAGGCAAAGGGTGAAACCCAGGTTTTCCCACGCCTACCGCGTCCCGCCGTTTGCGCTTCTGCTACCACGACCTGACCATTTGGCAACTGTTCAATGTGCTGTTTAATATAGTTGTTGGTTGAATCAATAATAGGTAGAACCGTGAGCGGTAAGCGCGCACTTTCTGGGAGCAAGGCATTAATTGCAGCAGTGCTTAGCAGCGTGATGGGGTCTGCCAAGCAATAGCCTTTACCCTTGACACTAAATATGTCCAAACCTAATTCACCTAGCGCCTTGATATGATTGGCGATAGCCGTGCGGCTGATACCAAATTCGCCTGCCAAGCCTTCACCTGAATGGAATTTACCATCAGCAAGCCGTTGTAGAATTTGCGTGCGGGTACTAGCAGCGTCTCGTGTCATAATGCAATCAATCCTTGCGCGCCGATCAAGCGCACCTCATTCTCCAGACTGATACCAAATTGTTGCTGGATAGTCGCGCGGATCTCCCGTGCAAAGCTCAGAACCTCTTGTCCTTGGGCATTGCCAGTATTAATCAAAACCAGAGGCTGATTGATATGACATTGCACTCCCCCCCGAGAACTACCTTTAAATCCGGCTTGATCGATAAGCCAAGCCGCTGGCACTTTGATGTGATCGACATCAACTTTAAAACTCGGAATAGCCGGATACTGCTCTTGTAAACGCTCAAAATGAGGCAGGTCGATGACCGGATTTTTGAAAAAACTACCGGCATTGCCCATAACCGTTGGGTCTGGCAATTTTTTCCGGCGAACATCAATCACCGTGGCAAAAATCGCCTCCGGTGTCGGTGCACTTAGTTGGCGCAACTCTCCATATTCGATTGCCATTGAGCAATCCTTGGGTACCTTGAAGCGTACATGAGTGATAAACCAATGCGCGTTTTCGGATGCTTTAAAGACACTGTCTCGATAACCAAACTGACATTGCTCCTTGTTCAGTTCAAATGCCTCTCCAGTAGTAAGATCGATCACTTCTACCGCACTGATAAACTCAGCGACTTCGCGCCCGTAAGCGCCAATATTTTGGATGGGAGCAGCTCCAACGGTGCCGGGTATGAGAGCCAGATTCTCTAACCCATAAATTTGTTTACCAAGGCAAAACTCAACGAAGCGGTGCCAATTTTCACCACTGGCAACACGCAAATTATGGTGTGTTGTGTTTGCTTGATAATCGATCCCAGTCAAGCGATTGACCCAAACTGCACCGACGAAGTCGTCCACGAATATGCAATTACTACCTTCACCCAATATCCAAAAATCACTGTTGGGACGCACATGAGGGATGTCAGCAAGCGCATCAATGAATTGCAACTGTTGGCATTGCGCAGTTAGAGCAAAAGTGTGAAAGCTGGCTAAATTATTCAAGCGAAAACAAATCGTGGAGAAAATCGTCGTTAAGCTTACCGCATTCTGTAGCCAGCACCAACCGTTACACCTTACTTAACCAGGCGGATTGATTGGCTCTTACCGACGGGGGATTTTGGCTTACGGTGCTTTCCTCCGAAACGTTTAATTAAGCTAGGGCGGCGGTTAGTACCGCGGATCCTGGTTGGCACATTCTTGACCCGATTGAACACAACGCCAAGCAACGGCGCACCCACGTCACGCAGTTTCTGCACCGCCTGCACCAGCTCAGCGGTTTCACAATTCTCCAGATCACACACCAAGATGATGGCGTCAACATTGCGACTAATGACTAACGCATCACTGAACTCTTCCAGTGGCGGAACATCAATAACCACACGCTCAAAGATAATACTGAGCTTGTGTAAAAACGCTTTGAATCGCGGTTTGGATAGATAAACCATGGGATCTTGTGGAATATGCCCGCTCGGCATCATGGATAATTGGCCATCTTGGATCCGATGAATACAACGCCCCGCTGGCTGCTGTTTACCGATAAAATGGGTCAATCCGGGAAGCTCAGAGGACATATTAAACGCCCCGCTAATTGACGGATAACGTAAGTCAGCATCTAGGATCAAGGACTTTTCAAGTTTCGCGAACGATTCAGCTAAACTGGCCGCCACTAACGATTTACCGTCATTGGGTTTTACCCCGGTGACTGCAATAACGCGATTTTCCTCAGATTCATTGCGCACAATAAGGTTGGTACGTAATGTTCGTATCGCTTCAGCAAAGGGCATATTTTCATGGCTTGCTACTAAGACATCAGAAAGTTTTCGCTTACCTTTTGCCAATCGCGGAATATTGGTTACCACCGGTACTTCCATACTTTCCAGAATTTTCAATGTGCGCGAACGTTTATCGCTGACGATGTGAATAAATAGCCAGCCCATAACACTGATAAATAAACTGAATACGACACTGGCTGCTAATAAAAGGACCACGTTTGGCTTTGATGGTGCTGTCGGCACACTGGCATAGTCAATCACGGAAAAGTCATCTTGACTGCCTAGGTCACGCAAAATTTCGGTTTCTTGCACGCGCGATAAAAAGATATCGTAAAGCTTTTGAGTTGACTCGACCTCGCGACGTAGCTTAGCCAAATTAACTTCATGCTGGCCAAGTTCGCTGTGCCGTCCACGCGCTTCTTCGATGAGCTTGTTAATCTCTTCGCTGCGCTCCAAGTAGATTTTGTATTCTTGCTTGAGAGAGGCCACAAGTTTGCGCACAAGGCTGTCTAACTCGCGCTTCATTGCCTCGATCTTAGATACTTGCGCAATGTATCTTGGATGCTTGTACTTGTAGCGGCGGGAAATCTCGGCAAGGTCTTCTTCTTCATCCAGAATACGTTTGCGTAGATCCTGGACCATGCTGTTCTTGATGATGTAACTCACGTTCAGCAAACCTTGGATATCATCGCCTGACGCATCAAACTGACTGATCATGGTTTTCATCTCAGCCGCTTGCGCATCAACCTGAATACGTTGCGACATATAAGTCGATATTTCGCTACTGGCTAGCGAAATTTGGCTCGCCAAATCAATCAATTTGTTTTCGAGAAAATAATCCTGCAGAGCAGCTTCTGATTGCTCTAATTGAACCTGTACTTCTTCAAATTGCTGGTTCAACCAACGGCTTGCATCCGCTGAACGAGCTGTGCTTTTGCGCGTTTGATAAGCAAAAAATGTCGGGCCTACCGCATTAACTACATCGGCCGCCAATTGCGGTGAGGTTGACTCAAAGCTTACATTTACCATGGCGGTTTCGCCTAAACGACTGTAAGCCAGCCCCCGTTGCAAGCGAATAGCCGCATCTAAGCGCTTTTTATCATCACTTTGATTTTGGTTAACTAACTCCGCACGATGCATCAGTCCACTATCTTCGACCACTCGCTCAGTAAACTGACGCGACCGCATGTACTGCAGGTAGGTATCAAGTTTCGAATCTCCCCCGCTGGCAAAACTCGCCAATCCTTGGGGTAGAGACATCTCATTCGATGCGTTCCCCAATTGCAGCGTGGTGGTAGCGATATAGATACGGGGTAACTGCAAAACGTAGTAACCCAAAAGTGCAAACAAAGCCCCTGCAGTAAAGATAATGCGATATTTTTTATTCCAAATAAGCAGCAGTAAATCGCCGATATCAAATAACGGCTCCTGTGCACTGCTTGACTTATTGGTGGCTTCCATCACTAAAATAAGCTCTCTGGGATTTCTACAATATCACCGGGTAAAATCGGCGTATCCACTGTTGCTGGTATGCGTTGTTTATCCATGCCACGAATAATGACCCAATTTTTATTCGAGGCGCGGTCAGTTTGTCCTCCAGCAACCGCAATTGCCTTTTCCATGGTCAATCCCAATTCAAAGGGGAACGAGCCCGGCTGCTTAACCGCTCCACGTACATAAAACGGTCGAATTTCATCGATTTGCACAACGATGCTCGGGTTAACCAAATAACCATCTTGATAGGCTTTGACCAAATCGTCGCTGAGTTCCTTTACTGTTTTACCGACCACCTGCATGTCACCGATTAGGGGAAACCTTACAACGCCAGAAGCGTCGACACGGCTGCGCAAGTAGAGGTCCTTTTCCAGATGCACGTCCATGGTAATTATATCACCCACCCCAATAGGGATAAGCTGCTGAGCGGGACTTGCAACAGGATGTAACGCCGCCCAACAAACAAAGATGAACGCTAAAACTCGTAATACCAATTTAACCTCACCTCATTTTGCTCGTACTCGATACTGGCGTCGTTGGATGACACATCACGACGCTTCAACGCTAACATTAAGCGCTGAAACGAACTGATGTTGTAACCAATTGATAGTCCCCAATCAAACTGCGTGATCGAGCGCTCGAGTTGCTCAGACTCAATCTCTTTGTCGAGCCAATCAATACTGGCCTGTGAAGACCATAAATCATTCCAAGCGTACTGCCATTTCAAACCCCAAATAACATCCACACTAGTACTGGCACTAAGCACTTCCGAGACTGCTGACGTGCGTCTCGAAGTAACCGTTAGATTTTGATAGTCTGAGGGCGAGTAATCATAACTAAGGTCCCAAGAAAACCCGCTTCTATTCTGACCATCATCACTGTCGCGTTGGAATCCACCTACTAGCAATCGTAAAGCGGACTTACCCGAGAACTCCCACTCTATACCCGCCAGCGCGTTGTACAATTTACTGTCAACTCGCTCAAACGCAGCATAGTCATCCTCAACGATCGATAAACGTGAAACAAAACCGACTCTACCGGCTAACCATAGGCGCAACTCAGCAGCGGCACCGACTTGATTCAACTCAAACAGACGCGAATAGTTGTTGGCGTCATCATAACTATCATCCTGCCAGAAGAATTCAGCGCCGACGGCATTACGACTTGGCTCACTGCCATAAACCAAAGTGACTTCTGCACGATTGCGCGTCAAAGTATCGATGGCTAACACGTCATCTTGAAAACGGCTAATCCCCTCTCCGTATTTTTGCTCCTGCTGGCTATGTGCCCCAACCACATCGACGGTAAACGCTTTATGGACAAACGAACGCGACTGGATGCGCACGTTGTATGAGTAAAAATCAGGGTCCTCGCTAAAGCCAATTTGCTCTTGCTGCAGCTTAAATTTCTCATAAGTTACGGCGTAATCTAGCTGCCACCAATGCGCTTCTTGAGTACTGACGAGTCCACCGGCAGCCATTAGCCCCACTCCAAACCCTTCAGTTCCACCCAATGCAGTAGGATTAATCGCATCATTGTATATCGCGTCAGCTTGCAAAGTTAGTGGTGATACTGACTTGTCCATATTGGACAGCTGTGCATATACCGGCACGGTCAGACACATACTTACAATGCTCATCAACCATCTCATGTTACAACATACTCCAAGCTAACCAATCATCTCGATGCACCAAACACGGCACACGGCGGTGTATCGTTCTTATCGGCGAAAACGTTTATTTCTGCAATTTTTACCCGTAACCACTAGTATCTACAATTGATTAGGCTAATTTGCAGCCACTCCTTGAGCCGCTGACTTAGCAGCGTTGATGCGTTTTTGAATAGATGCATCTGGTGAGTATGCCAATGGCGCTGAGGCTAAAATCGCAATGGCCTCATTTTCATTGCGATTCACTAAAGCAAAATTTAACTGATCAAGTAACATCACCACTTCAGCAAAATCCATACTGATTTCATTCGCCGCCATGATCCGTGGATGCTCTGTAGCGGTCTCATTATCACCAATCAACAGCTCTTCATAGAGCTTCTCTCCTGGCCGCAAGCCGGTATATTTAATACTGATTTCATCTTCATTGGTGGGATTGTCGGTAATTGACAATCCCATAAGGTGTGCCATTTTGACCGCTAAATCGGCAATTCGAACCGGCTCGCCCATATCCAGCACAAAGACTTCGCCATTTGTTCCCATCGCGCCGGCTTGGATCACGAGCTGTGAGGCTTCGGGGATAGTCATAAAGTAGCGAATAATATCAGGATGGGTTACCGTTATTGGCCCGCCTTTTTTAATTTGTGCAGTAAATAGCGGGACCACCGAGCCTGAACTCCCAAGTACGTTACCAAAACGCACAATGGCAAATTCTGTTTCGCTGTGCAGCGCCGAAATCCCCTGCACAAAGAGCTCGGCAAAGCGCTTGGTAGCTCCCATAATATTGGTCGGCCGTACCGCTTTATCGGTAGAAACCAAAACAAACTTTTCGACCTCATACTCTGCGGCAATCAACGCAACATTGGCCGTGCCAAAGATATTATTCCGGATCCCTGCCGTGATATTTGCCTCAACCATGGGCACATGCTTATAGGCAGCGGCATGATATATGGTTTGAATTTTATGCTGCTCGATAGTGTTGCGCAGCGACTCAGTGTCTTGAATTGTAGCTAGCACTGACACCAATTCGAGCTCTGGGTATGAGCGACTTAATTCATTCTCAATTTGATACAAATTGTATTCTGCTAACTCAAACAAGATTAATTTGCGTGGCTGGCCTTTTACGATTTGGCGACACAGCTCACTGCCAATGGAGCCACCTGCGCCGGTGACCATGACAATTTTGTCCCGCACATTTGCGTTCAATAAGTGCTCAACTGGGGGCACAGGATCGCGCCCAAGCAAATCTTCGATATTTACTTCTTTAAGTTCATCAATGCGCTGCTTACCGCTGGCAATATCCTGCACATTCGGTACAGATAAAAGCTCTAGAGCGAAAGGTTCTAGCTCGCGGATGACCTCCTGACGACGGCTGCGAGAGGTATTGTTAACCGCCAAAAGCATTTTGTTGATGTCGAAACGAGTTTTGAATTCTTCAATCTCATCACGCGAGATAACCGGCAGGCCAAGTATTTGTTTGCCGTAGTAAATCCGTTTGTCATCCACAAAAGCCACCGGCATTAGGTCCTTTCCAGCACGCAAGGCAGTCACAAGTGCCCGACCTGATTCCGATGCGCCAAATATCAAACATTTTTCGCGCAGCTTATGATTCTGTGCTTGCGACGTGGCTTGGATCAGTAGCCGTGGAGACGCTATCGCCACGGTAGCTCCAAAGAAATACATAACCACCACTGAGGCCGGCAAAAAAATACCGAGTAAATATTCCGCCGCCTGCAAATACAATGACGACAATAATACCGCAACCGCAATTTGATAGACCGCGGATATCTCAATAAAGCGGATCATCTGACGATAATGACCGAGCAGCAGTAATATTCCTTGGGTAAAGAATAAATTCGCAATCACTACGCCCCACTCGGTGGTGGTAAATGACCAAGATTCAATCCCTATCCGCATCCAATACGCAACCAGTACAGCGAACAGGATGGCACAGCTGTCCCATAACCATTCGATGGCAAATTTAACCTTCGGTGGGAAGCGAAAAATCTGGTTGAGTGAGAACTTTTCCATGCAGATCTATACCGCCTCTGCCATTACATCTTTTAACGCATCACAAGTCAGCATAATTTCCGCCTCGGTCAACGTTGGGTGTACTAAAAACATCAATGATGTCTCCCCCAACTCTTGCGCATTAACTAAGGGTGCTGACGGACGAAAACCGGTGTTATCAAAGGCTTTTTCTAAATACACTTCTGAGCAACTGCCAGAGAAGCAGGGCACGCCACGGTCAACCAAGGTTTGCATAATGCGATCACGGTCCCACCCAGCCTTTAGTTGGCTTGGCTCAGCAAACACGTAGCATTTGTAATAAGCATGCACAATATCATCAGGGACTTGCGGCACACGCAAGCCAGGCAGCGCACGCGCTGTTGCAAGTATCTGCTCTGCATATTGATTGCGTAATTTGGTCCACTCAGGCATTTTTTTAACTTGGCAGCGACCAATGGCTGCTTGCATTTCTCCCATTCGCCAGTTGGTGCCAAAGGACTCATGCAACCAGCGGAATCCTGGCGGATGTTCGCGTTCGTAGACGGCTTGCCAAGATTTGCCGTGGTCCTTAAACGACCACATAGTATTCCAGAAGGATTCAGAATTGGTTGTTACCATGCCCCCTTCGCCGCCGGTTGTCATGATCTTATCCTGACAAAACGACCAGGCGGCAATATCGCCCAAACCGCCAACCGGCTTGCCTTTATACATCGCGCCATGCGCTTGAGCACAATCTTCGACAACGTACAAATCATGAGCTTTGGCTAGCGCGTTGATGCTGTCCATATCGCAGGGCCAACCGGCCAAATGTACACACAAAATTGCGCCGGTTTTAGGCGTAATTTTTTCCGCAATGGTAGCCGCAGAGATATTCTGCGAGTCTCGATCAACGTCGGCAAATACAGGTACTAATCCGGCCAAGACAATGGAAGAAACCGATGCGAGAAAGGTTCGTGAAGTAACAATAACTTCGCTGCCTTTTGGCAAATCTAGAGCAACCCAAGCAAGATCCAATGCGACCGTACCATTCGTAACAGCAATCGCATGTGATACCCCCTGCAGGTGCGCAAACTCTCGTTCAAATTCGCGCCCCTCTTGACCGGTCCAATAATTAACCCGGTTACTATCTAACACCGCCATGACTGCAGATTTTTCATCATCACTGACGCTTGGCCAAGGAGAAAATGGACCGCCTAACATGTTTACTACCTCAATTGTCTAGCACTGTTTTACGCTTATTATTTTTGTTTTATTTGCGCTGGGCTACCCACTGCCAGCTGATCATTGGCAATATTTTTCAATACAGTAGACCCAGCCCCAATAGTGACTCTTTCACCGATAGTTATTTGCTGGATCACGGCACTCCCGATGCCGATAAAAGTTTCTTTGCCTACTCGCACAGAGCCGGCCAAACGGGCGCCCGGTGCAATATGCACACAATCGCCGATGTCACAATCATGATCAACTGAACACGCGGTATTCAGAATACATCCTTTTCCTATGGAACTAAAAGCATTAAGTACTACATTTGCTAATATCAGTGTTCCCGCGCCAATTTGACTGTCGCGCGCGATCACGGCAGTAGGATGGATAAGGGTGCTCAAGGTCCAACCTTGGGTCAGTAATTGTGCGCACAAGCGAGCTCTCACCGCATTATTGCCAATCGCAACAAAACACTCTGCCGTGCTCGGATCTAACTTTTGTAAATGATCAAGCTGGCCAATCACGGGCCAACGCCCACATTGTGTAACCGCAGGAAAATTATCATCTACCATGGCTATGGATTCATAACCCAGCAATTCGGCACAATCCGCCACCACCTTGGCGTGGCCCCCCGCACCAATAATGAATAATGCTGGCTTAGTTGTTGCCATCAAACTTCTCCATGGTTGCTTGGTTATCTTGATTGATATCTGCGCGTGCAACCACCTTTTTCAAAGTCAAAAAAAGTATTTTAACGTCCAACCAGAACGACTGATTATCCACATACCAAACGTCGAGTTGGAATTTTTGCTGCCACGAAATTGCATTCCTGCCGTTCACTTGTGCCCAGCCCGTAATACCAGGCCTTACATCATGACGGCGGGCTTGTTCAGGATTATACAAAGGTAAATACTCAACCAGTAATGGCCGTGGACCAACCAAACTCATATCACCCTTTAACACGTTCCACAGGCCGGGCAGCTCGTCTAAACTGGTTGAGCGCAATAAACGTCCAAACGCGGTCAAACGTTCAGCATCTGGTAATAACGTGCCGGTCTCGTCACGTGCATCAGTCATACTTCTAAATTTGTACATTTTAAACACCTGCCCGTGCAAACCGGGACGTGCCTGACTGAATAAGACTGGCCGACCTAGTTTGAAGGCCACCAATACAGCGACTATCAGGATCAATGGCCAAAGGACCAACAGTACGCACAGCGCAACACAGAAATCGAATAGTCTCTTCATCTAATTTTGTAATCCTAACAGCATACTTTGATTCACTTTGTGCACATCATAAACGGTCTCGGCACGTTGTCTTGCAGCATCTGCATGTTGCTCGATCAATGCAGGCTGTTGCAAGTAGTTTTGCATTGCATCAACCAGATCATCCACATCGGCCACCTTGACCAGCTGGCCACTTTCACCAGCAATAATCGTTTCGCGACAACCGGGGGCATCTGTGGTGATAATTGCGCGCCCAATTGCCATGGCTTCCAATACGGTGCGGGGTGTCCCCTCGCGATAAGAAGGTAACACATAAACGTGGCAGTCCTGGATTACCGGCCTAACATCTGCCAACTTACCATGAAAGATGATCCGTTTTTCTTTGATCCAACGGTCAAGACTACGCTGGCTAATCGCCGATGGGTTGCTGTCAATCCATCCCACAAGGTGAAATTCAGCGTTTGGAAAACGTTGCAACACCTGTTTTGCGGCAGCGGCATACTCACGCACCCCTTTGTCGGTTAGTAAGCGCCCAATCATTAAAAACCGAATGTTCGGGAATGCTGGCAAAGGCTGCCGTGCAAAAGCCGCGATATCGATTCCTGATCCATTAACGATTTGCGTTTTGTTTGCATCGACCAGGCGATTATTGATAAACAACGCGCGATCATCTGGATTTTGAAAAAACACACGAGTAGCGCCTGACAGCGCGAATTTATACAGTGTACGCGCTACCAAACCAACGAGCCTTTGGCGCAGTGTATTGGATTGCATGAAGGCGTAGCCTAAGCCGGTGATTAGCGCCCCAATTCGTGAAATACCGCAATAGCGAGCAGCCAAACAACCATAGATCACAGGCTTAATGGTATATCCCAGCACATGAGTTGGCTGTATTTGGCGCATTAAAGCGATTAGGTCTGTGAGTGTAGCAAGGTCGCCCAGAGGATTTAGGCCATTGCGCGATAGTCGAATATCGTGGGTCTGAATACCTGCGTGATGCAAGGTATGTTTGATGTCAGGGGTAAAGTCAGGTGCACACGCATGCACCACAAATCCAGCTTTGCTGGCATCCTGCATCAAGGCTAAACGGAAATTGATCAGTGACTCTGAAAAACTCGACACCATCAGCAGCGTTTTCGCTGTTTCAGTGCTCATCGTTGTCTTGCCCTTATTACTAGTAGTTCTCTGCGTAATGCTTTTACTCCGGCCCAAACTAGCGCGATAGGTACGAGTAAGCGATAGCGCCAATTTATAGATGAGTTAAACAACAGCTTACCTAACGATTGCAGCTGGCCGAGACTCATTTTCAAGGTAAAGCTGCTGAGCGACCCAGAGTCGCTTAAAAAGGCATGTTTGAACATATAGGCGTTTGGCCCCTGTAACACAATACCATTCTGGGTTAATAATACCCTGCGCCAGCAGTCCACATCTTCTGAATAACGCAACGTATCAGAAAATGGCTGCGCTAGTGCTGCGGCACGGGTCATCATTACCGTAGGAGTGCTATAGGGGTTATTGAATAATGCTTGCCATCTAGCCGGTTGTGAAACCCCGTATGTTGCAACGGCATCGGTACGTACCTCAGTCAACTCAGCAGTGCTGATTTGCTCACATGCACAACCGCTGATGGCTGCATTGTGCGCGCGCATGGCGTCGACCTGAGCGTCTAGTTTGTTGCGCGCCCAAGCGTCATCACTGTCGAGAAAGGCAATAAACTCACCGCACGCATGTTCAATCCCTCGTTTTCTGGCCATGGCAGCGCCACCATTTTTATCACACAGGATGAGGCGAAGGTGTGACCACTGTAGTTGGCTAACATGTTGCTTCAGCGCATCAGTATGTTCCGTTGCCGAACAATCATCGACGATAAGTATTTCCACATCATCGCGCTGAGCATAATCCGCCAATGAAACAAATAAACGCTCAATGCAGTCTTTCGCGTTATAAAACGGGATAACGATACTGATCAAAATAGTTGGGGCTGATAACTGCATATTAAAACGTAAAGTACCTTTTATTGAATAACGCGAGCAAGGCAAGACCTGAAAATGCTAACAAATAATACCCTAATTTGCTGCTTCGCATCGGTGTCTTAAAAAACTGTGAGTGCACCAAAATAGCTGGAATATAAAACCATGACAGCGCAGCGAAACGGTCGTTTGAGGCGGTAAAACTGAGTAACTGGAAGGCACAATTTACAATCAGATAAAACTTCACTAACCAAAGATCAATACCCTGACGCCGTTCAAAATACAGCACAAACAGCACAGGCACTATAGAAAACAAAGTAAAGTCTAGTCGAAACCCTGTTTGATAGCCCATCAAATCGCGGACTTCAGCAACTTTGTCACTGTCCAGGTAATACTGATAGCGTGAACTGTCGTCGAAGAAGCTCGATAAAAAGCCCAGCGCACTTTCATTGATCCCCGCGGCGCTGATAAAAACCACGACTACCCAGACAAACAGTATTTTCGGCAAGGTCAGAAAACGTTCGGCAAAGTGCAAAGCAAATAAGGCTGGTAATAACACTAACACCGACATATGAAACAAACTTGCTATGCCGATGATGATTAACGTTCGAATGAGTTTAAAATGATGGGCATAATTAACAATCGCTAAGAACGCGATACTCATGGCCACCGCCTGACGCATGCCGCTGGCGAAATAACTCAAAAAGAATGGATAGGATACATACACGATAAACATGTAGCCCCAACCGTCGCCGTACAATCGTTTTAAACCCGCGATAAACGGCAGGATCCCGATCACAAAGATAGACGCCAAATACCATCGATGACTCACACCCGCGTTGGCACTGAACCAGGATAAAACGGTAAAACCCACTTCTTTGCCACTTTCAATCAAAGCTACCGCAAAGTCTTGGCCGACCATGCGATCGTAACTGCGCAAGTAACGAAACGTATCGCCGTGTATATCACGCAGGATATACATCAAGGCTACTTGAATGACACAGCAAAATAATAAGATCTGAAAGAAGCGACGTTGTTGGGCACGTGATGTGACCTGCTCATCAAAGAAGGTAGCAGCCACGATCGTACAAAAGGTTAGATAGCCCAAATGAAACAGCATGTTGGTAGGTTACCGCATATCGGTACACTTAGGTGGTAGCTTGGCGTTTGCTCGACCCAAGCGATAACCACGCCAAAAAGCAGCGAATACTCGCAATGAACGGTTTGCCCAAGCATAAGCGGCGACCAACTTAAACAAAAAAAGTAAAGCGACCATCCGTTGTAGCGGATTGAGATAGCGGCGCATCACTATTGCTCGGTTGTGAGATAACCCCCAAATGTACTTCGGAACATCGTTAACTACGCGACAACCGCCATCATCGGCGGCCAAATGCAATAAGCGTGCGTTAGCCTTGAACCAAAAGCGCTTGCCACTGACACGCTTAACCCGCAATGAAAGCTCACTTTCCTCATACAAAGCTGCGCCAAGTGTAAGGTGTTCATCCACGCCACCTGCGCGCTCTAATAATTCACGGCGTGCACTAAAATTACCCCCTGGGACATGTTCCACCCATTGGTCCTGATGGCTGGCAAACCCTCGGTATGGTGTACAGCTCCAACGAGAGAATCGTCCGACTGGCGGGCCTGCGTCTAGCGGTCTATGAGCTTCATCAATACCGCCTGCGACCATTCCAATACTTGGATCTTGATAACACGCAACGTGCTCACGTATTAAATACTCATCACTGCGAATATCATCATCAATATAGATGACGATTTCTGCATCGCTATGCTGCCAGCCATAATTACGAGCTTGCGGCAGTCCCTTAAAGTCAACATTGAAGTACTTTAAACGCGCTGGGTTTTGGCTAATCAACTGTTGCATTTCTGCCGTGGGCGCGGGTGACTGATCAACGACAATGATGTCAAAATTAGAGTAGTCTTGCGCCAACATATCTTGTACCGATAACAATAGGTACTTATCACGGTTAAGCGTAGGAATAATGACGCTGACCTTGCACTCAGTCATTGGTTATCTCCAAGGGCTGTAAAATTTCACTGACGCGCTGCCCATAATGCGTCCAAGTTGTGCTGTTTTCGACCCGCTGGCGCGCTAGTTGGCGTTGTTGCATTAATAAATCAGGTTGTGCGAGCAATCGTTCAATAAGTTCTGCCAGTGCTTGACTGTCATCACGCGCCAACAAAAAACCGCCGCGGTTTTCCTCAATTGCATCGACAATGCCACCTTGCCTTACCCCAATCGCCGGTGTACCACAGGCTTGTGCTTCCAGAAAAACTAGGCCAAAGCCCTCGACCTGTTTAGCGGCTTTTTCTTCTCGGGTACACATGGTGAAGACATCGACAGAAGCGTAAAGCGCGGGTAATTTGTCATCATCCACGAACCCTAAGAACTGCACACAGTTAGCAAGATCAAGTTCGAGCACCAACTGTTGCAATGCCGCTAGGTGTTCACCGCGCCCAGCAATTGCATAATGAACTTTTTCGCGGACTTCATCATTAAGTCTCGCGAGAGCACGTAAAACCACATCATGGCCTTTATAGGCTTGTACTCGTGAGGTGGTAAGAAGTACGAACTTCTCAGTGGGAATACTAAACGCCCGGCGAGCTGCCAATCGTTGCTCCATCGGCAATGGTTGAAAGCGTTCTTCATCAACACCTAAGGTCGCAACTTTGACGGTAGTCTTGGTTTGCTGCGCCACTAAATCGCCAGTGTAATGACTGTTGGCGATCACCAATTGCGCGCGCTTGAGCAGCCAACGCCGCGCCAAGCTCAATAATCGATTTTTCAGCGTTGGTCGTCCTAGCATCACCTCATTACCATGCGCTAAAACCACAATATGTTTACACCCTGCAAGACGCGCGATTAAGGCCTCAGGATACCAAACACCGGTGACCACAATATCCTCTCGATGATAACGTCTGAGGCGTTTAAACAGTTGCCATTCCGCTCGGCCGCGTTTTGCAGGAACGCGATATTCGGCGGTTTTGGGCGCAGCAAATGCCGGTGGTTGAGATGATACCTCACGGCTGATCACGCTGACTTTTTTACCTTGCTCGACCCAATTATCAACGATAGCCGCGCACAATCGCGAAATTCCACCCTCTAATGGCGGGTAATCGAAACTCACCAAACACATGGCACGCTGCTTCACTCAACTATCCCCAACTGATGGTTAAAAATACGCGCAAATGCGGCTACCTGTGACGAGGCCAAGTAAGTTTTGCAGTATTCCTTATTGATAGCTTGTCGACGCCCTGCAGACATATTCAGTAATACCTCTGTGTCGTTGACCAAGTCTCCGCTTAAAAACACCCCTAATCCCGCCTTTTCTAGTTCGTGGCGGGCTTCACTGATCAACGGAACATCAGCAATAACCGTTTTCTGCATCGCCATGTAATCGACTAACTTAGCAAAATTGGTCCACCATAAACTGTTCCCCGGGATCAATAAGCAAGCATCTGCTTGTACGATTTCGCGGTAAAGATCTGCTTGCGGCATATGGTCAATGAACTGGCAGTGTGCTTTTAAATAGTCACACCCTGCACTATTCAATAGCCGTTCTACGCGATGTTGATTGACCTCTTTGCGACCAATAACTTTGAGAATTAACGCTCGGCCCAGTTTGATTGCCGTTTGGTCGAGCGCTTTGAATATATGATTGCTGTCGTACTCATCGAGAAACTCGCCTACAAATAAAATCGTGCAAGCCTGATTGGACGTAGATGCTGCGCTTTGCTGTGCCTGGCGAATATAATCATCATCAGCGCCGGTTGGAATGAAACTAAAACGATCACTACTAAGCTGATATAGATCAGAAAAGATATATTCGTAGCTGCGCGCCAGACCAACCACGTGATCAGCCTTTTGCATAGCGCTGCTGACAATTTGTTTTTCCTTCACTTGAACCTTTAGCGAAGGTGCAGAGAAGCGTTCACTGTAACCCAAGGGATCACGAAAATCCGACACCCAACGCACGCCTAATTCACGTTGCAAAGTTTCACCGATGCGTAAATTGGTGTATGGCGCAGTCGTAGTGTAAATAAGTTCAATATCGTAATATTGAATAATCTCACGCGCTCGATTTACTGCCGGCTTATACCACGTCCAGTATCGGTCAGGACGATTGGCTAACCATTGCTTAACGCGCTGGCTCAATCCTGGTTTAGTCTGCTTAATCGACTTATCGGTTTTCTGTGCTACCGCTGAGGCCAGCTCACCGCGAGTTTTTAACGCCGCGAAGGTTGTGTCTTTGCCCCCTAAAGCCATCTTGAGTCCGCGCAAAGTCGGTTCAATGTAACGTGCGGTGTGTACATGTACATCTGCAGGTAATTGGTCTAGCAGCGAACTGTCTTCGTTGTATAAATAATTGGTATCGACGGTCAACACATGTACTTCATAGCCTTGTGTCGGTAGATAGCGAGCGAGCTTATAAACCCGAAACATCGCGGCATGCGTTTGAGGCGCGAAATAGGGTGTGATGAGTAAAACTTTTTTCGACTTCATACTGAATTCGCCTCGATAGACTGCTGGTATGCCTGTTCATTGTGCGCGATTTGCGCCGCGACAGAAAATATCGCTGCGTGTTGCCGCCCCGCTGCACCGAAATGTTTTCGTTTGCCCTGATCAAACAATAACTTAATGATGGCCTGACTGATAGTGCTTGGTTGCGCAGGGTTTATTAGGATGCCATCGCGTTCATGCGTGATAATCTCGGGACCACAAGATAACTGGGTATAAATGGTTGGAACCGCTAATGCCATCGCCTCCACAGGGCCTAAACCAAAACTCTCTGAGAATGAGGGGAAAATAGCAATATCTGCGTTGACCAGATGAGTTTGCAACTCAGCTTTAGCAATATGGCCTGTGTGGGTTATTCTAGCCTGAGCGCCCGCCAACTGTTCGATCCTTTGCCATGCTGACTGCCCCTCATCTTGCGTATCCTTGCCGATCAGCACTAAACGCGCATCGGGAAAAATCGCTTGTACTTCAGGCCAGGCTTGCGCTAAGGCAAATACGCCTTTTTTTGCCATCAGTGTACCGGTAAAGACGACCAATCCAGAATAGCTATAATCCTGCTTACACGCACTTGCGTCCGGCCAAGCAATACCGTTATGAATAACGGTAAAAGGTTTGTCTAGGGCAAATATGTTGAGCGTTTTTTCAGCGGCATACTGGCTCACCGATAATAACCTGTCAGCACGCGCTAGCGTCTTCTGCTCCAACCATTTGATCACTCGACTGTGGGGCTTATTCAATTCATGATTGAAATAGGTTACCGTGCCATGCAAACGCACCAGAACCGAGATTGGTAACGCTCCCCAGAACGTTGCGTATCCTTCAAAATCAGGTACTTCAACAACCTCAATTTCACCCTTATCTGCCGCTGCCTTAATAGCATGATAGAGCGTGCGCCGATTGCGCCATAATCCCAGCCAACCCGAGGTGGCAGGCAAGCGATACACCGTGACGCCTTGCAAAGATTCACAAAGGGGGGATGTAACGTCTGCATATACACCGAATACCGTGACCTCATGCCCCTGTGCCACTAACCGTTCGGCCAATTCGCGCGTAAAAGTACCAATTCCACCACAGGTGTACGGGGGGTATTCGTTACACACAAAACCTATTTTCATACTGACACCTGCAAAATTTGCCGTAACTGCCGACGATAAAGCGCTACCAGTAATCCACAATAGATCCCAACCAGCAAACTGCCGTGAACAATAATTGCTAACCATAGTTCCATGGGCGGCAACGCCAAATTTGTGGTAACAAACGTCACCAGCACCAGTGTCAAAGTAACGGCAATGAATGGCTTGAATAAATATCGTAGAGTAGAAGCGAACGCCAAATTGGCACTACGATGCGCGTAAGCAACAGCCCCAATCGTGAGGCCAATCCCCATAACGCTAGTGTAGGCCCACGCCACACCAGCAACCCCGTATTGAACGCCCACGGCGAACGAGAGACTAAGCAAAAGCGAAGCAAAAATTCCCCACTTAAGCATTTTGTTGGCCGTCCCCGATGCAGTAAAAATCCACCCCATAGTATTGTGAATGGGTTGGGTTAAACAGGCTAAACTTAGGATTTGTAACAGTGGCACCACCGCATCCCATTGTTCTCCGTATAACAGCGCAATTGGGTCTTGAGGGAACAGCACAAAGTACATCGCGACCGGGGCACAAATGATAAATAGAAAACGCAGGGTATGGGCATACTGACGCTGCAGCAACGCAGTATCATGTTGCATGCGTGAAAGAATACTGATCATCAATCCGCTCAGCGCGCCGGTGGTTAGCATACTCGGTAACGTCATCAGAAAATACGCTCGACTATAGTAGGCTAACGATTCAGCATTGATCACCGCTCCGATCAAAACATTATCTAAATTGCGAGCAAAATAATTCACTGCACCAAAGGCAATTAAAGAGCCGCCAAACAGAGTCAAATTGCGCATATCAACTTGACGCTGAAACCAACCACTTGGGCATTTTGCCAACGCGCTAACCGCTAGCGCTTGCAATAAAAACTTGGCCACTGCTTGCAATACCAAGGCCCAAACGCCAGCGCCGTATATGGCGCTGGTTACCGCTAGGGCTCCGGCAACCAATGTCGCACTGATATCGATCAGCGCTAAGGCTTTAAAACGCTGTTCGCGCTTCATCCACATAATACTGGGAGTGCTTACCCCGGAAATGAAAAAGTTAAGCCCCAGAATCGCTAGCACCCAGGTAATTTCGGGATAGCCGTAAAATGCGGCTACAAACGGCGCAATCAATACAGCGGCGAGTGTCATGAAAGCGCCTAACCCACCATTAAGCCAACGCAAATTGACGACTTCAGCTTGCGAGATTTTCTCGCGCTGAATGAGCGACCAGACCATACCGCCATCAGCGAAAATCAGGAAAAACGCCGATACCGTCATGGCCATGGCAAAGATACCAAAATCATGCGGGGCAATGATGCGAGCCAGAATTGCGGTAAAAATCAAGGACGAGGCATAGGTAGCAACCTGATGAAATACCGACCAGGAGGCATTTTTATTGGTATTCGACCGTTGCGCTGCAGAAGTTGTCATTATGGGTATCGTATTGTTTTTATTTTGCGATGTCGCTTGCCACGGCTTTTTCATGCGTCACGAAGCGTGCGCGTAAGCGATTTTTACACCATCTGTTTGATGGTACTTCAATCCATCGATTGAGACCATAAGCAACTGCGATTACGCCAAGGGTTACGATGCTAATCTTGAGCACACTGTGCCATGCAATCGGCAACTGATTGAGTAAAACATAGCCGATATTTTGGTGGATCAAGTATAACGAATATGAAATCGCCCCTAGCCAAACTAAAACCGGTTGACGTAACGCTTTCAACCTACTGCGCACTGCCAAAACAAACAGCCCAATCAAAGTTAGATAAATTGCAATTTGCAATATATTGTTATTAATAACAGTCGCTGCTAGTACTGCGCCTATGCCCATATAGCAAAGCATGCGATTACGCTGTTGCTCCCAATCAAAAACCAGCACGCCAAGTAGAAAAAAGTGGCCGTAGCCATCCAACGTCAGCAAATGCAATGGGCGCCAGGTAATCTCTATAAGGTTAAGCAACCCATTCGCACAAACCAAAATGAGCAAACACAAGGAAGCATACTGTTGCCAACGCAACACCAACAACAGCAGGATCCAGGCATAAAAGGTCAATTCGAGTGTTAACGTCCAGTACACCCCGTCGACATGCACAACTGCGAAGTACTCGTGAAACATAGATAAATTGGCGAGAGCTTGCAGCAAAGACACTTCCCTACCAGCCAATCCCACTAAGCTGATAACCGCAAACGTCAATCCTACCGCGACCCAATAAACCGGATACAAACGTGCAAACCTGGAGATAACAAATTCACGCGGAACAGTTATTCGATCAACTGTCCAGTAAATTACAAAGCCGCTGATCATGAAAAATAATTGCACCCCGTATTGGCCAAAATAAGACCAATAAACCGGCAAACCCTGATGACCGTATAGCTCATGATAACGATAAACCATGTGGTAAATAACCACTGCGAGGGCTGCGATGCCGCGCAAGGCATCTAATTCGGTAAGGCGATTACTAGGCACGTATTATTCTCTTTTTAAGGCCTGAAAGATGTGAACCAATTGCACTAACGATTGAGACGTATCCATAGGTGAAAATACGCGTCAAAGTTGCGTTTTTTGCTCACTTTGCGTACTTTACATTTATTAACATTTTTTAACAATTTTATGAACTAACGTTGCTCTCTGGGGTCAACCTTAGTCGATGAAGCTTTATTGCAAGGATGCAGTATCAGTAAATGGTGTAATGAAGTATGCGTAAATCTGTTATCTCAACTACCTTGCTATTGGCAATAGGCTTAAGTGCCCCCGCATTAGCGGTGCCTCCGCCAGAGCCGATTATTGAAGATGCACAGGCAAGCGAAGCTCAACCGCCGAATGAAAGAACTGCACTTAAAGCTTCATTCATTCATCGCCAAATGGAGAATAACGCGAGTATAGGTCGTGCAATAAAAAGTATTGCCAGTCATTACCCACAAGAAATCGCAACAATCGTTGATGTTGCTTTAGATACCTACCCAGATAAATATCGTGAAATTATTTACGCCGCAATTTCAACTCAGCCCACTGCGACTGAAGAAATAGTTAAAATTGCGATTGAAAAAGGCGTGAGTGAATGCCCTAACATTGTTGAGTTGGCGATTTTGGCTGAGCCAAGTTATGTAAACTTTGTAGTCACAGCCGCGGCCGACACAACACCTGAAGAATTACAAAACATTGTTAGGGTTGCAGTTGTAACCGAGCCCGATAGTGCTGACCGCATCGTACAAACCCTGTCAAAAGAGCACCCAGACGATATGGTGAGCATCTTGACCACCGCGATTGGAGCGGTGCCATTCGTCGGTGAATATATTGTTGACGGGCTTTTGGCATTATTCCCCGAGAAAGCGGAAACGGTGGTCGAAACTGCTGTACGTGAATCATCACAACAGCGTGAACAAATCATTCGCATCATTGAAACTGCAGAGAATCGCGGAGTAGACGCTGAACAATTGAAAGCTTCAGCGCGCAAAGGCGGAGCCACTGAAGAAGAAATTGCTTTGGCGACGAACCGAAATAAATAGTCAGTTTCCAACACCCACTGCAAATTATTCCTAGGTTGAGACTATCCCGTAATTTGTTTGCACTCATATGCCTATATCGCTTCGCGCCGGATTGAGTTGCACAAGAAAAATAATGTATTCATATAAATGCAAGAATATAGATTGTTATCTATACTCATTTACGTCTAAACGAAACACTCTATAAAGAGTGGATAACCTTAGATTTTAAATCGTATATATTTCATTGGATGTACGGATTTTGCAGCCGCTACATGGAAAGCAATCCATAAGTTACATAAGTTGCTATGGGCCGGCGTAATGGACAAAAAATTTTTCATAAATTTTCAAATACTACAAAACTAAACTTTTATTGTATTTTTGTTTAATTGCTCGGGGCCATGGTGTGAATATAAAAACAAAACTGATCTTATCCCTATCTATTTTAACCCTCATTATTATTGGCATTGGTGCAATGTCGCTCAATAGCTTATCGAGATTAGGACAACAGGATAAGATTTTTCAATCAATCTCAACCGCAGATTTACGTTTATATCAAGCACGACTCGCTCAAGCGGATTACATCATTACCCAACAGCCAGAATTTGTGGACAAAGTGGGCAAATACCTTTCCCAAGCTAATACTGAACTAGACAACGTGCTATCGATGATGGAGGTCGAAGCAAGCAGAGACCAAGTTGCTCAAATTAAAGATGCCATAGGTAACTATCAAAGCTTATTTGACCGATTGGTAAGAACAGATTCAGCCAATCGATCGGCAGCATTGACCGAACAAATACTAGGTGCTGCGAATGAAGCCTCTAGAACTTCAGATAGCTTGTTGGCAGAAGAAACACTAATTGCACAGCAGGTTCGCGATAGTGTTAGTAGTGTCATCGTGTGGATTGTAGTCATCGCAATGATAGTGAGCACTATTATTGCCTTTCGATTGGTACAAAATATCATCCAGCCCTTAAAGCTTAGCAATAGAATTGCCAAAGCTATAGCTGACGGAGACCTCACTTATTCTGTGCAAGTTGAAGGAAGCGATGAGTTTGCATCCCTCAATTTAGCGTTACTTAGTTCTATAGAAACCCTCAAATCTACAGTCTCCAATATCGTCGATGTGCAGCACCGCTTGCATGATATCAGCGTTGATGTTGAACGTTCGGTAAAGGACGCAAACGCATCAGTGGCAGGTCAACAATCTGAAACCGCGCAACTAGCAACTGCGTTGGAGGAATTAGCCGCGTCTACTCAGGAAATTGCTCGTAATGCCGATGGAGCAGCGGAGTCCAGTGCGAAGACAGAGAAAGAAGCACTGAGCGGAGATGCCGTTGTTAAGCAGTCGCGTGATGCCATGCAAAAATTATCTCAGGCTTTACAAACCGCGTCAGAAGTCGTGGCTCGGCTAGATAATAACTCCAAAGCGATTGCCAAAATAGTTCAGGTCATTCAAGAAATCGCTGAACAAACCAACTTACTTGCACTAAACGCGGCAATAGAAGCCGCTAGAGCCGGTGAGCAAGGGAGAGGTTTTGCGGTAGTAGCAGATGAAGTACGGAAACTTGCTCAACGAACGCAAACCTCGACGACGGAAATCAATCAATTAGTCGAAGTGATTCAGCAAGGTGCAACAGATGTTGTGAATGTAATTGAAGCCGCTAATACCGAGTCTAGTGGCGTTGAAGCACTGACCAACGACGCATCGAAGGCATACACAAGCATCATCGAGTTAATTAATAATCTTGCTGACTTGAATACCCAAGTCTCAGTCGGCGCCGCAGAGCAAGCGTCGGTTAGCGAGGTAGTGAGCCAGAATGTTGTAACCATTAAACAACTCTCGGATAGTAATACGCAGGCCTTACACAACATTACGCAACAGACCGTTAAGCAATCTAAAGAAGCGGATTCGTTGAAACAAATGGTGGCGTTTTTTAAAGTTTAAAGAATTTACTCATAGACAATAAAAAACCCGGCATAAGCCGGGTTTTTTAATTCAGTAATTGCTTACTCTTCAATTGCTTCGACTTCTTCAACGTCTTCAACAACTGGACGGTCGACTAATTCAACGTAAGCCATTGGCGCACTGTCACCAGTACGTAGACCACATTTCAAAATGCGGATATAGCCACCTGGACGTGCTTCGTAGCGAGGTCCAAGTTCGTTGAATAATTTACCTACAACTTCTTTATCACCTGTGCGGGCCATCGCCAAACGACGATTAGCTACACTGTCTTGCTTCGCAAGTGTGATTAAAGGCTCGATAACGCGACGCAATTCTTTCGCTTTTGGCAACGTAGTTTTGATCACTTCATGCTTAACCAATGAACCAGCCATGTTCTTAAACATTGCTTGGCGATGGCTGCTGTTGCGATTCAACTGACGACCACTTTTACGATGGCGCATAGTTTTATCCTTCTCTAAAAATCAGACCTAGGGGCTGATTAATCTCTTTCAGCGATGCTCTCTGGTGGCCAGTTCTCTAGGCGCATACCTAGTGAAAGTCCACGTGATGCGAGCACATCTTTGATCTCAGTAAGCGATTTTTTACCTAAGTTAGGAGTCTTCAACAACTCAACTTCGGTGCGCTGTACTAAGTCACCTATGTATTGGATAGCTTCCGCTTTCAAACAGTTTGCAGAACGAACCGTTAACTCTAAATCATCAACTGGGCGAAGCAGGATCGGATCGAACTCTGGCTTCTCTTCTTTCGCTACTGGCTCTGAAATATCGCGTAATTCTACGAATGCATCTAGCTGTTCAGCTAAGATGGTTGCAGAACGACGGATAGCTTCTTCAGGGTCTAAAGTACCGTTAGTTTCCATATCAATGATTAGCTTGTCTAAGTCTGTGCGTTGTTCAACACGCGCAGCTTCAACCGCATAAGAGATACGCTCAACTGGGCTGTATGAAGCGTCAACTAATAAACGACCAATAGGACGATCATCTTCTTCAGAGGAACGACGCGTCGCCGCTGGAACATAACCACGGCCCATCTCAACCTTTATGCGCATGCTGATTTCTGTGTCGCCAGTAAGCGTACAGATCAAATGCTCAGGGTTGACGATTTCTACATCACCGTCGTGCTGGATATCACCAGCCGTTACCGGGCCCGCTCCAGATTTCACCAAGGTTAGCGTAGTTTCGGTTTTACCCTCTAACTTCACAGCCAAACCTTTTAGGTTTAGCAAGATCTCGATGACGTCTTCCTGCACGCCTTCTTTGGTGCTGTACTCATGCAAAACACCATCGATCTCTACTTCAGTTACCGCACAACCCGGCATAGAAGAGAGCAAGATACGACGTAACGCATTGCCTAAAGTATGACCAAATCCACGCTCAAGTGGCTCCAGTGTTACTTTTGCACGCGTAGGAGAAACGTTTTCGATTTCAACCAATCTTGGTTTAAGGAATTCAGTTACAGAACCCACAATGTATCCTCTTTAGTTACACTTTACTTAGAGTAAAGTTCGACGATCAACTGTTCGTTTATTTCGGCTGACAAATCAGTTCTTTCAGGAATACGCTTAAACGTACCTTCCATTTTCGAGTTGTCGACTTCAATCCACGTTGGCTTTTCACGTTGGTCAGCTAGTTCAAGAGCTGCCACGATACGTGCTTGCTTCTTCGCTTTTTCACGAACAGACACCACGTCATCAGCTTTAACGTTGAACGATGGGATATTTACCACTTGGCCATTCACAAGAATTGCTTTGTGGCTAACAAGTTGACGCGCTTCAGAGCGAGTACTTGCAAAACCCATGCGGTAAACAACGTTATCAAGACGCTGTTCAAGAAGTTGCAACAAGTTTTCACCGGTGTTGCCTTTTAAACGTGCCGCTTCTTTATAATAGTTACGGAACTGTTTTTCTAATACGCCATACATACGACGTACTTTTTGCTTTTCACGCAACTGAACACCGTAGTCAGACAAACGGCCACGACGGGCACCATGTTGACCAGGCGCAGTATCGATTTTACATTTAGAATCGATTGCGCGAACGCCGCTCTTAAGGAACAAGTCTGTGCCTTCGCGACGGCTAAGTTTGAGTTTAGGACCCAAATATCTTGCCATGATCTTTCTCCTGTTGTCCGTCGATTAAACGCGACGTTTTTTCGGTGGACGACAACCGTTGTGAGGAATAGGGGTCACATCGGTAATGTTCGTGATCTTGTACCCAGTCGCATTAAGTGCACGGATCGCAGACTCACGGCCTGGACCTGGACCTTTAACGAACACTTCTAGGTTCTTCAGACCGTATTCTTGTGCAGCAACGCCTGCGCGCTCTGCAGCTACCTGAGCAGCAAATGGGGTAGATTTACGTGAACCACGGAAACCAGAACCACCAGAAGTCGCCCATGCCAAGGCATTACCTTGACGATCTGTAATAGTCACAATTGTATTATTGAAAGACGCATGGATATGAGCCATACCGTCAGCAACCTGACGTTTTACGCGCTTACGTGCGCGAGCTGGTGCTTTTGCCATAACTTATTCTCCCCGTTACTTCTTAATAGGTTTACGAGGACCCTTACGAGTACGCGCATTAGTTTTAGTGCGCTGTCCACGTAGAGGCAAGCTACGACGGTGGCGAATGCCACGGAAGCAACCAAGGTCCATCAAACGTTTGATGCTCATCGAGACTTCACGGCGTAAATCACCTTCAACGGTGAATTTCGCTACTTCGTCACGCAGCTTATCAATAGTTGTTTCATCAAGATCTTTGATCTTGGTAGTTTCTGCAACACCTGCTGCTGCACAAATAGTCTTTGCGCGAGTAGCACCGATGCCGAAGATTGCTTGGATTGCAATCACAGCATGCTTGTGTTCCGGAATGTTAATGCCAGCGATACGGGCCATTAACAGCACTCCTCTAAATTAATGTCGACGACCTAAAAAGCCCGATAGGATACTTACCCGTCGACCAAATTGCAATTTAAACGCTCATTTACTATGCAACTTGCGTGGCTTCAATCGCCGAGGCCACGCAAAGTAAATTGAACGCAACGTTGATTAGCCTTGCCTTTGCTTATGCTTTGGCTCACTGCAAATCACGCGCACAACACCGTTGCGCTTGATGACTTTACAGTTACGGCACATCTTTTTAACGGATGCACGAACTTTCATTACATCACTCCGTAGTACGCAATCGTCAGGCCGGCCTTAACGACCGATGCCCTTCAGATTGGCTTTCTTGAGAACAGAATCATATTGATGTGACATCAAATGAGTCTGCACCTGCGCCATAAAGTCCATGATGACCACTACAATAATCAGTAGTGAAGTACCGCCGAAATAGAATGGAACATTCCAAGCGATCAACATGAATTCAGGCACTAAACAAATAAAGGTTATGTAGAGCGCACCAGCTAATGTGAGGCGAGTCATTACCTTGTCGATGTAGCGAGAAGTTTGCTCACCTGGGCGGATACCCGGGATGAACGCACCCGACTTTTTCAAGTTATCAGCTGTATCACGTGGGTTAAATACCAACGCAGTATAGAAATAACAGAAGAAAATAATCGCTGCTGCATACAACATCACGTACAACGGTTGACCTGGCGATAGCAACAAAGCTACGTCGGCTAACCATGCCGTGGATTCATTCTGACCAAACCATCCAGCAATTGTTCCTGGGAACAAGATAATGCTCGATGCAAAGATTGGCGGGATAACACCAGCCATATTAACTTTAAGCGGTAAATGCGTGCTTTGAGCAGCAAATACCTTGCGGCCTTTTTGTTGCTTAGCGTAGTTAACTACGATGCGACGTTGTGCGCGCTCAACAAATACCACTAGGTACGTTAGAGCCATAACAATCGCGCCAATCAACAACAAGAACAATAAGTTAATATCACCTTGGCGTGCTTGTTCCGCTGTCTGACCCAACGCTGTAGGTAGACCGGCAACAATGCCCGCAAAGATCAGAATAGAGATACCGTTACCGATACCTCGCTCAGTAATTTGCTCACCTAGCCACATGAGGAACATAGTTCCTGTCACTAGACTCACTACGGCTGTAAAGTAGAACGCGAAGCCTGGGGCAATCACCAAACCCTGGATTAGGTTGGGGAGTCCGGTCGCAATACCAATTGACTGGAAAGTCGCCAATACTAGCGTT
This sequence comes from Neoalteromonas flava, assembly GCF_002807685.1. Taxonomy (GTDB): domain Bacteria; phylum Pseudomonadota; class Gammaproteobacteria; order Enterobacterales; family Alteromonadaceae; genus Alteromonas_E; species Alteromonas_E flava. Next base: position 104,413 of record NZ_PEAX01000008.1, on the reverse strand, counting down.
AAGTAACGGGTATATTGACTGATCTTACGACGCCCTGCCTCACCTTCTTTCTTAAGCTCTATCATCGGTGGGTGTACCACCGACAATAGCTGCATAATAATGGAAGCTGTGATGTAAGGCATAATGCCCAGGGCTAGCACTGACGCACGCTCTAGAGCACCACCGGAGAACATGTTAAACATTTCTACGATAGTACCTTTTTGCTGCTCAAATAATTGAGCAAGCACAGCTGGGTCAATGCCAGGGATCGGCACATAAGAACCAAGCCTAAATACAACGATCGCACCGAATACGAACAACAATCTTGATTTAAGCTCGCTCAAACCGCCTTTCGCGCCTGAATCCAATCCTGGTTTAGCCATCTAGCTTATTCCTCTACTTTACCGCCGGCAGCTTCAATCGCTTCACGCGCACCTTTTGAAACCTTTACACCGCTAACCGTTACTGCACGAGAGATTTCACCGCTCTTCATAACTTTAACGAACTGAATGTCTTTCTTAACCAGACCTGCAGCTTTCAAAGTTTCAAGAGAAACAGTGTCACCCTCTACCTTAGCTATTTCAGATAGTGTCACTTGGTCAGAAACCAAGCCTACACGTGATGTGAAACCAAACTTTGGTAAACGGCGTTGGATTGGCATTTGTCCGCCTTCGAATCCTGGCTTAACTGAACCACCAGAGCGGCTCTTTTGACCTTTGTGACCACGGCCACCAGTCTTACCTAAACCAGAACCGATACCACGGCCCAAACGCTTACCCGAATTTTTCGCTCCTGGAGCAGGAGCAAGAGTATTTAAACGCATCTTTTACTCCTCCACGATCTCAACCATGTAATATACACGGTTGATCATGCCACGAACGGCTGGGGTATCTTCCAACTCACGTACACGACCAATCTTACCAAGACCTAAGCCAGTCAAAGTGGCTTTATGCTTTGGCAATCGACCGATCGCACTTTTCGTTTGTTTGACTTTTAAAGTTGCCATTTTCAATTACCCCAAAATTTCATCTACGGATAACCCACGCTTAGCAGCAACTTGCGCTGGAGAGTTCATATCTACCAAGGCATTGATTGTTGCGCGTACAACGTTAATTGGGTTAGTTGAGCCGTAACATTTTGAAAGTACGTTCTGTACACCAGCTACTTCAAGTACTGCACGCATCGCACCACCGGCAATGATACCGGTACCTTCAGATGCAGGCTGCATGTAAACTTTAGAGCCAGAGTGACGACCTTTAATAGGGTGCTGTAGAGTGTGACCGTTCAAGTCAACGTCAACAAGATTGCGACGTGCTTTTTCCATAGCTTTCTGGATAGCAGCAGGCACTTCACGTGCTTTACCGTAACCGAAACCTACGCGGCCATTACCATCACCAACCACTGTCAAAGCAGTAAAACTAAAGATGCGACCACCTTTAACTACTTTAGATACACGGTTTACGGCAATGAGCTTTTCTAACAGTTCACCGTTTTGAACTTCTTGTTTAGCCATGGTTATCTCCTAGAACTGAAGACCGGCTTCACGAGCCGCGTCAGCCAATGCTTTCACACGACCGTGGTATTTAAATCCGCTACGATCGAAAGCAACGTCTTTGACGCCTTTTTCGATTGCGCGCTCAGCAATTGCTTTACCGACTGCCGCCGCTGCTTCTGCATTACCTGTTGATTTAAGACCTTTCTTAAGATCTGCTTCAACAGTAGAAGCCGCCGCCAATACTTCAGAACCGTTTGGAGCGATTAACTGAGCATAAATGTGGCGAGGTGTGCGGTTAACTACCAAGCGATGCGCGGCCAGTTCACTGATCTTCTTACGTGCACGAGTTGCGCGACGTAAGCGAGCTGTTTTCTTATCCATCGTATCACCCACCTACTTTTTCTTAGCTTCTTTACGCAGAACATTCTCGTCTGCATAGCGAACACCTTTACCTTTGTAAGGCTCTGGTGGACGATAGCCGCGAATGTTGGCTGCAACCTGTCCTACCACCTGCTTATCAGCGCCTTTGACGACGATTTCAGTTTGGCTAGGAGTTTCTACCGAAATACCAGCAGGCATTTCGTAAACAACAGGGTGTGAGAAACCTAGTGTAAGGTTTAGTTTGCTACCTTGAGCTTGCGCACGGTAACCAACACCTAACAACTGAAGTTTTTTCTCAAAACCTTCTGATACACCAACAACCATTGCATTCAACAATGAACGCGCAGTACCCGCTTGGGCCCATGCATTCGCAACACCTTCACGAGGAAGTGCTTTAAGTTGCTGTTCTTCTTGAACAACTTCTACTGCATCGTTGAATACGCGAGTTAGCGTACCGTTTTTACCTTTAACAGTGACTTCTTGACCAGCGATAGATACTTCTACACCTGATACAACGTCGACTGGAGCTTTAGCTATACGTGACATTCTACTTCTCCCGTTACGCTACATAACCGATGATTTCACCGCCCATGCCAGCTTTACGCGCCGCACGGTCAGTCATCACACCTTTAGAAGTAGACACGATAGCAACGCCTAAACCACCCATTACTTTTGGTAACTCATCTTTTTTCTTATAGATGCGTAGACCAGGGCGACTTACACGCTCAATTGTGTCGATTACTTGCTTACCTTCGAAGTACTTAAGTGTTACTTCTAAAGTAGGCTTAACGTCACCAGATACCGCGAAGTCAGTGATATAACCTTCGTCTTTCAATACTTTCGCAATAGAAGTGCGAAGTTTTGAAGAAGGCATAGTCACAGCAACTTTCTGCGCCATTTGGCCGTTACGGATGCGGGTGAACATATCCGCGATAGGATCTTGCATACTCATATCAGCTACTCCTTACCAGCTGGCTTTCTTAAGGCCAGGGACTTCACCGCGCATCGCAGCTTCACGAAGCTTGATACGGCTCAGACCAAATTTGCGTAGGAAACCGTGTGGACGACCCGTTACACGACAACGATTCTGTTGACGTGCACGACTTGAATCACGCGGTAATGATTGTAGCTTTAGAACAGCATCCCAACGCTCTTCTTCAGAGGCGTTAACATCGCTGATAATCGCTTTTAATGCTGCGCGTTTTTCTGCGTACTTAGCAACAAGCTTAGAACGCTTCACTTCGCGAGCTTTCATTGATTCTTTTGCCATAACCCTACACCTTACTTTTTAAACGGGAAGTTAAACGCAGACAATAATGCGTGCGCTTCTTCGTTCGAGTTCGCGCTGGTAGTGATAGTGATATCCATACCGCGAATCTTATCAACCTTATCGAAATCGATTTCAGGGAAGATAATTTGCTCACGAACGCCCATGCTATAGTTTCCACGGCCATCAAACGACTTCGGGTTTAAACCACGAAAATCGCGGATACGTGGGATTGCAATTGAGATTAAACGCTCAAGGAATTCCCACATACGCTCGCCGCGCAGGGTTACTTTACAGCCAATCGGATAACCTTCACGGATTTTGAAACCCGCGACAGATTTGCGTGCTACAGTAACAATCGGCTTCTGACCTGCAATTGCAGTCATGTCAGCTTGAGCATTCTCAAGTACCTTCTTGTCAGCTACAGCTTCACCTAAACCCATGTTTAGAGTGATTTTTTCAATCCGAGGGACTTGCATGACGCTTTTGTACCCGAACTGCTTCGCAAGTTCAGCTACTACTGTTTCTTTATAGAAATCATGCAGTTTCGCCATCGTACTCTCCAATTAAATTAAACGAGTTCGCCGTTAGACTTGAAGAAACGAACTTTCTTCTCGCCTTCTAAACGGAAACCAACACGATCAGCTTTGCCCGTTGCCGGGTTAACGATCGCTACATTTGAAACGTGAATTGATGCTTCTTTCTCAATAATACCGCCAGCTTCGCCCAATTGTGGGTTTGGCTTTTGGTGTTTCTTGATCACATTCACACCTTCTACAATGACACGGTTATCAGACGTTAGGACTTTTTTGACTTTACCAGTCTTGCCCTTGTCTTTACCTGCCAATACGACTACTTCATCATCACGACGAATTTTATTAGCCATTATCGTGACTCCTTATAGTACCTCTGGGGCCAGTGAGATAATCTTCATGAACGAATCGCCACGAAGCTCACGGGTAACCGGGCCAAAGATACGCGTACCAATAGGTTGCTTGTTGTTGTTCAACAAGACAGCTGCGTTGTTATCAAAACGGATAGTTGAACCGTCTGGACGACGAACGCCTTTCCTCGTACGCACCACCACTGCATTCAGTACGTCACCTTTTTTTACCTTACCGCGAGGAATTGCTTCCTTGACGGTAACTTTGATGATGTCACCGATATGTGCATAACGGCGATGCGAGCCACCAAGAACCTTAATACACTGAACCCTGCGAGCGCCGCTGTTGTCGGCAACATCCAGGTTAGTTTGCATTTGGATCATGTTAGTGCTCCGCTGTTAAATTACGACTCATATGAGCCACTAAAGCTGCTAAAAACGGGACCTTGCGGCCAATTTTTAACCGTACCCCGATAAAAAGGGCGCGAAATGATAACAGAAAAGAAATCCTAGTGACAGTCGAATTTTGAATTATTTTTAAACAACCCGTCGCTTCCCATGCGTCCACGGTGGAATCGTCGAAATCCGCAGTATTAATGTGGTTGCAGCCAATCGCGTTAGTTTGCGAACAAGGGAAGCATATAGCTCGCTTTAAAGCTTAATAATCCGACTTTAAGTACAGTCGATGTTGATGAGTATTCACGCATAATTGGGACGACCTCAATAAGGAGGTGCGCCCAAAAAAAGGAAATTGATTATGGACATGGATTTTAAGTTACACTCTTCAGAGTTACTGGTACTTAGCGATGATGATTTAAATAAAGTTAACGGTGCCTTTCTAGCAAATATCGGGATGGGAATCGCTGGCGCGCTTGGCGCAATGGCAACCTACTCCATTGCAGGAGGTGTTTCTGGTAGCATGAGTCTTGGCGGATTCGCTGGGTCCGCAGTTGGTGGTTTTATATACGGTGCTAGTGGTTTTAATGCCGTGGGTGGTTACGCTGGCGCAGCAGCTAATGGTGCAGTAAAAGAGTGGGTCGAGTCTGCAACAACTGATGAATAACAAAGCGAGGTGATAACGTGAAATTTAGTAATGCCGGAGTAAAAGGATTAGCCGTTTTTGCTTCCGCCTTAATCAGCCTTGCATTTATCGGCTTGTTGGTATGGTTGTTCGATGTTGGCGACCCAGCGACAATGCTGACATGGGCAGCAATACTGAGCGCAGCAACGGTCATTGAGCTTTATCCAAAATTGCGACGCTGGCTGCTTACTACATCCAAGCAAGTCTAACCGGAATTCGAATGTGCCGGCTACAAGTGCTGCCACATTCTTCTGCGCCAGACTTTATTGAGCAACCTTATTCAACAGGCTAACCATTACCCTTTGCAAGCAGCAACTTCTCTTGGGCGCGGCGTAGCTGCATTGTAATCGCTAACCCAGCAGCGTTCGTATAATGAGCAATAACAAACCTCTAAATCCATGGCCCAGAAATCCTGCATAAAAACATCCGTCAACGCTTTACTTTGTTCATCCAAAGGAAAGGCCACCTGCCAGACATTCTCGCTATTGCCTGGCGCCAACACGAAACCAGAGACCGAGCCTTGATATTCTGCCGCGGGTGATAAGTTTTGTGGTAACGCATTTGCCAGATCAGCCGTATGCTTGATCGTATTATCTCCAATTTTCCACTTGGCCGATTCAATGAAAGCCGGACCGACACCCGCATTGAGTAAATCGAGCTGCAACATGCGATATTGTTTACCATCGTCCAACGTTTTGGTGACAAACTGACTTTTGATTTCGACCACGGGATATACATCAGCATGTTGTTGGTTGCGAATGATCCTGGATTGGTCCCAGCCAACATATAGCGCAACAACGGCCACTAATACTGCGACGAAACTGGCAATGTCTTGCAAATTGAAACGCACCATCACGCATACCTACTGTTCGAAAATCCAATCTGAGGTTAATTTATCCATCACTTGATTGCAAAGCGCAAACCTTGAGAAAATCTTGACGGCCGTTCCCACTCGATGTTTCTCGAACATGTACATAGGCTTTTACATTTAAGCAATTCGCATATTGCAACTGTACATTCCTTGGTTTTTTAAACTATGCTTTTAACAATATAAGTATCAGCATGAGCCTGCGATTTGTATTCGATTCGTAGCTACATTTTATATTTTCTATTGATCTACAGCGCCCTCGTCGTTGCCGTATTCGTTTCCTACCGAATCTTTATTGAGTACCCAAGTGATATCGCCACCATCGAAGAGCACCAAAGGCGTGAACTGGAGAGTTTAAATAAGGGATTTGATAAAAGTCTTGATGGCTTACAAGCCATCGTCACCGATTGGGCGCACTGGACTGATACCTATGATTACGTGCTAGCACCGCAGGATAATCAAAGCTTTGTTGATGACAATATCCTCTCCAGCACGTTTGATACTTTTGAGTTGCTCGCCATTGTTATCTTTGATCGCGACTTCAATCCCGTGATCGCGCAAGGCTATGATCCAAATAACGCAATGTTAGTTAACGCCGACACTATTTTTGAGACAGCACTTTCAAGCCTATTTAGCAATGGCGTTTCCCCAGGCGATGCTTGGCAAAACAGCGGCTGGTTAGCAACCCAGCACGGACCTGCCGCGTTTGCTATTCAGTACATAACGAATAGCAATGAGGATGCAGATCCAGCAGGCTACTTAATGTTTGTTCAAGCCATTACCAACGAGCAGGAAGCAGCGTTAGAATCTATCACCCGATTACAACTAGAATTTACCTCGACCTCACTATCTGATCCCGCTACCCATGGGGTCGTGAGTTTAAAAACGCCGGCGCTGGTAGAAGGGTTTCAATTGCAGCGTAAACGCTTGCTCGACGATTTTGCAGGCACACCAATAATGTTGGTTACCATTACTCATGATCCTCTAAGCGTACCTGAATTGCTCGGTTGGTCCGAAGTGTTCACGCTGCTTTTGCTAATTTTGGTTCCTGCAATTCTGATGCTGGCTATTGACCGGCGCTTGATCAAGCCACTCTGGCGCAATACCAATCAAATCAAAGCCATGGTGGAAAAAGAAGATCTTACACAATTAGCGCAACCCATGCCGGTTGTCGAACTCGAACACATGCGCTTAGCATTTAACAAATCCATCGACTTGGTGAAACATCAGCAGCAACAACTGCTGGCATTATCCATGACCGATAGTCTAACGGGCATCGCGAATCGACGCGCTTTTGATGAACATGCTTCAGCGGCATGGCGACATGCAGTTCGAATGCATGAACCCTTTTGTTTAATTACGATGGACCTTGATTATTTTAAAACTTTCAACGATTCACTCGGTCACCCCGAAGGGGATAAGGCACTGCAAGCGGTCGGAGAAAAACTGCAGGACTTTGCTCGCCGTTCCGGTGAAATATGCGCCCGTGTTGGCGGTGAAGAATTTGCGCTTATCGTGCAAGCAGAAAACGCCGATGTAGCCTCTGCTCGAGCCCAAGCGCTGCGAGACAGCATTCGAGAACTCGCTATTACGCATCCGGCTTCGCCGATCGCTAACATTTTAACTACCAGTATTGGCGTGCTATACATACCTCAAGCAAACATTAGCTACCGCGGCGTGACGCTTTCTGAATTATTGTCGTTGGTGGACAAGAAATTGTACGTCGCGAAGCAGAATGGTCGCGATCAGATCGAGTTTCATGTATTAGAAAAATCTAGCTGATCGCGGAGTGAAACGATTGGTACAAGGCTAATCGATTTGCGGGGTTAGATGCATTGCTACACCACTATTACGCGTCGGATCTGACTCAAGCAATAGATACATTTCATTGGAGTTTTCATCCAAGGTTAATACACCACTGTCTAGAATAATGTCAGTACCATCGACGCTTGCAATAGCGAATACATCATACGTATTGTTGGGCAATACAATGCTTTCTGCGTTACCCGTGATCGTTGTGCGCCGGTATTCTGCATTAGCAATACTTTCGTTACTTTTAACAAAGTAAAAAGTGACGCGAGTGAAGTCCTCACTGTAGGCAAGATTTACCGTTTTAACTTCATGATCATAAACCCGTTCCCTATCGCTATTTTCAACCAATAAGGTTTTCACTTTTATTTCGACCCCATCGATGATCCCGTCTTCATCTTCGTCATAGTTGCCGTCATTATCATCATCGAGATATTCTTCTGTGCTATACACAAACAGCGTTTGATTACTATTCTCTGGCAAGCTCAACAAAACATTACTCGCTAGCGCTTCAGCATTGAGTGTGTCGTACAACGATAAGCTATAGTCACCATTAGTAAAGAGCTCTGAAGGACTCACACCGCCAACGGCTAATTCGCTAAAGGTAAAAACCTCCTGTGTAGCAGCAGGCGCGATGGAGACATTCAATGCACCAGAATATTCAGGCAGATAAGATGAGGTTTGCAACCCGTTGTAAATTCGCAGACGAGCTTCAGCATCACTGTCGTAATAACTAGTTGTCGAAGTGTTGCCGACGTTATCGATGACGTAAGGCGAACTCCCCGCGCCGTCATTGCTACGAATCATCAAGACATACTGAGAACTGTACAAGTACTGAACGTCGGTAGATTCAAATACGACCTCGGTGGCGCCCGGTTCTGTCAGGTAAAACTTGTACGTGTCCTCGCTAAGCTTGAGATTATCTGTGAGCGTCATGTAGTTCGCAGTTGCTAACAAAACCGCTTCATTAAACGATTCGTCTGCACTTGAAATATACACGTCAACGCCAGCGGCTTGATGCGTAACATTTAGTAACCGCAGGTTGAACAAATCATTCGTAGTATCATCTTCTTCATCGATAATGGGAATATCAAAGACCTCGACTTCCGGGCTTTCTGCTGACTGAGCGAGTACTATTAAGCTAATGTATTCAGCCCGCACATTTAAGCTCCCATCGGCCAGTACATCGAGATCAGCCCGCACGATACTCCCTTCATCATTCCACCCTAGTTCAAAGAAGTAATTGCCGGTAGGCACTTCTCGATTGCTTAGCGCATCGCCTAAATTGACCGCTGAAAAAGTTTCTTCAAACTCATCATCGAAGTCTTCTTCCAAGTCTTCATCCAGGGTTAGGTAGATTGCAGGGGAGTCAGGTGAAGCGTTATAAAACTTCACCCAACCACTTTCGCTTTCGTCGTCACTTGAATCACAGCCGCTCATGATGAGCAAAAGTATGGGTAGGAAAATAAACTTGCACCATTTCTCTAGTTGCATGTTACTCACGGTAATAATCTCCATTTACAGGTCATTGAAATCAACGGTGAGTCCGCAATAAGAAGGGAAGGTTCAACAGCTTTACATAACTTTACACACGCTTACGTTAGCTTTACACAAAGGCTTTCTTTGCGCTCATTCCGGCATTCGCACAATTATTTAAATGCCCAATAATTCCCGCTCTTAGGTCAGTATTATTCACGGGAGTTAACACTATACTCCGAACTATGAACAATCGTGTTCATACTGGAATAGAGGAATAGTTTTATGGACGAAACAATCACTGAAATTGATAAGCAACAACTTAATCTAGTATCAGGAGCCAACACCTGCACCAATGCGTTTGAGCTCAGTTACGGCATTATTGGTGGCTCTTTAGGGTTTATATTTGGGCCCGCTGGTGGAATGGCTGGATTTAGTGCTGGCTACTCAGCCGGAAGCATTCTCGCCGAATTGGCTTGTGATAAGGGGAATGAAAGCGATGAATAATAAACTTACCGGGGTAAATAACACTTTATTAGTGCACGTATCTGGAGGAGATCTTTGCACAGCTGCGTTTATGGGAGCTGGCGGACTCGTTGGCGGAGCTGTAGGCGGTTATTTATCTGGAGGATTAGCTGCGGCAGGCGGCTTTAGTTTAGGTGTCACTTTAGGTCAAGACGCTGGGGAATTTTTTTGCTCCAGCAATGATGATGAATAAAGAGCGGAGTTTGGGGCGAGCAAAATTGACTCGCGCCGGCAAATCATGAATCAAATTTATAAAACCCAAATAGCGTTAGCTGTCTTTCTCACTCTTACAATCTGCGCTTTGATATCTGCGATTGTTGATTTTTCCATGCAAGCGTTGCTTGCCGCAGGCGTTGGTGCAGTTGTTTGCTGGCGACTATTCGCTCAATCTCAACAGTCTTAATTGAGCAACGTGAGATGATCGTTGATATGCATCAGTTGGGCGAGCATATAGTCATCGTGGGATAAATCACCATAGGCAAAATGCGGCTGAGTAGCAGTGAACGTTGCGAAGGTTGAAAGGGCTAGTATCAAGCGATCAATAGACTGGTTAATCGCAACTGGGTCGGTATTCATTACATCCAACGCTGGTGCTCCAGGGATGGCCTCAGCCGTGTCATGCTGCATAGCCCCTGCTTGCTTAAACACCCAAAAAGCCGGCTGACCGACCCAGCGCTTAAATCCATCTGACTTGTGCTCAGGGAATCCTGTCATCGCAAATTCAATACTTTGGGCAAGATGAGTAAAGGTAGCAAATGCAGGCCACGGCCCATTAAACAACAACGCTTGGCGCAATTTTAAACTACGTAAATAATCGATCATGGCAGTGACGTTCAGACGTTGGCTCGCCTTTTCATCAGCGCAAGCGGTGGTCGTTGCAACCAATGCTGCTAACCCAGCGCTTTTAAGAAAAGTTCTCCGCTGCATTTTAAAGCCCCCGCTGGCGCACAATCTCAAACAAGCAAACCCCGGTTGCTACGGAAACATTCAAACTGCTCACACTGCCTGCCATTGGCAACTTAACCAAGCTATCGCAGTGCTCGCGGGTAAGGCGGCGCATGCCCTTACCTTCCGCACCCATGACCAGTGCCATTGGGCCAGTCATGTCTTGCTGATAAATTAATTGCTCTGCTTCGCCCGCAGTACCTACAATCCAAATGCCGCGTTGCTGCAGATGTTTTAACGTACGCGCCAAATTAGTCACCTGAATAAACGGCATTGATTCGGCAGCACCAACCGCCACTTTACGTGCTGTGGGGGTCAAACCACCGGATTTATCTTTGGGCACAATCATTGCGGTAACACCCGCCGCATCGGCGGTGCGCAAACACGCCCCAATGTTGTGTGGATCGGTTACGCCATCGAGAACCAGTAACAATGGCTGCTCAACATTATCTAGCAAGCGATCTAAATCTGCATCATCCAACACTCGCGCCGGCTTTGCCTTTGCCACGATACCTTGATGCTGTTCGCCGTGCACAAAATCGTCTAAAGTCTTGCGGGCACAAAACTGTACCGACAAACCATTTTTGCGGGCCAAATTGATCAGTGCGTGTAAACGATCATCATCACGCCCTTTAAGTACAAATACTTCCAGTACTCGCTCCGGTTCATTGCTCAGCACACTCGTTAGTGTGTGGATGCCATACAACCAATCAGTTTTCGCCATACTTAGCCTTGACGCCTCTTCGCATTGGATTTTTTCTTCTTACTTCCACCCTTACGGGCAGGGGGTTTACCACTCGGCTTGTTATCACCTCGAGTTGGTTTATTCTCGCTCCGCGGCTTGGTTTTATTACCACCTTTTGGACGGCGCGATGAGTCATCACTGCTTTTACTTGCTCCTTTGCGCTGAGATTGCGCAGGTGCTTGCCGCTTGCCCGTGCTCTTGGTACTAACGCTACGTTTTCCACTTGAGCGTTTACGCTCACGGTGCGGTAAATCCAGTAGCAAATCAATCTTGCGCTCATCTAAGTTCACCGCTGCTACTTTGACTAGCACCGAGTCTCCCAAACGATAAACGCGACCCAGTGACTCACCAACGAGGCACTGTTTTACTTCATCATAATGATAATAATCATTTTCCAGTGAGGTAATGTGTACCAGGCCATCAATATGGTATTCGGTGATACGAATGAATAGCCCAAAGTTGGTTACTGAAGCAACAACGCCCTCAAAGGTGTCGCCGACATGATCCAACATGAATTCGCATTTGAGCCAATCAGCTACGTCTCTGGTGGCATCGTCAGCGCGGCGTTCAGTCATTGAACACTGCTCACCGAGCTGCTCGACTTCTTCTACAGTGTAACTCTTACCGCCTGACGTTGGCCGTTTGCCCGCTTGCTTGGCGATAACCGCTTTAATCGCACGATGAACTACAAGATCTGGGTAGCGTCGGATAGGCGAGGTAAAGTGCGCATAGGCCTCCAGCGCTAAGCCGAAGTGACCAATATTGTCGCAGTCATATACGGCTTGCTTCATTGAACGCAATAGCATGGTTTGGATCAATTCTTGATCGGGACGATTTTGAATTTGAGTTACAATTTCGGTGAAGTCACGCGGTTCGGCATCTTCGTTAATACGATGATGGATCCCAACTTCAGCTAGATACGAAGTGAACGTGGTGAGCCGGTCAGCGTCTGGTCGATCATGGATCCGATACAGCGCGGGTGCTTCATGTTTTTCAAGGAATTTGGCCGCACACACATTGGCTGCGATCATGCACTCTTCAATCAACTTATGTGCATCATTGCGTACTAAAGGCACAATGTTTTCGATTTTTCGTTGCGCATTAAATACAAACTTGGATTCATTGGTTTCAAATTCAATGGCACCGCGTTGATTACGACTTTTCTTTAGCGCTTTAAAGAGTTGATAGAGCTCTTGCAAGTTACTCACGTTCGCGTCGTAACGCTGCGTCAGCTTAGGATCGCCTTGCAATATACTCCACACCTTATTGTAGGTGAGTCGCGCTTTAGAATTCATTACCGCTTCGTAGAACTGGTAGTTCTGAATTTTACCTTGTGCACTGATGGTCATTTCACACACCATACACAAACGGTCAACCTCGGGATTTAGCGAACACAACCCATTAGACAGGACTTCAGGTAGCATAGGAACAACTTGCTCGGGGAAATACACCGAGTTGCCGCGCTGCTGCGCTTCGTTATCTAATGCTGTGCCATTGCGCACATAATAACTCACGTCAGCAATCGCTACCCACAGTTGCCAGCCACCGTTATCTAAGGGCTCACAATACACCGCATCATCAAAATCTCGCGCATCCTCACCATCAATGGTGACCAATCCAAGAGAGCGTAAATCAACCCGATTTTTCTTGGCCTTTTCATCCACCTCTGGCGACAATTTAGCAACCTGTTTGGTCACTGCATCTGGCCACACATGGGGGATATCAAAACTACGCAGCGCCATTTCAATTTCCATGCCTGGCGCCATATGCTCACCGAGCACTTCGGTTACGTTGCCAATGGGATTAATGCTGCGGCGCGGACGCTGAGTGATTTCAACCACAACCACATGCCCTTGACGTGCGCCGTGGCTATTTTCCGGTGGAATAAGAATTTCAAAAGGAATGCGACTGTCATCGGGGATCACCAAACCAACCCCATGCTCCACAAAATAACGCCCAACCAGCGGCTCTGAACGAGGTTCTACCACTCGCATGATACGCGCTTCAGAGCGACCTTTACGATCCGTTCCGGATTCGTGGGCTTCAACAACGTCATCATGCAATAGGACCTGCATTTGCCCAGCACTGATGAACAAGTCTTTTTCACCGTTTTCAGGGCGCAAAAAACCAAACCCGTCGCGGTGACCAATCACCCGACCAATAACGGTTTGTTTAATATCTGCAACAACGTATTTCTTCTGCCGCGTAAACTGCACCTGCCCCTCACGCTCCATGGCACGCAAGCGGCGTTGAACACCAATGCGCTCGGATTCGTTATTGGCATTTACCCGTTGGCAGATCTCTAGAAACGACAGAGGTGTACCACTGTCTTTAAGTATTTCGATTAAGTATTCGCGGCTGGCTACCGGATTTTCGTATTGGGATTTCTCGCGCTGATAGTGCGGATCGTCACTCATTGATTGGGTCGCTAATTACTTGCATAAGCGCCATTATAACCTATTGTCTGGCTTAACGTGATCTTATCTTCGCGACTAGCTATCGAGTGGTTTACGCGCCGCTTGCACAGCTTTGGGGTGCATTAGTTTTTCCAGTGCATTAAGCTGCTCAGCGATGCGCGCATGGGTATCTTTATCCGCGGTAATGGCGTTGTATAACCAATGATAGGTATCTTGATAATCATACGGGCTGCCATGCCCGGCGATAAACAGGTCGGCCAATTGCATTTGTGCTTTCATATTGCCCAGTGCAGAGGCTTCACGTAAATAAATAACTGCACGTTTTTTGTCTTCCTGCACTAATGTGCCATTGGCATAATAACGCCCGAGTTGCTCTAAAGCTGCAGGTAAGCCTTGATTGGCGGCATCGCGCATGAGCGCAACGCCACGCTCAGGCTCTGCGTCTACACAAACGCCCCAGGCCAGCATGTCACCCCATAAGAATTGATAGGCCGGAACGGTCAGCACCTCCGCGCGAGCTTGAATGTCTTGGACTAGCTGACAGCGGTCAAGCACAACGCGGTCAAGGTGTTGATTGGCGTTAATCAGTCGAATCAACTCATCTTGCGAGTATAGTTGCACTGCACGGACTTCTTGCGCTTGCAATGAGGTGCTCGCAAATACCGCTGCACACACACCTAACCCTAAGGTAATGCGTTTCATCCAAGCTGCTGTATCTGTATTGCCAAACATGCTAACCAACCCTTTTTGCTCAACTCTAAACCAATCAACGGCAATGTTGACTGGTAACTTTTAGTGTATCGGCGTTGAAAGCGCTGACTTGAGCCAAGAAAGTTGCCACTTTGACTAGTGTGATTTCGGACTCAACGCTAAGCGCAGGCGCTGAGCCTGTTCGATTAAGTCATGCCCAAGATCGGTTAAATAGCCGCCATCGCGCTGCGTAATGATGCCTTTCGCATACAAACGCTCGGCAGCATCAATCACCGATTGATTGGCGTCATGGTGGATTTTGAGCCCCTGCATCAGGCTTTCGGTAGGAAATTTCAATAAAAGGTTGAGCTCATCCAGCATATCAGAGTTAAAAGACATTCAATGCTCCACATTACGATGACTGCCGCGTGTAGATCCCCAAAAACAAGGTAGACCATTCCTCGCTCTCATCAAGTTTATATTGCCAATGCTGCGTCACTGTGCCGTCGGGTTGGGGTTGCCAGGTGATCTTATGCGTCGCTGGCTTACCATCAGCTGCGGTAACGTGACTTGATAAAACCATACTTCCTTGCTCAATGCCACCGGATAATTTCAAAACCGTGCCATTTTTATCCATCCAGGTTTGATGCCACTGCCCCGTCACACGATCATAGGCATTTAAACTAGCCCCAAACGGTTGACCATTGACCGCGTAATCCTCTTGCAACACGCACCCGTTGTAGGTAGCAGAAATGCGGTTGGTACCGGCCACTGTGCCATCCGGTTGGGTCACTTGCCAATGACCTAACCAAAAATCAAACTGTCGATACTCCTCTGATTGGCAGGGGGGAGGAGCGGATTGAGCATGCACACCACTTACACTAGGCAAGATAGAAAGTGCGATAAAAAGAAAGCGAAGTAACACACGCATAACGTTGCTCCTAAGCAAGTGGGCCACAGTTAACGTTAAATATCGTTCTGTTTGATCAGAAACTGGCTTTAACTGGTATACTCGGTACATTAAAAATGTAGTCAGAAAACCGACCCTATTCAATATGCAATACAAAGACTTGCGCGATTTCATTGAAAAACTGGAAGAACGAGGTGAACTCAAACGCGTTGCTATGCCGATTGATACCGATTTGGAAATGACCGAAATCGCCGATCGAACGCTGCGCGCTGGTGGACCTGCAATCCTGTTTGAAAACCCGAAAGGCAGCAACATTCCTGTGCTGGCGAATTTGTTCGGTACGCCCGAACGCGTTGCCCTTGGTATGGGGCAGAGCTCGGTAGCCGCGTTACGCGACGTCGGCAAATTGCTGGCTTATTTAAAAGAGCCAGAGCCGCCCAAAGGACTAAAAGACCTGTGGGAAAAACTTCCGGTATTCAAACAAGTCTTGAATATGCCTGCAAAGGTATTGAAAAAAGCGCCCTGTCAAGAGAATGTAATTAGTGGTGACGACGTCGATTTATCCAAATTACCCATTCAACGTTGTTGGCCGGGTGATGCCGCGCCCTTGATAACCTGGGGGCTAACGGTCACCAAAGGGCCACACAAGAAACGTCAGAATTTGGGTATTTATCGCCAACAAGTGATTGCGAAGAATAAAGTGATCATGCGCTGGTTATCTCACCGTGGTGGTGCATTAGACTTTCGTGAGCACTGCCAACAAAACCCGGACCAACCTTACCCAGTATCGGTTGCTCTCGGTGCCGACCCTGCAACCATTTTAGGGGCAGTCACCCCAGTGCCAGACACACTATCAGAGTATGCTTTTGCGGGTCTATTGCGCGGCGACAAAACTGAGGTTGTCAAATCAATCAGTAATGATTTACAAGTTCCGGCCTCGGCTGAAATCGTGCTAGAGGGTTACATTCAACCGGGCGAAGTCGCACCCGAAGGGCCCTACGGTGATCATACTGGGTACTACAATGAAGTTGATGAGTTTCCCGTGTTTACGGTGACGCACATCACTCATCGCCACAATCCAATTTATCATTCAACCTACACCGGGCGTCCGCCGGATGAGCCAGCGATATTAGGGGTTGCCTTGAACGAAGTGTTTGTGCCCATCCTGCAAAAACAATTCCCTGAAATTGTCGACTTCTACTTGCCGCCGGAAGGGTGTTCCTACCGTATGGCGATCGTGACCATGAAGAAACAATACCCGGGCCATGCTAAACGCGTGATGCTTGGGGTCTGGTCATTTTTGCGCCAGTTCATGTACACCAAATTTGTGATTGTGTGTGACGATGATGTTAATGCTCGCAACTGGGAAGACGTGATTTGGGCCATTACCACTCGTATGGACCCAACGCGCGACACGACGTTGATCGACAATACCCCAATCGACTATTTAGACTTTGCCTCTCCGGTGTCTGGCTTAGGTTCGAAAATGGGGCTCGATGCCACGAATAAAATGCCTGGCGAAACGGATCGTGAATGGGGAACGCCTATCGTCATGGACGAAAAAGTCAAAGCCAAAGTCGATGCAATTTGGGATGAATTGGATTTGTTGTCATAATACCGCACAACTTATCTGGCCGAATAAAATTAATTCAACGTGAGAAGTACACTGAATGGCGCATATTACCTGTAAGATTGAAAAGATTTCACCGCTCACACAAGTGGTATTTGAAGTAACCCTTAGCCCAGAAGCGCCGCTGGAATTTACTGCTGGTCAGTACATTAAAGTGGTCATGAGTGAAGGCGATGAGCGCCCCTTTTCTATTGCCAATGCGCCCCATCAAACTGAAAGTCTGATGCTACAAATTGGGGCAACACCAGAAAATCCCTATGCGTGGGAAGTGATGGAGCGGCTACGTAGCGAAGATGAAATTGCCATCACCGAGCCGGCTGGCAACGCTTTTGTGCGTGACAGTGAGCGGCCACTACTTTTAATTGCAGGCGGTACCGGATTTTCTTATACCTACTCTATTGTGCAGTCTGTTTTGCATCAATACCCGCAAAAAGCCGTCACACTATACTGGGGCGTGCGCCACATTGACGATCTTTATTACATCGACAAATTGAATCAACTGGCCAAACAACACAAGGGTTTCATCTTCTATCCTGTGGTGGAATTCCCTAACGACGACTGGCGCGGCCTCACTGGCTGGGTGCATCAAGCCGTCATATCTAATCAATCTGACTTGATCCAACACGATGTCTACGTTGCTGGCCGATTTGATATGGCTAAGACTGTGCGCGATGACTACACCGCCCTCGGCTTACCTGCTGATCAATTATACGGTGATGCATTCGATTATCTGTAATGCGAGTAAACTCGGGTTACTCGATAACTAACGCAGATCCAACGATAAGCCAACTTGCGATAACGTACGTATTGGTTAAGGTAAACGACTTATTGCGGCCCTAGGGCCCGCCAGACATTTAAGGATCTGCTATGTTTTTATCTGCTTTGCGACGCCCTTGTTTAACCACGGTCAGCGCAGCGCTGTTAGCTACCTGCACTGTTGCTTCAGCATCTGTTAGCGAATCTGAACAAACACATTTACTGCATAAAATCGCTATTGCCCCACAGGCTGAACGGATCGAGAGCGATATTCAAACTTTGGTTAATTTTGGCACCCGCCACACCCTTTCCGAAACCGAATCTGACACGCGCGGTATTGGCGCAGCTCGACGCTGGATCAAAGCAGAATTTGAGCGTATCAGCGAGGCTTGCGGCGGTTGCTTAGAAGTGTATTTTCAAAGCGCTACCATTAGTGATGAACCGCGCATTCCTGATCCTACCGAGGTGGTAAGTGTTATAGCCATTCAGCGGGGTAAAACTGACCCAGGTCGCTACGTGATCATGTCTGGTGATATTGATTCCAGAGTCAGTGATGTAATGGATTTTACGTCTGATTCTCCGGGCGCTAATGATAATGCCTCAGGGGTTGCTGGCACCTTAGAAGCGGCCCGCGTACTTACTCAATATGAGTTTAATGGCAGTATTGTATATGCGGCTCTGGCCGGTGAAGAACAAGGCTTGTTCGGTGGCAAAATAATGGCCGAACAAGCCCAAAAAGACGGTTGGCGCATCGTTGGCGTGTTAAATAACGACATGATTGGCAACATTGAGGGGATCAATGGTGTGGTCAACAACACGACCGCACGCATTTTTGCAGAAGGCACGCGCATGCTGGAGACAGAGCAGGAAGCTCGTCTGCGTCGCTTCACCGGTGGTGAAGTCGATTCTCCAAGTCGTAACCTTGCGCGCTACATCGATAAAATCGCCGACGATTACGTGCCTAATCTCGACACTATGGTGATCTATCGCCTAGACCGCTTCCGCCGAGGTGGCCACCACCGCCCATTTAACGACCTTGGCTACCCCGGGATCCGCATCATGGAAACCAACGAACATTACCACCGTCAACATCAAGATCTGCGCACTGAAGATGGCATTGTATACGGCGATACCATTGATGGTGTCGACTTTGATTATGCCGCTAAGCTGACCGGCTTAAACGCTGCCAGTCTCGCCAGTCTGGCTTGGGCCCCACAACCACCAACTGGCGTGGCTATAAAGGGCGCAGTGCAGCCTAGCACCACACTGTCATGGACTGCAGTAGACAAAGCGACTAACCCCCATCTGGCTGGCTATAAAATTTATTGGCGCTACACTGACGCCCCACAATGGCAATTCAGCCGCTTGGTTGGTGATGTGAATGAATATACCCTGGAGAATATTGTCATCGATAACTACTTCTTTGGCGTTGCCAGTATCAGCACCGATGGCTATGAGAGTCCTGTGGTATTCCCTGGCGCAGCAGGCGCGTTCTTGCCCGACCCTAACGCGGAGTGATGACAATGCTTACCGGCAATATAAGAAAAATGCAAGTCAGTACCGAATCCCAAGCGGACGGCAGTCATTTAGCCCAATACCAACTGCCCGTGGGTGATGAACTGGTACCGATGAATGCACTGGTGGGCCAAACGGTCAATGTCAGTTGCAGTGGCAATATTCACTGCGTGCACTGTGGAAGTAAAACCAAAAAGAGTTTTAATCAAGGGTATTGTTATCGCTGCCTGATCACGCTGGCACAGTGCGATAGTTGCATTATTAAACCCGAACTTTGTCACTATCATGCTGGTACTTGCCGGGAACCCGAGTGGGGTGAAGCTAATTGCTTAACCGATCATTTTGTATATCTATCTAATACAGGCGCAATGAAAATTGGCATAACACGCCATGTTACAGATGGGGTCTCCTCGCGCTGGATTGACCAAGGTGCGACTCAAGCACTGCCGATATTACGCGTTTCGCAACGTCTGGTGAGCGGATTGGTAGAGGATGCAGCCAAGGCGCATATTGGCGACAAAACCAATTGGCGCACGATGCTCAAAGGTGAACCGGAAGCACTGGATATTGCGGGCACAGCAGAGACCATCCTGGCCGCCATAAATGAAGATATTGCGTCGGTCACCGAAACGCATGGCCTAACCGCAGTGCAGCCTGTTCAAGCAGAACCTATCAATATTCGCTATCCTGTAGTGCACTACCCGGACAAGATTAAATCAATTAATCTGGATAAAACGCCTGAATTCGCTGGAACGCTGACCGGGATAAAAGGTCAATACTGGATGTTAGATGGTGATCGCGTTATTAATATGCGCAAATATGCCGGTTATGAAGTAACCTTGAGTCATGATTAATTAAGTTGCAAAGCGCATAGCTAACGCGATCCTTTTAGTCACAACCGCGTAAATGATTGAGTAATCGTCGATATAAGGATGTCTAATTATCATGCAGCGTTACGTTAGCTTGTTATTTATCTGGCTCACTTTTAGTTGCGCCGTGTCGGCGGACACATTGAAACTCGTTACCACTGAATGGGAGTCATTCACCAATCAAGGCGCCCACTCTGAGCGCCTAAATGAAATCGTAAAAACCGCGCTCCAACGTGCCGGACATACAGTAAGGATCACCACTGAACGCCCTGCGTTTGCTGGTAGTGGTTTGAATTCAGGTCGTTATGATGGGCGGATCGATTTCATCGATTTAAACGAGCAACGCGTAAACTTTATTTACTCAGCCCCATACTTGCCTTTATATCTACATTTAGTGAGTAAAACCGCCGACGTCGAAACGGTACGCAGCTTTGCTCAGGTCCGCAATAGTCGCGTCGCGATTGAAAATCGTTATGCCGCCACGCCGCCGTTACGCTTAGTGCGTGACATCAAATGGTCACGCAATCCTAATACCTTTGAAAGCATTAATAATCTCGCCGATGAGCGCAGCAATTATTTGCTCACCGATCTCCTGTTCTTCAATGAATTTAACCGCTTGTTACAAAGTGAAAATGAAGAACTATTGCATCGATCACAACAAGCAATTTTTCAGACGGCATTGCACTTGAGCCTTAGCCAAACTGTCCCTAACGCCCAACAAATCATTAATGACTTCAATCAGCAGATCCAGCAGATGTTATTGGACGGCAGTATGAATAAACTTTTGGGTGTCGCCTGGATTGTTGCCTCTAACGGCAGTGATTCTGAAGCGGAGTTAATTTCCAGCCTTGAAGTGCAACACCGAGCCGACATGCTTGCTGATAATGGCGAATTAGCCCTCTATCACGCCTACCCGTGGGGCAATGCTGACAATGCGATCGCAAGTTACCGTATTGATGGTAAGGTTTTTCCAAGCTGGACAGCCGCGACCGACTACATTCGTACAAATAGCCGCACTGTTCTGCAACAAGAGCGCGACAGTTTTCTCGACCCTGCTGCCTACCAAGGCATTTTGCGTACTTGGTAGGCCATCAGATAACGCAAGAAAATTAGAAGAACGCCTGTAAACCGGTTTGTGCCCTACCCAAAATTAAACCATGAACATCATAAGTGCCTTCATAGGTATTCACCGTTTCAAGGTTGAGCATATGACGCATAATATGAAACTCATCGGCAATACCATTACCACCATGCATATCACGTGATTGACGCGCAATATCCAATGCTTTACCACAATTGTTGCGCTTCACTAGCGAGATCATGGCAGGATCAAATTGCTTTTCGTCGATCAGTCGACCCACACGTAGAGACCCTTGCAGACCAAGCGTTATTTCAGTTTGCATATTAGCCAATTTGGTTTGAAACAATTGGGTTTGGGCGAGCGGGCGACCAAATTGCTTACGATCGAGCCCGTACTGCCGCGCTGCATGCCAACAGAACTCAGCCGCACCAAGTGCGCCCCATGAAATACCGTAGCGCGCAACGTTTAGGCAGCTGAAGGGGCCTTTTAGGCCGCGTACTTTAGGCAATAAATTTTCATCTGGTACAAACACCTTATCCATCACTATTTCACCAGTGATCGAGGCTTTGAGCGATAACTTGCCGTGGATCTCAGGTGCACTTAAACCTGCCATGCCCTTTTCCAGAATGAAACCACAAATGGCGTTGTCTTCTACAACATTCTTAGCCCAAACCACAAATACATCGGCAATGGGAGAGTTAGTGATCCACATTTTACTGCCAGTGAGCAGGTACCCGCCCTCGGTTTTTTCCGCGCGCGTGCGCATGGATGCTGGATCTGAACCTGCATCAGGTTCGGTTAGGCCGAAGCAGCCGACCCATTCACCGCTCGCTAACTTCGGCAGAAAACGCTCTTTTTGTGCTTCTGAACCAAAGGTATTAATAGGGTGCATCACCAAAGAGGACTGCACGCTCATGGCGCTACGATAACCACTGTCTACACGTTCAACTTCGCGCGCAATAAGTCCGTAACTGACATAACTTACACCAGCACAACCGTAGCCGTGAATGGTCGCGCCGAGCAAACCTGCAGCACCGAACTTGTGCATGATATTACGATCAAACACCCCCTCACGATTGGCCTGTAAAATGCCCGGCATCAATTCCGTCTGACAAAAATCATGGGCGCTATCACGCAACATGCGCTCTTCTTCGCTCAGTTGCTTATCGAGTAAGAAAATATCATCCCAAATCGCGAGGGGTTGTGACATAGATATGTACCTAAATGCTTCGCTCTTTCATATGGAGTAAGTCTACCTGAACTGCGCTTTTAGCAATACCAATTCCTATGTCAGACAATGTGATCGGGATCAATATGCTGTGGAATAATGAGGTCTTGTCTAACAACTTGTCTGCGGTCTCATCAATGGATTCGTCTCCCTAGCAAGAGAACTTAATCGCGATCTTAATAGGAAAGTTATACACATTCTGAGTCCACAGAACCAACCATGTTTGTATTCATAGCTGCTGTGTTGGTGTTGGTGTTGGTGTTGGTGTTGGTGTTGGTGTTGGTGTTGGTGTTGGTATAAATATGATGGTGGTCAGGCGACCACCATCAATGAAACTCAATTAGAGCGTTTCAACGTTTGCTGCTTGAAGACCTTTTTGACCTTCTTCAACGTCGAACTGAACTTTTTGACCTTCTGGAAGTGTTTTGTAACCTTCAGCAAGAATTGCGCGGAAGTGTACGAAAACATCTTTCCCACCGTTATCTTGAGTTAGGAAACCATAACCTTTATCAGCGTTAAACCATTTAACGGTGCCTGTTACTTTAGACATGTAAAACCTCAATAAAATTTGTTTCTTGCGCAAAACGCGCGGTTCTTACGCCTTTGATTAACTGGATTATTCTGAGGGTCAACACGTACGAAATGGAAAACGTCTTACAACAATTACTAAGTAACTTGAGATGTTTAAAAACACTTGCAGCTTGTAACTCTATAATTTCGTCTATCAAAGACACTCGCACTATACCATCAATTGGCGATATAGCTATCTTATTTGCTTGAAATTCATAAAAAAGTCACAAAAACCACTGTATTTGAAGACTCCTCGGATCTGTTAGTCAGTGATTGCTAACGTTTCAGCTCATTTCCACAAATGTGCTGAAAACCCCAGCAACATTCAGTCCGAATTAGCCTTTCGGTAAGCATACAGCCAACACGTCGCAGCGACACTGGCAAAACCAGCTGATAGCCACCAGCTCAGGCCATTCAAGGGTAACAAGGCTGCAAGAATAAATAAGGTTGCCCCAACAATCGTGGTTAATTGTGCACGATGCTGAGCTTGCTGCTGGGCGAGCTGCAGTTCATTGTGGCGTTGCTGCATTTCGGGGAGAGTTTTAAGCTGTTTCAAACTGTCGTGCAAAAGGTCGGGCATATCTGGCAGTTTCTCTGACCAGAAAGGTAAATTCTCCTGAATTTTTTTCAGCATGGCTTTAAGCCCAATTTGTTGTTTCATCCAATTCTCTAAAAACGGTTTCGCGGTCTGCCACAAGTCCAACTGCGGATACAGCTGGCGGCCCAAACCTTCCACATAAAGCAAGGTTTTTTGTAGTAATACCAATTGCGGTTGTACGGTCATATTGAAGCGACGCGCAGTGTTAAATAACTGCATTAACACATGGCCAAAGGAAATGTCTGCCAAAGGTTTTTGAAAGATCGGCTCACACACTTTACGAATGGCCATTTCAAAATCGTCAATATTGGTATCATGCGGCACCCATCCAGAATCCGCGTGTAGTTGTGCGACTTTGCGGTAATCGCGATTGAAAAAAGCAATAAAATTTTCCGCAAGATAGCGCTTATCCTCGCGATTAAGCGTACCCACAATACCAAAATCAATCGCGATGTATTGCGGGTTTTCAGGATGCTTAGTCGACACAAAGATATTACCGGGGTGCATGTCCGCATGAAAAAAACTATCCCGGAATACTTGAGTGAAAAATACTTCAACGCCGCGTTCGGCTAAAAGCTTAAAATCAGTACCTTGAGCCTTGAGCGCCTCGACATTAGCAATCGGAATGCCATAGATGCGTTCCATCACCAACACGTTTTCACGGCAATGATCACTGTATATGTGCGGCACATATAGCGCCTCAGAATCAATGAAATTGCGGCTTAGCTGGATCCCATTAGCTGACTCGCGGAGTAAATCTAATTCATCTTTGATAGTGCGGCGATATTCGGCAACCACTTCTACTGGACGCAATCGTTTACCGTCAGGTAGCCACTTTTGTAACAGCTGGGAAAAGCTCTGCAGGAGATCAATATCCGCATCAATAGTGCCCTCAATGTCAGGACGCAGAACTTTAACCACAACATCTTTATCATCCACTCGTAATTTCGCTGCGTGCACTTGCGCGATAGATGCTGAAGCTAGAGGCTGTGGATCAAACTCACTGAAAAGTTCATCCATATGCTGAAGACCCAACGCTTGCTTGATCAACGCTTGAGCTTGGTGACTATCGAAGGGAGGAACTTTATCCTGTAAATACGCTAGCTCATCAGCGATATCAGGCGGTAATAGATCACGTCGCGTGGACAACATTTGCCCAAACTTAATAAATACCGGCCCAAGGCTTTGCAACGCCAAACGGATGCGCTTACCTTGCGGTTCATTCTTATGCTGATTCCTGATCCAAAACAACCCATGTCGCGCCATACGCGCATACCAAGGCATAAAACGATTGGGAATACAGTCATCCAGACCATGCTGGAGCAAGACTTTATTGATTTTATATAGTCTGAAAAACCGCATAACCTTTACTACTTTGACTCTAAGCGTTGAATTCGGGATTCTAAGCGGGCCACTGCGTCCCGGATATCACTGACCTGATCACCATGATGAAGCACCTGCAAGCGATGCACCGCAAGGCGTTTCTCATCAATAAGCGCGGTACTAATGATTTCACCCAGTTGGCTAGCGTGTTGCTTTGCTTGGTGATTGGCGCGCTCTAATCCTCGCATTATCTGATAAGCCGGCACATCACCGATATGCTGCGAAAGTACTTCTTCCCAATCAATCGATAACTGCAGAAACAATTGACTGACATGCTGTGCGATCTGCATATCTCCACACAGGTCAAGTTTGTTAGCGCGGATCAGTTGCGTGATCTTCCGCGTGTCTTTTAATTCAGGTAGTACGCTCAATGCGGTTTTCAGCAAACATTGCTCGTCACTGAGTGCTGCTTGAGCTTGCTCCCAACTTAGCTCGCTTTGGTGAATTGATAATGTCTGCTCAAACACCATCTCAACTGGCCACGCCAGCTCGTCGAGCCAAATGATTAAGCGCTTGCCGCGCAATTTATCTATCCGTGCCTGTGATTCAGGATCCAGTTTAAGCAAAGGATTAACCACTGCCTCGGCAATTGCGTGCAGCACCTGTGCGGTCGGCATTAGAACTTGAATCCTCGATGCAGCGCGACAATTCCACCGGTCAAGTTGAAGTATTCGGTTTGCTCAAAGCCAACCGCGTCCATCATGCCCTTTAAAGTGTCTTGGTCAGGATGCATGCGGATCGATTCAGCAAGATACTGGTAACTATCAGCATCATTGGCGACTAACTGCCCCATTTTAGGCAATACGTGAAATGAATAGGCGTCATACACTTTACTTAACCAATCTTGTGTCGGTTTTGAAAATTCCAGCACCAACAATCGTCCGCCTGGCTTCAACACCCGATACATCGACGCTAACGCCTTATCTTTATCGGTAACATTACGTAAACCGAACGCAATGGTAATTAAATCAAAATGATTATCCGGAAAAGGCAAAGCTTCAGCGTTGGCCTGAACATAATCAAGGTTGCCCACAATGCCCATATTACGCAGTTTGTCGCGGCCAACTTTGAGCATCTCACGATTAATATCAGCCAAAATAACTTGTCCGTTGGCTCCGACTAAACGTGAAAACTTAGCTGCCAGATCGCCAGTTCCACCCGCTAAATCAAGCACTCGTTGGCCAGCTCGCACACCGCTACAATCAATGGTGAAACGTTTCCAAACGCGGTGTATCCCCATTGACATCAAATCATTCATTAAGTCGTATTTGGCGGCAACGGAGTCAAAAACCTCAGCCACCATAGAGGCTTTTTGCTGAGTCGCGACTTGCTTATAACCGAAATGGGTAGTTTCGCTTGCCGGGGCTTGATTGTCGGTTTGGGCCGAATGGGTTTCTGACGTCATGTCTAATGCTCAACTAAGCTGTGAAACTTTAATGGCCTAAGTCTATCGAAAAGCCCTGGGTAACGACAGCAATAAAAGTGATTTTATGAACTTGAAATCATGAATACTCCAGCTTAATTGACCATGCTCTGGCACTAAGCGCAGAGCATTACAGAGTAAAGGGCAACTAACCACAGGGTTGCCGATTCAACCTGGTATCCATGCGATTACGCTGACTTCAACGGCTAATGAAGTACCCCAGAAATCGCTCAATTGATGTGATTATCGCCACAACTAAATGCCACCACCTGACTAATGGCTTGTAACGAACGGCCACTTTGTTGCTGCCATTCAAGGAAAGTCTGATTGATCGTCGTTAGGCTGCGCTTGGAACGTGCGGAGCCTTCAATAAGTTTATGCTGGGTAAAATAATCCTCAACATCTTTGCTAAGCAAGAATGTGTCTTTACCTAAAAAACGCAGGGCATAAGGTCCGGTGTTGCCACCCAAACGTGCGCCACGCTTTTTTAGATAGTCCCACAAACCAACTACATCATCCGCTGGCCATTGCGCCACAAACTTGGCGAAGGAGCCATGTTGTTGCCGCACGTCGGCGATCATAAGGGCATTGTCACGAATGGTTTTAACCTTGTTGTAGTTGCGAATGATCCGAGGGTCAGCCGCTTTGCGCTCTAGCATTTCATCTGGCATCAACAAGACTTTCTCAATATCAAAACCAAAAAAGAGTTCCTCGAAATCCGGCCATTTTTGTCTCACCACGCGCCAAACAAATCCGGATTGAAATACCTTTTTAGTGAACTCAGCGAGAAAGCGGTCGTCTCCCACTTGGGCTAATTCTTTTGGCGCTAATGGTTCGCCGAGCAACTTTTCAAGGGCTTGCTCACCGCCTTTACGCTTTGCCGCACGAGCATAAATGGCGGCAAATTTCTCGCTACTCACGCGGCAATCCCGCTGTGTCTGAGTAGTGCATCCACCTGAGGCTCGCGCCCACGAAACGCCGTAAACAATTCCATTGGCGGTTGACTCCCGCCTTTTTCCAGAATGTTAGTCAGGAAATCTCGACCGGTTTGTGGATTAAAAATCCCCTCCTCTTCAAACCGGCTAAAGGCATCTGATGACAGTACTTCGGCCCATTTATAAGAGTAGTACCCTGCCGCGTAACCACCGGCAAATATATGTCCAAAACTATGCTGGAAACGATTAAACTCAGGTGGCTTAACCACCGCTACCTGATCGCGCACGGTATTTAATATAGCTTGAACATCGACATCCGCCGCGGGCGCAGCATGTATTGCCATATCGAATAAGCTAAACTCTAATTGCCGCACCATTTGCATCGCGCTTTGGAAATTGCGTGCTGCGAGCATTTTATCGAGCAACTCTTTAGGTAATGGCTCGCCGCTTTCATAATGCCCAGAAATCAATGCCAGCGCTTCTTCTTGCCAACACCAGTTTTCGAGGAACTGACTAGGCAACTCTACAGCATCCCATGGCACCCCATTAATACCAGAAACGCCAGCGACGCTAACCTGAGTTAGCATATGGTGAATACCATGACCGAATTCATGGAACAGTGTTACTACTTCATCATGAGTAAACAGTGCGGGTTTGTTGCCAACAGGACCATTGAAGTTACACGTTAAGTAGGCCACTGGCGTTTGCATTGCGTCATCAGTTTTACGCCTAACCCGGCACTCATCCATCCAAGCACCGCCACGTTTACCTTCGCGCGCGTATAAATCGAAATAGAAACTACCGCGTAAATTATCGTCAGCGTCAAAGATATCGTAAAACTTCACATCGGTATGCCAGACATCCACGTTCTCACGCTGTTCTATACGCAGTCCATAGAGCTTTTGCACTACCGCAAACAGACCGCTGACCACTTTGTGCTCTGGGAAATACGGCCGCAATTGCTCGTCAGATATGGCATAGCGCTGTTGTTTCAACTTTTCACTGTAGTAGGTTAGGTCCCACGCTTGTAGGTCACTCACTCCATAGGCTGATTGCGCGAATTCACGGATATCGTGTAAGTCTTGCTCCGCTTGTGGCTTTGAACGGCGCGCAAGGTCATTCAGAAACTGCAACACCTGCTCAGGCGTATCCGCCATTTTGGTTGCCAATGAACGCTCAGCATAATGACTAAAACCTAGCAACTGTGCCGCTTCCTCGCGTAGCTTCAAGGTTTCATTAATAATCGCTGTATTATCAAACTGGCCTGCGTTAGGACCAAGCTCTGAAGCACGCGTGGTATAAGCTCGATACATTTCTTCACGCAGCTCGCGGTTGTCGCAATACATCATTACCGGGAGATAACTCGGGATATCTAAAGTGAACAGCCAACCTTGCTTCTCCTTGCGCTCTGCGGCTTGCTTTGCCGCCGCCAAAGCAGATTCTGGCAGCCCAGTCAATTCCTCTTCCCGTGTAATAAGTTTGGTCCAGGCCATGGTAGCGTCTAAAACATGATTACTGAACGTCGAGGCAAGTTCGCTCAGACGAGCTTGGATCTCCGCGTAACGTTGCTTAGCTTCCCCTGACAGTGCCACTCCGGACAATTTGAAATCGCGCAAAGTATTGTCAATCGCTGTTTGAGCTGCCTGATCGAGCGTTGCATATTCTTCACTATTTTTGAGCGCAACATAAACCTTATACAAACCCGCGTGCTGACCTACCCAGGTTCCGTATTCTGACAACAGCGGCAAACAACTATCGTGAGCTTGTCGCAGCGCCTCAGAACTCACTACAGAATTCATGTGCGAAACAGGTGACCAAAATCGACTCAAGCGATCATCTTGTGCCTCTAGGCGTTCAACAACAGATGCATAGGTAGGCGAAGTCTGTGCTGCCACCTCTTCAATCACCTTTTTGGATTCTTCAATCAATGCTTCGACTGCAGCTTTGATCTGGTCAGGTTGGATTGCCGAAAAATGGGGTAAAGGCTGTTGTTGAGATTCAATGATCGGGTTCAAAGTGGTCACTCTCTAATTCTATTGCATGCTCAATAAGTAAGGACATTATCGAAAAAAACAATGCCGCGGTATTCGTCCAATTTGAGTTCCAATGCTAGCAAGCGACACCGCGTATCCAACAACATGCTTATACCCGGCTACTCCAAAGGCTGGTACTCCCTGTCATTTCGCACTATCCTGAAGGTTAAGACAATGGAGAAGTGTAGTGAATGCGCAGTCGGCACAAGCCGCTAAACAACCCGTGGTATTAGCGGTAGATAACGAGTCCAATAGCTTAGGGGCTATTCGCAAGGTATTACCGCAGCTAAACGCACGTCTCTTGCTTACCGATTCGCCAGCTAAAGCATTACAGCTGCTAACATCGAAATCTGTGGATGTTATTATTGCTGACATGCGCATGCCGGGCGCCAATGGCGCTGAATTTCTAGCCCAAGCGGCCCAGATCCAGCCTAATGCTTTTAGGATTATACTCAATGGCCGGGCCGACGTAGATGCTATGCTCAAAGCCATCAATGATAATAAAGTTCATCGCTATTTGCTTGAGCCTTGGGAGGACAAGGTACTAAAAGAAAGTATCGCTGAGGGTATTGAACGCTCACATCTGCGCAATGAAAATGCACGTCTTCTCGCGCTTACCCGCGCGCAAAACGAACGTCTTGCCACGATTAATCAAACACTCAGCAGCAAAGTAAAGCTGCGTACCCGCCAAATCAAAGCAGCCCTCAACAGCACGCAACAACATTCGCAAGCATTAGAGCGCGTACTATATAACTTGATCGTTTCGCACCCCAGTATCGATGGTGGATTTGCCCGGCAAGTCAGTGAGTCAGCCCAGCAGCTGGCGGCAACCCTCGGTTTAAATACTAAAGATCAATTTGTTATCCGACTTGCAGGACTAATTTGTGAGATTGGTCTCATTGGGATCCCAGCTGATATTATTGATCGCCCTTTTGCCGAATTAAATATTCAACAACAACAACGCTATATCAGTCAGGTTGAGCAAGCAAAGCTAATCCTCGCACCACTGGTATCACTCGAAAGCGAAATCGAATTAATCGCTAAACAATTCGACTCTGTGCATGCCAAACCGAGCCCGCCCACCGGAGCTCGAATTATTGCTATCTGCCGCGACTATTGGCGTTACCGTACCGGGCGTATTTTACCGCGTAAGCTTTCGGCAAAAGATTCCCGTAAAGAAATGCAAAAATATCAAGGCGTAAAATACGACAAAAGTATTTTAAGGCAGTTCATTCAACAGGACATCAAGTTGCTTGCCACTGCTCATGAAGGTCAGCTGACAACGCGTCAGCTCTTGCCCGGTATGATATTACGTAGTGATTTGTATAACGCGGAGCACTTTTTGTTGTTGCCTCAAGGACACGTCTTCACCGAAGCAAGCATTGCCAAGCTAATCCACATTGAGACAGGTTGGGATTTGGCACTGTCGATTGATATTGTTGATGAAGAAAAAACGCAGGAAGCGACAGAGAATTGCGAAAATGGCAGTACGAAAACTAGTCCTCAAAATAACCCACAAGAATCGCTTGCCAGCAATGCTGAAAGGGAGCCGTCCGATCCCAGCGAACCGCAATAAGACAGATATTGGCCTCGGGTTAAGTCAGTTAATTGGTTAGTAAACGCTGGTCGGATCCAGTAACAGCCTCTCAATAGCAAGGACGGCTAAAGGATAGCTCAAGAACGCAAGAATAAATCAGCGCAACCCTATACCCAAATGCCGACAAACTTTTTTGTTTGAAAGAATTTTCTGTGTAAAGCTATCTGTATCAGCATGCAAAGTTTATCTTTAGGAGCGACATGAAAGAGTTTGATTACATATGTATTGGTGGTGGAAGCGGTGGCATTGCCTCTGCTAATCGAGCTGCTAAATACGGTCAGCGCGTGGCCTTAATCGAAGCCAAACAGATTGGTGGTACCTGCGTAAACGTAGGCTGTGTGCCCAAGAAGGCCATGTGGTACGGTGCTCAAGTCGCTGAAGCTATTAATGTCTATGCCAAGGACTACGGCTTTGATGTGACCGTCAATCAATTCAATTGGCAACAATTGGTAGCGAGTCGCGAAGCTTATATCGAGCGGATCCATGGTTCTTACGATCGTGTCCTAGCGAACAATAAAATCACCCGCATCGAGGGTTTTGCCCGCTTTGTTGATAATCACACCGTTGAAGTTGATGGCGAGCAGTATCGTGCCAAACATATCCTCATTGCGACAGGTGGCCGCCCCAATATCGACAATGTGCCTGGTGCTGAACTCGGCATAACCTCAGATGGTTTCTTTGCGCTGCAAGAACAGCCCAAACGGGTGGTGGTGGCCGGAGCCGGTTATATCGCTGTCGAGTTAGCCGGAGTGATGCACAGTTTAGGTAGCGAAACTCATTTGGTGGTGCGTAAAAATGCGCCGCTGCGATCCTTCGACCCCATGTTGACTGAAACCTTAACCGAGCTTATCGAAATGGATGGTCCACGCCTGCATAAGCACCATGTGATTAAAGAAGTCGTCAAACAAGATGACGGCTCTCTTTGTGTGGTGTTAACCAATGGTGAGCGGATTGAAACCGATTGCTTGATCTGGGCGATTGGACGCAGTCCAGCTACCGACAAAATCGGCCTAGAAAACACTGATGTTAAAACCGATATTCGTGGCCACATCCTGGTCGATAAATACCAAAATACTGATGCCGAAGGCGTGTATGCCGTGGGTGATTGTATTGGCAAAATTGACTTAACCCCAGTCGCAGTAAAAGCGGGGCGTCTGCTGTCGGAACGATTGTTTAATAATAAACCTGATGCACACATGGATTACGAACTGATACCTACTGTGGTGTTCAGTCATCCGCCCATCGGAACCATCGGCTTAACTGAACCAGAAGCTATCGCACGCTATGGCGATAACAACATCAATGTCTATGAATCGAGTTTTGCTGCCATGTATACCGCGGTGACATCGCATCGTCAGATAACCAAGATGAAGCTTATTTGCGCTGGACCTGAAGAAAAAGTCGTGGGTCTACACGGCATTGGTTTTGCCATGGACGAAATTTTACAGGGCTTTGGCGTCGCGATGAAAATGGGCGCGACTAAAGCTGATTTTGACGCCTGTGTGGCTATTCACCCCACCAGCGCCGAAGAGTTTGTGACAATGACTTAATACAAGCTGTCCGCAGCACACTGTGCTGCGGACAAGATTTATCTAAGCCCCTGAATACAACTAAAATCCTCAGCCTATCCTCACTTAATTCTAAACCCAAGTTAGCTTAAAGCGCGGTTATACAAAGTTTTCAACACATTCGTTGAGAAAATTACATGCGAGCGATAAAAATCGTAAGATGAGGGCTCAACTTTGCGCAACTCAATAGCGTATGACTCGCCAGTAACGTTCAAGTTTTGAGCTAAAATATTCGCGCTTTCGTAACCATATTCTATAGTTAAATCACGTAAGCAGTCGTAAGAAGGTATGATGGACGACGAACTCGTTTTTGCTAGTGATGAATATCAAGAACCGATGCTTCCTGAAGGTGCTCGATGGAAGTTGTTAGTCATTGATGATGAGCCTGAAATCCACACTATTACGCGCATGGTTTTATCAGACATCGAGTTTGATGGCCGACGCATTGACTGTATCAGCGCTTATTCTGCCAAAGAGGCACGAGAGATTTTATCCAGCGACGACAATCACGACATCGCGTTAGCGATTGTCGACGTAGTCATGGAGACCAATAATGCGGGACTGGAATTTATCCAGTGGACCCGGGAACAGCTGAACAACCACACCATTCGCTTGGTGTTGCGCACAGGTCAGCCGGGTGAGGCACCAGAAGAAAGTGTCATCCGTGATTACGACATCAACGACTACAAAAACAAAACTGAATTAACCGCTTTACGGTTAAAAACGGTCACATTTTCCGCCCTGCGTAGCTACCGCGACATCAAAATTATCGAGCGCCATCGCTGTGGTCTAGAACGTATCATTGCGGCCACGGCTGAGTTTATCGAGTGTGACACCTTACCGCAGTTTGCTAGCACCATCTTACGCCAGATTGCGGTGATACTGGGGCTGGAATCGCAAGACATTGTTTGCTGCGCAGTCACTCATAAACACGGTCAAGAACCGACGGCGGGACTTAATGTCTTGGCGAATAACCAAGGCGACTGCAGTGCAAGTGAAAATATCAATCCGACCATTTTGGCCAGAATTGCAGAAGCCATAAAACAAAAACGCAGCATGCATGAGGAAAGCTATTTTATTGGGTATTTTACGACCAATAGGGGCACCGAAAATTTGCTCTATGTGTCACGCGACAATGCTATAGATCCTGTGCAACATCACCTCCTAGAATATTTTGCTCACAACATCGCAGTTGCGCATGAAAACCTTAACTTGCGTGAGACGATCAAAGAATCGCAACGAGAATTGTCATACTTGATTGGCGAAGCGGTCGAAATGCGCTCTAAGGAAACCGGCAGTCACGTTAAGCGTGTCGCACATATAAGCCATATGCTAGCCAAGCTTTATGGTATGAGTGAATATGATGCGGAAATGATCAAGCTTGCCTCACCATTACATGACGTAGGCAAAGTCGGTATACCTGACTACATTTTGAACAAACCTGGCAAGCACACCGAGCAAGAATGGGAAATTATGAAAACCCACGCCGCGATTGGGCATGACATGCTGATTAAAAGTGACAATCCAATTTTACATCTTGGCGCTACCATCGCCCATGAGCATCATGAGTGCTGGGACGGCAGTGGATACCCTAATGGCCTGAGCGGTGAAAATATTGACATTGCTGGGCGCATTTCGGCAATCGCTGATGTGTTTGACGCATTGGGTAGCGCCCGTTGTTATAAAGAACCATGGTCACTTGATGATATTGTCGGCTATTTTAAACACGAAAAAGGTAAGCGATTTGACCCCCAGTTGGTTGACCTATTATTGGAAAATTTAGAACAGTTTACTCAAATCAGAACACGCTTCCCTGACCCAACTTAATCGCGGTAACCACGCAATCTAGCGCAAGCATAGATTTGATTTTGTGGAAGCTGTGTTACTGTATAGCGGTACTCTTGAGCTGACGCTCGTATAAGCACTGATCACAGGTGCAAATTAAAAAAATCCAGGAACTATCATGACTACACCTAAACGACACATGGGTTTGGCCAGCTGGTTGGCGTTCTGCCTGACGCTTACCAGTGTTTTGCCTAGCCACGCTGACAATCATGCGGGGACTACCGCAGATAAAGAAAATGCAGAGTGGGATATATTAAATCCCCCCTTTCCACTCAATACCGTATCCTTTGAAACCAATGAAACTACGTGGTCCAGTCTCGACGTGACTCCCGATGGAGAGCACTTTGTTTTTGATATGCTTGGCGACATCTATATTGTCTCCGCAGACGGTGGCGAAGCCAAAGCACTAACTCAAGACTTTGCCTGGAACATTCATCCAGCGGTTAGCCCAGATGGCAAAGAAGTGGCGTTTATCTCCGATCGCGACGGTCTAAGTAACGTTTGGGTGATGAATATTGATGGCACAAATCTACGCCAAGTCACCAAAGAGAAAAAAAATATTATTCACTCGCCTGCGTGGAGTCCGGATGGACAATACATTGCTGCGACCAAAGGGATCATGTCTAGCCGCAGCATTCCAGCGGGTGAAATTTGGCTGTATCACAAAAGCGGTGGCAGCGGTCTTGCCATCAAAGAGCGCGTAAATGGCAAAGCCGACCAGAAAAACATAGCCGATCCAGCCTTCTCGCCGGATGGTCGGTATATCTATTACACCCAAGACATTAGTCCAGGTAGTACGTTCAGCTACAATCGCGACCCGCTAA
Organism: Neoalteromonas flava; assembly: GCF_002807685.1. Lineage (GTDB taxonomy): Bacteria > Pseudomonadota > Gammaproteobacteria > Enterobacterales > Alteromonadaceae > Alteromonas_E > Alteromonas_E flava. Next base: position 69,087 of record NZ_PEAX01000008.1, on the reverse strand, counting down.
AATCGATCTTTGCAATTACCCGCTTCGACCGCACAACTGGCGAAGAAGAACGCTATATTTCTGGTAGCGGCGGCGCAGTGGTAGCAACACCATCACCGGACGGTAAATCTATCGCTTATATTCGCCGCGTGACGGATCGTACTGCTCTATTCATCAAAGACATTGCCACTGGCTCTGAAACGCCGATTTATTTAGGTATGGAGCGTGACATGCAAGAAGGCTTTGGTAGCGAAGGCTATTACGCCTATTTTGATTGGACACCAGATAGCAAACAAATTGTATTTTGGACCGACGGTAAATTCCATCGTATAGATGTGGCCAAGAGTCAGCCTGATGCGCCGCAAATTACGACCTTAGACGTAACGGTAAAGGCGGAACTGCAGTATGCCGATGCTGTGCGCTTTCCTGTGGATGTTGCGCCAAAGGAATTTGACGTTAAAGCCATTCGTTGGTCGCAAAAATCTCCCGACGGTAAATCGGTAGTGTTCCAAGCGTTGGGTAAGTTGTATGTGCATGATATTAAGTCTGGCAAGGTCAAGCGTCTGACTAAACAAAATGAGCACGATGAGTACTTTCCGCGCTATTCCAACGATGGCAAACAGATTGTATACACGACATGGAATGATCAATCGCTTGGCGACATTCGCGTGGTCTCGGCACGCGGTGGTAAAGGTAAAGTAGTTAGCCAAGGACCAGGTCATTATATTGAACCAAGCTTTTCTACCGACGGCGAACTCATTACTTATCGTAAGTTCAGTGGCGGTTATTTATTGGATCCGACCCATTCAGTCGACAGCGGTATTTACGTTCTTAACTTGGATAAAGAAACAACCAAGCGTGTTGCAAAATCCGGTATAAATCCACATTTTGCAGGCGATAACTCGCGAGTTTACTTCACCGAATCTGTCGGTGGAACACCGTATCCAGAAACCCAGTTTTCGTCCGTAGACTTAAATGGTGAAGACAAGCGTGTGCATTTGTATGGTGCCGACCAAGTCAGCGAATATCGTTTGTCACATGATAAGCAATGGGTAGCCTTTGTAAATCAGTACAACGCATACGTTGCTCCATTTGCAGATAATGGTAAGAAGGTTACGATCGGACCAGATATGACCTCGTTACCGGTCAAGCAACTGTCGGCGCGGGCCGGCGAGTATCTGAACTGGTCCCCCGACAACACTCGTGTTGGCTGGTTCCACGGCCCCTATTACTTCGAACGTGCGCTTGAGCAGGCATTTGAATTTGTCGGCGGTGCTGAGGACTTACCTGAGGCCGAAGAAAACGGCCTAAATTTAGCCTTTAGTCAACGCACTGACGTGCCTAACCAGACGATTGCATTGGTTGGCGGTCAGGTAGTAACCATGCGTGATGCAAACCAATCTCAAGAAGTCATTGAGAATGGTGTGGTGTTGATCGAAGGCAATCGGATCGTTGCTGTTGGCGATAGACAATCGGTTGATATTCCGCAAGCAGCAAAAGTCATTGATACTACTGGTCATACTGTTATTCCAGGGCTCATTGATACCCATGCTCATGGGGCGCAAGGCCGCAATGAAATTATCCCGCAACAAAACTGGAGCCAATACTCAAATGTGGCATTTGGTGTGACTACCATTCATGACCCATCGAATGACACCACCGAAATAATGGCTGCGGCAGAGTTGCAACGCGCAGGGAAAATTGTTGCACCGCGCATTTACTCGACAGGGACTATTCTCTACGGTGCAGAGGCATTAGGTTACAAAGCCATCATCAACGATTATGATGATGCTTACTTCCATGTTCGCCGCCTACAGGATGTCGGTGCGATTTCAGTAAAAAGTTATAACCAGCCGCGTCGCGATCAACGTCAGCAAGTACTGCAAGCCGCGCGTGAATTAAATATGATGGTAGTACCTGAGGGTGGTGGTAAGTTCCAGCAAAACATCTCAATGTTAGTGGATGGTCATACTGGATTAGAGCACTCCTTACCTATTGCCCATGGTTACAATGACCTGACTCAACTTTGGAAAGCTACGCGTTTCGGCTATACCCCAACGTTCGTGGTTTCCTATGGCGGACTCATGGGAGAAGAATATTGGTATGACCGCACCGAAGTATGGAAAAACGAGCGGTTAATGCGTTACACCCCCAACTTTTTAATAGAAAGCCGTTCCATCCGTCGCCCAACGGCGCCGGATAATCAATACAACCATATAGATATTGCCAGCTACGCCAAAGTCTTGCGAGACAATGGTGTCGGTGTGCATATCGGTGCCCACGGTCAACGCGAAGGCTTGGCTGCACATTGGGAATTATGGATCATGGAGCAAGGGGGCTTCACACCTTGGGAAGCGCTGCGTGGCGGCACGATTGACGGTGCGGTCCATTTAGGCATGGATAAAGATTTGGGCAGCATCGAAGTAGGTAAATTAGCTGACTTGGCGGTCATTGAAGGTGATGTGCTCAATGATCTGAGCCGCAGTGAATATGTTACTTACACAGTGCTTAACGGCCGAGTGTACGAAGCGGCAACCATGAACGAAGTGGGCAGTAAGCAAAAGCGCATGCCGTTTTTCTTCGAGCGCAATAACCAATTGTTTATGCCTGCTGAAACAGCTAGCGAAGTTGAGGCGAAAGCTCACAAATATCATTGGAAACACTAAGTGAACCTAATCTGGCAATGTCAGATTGTTGGTAAAAAACGTAAGCGGCGTTATTAATAGGCGCCGTTACTAACCAAGTTCCTTAGTCAGAACTAGCAAAAATAAAAGCCCTCAAAAAAATATGAGGGCTTTTTTTGGCTCGAATTAATGCACATATTCTGTGGCTATTAAGAAGGCCTCTTAACGGTTGCGTCCATACTGCTCATGTGACGATACCCAATCTTGCGAAGAAATCGCTGAAGCCAGAGATATCTCTCCCGCAAGTGCGACTGCACCCACAATCTCAGCAAATTTCTTACACCGGTCACGGCCAAAGCAGTCGAGTAACTCCAAGCACTCTTTTTGAGTGCCAATACCTGTGCCGCCACCATAGGTTGCGACTATCAATGAAGGAATAGTCAATGAAAGATATAAGTCTCCCGCATCGGTAAGTTCAGAGTACAAAATGCCGGCTGATGACTCCGAGACGTTCGCCACATCTTGCCCCGTAGCTATAAACATTGCGGTGATCCCATTAGGCGAGTGCAAACCGGTATTATTCACGCCTGATAAAAATGAACCAATACCTGCCACGCGACCATGGTAATCAATCTGTTTTGGATCAACCCGCATAACATTCAACAAATGCTCACGTTTAATTGTGGCCTCGGCGGTTACCCGTTTACCCCGCGTACGCATGATATTGATCTGCGATGCTTTCTTGTCGGTAGCAAAGTTACTTTCTAAGTAAAAGTTTTCGATACCTGGGTAGTGATCCAAGATCCAACCGCAGGCGGCAAACGTTGCCCGACCAACCATGTTCTGGCCAGCCGCGTCTCCGGTGTGATAGTTAAAGCGGCAAAATGCAAATTTATTCGATAAGTAAGTATCAATATAGGTGAGCTTCGCCACACTAGAAGTGGCCTCAGCCTCTTGCCGCACAATTGCTATATTCTCCTGCAACCATTTGGCGAAGTCACGGGCGCCGCGGGCATCAGAAAAGACGAAAACAGGCGCTCGCTGCATACAATCATCAACCACCGTCGTTTTGACCCCACCATTCATATTAAGTAACTTCATACCACGATTATAAGACGCTACCAACGTGCCCTCCGTGGTCGCCAGCGGCACCACAAAATCTCCTTTGGCATATTCACCGTCGATGGTCACAGGGCCAGCAATACCGATGGGAACTTGGGCAACACCAATAAAGTGCTCTACGTTGCCTTTTAACGAGTTAGGATCAATAGAATATTTGCCTACATGATTAATGCTGTTGCCGGTACGTGAAGCAAAATATTCTTGACGGGCTTTGATCATCGCAGGACCGTAATCATCATGTGGGTCACGCGGAATATGCGAAGGCTTTTTATCGCTTGCAGACACAACATCTTCAACTTCAAATTTCAATTTTCCAAACGGACTGGCTTTAAATGAAATCCCGATTTTACGTTTCTCATGGCTAACGTCGGCGTCAAACTCAACAAATACAGTATAGGTTTGCTTTAATTCGAAGGGGATATCAGGACCGTTGTTGATCTCTTCAACCGTTAACACAGAGTCAGGCCCGACTTGAATTTTAACTTTGTCGTTGTCGATTTGCTTACCGTCAATACTGACCCAATGAAGTTCATTAACAACCGCATCTTTTAGGCGGTTTTTTAACATGAAACTAATGCCCGAATCGGTCTTGGTAAGACTCCCATGGGTATACAACTGTTTAAGCAAAATACTGGGTATAAACATAAATGACCTCGTTACTGGTACCTGTTTTACATAAGGTTAGCGGTGAAATATAAGGTATAGCACATCCCTAATTTATTGCCCTTTTTGTCATAACTTCTTAGCTAAAACATTGATTTAAAACAATAACACCTAGTCTAAAAATTAGGACATGGGTCTAAACATCGAGACAAAAAGCACTGCCTTAGCAGTCTGCTGTTTGCGAGTCCCTCCGCATGTAGTACAAAAAACCATCACCACCTAATCTAATTTCGTCAGCACGGAATGCTGGCGGGAGAGTTGTAGCAGTATCGCAAGGAGCGTGAATGACAACGGTCCACTGTACCCAGTGGTATGGAAAGAACAAAGAGATGTCAGGGAAGTGATGTCAGGGAGTTCGCTAATAATTACGGACGATTAGCCATAGTGTTGGGTGCAACAAGGATGAAGTGAGAAATGGCAGGGTTCGCCAAATAATCCAAGGATGGATAACTCACCATCAACAGATTTTTGCGAGGAGCAAAATGACAACCAATAAGACAACAGAGAGGAGCTTGTTCAGAGCGAATGCTGTGGCGCACCAGAACAATCGCCTACATGGTGATGTTTTAGTACTGCCTAGATTATCGCACAGTGTAATCACGCTAGTGCTGATTGCTTGGCTGCTCGTTGTTATTGTCTTTCTGTCGACGCACAACTACGCGCGTCAAGAGCGAGTGGTCGGCTGGATAGAACCTTCAGGCGGCATTGCCCGGCACTTCACCTCATTGCAGCCAGGAATTATTACCCAGGTCTATGTGAAACCAGGAGAAATCGTTGAGAAAGGCGACGTGTTGATGACTATTTCACACGCGACCCCTTTGCCTTCTGGCGAAACTGTAGAAGCTCAGTTATTGACTGAATATCAGCAACAATTGCAAGAATTGCAGAAACTCATAGAACGACAAGCAGAAATCGATGAACTACACGAGACGGTGCTGCAGCAAAAGATCAACCATGCTCGGGTTGCGCTTACCCACATGGCAGGTCAAGAGAAGACATTGCTTCAACAAATCACCCTTGTTGGGCAGCGGATAGCACGCTTTCAGAGCTTACTTGAAAAGGGTTTAATCCGAGCCAATGACATAGAGTTATTACGTGAGCAGCAGCTCTCTTTGCAAAGTGAACAACACGCCTTGCAATTAACGCGGTCAAACCAGCAAAGCGTATTAGAGCAACTGCAGCAAGAGCGTTTAGTGCTGCCGCAACAACAAGCCAGCGCAGCGACTCAACGTACCCGCGAGCAGAGTGAGTTGATGCAAAAAATTCTCCAACTACAAGGGCAACGTTCTTCCAATTTAATCGCCAACCGCAGCGGGCTCGTGACCAGTATTCAAGTGAGTGTTGAGCAAGCGGTTAAAGCTCAACAGCACGTGCTCGATATTGTGCCGCCAAATAGTCACTATGAGGCGCGTCTGTTGCTACCTATCCGAGCCATTGGTTTTGCGCAAGCCGGCCAGTCCATTGAAATCCGCTATGATGCGTTTCCGTACCAAAAGTTTGGTTTGTTTCAGGGCGAATTAACTGAAATTGCTGCTTCAGTGCTCCTGCCCAACGAACTAAACCAAGCACCAGTGGCTATTAACGAGCCCGTCTATGTGGCTCGTGCTAGGCTACAGCAGGACATTATCGACGCTTTCGGTCAGCAAGTTAGGTTGAAGCCAGGCATGACCTTTAGCGCAGATATCGCCACCAGCGAACGTACTTTATTGGAATGGTTGCTTGAACCCATTTTCAGTTTGCAAGGACGCTTATAATGACAGTTGCAGCACTTGATTTTTCTCCTTGGTTCTCGTTTCGAGCCAAACCCAAAGTACCTTTGGTATTGCAAACAGAAGCCAGTGAATGCGGGTTGGCTTGTTTAGCAATGCTTGCCGGTACCTATGGCTATCAAACAGATTTAACTCAATTGCGCCATCGGTTTGCCCTTTCTGCGCACGGAGCAACTCTGCGACAAGTCATGGACGTTGCTAGTCATTTAAACTTTAGCTCCAGAGCACTCAGACTCGAACTTGAACAATTAGCTGCCCTGCAAACACCGTGTATTTTGCATTGGAATATGAATCATTTCGTCGTGTTGGTCAGTGTCAACTCGCGCAAGCGTTTGCTGACGATCAATGATCCTGCCTGTGGTGAGCAACAACTGACTTGGCAAGAGGCAGACAAGCATTTTACCGGTATCGCATTAGAACTTTCACCGAATCAAGACTTCACTCCACAAAAACAGCGCCAACAATTGACGTTGCAGCACTTTTGGTCACGCATTCATGGCCTAAAGCGTAGTTTAGTGATCATCCTCATGCTTTCGTTAATGCTCCAGCTGTTCGCAATCGCAAGCCCGTTCTATATGCAGATCGTGATTGATGATGTCATTGTAAGCAGTAACCACCAGATCCTGACCACGCTTGCTCTAGGTTTTGGCTTATTACTGGTGATAGAAGTCGGTGTCTCAGTGCTCCGTCAAGTTAGTATTATTTACTTGTCCAATCGGCTCAGTTTGCAAATGTCGAGCAACGTGTTTCAGCACCTCATTCGACTGCCGATGGATTACTTCTTAAAACGGCATGTTGGCGACATTGTCAGTCGCTTCGGCTCTTTGCGAGCAATTCGAGAAATGTTTACCACCGGCCTTATCACCGCAATTGTGGACGGGCTCATGGCGGCAGTCACTTTGATTGTCATGTTTATTTATAGTGTAAAACTGGCAACCGTGGTGATTGCCATTGTTATGCTCTATGCACTGGTACGATATACCTTTTATCGCCCTATTCGACGCTTAAATGAAGAAGCCATCGTCGCTGCCGCGAATGAAAACAGCCACTTCATGGAGTCAGTTCGAGCGCTGCAAACGGTAAAGTTGTTCGCGCAAGAAAATCAACGCCAGAATCAATGGCTGAATAAGCTCACTAACAGCATGAATAAACACATTCAAATCAGTCGCTGGAATATTAGTTTTGCAAGCATTAATCAGCTGCTATTTGGTCTGGAGAATCTTCTTGTCATTTATCTTGCGGCCCTTGCAGTAATGGACAGTGTGCTATCGGTGGGAATGCTATATGCATTTATCAGCTATAAGTCGCGCTTTATTAATGCCATGGACAGCCTGATCACACAATGGATCGATTTTAAGATGCTCGACCTGCACTTCGCGCGCCTCAGTGATATTGTCTACACTCCAAAAGATCCTCTTCTTGGTGCGTTAAGTCCAAATCACTCTGGCTACACAAACAGTCTAAAATCAATAGCACAGGGGTCAGGAGCATTGAGTGTTGATGATATCACCTACCGCCATAGCCAAGTGGAAGCCCCCCTATTCTCACGAGTGTCTTTGCGCGTTGAACCAGGACAAACTGTGGCTATCATAGGCGCCAGCGGATGCGGCAAAACAACCTTGATGAAATGCATGATGGGCTTACTTGCGGTGCAAGAAGGCAATGTCCGAATAGATGAGCAACCGCTTCAGCAATCACCTGACTACCGCCAACGTATTGCCGCAGTGATGCAAGATGATCAACTATTACAAGGCTCAATTGCTGACAACATTGCCTGTTTTGCTGAACAAGTCGACATGGCCAAAGTTGTCGCTGTCGCTCAAGTCGCTTGTATCCATGACGATGTAATGACTATGGCAATGCAATACAACACCTTAGTCGGTGATATGGGAACGACTTTAAGTGGTGGTCAGAAACAACGCATACTGCTGGCTCGTGCACTCTACCGCCAACCCGCTATTTTGTTTCTGGACGAGGCGACGAGCCATCTCGATCTGACCAATGAACAACAGGTCACAGCCAATATCGCAAACTTGAAGATTACCCGCGTACTCATTGCACACCGGTTGCAAACTTTACAACAAGCAGATGTGATTTATGAATTAATCAATGGTGAGCTGCGGCAGGTTGAGCCTAACTCGCTGATTAATAAACCAACCTAACCTTCAATGGAAGAAGAACCAGGAGACTAATATGACTATATCAACGCAACTAGAACAACTCTCACGGCGTGAACTCCAAGTCGCCATGAAAATCATGGAAGGCTTACCCAATAAACTGATCGCACGTGAACTTTTTATCAGTGAGCGAACGGTAAAGTTTCATTGCGCGAATATTTATCGCAAACTGGACATTACTAATCGTGCGAGTTTAATGGCAGCGTATTTTAAAGCATTGTACGATAATGCCGATGCAGCCTAACCTCTACCAGAGCACCTGAGTTTAAGCTGTACTCAGGCCTTATCACTCAATCCCAAAGGACGTAACATGGATAATCCACTTGGCAAAATTCACCGCTTGCATTATTTAGTAATTGGCTATTCCATAATGCTTTTCATTATTGCCAGCGTTTTCCTATTTTTTTACTTTTTGGCCACACGCCATGCGCCCCCATTTTTGCTTACCGCCGTTGTCTACAACACGATTTGGGTAATTGGCACTTATTCAATGGTCAAATACAGTTACATGCAAGGCCTCCATGACAGCATTCAGGCTGATCCTCGACTGCAAGAGCGCATGCAATAAGCCCAAAGACTAGTCATAGGGCCAGTAGCACTCGGGGTCACAACTGCTAATCTAGGCATGTTCACAAGGTGTGAACTCTCGCAATGCGAGAAAACACAAGGAGCTGTGTTGAAGCTGCATGCTCAATGCCAGCATCCTTCAATTGTTTAAAATTGGAGAACTACTATGCGACACCCTTTTGCTACGCCTTGCACTGCTACTCTAGATGCAGAAACTGCTACGACTGTAAATGCAGGTGCAAAGGTTTCAGACAATTCCACCCCAAATACGAGCCCGAATGATGGTAAAGCGCGCGCAATTCAACGCGAATTACTCCGACCCCCCACATACTACACCCAAGCACTGGGCGAGGATGGTGGATACGTGCCTGAGCCCGATTTAACCTGATAGTAACCAAAACTGCAGGCCTGCGGGCCTGCAGCAATATGTAATGGAGCACCCCGTGCGAACCCCGATAACTTTAATCATTGGTGATGGCGACGATCCGCACGTACAGCATGTGGAAGTGCAACTGGCTAAACGGAACCGACAAACACGTGTCTTTGATACCCAACTGTTTCCCCGCTACAGCCAGATTGGCTATAGCCCTAACCTAGGGGATGGGCATCTTGTGATTGCGCATGAAGTCATTTACTTTGATCAAATTTGTTCGGTGTATTGGCGCAGTCTTATGCCACTTAGCACCAAAAACAGCATAGCCACGCAAGATGCCATCAGTATGCTACAGACATTCTTCGCTGAGCCGAGTCTGAACTGGATAAACCCATACGCATCCATTCAAAATCACAAAATGAAGCCGCGCCAGCTGCAACTCGCTAAGGCAATGGGGGCAACAATTCCAAAATCGTTTACGGGCAATTGTCCTAATGCTGCATTTCATTTTTTGCTGCGCCACAGTGAAGCGATATTCAAGCCAGTCCATGGCGGGGCATTTACCGAGTTTGTACAACCCGACCACCGTAGCCAGGAATATCTCGAAAGTGTGTTGCAGAGCAGTCCTGTCACTCTGCAAGAATACATCCCTGGTACCAATATTCGTACTTACGTCATCGGCAATGACATCTTCAGTATCGAATTCAATAGCGCTGAAGTGGATTTCCGCGATGACAATTACACTATCGCAGGAGCAGTTTCGATTCCTGATCCGGTGAAAAATCTTGCTCGACGGATAACCTACTCATTCGGAATGCAATGGAGTGCAATTGATTGGCGCTGTGACCACGAAGGCCGCTATTATTTTCTAGAAGCCAATCCCAGCCCGATGTTTATCGAAGCTGAGAAAGGCACTGGGATCCCGTTGACCGAAACATTTATCGACTTACTACTGGAACCGTATAATGAATGCCGTATGCCCGCTACAAGATAAAACGGCTTAAATCTTCATTTTCGACCAGAGCCTCAAGATGGCTATTCACATAGGCTTCGTCGATGACAAATTTTTCACCGGTGCGCTCCGAGGCATCAAAGGAAATATCTTCCATCAAACGCTCGAGTACAGTGTGCAAACGACGAGCGCCAATGTTTTCGGTTTTTTCGTTTACTTGCCATGCAGCATGGGCAATACGAGCGATGCCAGATTCTGCAAACTCAACATCAACTCCTTCAGTTTTCATCAGAGCGACATATTGTTCTGTCAGTGACGCGCTCGGCTCAGTCAGGATCCGTACAAAATCCTCAACCTTAAGCGCCGCCAGCTCGACTCGTATGGGCAAGCGACCCTGTAGCTCTGGGATAAGGTCAGATGGTTTACTCATCTGGAATGCCCCTGACGCGATAAACAAAATATGGTCGGTTTTCACCATACCGTGTTTGGTCGATACAGTGGAGCCTTCTACCAGCGGTAACAAATCACGCTGCACGCCCTCGCGCGATACGTCTGCACTGCCAGTGCCCTCTCGCTTACAAATTTTGTCGATTTCATCGATAAACACAATGCCGTTTTGCTCGACATTAAATAGTGCTTTCTCTTTCAACTCTTCTTGATTAACAAGGCGAGATGCCTCTTCTTCAACCAACAATTTGAAAGCGTCTTTAATTTTTAATTTCTTATTCTTTTTTTGCGAACCGGACAGGTTCTGGAACATGCCTTGTAATTGGTTGGTCATTTCCTCCATGCCCGGTGGAGCCATTATTTCGACACCAATTTGTGGCTGTGCCACATCGATCTCGATTTCTTTATCATCAAGCTGCCCTTCGCGGAGCTTCTTACGGAAGGCCTGGCGTGTCGATTTATTCGGCACATCCTCTTTCTCACCCCACGAATTCTCCGGCGGAGGGATCAGCGCATCCAAAATACGCTCCTCAGCAGCTTCTTCGGCACGAAACTTAACCTTAGCAGTCTCTTGTTCTTTGGTGAGCTTTACCGAAATATCCGCTAAATCGCGAATAATCGACTCTACTTCCTTACCCACATAACCGACTTCAGTGAACTTGGTAGCTTCAACTTTAATAAACGGTGCATTTGCCAATTTGGCTAAGCGCCGTGCTATTTCAGTTTTACCTACACCAGTAGGACCAATCATCAATATGTTCTTTGGGGTAACTTCTTGACGTAGCTCTGGCTCCAACTGCATGCGTCGCCAGCGGTTACGCAATGCTATTGATACCGCTCGCTTGGCGTCTTGTTGGCCGATAATGTGACGGTCTAACTCGTGAACGATTTCTCTTGGCGTCATTTCCGACATAATTAATTCTTCTCTTTTTGTAGCTCGGGATTAGTAGCTTAAACTTTCGATAGTTTGACTGTGGTTGGTGTACACACAAATATCCCCAGCTATAGATAAACTCTTTTGTGCAATTTCTTCAGCACTAAGCTGTGTATTTTTCAATAAAGCTGTTGCCGCAGCCTGTGCATAGGGGCCGCCCGACCCAATCGCGATCAGGTCATCTTCAGGCTGCACCACATCACCGTTGCCAGTAATAATGAAGGAAGCTGTATGATCGGCGACCGCCAATAGCGCTTCTAGGCGTCGTAACATGCGATCAGTCCGCCAATCTTTGGCCAATTCAACGGCGGCTCGGGTCAAGTGTCCTTGGTGCTGCTCTAGTTTGCTTTCAAAGCGCTCAAACAAGGTAAAAGCATCAGCAGTACCACCGGCAAAACCAGCCAAAACTTTATCATGATAGAGGCGGCGTACTTTACGGGCATTACCTTTCATCACCGTATTACCTAAGGAGACCTGGCCGTCTCCAGCGATGACGACCTGGTTATCACGTCGCACAGAAACAATAGTTGTCATGCGTTTTCCTTTGCTAAATTCTTTTAGCTAAGGTGGGGCTCACGTGACTAATTTCAAGTCATCGATACGCTAAAGGTTCCAATACCAGATTTGGCAGGTACGAATGTTGATCCGGCTTAATTGGTGGCGACTACTTTCTGCGGCTCTTTTACTTTCAAAAGGTCCAAGGATCACTCGATACCAGCGGCCATTGCTGCCCTCACTCGGGCGCACAATTGATTCCATACCCGTCATGGCGATCTGCGCCCGCATTTCTTCAGCTTGCGATTCATTGCGGAAGCTACCACACTGCATTAGGTAACGCTTAGTCACCTGTTCAACCTGCTCAACTTCAACCTCGTAACCTGGCAGGGTTCTAATGAACTCCCATTCTTCTTGCGGTAACTCGGGCAATTCTTCTTCCGGAGTATCGGCGATGACCTCAGGCTCTGACGGTGCAATTTGTGGCGCTGGCGCGTTGTCTTTGATACGCCAAAGCAAGAGCACAAAACCAACAATGACTACCACCGCAATGGCAATATTAAGCCAAGGCGTAGGCTTTTTCTCTGGTTTAGTTTGTTTTGTCGCGCGACCGCGTGTGACATAATCTTTATGTGGCATTCAGATAAACTACTTTAATAATGGTCGTAAGCAGGCTAGCACGACTGATAAATTCGGTAACAAGCGCACTCGCTTGCACAGCAACAATTAAACAGGTTATACATTAACATGTCATCATTCTACATAAAGCACTGTTAAAGCAATAGTTGGAAATCGCGACGAGAATAGCAATTGTATTATCTTGACCTACCGCCCGTATGAAGGCAGTGACATTCGTTAGCATCAACTCAAATCCGTCGGCGCCACATCAATAGCCCAACGTACCCGATTTGCGCTTTTGAGCGACTCAATATTTTCCAGTTGCGCGGCAATCGCATTATGCACAATGGAACGGTGTGCCGACTTAATCACCAGTAACATACGATAACGTCCTGCGCGTTTGAACATCAAGGCAGGAATGGGGCCAAGGATAGTTAATGCTGAGTTGGGCTGCAGCAACAATTGCACGTCGTGTAAAAACGCTTCAGCCGGTTCGATCGAGTTGGCCTCGGCGCGAAATACCGTATGGTGGTAAAAAGGCGGGGCTTGTGCCGCCTGACGCTCGGCTAAAGCGTAGCGGGAAAAGTGGTGATAACCATTGTGTAATAAATCAAGCAACAACGGATGGTCCGGTTGATGGGTTTGCAACCACATTTCTCCCTGCCGATTCTCGCGACCAGCGCGACCTGCAACCTGCGTCAATAACTGTGCTAATTTTTCAGTGGCACGTAAATCTGCACTGAATAGCGCACCATCTACATCAACCACTAGCACCAAAGTCACCAACGGAAAGTGATGCCCCTTTGACAAGATTTGCGTACCAATCAAGATTTGATGTTTATTGGCGTTGATTTCCTCAAGTGCACTCGCCAACTTTTGTTTACCACGCATTGAGTCACTGTCGATGCGAATACTGCGGTAATTGGGGAAAACCGCGTCCAAGTATTCCTTGAGCTGCTCAGTGCCAACCCCTTGAAAGGCTACCTCATTACTGCCGCATGAGGCACAATGCTGGGGTAACTTTTGCGTGTTATCGCAATGATGGCAATGTAAACGTGCTACCGCCTTGTGCACAGTAAACGGCGATTCACAGCGGGCGCATTGCGCTACATGACCACACTGATGGCAAAACAAGCTAGGAGCAAAGCCACGTCGGTTAATAAATACCATCACTTGCCCACCCGCTGCGAGGTGCTCCCGCATCTTGCTTAACATCGGGTCAGCAATCCCCGCATTCATGGATTGGCCACGAATATCCAACACTTGCTGATTGACCATTTGCGCCTGGCCGGTGCGTTGTTGTAACAGCAATAGTTGATATTTACCCGTAAGCGCATTGTGTAAGGATTCAAACGACGGTGTTGCACTGCCTAAGAGCAAGCCGCAATCGCCTCGTTTAGCCCGCAATACAGCAATATCACGAGCATGGTAGCGCATGCCGTCTTGTTGCTTATAGGATTCGTCATGCTCTTCATCAACGATGAGCATGCCCAGTCGTTTGAAAGGGGTGAAAATAGCTGAGCGGGTGCCGATCACGAGTCCAATACTGCCTTCTTTGGCTTGCGTCCATACTGCCAGACGCTCGTTGTCTGTCATCCCTGAATGCAACACGCCTACTGCCAGACCAAAACGCTGCTCAAAGCGCGCTACAGTCTGTGGAGTGAGTCCGATTTCAGGTACTAAGATGAGCACCTGTTCGCCGGCAGCAAGACGTGGCTGGATGACTTGCAAATAAACCTCTGTTTTTCCGCTGCCGGTAACACCTTCAAGCAAAAAGGGAGTATACCCTTTTGGTTGCGCACAAATCGTGGCAATAGCCAGTGCTTGATCAGCATTTGGCGTTGGGGCCGCACCAATTTCTAAGTGTTGGTGCCAATCCAACTGCGGCTTAATTTCACGGCTAACTTTCTCAACCCATCCCTTCTCAATACAAGCTTTGATGACGGACTGCCCAAACTGCTCACGCACGTCTCCAGCGCGCAAAGGAGCGGTACTCAATAGTGTTAATAAGGCCTGTTGCTGCTTAGCGCGCAAGGGTTGTTGTAGCTGCAGTTCACCCGCTAACGACAATTCCAACCAATCGATGCTTGGTCGCTGGATACTTTGTGCCTTGCGTAGCGCGGCAGGTAATAAAGTTGCAATCACCTCACCTAAGGCATGGTGATAGTAGTCGGCTAACCATTGAGCCAGCGAAAGAAGCTCCGCATCAAGCACGGCTTCGCTATCAATTACGTGCTTAATCGGCTTGATTTTACTTGCATCAAACGAGGACTCAGTTACCTGCGCAATGACCACGCCAACCAATTCACGCCTGCCAAAGGGCACCAACACGCGGCAGCCTACGCTGGCGTTGTCAGCTTGATAATCAAACAAGCGGCGCATAGGCACCGGCAATGCTACTCTAACGATTGACAATGGTTACTCTCTCAGCCTATTAAAATTGGACAATATTTCACCGTTAAAGGCGTAAAAACACTTGATCGGTCAAGGCGTGTACATTAATATGCGCCGCTCTTTACGGCAACCACGGTTTTTTACCATCGATTGCCAGATTTTTGTAACGTATGGTGTTCAACTGCGGGTTGAATAGCGATGCGGCCTTACGGTGAGGTAACCCTAATGAAAAAAGATATTCATCCGAATTACAGCGAAATCACAGCAACCTGTTCATGCGGCAACGTGGTAAAAGTGCGCTCTACTCTAGGTAAAGACATTAACTTAGACGTATGTTCTGCATGTCACCCGTTCTACACAGGTAAACAACGTAACGTTGATACCGGTGGTCGTGTTGATCGCTTCAAGAAGCGTTTCGGTGCATTGGGCAAGAAATAAGCTCTTTGACTTCGCGAAAAAAGCGCCTATTGGGCGCTTTTTTTGTGCCTGCCGCATTATTCCCCTAAACTTATAAACCAAGCCATGCACATTCATGAAATTAATGTGTGTTATTTTTGCGCTGCCTTTAATTGGTATTACCTTTAGTTTTCGCTATGCTGATCGCGTGCACATCCGATATGCCGCGTATATCGAGTGTGATAGATTATCGAAATAAAAAAACAGCGTATAAACGCAAACCCTACAGCACACACTATCAAGGAATTCGACGCATGTCTGACTTTCGCCAACAAGCATTAGACTATCACGCTAAGCCAACCCCAGGAAAAATCAAAGTAGAGCTAAGTAAGCCAGCCAACAGCGTCAAAGATCTCGCCCTTGCCTACAGTCCTGGCGTTGCCGAACCCGTGCGCGAGATTGCCGACGACCCAAACGCGGCTTATCAGTACACCGCAAAAGGCAATATGGTCGCAGTGATTTCCAACGGCACAGCAATATTAGGCTTGGGCAACTTAGGCCCACTTGCCTCTAAACCGGTAATGGAAGGTAAGGCGTTGTTGTTTAAACATTTCGCCGGGATTGACTCGATTGACATCGAAGTAAAACACCGCACGACAGAAGAGTTTATCAACACTGTCGCGAATATTGCAGATACCTTTGGTGGTATTAATCTGGAAGACATCAAGGCACCAGAGTGTTTTGAGATTGAGCAGGCGTTAATTCAACGTTGTAAAATTCCAGTGTTTCACGATGATCAACACGGTACTGCAATCGTTACTGCTGCGGGCATGTTAAATGCGCTAGAGATCCAAGGTAAAGAATTACATGATGCGATCATTGTGTGTCTTGGTGCTGGAGCTGCTGCGGTTGCCTGTATGGAACTACTCATCAAGTGTGGTGCACAGCGTGAGAAAATCTACATGTTAGATCGCAAAGGTGTTATTCACACTCGCCGCGACGATCTGACGCCACACAAAATGCTATTTGCCAACAATACTGATAAGCGCACCCTCGATGACGTGATGGCCGGCGCTGATATCTTTGTAGGTGTATCGGGACCTGATTTATTGCCCCCAGAAACCTTAAAGCTTATGGCACCCAATCCGATTGTATTTGCCTGCTCAAATCCAGATCCGGAAATCCGCCCCGAATTAGCGCATGAAGTTCGTGATGATTTGATTATGGCTACTGGGCGCTCTGATTACCCTAATCAGGTCAATAATGTATTGTGTTTCCCATTTATTTTCCGCGGTGCACTTGATGTACGTGCTTCGGCCATTAATGATGAAATGAAAGTGGCGGCGGTAGAAGCGATTCGGCAAGTTTCGAAACTCCCCGTTCCACAAGAGGTACTTGAGGCAAGTGATTCTGAGTCACTGACTTTTGGTAAAGACTACATTATTCCCAAGCCGATGGATCCGCGGTTATGTCAGACTATCGCGAAAGCTGTTGCGCGAGCGGCCGTAGCTTCTGGTGTCGCTCGTATTGACATTCCTGACGGGTATATGGAGTAGTCGTTTTCTCGGCTTAAAAAATACACCCAGAGTACATAAATACTCGGCTCTGGGTTATTTAGGATCCTGCAGTTATCGGTTGGGTAAATTTGTCAGGCGTTAAAAAGTTTTCTACAGTTATAAAGTTACTGGCGTACAAGTGAATTTGCATGGCATTTAGCAGTCATGGTGAGCTCAAAATATGGGTTGCTGACAACATAGTTTATATGGAGTGTTCTGGCGGCTGGAATTTGGAAAAAGCTAAAGAGTTTATTCATGAGCTTAACCACACGATTAACCCCTTGGTTAAGCCGCCCTTTTACGCGGTTGGCATTCTCCATGAAGACTGGATGCCTACCTCAGAAGCTATACCCTATCTCAATGAAGCGACCTGTCGCGCAATCAAGACCGGTTTAGTCAAAGAAGCCTATGTATCAAGCTCTGCAATCTCAGCGAGGGTAACTAAAAGTCTGGTACTTCCACCTGATTGTGAACATTACCAAAGTAGAGAGTTTACTAACCTAAGTGACGCGGTTGCTTGGCTAAAGCAAGATCCAATGCAATCTGATAGTGAGTTGCAACGCCATAGTCCATAGTCCTGCACTGTTCTTTTAACCAAAAAATTTAAATCGTATGCAGCCTTCCTGTGTATTAAAGACGAACTGAATCTTTTTATTAAACGCAAAAAGCCACGATGAAATTCCACGCCGAGCTACACAAAAACATGCTCCTTTTGATAAGTTACCCGTATAGATCAGTCTGTAGGAATTCGTGCTTCTAAACTGCACGTAGGTAGGATATGTTCGCACGCTTAAAATCGCATTGGAAAACCACATTATTCGCGCTTTCGCTATGCATAAACACGGCGTGTTGTTATGCCATGTCTGAGGAGACACAATCGCGCCAAGCCATCCGCTTTGCGGTTAACCCCTCTTCAGTTGCACAACAAGAGCTTTATCATCTATTAGCCCAGCGTTTTGAATTCAAATACCCCAATGTAAAGGTTAAAGTCCTACCCCAGACATTAGAGGCTCATAAACAAAGAGTCATCAATGTGTGTAACGGCGTCGTCACAGATGTTGACATTATGTTGGCCTATGCAGGCACCCAGTTATCTAACTTGATCCAGTGTGAAAAACTGGCAGCGCTCGATAGCCTGTGGAGTGAGCAGCAATTGGGCGAGCGATTCCCTGTTTCGATCCAATCCGTTGTGCGTCGCAACAAGCATTACTTCGCAATCCCTATGGCCTACTATCAATGGGGCATTTATTATCGCAAATCATTGTTTACACAATGGAATATATCTCCGCCTCACGACTGGGCGGAGTTTGTTGCAGTCATTCAACGCCTGCATGAACACGCCATCACCCCGCTCAGTTTTAGTGGTGGCTCTAGCTGGTCAACATTAGCTTGGTTTGATTACCTAACGTTGCGCTTGTTGGGGCGCGAGCATTATCTCGCACTTTTAACCGGTAGCGCGCCTTTCAACAGTCCACAGGTTATTGACGTTTTGCAACATTGGCTGCAAATCATCCAACTTGGCGCATTCGACCCCATTCATGCCCCCCTAACGTGGAATGGTATTTTGCCGTTTTTTTACCGCAGCAAAATTGCCATGATGCTTAACGGCAACTTTTTCCTCGCTCATGTGCCTGAAAGTATTAAAGCTGATATTGGGTTCTTCCCGTTTCCGCGGTTGAAGACTGATATGCCACGCTATGAAGACGCCCCAACAGACGTTGCTGTCGCTCTTAAAGCTGCGATTGACAAACCCTATGTGAAAGAATTTATGTTGTTTCTAGCCGAATTGGATACGCAAACCTTTTTAGCTGAATACGTGGGTAAAATCGCCCCGCACAATGACTTCAAGCCGCGCGATGATTTTTTCTTAGCAACAGGCGCAGAACACCTAGCAAATGCAGACGGTTTGGTGCAATACTTTGATCGGGAAACTAATGTTGAATTTACCCGAGCAGCAGGTGCAATTTTCGTCGAATTTATGCAGCAATCCATCAATGTGAAAGAAACCGCTGAAGCCCTTGAGCAAGCGAGAGAGAAATACTTAGCACCCGGCATCATTCAGAAAAACGATTAAACCGATTGGTTTAAGTCAATTTAATCAATAATCTTGGTTTTTCATACTACAACTGCATTCACTAGGAGTTGACTATGACAAATCTTATCCGGCAAATTAAACGGGCGCTTCACCTGCCACCTGAACAACCGACGACACAACGTTGTAATTACGCGAATAATTATTATGGCGATCAAGTATGTATTCAGTTGCTTAGCGACCCCAATGCCGACGGAGATTAATCTTCCGAAGTGTCTTCCATGGCATCAATATCATCGGGATCCATACCCATTGCACGCATGATATCGCGGGCGGCAGTTGGAATACGATGTGGATTATCTTTACGCAAGTCATCATCATCAGGTAATGGTTGACCGGTAAACGCATGCAAAAAGGCCTCACAAAGCAATTCTGAGTTAGTTGCATGGCGTAAATTGTTAATTTGGCGACGAGTGCGTTCGTCAGTCAACACTTTCAATACGTTGATGGGAATTGAAACGGTGACTTTCTTAACTTGCTCACTTTTCTTTCCGTGCTCTGCATACGGATGGATGTATTTGCCATTCCACTCTGCCATTGGCTAGCCTTTTATTCTTTATTGTTTTAGCGGGGGAAATTCTAACCGCAATTTCGTAAAGGTCAATCAAGCATACAGCAATCACAACAAACTCAATAAGAATGCTTGACTCACCTCGGCATAACATTTAATTTAGACGTCTAAACGTCTATTTGCAAAGTTTTTTCTATTATGGTCTCTTACGCTCAAGGTATTGATGCACTTAATCAGTCGCTCGCCGAACTGAATGACATTGCCGTTTCATTCGAATTTTTCCCGCCCAAGACCGAACAAATGGAAAAAACCCTCTGGAAGTCAATCGAGCGTCTAGCGCCGTTAAAGCCGGCTTATATGTCGGTGACCTATGGCGCAAACAGTGGAGAGCGTGATCGTACCCACGATATAGTGAAACAAATTCAACACCAAGCAGGTGTACCTGCTGTACCTCATTTAACCTGCATCGATGACAGCGAAGAAGAATTAAGAACTATTGCTCGCGACTATTGGAATAATGGCATTCGCCGCATCGTTGCGTTACGTGGTGACTTGCCTCCCGGTGGTGGTAAACCCGCGTTATACGCATCGGATCTGGTAAAATTGCTAAAAGAGGTGGCAGATTTTGATATTTCAGTTGCAGCCTATCCGGAAAAGCATCCTGAAGCCCCCAACGCGCAATTTGATCTACTTAACCTCAAACGTAAAAACGAAGCTGGGGCAAGTGAAGCGATTACGCAGTTCTTTTTTGATACTGAAGTGTTCTTGCGCTTTCGTGACCGTGCTGCTGCCGCAGGCATCGATCTGGATATTGTTCCAGGGATTTTACCGGTAACCAATTATCAAACGCTCCTACGTTTTGCTGCGATGACGAATGTTCATGTGCCGGCCTGGTTGCACAAACATTTTGATGGCTTAGACGAATCTGATCAAACCACACGTAACTTGCTCGGCGCTAATATTGCGATGGATATGGTAAAGGTTTTAGCCAAAGAAGGGGTAAAACATTTCCATTTCTATACACTGAACCGAAGCGAGCTGAGTTTCGCCATTTGCCATATGCTCGGACTTAGACAAGAATAGCCACACATCGATTAATTATTTACGCCCCACGAACAAGGCGTTTGGAAGACTATGGATAAGCTGGTTCACCGTTGGAATGTCATAAAGCCCACACTGGCGCGGCTGGGTGGAACATTTCTTTATCGTTGTAAAGAAGACAAAATAACGGTCTCTGCAGGTCACTTGGCTTATGTGTCGTTATTGTCGTTGGTGCCTTTTATCATGGTGTTTTTCACCTTAATGTCAGCATTTCCAGCCTTTGAAACTGCGCGCGGTAAAATTGAGAATTTTATCTTCAATAACTTTGTACCGGCCTCTGGTGATGTTGTGCAAAACTACATCGGGGAGTTTGTTGGCAACGCCTCGCAAATGGGAGCAATTGGTATTCTCTCGTTGCTTCTGGTTGCTTTACTACTGATTTCTAATGTTGATAAAACCCTTAATGCCATCTGGCGCACACCCAGCGAGCGCCCGCTAATCTATACCTTTGCAATCTATTGGATGGTTATAACTCTGGGGCCATTATTAATTGGTTCGAGCGTCGTCGTCAGTTCTTATCTGGTGGGTCTGGCCAATTTTGCCGAAGAATATACGCCCGGTTTAGGCACCTTCTTTTTAAAATTGGTCCCGAGTTTGACCTCGATTGCAGCCTACTTGATCCTTTTTATGTTAGTGCCCAATCGGCGCGTACGCTTTGTTTATGCCTTAAGTGGGGCTGTGTTATCGACGCTATTATTTGAGCTAACCAAAAAAGGTTTCTCTTTGTACGTCACCAGTTTTCCTTCCTATGAGCTCATTTACGGCGCGCTGGCAGTGATTCCTATACTGTTTGTGTGGATTTATTTGTCTTGGATAGTAGTGTTGTTAGGTGCCGAGTTTACTTGTGCAGTCACTGAAACCTTCGAAAAACGAGTTGAACAAGAACCACGTGAGATGAGTGAGGAGAACTGAGTTGAACGCTTTTTCACACTCAACTCAGTATTTGAACAATAGTTTTTTTTCTTAACCGCTATCCGTTCAGCGACTTAATAAACTGATTAGATTGTTCAATCGCCGCATTCATTTCACCGATCAAGCGACCAACATCTTTACGAATAGTATTCAATTCGCCCTGCAAAGCGCCTACTGCATTCGCATTTAGATTGTGCTTTAAGTAAAGAACGTTGTCTTGCAATGAAGCCAAAACCGGATCCATACTATTTTCAACCTTCCGCATCGCTTTGATCAGCGTGTTGTAGCGACGCTGCGTGTCTTTTAATTGACGCTCGCTATCGCGACGCATATTGGCATTGGAGTAGTTACCCAACTCCTCTTGCCATTCAGCAAACAGTGCCTCAGCGACGCTTTCAACGCTATCAATTCTCGCACTGACCGCTTCAGCTGCAGTTTTGCTTGAATCATACTCATCACTGAGTGCTTCATACACTGCCTGCAGTTCGCCACCATCGAAATTAATCAATGTGCTAAATTGCTCAAGCGCCGAGGAAAACTGCTGTTGTGCATCTTCTTGGCTTTCTCGAGCATCTTCTACACGGTCAACAAGGATATCTCGTTTCTCGACGCCTAATTTCTCCCATGCGGCATAATACGCACTCTGGCAACCACTGAGGAAAAGTACTAATGCGATAAGTAACGCGCGCATTAGCTAGCGCCTTTGTAACGGGCAGCATCAATAATCGCCCAAACGTGGAAAATAAAACCAGGTACAGCCATAAAGAATAAAATTCCGGTTGCCGCCAGTGCGTAGTTCACCCACACCAACACGAAAAAGACTAACGCGGCCAAAATCCGTCCTTGCACCAATTGGCCTAAACCAGCAATAAAAAAACTACAAATAGCTGCAATTACATTTCCGCCTGAACCTTGTCCTGACATATTTCTTTCTCCATAACTGTTGAATTTGCAATCAAAGTGTTCTTAACATAGGCGAACACCTGTTCGACTACAAGTGGAATAATACAAAAAGAATGCCAAATCTGTACCCTGATCTTGCGCCATACCAAACCACTACGTTAGATGTAGGTGATGAGCACACTCTGTTTGTTGAAATGAGTGGCAATCCTAACGGCATTCCCGTGCTTTTCATCCACGGCGGACCTGGGGCGGGGCTAAATCCTATCTATCGACGCTTTTTCAATCCGGAGCACTATCACATCATCGGATTTGACCAACGTGGATGCGGTAAAAGTGTTCCGTTCGCGGCACTACATGCAAACACAACCGATCATTTAGTCGCTGATATTGAGCAAATTCGCCAATTTTTAGGTATTTCTTCATGGCTGGTTTTTGGTGGATCATGGGGTTCAACCCTTGCACTAGTCTACAGTATTCGATTTCCACAACATGTCTCTGGATTGATCCTGCGCGGTACGTTTTTGGCTCGGCAACAGGATATCGATTGGTTTTTGCGGCCTGACTGTGGCGCCGCGAGTGTTTATCCTGAAGCCTACGCAGAATTTGCCAAGCCAGTTGACTTTGCTGCCACAAGTGAAGATATATGCAACCGTTATTACTCCATTTTCAATACTGCAGACGAAGTCACTCAAGCGCATGCGCTGCAAGCTTGGTATAGCTGGGAAGAGCGCATATCGAAGCTCGTATTACCCTACCCCAACGTTTTGGTGCATCAACACTTTCACTTAGTTAAAAGTTTGGCCTTGTTAGAATGTCATTATTTAAAGCATCAATGCTTTATTCCCGAAAACTATATTCTCGACAATATCGCTAACATAGCGCACATTCCTGCAACCATCATTCATGGTCGTTACGACATGATTTGTAAAGCGGAGGCAGCGTATGCATTGCATCAACAATGGGAAAACAGCCAGTTGCTATATGTGCCCGATGCTGGGCATAGCACCAGTGAAGAAGGCATTGCCAATGCACTGCGGAAAGCCACAGACGAGTTTTATAAATATATCAGTAGGGCAAAATGATAGGTTTAATCCAGCGAGTCACAGAAGCTAGCGTTAGCATTGATAACCAATGTGTGGGAAGCATTAATTCAGGCTTATTATTGTTGCTCGGCGTTGAACGCAATGACGATACAGCACTCGCTGACAAGTTACTTAAAAAGATCTTAAATTACCGCGTATTTTCTGATCCGGAAGGACGCATGAACCTCAACTTACAGCAGGTTGGTGGTGGCCTGCTGGTAGTTTCACAATTTACCTTGGTGGCAGACACTCAAAAAGGCACACGCCCTGGCTTTTCCAAAGGGGCATCTCCACAACTGGGTGAAGAGTTGTTTGCGTATTTTGTCGCCCAAGCTCGGGCATTACATTCACCTGTTGAGTGTGGCGTGTTTGGTGCAGATATGCAGATTGCGCTGATCAATGATGGTCCCGTAACTTTCTGGCTCACTAGCTAACTTGCCGACTACCTAACAATAAGGTCTAATGTTTATCTTCCAAAATTAAGCGAGTCTTTTGTGTATAAAATAGCCACGCCAAGCAGCGACGAAGAGTTTGAGCACTACTTTGATTTTCGCTGGCAATTGTTACGTAAACCCTGGAACTTCCCGCCAGGTAGTGAAAAAGATGAATATGAGAGTGTCGCAGAGCATCGCATGATCGTCGATGGCAAAGGCGAAATTGTGGCCGTTGGTAGGGTTCACCTAAATACCTCGGAAGAAGCTCAAGTTAGACATATCGCCGTATCGCTTGATCATCAACGTAAAGGGCTAGGGCAAATGATATTGTCGGCGCTTGAAGCCGTCGCTCGTCAGCTGGGCGCGACTCGTGCGATTACTAATAGCCGCGAAACATCCATCGCGTTCTTCGAGTCCTGTGGCTACAAAGTCGAAGCTCAGGCACCGAATGAACTCAATAAGCTTAAACGCAGCCAAATGGTCAAAGAGCTTACTGAGAAAAATGTCTTGATGCTGCATCCCAAATGGTGTGCAGAATTGCAAGCCACTTGGTCAGATACCATCCCTATTTCCGAGCATATGGGCATAAAAATCTATCAGTATAGTGGCCGCACACTAGAGACTCGAGCATCGTTAAATAAGAACATCAATGTCCACGGTACCATGTTTGCGGGCAGTATTTTTTCACTTGCTACCTTAACCGGCTGGGGCATGATCCATTTGCAGCTCAAGCAGCAAGGACTCGACGGCGATATCGTTCTCGGTGATGGAGATATTCACTACCATAAACCAATCACGATGCAGCCACGCGCTATTTGCAATATTGAGTCCGTCAACGCTAAGTTTGAAACGCTGGCCAATGGGAAAAAATGCCCGGTTAAACTGAGTGTTGATATTCTCGACGGAGATAATGCCGTGGCCGAATTTAGTGGTGTGTTTTGGGTGCTGCCGCTGCCCGCAGCAAAAAATGGAGATTAAGATGCCTGCTATCGGTACCCCTTTTAGCTCCAGTGCGACGCGCGTGATGTTGCTTGGCGCTGGCGAATTAGGTAAAGAAGTAGTTATAGAGTTGCAGCGCCTCGGCTGTGAGGTTATTGCGTGTGACCGCTATGCAAACGCCCCTGCAATGCAAGTGGCTGACCGTGCACACGTATTTTCGATGTTAGATGCTGAACAACTGCGCGCTGCGGTGATGACAGAGAAACCCCATTATATCGTGCCGGAAATCGAAGCCATTGCGACTGCAGAACTTTTACGGCTAGAACAAGAGGGATTTACTGTCGTACCCTCAGCAAATGCGGTTCATACTACTATGAACCGCGAGGGGATCCGGCGCTTAGCAGCCGAGCAACTCAACATACCAACCTCGCCTTATCAGTTCGCTGACAATTACGCTGATTTTAAGCAGGCCATAGAAGCGATTGGCTACCCGTGTTTTGTTAAGCCAATCATGAGTTCATCAGGTAAAGGTCAATCTCGCCTAACGGGCCCTGAGGATATTGAAGCCGCGTGGCAATATGCTCAGGAAGGTGGGCGCGCGGGCAAGGGACGAGTGATTGTCGAAGGCCAAGTTAATTTCGATTATGAAATAACCCTACTAACCATTCAGCATAGTGAGGGTGTGAGTTTTTGCCAGCCCATTGGCCATCGCCAAGAGCAGGGTGATTACCGAGAATCCTGGCAACCGCAAGCCATGTCGGCTGCAGCATTAACCAACGCGCAAGCAATCGCGTCTAAAGTAACGGCAGCGCTAGGTGGCTATGGTTTGTTTGGCGTTGAATTATTTATTCAAGGCGATAAAGTGATTTTTAGTGAGGTTTCACCGCGTCCTCATGACACCGGACTCGTGACTTTAATTTCGCAGCCATTGTCCGAATTTGCACTGCACGCGCGGGCGTTCCTTGGCTTACCGATCCCCAACATTAGGCAATTAGGTCACGCCGCTTCTGCCGTAATATTGGTTTCCGGAGATACCTCAGATATTCAATACACGGCGTTGGAGCAAGCACTTTGCATACCCGACACCGATCTGCGCTTATTTGGTAAACCGGCGGTACAGGGAACTCGTCGCATGGGTGTGGCATTAGCACTGGGAGATAGCATTGAAGGCGCAGTTTCCACTGCCCAACAAGCCGCGGCTGCAGTGAAGGTAATATTAGGATGAAAGGATTACTCCTTGGGTTGATGCTGTTCTGCTTGCAGACGAGTGCCTTGGCACAAACCTACTACGTGCTACGGCATTTTGAAAAAGCGCCAACACCCGACGATCCGCCCCTTTCAACCCGCGGAATACAGCAAGCGAACGCGTTAGCTGCATTACTGAATGACAAAGACATTCAGTGTATCTATTCAACGAATTACCAGCGCACTCTACAATCAGTCACGCCGCTTGCCAACGCGCTTTCAATAAAAGTGCAATTGTACGATCCCCGTCAACCTGAAAAGTTAATCAACAGCCTAACAACAACGCAGGGAGATTGCGTTATAGTTGGCCACAGCAATACGGTTCCTGATTTGGTCGAGCGCCTTGGCGGCACCGGTGCGCCGTTGACGGAAAAAGATTATGGCGATGTATTTATATTAGTGAAAGATAAGCTGCGTCTCTTGGACCAACACCACATCGTAATCAAGTAGTAAAAAGCATTGTTTGCAATTAGAGCCTTAGTGCGGCCAATAAAAAACGCCGACTAAAGCCGGCGTTTATAGTGAGATTAAACGTACCAGATTACGCTGCCATTGCTGAATGCAATTTTTTCATCGCATTCTTTTCAATCTGGCGAACGCGCTCGGCCGATACCTGATATTTATCAGCCAAATCTTGCAGTGTGGTTTTATCATCGGATAGCCAGCGTGTTTCAATGATTTCCTGACTGCGAGCATCCAAGGTTTTAATCGCTGCATATAGACGCTTCGATGCGCGTTGATCCCAGTTGTTATCAATCACATCTTGCTCAACATCGGCTGACTTATCTTCTAGATACTGTACCGGGGCAAAATTGCCGCTTTCGTCATCATCAGCAGATAAATCAAACGCCGTATCTTGGCTGCTCATGCGCGCTTCCATTTGCAACACTTCTTTTGTGCTAACGCCCAATTCTTCCGCAACTTTTTGAACTTCTTCGTGTGTAAACCAGCCCAAGCGTTTCTTTGCTTTGCGCAAGTTGAAGAACAACTTACGTTGCGCCTTCGTTGTAGCAACTTTAACAATGCGCCAATTTTTCAGAACAAACTCGTGAATTTCCGCTTTGATCCAATGCACTGCAAAAGACACCAGACGCACGCCTACCGAAGGATCGAAGCGCTTCACCGCTTTCATTAACCCAATGTTACCTTCTTGAATAAGATCGGCTTGGGGTAAACCATAGCCTGCGTATGATTTGGCAATGTGGACAACAAATCTAAGGTGCGACATGACCAATTTTCTGGCCGCACCTAAATCTTCTTCTTCACGTAAGCGAATCGCTAACTCACGTTCCTCTTCAGCTGTTAGCATGTCTATACCGCTAACCGCTTGAATGTAGCTCTCGATACTGCCACTGAGAGGAACAGACAATGCCATGGATTGCATTTTTGAACTCATGTGTTACCTCTAATAAATATCCGAAAAGTGTAGCAAAGCCACCGTACTAAAACTACCTACTTATACGACGATCACCGCGTTTTCGGTCAATTATTTATCGGATTCCCTGTTAACCTAGTCAATATGGTGATGATTTCGCCTAATTCAAGACCGTTAATTGTATAAAAAAGTTTCATTTTTTAGCAATCAACGTACAATTTCGTAATAATTGTGGTGTTTCTGCCACTCCAGAGAATTGTTGTTATTATGTTTGCATATGTCGCTCGACAACCCATCGTTGATACCGAAAAAAACGTCTTTGCATACGAATTGTTATTTCGCAACGGAGAACAAAATTGTTTTCCTGAAATCAACGCTGACGAAGCCACCTCGAAAATACTAACCGGAAATCACTTATCGTTGGGCATAGAAGAGGTAAGTTGCAATAAAACTGCGTTTATTAACTTTCACCAAGATACGCTACTTTATCGTTTTCCGACCTCGCTTGATGCCAACGTGGTAGTGATCGAAATCGTCGAAACCGTGAAGGTAACTAAAGAGCTAGTCAGTGCATGTAAGCATATTCGTGATTTGGGCTACAAACTGGCCCTCGACGATTATGATTTAGACCCTAAGTGGGACCCATTTTTACCGTTTGTACACTTTGTTAAAATTGACATTCAGGCGGTAAGCTCTGAACAAGTCGCCGAGAAATTACCCGCGCTAAAAGAGACTAAAACCAAGTTGGTTGCCGAGAAAGTCGAAACTTTGGAAGAGTTTGAACAATACAAAGCCCTCGGCTTTGATTACTTTCAAGGCTATTTTCTTGCCAGACCAGAGATCGTTAAAAATAAGCAAATGGGCGCATCAAAACTATCACTGCTAGAATTGGTCGCGGTTAGTTCAAGCGCTACATTTGATTATGATAAGGTAAATGAGGTTTTACAGCGTGATGTCGGGCTGTCATTCATGTTATTACGGTTTATCAATAACCCTTTATTTAACAAGCGCAATAAAATCACTTCATTACGCCACGCTCTTACCTATATGGGCGAGATTGAAGTTAAGAAGTTTATTGCATTGCTTGCATTGGCAAATTTAAGTGAAGGCAAGCCCATCGAGCTGATGCATATGTCACTGGTGCGGGCTAAATTTTGTGAGCTTATCTCATTGCTGTTAAAAGAAAGGGAAAATCCGCCGACGGGATTTTTAACCGGGCTATTCTCTTTGATTGATACTATTTTGGATCAATCAATGCAATCGCTGGTGGAAAAGCTACCTCTGGCCGATAACGTTAAATCAGCGCTTATTGGGAATGAAAATTTATTACGCGCATGCGTGAACGTTGCCAGGGCATTTGAAGTCGGCAATTGGCCTGCAGTAGCGCGCTTTTCGAAGCAATACGGCATTGAACAAACAGTCATTCACAGATTTTATAATGAAGCGATGAAATGGGGGCACGCCATGAAACAAAGTGCTCTAAGCGAATAAACGCATACCGGCTGAAGTAAAGGAATAATCTATGTTTGCATTTGTAGCTCGACATCCGATCCTCGATAAAGAAAAGGATGTCTATGCGTATGAACTTATTTTTCGTGATGGCAAGGAAGGTGCCCTGCCACAGTATGAAGATAAGAAGCAACAATACATCACCGAGCATTTCTATGCGTTGGGTTTAGATGACATTTCGGGCGACAAAACTTCCTTTATTAGTTTAAATCCAGCCACATTGATGCAGGGCGTACCAAAGGAGTTAGACCCCGACCGTGTTGTGATTGAGCTAAATCGTGACCCCAGTGGTGATATTGGTCTTGCCGACGCGTGCAAGCATGCCAAAAACTTAGGCTACCGGATTGCCCTTGATGATCCGCAATTGCTCAATCGCAAAACCGAGATTATGCCATTGGTCGACATTGTTAAAATCGACCTCGCAGTCAATCGCTTTGAGCATTTAGAAAAGCAGTTACCTCGCTTGGTTGATGCTAATTTAGAGCTCGTCGCAGAACACGTGAATACTTATGATGACTTTGCGACATCCCAATCGCTTGGTTTTCAATTCTTCCAAGGCTATTTCTTCGCCCAACCCGAAGCGCGTTTACAACGCGATTTACCGGCGAGTAAATTGACCCTCGTTGATTTGATGGGTGAAAGTAGTAATCCTGATTTTGACTTTGACCGGATTAATCAAATCATCGAGCGTGATGCGGCTTTGTCGTATCTGTTGCTGCGCTTTATTAATAATCCAATGATCAACAAGCGCTACAAGATCAGTTCATTGCGCCACGCGCTGAACTACATGGGCGAAGTCGAAATTAAAAAATTTATTGCCCTACTGTCTCTGGCCAACCTCAGTGACGAAAAACCACTAGAACTTACCCATATGTCTTTGGTGCGTGCAAAGTTCTTTGACTTGTTGTCGCAGAAGCGCCATTTAAAAATAGATCCACCGATAGGATTTTTAATCGGACTGTTCTCATTGCTCGATGCGTTACTGGATCAAACGATGAGCGATATTCTCGTGCAGTTGCCATTATCAGATGAAATAACCCAAGGTATCCTTGGTGAAAGTGAAGAGTTTAGCCGCTATTTCACCCTGGTTAGAGCTTTTGAAAGCGGCCTATGGCTTAATGTTATTCGCGCTTCTAAACAGCTCGAAATCGACCAAAAAGAGCTCCATAGTTTATATAATCAAGCGATAGTCTGGGGCAATGGCGTACGCCAAACATTGTCGTCGTATTTTCCTCAGCGCAAAGTTAACTATTGAGGCTCTATCTGACGCACGTGACGTTGTACTGAAATAAACGAACCCATCAAACCCAATAGCACTGAAAGCCCTAGCATGGTTAGCAAGGCTCCACCGTCCAATCCTGAGATGGAAAACTGCTTCTGATAAAGCTCGGCAAATCGAGTAATACTGGCATCCATCCACCATAAAATAGCCAATACCGCGAACCACGCAATGAGCCCTCCAAGCAAGCCATACCAGAAGCCGGTATACAAGAATGGGCGATGAATAAATGCATCTGTGGCACCCACTAATTTCATTACGATGATTTCATCCCGCTTATTCAGGATATTTAAGCGGATTGTATTGCCGATAATAAGTACCACCGCCATAAACAAAAGCAAACCTATAAAGGTAACGAGCTCGCGAGCTACATTCACCAGTGCGTACAAGCGTTCTAACCAATCGATATCTAATTTACCGATTTCAACTTCCCGCTCGTTGAGTAATTTCTCTAGCAACATTTTCGCTGCGGTAGGACTACTGTGTTTGCTTGTAGGCGTTACCAACACGACATCCGGGATGGGATTTTCTGGCAAATAAGCGATAGTGTCGCCGAGCCCGGACAGCTGCTCAAACTCTTCCAGC
Source organism: Neoalteromonas flava (assembly GCF_002807685.1). Classification (GTDB taxonomy): domain Bacteria; phylum Pseudomonadota; class Gammaproteobacteria; order Enterobacterales; family Alteromonadaceae; genus Alteromonas_E; species Alteromonas_E flava. Next base: position 38,054 of record NZ_PEAX01000008.1, on the reverse strand, counting down.
GCTTGTTGTTTAGGAATAAAAACGACTCCGTCAATTTCTTCCCACAACCCCAGCCGGGTGACTAACTGTTGCGACTGACGCTCGTTGACTGAGCTTTTCAGGAACAGCGAGATTTCAGAGGCTTGTTGCCAGCCTTCACTCATTTTTTCAACATTGCTGACCAAGATATACAAGGTACTGGGTAAGGTAATACTGAGCCCTAATACGCCGATCGTCATCATCGATGCTACGGGTTGACGCCATAACTCACCTAAGCTGTACAACGCTTGGCGTAAATGATTAACAAAAAACATTAAAATACGCTGTATAAAATTGATCTTGTTAGATTGCACCGCACCACTAGGGCGGTCTTTAAAGAGGAGGCTCATAACACCATCTCCGGCGTCGACTCAGTGAGTCCATCAGTGATCATTTGGCCATTTTTCAAGGTTAATGTGCGGTAGCGCATTCGTGCTATCAAACCTAGATCATGGGTAGCAATGAGAACCGAGACACCGGCCTGGTTAAAATCTTCGAACAACCGGATGATTTCCATAGAGAGTTTAGGGTCAAGGTTACCGGTAGGTTCGTCAGCAAGTAATAGTGGTGGCTTATTGACAATCGCGCGCGCTATGCCCACTCGCTGCTGCTCTCCGCCTGAGAGCGCTACGGGTAACTGACGGATCTTATCGCTAAGGCCAACCATTTCTAATGCCGCAGCCACCCGTTTCTTAATTTGCTTATGTGAATAGCCTTCAATGACCAAAGGCAGCCCAACATTATCAAAGACCGTGCGGTCTAGGAGTAGATTATGGTCCTGAAAAATCATCCCGATATCACGCCGAATATAGGCAATCTGGTTGCGCGTAATATTACCCAAATCATGACCATTGATGAAAATCTTGCCAACCGTAGGGCGTTCCATAATGCTGATTAATTTAAGCAACGTACTCTTACCCGCACCAGAATGCCCCGTCAGAAATGCCATTTCACCTGCCTGCAAGTGAAAGTTCACTTTTTGGAGCGCTCGTTGTCCACCCGGATAGGTCTTACTTACTTGCTCAAATTTGATCATGCCTGCGCCTATGTCACTTATTCGGAGTCGCGACTCTCATTGTCACTGAATAATGCATTGATAAACTCAGCGCTGTCAAAACGGCGCAAGTCATCAATCCCTTCGCCAACCCCAATGTAGCGGATCGGGATCCCGAGCTGATCAGCAATGGCGAAAATAACTCCCCCCTTTGCAGTTCCATCGAGCTTAGTCAAAGTGATACCGCTGACATTAACTGCTTGGCCGAAGAGCTTGGCTTGACTGATCGCATTTTGCCCGGTACCTGCATCAACGGTGAGCATTACCTCATGCGGCGCGGACGGATCAATTTTCTGCATCACGCGCACCACTTTCTTGAGCTCTTCCATTAGATTGTCTTTATTTTGTAAGCGACCCGCAGTATCGGCAATTAACACATCCGCGTTGCGGGCTTTTGCGGCTTGCAGCGCATCAAACAATACCGAGGCGCTGTCTGCACCTGTATGCTGGGCAATTACCGGTATATTATTGCGCTCACCCCATACTTCTAACTGCTCGACTGCTGCGGCTCTGAACGTATCTCCCGCAGCTAACATAACCCGCTTGCCTTGCTGCTGGAACTGTTTGGCTAACTTGCCAATGGTGGTGGTTTTACCCACCCCATTAACTCCGACCATTAGAATGACGTAGGGGCCTTGATTAGCAGTTAATTCTAACGGCTGACTTACCGGTTCAAGCATCTCCTGCATGTGCTCACGCAGCATGGCGTACAAGGCCTCACCATCCTTTAATTGTGACAACTTAGCGTTCTCAGTTAACCGATCAATGATTTTAGTCGTAGTGTCCATACCCACATCGGCGACTAACAGCTGAGTTTCAAGTTCTTCATACAGATCATCATCAATCGATTTACCTTTGAATAAGGCGACAAATCCCGTGCCTATATTCTGCTTAGTGCGTGACAATCCGGCTTTTAAGCGCTCGAAGAACTTTGGCTTGCTGGGCTCCGCGGGAATCGTTGCTGGCTTCGACTCTGCGCCTTCGCTTGCTGTAGACGACTGCTCGGATGGTTTTACGTCATCAGTAGATTCGCTGACTACTTGAGGCGAGGCGGGGTCTGGCTGCGGATCGTGCTCGGTAGTTTGTGTCACTGCGCCTTCGATTTGCTCTAGCGGCATGGGGGATTCAGTAATCGTATCTACAGGAGCTGACTCCGAACTGTCAGTGGAATGCTCGGCAATGTGATCTTCGCGTGTTAAAGGTTTCGACTTATCTTTATTAAACCAATCAAAAAATTTTGACATCTAGGCTTGCTTCCATCTCAACGTATCCCTTGATTTCGGGTACACTAGCAATTGTAATTAATTAAACGGACATCTTAACATTGCCAGCCCCCATGAAGCGAGACAGAAAACGGCAAAACCCGCAGAGTAAACAAGCATCCGCGGGCAGTATCCGCATCATTGCGGGTCAATGGCGCGGCCGAAAGCTGCCTGTACTCGATGCCCAAGGCTTGCGGCCAACCACGGACCGAACCAAAGAAACTGTGTTCAATTGGTTAATGCATGATGTCCGCGATGCACGCTGTTTGGATTTATTTGCCGGCAGTGGTGGCTTGGGTTTTGAGGCCCTCTCGCGCTATGCCAAGTCCGTGCACTTTGTGGAGAAAGATAAACGTGTCGCCGAGCAGCTCCGTGCAAACATAGCGACACTAAAGGCACCAGCTATAGCGACACAGGTGACGGTCAACGACGCGTTAAACTATCTACAAAATTGTTCCGAAACGTTTGACCTGGTTTTTCTTGACCCGCCGTTTCAACAAGACTTACTCGCGCCGATATTAGATGTTTTAACCAAAGGAAACGTTTTAGCGGAGCAGGCAAAAATCTATATTGAAACAGAACGTTCCCTGAATGAATTGCCCGCTCAATTTGGTCTAACGTGTCAGAAACAAAAAAACACAGCACAAGTCGCTTTTGGGGTTTGGACGCGTTAGTCCTCTAAACTAACCCCGATATTGGTCGCGTTATCGACTAACGCTAGATCGCGCAATTCATCAGCTGCCGGCAATGACTGTGTTAACCGATCGAGCAGCGCTTGTTGAAAATCGACTTCACGCTGCATCAAAGGATGTTGTTTAATCGCCACATTATCCAGCTCACCTTCGGTAGCCAGTATGACAGCCTCAACACTGCCCTGCGACAGTTTACTGACTGCCACAGCGCCTTGTTCATCGTCACCGGAGACTAAACTCAATGCGGCAACCATCGCCATAGCGCAATCCACAGCAGGATAAACTCCGAAGTTATCAAAGGCTTGGGGGTCAGGACTTGCCTCTTCGACCTTATCCTTTAACAGAGCGAAATTGGTCGTGATTTTGCGTTTCGCGACTAACGCATCGTAGGCAAGCCACAATTGCGCCAAGGCTTTTTGCATTTGTGCATCGCCATCCCAGTCACACAATTCGCAAAACAGCGAAAAATTGGCTATTTGACGTTGTAATAACGTTGCACAAAAGCCAACACCTTGCACTTTAGACAAGCCTCTAACTTGCGCAAAGGTTGATAATTTTTGTTGCTGGTTACTCATGTACCAATCTCCGTAGCATGCGCGATGTAGGCGCTAACACCATCTAATAACATTTGAATCGCGATCATGATCAGGATCATCCCCATTAAACGTTCCATGGCTGACAATCCACGCTCACCTAGCAGCTTATGGAATAACCCCGAAAACAATAAAATAATCGCTGAAACGAGCCACGCTGCAAACAATGCAAGTGACCAATCTAACATTCGCGAGGGATCTTGATTACTTAATAAAATCAGCGCTGCAAGCGTACTCGGCCCAGCAATCATTGGCACCGCAAGCGGCACAATGAATGGCTCTTCTCCTACTGCAAGTCCAGTCACGCCACCCGGTTGTGGAAAGATCATCTTAAGACCGATCAAAAACAAAATCACTCCACCCGCAATCCGCACGGTCTCTTGGCCTACATTAAGAAAGTCAAGGATCGCCTGACCACTGAATAGAAACACAAACAAGATACCCAACGCCACGACTAACTCTCGCACTACTACAATGCGCCGCCGTTTTTGTTCAATACCCTTTAAGATCGAAGTGAAAATTGGTAGGTTGCCTAATGGATCCATGATCAGAAACAACATGACCGCTGCCGATAGCGTATCCATCTTAACTCCGCAAAACCTGATATCTCGATAAAATTGCACGCTATTATAGCGAAATTTATAGTTACGGTTTACATTAATAACGATCGTGTTGAAATTTTATTAAAGGAATCGACTATGAGTTTAATGTCAGTTAGCGAAGTTGCAGAATTTTTAGGGGTGCAAGAAATTCGTGTGGAGCGCCTTGAAAGAGAAAGCCTGCTGATTGCAAAAGAAAAGGATGGCAATGGTAAGCCTTTGTTCGATAAAGGCGATGTAGAGCGTTATAAACAGCTTGCGGAGCGTTTGGGCGGCATTTAACTACTGCTAAATGCGCCCACTTCCATATTACGCCGTGTGCTCTAGCAGTGCACGCGCAATGGTACGAATACCCTGCCCAGTAGCGCCTGCAGGCATAGTGCTAGTTGCGGAGCCACTATAAGCCGCAGCTAAATCCAAATGTGCCCAGCCTTTTCCATCGGCCCCCACAAACCGTGAGAGAAATCCTGCCGCATTCGACGCACCGCCGGCCCCACCGCCTTTAACCGGACGACTATTTGCTGTGTCGGCAAAGTTTGACGGGCATTTTTCCTGATGCCATGGCTCCAATGGCAATGGCCAGGTTTTCTCATTTTCTGCGGCCGCCCATTGCAACATCTTATTGCGCAGTTCATCGTCCAATGAAAACAGTGCATTGTACTCATTGCCAACCGCTGCAACAGCAGCGCCAGTTAGTGTTGCAGCATCGATAATTAATGAAGCGCCACTTTCAGTCGCCGCCATTAAGCCATCAGCTAACACCAAGCGACCTTCTGCATCAGTATTGACGATCTCCACCGTCAACCCATTTTTATAGGTCAAAATGTCACCCAATTTGTACGCATGCCCACTGATCAAGTTTTCTGCACAGCATAAAAACAACTGTGTACGCGCGGTTAGGCCTTGCATAATCGCCAACCCAAGCGCACCGCAAACTGTTGCCGCTCCACCCATATCACACTTCATATCCAGCATTCCCTCACTGGATTTAATACTATAACCGCCACTGTCAAAGGTGATCCCTTTGCCAACCAAGGCTGAAGTCACCGGCGCTTGACTATCGCCTGTTGGATTAAAATCAAGCACTAGCATGGTCGGCGGACGCTCACTGCCACGCCCTACATTGTAGATTCCAGTCCAACCTTGTTCAGCGAGTTCTTCACCACTGATCAAATGGTAACTCACGTGTTTGGGCGCAAGTTCTGACAGCCATTGTGCTGCCTGTTCAGCCAAATACACCGGGCTCATGACTTCAGGTGTTTCATTGACTAGCTTACGGGTAAACACAAGGGCCTTTAAACGCTGTTCCAATGTCGCCTTATCTGCGTTGTCACAGAACAACAACTCGGTTTTAGCTTTGTGCGACACAAAGCTGATGGCAAATGCCCATTGCTGTTCTATATCCCAATCTCCAGTCAATTGCAGGCGAGCGATGGCATTACTCTCAAGCATGCGCGCGGCTTTTTGAATACGACGCAAATTTAGCCCTGTTTCATTGAGGTGGATATTGGCCCCATTTTGCTCAAAACTGATTAATGAATCCTCGCGCCAAGCACCGCTAGGTAATTCTGTTGTTAAGCGTAAAGTAAAATCCGACATTATTAGCCCTTTTTGCTATTCTTGCGCGCTACTTTAACAAACCTACATCAGGATTCCATGGATTTCGAAGCACCACTCCTCCCCGGTAAACTGCTGCGGCGCTATAAGCGTTTCTTTGCTGACATTGAACTTGACTCGGGTGAACTGATTACCGCGCATTGCCCCAATACTGGTGCCATGACCGGTTGTGCCGAAGCCGGCTTCCGGGCTTGGGTGAGTCCTGCCAACAATCCGAAGCGAAAGCTTCAATATACGTGGGAGCTAGTGGAGGATAAGCAGGGCCACCGGATTGGGATCAATACACATCGTGCAAACAAGATTGTAGCCGAATCACTCGCCAATAAAAGCCTGCCCGATTTTGCTGATTTTGACCATATTCGCGCTGAATATAAACCCCAAGACGCGAACTCTCGCTTCGATTTTTTACTACGCAACAGTGCGTCGCAAAAAGAATGCTTAGTAGAAATTAAATCCGTTACGTTAGCAGACAATGGTGTTGGTTATTTTCCGGATGCGGTTACCAGTCGTGGCGCTAAACATTGTCAGGAGCTCGCTCAGCAACTGACAGCATATTCTCGTTGCGCATTAGTTTTTTGCGTACAGCACACTGGGATTACCCAGGTACGCCCCGCAGCCCATATCGATCCAAGTTATGCCCAAGCACTGCGCGAAGCGGTGAGCGCCGGATTAGAGGTTTATGCCTACCAATGCTATATCGACGAACAAAAAATTCATATAAATCAAAAGCTAAGTGTTGACTTGTGAAAAAAATGTTGATTTTTATCAGAACAACGCCATATTTGCCGCTTGTTTTTAGCACGATGGCTAGCAAATCACGCCACGTTTTTGTTACCCATCTGAGAGTAGATAAATCAACATCTTTATTCCGGCGTTGGAAATAGCGACTGTGTTTGCAGTATTGTCAGAACGACGACATACTCTTACGTTAAGAAAGTAGATGTAATGGATTTGATTCTGGGAGAAGTGTCATATGCCAACCACTAAAGAAAATAAGCCTCTTGGTCTTTTGGCGCTAGCCGGCCTACAGGCATATCAAGAAGGCAAAGACGAAGAGTACATGAACGAGAAGCAGATGGAACATTTCCGTCTGATCCTCAAAGCTTGGCGTGACCAATTGCGAGAAGAAGTCGATCGCACTGTTACCCACATGAAAGACGAAGCAGCAAACTTCCCTGACCCAGTGGATCGAGCAGCGCAAGAAGAAGAGTTCAGTTTAGAGCTGCGCACGCGCGACCGCGAGCGGAAATTGATCAAGAAAATCGAGAAAACGTTAAAGCGTATTGAAGATGATGATTTTGGTTTTTGTGATTCATGCGGCATTGAAATTGGTATTCGCCGATTAGAGGCACGCCCGACCGCAGACCTTTGTATTGACTGCAAAACAATGGCAGAAATCAAGGAAAAGCAATTACAAGGCTAATGGGCGCAACCGTTAGTTGGAGTGTTAAAAAAGCTACTCGAGCCTGCTCGCGTGGCTTTTTTTCTGTCTTTTTATGAGCAAACAACCCTACATAGGGCGCTTTGCTCCCTCTCCCAGTGGCAATTTACATTTAGGTTCATTATTTACCGCGGTGTGCAGCTATTTGCATGCTCGACAGCACGGCGGCAAATGGTTGGTTAGGATTGAAGATATCGATACTCCTCGCTGTGTGCCTGGCGCCGATGAGGCAATCTTGCAGGCGCTATCAGCGCATGGCTTAGTCTGGGATGATTCGGTAACCTATCAATCAACGCAGCATGCTTACTATCAGCGCTGCCTGACCACCCTGGCTGACTCTATTTACGCCTGTCGTTGCACACGCGCAAAAGTACGTGAACGCAATCCGCATGGTCACTACGACGGTTATTGTCGGAAACGAGACTATCCAGTTGAAGGGGCCGCTTTGCGCTTCTATCAAGGCCAAACTCGCGTCGAATTTAATGATCTCTTGCTCGGAAAGATAGCGATTGCCGATCCGCACAATCTTGATGATTTCATTGTAAAGCGCAAAGATGGTTTATTTGCTTACAATTTGGTTGTTGTAGCAGATGATATTCGTCAACAAGTGAGTCACATTGTGCGTGGCGCGGACTTACTGGAGACAACGGCGAGTCAGCTTGCGCTTTATCAAGCTTTTGCTAAACCAGCACCACTCTATTTGCACTTACCCGTGCTTTGCACCAAACCAGGTTTTAAACTCAGTAAACAAAATCACGCACCGCCAATACAAGCAGCACATGCGGTCGAAAATCTACATAAAGTTATTCGGTTGCTGGGGGCGAGGATACCTAAGCAAGAAGATTTATCGTCGGTATCGGCAACTTTGGCGTGGGCCATCGAACATCTTTCGTGGAATAAATGGCCGAGGCAACGCGAAATTATTGTCGAAATGCCTTAAGCAGCATATCATAGCTGGCTTTAATTGGGCATATCGCGTTTCAGGAGCCAAGGCGTATCATCAGTAAAGTCTTTAGTAGAGTGAAAAATGCACTCTCAGGTCAACCCAAAGCGGATACAAGTCTGCCTTCTGAGGAATTGCGTCCGGTGATCATCCCGCGCGCTGAACACCCTGTTACCCGCTCAGAAATCAGTGATAATGCCCTAAAGGTACTATACCGCCTTAACAAATCTGGCTTTCAAGCGTATCTCGTCGGTGGTTGTATTCGTGACATTATGCTTGGTAAACATCCCAAGGACTTTGACGTTGTCACTGACGCCACACCCGAACAAGTGCAAAGTCTATTTAAAAATTGCCGCCTGATTGGCCGACGTTTTCGCTTGGCACATATTGTCTTTGGGCGTGAAATTATCGAAGTGGCGACATTTCGTGGGCATCACACCAGCGACGAAGATTCCACCGATCACAGTAAACAGTCGGAACATGGGCAGCTGATGCGCGACAATGTCTTTGGTAGCATTGACGAGGACGCCCAGCGCAGGGATTTCACGATCAATGCCATGTACTACAACATTGCCGATTATAGCGTCACTGATTTTGCCGAGGGTGTGCGCGCCATTAAGCAGCGCGAGATTGAGTTAATTGGTGACCCAGAAACCCGCTATCGTGAAGACCCTGTACGTATGCTTCGCGCTGTGCGATTTGCCGCTAAACTGGATATGCATATTACACCGCGTACCGGTACGCCGATCATCGCCCTAGCTGGACTGTTAAGCAACATTCCACCGGCTCGCTTGTTTGAAGAATACTTAAAGTTGTTCTTGTCTGGTCAGGCGTTAGAAACGTTCCGCTTATTGCTTGAATACCGCTTGTTTTATCCACTATTCCCTTGTTTAGAGGATGTGTTAAACAACCCGGCTGGCCGTGAGTATCAACTGATTGAACAAATGTTGATCAATACCGATAATCGGATCAACAACGAGATGCGGGTAACGCCTGCGTTTTTACTCGCCGCATTTCTTTGGTATCCATTGGAAGAGCGTCATCAACAATTGATGGCTGAATCTGGGTTGCAACCCCATGATGCATTTAACATTGCCATGAATGATATACTCAGCGCACAGACCCGACGTTTGATGATCCCGAAACGCTTTACCACTGCAATGCGCGAAATATGGCAACTCCAATGGCGTTTACCGAAACGCTTTGGGCGCCGGGCGCAAACACTGTTTAACCATCCGCGCTTTAGAGCGGCTTATGATTTTATGTTGCTTCGCGGACAAATAGAAGGTGGTCAGGCGCTTGAAGTGGCGCAGTGGTGGACAGAATACCAAAATAAAGATCCTGACGGCCGCCGTAAAATGGCTAACAATGGCGGTAAAGGGCCGCGCCGTCGTCCGCCTAAAAACCGTAAACCGCGGAAACCGAAAAGCGATGTATGAACAAGTTTTTATTGGGCTTGGGAGTAACATTCCAAGTCCAATATTTGGTCTGCCCTGCGAGCAGGTACAGCAAGCAATAAATAAGATTACCGAACTCGATGATGTAGAGCTTGTGCGCGCATCGTCACTCTATCGCAGCGCTCCTATGGGACCCCAAGAACAAGCGGATTATGTTAATGCCGTTATGCATGTTCGTTGCAGTTGCAGCGCCGATTCCTTGCTTGATCAACTACAATCCATAGAGCAACTGTTTGGTCGCGAGCGCAAACAAGAGCGCTGGGGCCCAAGAACCATGGATTTGGACATTCTGTTATTTGACCAACAGATCATCCAAACTAAACGATTAACCGTACCCCACTACGGGTTGGCTGGGCGAGAGTTTGTTCTGGTGCCGTTGTTTGAAATTGGCCCCGATATGGTTATGCCTGACGGCAGGCCCTTAGCCGCCTGGGTTGCCGACTGTTCACTCAAAGGCTTACGCCGAATGAGAAGTGAACCTGAAGTTAAGGAGATTAGCGCGTGAAAAAGAAAACCATCGCCAGCTTACAAAAGATGAAGCATGAAGGGGAAAAAATCACCGCGCTCACAGCCTACGATGCAAGTTTTGCCAAACTCTTCGATGACGCTGGCGTTGAGGTGATTTTAATTGGTGATTCGTTAGGTATGGTATTGCATGGTAGTGATGACACGCTAGGTGTTACGGTTGCCGATATTGCCTACCATACCCGTGCGGTGCGCGCTGGAGCGAAACATGCACTCGTCATCGCGGATATGCCCTTTATGAGCTATGCCACGCCTGAAACTGCATATCTGGAAGCCGGAAAACTTATGGCCAGTGGCGCGAGCATGGTCAAATTAGAGGGTGGCGAGTGGCTAAGCGAGACTATTCGTGGTTTGGTCCAACGTGGGGTGCCGGTGTGCGGGCATATTGGGCTTACGCCACAGTCCGTGCATGTCTTTGGCGGTTTCAAAGTGCAAGGCCGCGACGATAAGCAAGCGCTTGCTTTGATCCAGTCAGCACAAGCGCTGGAAAGTGCCGGCGCTCAACTGCTGGTAATTGAATGCGTTCCAACGGAGTTAGGGAAACGCATTGCACAAGCGGTTAGTATTCCTGTGATTGGCATCGGCGCAGGGGTTCACTGTGATGGGCAAATCCTGGTCATGCATGACATGTTAGGTGTCAGCGCAAACTATATGCCTAAGTTTTCTAAGAATTACCTCGCTGAGAGTGCAGACATACCCTCAGCGGTTGCACAGTTTGTTGCAGAAGTTAAAAGTGGGCAGTTTCCAGACGCTGCACACAGTTTCGAGTAATACCCAAATCAGAGCTTGAATTCATTATGCAAGTGATTGAAAACATTACGTCATTAAGAGAGTTGCGCCGCACCTGGCAATTAAAAGGCGAAGTCATCGCATTTGTGCCTACCATGGGAAATTTGCATGACGGTCATCTAAAGCTGGTACAGCGCGCCAAAGCTGAAGCCAGTATTGTGGTGGTATCGATTTTTGTTAATCCGTTACAGTTTGGTCCCGACGAAGACTTAGATGCATACCCACGTACGATGCAAGCCGATTTGGCGGCGCTTGAAGCACTCGGTGTTGATGTGGTGTTTACCCCAAAAGCGTCGGACATATACTCTCGAGGACTTGAGCAGCAGACGTTTGTTGAAGTTCCCGGCTTGTCTTACATGGTTTGCGGCGCGAGTCGACCAGGGCATTTCCGAGGTGTTGCTACTATCGTTTGTAAGCTGTTCAATATGGTACAACCCAATAAAGCGTTTTTCGGTGAAAAAGACTTCCAGCAACTACAGGTCATTCGCGCCATGGTAACAGACTTGTCAATGAATTTAGAGATTTACGGTGTTCCCACCGAGCGTGAAGTAGACGGACTGGCAATGAGTTCACGCAATGGTTATTTAACCGAAGATGAGCGTCAAAAAGCGCCATTGCTGTATCAAACAATTGCTACCCTAGCGGAGCAAGTTCAAGCCGGACGGTTTGATTATTCAAGCATGATCACCAGTGCCAAAAACAAACTCGCGGAAGCCGGATTTAAACCTGACTATATTGAAATTAGAGCCGCCAGCACTTTGCTGCACCCAGGGCATGAAGATAAAGATTTAGTGATCTTAGCTGCCGCGTTTTTAGGTAAAACACGGCTTATCGATAATATTCAAGTTCGGGTTAATTGAGCGCCGTAATCCCAGGCACCGCTAGAATTAATTCAGGCTCTGCAAATACTTGCTGACTGAATTTATCAATATCCATTCTAAAGCCTTGATCAAAATTCAAATAATCAAAGGACTGTTCGCGTTGGGTTTGGTTGAAACATGCATGCTCAATCGGTGAGGCTGAAAACATTAGCATCATACCGTGAATTACTCGACTGACTTTCTCATTGTTCTCTGGCAATAAAAACGCCGTTTTTGCCGGCAACAAGGGCATGGATTCGCCACTGACGAGAGCAGAAATTTCGGCAGCATGCTTAAGATCGCCATCAATATCTGTGCAGGCGGATAGGTCATAAAAACTGTCCATACCATACGCAAAATTAGGGTCTTGGAGGAAGGTTTGCAGAAATTCCATTGCCTTAGCAAAGCTAATAGCTCCACTGACCCATACAAGTAGAGCATTGTGTTCTTTACTGATCCGGTAATAGATTTTGGCCGCAGACATAGTTAATCGGTTAAGTGATTAGGTTATAAATTAATCGCTTACCTTGCTTTAGTCAAGTCCATACAAAAATCAGGGTTTTTAATTAAATCTCTAACAAATCAGATGGATGGATGGATGTAAAGGCGCGATTTAACGCTAACCAACAACCTGCTGTTGTGGGGCGACCAAATCCGCGATTTGTTGCCACTGTTGGCAGTCTTTCGCAATAGCGATTTGCTCAGCCAAAATGTTCTGCAAATCGGTTAACGAGGTTAATGGATTGGCTAATACCACGCGAAACACCGTAACCGGACGATCGGCATACTGCTCAGTGGTTAAACGCGTCCGCGAAACAAATGACTTACCGGCCTCACGTTGACGTTTCTGAATACTCACTGTTAGTTGATCCAGTAAATCATGCAATAGAGCACCTTCACGAGCAGATAATGCAATAGTAGATTGCTGCACAAAATCAGGCACCACACGATAGGTCAATAGACTTAGCGTCGGTGAAGTAACCAACTCAAAATGAGTCGAATTAGTAATCATCTCTGCAAAAGCATGTGCTTTCTCAATGCTTTGATTAATTAATAACTCATAGCCACGTCGTCCGAGTATATGCAGTGACGCATAGACCAACATCGCCATACCATTGCGAGAACCTTCTAATGTTGTCGAGCCCAAATCCTTGGAGCCTTCGCGCAAAATATACTGGGCGTGATGGCGCACGGCATTACTGTGTTCAGGGTCCTTAAACAGTGCCATCCCCGCTCCCATAGGCACGTACATTTGCTTGTGGGCGTCAAAGGTTATCGAGTCAGCTCGTTCTATACCTTTAAGCTTGCTGCGATAACGCTCAGAAAACAGCGTTGCTCCGCCCCAAGCAGCATCGACATGGAACCAACAGCCTAATTCTTTAGCAACATCGGCGAGCTCGTCTAAAGGATCAACATGGCCCGTTTCGGTAGTTCCCGCAACGCCAACAATAGCGAGTAAACGTTTATTTTGGGCTTGGTATTGTTTGCCTAAAGCGAGGGCTTTTTCGGGGGACAAAGTTTGCGATAAGCAATCAACAGTCACCATTTCATTACGCCCAAGTCCAAGCAAATCCATGGCTTTGCCTAATGAATAATGCCCACGCTTAGAGGTTAATACACCGACACCGTCGATACCGTAGTGACGATAAGCCGCCAATAAACCATCTCGCGAGACCCCTTTAAAGTTACCGTCTGGCTTAAGCAAGTGATTGCGCGCAACCCACAACGCAGTGATATTGGCGACCGTTCCACCAGAACAGAATGCTCCCAAGGAGTGGCGCGCACTGTGTAAGTGTTGGGTATAAAACGCATCGTCACACTGATAAACCAAATTGTGCATCATACCTAGCACTTGTCTTTCTAACGGCGTAAATGCTTTTGAGGTTTCTATTTTCACCAAATTTTGGTTTAAACCAACCATCAGCTTGGCAAGTGGCAAGTGAAAATAAGGCAGTGCCGAGGTCATGTGACCGATAAATGTCGGCGAGTAGGTATTGACGGAATGAGCGACTAATTTGTCGAGCAATGATTCAGCGTGGGTTGAAACGAATTCAGGGATTTCTGGCAGACGTGCATCGGCAAAATCTTGCTCAATTTCTTCCAGTGAGGTTTTCTTAGCAACAACATGCTGTGACAAGAAATCTGCCAAGTTGTCAGAAATATGCTGCTCAATTTCTGCAAGCTTAGAATTCATCTGCTCGGGTTTAGTAAACACCCGTAATAGATGACTCATACTGACTTCAGCTTTACTCACTGCCTTGCCCCCAACTGCCTCGATCCAAAATACGCCGTGTCAACGGTGATCGCGGACTTTACCCTAGTTGGCGCCTTTTACCAAGCGATAAAGCACGCATAAACACGTACCAAGTCTGAAATGATCTGTTATAGTTTTATTACTGAGTATGAGGATAATTTGATCTAATGCCAATTAAAGAGGTCACTGAGAGTTTTTCCCTCGACCGCATTGTTCCTTTTTTCCAGCCTATTATGGATCGGCACGCCAATAGCGTGTGGCGCTACGAATGTCTCGCGCGCCTGATTAACGAACAAGAACATACATTCCTGCCCAATGAGTTTTTGTTTATCGTCGAGCGCAATAATTGGTGCTCACAGTTAACCGAAACCATGTTATTGCAGTGCGCACAATATTTTCGCCATGTGAATATTCCCTGGAACATCAATTTAGATACTGCTGATCTGCAAAACCCCCAATTGATCCCATTCATTCGTAATGCACTTAACGAGTATCCCAATCGACAGCGCATCAGTATTGAAATAACCGCACATGCAGCATTGCATTATGAAGCAGAGTTAGCTGAGTTTGTGGAACAATGCGCAGCGCTTGGGATCGGCGTTTTTATTGATAATTTGGGCGAAACACCAGTCAATGTGCAACGCTTGTTAACGCTTCCCATTCATGGCGTTAAACTCAGTGGTAAGTTAATTAATCAGTTCAATCAGAATTCTGGCGTTCAAGAATTCGTAGAGCATATCTGTGATTTTGCGCAACGCCATAACGTTAATGTAGTGGCAGAGCATATAGAGCATGAAAAGATGCTGCCGCTACTGGATCAACTGTCCATCCGCTATGCCCAGGGATTTTTATTTAGCCGTCCAAATGCAAGTGTGCAAGCGAACAATTAAGGCGTTGAAATCAGCTGCCAACAGGCTTGTCCACTCGCCATATACTTGCGTTCAAATGGGGTCAACGGTTCGCCAGAAGATACTGGCTCAATTCCGCTCTCAATATCATAGAGGCTTAAGGCCTGCTGAAATTCCTGTAAAAAAATCAACCAATTACTGCGTACGACAAGCTCCGTACCTAATGCGATAATATCCGGCATGCTCGGTGATGCATGCCAACGCTTTTGCAGTTGTGAAGGCTTAGGGTAGGGATTGGGATAGAGCAAAAAGTGTTTCGCTAACTTGAGTCCGTGTTGTCTGGCTAAATACCAAAAATCACTTACGTCGGCGCGCACAACCTGATAGTTTTGTTGAGTATTGGCGTAATGTTGGTGCTTTGCCAGACGCGCAGCTGACTTATCGATACCGATGACTTTACAGTCTGGGTAGCGCTCAGCGATGCGCGCAGTGCTCTCACCAACGCCACAGCAGGCATCAAATATGATTGGCCCAGACCAGTCCCTAAGCCAGTCCAGACATTGCTCAAAAGCTGCAGCCGTATGCTCGCTTACCGCATGTACCCGTTGCGTTTGCTGGTAGCGCTCTACGTAGTGCGCTAGTTTTTCATGCACAGCAAGTTGAGTGGTGGTGACCGAACGGGCTTGTGACTGCATAAATTAACTACGGATCCCCACACCGCGTTGCAATAGCATGTAGGCAATAGTAAACAACACCGCGTTAAAGCCAATCAACAACGCCAGTGATACCGTCACGTCAACGTCAGATTTACCCAAAAAGCCATAGCGAAACCCATTCACCATGTAAACGATTGGATTCGCTTTGCTAACCGTTTGCCAAAACTCTGGCAACAGTGATAACGAATAAAATACCCCGCCGAGATAAGTCAGCGGCGTTAACACGAAGGTGGGAATCACAGAGATATCGTCAAAGGTTTTGGCATACACTGCATTTATCAACCCTGCAGTTGCAAACAACGTAGAGGTAAGCACCAGAGTCGCAATAATAACACCTAGGTGCAGCAATTGCAGATCAACAAAAATCGACGCTACAATGGTCACGATAATACCGATCAGCATCGCCCGCGCAACACCACCACCAACGAAACCAAAAATAATGACCCACGTTGGCACCGGTGCAACCAATAATTCCTCAACATTGCGCTGAAATTTGGCACTGAAAAATGACGAAGAGACATTGGAGTAACTGTTGGTGATAATTGCCATCATTATCAAGCCGGGTACAATAAACTCCATATAACTCACACCATCCATAGCACCAATGCGTGAGCCAATAAGATTCCCAAAGATCACAAAGTAGAGACTCATAGTGATCGCTGGAGGTACTAGAGTCTGCACCCAGATACGTAAGAACCGAGTGCACTCTTTAATCCAAATAGTGCGCAATGCAACAAAATATAAATGATTCACGCAGACTTCTCCTGTTGCTCACTGCGCCCCGATTCGACCAAGCGTACAAACAACTCTTCCAAGCGATTCGCTTTATTGCGCATACTCATGACTTGCACACCTTGTTCGGTGAGCTGCGAGAACACGGGGTTCAGACCTTCAGACTTATGGACGTCGACCTCCAAGGTATGATCGTCGACCAACCGCGACTCATAATTGGGTAAGGATGGGGCTTGTTGTACGGGGCTAATATCTAACACAAAGGTTTCCACGTTCAGGGTCGCCAAAAGCGCCTTCATACTGGTGTTTTCCACAATCTGGCCCTTATCAATGATAGCGATATTGCGACACAAACTCTCGGCTTCCTCAAGATAATGCGTGGTCAAAATAATCGTAATGCCCTGTTGATTGATTTCCGTAAGAAAACGCCACATAGACCGGCGAATTTCAATATCAACACCAGCGGTAGGCTCATCAAGGATCAAAATCTGGGGCTGATGCATGAGAGCTCTTGCTATCATTAAGCGACGCTTCATCCCACCGGATAACTCGCGTGCTGGGGCATCGCGCTTTTCCCAAAGATCCAACTGCTTTAAATAGATTTCTGCGCGCTCCCTCGCGATCGAACGCGGCACCCCATAGTAACCCGCTTGATTGAGCATGATTTGCCACAAGGTTTCGAATTGGTTGAAATTAAACTCTTGGGGTACTAAACCAATACACGACTTGGCAGCGGTTAAATCGGTATCAATAGAATGCCCCATAACCGTTACTTCGCCTGCGGTTTTATTGACTAACGACGCAATGATCCCTATCGAGGTCGATTTACCCGCACCGTTTGGCCCTAGCAGCGCGAAAAAGTCGCCTTGGGAGACTGCTAAGTCAACGCCCTTCAATGCTTGGACGCCACCTGCGTAGGTCTTCTTTAGACCTTTAATATCCAGTGCTAACATAGTGTTCTCAAAATATTCAAGAGATTGCATCAGCCGGTGCTGCTACAAAGATATCTTTGGTATGTGCTGCCATTATGGCAAATTTCAACCACTTAACGCAGAAGAAAACCAGAATAAATAAGTCCCCGAAAGCATATCAGAAACTCGCTCATGCGAGAGGAAGATAGACTGAGGCCACTGAGCCAATAGGATAGGAGTCAATTCCGAGGGGACAGAACGAAAGATGCTGCATAGGCTTACCTCAAATGCACTGCAATCGTAACGAGGTAGCCTATACAAACATTCGGAATATCAGTCGCGAGAGTTTAGTGTTGAGCGGTTAACATTTTTTCCTGTGGTGCCAACATGATCACCGCTTTACGGTCAAAGAAATACGACTCAACAGAGTTGTTCTGCTCGGCGGGTTGCTCGCCGCGCGCATGCGTAACGATGTTTGCCGGATCGACGCCCAGTTCAACGAGTTGTTGTTTAACAGAATTGGCTCGAGCTTGGCTGAGCGTAAAATTAGCGTCCTGACTCCCCCGTGGATCGGCGTAGCCAATAATCTGCATACCAAGGCCAGGGGCATCTGTCATCAACTCAGCCAACAAGGTTAACTGTTCTTGATAAACCGCTTCAATGCTCGCTTGCCCTGTTTTAAACTGGATTGAAGTAGTTAGTTCTGGCAATAAGGGTTCAACGACAGTGACCTCATTGACCGGCTGTAACATCGCGTCCTGTTGCCATGCAATTAGTTCGTCCTGCAGCGCATTCAACGCGGCTGTCTGTTTGGCTAATTGCATTTGCGAATCTGAAAGTTCCGCTTGCTGCTCAACATCATTACCAATCATTAAGCCAATAATACCACCAACAACTGCGCCGATAGGGCCAGCCGCAAGTCCGCCCATGGCAGCCCCAGTAGCACCACCGACTATAACTGAAGGATTATTGTCTGTAGCATCATTCGCACCATCGTTTGCTGTTTCAGCAACGGCTGAGTGAGCGCTGCTTAATACCAAGCAAAGTGCAATTGCTGTGCGTTTAAAGCCTGAATTTACGTGTGTCATAGGTTTTCCTTTAATGTTTACGATGAAGTTAATTCACCGTTATAGGAAACCACGCTGACATGCACAGGAGATTACGGAAAAATGGCAAGTTGCCGTTAATTTATGGCTGAATTATGGCAGTAGCGATATTACCTAGACTTAATGGCCATTCACCCAAAAATGAACCGCGATGCTGGCTGCATAACCTAGGGCAATGACCGGGGCCCAGCGTAAGTGCGAGAAAAACGTGTAGTAGCCACGTGCCTGCCCCATCAACGCCACTCCTGCGGCAGATCCGATCGACAGCAGACTGCCGCCAACACCTGCAGTTAAGGTCACCAATAGCCATTGTGACTGAGACATATCCGGTGACATCGTCAACACTGCAAACATCACCGGAATGTTGTCGACGACCGCCGACAACACGCCAACCAAAATATTTGCTCCTGTAGGTCCAAAGGTTCCGTACATCGCTTCCGATGCAAGTGCTAAATACCCCATGAAACCAAGCCCTCCCACAGCGAGAATGACGCCATAAAAGAAGAATAGGGTATCCCATTCAGCGCGGGCTACTTTGGTAAAAATATCAAAAGAATCGGGATCGTTGTGAGTGCCCGGCAAGCTATCTGATTCATGATGACCATTACCATAGCTTACGCGTAGATAGAAACTAAACAACTTCAAATAACCCAAGCCAAACATCATGCCGTAGACCGGCGGCAAATGCAGAAAATTATGAAAACAAACGGCTGTCACTATGGTGCATAAAAATAACCCAACGATGGTCAGTCCGCCTGGCTTAATAGGAGTTGTTCCAGCACTATTACTCACTGGGCGTCCATTCGGCAAAGCAAAAGACATAATCGTGGCGGGAATAATAAAATTGACCAGCGAGGGAATGAATAATTGAAAAAACTCAACAAAGGATAGAATACCCTTCTGCCAAACCATTAGCGTCGTAATGTCGCCGAATGGACTAAAAGCGCCACCCGCATTCGCTGCTACAACAATATTGACGCAACCGATGCTTATAAAGCGCGCATTGTTACTACCAACTGCCATAATAACGGCACACATCACCAATGCGGTGGTTAAGTTGTCGGCAATTGGTGAAATGCAAAAGGCAAGAATGCCAGTGAGCCAAAATATGGCTCGATAACTGAATCCACGGGCAGTCAACGTATCACGCAAAGCGTCGAACACGTCGCGTTCCAACATTGCGTTGATATAGGTCATCGCCACGACTAAAAAGAAAAAGAGCTCGGCATATTCCAAAAAGTTATGTCGGATGGCCTCTTCCACTGCCGCTGTTTGCCCCGTGCCTAGATAAGCCACAGCGATAAGGATCCAAATTACACTAGCGGCCACCAACACCGGCTTTGATTTACGCAAGTGAATTTGCTCTTCAAAAATCACGAATAAATACGCGAATGCAAACATGACGAGTGCGGCGTAACCAAACCCACTGTGTACTAAGTTCAATGGCTCTAACATAGCTGCAGAAGAGCTTGCAACAGCTGAACCGGCAAAGCTCACCAATCCACAAAAAAGCATACACTTAAAGAACATCAGAAAACCCATACCCTATCGACTATCTATGATCTAACTTGCTACCGAGTCACCAAAGATTAATCGCATAGTGCTTCGATACCATACGACCTTGGTAGTGTCTGTGAAGCTATTTCCAATCTACTGATTTTCAGCTCCACTTAAGAGAGCTAAGATTAGCACCGTTAAAACAATTAATATTGTTTTAGATCATGCGCTTGCACTTCAATAAATCAGCTAGCGTAGAGTAATAGTAGTGGAGCTTAGATTCGCATTCACACGACAAATAGCGGCTATCAAAGCGCCCTATTCAATTCGTTGACTCGCCATCAAGTGCTTCCTAAGAGCCCGTGTAAGTGGTCGAATAAGTGCCGCATGGCGATGATTTACTACATGGTAAAGTGGCGTTTCGTGCAACAGCGCAACACTTGCAGTATGCTCTTGCTGCCATTGCGTTAAGTCTTTTCCGGTAACATAAACAATACTTTCTGCGCGTCGCAAATGGAACATATCGATAAGAGTACGGTAATTTTCAATGGTCGTGATTTGCGCTTTCACATCATCACCGAATAAGGTCTTCAGCATGCCAAGACCAAAATGTGTTGAATGCACTTTTAGTCGCTCATTTTTAAGCACTTGGGGCGAACAGTCTTTTGAATGACACAGCAAATACAAGTACACCGTAGTCAAAGACAACGGTACAGCATCGATATTTTCATATTGCTCAAATTGTCGCTGCCTTGCTCCCACATCAGCATCGGTTAGCCCCTTCGACAAACTAAACAGCCGGCGTTCAACTGGCAATTCGACAAATTCAACAGTAATCCCCAAGTCCGCGTAGGCCCGTTGTACGATCTTTTTGCACGGTTCAATTTCATAATGCGGTGGATAACTAACAATAAAAGGTTCATCAGCGGCAACGGCGTTTCCTAGAAGAAATAAGAAAATAACGAGCAGGCGTGACATAAGGCATCCTTCCTTTGTGTTGTAACTTAATAGCAACAACCACTTCTAACCGAAGCTCATCACCCAGAAATTGCATACTTTACAGATGAAATTGCAGGAATATTCCAACACCGTGGCGAATTGTGGCAGAAAAATGGAATTTCATTGCCAGCACTATTGTCACATAGTTTTTGCGGTAGACTGCGGGCTATAAGTAAACAGCGAAAACGCCATGAAACGAATTGTATTAGTCGAAGATGATCCCGCACTACGGGAAAACTACATTGCAGCATTTAGTCGCCAAGGATACAAAGTCGTGGGATACGACAACCGCGCTGACGCAGAAGCTGCCATGGCAGTGCGTTTACCTGACCTTGCGATAATCGATATTGGCTTACAGCACGAACATGATGGTGGTTTTTTGCTTTGCCAGACATTACGTCAGTGGTCATCTGCATTGCCGATTATTTTCTTCACCGCGCGTGATAATGATATTGATACGGTCAGTGGCCTGCGCATGGGAGCCGATGACTACATTACTAAAGATATTTCTTTACCGCACCTTGTGGCCCGTGTTGCGGCATTATTCAGGCGCACTGATTTGTTACATGCCCCTGTTGATCAGGCGTCGTTAATTGAGCTTGATGACTTACAGATAGACGCCAACCGTATGTTGGTGAGATGGCAGCAACGTACCGTTGATCTGACTGTTACCGAATTTTGGATGTTGTACTCGTTAGTTAAACGCCCGGGTCATGTGAAAAGTCGGCAACAATTAATGGACGATTCGAAGATGGTTGTAGACGACACTACCATTACTTCACACATTAAGCGGATCAGGCAAAAGTTTGTCCAACTAGACGCTAACTTCGATCGTATCGAAACCCTTTATGGCATGGGTTATCG
This sequence comes from Neoalteromonas flava, assembly GCF_002807685.1. Taxonomy (GTDB): domain Bacteria; phylum Pseudomonadota; class Gammaproteobacteria; order Enterobacterales; family Alteromonadaceae; genus Alteromonas_E; species Alteromonas_E flava. Next base: position 16,277 of record NZ_PEAX01000008.1, on the reverse strand, counting down.
CTGGCGCACGAGTGATTAGATGGTCCGGATCCCCATTCGTGCTCAGCTATTGCTCATGTCAGTATTTTTGTTGGCCATTCCATATGTAGGTTATCAATATGTGTGGGAACTAGAGTCATACCTTAGAACGGGTCAAGAGCAAACCATGATTGGTACAGCTCGCGCAATCGCCAGTGCTCTGCATGAACGAGAGGCCCTGTTCGATTCACCGGCGACCAAAAGAGAGAGCGTTCGGCCGGGCACCGATCTTTACGCGGTGCCAATTCGACAAGCGATAAAACTCGATGGCGATTTTACTGACTGGCGCGATGCTCAACCCATCGTCCGCCATTATGATGCTCGCTATCGGATCGACGATGCACAAGCGCCACTCGCGCAACCGGTTAGCCTTACCTTTGACCATACGGTGGGTAGTTATCAGGGCTATGTGTATGCCATGTTCGCTGTTAAGGATAATGTCTGGATCCGTCGCCCAGCTAACGCTTTGGGCATAGCCCAGAATGACCATCTAATGATTGCGATGAGTGATACCAGTGGCAACATTACACGCTATGCAATTGCGCCACGGCAATCTGGCTGGGTCAATGGGTTTAAACTGGCCCCAGAAGCCAACAGCTACCAAATACTGGGCAACGAGAATCGTATTCAAGGGCAGTGGGTCGAAACTGCTGAGGGCTACAACATCGAGATCCGATTTCCGCAAGCGATGACTGCCGGCAATTTGGCATTTGCCATGGTCGATGTGGATGAATCTGTCACTGCGTCGGTTGTGAGTATTATTGGTACTTCAGATCCAAACAAGCAGCAAGAATTAGGTACTATCGCGACCCAATCCGGAGCAATTGAACGTTTATTAACGAGTTTACAGTACACCCGTTCACGGGTTTGGGTCGTAGACAAGCACTTGCGCGTGCTCGCGCGCGCGGGTGACATTCAAAGTGCGACAGGGATCAATGCTGGCAACCGAGCTCGCAGCCAATCATCCTGGTGGGCACAGATCGAAGAGCGCTGGCTGCTTCCCTTGTACTACCTCGTGTTGACGCAACCCAGCAATGATTTTATTGATGAATTAGAGAACGCATTTGCCCTAGAGGGCAATGAAATCGCACAAGCACTACAGGGCGACGCAAGTGCTTTATGGCGGTTAAGCCCAGATAACAAAGCCGTTATCCTGTCAGCCGCTCATCCTATTTTTATTGATGAACAAGTGATGGGGGCAGTCGTGGTGGAACAAACGACCCATGGGATTAGAACACTGCGTAATCGTGCACTAGAGAAACTGTTTCATGTAATGCTGGCAATAACCTTTGTTGCTATCGCCACTATCTTATTTTTTGCTGCGCGCATTACTAACCGCATTCGCAAACTACGCGACGCTACAGAAACCATAATTGACGACAGTGGCCGCATCGTTGGTACTTTGCCTGAGGTTCCTCGTTATGATGAAATTGGCGATCTCTCAGCAGCGTTTTCTGGCGTGATTACACGCTTGACTCATTACACTCAATACCTTGAGAATATGGCATCGCGGTTATCTCATGAATTGCGCACGCCGGTCGCCATTGTGCGCTCTTCGTTAGATAATTTAATGACCATTGAACAGAATGAATCGCAGCGCGCATATACTCAACGAGCGCTAAGCGGTATTGAGCGGTTAAGTCGTATTCTTACCCGAATGAGTGAAGCGACACGTATGGAAGCCGCGCTCGTTAGCGAAAATAAAGTTAAGTTTGATGCAATTGACGTCATCCGCACGTGCAGCGACAGTTATTCTGCGCTCTATCAAACTCATCCCTTTGAGTTTACCAGCAAGATCGCAACCGTCTATCTCAACGGTATCCCTGATCTCTTCGCGCAATTACTCGACAAGGTTATCAATAATGCAGTTGAGTTCAGCACTCCTGGCTCTCCCATCCGAATACATACTTGGCTAGAATCACAGTATTTTTGCCTCAGTATTACCAATTACGGTAGTCAATTACCCAGCGGTATGGAGCAAGAGCTGTTTCAGTCTATGGTGTCCATTCGTCAAGTGAACGACCCACAAGATACGAGTGTTCACCTCGGTCTAGGTCTATACATCGCACGCACGATTGCAAAATTTCACGCTGGCGAACTGCGTATCACGAATCTTGCGGATAAAAGTGGTGTGTGTGTACTCGGTAAATTTAAGCTTGATCACAATGCGCAAAAATCCGAACCGAGTAAACCAGAATAGATAAGCTACTCAGCATGACTCGATGTTACCTACCTAAAACTAGTAACGCAGAAAAGTTGGTGAATACTTACTTCAATTTAACCAATTTTGTTCAGTGGCGTGTTCATAAAACCAAGTCGCCGCTTTGCCTTGCGTTGTTTTCGCTTTGGCTAGGTATATCGGAATGGGCGGGCGCGGAATATCCGTGTATTTAATGACTAATTTTTGCTCTTTGAGTTCTTGCTTGATCGCATGTAGCGGCAAAAAGCCAACACCAACACCTTGTACTTGAGCGGCAATTTTATGCGCTAGCGAACTCACGCTAATGGTTTGTCGGGCAGCAAATAAACCCGATGAGCGCTGCGCTAACGTGCGCGATGAATCCGATACTACAACTGCAGGGAATTCTTGGACTTGGTTTGCCGCTACCGGCTCACTAAGTCTTGCTAAGGGATGATGAGGTGCAACGGCGAACACCCATTCAACTTCACCAATTTGCGCAATATCATATAAACCACTGGCGACTTCTCCACTCACACCTATAGCAATATCAGCACGTTGGGTATACAAAGCATCCCAACTACCACCTAACACTTCTTCAATGATTTGAATATTCACCGGCTTTTGTAATTGGCAAAAATCCTCAATAAGTCCTAACAGCGGTGTGCACGGTAATAACGAATCCAGAGCTATGGTTAACCTGGGCTCCCATCCGGTTTCCAACTCTTTGACTTTTTCGGCCAAACGGTTTGCTGCCTGCAATAATTGCAACCCCTCTTCCAGAACTAATTGTCCTGCCGGCGTCAACACGGCGCGATGACCACTGCGATCAAATAATGCAACGCCAAGCTCTTGTTCCAATTTACTGACCGTGTAAGTCAGTGCCGAAGGAACTTTAAACAATGCCTCGGCAGCGGCCGCAAAAGATCCCTTCTCTTGTATCGTTTTAAGCACCATAAGTGCATCAAGGTTGATAGGATTTGGCATGAGGAATTCGGTTTAGGTTTAGATTATTCAGTATGGCCAATTCAACAACAGGTGGCAATTGCCACCTGTGCGGTTGCTTTAAGGCAAATCAAACAGTAACGCAGTCGTCTCACTATCTGAATTGCGGATTAACTCAAGTTCCGACTCTTCACTAAAGTGAATTCCATCACCTGATGATAATGAGTGCCCACATACAGAAATATCACCTTGGATAACATGAAGATAATAATTCCGCTCCTCGACTAACCCCATCGTTAATTTATCAGTTGCCGTCAAATTGATATGACTTAAACTGGCGTCCTGCTTGATTTGCAATGTTCCATTGCTGCCATCAGGCGTAATCACCATGGTCTGCGGCAGAGTTAAGTCAAACCGCTTTTGTTGGTAGCCGGGCTGCCCACCGCGCTCGTTGGGTTGGATCCAGATCTGCAAAAAAGCCAAAGGATCAGTCGTCGATGCGTTAAATTCACTGTGCGTGATCCCGTTGCCTGCTGACATCAATTGGAACTCACCCGCGGGTAGCAATTGCTCATTCCCTTCGCTATCTTTATGCACCATCGCTCCTTCAGTCACCAAGCTGATAATTTCCATATGGCTGTGACCGTGGGTACCAAATCCTGCACCAGGCGCTACCTTATCGTCATTGATAACTCGTAACGCTGACACCCCCATGTGCTGTGGATCATAATATTGCCCGAAAGAAAACGTGTGCCGGCTATCAAGCCAACCGAAGTTGGCGTGACCTCGGGCGTCAGATAATCTGACATTAAACATAATCTGCCTCCTTATGCGTTGCCATTGAGACGTTGCTGTACAACATTATCGAGTGCGAATCGCCCTGCTCCTGACACCATTAGGGCCACCGATATCGCAAGCAAGCTCAAGCCAAATTCATAACCATTGTTAGCCATAAATAAACCATTCTCTAAGTGCACCGATACAATGGCGACCAGCATGGTTACCGCCAACACTAACGCAGTAGGTCGCGTAAGCAGACCAAGCAGTAAAAATAAACCGCCAAAGAATTCTGCACTACCCGCCATCAAAGCCATTAAGTAGCCAGGCTCAAGACCGATTGATGCCATCCACTGTCCTGTGCCTTCTAATCCATAACCACCAAACCAACCAAACAGTTTTTGCGCTCCATGGGCTGCGAAAATCACCCCAGCTGATAAGCGTAATGCCACTGGTGCCAAAGAAGGTTGTGAGGTAAATAATGCTGATAATTTATTCATGTCTATCTCCAAAAGTTCAAACTATTTAATCAAATTAAACCCAGTGAATTCATTATTAGCCTGAACAGTTAAATTAGATAGCGAAACATTTGCAATAAAACATTCAAATTATTTGAATTTTTTACTTGGCGATTTACTCGAGCGCAATGCCTGCATTTTCGCAGCCGGCGGTTTTTTAGCGTTTCCGGAATACATTCAGGAACTATTTAGCAGTCACATAATGCACTAACAATAAAAGTGATATTACTGGCGGTTGATCTTTGTTGAACTACTATCATTATCTATCTAACGTAAAATCAAATAATCAAGCAGCGAGGGCTTATGCAAACAATTGGTTACGCAGCACATTCTTCAGATGCACACATGGTGCCCTATCATTTTGAAAGACGCGCATTACGTGACAATGATGTGGCTATCGAGATTTTATATAGTGGTATTTGCCACTCTGATTTGCATACGGTAAATGGTGATTGGGGCGACCAACACTATCCACTCGTACCTGGCCATGAAATTGTAGGGCGAGTGATTGACGTGGGTCCAGCAGTTAAAAGTTACAAGGTAGGTGATTCGGTAGCGGTCGGCTGTATGGTTGATAGTTGTCAAGAGTGTGACCAGTGTCACAATCATGAAGAACAATATTGCCGCAACGGCATGACCCCAACCTATGGCGCACCCGATCGAATTTCCGGAGAGACGACTCAAGGTGGTTATTCTAAGCACATTGTTGTGCGCGAAGAATTTGTCCTGCGTGTGCCTGACGCACTCGATATGAGCCGAGCAGCCCCTATCCTTTGCGCTGGGATCACTACCTACTCCCCATTGCGCACATGGGGTGTTAAAGCAGGGTCTCGAGTCGGCGTAATCGGACTCGGTGGGCTTGGACACATGGCTGTAAAACTAGCAGCCGCAATGGGCGCAGAGGTTACGGTAATCAGTCGTTCTGACGCCAAGTCTGCCGAAGCCAAGCAGAGTGGTGCAAAAGGCGTTCTGGTATCTACCGACAAGGCGGCTATGAAAGCTGCCATGGCATCCTTTGATCTGATCTTAGATACGGTGCCAGTGAAGCATAATGTCGATGATTACACGCCATTACTAGATGTTGATGGTACGCTGGTGATCGTAGGCCAGGTCGGTCCAATGGAAGAGTCGATGACTATCCCCCTTATCATGGGCCGCAGGCGGGTCGCCGGCTCTTTGATTGGTGGCATCAAAGAAACCCAAGAAGTGTTGGATTTTTGTGCAGAGCACGATATACACCCTGAATGCAAAACCATTCGAGCCGAAGAGATCAATGATGCGTTCGCCCATCTCAGTAAAGGTGATGTAGCTCATCGCTTCGTTATCGATATGGCGTCACTTGCAGTAGAAAATTAAGACAAACGGGGCAGAATTCGTTTCTGCCCCGTTAGCTTTCCGGATCAGCAAATGATTGAGCGTCAGCTAGGCGCTTCTCCTGGCGCTTGGAGACAATCCGCGCGAGGCGCTTCATGCTTACGGCATTGTCTTTTTCATCGATAATATCAACGCCAAGTAATTTTTCGAGCAAATCCTCGAGCGTCAAGATACCCACAAGACCACCATATTCATCAACCACCAATAGCATATGCACATGGCTATCAATAAAGTGATTGAATGTGATCGACAGTGGCATAGAGTCTAACAAAGTGACCAAAGGTTTCACGTATTCTTGTAACGACTTTGTGCCGTTGCCTCTGGCCTGCGCAACTAGGAGGTCAGATCGCATCACATAACCGGTTATTTTTTCACTGTCGTTGTCTTCATAGACCGGTATCCGTGAAAACTCAATATTACTGTGCTTATGAAAGAAAGCCTCGACGCTGGTACTCTCATCAACGGAAAATATGCGCGTGCGATGGGTGATCGCATCTCTTACTTTAAGGCTATGTAAATTCAATACGTTTTGCACAAATGCCACTTCTTGATTGGCTAACTGACCTTCCTCAGCAGATAGTTTTGCCATCATTTGCAATTCCATGCGGTTCAGTCCGCGCAATGGACTGTCTTCTTTAAACCCTTTGGTTAGCCATTCGGACATTTTGACAAATGGGTAGAGCAAGATGATTAAATACTTTAAAAAATAGGCCGTCGCTGGAGCAAGTTGGCGCCAGAACGTCGCCCCTAAGGTCTTAGGTATAATTTCGGAAAAGACTAAAATCAATAACGTAAGAACAGCGGAAATGACACCAAGATAGGCATCACCAAACACAGCAGCCGCTTGTGCCCCTGCCCCTGCGGCGCCCATCGTATGTGCAATGGTATTCAACGTCAGGATAGCAGCTAATGGCTGGTTGATATTATTGGATAAACGCTCCAAGAGCTTACCTGATGGCTTATCACGGTGTTTCAGAGAAGAAATATAAGCGGGTGAAATACTTAAAATCACGGCTTCAGCAATGGAGCATAAGAATGAAAATCCCAATGCAATCAAGACATAAATAGTCAGCAGAAACATAAATAAAACCAGAACCAAGCGGACGCCCATTATGCAATACTCAGTCGCATGTTCAAGTTAAATCACTGTTTGTCAAAGAGCCTAGCATTGAGCTAGGCAATCTTTAGGAAATTCGATACAGTTCGTAAAAAGGAAATTTCAGAGTTAGGGATATGCGGCAGTACTTAGCATTATTCACCAGTTTATTTTTTTGCTTTATAAGCCTCAGTCAGGCTGAAGAACCGCTAGTAACAGCTTTTGGTTCGTTGCCCGACGTTAAAACCATGAAGATATCGCCCAGCGGCGCCAAACTGGCTTTTCTACAACGTAACAAGGATAGCTATGCACTGGTGATGCAGTCACTGACTGAAAATCAAGAAAAGCCGATTGTTTTTGCTGTCAACGAAGGCGAGATCCGTGATCTCAGGTGGGTAGCTGACGAACGGGTTATGCTGACGATTACAGTGCCTTATCACTACGCGCCAGCCCAAATGTGGTACACGTTTTTCCGCACTGCGTTAGTTAATACAATCAACGGTGAGGCCCTGTTTCCGTTCAGTAGCGAACGCTACCGATACAACACTAACGGCATGCGTCTGGAACACACCCTACCCGCTGATGCTGCGCACGTTTACGTGTCGAATACCTACAGAGCCAATTTGGAAGCGCCACGCAGCGAAGGCTTGTTCAAGCTGAATGTGTTAACGGGTGACACTGAGTTAATCGAATCAGTGTTTATGCCGAATAGTAACGGGGCTTCATGGATTTTTGACGACACTGGCGACTTTCTTGGCTATCAGCAATACAGTGATAACGCCGAGCGCTGGGAAACGTATTGGAAGCAATCCGATGGTAGCGGATATAACCAAGTACAATATTTCCCAGAGAAAGAATTTGGCATACCGCGAATACTCGCCGTCAATGGCGAGACTGCATACGTGCGGTGGACCACATCAAATGGTGTTTGGGGGCTTTATGCCACGCCCAAAGAAGATTTGCAGGCCAAACGCAATGTCTTGCTTAGATTTGCCGAACATGATCTCGACAATGACTTCTATCAAGATTTGCATACCGGAAAACTCCTCGGTGCAACAGTTGTTCGCGACGTGTTCGAACAACATTTTGTTTTCGATGATGAACTCGCCGGTATCTACCGTTCATTGCAGGCTACATTTGAACAAGCGCAGGTCGAGATCCTGAGCTACTCCCGCAATCGTCAATTATTGACTGTAGTGGTGAGTGGTACTGGATTGGGACCTACCTATTACTTGTACGATCGAGGTGCAGGAGAAATCGCCTTGCTGGGAGAAGAATATCCACTTTTGGCTGAGCGACAGCCCACGCAAACAGAACCGTTTACCTTTACCGCAACCGATGGTTTAACAATCCCCGGTTATTTAACTTTGCCTAACGTCAGTGACACTAAGCCTGAACTTATCGTTTTACCCCATGGTGGCCCTCACTCTCGCGATAATGCCGATTTCAATTGGATCCGCGATTTCTTTGTGGCTAATGGCTATGCCGTCTATCAGCCCAACTTTCGCGGATCTTCAGGTTACGGCTATAAGTTTTTAAACGCTGGGTACGGACAATGGGGCCGACGTATGCAGCAAGATGTCTATGAAGGCACTCAAGCGGTACTAGCGAGTGGAAGAGTCGCTCAACGTAAACCCTGTATCATTGGCCACAGTTACGGTGGCTACGTTGCGCTATTAGCCGCTGTGGAGGCGCAAGCACAATTTCGTTGTGCAATTTCATCTGCGGGAGTTTCGAATATGAAACAACTATTGGATGAAGAAACCATATTATTTTCTGACAATGACGGATGGGAGCGTAATAAGCACGCTCAGCAATATTTTGCAGGTGAGATCACGAGCAGTAACTTAACGGCTATATCACCGCACGAAAGAGCGGACAAAAATACCTTGCCACTACTCATGTTTCACGGCAAACGCGATACCGTAGTGCGCTATAAACATTCTGAACGCATGTATGCCAAACTAAGGGATAGCGGCAATAAAGGAGCTGTTTTGCTACCCGCGAACGGTTCCGACCACTGGTTCACGCAAGCACAAACTCGAAAAGTGTTTCTCAGCGACTCCTTATACTTTATCCAAACCAGATAATCATTAATTTAAAGGCTAGAGGAATAAAATTCGCTTTTTACCGTTCTGTTATTCATAGTAACTATGTATTTAACAGGTGAGAGCAACTATGCGGTGGCGTGCTTTTGGAACTGCGATTATTGGGGTCGCTGGGGTTAGCTTGGTTTTTGGTGGTGAACTAACTGCGACGGTAGTGGCCAATGATGGGAGCCCACTTACTAATATAGCCGTCTTAGCAAAGCCACTATCCGCCAGCGATACTGCTGCTCCAGCAGCCTCTTTGAGTGCGGTAATGGATCAGGTTAATCGCCAATTTGTGCCGCATACTTTGGTGGTCCAACGTGGCACCAAGGTGAGTTTTCCCAACTCAGATAGCGTGAAACACCATGTTTACTCATTTTCACCCGCCAAAACCTTCGAACTGAAACTTTACAGTGAGTTGGATGTTGATCCTCTATTATTCGAAACAGCTGGCGAGGTCGAGCTCGGTTGCAATATTCATGACTGGATGTTGGGCTATATTTATGTAGCAGATACACCATTCTTTGGACAAACCAACGCGCAAGGTAAAGTGACGCTGACCCTACCTGAAGGTGATTACCTGTTGTCAATTTGGCATCCAAGAATTAGAACCAACGACCGCAATGCGTCCCACCCTATATCAGTCAGCGTTGATCAAACCGAAACCCGTCTGACATTGACTGAAGATTTATGGCCGAGTCTAGGCGACTATGAAGCATCCGATGGATTAAGTGACTATGATTAAACGTTGGCTTTCAGCCTGTGTTGCGCTGCGCACTAAACTGCTAATCAGCTTTCTTACGATTGTCGTCATCATTGTCACGTTTACCCTGTATATCGTGCAATCTGCTACATACCAGCATTCTACTGGAGTATTACGCAATTACACCGATGTGGCTCACACAGTGATCCGCGAGCACTTATCAGATACCGCAAATGTGTTGCAAAGCGCTGGGGCAACGCTGGCTGATGATTTTAGCGTGAAGAAACTGATTGTCGAAGCCAGTGCAGATCCAGCCTCATTAGAGCTGGCGATGCAGAACTTTATGCAGCGTTTCGATGCAGAAGGTTTCGCCGTTATTCGCCAGGATGGTGTGCTACTTTCAGCTTCAGATAATTTTAATCAAATAGACACCACGCTGGTTGCTACAATGGCTGAGACCGGGGTTACCTGGATTGCCAATGAACAGCAGTTTTTTTTGGCTAAAGCCGCTCCCGTAAAAAATACACCGCGTTCACGGACTCCGATTGCATGGCTTGTATTTGCCAAATCAATTGATGCGCTGATGAATGAAAAGCTCACTCGCCTGACATCTATGGACGTTAGTTTTATCCGGCAAAGTGGTTCAAGCTTTGAGTTTGTTGCATCAAGTTACTCAGCGGATATTCAGCAAGAGTTCAACACCGTTGAGATTAACAAAGACCGCTCTCTACAGGATAGTTATTTACCCAGTGGTCATTATATATATGCCTTATTCTCCCTCGGTGAGCCGCCGTCCGCTGCAATCCAATTAATGTTGTCTACCGTTGAAGAGAATGCCTATTTATCCTACAACGCTTTACTTGGGCGCTTGTTTGGACTGCTTGTGATTGCGGCTGGCTTGGCACTTTTAAGTGCATTGTTTATCGCCAATGGCATAACCCAGCCGATCCAAAAATTAGTGGCCATGACACAGCAAATTCGCCAAGGGATTATTGTCGATGATCTGCCTCACCAAAGCACGACCGAGGTGAACACCCTATCTAGCGCGATCAGTTCAATGCAGCAAGGGATTATTAAGCGTGAGCAGGAAATACAACACCTGGCTTTTTATGACGAAGTAACCCAGCTCCCCAACCGCAATAGCTTTATGCAGCGATTGGAGACGCAAATTTCCACCCACCCCGACACGCCATTTAACATTGTCTTTATCGATATCGATCGCTTTAAAGAAATCAACGATACCATTGGTCATACTGCAGGGGATGAACTTCTCAAGCAAGTGGGGGAAAGACTCCAACACGGCTCTCGCAACGACTTGTTCATCGCTCGTTTAAGTGGTGATGAATTTGCCCTGATTGGCACACAAGATGCCAATACCGAACAGCTCATGGATGAAATCGCGAGCCAATTTAACTCGCCTTTTAGTCTGCAGAATTTATCTCTCGATATCGATGTGAGTATAGGTGGAGCGACTTATGCTGAGCACGCAACAACGCCAAGCGAGCTAATGCAGGCCGCTGATATTGCGCTCAATCATTGTAAGTCGACACACAAGAAGCATGTGCTGTATGCATCCGAACTCAACACTTTTTCTGTGCAGCGCTTGCGCTTAATGGGTGAGTTAAAGGATGCACTCACTGCTGGTCAACTGGCCCTTTTTTACCAACCTAAGTTAACCATCGAGCAGGACCAAATTGACAGTGTTGAGTGTTTAATTCGTTGGACCCACCCTGAGCATGGCTTTATTCCTCCTGATGAGTTTATTCCGCTGGCTGAACAAACCGGTGCGATAAAATATGTCACCCAATGGGCATTACGAGAAGCTTGCAGGCAACAAAGTGAATGGCGCAAAGAAGGTATTGAAGTGGCTATGGCAGTTAATATTTCAGCCATTGACCTTACCGATCTATCGCTTCCTTTGATGGTATCAACGTTGCTCAACGAATTCTCCATGCAGCCGAAGCATTTAATTCTAGAAGTGACCGAAAGTGCAGTAATGGCTGAACCTGAAATCGCGATCAACGCACTGCACATGTTGAGCCGTATGGGGATCAAGCTTTCCATTGATGACTTTGGTACCGGATTCTCTTCTCTTGCCCAATTGAAGAAGATGCCGGTGGATGAGATCAAGATAGATAAGGCTTTCGTGCTGCAACTTGCGACCAATAGCGATGATCAAACAATGGTCAAAACGATTGTTTCCATGGCGAAAAATCTTGGACTTAGCACGGTCGCGGAGGGAGTAGAAGACCAAGCAAGCGTTGCACTGCTGCATCAAATGGGATGCACCACGGCACAAGGGTTCCATATTTCCCGCCCACAGCCAGCCGAAGCGATTACTGCATGGTTACTCCAACAACCTTGTTTCCAATGCCCTTAGTTAGAATGAGGTAATGATGCGGATACTTTTCGTCTTACTTTTCATGTGTTGCAGTTCAGCAATAGCACAGGAGATATCTGGTCGCGTCGAAGGCGGATTAAGTGTTAGTAGTTCAGAACCTAACTTTCTCTCTCAAGGAAGCGGAATTTTACGTTCCGAGGGAAGCGAAATATTACTGCAGCAGGGGTTTATACGCTTAGAACATGATTGGGCTGATGCGTGGCATATTGATATGGTTGGCAACATCTATTCTGACGGAGAGAGAAAACTAGGCCTAACGCAAGCATTCATTCGCTACAAACCACTTATGCAACAGACCGTTAAGTTTCAATCTCGTGTAGGCTTCTTTTATCCCGAGCTATCGATTGAAAATACCCAGCCCGGCTGGTTATCACCATATACCTACACCCAATCGGCAATCAATAGCTGGTTTGGCGAGGAACTACGTACCCTTGGTGCCGAATTCAGCCTGCTATCTAATGGCCGGGCTAGACGCAGTCCGTGGAGCTGGGAAACCCATCTCGGCGTGTATAAAGGCAATGACCCAATAGGTTCATTGCTCACTTGGCGCGGATTTGCACTGCATGACCGACAAAGCCTGCATCACGACAAAATTCCTTTTTCACCCATTCCAACGGTGATCAGTGAAGATTTAGTCAATGGCCCAAATTACGTTGAACCGTTTACCGAGATTGACGGGAAATGGGGATTTTATCTTGGACTACAGGCAAGGTACTTCCGCAAAACCGAAGTTCGCTACTACTACTATGACAACCTAGCGGACCCAACCGCGGTCAATCAACAACGGCTATATGCGTGGCGCACAAAGTTTCATTCACTTACGTTCCAGCATCAGTTATCTCCTCAATGGCGGGTCATGGCGCAAGTTCTCGACGGAGCGACCGATATGGGTAGCCGTTTTGTATACGCCGATTTCTCTTCAGCGTATGTCGCTGTTTCTTGGAACGATAGCGATCACCGGATTTCTGCACGACTTGATCTATGGGATGTCGATGAAGATGACCGCTGGCCACAAGATCAAAATAATAGTCACGGTATTGGGGTTACCGTCGCCTGGCGCTATGCAATTAATAGCCACTGGGAACTCGGTAGTGAATACCATTGGAATAAGAATCGGGCGGCTAATCGCCGTCAGTTTTCGCAGTCAGAAACAATAACTCAGCAGCAGCTTCGCCTAGTGCTGAGTTATCAATTTTGACGTGCAACTAGACGTTACTCAAACGTAACGCTCACTCTTTGCTGGGCGCTAACGCTAACTGATTGCTGCAGCAGAATGCTAAAACCATCGGCAACATTCTCATCGGTTTCGGGTTCATCGTTAGCCGCTAAACACGTAAAGCCAACGGTGTAATCTCCAACCGGCAAATAAGCAACCTCAAAGGCATATTCAGTGTCTGTATTTAGTGACACTTCACCGATCGCAACCGGTGAGATTTCGTTAATATCTGCTGGCTCATCGGCATCATCACCAAGTACGTCTAACGTAAAATCCGTCCCGGCATAGATGTAGACAGCATTACCGACTGCGATATCGACTTTATCGGCACATTGCTCTACTACCAATAACGACTCATCTACAGTTCCAGCGATAGTCCCAGCTTCACTATTCTCGACTACTCGGACGCCTCTAGGCTTAAGCAATATAGCATCTTGCCCTGGCGGTGCGACTAACGATTTACGTAAATCAAATTCAACCGTATACAGCGCTTGCTCTGACTCATCGATAGTAAATCCATCGAGCTTTAACTGATTGCTCGGTACCCGCAGGTCAAAAGTCCCAGATGTCATCTCAATGAAGGAATTGTTTGTGACGTTAAGGCGCAACTGTCCATAGGTTCCAGCTTCAATTTCAACACTATCCAATAGAGTGGCAAAATCTTCGCCTTGAAACGCTAACAGATCAATCTGACGCGCGCCTCCCTGTTCATCGGTAACGTTATAGACAATCGGATCACCATTGCCCGTAAGCTCTATTGAGTCGAACTCAACAACGACCGCAAGGGCATCGTCAACTGGTGCATCTGAAACATTCAGAGTTAGGCTGGCTGGTGTCGGCGCTGGCGTCACAACTGGGTCATCGACTGCCGGTCCTGACGAGCCACCACCACACGCTGTGAGTATGAATAAAGAACCTATTGCGGAATATTTAAACGCTCGCATACATCTACCTCTTTGATTATTACTTCAATGTTCACAGTGCAAGAACATTGCCAATCTCAGCCAGCGCATTAATAGCAAGGCACAGGGCACAGAATACCAAGGCCTAAATGAAATTCGGGAATATTGCCAATGATAACCGTATCAAATTGGATACAGTCCCTCATGGGAAAAATTACACTATCATCAATGCTGTGAAGGTAGATTTTGCTTAGTGACTATATGTAACGACGGTTCTCTGCTAGATAACCGAGTAGTAAGAATAGGAAAATTATCGCCAAGCCACGATAGAGACTTGGGACTAACAAAATCAGCTCTTTGACCCAAGGCGTGGTATACACAATCAGCAAACCGTAGCCAAATGCACAGATCAAAACAAAGATGCCGGTGCGCACGATAAAATGATAGGGACTAAGCGCTCGCTTTATATGTTTGTTGATAACATCCCCATACACAACCAGAATTGTTGCAATAATGGTTAATGCTATTTCAGAATAGTAGGGACTGACCCATTGCGTGAGTTGCTGTAAAGCTTGTACAACTATATCCACTTGAAACACCTTTGCTGAATGACGGCCTATTTACAAGATATTGCGTAATTGCATCATCTAAAAGCCACTATTACAAACGGCCTGATTTTTTGATACACAAGCTTAAATTAAAATAGCCGTAGAAGGCAGACAACTACCTAGGCATTCGAACCAGTAGTAGAACGGAAAAACCCAGTAAAAGTGCCAATAATGCACTAGGCTCGTTTGCGGTTACCATCGGCTTGGCTGCGTGAAGCGCTGAAGTGAAAAATACAGGCTGCTGAAATGCAGTTAGTACAAGATTATCAATAACCGGGAAATTAAGTATGTCGCGGTGAATAGTCAATTGAACTAAATCGGTCAAATCTGTAAACAAATACTCTGCAGCCTTGTTTCCGGCATAAATGTAGGTTGATACTAATTCTCCCGTAGACCGCAAGCCATCGAAATAAACATAGCCTTGATCATTCGAACTAGTGCGCAAGGTGCCAGCAAACAAACTAACTAACGAAAATGCGCTTCCATCGGAAGAGCGAATAGAAGCAAATGAAGATGCCGTATTAAAGTGAAGAGCGTCACCGTCGAACGCAGACAAACCAGTCCAAGCAGAGTAGGCAGAATCAACATAGTACATACCTTTACCAAAGGTAAAATCATATCCACCTTCGCTATAGGGGGACGATATAAAGGTTCCAGAAGACGTAGTATCATCAAAAGTAATTAGGGCAGCGGATACGGAGTTTGAGCAGCACAGCAGTAAAAACTGAAGTACCAGTAGAGTCGTGTTTATTGGACGTTTCATTAGCGCGTTCTTTTTTAGAATTATTATTAACTGCAATCCATCGCTATTATTCAGCAGTTCATCGCTGGCGGTCATTATATTTAAACTTAACCCTAAGTAAATAATATTTTTAGATAAATTGCCAAAGCCTGACAGCACTACGAGCTAAAAACGACGCTTTGCTCGAGTTATATACCAATGTTAGCCGCTGTGTAGATAAGGGCGAAAGTCGAAGAGTCAAAGCCTGACTCGCTGTAGCCCGCTCTCCCGGCCAGTGCGCCTATTCATTTTCCCGAGCCGCCGTAAATATTACCCTTTAGGCTTGCTCGCTGGCTCCCTGCCAGCGACACTCGGTAAACTGAACAGCCTCCCTGCCCTCCGAGCTAGAATCACGTGATAGTTGGGCTGTACACCATTGCGAGCCGTTGCGTTGGGGAGTGAGTTTATCAGCAAACTGTTGAAGCCATGGATGGCGAAATCAAGCGTACATGGACGTATTCACCGCGGGTTTGCTGATAAACTCACTCCCCGATGCTACAGGCGGGAATCGAAGAATGATTGCTAAACGACAGACACAAAAAAGGCCGCTAATGCGGCCTTCTTCAATTTCTAGTGTTATCTAGAGTTGAACAATTAGTCCAAAATCTTAGATACAACACCCGCACCTACTGTACGGCCACCTTCACGGATTGCGAAGCGTAAACCTTC
>NZ_PEAX01000007.1 GCF_002807685.1 Neoalteromonas flava | reverse complement strand
CCGACTTATACTAAACTAGCATCCATAAACCAGTGTCTGCTTTCGGGTGCACTCATTCCGGTTCATAAGCGTCCGCTTTGCGCTATCTGCTTTTCTTCAAAGAGTTTTATCTTTGTCGGCTTTACGTACACAGCAGATCCTAACTTTCGTCAGGATGACAGGCTGACAAACGTACACAGCAGATCCTGACTTTCGTCAGGATGACAGGCTGACAAACGTACACAACAGATTCTGGCGATCATTAGAGTGAGGGAAGGGAAGAGGTCCTTCAAAACACTGCTTAATTGTTCAAAACCAGTTCTAAAATTGTTGTAGCCAAACAATGATATCCGACATTAAAGTTGTTTTAGCTAATACTTCTGTTAATGGTCCCATGACCATGATGGGGATTAGGCCAATCAGATAGGCTGGATAAAATTGCTTTTTGTTTATCCAATCAAACAGCATTCCACCGAGTAAGAACGTAAGCATTACCAGCGATACGATTATTGCACCTTCCACTTCTAACACCAGTGCGATACGGCCTACTCCAGGTGTGCCGATGGAGAGTGTTGCTGCGAACATCAGGCGCCTGTGCCACTCGGTCCTATGACGCATCGATAAACCCAAACCAACCAGTAAGGCAAAAACCAGCAAGTTTAACCAGTCAAGCGCTAAGAAAAACTCTGGCGTAAAAAACGGTGGTGTGCGACCGACGATAACGGTATAGGGTAAGAACAAAGCGCCGCTAAGTAACATCCATACCGCAAGAGCGGCTCCTACTCGCCCCATAAAACGATGATTAACGCGTTTATTCGCGTAAATAAAATAGGTTTGGCCGGAATATAACCCCAACCATGCCATAAAGGACAGCGCATGAAGATGCACCCACCAAGGCGCAGTAAAACTCGATTGCCCGGTTAAAATGAATAGTACAAATCCGGCAACGACTATCACTGAATAAGCAATAGCCGTTACAAAGAAAAACCTAGTCTCTCGCTGTTCGCTGGTTACATCCATGACTGTCTCCTTATTCTTGTGAATCAAGCATAGCTCATGACTTTACCTGATGCGCACTTTAAGGAGTTTGATTGTTATCGACTACCAAACATCCTTGGTATCGCCATACCGGTTTATCCACCCCATCAAGTAAGCCATAAGCAAAATCAGTGGGGTAATGATTGCGCTAGGTTCTATCAGCATCCAACTGAGCAGCCCCAAGGCGAGCATAGTAAGCTCAGCTAAAATTGCCGAGCGTTTTGAGCGAGCGCCAGTTAAAGATACCTTGAACCACCAAGGCAAGGCTTTCCAATCGGTTGAGTCTTTATCAATCACGGTAATTTCCTCTGTTAACTTTGTCAGTTCAACTTCAAAGACAGCGGCTAGGCACTTCAAGGTTTCTAAACTTGCCTGATTACCTGACTCAACACGTTGAATAGTCCGAACACTTAAACCACTGTATTCCGCTAACTGTTCTTGCGACCAATTACGCTTGTGTCGAAGCTTTTTGACAATCATGAATAGCCCTCGTTGCTGTCAGGGGAAATTATTGGGTAAGCATGCCATTGTCGGCCACGCCAATGCCACGACAATAACCTGACAGTGTCAAAAATTAGCTGAATGAAGCCTGGTTTTTACCGCGCAGAGAGAGTATAGCTTGGCTTAACGCTGATTCAGAAAGTGCTGAATAAATTGCATGTGCAGCGGCAGGCCGGAAAGCTTTTGCTGCACAACAGTTTCTTGCTGGCGCATAAACATATGCAAGTCGCGGTCACTCATCATATCGACAATCGGGTGATACTGTTTAGGTTGCAAGCCCTGCCCCATCATCACTTGCACCCAGGAGTTTTCGGCAAATAAATCGTCCTGCTCTTCAATGATGGTACCGTTATTGTGGAATAGGTCCATGATTTGCTGTAACCGGTCAGATACCTTCATTTCGCGCAGGTAACGCCAAAACTCGTGATCGTCGCGCTCTTGTAGATGGTAATGCAGGACGATGAAATCCCGGGTCGTCTCTGTTTCAATGGTCATTTGCTGGTTAAATCGATTGCTCAGATTCTGATCGATACCATCGGTTGGGAACAGACTGATCAACCAAATAATGGCTTGCTGGATCAAATGGATACTGGTGGATTCCAGTGGTTCAATAAACCCACTGGATAGTCCCACGGAAACACAGTTTTTATGCCAAAATTCTTTGCGTTGCCCGGTAGTAAACCGGATCAAACGAGGCTCGTTAATAGGCTCGCCATCTATCCCCTGTAACAAATCATCCAGTGCACTTTGTTCACTTTTAAACTCGGTGGAAAAAACCACGCCGTTACCCACACGATTTTGTAGGGGAATTTGCCAGCGCCAACCGGCATCTAAAGCAATGGAACGCGTAAACGGCACCGCAGGGCGATGCGATTCTGTTTGCACGGCATACGCCGCATTCGCCGGCAACGTCTCACTCCAATCGTTGTAGCCAACACCTAAGGCTTGCCCCAACAGGAGTGATCGAAAACCCGTGCAATCAATAAATAAGTCGCCTTCCACACGTTGGCCTGAGGCTAGCGTTATCGACTCAATATGCCCACTTTGGGGTGTCAGGTTAACTTGAGCAATCTTACCTTCAATCCGCGTCACCCCATGCTTTTCGGCAATCGTGCGCAGAAACTGGCCGTACTTCGCTGAATCTAAATGATAGGCATAATTGAGATTAGGATCTTGCGTGTGCGCGAATTTACCACGCTCCGCTGCAACAGTTTCGAGGCTATAGGCAGCATAGTCTTGCGCCATTTTTTGCTGCTGCGCGCGCACCCAAAAGTGATGAAAACCTGCCGCCCAACAAGACAACCCCGATTTACCGAAGGAGTGAAAGTACTTATGCCCTTTGCGTTTCCAGTCCTCAAACATGATACCAAGTTTGTAGGTACCATTGGTTGCCTTGAGAAAGTCTGCTTCATGGATCTTGAGTAACTGATGGATGGTCAGTAGTGACGGAACGGTGGCTTCTCCGACCCCGACGGTTGGAATATCATCGGATTCAATCAGGGTAATATCGAGACGACGCCCAATCGTGGCTGAAATGGTTGCGGCGGCCATCCAACCGGCGGTGCCACCACCTGCAACTACTATTTTATTGACCATTTTTCCGTTAACCATCGTGTTCGCATTTAATCCAATTATTTAAGGTTATTGATTAGCAGCGCTTTTATTTTGCGTGCCGTAGCCTCAGTCATCTGCGACTGCTGCTGTTGGCTACGCGCTGGCAAGTGCTCGTACATATCGTCGGGTTGTTCAAACACAAAATGATTAAACAAAGCCTGCCATGCTTGACGTTGCGACTGGGGTAAATGTTTGATACTCATCAGCGCATGCAATAAGACTTGATTGGGCTGCCCCAAATAGGCGGGGGTCTCGCGCCACCAGTAATTAACCAGTCCGTTAACTGGGCTTAGGCTCTCTACCGAATGCCACCACATACTGGGTACATAAATCGCATCTCCCGGTTGCAGTACTGTTGTTTGAGCCACTTTCATCGCGTGCCTAAAACGCGGAAATTGAGCAAGGTCAGGGTCACGGATATCTACCATACTGATGGGTTGACCGGCGGGGGTAAAATCCAATGGCCCGATATACATGTTTTCAGACTGATCCGGCGAAAATAACGTAAATCGCCGCTCACCGGCAACACAACAGGCAATGTTGGCGGGAAAATCAAAATGTGGCGCGACCACGGATTGGTTGCCCAGCCAGATTGCTTCGCGGACTTGTGTCGCCTGCAACGGTAACCTGTTTTCCATGGCAAATTCAGGCAAATGGTCACGCGTTTCTAATGAGCCAACATAATAAGTGGGTTGTTTCTCACGCCCAGCAATTTCAGCAATCTTATTTAACGCATCATCAAGGTAAACTTGGGACTGGATAAAATTAAAACCGTCTACCTCTGCATTGTAAAAAATACGCCCCTGCGCCTCGGGGTTAGCCATAAACGCATTAACCGGCTTGCCATTGTAAAGTGACGTTAAATAACTCACGAACGCCTGATGTGACGTTCGCGCAGCCTCCACCGCTGGCCAATCAGCAACTAGGCCGCGCAGTACCACCGGAGAATCGGCACCATAGATGTCTTCTGGCACTTCTCGCGAAGCACATTGGATTTCTGCGATGGGCGTGGCGTAAGCTGGCTGCATTGTGTTGTAATTATTAACCTAAATTACGGTTGCGAATATCCACGAGATTACCGAGGTTAGACATCGACGCCATCATCATGGTGATAGGCAACAACAATTTTTGTTGATTGAGATCGTGCAATGCCTCAGCCGATAGCGCCTCAAATTTATCATCAGCAATAGTGCTAAATCCGACTAGCTCGTAACTTGTACCATCATTCAATGTTATGGCGATGGTGCTTTCTTCTAACAAATCGTATTTATCTAGTGCCGCGGCTAAAATCTGATTTTGCGCGTGCCCAGTATCAATTGACTCCAGCATCTTAATCACTTTCTCAAGGTAGGGTGTGTTGCCGCCCTGATCATTGAACACCGCTTCTCCAACCGAAGTATTAACTCTTGGGTGAGCAGGATTAAAGGTGATCACTTGCTGTTTCTCATCGCTGCCCTTCACTTGCTGAAAGCCAATAGAGAATGGCTGACGCTGCACCATGATAGGAATGTAACGGGCGTCCCATCCATTCGCTGTCAGAAACAAGTTCTCGCCTTCCTCAAAGCCAAATAAAGTCACCGGAAACATCGTATTTGTTTCTCTATCGCGATACATCAAGATTGGATAGTGCGCCAGTGCGAGGCGAAATTCGAAAGGATAGGTCATGCAAAACATGACATCATCGCCTAGCTCCGGGGCACGAGCGAGATTAATCTTCACGTCAGCATGGGCGACATTATTTAACATTTCAAAATTCGACATTATGACAACCTGTTAGTCCAACTAAGTTTAATATCCCTGAGCAGACGCCGATTGGTCGGCAGATGCTGGGTCAATTTCTGTAATTCGGCTTGTTTCTTTGTTAGCAAATTTGCTACGTATGCGCGCTCCCGACTGGCGAGGCGTTTCGATGCTAACGTATTTTGGGTTTTAAAACCCATGCCATACAAGATGTACTGATAACTCGCGGGCGGAAACATTGACTCTGCCACTTCGACATCTGCATGCCATGGTGCTCGGGTTTGCCACATCGACAATGCACGCTGGAGCGACTTAGGTATGGTACTCGGATCGCGATGATTTAACCAATAGTCACTGTCGGTGCGCTGCGATAAGACGTAATGCAGTTTGATAAAATCAATAATGTTACGCCAATGCAGATCCATGCGTAGATTAAATTTCTCAGCGACCACATCAAGATTCGCTTTGTTCAAGGGTAAATGGTCACGCAAAAAGTTTGCTGAGAACTCAATAAGCACCATTGCGGTGGCCTCAAGCGGATCAATAAACCCAGAAGACAAGCCAACCGCTAAACAATTGCCCTTCCAGAACGTTTCTAAGTGTCCTGGATCGAGGGTAATTTCGTTAGCGGTTAAATCCTTAAATCGAACGTGAGGCATCTGTTCTTGTATGTACTTTTCCGCAGTGTCAAACGCGTACTGCCGATCAGCATAGTCAGATGAATATACCAAGCCGATACCTTTGCGAGTGGGCAGCGCAATATCCCAAATCCAGCCGTTTGGGTGTGCCGTGGCATGCGTAGTGGAATTGATCGGCGCATCGTCACTGGCATAGGGCACCTGAAACGCCACTGCACGATCATTAAACAGTACAGATTTCTGACTTTTAAACGGTACTCCTAACTTTTGCCCAATCAATAAACGTTTGAAACCGGTGCAATCGATAAATAGATCACCGGTAACTTTCCTACCATCATCCAATGTGACCGCTGTAATGTTGTCGCCTGCTTCTGCGTGTACTTCAACCACTTCAGCAAGGATATGTTCAACGCCCAGATTGTTCACGGAATGGTCTTTCAGTAACTTGGCAAACTTACCTGCATTTAAGTGATACCCGTAATTAACAACATTGGCATACTCGGGAGTTGTGGGCTGCTTGGGGGCTAAATGTTTATTGCAGACTGCAGTTTGCGCGGTGGAATACTCATCAAACGTAAGCGCACCATCTGTCTCTAACCAATGCTCAACGACATTGATATCTTTGTAGCCCATCGGCAGTGAAAATGGGTGACAATAGCTCTCACCGTTGCCATGCAACCAATTAATAAAACGCGAGCCTTGCTTAAAGCTAGCATCACACTCACTGATAAATTGCGCCTCAGATATACCGATACGGCGTAAGGTTGCGGCCATAGTTGGCCATGTCCCCTCTCCGACACCAATAGTTTTAATGTTTGGTGACTCAATCAAGCAAATTTTAAAGTGGGAATGCGTATCGAACTGAGCGGCTAATACCGCAGCTGTCAACCAACCGGCAGTGCCTCCCCCGACGATGACAATATCTTTGATTGCAGAATCCATAGGCCCTAAATTTAAAAAACTCACCAAAGCAGAAATGCTCTGGTGAGTTTATGGCTTATTAAGGTTTAACGCTAGAACGTATAACGGAATCCAATGTTATAACGCGGTCCTGTTTGGGTAACACCTGCCACTTGCAAGTAGTCACGAGCGTAACCACGCGTGGTTTCATCCGTTAAGTTAATCACTTCGAACGCGACCACTAAGCCGTTATCGAAGTCATAACTGGCGTTAAGATCCCATTGTTCGTACTCATCAACATACCCTGGCTGACGTCCACCAGCGAACGATAACCATTCATCACGCCAGTTGTAAGCAAGACGCACTTGGATGCCGTACTTGTCGTAGTACAAGATCAAGTTACGTGTATCACTTAGACCAGGTAACGCGAACTGCGCTTCATTGAGTAAGCGATTGAACTCACGATCAGAATTCGCAATCGTGGCATTCGCGATGAAACCGAAACCGGTATCTTCAAAGTCATGCTGTACTGCAATTTCCCAACCATCGATTGTTAACTCTTGATCACTGTTGATCCGAGTATCCAAATCAAACACGGCTGGGCCATCACGGCCTACAACTCCAGTGATCGTGCCACCACCATTACCGTCAAGTTGCACTCCTGGTGCATCTGGACGATTTTCAAAAATCCAATCACGGATTTCTTGGTTTGACGGCGTACCACCCAAGGCTGCTACAGCTTCTTCAAACAATGGACCAAAGCCAGGGAAGGCTAAGTCTGGGAAGATCGGCACATCTTCACGAATGGTAGAAGCGATGAAGTTAGAAACCGTTTTGTTGAAGTAACCAATTGAGAAGTAACTTGCCTCGTCATAGTACCACTCATATGACAAATCGTGGTTCTCAGACTCGTAAGGTATTAAGCCCGGGTTACCGATACTACCTGTCGCACGATAAAGTCCTGACGAGTTGTACTGAATAAAGTTGGCAATATTCAGGTTACCACGTAAGTCACCGTAACCTGCGCGAGAAATCGTTGTGCTGTACGAGTAGCGAAGTTTCATGTCGTAATCAATATCGACATCTATATCCAAACTCGGTAACCAGTTGTCATACTTCGCAGTCAATGAAGACGGTACTTCTGTGCCATCATCCTGGGCAATCCACTCGGTAGCAGCAACCCAGTCTACGCGAGTATAGTTACGCGAGGCAGCACTTGAGAACACATCGGTCTCTTCATAACGTAAACCAAGCAATAAGCGGTAGGGGTAATCGCCCCACTCACCTTCTAACTTATATTGTACGTAGGCTGATAACGTTTCTTCTTCGAAGTTGTTACCAAAGCCAGGGTTGAAGTCAGGACAGAAGGCATTACCACATGACCCCGCCAGCAGCGAACCATCACCCGCAAGAGCAGGCGCGAGATACAGCGGGTTGCTTGGATCAAGTGACTCCAAGAAGACTGCTCGCGCAGCCACTTCGGTATAATCAAACAAGAAGAAATTATTGGTAATCTGATCACCCGCATCAAAGGAGTCAAACACACCTTCCAAGCTCGCTGGTGTCATCAAATCAGCCATAGAACCAAGCGCACTGGCTTGAGGCTCACCCCATGTATTACGCTGAACCTGACTTGTTGCTTCAAAGTTAGCAACTTTATTCAAGCCAACACCGAAATCGATGGTTTGGCTATCGTCTAAATAGTATTGACCAGAGAACTGCGCCTGTTCAATATTCATTTTCGCCCAGGCGTTGTTATATACACTACCAGTTAAACGCATGTCGTCTGGCGACAATGGGTCGTTAGACGTAGTTGTAGTTACCGGAATATCACCTCGATAATCTATGGTGGTCGACGCACGGTTACGTCCGCGTAAACCAGCAACAGTTAGGAATGAGTTTGTACCACGAATTAAGTCATCTGGCTCACGCATTGACTCCGAGTCATGATAGTCAAACGTTAGCTCAAGTTCATCGCTCACGGTCCACTCAAAGTTAATCCCGATAGAGTTTAACTCATTGCGCGAAGCACCGCCGCCGGCAGCGTGCGGGAAGTCAGGCTCACGGTTTACTTCGGTATACACCAACGGCGACACAACTGGCCCTTCAGACCACAACACTTGATCAGGAACCTGTGCAACCCAGAAAGAAACGTCATTAAAGCTGTTGGAAACTTCCTGCTCTGCGTAAGTGTAATCCAATGTCACTGTCAATTCGTCCATTGGGCGATATTGCAAGGTTAATTGTGCGTTGGTACGGGTCCGTTCAATTTCACTTAACTGATACACAATGTTACGTGGTAAGCCAACGATATCGCCCGCGCTCGGAGCAGTTCCGTCTAAGCTTACTCCATCGCGAATGCTGGCACCGTCGACTTCAGCGAAGAAGTTAGTCGTCGCAGATTGCGCGCCGTTATTACGTTCTTGCACACTACCAGTTAAAGAAACACCGAACGTATCGTCAAAGAATGTGTTGCTGTAAATACCTGAGAATTCAGGGGTAAAGGCATCACCAGTAACAGTTGATGTGTCATTGACCGCCTTAAGACCAAAGCTAGCATTCATTCCAGGATTCTGGAGTGGTTTAGCAGTCAGAATATTAATCGTTGCACCGATACCGCCGGTCGGGACAAACGCCTTACCCGTTTTGTAGATTTCAACGCCAGATACGCTTTCTGAAGCCAAATCGCCAAAATCAAATGAGCGACCCAAACCGGAGTTTGTTGGTAATTGACGACCATTCAAGGTAACTAAGTTGAAATCGGCACCAAAACCGCGAACAGTAACGCGAGAACCCTCACCGTTCTGACGGTCAATAGAAACACCGGTAATCCGCTGCAACGACTCCGCTAAGTTGGTGTCTGGGAATTTACCGATATCTTCCGCATTAATTGCATCCACGACCCCTGATGATTCGCGCTTGGTATCCATTGCGCGAATTAAGCTGCTGCGGATCCCTGAGACCTGAATGACTTCATATTCCGGCTCATCTGCGGCTGTGCCATCTGCGGCATCTTGCGCATAGACAGGTGCCATTAAACTCACGCCTAAGGCAAGTGAAACTCCCCGCGCGACAGGGCTTTTTAGACGGTTCTTGTATTGCATAGACGTGTGTCCCCGATTCCGTTTGTTATCAGTTTGTTATAAAGATATTTCATATTTTAACTTCGCATAGGAT
Source organism: Neoalteromonas flava (assembly GCF_002807685.1). Lineage (GTDB taxonomy): Bacteria > Pseudomonadota > Gammaproteobacteria > Enterobacterales > Alteromonadaceae > Alteromonas_E > Alteromonas_E flava. The sequence goes on along the minus strand of NZ_PEAX01000007.1, from coordinate 143,145 downwards.
TGCGGCAAACAGAAGCGGGTTGCGGTGAGTTGGTTTGGGCGAGCGGTAAAGCGGAATAAAGACAGAAGCCTTTAGTTTGCTAACAAAAAACTAACATGAATTGTAAATGCTGTCAGCGAATTGTGCCCTGCATGTAGCAATTACTAATCCGATTGCATGGATTGCCAGCGCTGGGCTTCTACAGTATCTCCGGCCATTGTCATAATTTGCGCCATACGGCGATAAAGTAGCGGAAACTCATTCACTCGTTCTGTAGCAATCAACATTTTAGCGTAGCGTTTTACTGCCGCCAGGTAAGCACGAAAGTCATCCATGCGTTGCTGCTCTTGTGCATACTTTATTAATAAACCATAGGCTCTGATACTGGCCGAAATTTGATCTGGGTAATCATCGATCACCTGGTCCAAATAACGCTGACCTTCGGTGTAATTGTTCAGCTTCATATAATTTAACCCAATCCAACCCAGTGCCTGAGTCACTTTGGTTTCATCTTGTCGAACATAATTTAACGCTGAAAGTAAATACCGGTTTGCTTGCTGTAACTCACCCTTAGCCGATAAATACTCTGCCAGTTTAATATAGCTTTCGTGGTTGTGGGGATACTGCTCGATAAGTTCTTTGAGGTGAAAATAACTTGCCTCATTGTCGCGCAGGAAACGATTTAATTCAGCTAACTCGTAATGTATTTTCCAGTCAGCCATACCGCTCTCAACCAACGGTTTCCGGCGCGCGACAACCTCAGCAGGACTTCCGACCTCAGCAATAACTTCGTCTCTGCGCGCCGTGGTTGTAGCTACCAGATCGTTGAAATTAATTTGTTCGGTAAAGGGCGATTTTTGCACCATGCCCAATAAACGATTCATCACCTGAATAGTCTCATGATTGGGAAAACCAATCATCGCTGCTGCCTGGTTTTTAGCTAACGGTGTGTGCTCAACGTCAGGTGCAACGTCGTTAACGATGGCTTGGGTAAATTCGCGTGCGAGGTAATAATTACCGGCATAATCAAAATGCACATGCTCATGCAATAAGTCCCACCCGGGTGCATAGGGTGAACTTGCCGCATCAAATACCGCCACATTATCAATAAAGGTAAACTGATCACCCACCAAATCATTGCCAACTTTACGCACAATATCATTCATTACGGGGGTCGTACGGAAGCGTTTAGTATCGTAGTGCAGAGCTGCCTGATAGTGTTCGGTTGCCGCACTATATTCCCCCTGTTTCTCAAGTGCCACGGCTAATTGAAAGTGACTATCTGCATATTCTGAATCAATACTCAATAACTCACGGTAATACTGTTCAGCCAACGCCCAGTTTTGCGCCGTGAACGCTTCACTGGCTTGCGTATTAATTTGATCCCAACGCGCACTCTCCGCGGTTGACATGTTCTCCCGATGAGCCGAGCCAAAAGGAGCTGAGTGCCTCAAATTTACTGGCACAGAAGAAACAACCACGTGCATGTTCTTACCCTGTAACATGGCCACAATATCACGTAAATTGCTTTCATAGTGACTATAAACAGCGTCTAGGCGAGGGTCGTCATGCGGCACACTAAAACCGGAAAACATTTGCATGCCTTGCCACTCAAGTTCCTCGTCACCAGACACCTCTTGCACGCCTTGAATAAGATCTTCTGCGGCTTGCCAGATACGTGTGCGCTTCAGGGCTTGCAGAGAGCGGATAAGCGATAAGCTGGAGAGGAAATTCTGACTAAAAGTGCTGGGACCATAAGGGCCTACCACCTCGTTGTTGCCCATTAAAACAATCGCATAATCAGCGGAGTTTGCTGGCAAAGTGCGAGCAACCTCATACACTACGTGAGAGTTTACCGAGGTCATTGCGGTGTTAATAATTTCGATTTTTTTATTCGGTAAAGCTGCTTGCAAATGTGCAGCAAGATGTCGGTCCAAACCATGATTCACATGCGGAAAACCCTGCGCCGCAGACCCACCTAGCACGTAAACTCGAACGGTATCATCCCCCGGCGTAGGGGTTAAAGTATTGTTGACAGGCGCCACACCTAATGACGGCGGATAAAACTGATTGGCAAATGACTTGTTATCTTGTAAGTGGGGTTCACCATTAATCTCGATCTCATTGAAAAATTGATAATGAGTACCGTAGCCTGCTAAGCGCAATCCTCCTTCCAGCACCCCAAAAAAGAGCGCCGGCACGCCGACAACTGCGATAAAAGAGAAGACAAATTTCTTTGCAGGAGACATGTTATAGATTCCCTTATTAGGTGTTTTGGCGAGTATTTGAGACTATCTAATTGGTCTGATGTACTTCATTTCAAGCGCTCATTAACTTAGTCTATGGTCTAACTAAGAGTCAATAGCTTCCCTTTGTCAGAGTCTTTTACCGATTATGCAATACCCAATCAATCGAGGGGCGACCCCTTATCTAAGTCAGGTTGGAGAGCAAAAAACCCCGGTTTTTATTCTCGATAATTTCCTCGAAAATCAAGCGAGTTCGCTGATTGAGACCTGTAATTCAATGCACTTCGATAACGCTTCAACCTATTATCCAGGAATACGCGCCAAGCTACCCGACGAATACGTTTTACATGTCGCTCAAGCACTCATTCCAGTACTACGAAAAATCTATGTTATCCCTGCAAACTACAGCGTGGAATTTTTTGACAGTTTTTTTTCGCTAGTTACCTGTGAACCAGAAAATTTGACTAAAGAGCAACAGATCCCGCATTTTGACGGAACTGATCAGTATCGCTTTGCATTGCTGCACTATTTAAACCCCAACCCCCATGGGGGCACAGCGCTGTTCCAACACAAACCGACCCAAATAGAACGCGTCACAGAGCAAAACGTCAATCAATACTTGTCTTCTGTTAGTGCGTACTTCAACCAACAAGGCTCGCCGACCGGTCGCTATATTGACGACTCCAATCAACAATTTAATAAGATTGGCGAGATCCCCTACATGCCAAACCGATTAGCAATATACCCTGGTAACCTGTTGCACTCAGGTGTTATTAATCCTTCCACAGATATCGACGAAAACCCCCGGACTGGAAGGCTCACAGCAAATATATTTTTGAATTTTAAAGCGCAGTAATTGTTGTCACGGAGGCGCAAATATATCAGCGCTATCGTATTCAAGAATAAGAACTTTCGTTGAGCCCTATGCCAACACCTGACGTTGCCAAAAAGAAACGAAGAGCGCTAAATGACCCTTGTATACGTAAGGATTTCCGAGACTCGCTTCGGATCCTAACCCAAGTAAACGCTAATGGATCTGCTATCTGCCAACTACAGTCCGCTTCACCCCAATGCTGTCCCTTTTGACCGCAAATAGGGAAGTCGGGTATTAACAATTAAATTACATCCTCATATATTGCATGATTAACAAAATCTTTACTTTTGTTGCATGCAAAAACATCGGAAACGAGGATAAAAATGATTAACCGTAGACGAACACTCAAACACGGGTTACTGCTAGCGTTTACAGGACTTGCGATAGCATCCTGTGGGGGCGATAAAGTTGGTGACACCAAGGACTCACCGGTAACTGAGCCGTTCTTCCCCGCCCCTGCTGAAGAGTGGGAGTTGGTGTGGAGCGACGAATTCGATGGCGATAGCTTAAGTGCCGCCAACTGGGTTTATGACCTTGGTGATGGCTCAGATCGTGGACTGGACCGTTGGGGTAACAACGAACAACAGTACTACACTGACCAAAATACCACGGTTTCAGACGGTACCTTAAAGATCACTGCTCGTGCAGAGTCAGTTCAGGATGGTTTCCCGTACACCTCCTCGCGGATCACAACAAAAGGTAAACTCGACTTTACCTATGGTCGCGTAGAAGCCTCAATCAAGACTACTAGTGGACAAGGTCTGTGGGGCGCGTTTTGGATGCTTTCAAGTGACTCACCCTATGGCTCAGATGGTTGGGCTGCTACGGGTGAAATTGACATCATGGAAGCGGCTAATCCAGGAATTGCTGACACTGAGTTTTTAGGCTCAACAATATTCCATGGCTTCCCATGGCCGTTGCAACAAAACATCTCTGAACGTTTCCCTGCTGGCATTGATCCAACCGAATTCAATGAATATGCTGTGGAATGGGAACAGAATGAAATTCGTTTCTTTGTAAATGACGTTCACTTTAAAACGATTACGTCAGATAGTTACTACTCTTATTTTTACAACGACACAGCTGAAACCTATCAGTTAGCAACAGCTGGTGCTCCGTTTGATACCGACTTCCACCTAATTCTTAACATGGCTGTAGGCGGCAACTTAACGGGTAACCTCGTTGATGACGCAGCATTGCCTGGTGAAATGGAAGTTGACTACGTCCGTGTTTATCGGTGTAGCTACAACACAGCAGACGGCAAGGGCTGTAACTCTAACGTTAATCCTGACTTAGAGACTCCAGACCCACTACGCCCAGAAACGGCATCGTTCGATATTTATATTGACGAGCCGGCGACGTACAGCTGGACTATTGCGGGTGAGACCTATGACCGTCCATTGGCGTTAAATTCATTCTGGAACAACGACGGCGCGCTTGCATTTGCTGAAGTAGAAGCAGGTGATCGCGGTACGGTAATTGAAGTTATCACATCCAATAGCGGTAACATTTCAATCAACCCAACGGTCGAGCCAATTGAACTCTTTGGTATGGGTAATAACCCTAACTTCTGGGAACTGCATGCAGGTGAATTACGCTTTGACATTTATGTCAGAAGCGCTGAAGCCGATAGCACCTTCTTCGTGAAGATGGACAGTGGATATCCCGCGTTAGGTCAAGTGGCATTAGATGCTAACAGCTTTGCGCGTGATTCATGGACCACGGTGAGCGTTAAAGTTAATGACTTACTTGCATTCCGCGGTGACGGCTTCATGCCATTGGATACCAGCAGCATTCAAAGCATGTTTGTGTTTGAACCTACCGGCGCAGCCGATGTATTAATTGATAATATTACTTTGTCGTGCGGTAGCCCAGGCGGTTGCGGTATCTCTGCTCCAGTACCACCAGCACCACCGATTGAAGGTCCATTCGCAATGGAAGGTATTTGGGCAGTGGCTCCTGAGGCTGGCTCTTTAGGTGTAGGTCCGGTACCTGGTGATATCTCTTGGTGGGCAATTGATGATGGTGGCGTTGCTGACCGCTCTTGCTTCTACGACGATACTTACGTGTTCAATGAAGACGGCTCGTTCGAAAATATCCTAGGTGACGATACCTGGCTGGAAGAGTGGCAAAGTGGTAATCCTGAAGCGTGTGGTGCGCCAGTTTCCCCGCATGACGGCATGGCTCCAGGCACTTGGGTATACGATGCAGACGCTGGCACATTGACCATCGACGGTTTCGGTTCATATGTCGGTATTCCTAAGGCTGTCAATGCTGGTGAACTGCCTGCGGTTCCAACACCGCCAAATGTAACTTATAACATCGAAGAAGTCGGTAATGATCGCATGATTGTTACGATTGAATCAGGTGCTGGTATTTGGTGGCAATTTGTCATGCAGAAACTGGAAAGCTTCGGCGAACCGGGTCCTGCACCAGAGCGCACTTTTGCTGGTACGTGGCAGGTTGAACCAGCCGCTGGCGCCCTTGGCGTTGGTCCTGCTCGTGGTGACATCTCTTGGTGGGCCATTGATGATGCTGGCGTGACTACGCGTTCTTGCTTCTTCGACGACGACTACGTATTCGACCGTGATGGCACTTTCGACAACGTACTTGGCGATGATACTTGGTTAGAGGCTTGGCAAGGTGTTGCTGGCGAAGAATGTGGCGCGCCAGTTGCTCCGCATGACGGCGGCGCTGATTATACTTGGACATACACCGAAGACACTGAAGATACTGGTACATTGTTGATCGACGGTCTTGGTGGCTATATGGGTATTCCTAAAGCGGTTAATGCCGGTGAACTACCTAACGTAGCGGTTCCACCCAATGTAAGCTACCTAGTAACGTGGGAAAATGACAACACTGTTATCTTGGACATTGAAGCTGGTCCAGACGTTTGGTGGCGCTATCGTATGGTTAAAACCGAGCAGCCTGCACCAGTGGAAACTAGCCCGGTAGTAGGCACTTGGCGCGTAGCTCCAGAAGCTAACTCGCTCGGTGTAGGTCCAGCAATGGGTGATATCAGCTGGTGGGCGATTGACGACGCCGGCGTTACGACTCGAGCCTGCTTCTATGATGACGATTATGTCTTTATGGAAGATGGCACGTTCGATAATCAGTTGGGCGATGACACTTGGTTAGAAGCTTGGCAGGGTGTTGCCGGCGAAGAATGTGGCACGCCGGTAGCCCCACACGATGGCAGCGGTGAATACACTTGGGATCTGGACACGGATGCTGGCACGTTGACCATCAACGGTGTCGGTGGCTACCTTGGCATTCCTAAAGCGGTTAACAATGGAGAGCTTGGTAATGGCGGTACCGTCACAGGTTCAACGACTTATATGGTCGAGTTAACTGAGAATAACACGCGCATGACGGTTGATATTGAAGCCGGCCCAGGTGTGTGGTGGCGCTTCGAAATGGAGAAACAATAAACCGCGCGAAATAGTGCGGGTTATTAAACCCATCTGTTAGTTTTTGCAGTAAAAGCCCTGAACAATTGTTCGGGGCTTTTTATATCTGGAAAACCCTTTACCTAACGAACAACAACCTTGCTATTGTTGGCCTAATACTGATCGGGATAACAGCAAGCACAATAAATATCCTACTTAACGACTGGGCTTTCCGGTTAAACGCAACAAGCAATTAGGTGACTTGATATTTTTTGTTTTTATGTGATTATCTGATACATGCCTACACGCACTGTTATCGCTGAAATTAAACAACGCAATGGGTCTCTCAGGGTTACTCTAGAGGGGCCGATTTTTATTGCAGAATTTAAAGGGGCCTGTACCCCCAAAATTGCCCAAGTTTTCCATCAAGCTGTGCTAGATGCTATTCCACAGTTGCCAGAAAATGGGTGGTGCTACTTAAGTTCATCTGAGGACTACGCCGCTGCATTGCCAGAAGTTGAAGAGAGCTACGCCCAAACTTATCGATTGTGTATGGAAAATGGCTGTATTGTTGAGGCCTACTGCATGCCCTCTGTGGTTGGATTGGCGCAAGTTGACAAAGCGCGCAAAGCTTGTGGAGTTGAATCTCCGATTCAGTCACTGTCGTTTAAGACAATCTCAGATGCTAAGTACTTCCTATTGTCTACTCTTGAGCATATTCAAGCTCGACGCAAAGAAAAGACCGAATGAGCAAAGCCCCATGGTTTGCATTTAGATCCCGCAGGCAAACCTTGTTGTTTCGCTATGCGGTGCTGGCACTGTGTTTTTCACCGTTATTTTTTATTCATCTCGAAAGCTATGGCTCACCATTTATTAATGCCTTGCATAACGGGGCTCATATTGGCGTATTTTTTGTGGTTGGCTGGGCACTCTTGCCTCTTTTCCATGCGCGGATCCGAACCAGAATAGCCATTCTGGTCGTTGCTACTCTGGTAGGCAGCCTACTGATAGAAGGCATCCAAGAAGCTGTAGGTAGAGCGTTTCAATGGATAGACATCTATCGTAACTTTATCGGGCTAGGGTTAGGAATTGCGTTACGAGCCCGCCTCTATGTTGTCGAAAAACATAAAAAAACAATCGCCAATTTGGCTCTTGTTTGTCTCTCAGTAATATTTCTTATCGACCGTGCCACCTTTATAAAGTTGGCTGTAGGGCAGGTGTACTTTAGTCTAAATGCGCCTGTTCTCGCTGAATTTGACTATGCATTTGAACAAGCTAACTGGCGAACATTCGCAACAGCCAAACATATACATCAAGGTGAGCTAATTGTTACCGTAAATGAAGATAGGAGTTATGCAGGCGTCGCATTTACAGACTTTCCGGCAAATTGGAATGAATATTCTGGATTGGTTGTTGAGGTCGACAACCCTAATTCTGCAAATATTTCGCTGACAGTGAAAATTACCGATCGTCAGCACGACGTAGGCGTGCATCATTATGATGAGCGCTACAACGGACATTGGTCGCTGCCTCCAGGCCGCTCAACATTGGAGATCCCAATTGCCGATATCCAATCAGGCCCGAAACATCGGTTGCTCAATATTGGAGCTATCAACCGGATAGATTTCTTTCTGGAACAAGCCGAACTCGGCACGGCATTTAAGCTTGCATCGGTAAAATTACGCACTGACCCGCAAAATGTTAACGTAAATTAACGTACAGAGAATAGCCATGAAATGGAAACTACTTGTTACCTTTACCCTATTAATTCCTGCCCTTGCCAGTGCTTCTGTTGGATATTTTCGCTTCCCAGCTGCGCATCAGCAGCACCTTGCATTCACCGCTGAAGGCGATTTATGGATTGCCCCGTTAAGTGGAGGGGATGCGACTCGCTTAACCTCACATGCGACAGAAGAACACAGTTCGGTGTTTTCACCCGACGGCCAGCAGCTTGCATTTGTGGCTAATTATGACGGTGTGAGTGAAGTTTATGTGATCCCAATTACTGGTGGCCTCGCACAGCGAGTCACCTATGAAAATAGCCGCGTCAGATTACATCAGTGGCACGCTACCTCTGGCATAGTTTATTCGACTGATAGTCGCGTTGGTCCTACCAATAGCTGGGTTTTAAAAACGGTTAATCCAAACCGTTTGCAAACCACAACCATTCCTTTGGCTGACGCAGTAGAAGGTCAAATAGATGCTGGCGGCAATTACATATACTTTACCCAGTTTGGCTTACAGTTGTCAGGCGACAATGCCAACCAATATAACGGTGGAGCACGGGGCGAAATATGGCGTTTCAGGTTGACTGGCAATAGTGAGGCTGAATTACTCACCAGCGGGCATGATGCTTCTGTACGCAACCCCATGATCGCTGCCAATCGCTTGTTCTTCATCAGCAATGCCAGTGGTATTGATAATCTGTGGTCGATGGAGCTAGACGGCAGCAATAAAACACAAATCACCTTTTTCACAGATTTTGCCGTTAAAAGCCCCAGCCTTAACAACGGAGAGATAATTTTTCAACACGGAGCCGCCCTTAAATCTATTGACTTAGCGACTAACTCAATCGCCGCTTTGACATTTAATTTGCGTTCGGATTTGCCCCATTTACGCGAGCGTTGGATCAAAGAGCCATTAAAATACCTAAGTTCAGCCCGTTACACAGGGAAAGACAGAGCCGTTGCTTTGACCGCGCGAGGCCGTGTCGCGATCGCGCATACTTCTGAGCAGCGCTTGATTGAAGTAGCGACACCACCGAACGCTCGTGTGCGTAACGCGATAATTAGTGCAGATGGTCAGTGGGTTTATGCTCTGAGTGACCAAAGCGGTGAACTGGAAATCTGGCGCTATGCCAGTGACGGCTCACCAAACGCTACTCAACTTACCAGCGATGGAAGTGTGTTCCGTTGGAATCTTTACCCATCTCCCGATGGCAAATACCTCGTACATGATGACAAGCGAGGACGAGTGTGGATCCTCGATCTGGAAAACGGGGAAAACCGCCTGATCACTGAGAATGGCTCTGGTTTAACTGAAATCACCTCTGTTGCTTGGTCATCAGATAGTCAACGGTTAGCCTTTACTTTTCCTCAGCAAGGCAAAGAGAGAACCGCTATTCTGCTATATTCCGTGCCTGAGTCGAAGCATGCAATCGTTACCAGCAATAAATACGAATCTTTTGCGCCCGCATTTAGTAATGACGGCCAGTGGCTGTATTTCCTATCGAATAGAGAGTTTGTTGCAACACCCACCGCTCCATGGGGCGATCGCAACATGGGCCCTGTTTTCAACCGTCGGACGCAAATATTTGCTCTAGACTTATTGGGAGATAGTGACTTTGTTTTTACCCCACCCAATGAACTTGCGCAACAATCAACAACGACGACAACCGACCAAGATAACGTTGAAGTATCGCCCCCGAAAGCATCTATCAAATGGGAGGGTCTACAAAGTCGTCTTTGGCAAGTTCCGATTAATGCTGGCAACTATTCAAAACTTAGCGCAAATAAAGATTACTTGTTTTGGCTAGAACGCAGCGCGGATCCGCGCTCTGAGCCCACCCTCAAAGCACTGGCATTGAAGCCTTCTGCTGAGGCCAAAACGGTTACCGAGACTGTAGCGGATTATCAATTAAGTCTCGATGGCAAAACCATGTTAGTGCGAAAATCAGGTGCCAATAACGCGAACCAGTTTATTGTAGATGCTGGAGATAGTTTTCCAAAAGATACAAAAACAACAAAAGTACAAGCTAAACAGTGGCAATTACTCATCAAGCCGCAGCAAGAGTGGCTACAGATGTTTAACGATGCTTGGCTAATGCACCGCGATTCACTTTTTGATGCAAATATGCGCGGCTTGGATTGGCAAGCAACGCGCGAAAAATACTTACCGCTACTGCAAAAAGTTTCAGACCGCCACGAACTCAACGATGTGTTTGCGCAAATGATGGCCGAGCTTAACGCGTTACACTCTCAGGTACGTGGTGGAGATTTAGCGCGAGATCCTAATACGCCAAATGCTGGGGCGCTGGGTGCGGTTTTTGAACAAGCAGCCAGTGGCTTAAAAATCAGTCATATTTATCGGCATGATCCTGAAGTACCGGCGCAAGCTGCACCGCTGAATAAGCCCGGCGTTGACGTCCGGGTCGGAGATGTCGTAACGCATATAAATAGTATTCCTGTTGTGACTCAGGCAGAACTGCTTTCGGCGCTACGCAATCAGGCTGGAAAACAAGTCCGATTGTCTTTGCTACGCGGTAAAGAGCCGATTAACCAAATCGTCAAGCCAGTTACCGCTAGTCAGGACTTCCGCCTCCGTTACCAAGATTGGGTCATAGGCAATGCGACTGCAGTAACGCAAAGCGACCCCTCTATAGGCTACTTGCACCTCTATGCCATGGGAGGCAATGATATCGCCTCATTTGCACGTGAGTTTTATGCGCAATATGAAAAACCAGGATTAATCATTGACGTACGACGCAACCGCGGCGGAAACGTTGATGCCTGGATCTTAGAGAAATTACTCAAACGCACATGGATGTTCTGGGAAACTGCCAATGGTGAGCAATCAACCAATATGCAGCAAAACTTTCGTGGTCATTTAGTGGTGCTCGCTGATGAGTTTACCTATTCAGACGGAGAAACGTTTACTGCGGGCGTCAAGGCTCTCGAGCTAGGGCCAGTTATTGGAAAGCAAACAGCAGGTGCTGGCGTATGGTTGTCAGGGCGTAATCGCTTAGTTGATAACGGCATCGCCAGAGTCGCGGAATATCCTGTTTTCTCTCTACAGGGCGAATGGATTGTCGAAGGCTCTGGGGTCAAGCCTGATATTGAGGTGATCAATTATCCGCATGCTACGTTTAACGGAAAGGATGCACAGCTAGAAGCGGCAATTCAGTATTTGCAGGCCAAACTCGCCGAGGCGCCAATCCCCACACTAAAGGCCAAACCGTTACCCGAGACCGCCGAACCAGCGCGGGCTTTTTAAGCCGCTAACTCTAGGGGAACGGGCGTTCGTTCCCCTGCTCTCTTAGGGTTTTGGCCACTCAATGATAAATTGGCTGCCGCGCGGTAGATTGTCTTCTATATGAATGGTACCCGCGTAGTGCTCGATCATTTTCAATACCATCGACAGGCCTAAACCGCTGCCGGCAACATCGTCTTGAGAACGCAGCTTCTTAAATTTTTCAAACACCTGTTCACGATATTCAGGCGCAATACCCGGACCATCGTCAGCAACGCTTATTGCATAATGAGTTGCGCTCTCGACTACCGACACACTGACCATTCCGATCGCTTTATCATGATGCTTAAGCGCATTTGATAGCAAGTTTGTGAGCACCAATTGGAGAGGAGTCCGCGGTATATTCAAGATGGCTGGTTCAGCCTTAATAGCAAATCCCTCTGGCTTATCTATTAGCGCAACGATATCCTCGACGAAAGGACATAAATCTATTTGCTCAGGTTCATGTTGCTCGCGACCTACTTTGGCATAATTCAACAAGTCGGTTAATAGTTGGTCCATGCGTCGACTGCGCTGTTCAATCATATCTATCTGTTTGATTGTTTCATCGCTCACGTGGCCAAGCGCATCTTCTCTGACCCACTCAATGAGACGTCGAATAGCAGTTAATGGCGCCCGTAAGTCATGTGACGCTACATAAGCAAATTCATCAAGATCTTGATTCGACTTTTCCAATGATTTAATCAGCGCTTCACGTTCGGTAACGTCTCTGGCTACACCTAGAATATAGGGCTCACCATCGTCATCTTTAAAGCGCACTTTGGTGGTAAACAAGGTTCGTGTTACTCCATCCGGACAAGTGATGGTCTCAAACTTTTCGACCTTGCCGGATTCAAGTGCCTGCTTATCATCGGCCAGAAATAACTCAGCTTCTTTAGGGTGATAATCTTCTACGGTTGTGTAACCAATCACCTTTGCTCTTTTATCATCCGGGTACAGCGCCATAAAGGCGGAATTCGCTTGAATAATTTTACAGTCTTTATCTTTTACAAAAATGCAGTCTTGATTGGTTTCGGTGATCAGCAACTGTAATTTTTGCGCGCGCTGTAGTGCCTGATTTGATTTCTGTAACTCAAAGCGAGCGATAACTTCCTGCGCTAATACCTTGAGGTAACGTCGTTGCTTTTCACTCAGCTGATTAGGTTTGGTATCAATGACACACAACGTCCCCAATGCATATCCGGCCGAAGTAATTAACGGCATACCTGCATAGAAACGGATATTCGGCTCTCCAGTGACCAACGGATTATCAAAAAAACGCGGGTCTTCAAGCGCATTGGGAACTTCAAAGATTTGTTGCTGATGAATAGCGTGGGCGCAAAATGCGATATCTTTATCTGTTTCTTTGGCACCTAAACCACAGGCGGATTTAAACCACTGTCGATGGTCATCAACTAGGCTAATGAGCGCTATTGGTACATCGCACAGTTCTGCTGCCATATTGGTAATATCGTCAAGCGCAGCCTCGGGCGGAGAATCCATCACCCGATAAGAATCCAGCGCTTTTAGGCGCTCAGATTCGTTCTTAGTCGGTAGCGGTTTTTGCATTTACCTATCCTACTGAGCCTTCAATAACTGCCGCTAACGTTTCTTCGATCACGCTGAGTTCTGCCCCTTTGACAATAAACCCGCAGACCATAGGTTGCTGCAATATGGCAGTTTGCTCATTAGGGTTTTCTGTTGCCGAGTACATCAAAACCTTACTTTCATGCAGCAAACCTGAATCAAATTTATCCCTAATAGAAATAAGAAACTCCAAGCCACTACAAGTCGGCATATGCATGTCTAAGATGAGCAACCTTGGCACTGCTTCTTGCCGTTGCTCTGCTTTTTCAATGCTTTGCAAGGCCGCTTGCGGTCCATCAGCTTCATTAACATTGTTAAAACCGATACTACGCAATTGACGCTTCAAAATGTAGCGATCAATCTCGCTATCATCGATGATCAGTACCGGTTGATCAAAATTAAGCAAACTTAAAATCCAAATAGATATTTTTAAATCTTATACTAGTTCAAGGCAGAAAAGATTAACAATGGTTCCTCCTATTGAGTGCGAAAAATTCATGTAGTGTCGCGAAGCTTTGCCAGCAAGTGCAGAATTGCACCTTGTGCTCATCCTTGTTACCGCATAAACCGCGCCCCATATTTCTGTTTAACCCAACTGCGAGGATCAATCTGATCAGTCAGGCTCCGGGGCGACTCGCCCACGAAAGCGGAATTGCGTGGAATGATGCTTCAGGCAACCGCTTACGCGACTGGCTAGGCTTAACAACGCACGAATTTTATAATTTGGGGCTTGTTAATGTTTTGCCGATGGGCTTTTGTTTCCCAGGTTATAAAAACGGTGCCGACGCCCCTCCTATTAAGATCTGCGCACCTACTTGGCACCCGGAATTTTTAGCTAAGAGTGCTGCAGTTTTTCACATTTATATCGGTCGCTATGCCCAGCAATACTACTGGCCCAATTATCCGACATTAACCTCAGCAGTAGCAGATTGGCAGACTCTGCTAAAAGAGTCCGCACTCGTTCTTCCACATCCATCGGGACGCAACAATCGTTGGTTGGCCAAACATCCATGGTTTGAACATTCATTATTGCCACAAGTGCGCGAGACTATTAGTCAAATACTAGGCAGATAGTTTATCTAACCAGCGCAGAAGGGTTTGCCTCGAGCGAGCAAGCTCTGCTAGCTTGTCGTCTATTCGAGCCAATTGCTGGGTGATAGCCTGTGTCAACTTCGGGCAACCAGGTATTGGGTTCTGAACAAAGGGAATAGCTGGCTTTATTTCCTGCAACGTAAATCCGACTGACTGTGCTAACTTAATGAAGCGCAACTCTTCTAAAGTCTCTTCCGAATACTCACGATAACCGTTTGCAGCCCGCTTTGGTGCGCTAATGACTCCCAGTTGTTCATAATAGCGCAACGTATCTTTATTAACGCCTGCACGTTTTGCTACTTCGCTCGCCTGCATAGATATCTCACCATTTTCGACTTGACTATGGAGTATACTCCATAGTTTATCCTAGGGAAATCCAACTTTCGGAACGAACACCATGGGATGTAAAATTATCCAAACTCACTATCAAACTGACGACAATTACGCACTTTCAGGCACAGATTATGTGGCTGAGACAGCCTTAGCGCGCATCATCATTGCCAGTGCGACAGGCGTACCGCAAGGTTTCTACCGCAAGTTTGCCGAACATGCAGCTGCGCAGGGATTCACCGTTTCAACCTTTGACTATCGTGGAATTGGCCAATCGGCACCTACTGCCTTACGTAATTTCGAGCTAGATTACCGCGATTGGGCACGGCGCGATTTAAAAGCCGTTATCGACCATCACGGCGTAGGTCAGGTGCCTATTTTTCTTATTGGTCACTCCTATGGCGGCCATGCCATCGGTCTAATCGACAACCACCATAAAGTGCAGGCTGCCTATTGCGTCGGTGTTGGCTCTGGCTGGCATGGCTGGATGCCGACCATGGAGAAATACCGTGTAATGTTTATGTGGAATGTTGTTGCCCCCGTGATAACGCGATTAAAAGGGTATCTCGCTTGGAGTCGACTTGGCATGGGTGAAGATCTACCACTTGGTGTTTACAAACAGTGGAAGCGCTGGTGCAAAAATCCGCATTACTTTTTCGATGATCCGAATTTCCCTGAAGTGCATCAATTATTCGCGCAGGTAAAAATGCCGATTAAAGCCGTAGTAGCAACCGATGATCTTTGGGCTATGCCGCGCTCACGAGATGCATTTTTTAAGCACTTTACTAATGCAACAATTGACCGGATTGATATTGATCCCGCAAGCATCAACATGCCGCAAGTAGGACATATGGGTTATTTTCGAGCTGCTGCAGAACCACTGTGGCATGACATACATGAATACTTCAAAACTCACTTAGACGCAGCATGATCTAGGGTTTCGGCATGAGCGTACAGTCGGTCAATAATGTCACTGAGTTGTTTTTGCTCAGCGTCCGATAAGCAACTCAGCAGCGCTGTTTCATACTGATAGGAAAGCGGCACAATCTCGCGGTAAACCGTCATTCCGGTTGTTGAAAGACGGATTTCAGAACGGCGGCGGTCATCACTGGCAATGCTTCGTTCAATTAAATTGCGCTTGAGCAACTTACTGATGGCACGACTAAGGATAGATTTTTCGAGCTGTGTTTTAACCGAAATTTCGTCGGCAGATATTCCCGGATGCTCACCCAAAACGGCCATAATGCGCCACTCGGTTATCGACAGAGCAAACTTATCTTTGTAGGTGGAGGCTATGATACCACTGACTTTGTTTGACAAAATCGAAAGTCGATATGGCATGAAGCGCTCTAACTTTAGATGTCGCTGCTCGATTGTCATAAATTCTTTACCCTCATCACTGGTCAAAAATCGCTCACACTTGACATTAGTTGCAATGACAACTAATTTAGTTGCATTCACAACCATTACGAATCATCTGAGCGTAATAGTCAACAGTTTCAACAGAGGAAGATTGCAATGGCAGATTTATTTGAAAATCCAATGGGGCTCGACGGCTTTGAGTTTGTAGAGTTTACCGCGCCAGAGAAAGGTATTTTAGAACCCGTTTTCACCGCGATGGGATTTACCAAAGTTGCTGTACATAAATCCAAAGACGTTGCGTTGTGGCGTCAAGGCGACATCAACTTTATCACTAATTACGAAAAGAATAGTCCAGCAGCGTACTATGCCGAAGAGCATGGCCCATCTGCCTGTGGTATGGCTTTTCGCGTAAAAGACGCGCAATTTGCTTACAATGAGGCATTGCGGAAAGGCGCACAGCCGGTTGAATTGTACACCGGTCCAATGGAACTTCGCCTTCCAGCAATCAAAGGCATCGGTGGTGCGGCACTTTACTTGATTGACCGCTATAAAGAAGGCGAAACTATTTACGATATCGATTTTGAATGGATCGAAGGCGTTGATCGTAACCCTGAAGGCTGTGGTTTCCACACCTTAGATCATTTGACGCACAATGTTTATCGTGGTCGCATGGGCTATTGGGCAGATTTCTATACCAATTTGTTTAACTTCCGCGAAATCCGCTATTTTGACATCAAGGGTGAGTACACCGGATTGCTGTCTAAAGCAATGACAGCACCTGATGGTAAGATCCGCATTCCACTAAATGAAGAAGCTGGCGGTGGCGGTGGTGGCCAAATTGAAGAATTCTTGATGGCCTATAACGGTGAAGGTATCCAGCACATTGCTTTTGCTTGTGATGACTTACTTGCTTGTTGGGATCGCCTAAAAGCCCAAGGTATGAAATTTATGACAGCGCCACCAGCGACCTACTATGAAATGCTGGAAGAGCGTTTACCGGGTCACGGCGAGCCAGTTGATGAACTGCGGGCACGCGGGATCCTTTTAGATGGAACAACAGAAGGCGGACAACCGCGACTGCTACTTCAAATCTTTTCTGAAACTATGTTGGGTCCAGTGTTTTTTGAATTCATTCAACGCAAGCAAGACGAAGGTTTCGGTGAGGGTAACTTTAAAGCCTTATTTGAGTCGATTGAGCGCGATCAAGTTGCACGCGGCGTGGTTGGTAGTAAAGAGGAAGCGTAATTATGCAATTATCTCGGATCCACCACGTGGCCTACCGCTGCAATGATGCCAAAGAGACTGTCGAATTTTATCAAAAGATGCTTGATATGGATTTTCAGCTAGCAATTGCAGAAGACCGCGTACCGTCAACCCAAGCGCCAGATCCCTATATGCATGTCTTTTTAGATGCTGGTAATGGTAACGTCTTAGCGTTTTTTGAGTTACCCAACTCTCCACAGATGGGGCGAGATGGTAATACTCCAGAGTGGGTGCAACACATCGCTTTTGAAGTTGAGAGTATGGACGATTTATTAGCCGCTAAAGCACGTTTAGAAGCCGCGGACATTAAAGTGTTGGGGCCAACTGATCACGGTATATTTAAGTCGATTTATTTTTTCGATCCAAACGGACATCGTATTGAGTTAGCGGCGAATACCCATACACCAGAAATGATGCAAGAACTCAAACGCGTAGCCCCTGCCATGCTAGAAGAATGGGCGCAGACGAAAAAAGCGCCAAAGCATGCTGAGTGGTTACACAACGGACAAGGTTTTCCAGGAGCAAAAGCATGAAGTTAGCAAGTATTAAATCCGGGCGCGACGGCCAACTCGTCATCGTGAATTCAGATCTAACCAAGATGACCACTGCCCAAGGCATTGCTTCCACATTGCAATTCGCTTTGGATAACTGGGATGAAGTGGCCCCGCAGCTTGAGCAACGATTTGCGGCGTTAGAGTCAGGTGAAATTGCTGGCGAAGCCTTTGATCAAACTCAATGCGCATCTCCGCTACCCCGCGCTTTTCAGTGGGCAGATGGTAGCGCCTATGTCAATCACGTAGAGCTCGTGCGGAAAGCACGTAATGCGGAAATGCCTGAGAGTTTTTGGACTGATCCTTTGATGTATCAAGGCGGCTCCGACAGTTTCTTAGGGCCTCGTGATGACATTGTAATGCCGCAAGACGATGGTTTTGGTATCGATTTTGAAGCCGAAGTCGCGGTTGTTACTGGCGATGTGCCAATGGGCGTAAGTGCTGAAGAAGCACTGCAACACGTGCGCTTGGTAATGATCGTTAATGACGTATCATTACGTGGTTTAATCCCTGGCGAGTTAGCCAAGGGCTTTGGCTTTTTCCAATCAAAGCCCTCAAGTGCTTTCAGCCCTGTGTGCGTAACGCCAGAGCAATTAGGTGACAAATGGAACAACGGAAAACTTGAATTACCGTTAGTTTCGCACCTTAACAATAGCATGTTCGGTAAACCGCATGCCGGTATCGATATGACCTTTAACTTTGGTCAACTGATTGCCCATGCAGCCAAAACTCGTCCGTTAGCAGCCGGCACGATTATCGGTTCTGGTACAGTCTCAAATAAATTAGACGGTGGTCCAGGCAAGCCCGTCAGTGAAGGCGGTGTTGGTTACAGTTGTATTGCGGAGATTCGCATGATCGAAACCATTCAAAATGGCAAACCAAGCACACCATTTATGCAGTTTGGTGATCATGTGACTATCGAAATGTTCGATGCTGATGGCCAATCCATTTTTGGACAAATCGCGCAAACCGTAGTTAAACAGTAAAAGGGCGGTTAAGAACTCTCATAAAGCCTGTCTGATGGTGATCAGACAGGCTTTTTTATTTGTCCAAACAATACTCGCAGTGACTGGCTTTGCCCACTGATTAAGAGATCTGCAGTAGAGTTGGAAGCTTGTCCAAGAATTGGTTTATACTCAAAGTATTACTCGAAACGATGGGCAAATATGGCGCAACTAGTTACAGTGCTCAGCTATCTGTGTATGCTAATGCTGCCATTAAATTCTGCTGCGCAATCTATTAGCCGAGAACGCGCTAATATCAATTTATGGATTGCATCTCCACAACTAGAGCAGCCCCTGAAAAAAATTGCTAACCAGTACTCACAACTTGATCCAGCCACCCTGATCAATGTGGTTAGTGTTCCAAATGAAGATCTTAAAACGTCAATTATTAAAACTGTGAGTTCGGGTAAAGCACCAGATATCGTTATTTTGACTTCTGACAACACGGTGTATGCGCGTCCCATGCGGCTATCTTCAATACCGCCAGAACTTGTCAATGACCAACTCAGTGAGCACGAAAAAGCGGCTTTACGATTTAATAAGCAATACTTTGGACTACCGTTATTGCGTTCAAATCGGCTATTGTTGTTTTATAACAAAGCACTTGTGCCTGAACCGGCGCAGAGTTGGGAAACGATTGTGGCACAGGCTACCTCCTTTGCAGAACAGAACATTTTGCCGGTAGGTGTGCTGTTTGAGGAGGCCTACTGGTTTGCCCATTTTGTTAGCTTATTCGGTGGTTCGCTGGCTAGTAATGGTAGTCCTAACTTGGACAGCATGGCTATGCAAAAAGCGCTCAGCTTTTATAAAGAGCTTGGGAACGAAGGTATCATAGATCCGAGTTGTGGTTATGACTGTGTTTCTAAGGACTTTTATCAAGGAGAGGTAGCTTATGCAATCAATGGTACCTGGGCATTGCGGGAAGCGGTTGATAAACTAGGTACTGATCTTGGCATTACTGGATTACCTAGCTATCAAGGCACAGAGATGCACGCGTTAAGCTCGCTGGTAGTCATGGTTTTCCCTAACAATAGCTGGAATGGCCCTAATCAAGTAGCAATCCGTAAAATTGCCCACTATCTACGCAGCCAACAAATCCAAAAATATCTCAGCAATGCGACCCTAATGCGATCGATTATTGCGAATGAGAGCGCACCGCCAGATATCGCTGATTGGTTCGTGATACAAGAAGAGCTGAGTAAACAGAACCGCAATATGCCAGCAGATACTGCATTTGTTTCTATCTGGAGCGCACTGCGCAAAGGGTTAAAATTACATCAATCTGGCGTACTTGATCCGCAACAAACCGCCGAGTACATGCAACAAGTCGCGCGCAAGAACCAACGTCAATTGGAGGCGATACAGTGAACGTAAAAGCGCGTCCGACGCTATCCTTGCGCACCACACTAATTGCCCAGTTCGTCCTCTGTGCTCTTCTTCCCTTGCTGATCCTGAGCGTGTTTTTTATTTCAAGCTTCCGGAGCATTCAAGTTGAACAGCAATTAGATAAACAAACAGCCATTGCGGCTAATACGATGAATAACACTGAGTTTGCTCTCGAAAAGGCGACCACTGCATTAACCCAGATTGCCAGAGATAAGAACATGGCGTTGGCAGGTCAGTCAGGCTTATTCGGGTATAGCGCTGCAAATACCCTCAACGACTTTGTAATGGAGCATAGTTTTGTTGCCGCCACCATTCTCTTTGATGAATCAGGGCAAGTCGCGGAAGCTGCGCCCGAAGTTGCTTTAATTATTGATGCCTCCACTATTAAGCAGCACGTCAATACCGAAGTCTTTACTCGAGTTTCGGTTGTGAAAAGTCAATTTATTACCGACCATGCTTTAGCTGAATTGTTGTTTGACACTACGCGCAATATTCCCATTGCTGGCGAGTTATCAGGGCATATATTACTACTGTCTATCCCACTATTCCTTAGCGAGACTGAACGATTAGATTCCCGTTCTACCTATACGGGGCATGTTATCGCATTCATTTTGGCTGAAGATATTGTTAAGTTGGTATACCAGCGCAGTGGAAGTTTACAACTGGCCAATGTATCTATCGATGGACATCCATTAACATTCCAACAAGGTTTCGCTCGCGAGGGCATAATAGCCAGCTCGGCCGGCTTTCGAATTGCCAGCACCGATATTGCCATCAGTGCAGATTTTTTTGTGGAAGAACGCGAAGCACTTGCTGCAGTAGATGCGCTCACTGCTAGATTTGCTCTGTACGCTGGTGCTATCGTCGTACTCTTCGTCGCACTTGGCTATTTGTTTGTTAGGCTAGAACTTAAACCATTAGAAAAGTTAAATGATATGGTTCAGGCCTTCCATGATGGGAATCTAAGCTATCATCAAGACGAACTTCCTTTTAGAGAGTTTAAGAATGTTACAGCCCTACTCTCCGATATGGCACTTAACATACGCGATTATCAAGAAGATCTAGAAGCGAAAGTTACGCTACGCACGGAAGCGTTGGAAAATGCCTTGGCCGAAGTGAAGAAAATCAATCGCGAATTGATCCGCACCCAGAATCAATTGGTGGAATCAGAGAAAATGTCACAAATTGGGGTCTTAGTCGCCGGCGTTGCACATGAGGTCAACACACCAATTGGGGTTTGCGTTACAGCAACTAGCATCCTTGATGAGAGGCTCCAAGCGCTAAAATACGCGTATGATAATAATCAACTCTCGCGCTCGGTACTTACAGAATTCATCGAACAAGCCAATAATTGTATGGAAATCTTGAGCAAGAACACCGAGCGAGCAGCGGATCTTATTCAAAGCTTTAAAGCGGTTTCAGTTGACCAATCGAGTGAACAACAGAGGGTAATAAACATTAATGAGTACATTGAGTTGGTGCTGAGGAGTCTACACAAAGAATTAGAAAGACAAGAGGTCTCTGTGGAGGTATCCGGTGACCCACAAATAAATGTTGAAACCTACCCTGGGGCATTTAGTCAAATTCTCACGAATCTTGTGCTTAACGCTATCAAGCACGGCTTTGCTGAATACTCTCAAGCTAGCAAAAAAATCAGTATTGAGTTTGCGGTAACTGCACAAGCGCACTTAGAACTGACCTTTAAAGACAATGGGAGAGGCGTTCCTGCAAAAGCATTACCCAAACTCTTTGATCCGTTTTTTACGACCAGTCGCCAAACGGGTGGCAGCGGCCTTGGTCTGAGCATCGTTTACAATTTAGCTACCCAACGACTGGGTGGTAGCATCAACTGCTATTGTGAGCCTGGCGACGGATTAACTCTGTTCATTGAATTTCCGGTAAAACAGATCAAAGCAGCTACCTCCTAGTCTGTATTAAGCATTTGCCGCTTTATCCATTGGTAGCACTTGCGCGCTGTCTTTATCCAATACTTGAGCTGCATCAGTTCCTTTTAATAGCTTAGTAATCGAAACCTTCTCTTGGGCTAGAGTAAACGCAAGTTCTTCAATCGTCTGTTCTTCTAAAGCAGGCATTTTGGCGCTTAAATAAGTTTGTAAATTGTCAGCAATATCAAGCATCTTATCGTATTGATCTGCCGCCTTTTTGTCTGTTGTAACCAATTTTTCAACCCCTTTATACGATACGACGTATTGAATTGTGATTGCCATGTTATAGTCCTTACGTTTTGATGACGTGAACATACAGGCTACACAATTACACTGTATAAATAAACAGTTATTTTATGCTCGAGTTATATACTGCTAAAGCCGTAATTTTTGATCTTGATGGCACTCTAGTTGAGTCAACCTTGGACTTCGCTGCAATTCGGCGTGCCATCGGCTGCCCTCAAAACGAAGACCTGCTCCAATATACCGATGCACTACCCAAAGCTTTGCGCCTCGCAGCGGAAGCTGAGATCCTCGCTCACGAACTCGCAGATGCCGAGCATTCGAATTGGCTAAGCGGCGCCAAAACTTGTATTACCGAGCTAGCCAGCCGAAATACGCCAATGGCTATAGTGACAAGGAATTGCCGTCAAGCTACTGAACTCAAATTGCAGCGCAACAGGATCCCTATTCAATTGGTATTAACTCGCGAAGATGCACCCGCCAAACCAAAACCCGATGCCCTGTTGATGATCGCCGAGTATTGGGGTCTTGCTCCCTGCGAAATCGTGTATGTAGGGGATTACATTTATGATGAACAGGCCGCGCAGAATGCGGGAATGCAATTTTTATATTCAACCTTTGGGCTAGACTAATAATAAATAATTTGATTAATGACGTAGAGACCATGCAGCACGACATCGCAAACGCTCAAGCATTTATGACTAGCCTTACGGTTGAATGGCAAAATGCCCTTATCAACGATGTCATCAACTATGTAACAGAACTCGACTCCTCTATAGAGTGCTTCATTCAATATAAAATGCTCGCAGTGGGCTACGCGAATTCTTCTGCTGAAAACCAAAGCATGTGTTGCATCAACGCGCAAAAAAATTATGTCAGTTTATATGTTGGTAATGTAAACCGAGTTGACCCGACCGGCGAGTTATCAGAGCACTTTGACTGTGGACAGGCCTGTGTCCGGATCAGAAAAAGGCGTGCTCATGAGCGCACCAAGGTTTACGCACTGTTAGATGCGGTTTACCGTGATTGGCGCAGCTCAATTAAAGACTAATAGTGGCGCTGTTAATCACCGCGACATGAGGTTCCGTTAAACTGGTTATGTATAAGTCTTGCTTGTACTCAAACACGCCAGTTGTAAGTGCTAACTTACTGTTTGGCTCAACTATACTAAGCACTACCATACCATGCTGGTTAACCTTTAAGAGGTGTCCCTTGCTTGCGGGTTGCGGCTGCATGAAGAGCGGTAATGTGGCAATTAAGTTCCTAACTCTGGGCCAGGTTGCAAGCGCGTCAAGAAGTGCTGAGCGTGGCGCGGCAAGACCTACCCAGTAGCCGCCATCACTGGCCAGCGATAAGTTATCGGGGAACCCCGGCAAGTTATCAACCAGTACTTCTGCCTTACCCTTGTTATGTCCACTCAAAGGGATCTTTAGTATCCGATAGTTCCCCGTTTCGTTAACCAAGAGTGACTTTTGATCGTGACTTACCACAATTCCATTAGCAAATTGTAAGCCTGTGGCCAAAAGCTCAAGGCTGCGAACATCGGGTGTGTACGCAAAAACTCGCCCATGTCCACCATGCTCTAGTAAATCCAAATGACTTGCGACCGTAGGATTGGTATACACTCGCGGGGTAAATTTTGCGCTCGCGTCAGTGAAATAGATTGTGCCGTTTTGAGCAATCGCAACAGCATCAACGAACCCCAAGCGGACGCCTTGGTATGTATCCACTAGAACTGTAACCTCACAATCCGATGCTATGCTCAGTAAACCATGCATAGCATCAGCCACGATTAAATTTCCATGTCCATCGAAGCGTAAGCCAAGCGGAAAACCATTAGTTGCACACCATGCTGTGAACTGAGTTTGCTGCGAAGACTTTTTAACAAGAAAGCCGTTGGCTGAAGATGCGTAAAGTGAGCCAAAAGCGTCAACCGTCAGATCTTCTGGGCCAAAACTGTCCTGCATGGATAAGAGGGTTAAATTTTCTGGTTCAATACTAATGGTTGCTGCTGCACGGACTTCCGCGCCCGATGGTTCCCACTGTACAGCGTCGATTGGGGATGAAGTAATCCATACCCATGCTGCAATGACCAGAACAATACCAGCAAAAAGCTGAAACCTTTTCTTCATGCAATTCTCTTATTCCGACTAGTCAATGAGCGTAAGCAATAAAAACTTTATCGCCCATATTCTCGCGCTATGCTGCACTAAAGTTATACACTTTCTGATCTAAAAGCGCGAAGAAGTAGCGAAGTTTTAAATATATGGCAACAGAATCTATGCAGCGAATTTGGCAAGTGGTCAAGCTGATACCCGTTGGGCGTGTGGCCACCTATGGGCAAGTCGCCGACCTTGCCGGTTTGCCTGGGCGTGCCAGGCTAACCTCAAAGGCATTAGGGGCGGCACCAAAAGCGATGCAACTACCATGGTATCGAGTATTACGCAGTGACGGCAAGATTGCCTTTGACAAGCACAGTGACTTTGCTTTACGCCAACGCGATGCGCTGCTTGCAGAAGACATAATGGTGACTAACTTTCGCGTTAAGTTAGACCAATTTCAGTGGCAACCAGCACTGACCACCTTGTTGTATGAGCTGGATTTTTAGTCACCTCAATGACTTTTAACATGCAATTACTTGTTTCATCGTGCAGTTTGATTTACCTTCAACATATTACCCAGTATTAACAACCCGATGTCTGACACCAAGCTTACCAAAATCTCAATCAACGACCTGAAACCAGGTATGTTTGTTGATAGTATTGCCGAGCAAAAAGGCAATCTGCAGGTGGCCAGCAGAGGTAAAGTCACCAAACGCGCCATTGTCGCCTCATTGAAAAAGCGCGGTGTTCTCTCAGTTCTTATCGACCCATCCAAACAATTTATTCCAGATGAAGCCGAAAGCCCACAAGAGCCAGAAGCTACGGAAGTTGAAGAACCAGTAAAAGAAGAAGTAACGCAGAAGCGTGAAGTCAGCTTTGATCGCGAGGTAGCTGTTGCTAACAAGCTGCATAAAAAAGGTAAATCCGTCCAAAAGGTTCTACTTAATTCTGTAGCAAAGGGTTTACCGATGGATATCGCGGTACCTGAGGAATTTACTAAGAACCTGGTTGGCTCTATCGACCGAAATCCGAATGCCCTGCTTTGCTTAACGAAGATTCGAGAAAAAGACGACTATTTGCTAGAGCATTCGTTGAACGTAGCTATTCTGCTAGCGAATTTTGCCCAGTATATCGGCCTCAAAGAAGAAGAAGTGCAAGAGTTAGCCTTGTCAGGTTTCTTACATGATATCGGTAAAATCCGCATACCTGATAAGATTTTGCACAAGCCAGGTCGGCTTACTGATCAAGAAATGAACATCATGCGCGATCATGTTGTTTATGGGATTGAAGCCTTGCAAGAGATGGACATTCCAGAGCGCATGATCAGAACTGTGGGTGAACACCACGAACGATTGGACGGCTATGGCTACCCAGAGGGAGCGCGTGATGATGAAATCAGTTTTTATGGTCGTATGATCGCGATTGTGGATGTATACGATGCGCTGACCGCTGACCGTTGCTATAAAGCCGGTATGCCGAGTCAAAAAGCACTGCAAATTTTACTCAAAGACACCCCGCACAAATACGATCGGGAGCTTGTCCAAAAATTTATTAAGTGTATTGGTATTTACCCAGTCGGTAGCCTGGTAAAACTTTCAGATGAGACTATCGCAATGGTGGTTAAGCATAATGAAGACGCCCCACTTAAGCCTATTGTAAAAGTATTCTATTCACTACGCGGCAAGCATTATCTCGCCCCCAAAGACATAAATTTGTCGAAAATTGAATATCGCCTCGATATTGAAAAAGCAGTACTTGCCAGTGACTATAAACTGGACTTCAAAAACTTCTTCGAAAATAAAATCGCTATTTAACATTAGCTAGTTGCTTTACAACGTCTATTGCCCAAAAACCTGAACCAATGCATCATTAATATACTTTTCATGTACATGTTTTAAGTTAAAAAGGAATTTAAGCAATGAATCTATTGCGCAATATTGGGATATTTGTTTTTGGTATTTTAGTCGGCTATGGCTTGTCTCAGATAAAACCATCATCAGATTCGACTATGTCAGGTGGACTCGGTACCAATACTCCACTGACAGAAATTAAGAGGGTAAATGAAGATACTTCTCTTGCAATAAACGCTGCTGGTAACGTTGATTCGAAAAATAAAGTAAAACTTCCTAATACTCAGTCTTCTCCAGCAACAAATTTAGCTGCTCCAGATCTAGATAGTAGCCCCAACCCTGTTCGTTCATCCATACCGCAAAACCAGACTGCTTTGCCATCTCTTGACTCGAAATCGGCAAGCATTGACGATCATGACAGCCAAGTTTTTAGCGAATGGCAATCTGCCCGTAAAGAAGAGCTGTTTGAATTAATTTCAAATCTAAAGGACACAGAAGCGAGGGATTTTATTGCAACCAAGGTGATCAATGAGAACCCTTTTCTGACAGAATCGAATGCCCGTCAATCCGAGCTTGATGACGAAATATGGGCTATGCAAATGCAGCAAGACTTATATATGTTATTTAACACTCAGCAGGATGTTGCTTCTGGTGCTGTTCAAATTGACAGTTTAGTGTGCAAGCAACTTGTCTGTGAGATAGTTGCGAAGGAGCAAGTGCCGCGCACATGGATGAATGTATACATAAACGTTATGAAGCTTTTAATTGAGCGCGGCGAGAAATTAAACACCACCAGTCCGCATAACTATGAATTTAATTTTGACAATGATTCGTTTATTTATAATCAATTTGTTTTCATCATCTAGGCTCTGAACCCCAATCACTCCCTAAGCATTGCAAAGGGATTTGAACTGAACCGTCGCGCATCAGAAAAAATGGACGCTAATTCACACCTACATTGTTCTGTTTATACCTATGTCCCAAGAGCACAAAAAAATTCGAGTAGAAAACAGTAATTCCTGTTCTTACTTGATTAATCAGAGAAATAACAACCAAGGGAAAGTGGTTTTTCTGTTGTAACCAAATCCCTTAACCCCTTTCTTTCCTCTTATTCGTTAGTGTAGAAAAAGAGGAAATATTATGAATCAAGTCGCCACATTATATCCTGAGTCGCTAATTAGAATTTCAACCCGAACCTTACTATCAATGGTAATCGCTAGCGCGTTTACATATGGACTTTTTGTATTAATGCATCTAATGACCAAACAGGAAGGCCGTCCCACTGTAAGTCAAGCTACACCTGTTATCATCGATCCGGTTTTCCAAGCGCCCGATGAAACACTGATTGAAAATACTAGAGTTGAGCCGCCCCCCAAGGTACAGAAACTCCCAGAATTACCGCGGGAAGTACCAGAAGATCCTATTGCACCAAATGGCTCTCACTTTACGGTTAATATTCCGACTGCGCCAGGTGTCAAAATAAGCGGGCCTGATACTTTTGGTAAAATGGACTCAGAGCTACGCCCCATCGTAAGGGCGGATCCAAAGTATCCGGCGGATGCTGCCAGAGATGGTATAGAAGGCTGGGTCAAGCTAAGTTACGACGTTGATCATACTGGTTCAGTGACAAATGTTGATGTAATAGATGCTCAGCCCAAGCGTCGTTTTGACAAAGCAGCTAAGCAAGCGCTGACTCGTTGGAAGTACCAACCTCGCAAAGAAAATGGTGTCACCGTTTATCAGGCAGGGTTGACCGTTGTGCTAGAATTTACTTTAGATAATCAATAAGGAAGTGGATGAGTCTATCAATTGCAATCAGAGGCTGGTTTAGCAAATCAGTCAGCAATGAACAACTGATGCAGCAGTATGCGAGAGATCGTCAACGGCAGCTGCTGGCTCAGTTGTACGAAAATTGTGGAGACGATCTTTACCATTTCTTATTAACGCTTTCAGACCCCGCAAAGGCCGAAGACATAGCGCAGCAAGTTTGGCTCAAAGTCATTGAGAAAAGTCATCTTTATCAACCCAATGGACAATTTAAATCTTGGCTGTTTACTATTGGTCGGCGGTTATTACTCGACGAGTTACGGCGCGATGCAAAGCTCACCTCACAGTCATTTAGCGATGCTGAGAGCGCTGATATCAATATTGATCGGACTGACGAATTAGTCCTATTTAATCAATTGTTGAATTCTCTGCCGTTTGCTCAGAAAGAGGCGTTCTGTTTACAACAAGAAGGCTTTTCTCTAGAGGAAATTGCGGCAATAACCCACTGTTCAAGAGAAACGGTAAAGAGCAGACTGCGTTATGCAAAACAAAAACTTTGTCAACATATGACCGATACAACAGATTTTGGAGATAGCGATGGATAATCCACAAGACGACAAGCTAACCTCGCTATACCGTCAACGCAAACTGCAGATTGAAACACCAGATTCTATCCGTCGCGTAGCCTTGAAACATGCAAAGGAGCGGACGGCAAATCCGGAAACTGTGTGGTGGAATTTTGGCCGCCAATTGTCTCTGGCAACTGGGTTTGCCTGTATAGTTATGCTGGGTATATTGGTCAACTATACAATGTCTGACAGGGGCGAGTTCAAGCGAGAAGAAACAGTGGTTGAAATTACGCGGCTATCAACTGTACCACACAGCATTAGGGAAACCCTCAATGAGGATTATCGCCAAGCCACCAATAGGCTAGCGCAGCGTCAATTAACCACCGCCATTCACCATAAACAGGTCGCGCAGCTGGCTTATTCTGAGGCGGGGTGGGAAGTCAAAATGTGTGATAACAAGTCTCTGCAAATCAGTTCATTGCTGCTGGCGGAATTGGCCGCAAACAATGCCCTAGCATTAGACGCCCATCAGGGCGACTTTGTGGAACTCGCCTTCTCTGACACGGGCCTTTTGATAGGCATCACGAAAACAAATACACCGTTGCACTGTTAAGTTCTATTACTTCACATAAAAAAGCCCGGTTAACTCTACGTTACCGGGCGCAATTATGACTTCAAAACTTAGGCTTTCTTGGGGCCTGCATCAACGATAGCTTGGTCAACATCGTATTTAGCGAAGTTTTGATTGAACTCACCGATTAGCTTATCCATATAAGCGATGTATGCCGTTGGGTCCTGCCAAGTCTTTTGTGGCACCAACAACTCAGTTGCAACACCCTCAACAGTATTTGGCACACGCAAATTCAAACCATCGATCAACGTAGTGTCAGCCACATCTAACGTGTCATTTACAATGGCGTCAATAACAGCACGTGTGGTTGGAATATCAAAACGTTTGCCTTGCCCGTATGGGCCGCCCGTCCAACCGGTATTCACCAAGTAAACTTTGGTACCAAACTCGCGGATACGCTTGATCAACAATTCAGCATACACACGCGCGGGACGCGGAAAGAACGGCGCACCAAAGCATGTAGAAAAAGTAGATTCGATATCTGCGGTTGAGCCAATCTCAGTTGAGCCAACTTTCGCTGTGTAACCACTTAAGAAGTGATACGCCGCTGCTTGCTCATCCAGAATCGATACTGGCGGTAAAACACCACTCACATCGCAGGTAAGAAAGACAATCGCGCGTGGCTCGCCGGCACGGTTAGCTTCTATCCGTTTATTAATATGCGTTAGCGGGTATGCCGCTCGTGAATTCTGGGTCAAAGACACATCATCATAATCAGGCTTACGCGCATCATCTAAAACTACGTTTTCTAGGATCGCACCATACTTGATTGCATCCCAGATAACCGGCTCGTTTTTTTGCGACAAGTTAATGCATTTTGCATAGCAGCCGCCTTCAAAATTAAATACGCTACCAACGCCCCAGCCGTGCTCATCATCACCAATCAAGAAACGTTTTGGATCAGCCGACAGCGTAGTTTTACCCGTACCAGACAAGCCAAAGAAAAGTGTTACATCGCCTGCTTCGCCCACATTCGCTGAGCAGTGCATGGGCAGCACTTCAGCTGCTGGTAATAAGAAGTTTTGCACAGAGAACATAGCTTTCTTCATTTCACCGGCATAGCGCATGCCGGCAAGTAATACTTTACGTTCCGCAAAATTGATAATTACCACGCCGTCACTGTTAGTTCCATCTCGCTCAGGAACACATTCGAAGCCCGGGCAGTTTAAAATTTGCCATACCGGCTTGTCGGCGCGATGCGCATCTTGTGATGGAATGAACATGTTGCGAGCGAACAAGTGTTGCCACGCGGTTTCAGTGCGCACGCTGACCGGTAGACCGAAATCTTCACAAGCGCCAACCTGCATAAGTGAGTGAAAGTGCTCGCGTTCAGCAATAAAGCTTTCTACCCGGTCCCAAAGTGCAGCAAAGGCCTCGGCTGGAAATTCTCGGTTTACTTTGCCCCATTCAATTTCTGCCTGTGTCGATGGCTCATTAACAATAAAACGGTCAGCCGGTGAGCGGCCTGTTCGCGCCCCCGTTTCGACAACCAGAGCACCATTCTCAGCCAAACGACCTTCGCCACGACGGATCGCATGTTCAATCAGCTCAGCATGTGACAGATTATGATAAATGGTAGGTGCTTGTTCGGTTACAGCTTGGCTGTTGAGTTTTGATGCTTCGACGGCAGCGTTCATAATGGGGGCTCCAAAATTGTAAACTTTCAGCACAACTTACAACCAGATGCGCTTTTCGGGCGCGACAATACAGAGCTTTGCCGCAGACTGCAAGTTTAACTGATCAGTCAGCGCACAACCCAATAGATAAAAGACATACTCGCTATTCACGATATCTAGATAGCTATTCACCGCATTGATTTTCTGATGTGTAATAGCTGCGAAAGGAGGAGTAAAACCCGAATCAATTACAACAATTTTGTAATTTTATTACAAGCCAACAGGAGTTACTTCAGTTGCTCAACCATAAGCTGCAAATATTGGGTATAGCCCACGCTATCAAAATGCATAGAGTGCTGATTCATAAAGCCATGTAAGTAGTCGGTTTTATGTACCTGAACATTAGGCAATTGCTGTAATCGTGCATTCAATCTAGCGACATCAAAATGCGTCTCATCGCTGGCAGAAAACCAATCGATAGGTACTCGTGGCGCATCCGGTAGTAAATGCCGAACTTGACCGCCATAAAAAGCGAAAAAGCGTGTCACTGGGGTTTCAGGGTGTTGCGTTAAGCATTGCCACAGTGCCGATGCCCCGACACTAAAACCGATTACATGCTTGAGCTCGGTATTTTGTAAGATTTCGTAGTAAATTTTCGTCGCATAATCATGCACTGATGATTGCTGACAAAAAAATTCGTAAGCTGCTGACTCATTCTCAAATGGAGGAGCATCGCCCTCGTATGCATCAATAACAGATACACCTTGGCCTAGCTTATTTGCCAGCGCATGAAGCGCGGGCGTCGCACCAAAAATATCAGCAGCAATAAGGAGCGTGGGCGCGCTGTTTCGGCCACTCACTATTGCTGTGTATTGTTTGACGTTGCATTAGCAAACCCGGCATGAATACTTTCCACATCCATGCCATCAAATTCATACTTAGTGTGGCAATACTGGCAATCCATGGCAATAACTCCCTCCTCGGCAATAATTGAAAGCAGCTCGGCCTTATCAATGTTTTTTAATGCTTCGGCACTACGTTCACGTGAACAGGTGCAAGCAAACTGAACATCGTGGGCTGGGTATAATTCCACATCATGCTCGTGATACAAACGGTGCAATAATGTATTGGCTTCTAACGACAATATTTCTTCTGCTGTCATTGTGTCTGTCAACATGGCGAGCTCATTGAAAGTCGCATGATCTTGTACAGATGTTGCCGCACTGCTTTGTGGTAGTACTTGCAATAGCAGTCCTGCCGTTCTCGATGTTGTAGACGATGTTTCTGTAAACAACGCAACTCGAGTGGGCAATTGTTCAGACTGTTCAAAATAGTTTTGGATACAAGCCGCAAGTGAATCCTGGTCAAGCCCAACCAACCCTTGATAACGCTCCCCCTTTTCCGGCGTAATGGTAATCGCGAGCACACCTTTGCGAAACAACCCGCTAAATGCCACTGGCCAACTGCTATCGGTATCGTCCCAGCGCGCGATACCTCTTACTTTTTGATCATGCGTCGCATCGACTACGGCATAGCGTATTTTGCCTTCACTTTGAATTTGTAAGCTAATTTCACCTTTAAATTTCAATGTGGCAGTGAGTAATGTTGCCGCGCTTAACATGTCACCCAACAGTTTCTTCACTGGGTCTGGATAATCGTGCGAGGCTAATAACTCACTGAAACTATCCTGAAGTTGCACCAGCTCTCCACGTACATGCGCGTTTGGGAAAACGTAACGTTGTAATTGGTCTTTATTCATAATGGATCCATCGTTTTAATACATCTACGCTCGATTACTGGTGCTTAATTCGGATCAGTTGTCGGCGTTGCTTTTTGTCTGGGCGCTGATCGGGGTGCGGATTGTGAAACGCCTGTGCTTTTCGAGCTTCTGCATTTTGTTGGCGCTTCAACATACTGGGTGCTGTCTCACGATACATCTTTTGTGCTAACTGAGCGGCTCTGCGTTTATCAAAGATCTCGATAATTTCTACTTCTTTAACATCATACCCCGCGGGCACCCGCACCATAGCTCCTAACTCAACCGTTTTGCCCGGTTTGCTGCGCTGCCCATTGTAATGCACTTTACCTGCTTGCACAGCATCTCTAGCGAGTGCTCGGGTTTTAAAAAAACGCGCAGCCCACAGCCATTTATCTAAGCGTACTGCACTGTTTATTTCTGCCATTGGAACTAAATTGCCTTAATTATCGTCATAAATGTTTCATACCCTCGCATTAGAGTTGTGACCGCGACCTAGACTAGGCTATTATGGGGCGCGTTATTAATTACTCAAGAACGAAACTTAGCGTTAATGCTGCCGTAGTAACCTTTTTGGCTCTTTCGAGAGCTGCGAGTTAACCGAATAAAAATAATATCAAATGCCAACACTGCAATCAGCCACACAGTTTGTCCAACAACGCCAAACATCGATCCGCATGGTCGTCGTGGTGTTGTTAGCGTTATATCTATTGGCTTTCATGGCCGAGCTTACATGGCGCGTGATACCTGCTCCTAACGGCGGGCAAACTAATACTGTAGCCGAGCCTATCTCAAGTAACGTCACAAGCAGTTCGCGCATCAATGTGAATCGCATAAAGCAGTTAGACTTATTCGGGCGGTTTAACCCAGAGGTTCAGACACAACCTCAGGAAACCATAACTGATGCGCCAGAAACCTCACTAAGTCTAGTGTTGACCGGAGTGGTAGCTAGCACTGAGGCGGATGCGGGCGCAGCCATCATTGAACATCGCAATGCCCAGCAAACCTATGGTATTGGTGATAAAATCGACGGCACTAATGCGACCTTACGTGAAGTTTTCAGTGATCGCGTGATCATTCGCAATGGGCCGCGCAACGAAACCTTAATGCTTGACGGTATTGACTATGATGAGGCCAATAAGCATAAAAGTCAGGTAGCCGCTCGCCCGGCAACCAGTTCTGCGCGCTCTTCAACGCCCCGACCAGCATTGTCTGACGATGCCGTAGCAGCAACCCAGCAATTGCGCTCCCAACCAACCAAATTTACCGACTTCCTGTCGATTTCTCCGGCGCAAGCCAATGGAGAACTGCTAGGATATCGAGTTCAACCAGGCAAAAATCCAGCACTGTTTGAAGCTGCAGGTTTGACCGCTGGAGATGTGATCACCGAAATCAATGGGTTGGATGTGACCGACCCGCAACAGGCGCGAGAAGCCATGGGTGAATTACAAACTGCTGAATCATTGCAATTGACCGTACTTCGGGAAGAACAATATTTAACGCTGTATCTGGATCTGCCAGAACCAAGCGACGAGGAATAGGATGAGAAATACAGGCTATATGCACCGAGCTAAATTGCGACTTTGTTTCGTGGCGTTGTTATCGCTAGGATTATCATATTCTATTGGTGCAGCCGCAGAGCAATATCAGCCCAATTTCAAAGACACTGAAATCAGCGAATTCATCAATATAGTTGGTAAGAATCTTAAAAAGACCATCATCGTTGATCCGAATGTACGCGGGAAAATTTCAGTCCGTAGTTATGACTTACTCACCGAAGAACAGTACTACCAGTTCTTTTTGAACGTGTTGCAAGTCTATGAATATGCCGTCGTTGAAATGCCCAGTGGCATCTTGAAGGTTGTCCGCTCAAAAGATGCGAAGGCGTCAAATATTCCAGTTGTAGAAGGCGCTCTAATGAACGGCGATGAGTTCATTACCCGTGTTGTGCCAGTTTATAACGTGCCAGTGCGCGAATTAGCCCCCATTTTACGCCAATTAAATGACCAAGCTGGCGGCGGGAACGTGGTTAGCCATGATCCGTCCAACGTAATGATGCTAACGGGCCGCGCAGCGGTCGTGAACCGCTTAGTTGAAATCATTGAACGCGTTGACCGCGCCGGCGATGAAGAAGTTGAAATCATCAAACTGAAATACGCATCAGCCTCGGAGATGGTGCGGATTATAGAAAGTATCAACAAGTCGCAAGGTAAGGCTGCCGGTTCAGGTGCTAAGTCTGATCCGCGAGTCGTTGCCGATGACCGCACCAACAGCGTCATTGTCAGCGGCGATATTAAAGCACGTCAACGCCTGATTAACTTGATCACACGCATGGATCAAGAATTAGAATCCAGCGGTAATACTCGAGTGATCTTTTTAAACTACGCCAAGGCAGAAGATCTGGTG
This sequence comes from Neoalteromonas flava, assembly GCF_002807685.1. GTDB lineage: Bacteria > Pseudomonadota > Gammaproteobacteria > Enterobacterales > Alteromonadaceae > Alteromonas_E > Alteromonas_E flava. Next base: position 108,186 of record NZ_PEAX01000007.1, on the reverse strand, counting down.
AAAGTTCTGCAAGGTGTGAGCGCCAGTATTCAAGCTGAAGAGCAAGGCAGTGCCAGCAATCGTCGTGGCAGCAGCAACCGTGAAGTCAGCATTGATGCCCATGAAGACTCAAACTCTGTGGTAATAACAGCTGAGCCTGACATGATGCGCTCATTAGAAGAAGTTATTCGCCAGTTAGATGTGCGCCGCGCACAAGTGCAAGTCGAAGCAATTATCGTGGAAATCTTTGAAGGCGATGGCACTACATTAGGGGTGCAATGGATCTCTGAAAGCGGTGGCGGTACACAATTTACCAATGGTGTTGTACCGGTAGGTGGGCTTGGGGTTGCCTTACGTCAAGCAGAAGATCGCGAGGTGACACGCACGACAACCTCAGCTAACGGTAATCCAGTCCAAACCACTGATACCATTGAAGGTAACCTTACGCCGCTGGCGAATCTTCTAGGCGGCGCCAATGGCCTTATTGCAGGGATCATAGAAGATGGTTGGGGTGCTGTGGTACAAGCGGTCAGCAACGATACCAATTCCAATATCCTTGCCACACCGCACCTTACCACTATGGACAACGAAGAGGCGTTTTTCATTGTGGGTCAGGAAGTTCCGATTATTACCGGTACCACAACGGGTTCCAACAACTCCAATCCGTTTACCACGGTGGATCGTCAAGAAGTAGGTATCAAGCTCAAAGTCACGCCCCAAATTAACGAAGGCGACGCAGTACAACTATTAATTGAGCAGGAAGTATCGAGTGTTAGTGGCGCCACATCGGTTGATATTTCAATCAACAAGCGCGAAATCAAAACCACCGTGATCGTTGATGATGGTGGCACGATTGTATTGGGTGGCCTGATCGATGAAGACGTGCAAGAAAGTGTGTCTAAAGTGCCATTACTGGGTGATATTCCTATTTTAGGTCATCTGTTTAAAACCACGTCTACCAGTAAACGTAAACGCAATTTAATGGTGTTCTTACGGCCGAAGATTGTACGTGACGGCGTCACCATGAACGAAATTTCACATCGCAAGTACAATTTTATTCGCGCGCAACAATTACAGCGTCAGTCGGAGGGCATTCCATTGATGCCAGCCTCTGAAGGTCCGGTCATCCCCGAATGGAATGATGCGCTGACCTTGCCACCTTCGTATGAAGAATACTTGCTAGAAAAGCAGAAAAAAGAACGTGAGCAGGACGAATAATGGCCGAGCAGTCTGAACCGAATGCGTCTATTGCGTTAATGGAACAAGCTGAACTAGCGACTGAGGAAGCCGTTGAAGATAGCGGCCATTCACAACTTTCATTCAGCTTCGCGAAACGTCATAAAGTTATTTTAGAGACGGCGGAAACACCCGCCAAGCTCTATCATACTGCCGAAACACCCTTTCACATATTTGCTGAAGTGCGCCGCTTTTACGGCGCCCCCTTTGTGCTGGAAGAAATCACTAACGAGCGTTTTGAACACGTATTAACCAATGCTTTCCAGCGCGATTCATCTGCGGCCAAGCAGTTAATGGAAGATTTGGGTAATGAAAGCGATTTGTTCTCGCTTGCAGAAGACTTACCCGACACTGAAGACTTACTCGAAAGTGAAGATGACGCCCCGATTATCAAGCTGATCAACGCCATGTTGAGTGAAGCGATTAAAGAAGGTGCATCAGATATTCACATTGAAACCTTTGAAAGCCAGCTCGTCGTGCGTTTTCGCGTTGATGGCGTGCTGCGAGAAATTTTGCGCCCAAACCGCAAGCTTTCGTCAATGTTAGTGTCACGGATCAAGGTTATGGCTAAGTTAGACATCGCTGAGAAACGTGTACCGCAAGATGGTCGAATTACACTACGGATAGCCGGACGCGCGGTTGATGTGCGGGTTTCAACAATGCCAGCCAGTCACGGGGAGCGCGTTGTACTGCGTTTACTCGATAAAAATAATGCTCGTTTAAATCTAGAAGATTTGGGCATGACAGCAGCTAATCGCGACAAGTTCTCTGTGCTTATCCGCAAGCCACATGGGATCATTCTGGTCACCGGTCCAACAGGTTCGGGTAAAAGTACCACGCTATATGCTGGTTTGAGTGAAATCAACTCGAAAGACCGCAATATTCTTACTGTTGAAGACCCCATCGAATTTGATTTACAAGGCATCGGGCAAACGCAAGTTAACCCGCGTGTAGATATGACCTTCGCGCGTGGCTTACGTGCCATATTACGCCAAGACCCAGACGTGGTTATGGTGGGTGAGATCCGTGATGTTGAAACTGCACAAATTGCGGTACAAGCCAGCTTAACCGGGCACTTGGTATTGTCAACATTACACACCAATACCGCGGCGGGCGCGATCACTCGTTTGGAAGATATGGGAATAGAATCATTCTTGTTATCTTCATCGTTACTTGCCGTGTTATCGCAGCGCTTAGTGCGAACCTTATGCCCGAGCTGTAAACAGCCACACAATGTCAGTGAACAGGAAGCATTGGTGTTAGGGATCAGCCCTGAGCAAGCCCAGCAAACAAAAATTTATCGTGCTCGAGGTTGTGCTGAATGCAACCAAACTGGCTATCGTGGGCGTACCGGAATTCATGAATTGTTGGTGGTTGATGAAGCGATTCGTGATCTCATGCACGAAGGCAAGGGTGAGCAAAGCATTGAACGTTATGTGCGAAAAACAACCCCGAGTATTCGCGAAGATGGCTGCGCCAAGGTATTAGCCGGTATCACCACGCTTGAAGAAGTCTTGCGTGTAACGCGCGAGGACTAAGATGCCAGCTTACGCTTACAAAGCGCTTACTCAAGCCGGTAAAAATAAATCAGGTGTACTCGAAGCTGATACGCCGCGCCAAGTCCGTCAGCAGTTACGTGACCAAGCACTGATCCCCATCGATGTTGAAGAAGTCAGTGAGCGGAAAAAGCAGCAACAAGGTAAAGCAGGTTTAGGCTTATTTCGCCCAACGATTAGCGTTTCGGACTTGGCACTACTCACCCGCCAGCTCGCTACATTAATTGAGTCAGCCCTGCCGATAGAAGAAGCCTTGCAGGCCGTTGCTGAACAAAGTGAAAAGCCACGTCATAAACAAATGATGATGGCGATCCGGTCTAAAGTTGTCGAAGGCTACACGCTGGCAGATGCACTGTCTGAATTTCCTAGCGTATTTGATAATTTGTATCGTTCGATGGTTGCAGCTGGGGAGAAATCCGGTCACTTAGACACGGTATTAAACCGCTTGGCTGATTACACCGAGCGACGCAACATCGTTAAAAATCAGATCACGCAAGCGCTCATTTACCCAGTCATTATGTTAATTGTGGCGATTGGTATTGTCAGTCTCCTATTAACCTATGTGGTACCCCGTATTGTTGGTCAATTTGATAACATGGGGCAGGACCTGCCCGGAGTGACGCAGTTCCTGATTGCGGTGTCAGAAGGCACCCAAGATTACGGATTACTGATCCTGGTAGCCATGGTCATGAGTTATTTTGGCTATCGTCAGTTAATGCGTAGCAATGCATTCAAGTTAAAATCTCACCGTATGCGACTAAACTTTCCAGTGTTAGGCAAGGTCATAAAGAGTATTAATACGTCGCGTTTTGCTAGCACCCTCAGTATCCTGACAGCCAGCGCAGTACCGGTTTTAGAAGGTATGCGGATAGCCGGGAATGTATTAGAAAACACCTACATCAAGAAATTGATTGTAGAAGCAGCAGCTAAAGTGCAAGGGGGCTCTAGCTTACGCGGGGCACTTGATGCAACCGGAGTATTTCCGCCGATGATGATCCATATGATTGCGTCTGGTGAGAAGAGCGGTGAATTACAAGATATGCTGGCACGTGCGGCGTTGAACCAAGAACGGCAGTTCGAAATGCAGGTCAATATTGCCCTAGCAATACTTGGTCCGGTATTAATTTTAACGATGGCAGCGATCGTCTTTTTTATCGTGGTTGCAATCCTGTTGCCCATCATTTCGTTAAACAACATGATTTAGTAGGAGAAGTATATGAAGAACAAAGGATTCAGCTTAATCGAGGTTATGGTCGTGATCTTGATTATCGGTATTATGACAGCGATTGTTGCGCCTAACATCATTGGCAACCAAGAAGAAGCGCAATTGAAGAAGGCGGCGATTGATATTCAAAATCTTGAAAGCGCATTACAGATGTATAAGCTGCGCAATAATGTATTTCCTACTACCGAACAAGGCTTAGACGCATTAGTTAACGAACCGACCATTGAGCCGTTACCTAAGAACTTTCCTGTCGGTGGGTTTATCAATCGTTTACCAGATGATCCTTGGGGCAACCCGTACAATTTGATCAGCCCTGGGGAGTTGGGTTTAATCGATATTTACTCTAATGGGCCTGATCAACAAGCAGGTACTGAAGACGACATTGGTAACTGGAATATTAACGAATACCTAGATTAAGTAAGTGCTCACTCATCGCATAAATAATGTATCACAGGGCTTCACCTTATTAGAAATTATGGTGGCCCTGTTTTTGATTGGCGTAGCCACTAGTATTGTATTGTTTAATGCCTTTTCTGCCAGCGAATCAGACCGTTTAAAAGAGCATACCCAGCGCCTTCAGGTGGTATTTGATATGGCCAGTGATTTTGCCATTCTTAACCAGCAGCAACTGGGTTTGTATATTGATGAAAAGAACGCGCTTTATCGCTTTGTACTGTTAGATGATGAGCAAGAGTGGCAACCGATTGTGGACAATCCGGTATTCGCAGAGCATAACCTTCCTGACCCCTTTCGTCTTGAGCTGCAACTAGAGGACTTGCCTTGGCAGGACCCTGATAGCCTCTTTGACAATGGTATTTTCGATGAGTCTTTGTCGGTTTCTGAGGACGGAGTAGAAATTGGAGATGAGGAGGATAAGAAGCACCCTCCACCACAAGTGTTGATCCTGTCCAGTGGCGATATCACGCCATTTAGCTTGTTGTTTAAATATGAACCTGATTTTGGTCAGGACGAACCGGTTTATTTTCGCTTGAATGGCACTGAGGTAACGCCATTGAAACGTTTAGGTCCTCTCACTCAAGCAGAGGCATTATGAACCAGCATATACGCGGAATGACATTACTCGAAGTGATGGTGGCTTTGTTCATCTTTGCTGTCGCAGGAATGGCAATGATGAAAGCCGCGACCGACCATCTCACCAATGTGGGGGTTGTCGAAGAAATTACCTGGGCGACTTATGTAGCGAATAACCAAATGACGCGAGCGCATTTGGATGATCAATGGCCGCCACGCAACAACCTGAAAGGTAGCGAGCAGATGGCAGGACGCACCTGGTATTGGCAGCGCACGGTAACCAAAACTAATGATGATGACTTGCGTGCTATCGAAATTTCGGTTGGCTTGAGCGAAAGCTATGACGATACCATCACCAGCGTGACCAGTTTTGTGGCGAAACCCAATGACTAGGTACATTCGTCCCCGCGGTTTCACCCTTTTGGAAATTCTAATTGCCATGGCCATTTTCGCGGTAATCGGTGTCGCCTCTGCTGGCTTACTGTCACGTGTAATGGATGGCAATGAGTTGTCGCAGTTGCGTTTTTCTGAACTCGAGAAGATCCAGCGTGCCATGCTGATTATTGAACGCGACTTGCTACAAGCGGTCGCGCGCCCTGCGCGCATTGAAGGGGATCTCAACGAAGTCGTTATTGCCAGTGGTCGCGCCAGCGACAACAGTGACGGGGATAGCCTGGCCTTTGTCAGGACCGGTTGGCACAATCCGCAATTCATGCTGCAACGCAGCAACATGCAGGCTGTTGCTTATCGGCTCAAAGAAGATCGTCTCGAACGGATGTACGGTAACTACGTTGATAATGTTATCGGTTTCGAACCCAAAATCAGGGTACTGCTAGATCAGGTTGAAGATTTTCAGATTAGCTTTTTCATCAAAGCCAAAGGGGCGCCTGAAAGTGAGCGCGATTGGCAAGAGGATTATCAAGGTACGGTGCTGCCCAGAGCTATCGCTATTGAGATTACTAGCAAAGAATATGGACTTATCCGTCGCGAGTTTGTAATCAGCGGAGGGATAAGTAATGAATAGAACTACTTGCCCTACCCAACAACGTGGCGTGGCCTTAATAACCGTGCTTATGGTGGTTGCATTGGTTGCAATTCTAGGCACCGAAATGGTCACCCGTTTACAGCTGCAAGTGCAGCGCACGGCGAATATTAAAGATGCTAATCAGGCTTATTGGTATGCACTGGGTGCCGAACAGTATGCGCGAAAATCTATTGGAGAGTTATTGGACCTCAGCGGCGACAAAATCCATCTCAATCAACCGTGGTCGCAGGAATTTGTTTATCCCTTGGATAACGGCGGTATTCAGGCACAGTTGGTCGACATGCAAAGTTGTTTTAATTTAAACGCATTAACCTTTAATCAAGAAGGTGCTGAATTTAGTACAGGTTCACAAGTAACAGCAGAAATGGAAGCATTTCAGCGCTTATTGCTCACGCCTGAATTGATCCCCGGGCTCGATAGCTACAGTGCAGACGTTGTGCGCGATTCTCTCGCCGATTGGCTGGATGAAAATGATCAAATACGCAGCTTTGGTGCCGAAGATGTAGACTATGAATCACTGCCAAATCCCTATTTAGCCGGCAACGCACCCATGCAAAACAAGACTGAATTGCGTTTGGTGAATGGGGTGCGACCAGAGTGGATCAATGCATTAATGCCTTTGGTGTGCGCGCGCCCGAACGACCTAGCCATGCAAATTAACGTAAACACCATGACCGAAGAACTGGCACCCGTTTTAGCAGCAGTCACGGGCCTGGATGTTGAGCAGGCGCGACGTTTGATTGCCGCCAGACCGAGTGACGGTTATGATGACGTAACAGCGTTCTTGTCAGAGCCTGATATTACTGCGCTTGAATTACCGCAGGACCGCCAGCAATGGTTTTCAGTAACCACACAATATTTTATTTTATACACTAAGACCCGTTACAATAACGCCACGTTCGCAATGTCATCCGTTTTTCATGTGGATGCCAATAAACAGGTAACCGTGGTGCGCCGAGAATTTGGAGGCAGATACTAACATGGAGCAGCTTATAGTCCGCTTAGGCGGTGACCAACACAGTCCAGTGCATTGGATTGTTTGGTCTGAAAGCGAGCAAGAAATTATCGCCTCGGGCGAATTAGAGAATGCTGCTGCAATGACTTCGTTATCGGAGCGCGCAGGTTCTCGTTCGGTCATTGCGCTAGCACCCAGCAGTCACGTCTTACTAAAGTGGGTTACTTTACCACCTAAAGCGAGTCGAAAAGTACTCGCTGCAATTCCTTACATGCTTGAGGAAGAGCTTTCCACCGATGTAAACGAACAGTTTTTCGCCCTTGGCCCAAAAGAAGGGACTGAGCAAGCTGTTGCTATCGTTAGCCATAAACAAATGGAGTTATGGCGCGACATGTTGGCTGCAGCGGGGCTGCATTGCGACCGCTTAATTCCCGACGTATTAGCTTTACCTCATAACCCCGATGCTTGGAGCTTACTTGAATTAGGCAACGAATGGTTGGTTCGACAAGACGCCTGGGCTGGAATGCAAGGAGAGCACGAATGGATGCTGCCGGCAATCATGCACTTTGCCAAGCAACAAGAAGATCCACTTCAAGTCTTTGACTACAGTGGGGTCACAGTAGGCGCTACACCTAACGTTGATTGGCACGCGCAAACGTTAGACATGCCAATGCATGTATTAGTGAAAGGTAGTCAAGCAGCAAAATTTAATTTGCTCCAAGGCGACTACAAAGTGAAAAAGCAAGCCAGTGGCACCTGGCGCAAATGGCGCTTAGCGGCAATTCTCGCCATGCTCGCTTTTGGCTTATCACTGGCTGATAAAGGGATTACCCTGTTGAAATTACAACAACAACAGGAATCATTAGCGGCTGCCATCGATGATGAGATAAAACGTGGCTTTCCAGATATAGGTGTGTATCGAGATGTTAGACGGAAAATCAATGACGAGCTGGCCAAACTCGAGCAAGGTGGAAGTGGCGTATCAATGTTGGCAATGTTAGAGCAACTAGGCTCGGCGTTTTCACAGACTCAGGTAAAACCGCAGTCTTTGCGTTATGACAGTCAACGCAGCGAACTGCGTATGCAAGCTGTCGCCGCAAACTTTGAAGCATTGGAGCGCTTTCGTTCGCAAGCACAGGCCGTTGGGTTTACCGTTGAGCAAGGTGCGATTAACAACCGAGACAATCAAGTGATTGGCTCAGTGATTATTAAGGGGTAAATCATGCAGTCACTGATCCAACGCTTTAAAGCACTCACTGAGCGAGAACAATGGATTGTTTTAGTCGCCATCGTTGTCAGTATTGTTGGGCTGTTTTATCTCCTCATCTGGGCCCCGCTTAACAACGCGATCACTCAATCACAAGTGCAAATCGAACGCCAACAGGAATTACTCTCGTGGGTGCAAGCCAGCAGCCAACGCGCTATTCAGTTGCGCCGTTCGAATGGCGGCCAGCGTAATTTCACCGGCTCGTTACCACAAGCGGTTAATCAAACCACCAGCCGCTTGAATATTGTAATCTCACGCATGCAACCACAAGGTGATGAATTACAAGTCTGGGTTGACGAAGCGCCGTTTGATGCCGTCGTTGATTGGATCCATGCACTTGAAAATATGGGTATTGCGGTGCTTCAAGTAGATGTCACTGAAGCGGGATCCCCCGGACAAATCAAGATCCGCCGTTTGCAGCTAGGAAAACCATGAAGTCAAAATTCGCCATAGCGCTTATTGGCGCTGTTATCTTCATCTTCTTTTTGTTGGTTCATTTACCAGCCCAGCAAGTGCTGGGTCGGGTAGAACTACCGCGCAATATTGCTGTCACTGGAGTGTCGGGCACGCTTTGGGACGGTTCTGCGCGCCGCGTTACGGTTAATGGTCTGAGCATTAACAATGTAAAGTGGGAACTCTCGGCGCTACCATTGTTATGGGGTCAAGCATGGCTAAATGTAGAGGCCGGTAGTCAACGTCAAGCCACTGAAGTGTCTTTGACCGGCGACATTGTTACCTCGATTACAAAACCTTTGGTCTTTAGTAGTGATGAATTTGTCTTGTATTTACCCACCGATCAGGTCTTAGCGAATGTTAGTTTACCCCTTCCGGTAGAAGCCGGTGGACGTTTTCGCGTCACCCTGAGCGAGTTAGATTTTAACCAAACTTGCCAAACCCTTCAGGGTACAGGGGAATGGTTGAATGCTAGTGTACAAGGTACTCAAGGTAGGATCCCGCTTGGAGTGTTTAGTGCCCGTTTGGGTTGCGATAACCGCGCCATAACGGTCAATGTACAAGAGCCCAACCTGTTTGGTCTAAGCTTGGACGCGCGCGTGGCCTCAATGCGAGATATTGCTGTTGCGGGCAAGTTCAAACCAGATCCGTCTTTACCGCAAGAAGTTCATGATGCGGCTAAGTTTTTTGGGCAACCCGACAATCAAGGCTATATTAGTTTTACCCTATAAAAGATCAAAAGCACACAGCCAAAACACGCAGGGAGTCAGGCAATGGAAGCGATCTTAATAGAAACACTGAAGGTTGGAACAGTGCTTTTCATGGCCAGTGTTCTGCTGCATTACACAGCCTACAAAAAAGGGATTTATCGTGGCAAAGAAGGCAATGATGACATCCTAGATGAACTTGATGATGACTTAGCAGACAAGAACAGCACCCCAATAACGAAGAAATGGTTGGAGTTCGGTGGCGGGTACTATGGTTGCGTAGCATTTACCCAATTAATCTTTATTGAATTTAAGCAAGTCAGGGAGTTCGTCGCCGACTGGCAAGGCTGGGACAATCTTGTACAAGGCAGTGGCTTGAATGCCATTATTCGACTTTTAGTGAATGCCTTTGTTGAGCAATTTCATAATTTTGCTGCAGCGATATCATGGCCTGCACATTACGTATCAAACTATCCTATTGCGCAATGCTTTGTTTTTGTGGTCGTAACTTATGTGCTGTTTTACTGGGGCCAATCACTTGCCTGGCGGCGTTTCAACAACCACTAGTGGTTGCTGTAAAGCCCGGTGGGCGCGTGGCACGGGCTGAGGTGTAGCGAATTTTGCAATTGGCAGGGTCTGGCGCATCGCTTATTCTCACTTCCACAGCACCCAACTGTCCACCGCAATTACCACCTACCCAAGTAAAGGGGGCTTCAGTGACAACCGCTTTGGCGATGCCATTCGGGTGCGGACATGGATAACCACAACGCAGTGTGATTGTTTCTCCGCCCATGTCCACGGTAGGGTCAGTGGCACAGTCCAGTTTGTTCTCAATACGGGCTTTCATATTCACTAAGTCTGACGCTGTCTTCATACTGCCTTCAAGCGACTCTATTGCTGCAATTCTGGCATCGCTACTAAAATTCAGAAACCGTGGCGCTGCCGTTGCGGCTAAAACGCCAAGGATGACAATGACAATGATCAACTCGATTAAGGTAAAGCCCTGTTTATACACGCGCATGTAGACCCTGTTAGCCCGCTAAGTTACGGTTAATACTAACAAGCTTCTAACCACCATCGAAGCTTTATCGGTTTTTATTGTAAAACGCGCGGATCCGATCCAATGACTGCCCAGACGGCATGAGCTTCTCAACCATAGGCCAATAGTGACGTGGAAATAGTCTGGCTAACCAGCGGATAATTTTTGCATCCGTTCCCACTAGGATCTCTGCCCGCCCCCGCTGCATACCATCTAAGATAATTTGTGCCGCTTTTTCAGGAGCTAACACCAGGGCACGATTAAATTCTTTTATGCCTTGCTGATATTCAGCAGCATCAAGCCCTTCTGCTTTACGTGACTGCTTCGCAATACGGGTACGCACACCACCTGGGTAAACGATAGAAACGGTAATATCGGTTTCTACCAATTCATGCTGTAAGGCTTTTGAAAACCCGCGCACAGCAAACTTTGATGCTGAATACGCCGTTTGCCCTGGCGGTGCGATGATGCCAAAGAGGCTGGAAATATTGACAATATTGCCGCTTGGACGAGTCAATAAATGCGGTAAGCAAACGCGCGTCATGTGCACAAGTCCAAGCAGGTTGATATTGATTAGCCAATTAAAATCCGCTTCGCTCATTTGCCCAAATGCGCCACCAACGGCTACACCCGCGTTATTAATCAACACATCCAAATGACCATGCTCAGCGATAACATTAGTAACGGCCTGATCGATACTTGCGCTATCGGCAACATCACAATGGTGGGGCGTTAACCGTTGTGTACCTTGCAGCTTGATTGCGGCTTGCAAGCGTTCGCACTCATCGATTAAACGCGACTCATCAATATCCAGCATCGCAATGTCATAGCCACGTGCCAATAGCCCTTCAGTTAGCGCTAGTCCTATTCCACTTGCGGCACCGGTAACTAAAGCGACCTTAGGCATTAACTGCATCCGTGTAAGTGCTTATCGCCATAATGGTGGCAGTTTCATACACACTCTGACGTGTGGCTAAGCCTTTGGTTAAAACCCCAATGGCACCACCTTTTTGTTTAATATTTTGGGTGTTGAAATATTTATCAATCACTGGGCCCAGTTCTTTTCCTTTGAGGAGTTCTGCATACACTGGACGCGGAAGCGGTAGATTGCCAGAGCGACCGACGGCCAACTTTTTACCGTTACTGATAGCGACATAAGCAAATGTTGCCGGGCCATCTTCAAACATATCCACGCCGCCCTCATAGGCAATAACCCAGTCATACTCAGTGGCATTTAAGTTTAATTCGGCCAAACACTTGCGAACCCGATTGACCGCACCCAACCGCGTTTCTGCCTCGGTCATTGGTTGGTCTGCCACGCCAGACGGTACAGCGATACCTTGTACTTCTACATGAGCGTTATCAAACCACTGACTCAACGCGCGCTTGCCCGCTTGAATTTTGACAGGATTCAGTGAACCTACAAATAGCCGCTTCATCGTATTCTCCTCGCTACCTTAATCAGGATTTCTAATCGGATAACGCGCAATATCATCAATTAATGTTCGATAGTCATTGACCGATTCAAAGTCATCAATCTGACGTGCCGGCAATTGGCTATCTGGATTTTCTACTGCCAGTAAATGTGCAATACCAAAGGTTTTGGCTGCACCAAGAATAGGCAAACTGTCATCCACAAACAGCGTTTTGTTAGCATCAAAACCGGTGAATTCTTGTAATTTCTGCCACAGTAATTGTGATTCTTTAGTCACCCCAAATTGGTGAGTGGAAATTAACTGATCAATATGACTATCAAGTTGAGTATGTTCAACTTTCAATGACAAACTACCTGGATGCGCATTGGTTACTAGAATGACCTCTCGACCACTGGCTTTCAATGCATCCAAAAACGGGATGGTATCGTCGCGCATACTGATAAGGTGTTCGACTTCACGTTTTGCAGCCATTATGTCCATATCTAAGTAATCGGCCCAATAATCCAAGCAATACCATTCGATTTGACCCGTGATGCGAGCATAGTGTGCCAGCATATCTGCGCGGCATTTCTCTACTGGCTGTCCCGTCTTTTCGGCTATCTTTTGCGGTAAATGCTCAATCCAGAAATAGTTATCAAAGTGCAAATCCAGCAACGTTCCGTCCATGTCGAGAAGAACGGTATGAATGTTTTCCCAGTCAATATTTGGCAAGTGGTGGTCCTTGATTTAGAGTAAGCGGTAAATTAACAACGATGACTGTCTTCGATCGGATCTGAGAGCGGGACAGTACAAATTCATAGTGAAGTTTAACTGGTTCAGTTGATGAGTAAAATAGACCCGAACAAACCATTACCTACGATCCACCATCGCGAAATAGTCGCCAAGAGTCGCTTTTTCAATGTGGAGCAGGTTGATCTAGAGTTTTCAAACGGCGCAACTCGTCAGTTTGAACGCATGGCGGGGCAAAATCGTGGCGCAGTAATGATCATCCCAATGCTCGATGACAAGAATTTTTATCTGATCCGCGAGTATGCTGCGGGCACGCATTCCTATCAGCTGGGCTTCCCCAAAGGCTTGATCGACCCAGGAGAGACTCCCTTACAGGCTGCGAATCGGGAACTTCAAGAAGAAGTCGGCTTTGCTGCCCGCCAACTGCATGATATACATACCGTTGGCATGGCGCCGACATTTTTCAGCTCACGTATGAACATCGTGGTCGCTCAAGATTTATATCCGCAAAGGCTTGAAGGCGACGAACCTGAACCGCTTGAAGTGATTAAGTGGTCACTTGATGATACTGACGAATTGTTAGCGCGCGCAGACTTTATTGAAGCACGTGGCATTGCTGCGCTATTCTTATTAAAACGGTGGTTAAAGGAACAAGAGTGATGTCAGATTACAGCAAGGACTTTCTGCTTAACTTAGCCAAAGAGGCGGCGTGTAAAGCGGGAGCTGCTGTACTCGAAATCTATGATTCTGGTGACTATAAGAGTTATGAGAAGGCAGATGAGTCGCCCGTAACCAGTGCGGACTATCATGCCAATGAAATCATCACCGAAATGCTCACCCAACAGACCCCTGATATTCCGATCATGTCTGAAGAGTCTAAGATTGAACGCCTTGCAGAACGCCAACATTGGGAACGTTATTGGCTAATTGACCCTATTGACGGCACGCAGGAATTCATCGCCCGCAGTGGGGATTTTGCCGTCAATATTGCGCTGATTGAAAACAACGAACCGGTTATTGGAGTCATTTTTTGGCCGCCTGGGCAGTCGCTTTATTATGCTACAAAGGGAGATGGTGCGTTTAAAGATTGCCCTGAAGGAGAACGCCAAATACATGTGCGCAAACTCGACGATCCAAGTGACAGCGTTGTGATTATTGCAATTAGTCGACGCCAATCACGTGAGAAGGTCTTTTCGCGCATGAGCGCCAAACGCGTTTATCAAACTTTGCCATTAGGTAGCTGCTCACTCAAGTCTTGCTTTATCGCTGAAGGTAAAGCAGATGTATTCATGCGTTTGGGCGTTACTGGCGAGTGGGACACGGGTGCATCACAATGCATTATCAATGAAGCCGGCGGCAAAATACTCGCTGCTAATTTTGAGCCTTTAACCTATAACCAACGTAATTCTCTGGAAAACCCAGACTTTGTGGTACTCGGCGATCCTCGCGTCGATTGGCAAAGCATCGTTAACTATTTTTAATTACGGAGTTTATATGCGTTTTTTATCACTGGGCTTGCTGTTTTTATCAACCTCAGTTTTTGCCAACTGGCAACTCGACAATGACGCCAGCGCACTGCACTTCATTTCAACCAAAAATGAACATATTGCAGAGGTACATACCTTCGACCGATTAAGTGGTGAGTTGAGCAAAGATGGCAGCTTAACCATTAGCATTGATCTGACCTCGGTCAATACCATGATCCCGGTCCGTAACACGCGCATGCAAGAGATGCTATTTAACGTCAGTGAGTACGCGCAAGCCAGTTTTAGTACACAACTGCCAGCGGAGGTTATGAGTATGGCAGTGGGTGAATCAAAACAAATGACGCAGTCTGGTACTTTGTCATTGCATGGTGAGACTGCTGAAGTCAGTTTTGTGGTTAATGTTCAGCGCTTGAACAACACTACGATCAGTGCGCATACCGTAAAGCCTAGCTTAGTCAATGCCAGTCAGTTTGGATTAACCGCGGGTGTAGATGCTTTGCGTAAAATCGCAGGGCTAAACAGTATTAGCTATGCGGTTCCTGTGACATTTTCTGTCACTTTAAAACAATCGCAATAACAATCAAGCAGACTCGACAACGACATGACCGGAGCCCACTTCGCTGGGCTCTACTTCTGCAAGCTTGCCCCTAAACCTGCTACGAAAAGCAACCTGCGCTATTAGTCATACACTAGGGAGCCTCACCTAATTACCATTAAACCCATTACTATCAACTAAAAAGAACGGAATAGTCCACTGCATATTATCTTCAGCATGTAGCTCTTTGCGAATTGTCAGCATGTTGTCACCCGCATTTGCTTCACTCAAATCAAGGTAAGCAAAAATGCCGGCTTGCCCAGTCTGAGGATGGTTCATACGTTTAAAATTAGGCGTTATCGCATGACCGTTTAACAATACTGCATGGTAATACTGGTAACATGCCATTTTCATTTCACGCTTGCTCGCGTCTTCACGAAACTGCAAAGATTCCTCACACAGTGGCTGACTAACCCGATTCTCATGGCGAAACACCGGAATAAAAAGGGTTGTTACTGGCTTACGTAAGATCTCAGCCTGGATCTCTGGGGCAATTAAGAATTCAGCCTGAGCATTATTTTGCGCATAAAATTCGGTGTAAACGCGAGTGCCGTCAGCAAAGTAATCTTCTTCTAAAAAGTACTGTACCTTTGAGTTAACGGTGAAATAAACGGATGAACAGAGGCCTATAGCAAAACATCCTCCCTGCAATAAAAACAACCGTTTTTTGTTCCTGAAATTACTCCAGAATGACATTAAGATCTGCAGAACTGGCGTAAAGAAAGGCCCTAAGAAGACCCAATTTTGAAACCGTGTGACTTGAAAGTACAGGGTCTGAATTCGTTGATCCGCATGAAAGCGCTTCAAATTGGCGATTACACTGACTAACGCTTGAACAATTGCGGTAGTCACCACAAACACAGCGGGCATGATCAACAACCAGTGTGGTAGATAGGGCTCTAACACATTGTAAAAAACGATGAACAAACCTAGCAATGCAGCAAAATAGGCATAAATGACCATTAAGCAAAAAGCGATAGAAAAAATCACACTGCACTGATCATCTACTTTGTGTATCGAGTCTTTTACTTTAGGCAAGATTGCCAGCATTTTTACCGTATAAATTTCAGAAAATGCGCTGTTTTTACTTTCGGTCTCACTAAATACAGAATTCAGCCCAACTAAACCTACCCAATAAAAACGCAGAAAAAAATGCAAAATAAACATGCTTGTTAGCATGCTAACTGCGAGCATTCCTGTATAGGTCGCAATATAACCAATAAAATATTGTGTCGGTGGTAAGTAATCGATCATTACAAACATTAACCACTTCACTACAGCAAATAATTGAAATGATGCAAAGGTTCCAATCGCAGAAACCAATAACTCAGCTTCCCAACTTTGTTCTTTTAGCCGTTGCAACCAGGTTGATTTTTCTGTTTGGGTCTCTTCCATGTAGTTAACGACAGGTAATGAAAACACTGGCATTCATGCTATACGGGCTTACTCGCTTTTGCCAGCCAATCTCAAATCAATATGCCAGCGGCAATGATTATTTCTCAATGACTATTCCGTGGCTTGTTGTCGCCAGCTGTAGCGTCACAACCATAAATTCTTCGCACGAACCCTATGTCGACTCGGCTACACAGACGCAGTTTCGGTGAATAAATTTGCAAAAAGTCGTTACGTTACACGACCGAGAGAAGAGCGAAATTGATGGTAATTATTCTGGCGTTTCTCTGCTACGATAAACAAAAACGAAAGGCCTCCAAAATGAAGAAAACTGCCCTAACCATACTCATTTGTTCGTCATTAACGCTAGCTGCCTGCCAACCCAATGTGGCAAACAATCCATCGGCAGCCTCTGACGCACCAGAAAATGCCGCCGCACAAACAGACCAGAACGCGGCCTTTGCAGCATACAGTGAAGCCTTTATCGAAAGTTTTTGGCGCCAGTATCCGGAATACTCCGTATGGGCCGGGTACGGTAAATTTGATGATGTGATCCGGATTCCGGATGCAGCAGCGCGAGAATCAGACCGCAACTTCATCGCAGAGCAACTTGCTGAACTTGAACGCTTCGATTTAGAGCAGATTAACAATGCCAATAAGATCGATTACTTTTTGATTGAAAACACGCTTAAGCAAAGCCTCTGGGAGCTTGATACCTTTCAGTCCTATCAATGGGATCCATCGCAGTACAACGTCGCCTATGGATTTGCCAATATTTTAAATAGTCGATTTAAATCAAATGTGGAAAAAGTTAGGCAAGTATTCAACCGATTGCAATACGTGCCTGATTTTTACAACGCAGCACAAGCGAATATCACGATCCCAACGATAGAGCATACGCAATTAGCTATTGCCCAGAATCAAGGCGTGTTTAGCGTATTGAATGAAGACATCCTTGCGATGCTGCCAGACAGTGATTTGAGTGCAGATGAGCAAACGATATTTGCCGCTCGCTTGAGCGCAGCGATTGATGCCGTCAATGGTTATATTGCGTACTTGCAAGCGCTCGAAACCGCTTTAGTTGAAAATGGTAATGCGCGTTCGTTTCGTATCGGTGAGACACTGTACGAGCAAAAGTTTACCTTTGATATTCAGTCTGGTTACAGCGCCAAACAAATGTATGAAAAAGCCTTGCAGGATAAAGCTGAGGTCACTGCTGAAATGGTTAAGCTGACTACGCAATTGTGGCCAAAGTACTTTCCTGATACACCGCAGCCTGCCGCGGAAAGTGAGGCAATAGCGACGTTGATCAAGCACTTATCAGTGAAGCACGTACAAAGGGAAAACTTTGTGGCTGAAATCCGCGAACAAATTCCTATGTTGGAAGCTTTCGTCCGCGAGCATGACCTGATTGAGCTTGATCCCGAAAAACCGTTAGTTGTGAGAGAAACACCTGAATATATGCGCGGTTTTGCTGGTGCATCGATTAGCGCTCCTGGCCCTTACGAGAAGAAAGAGAACACTTACTACAATGTGACCCCGCTTGATGATATGACAGAAGAACAAGCTGAATCTTATCTGCGCGAATACAATCATTGGATCCTGCAGATCCTGAATATCCATGAGGCTATCCCTGGTCACTATACGCAGTTAGTTTATTCCAATAACTCTCCATCATTAATTAAGAGTGTTTTTGGCAACGGCGCAATGATTGAAGGTTGGGCGGTTTATTCTGAACGTATGATGTTGGAAGAAGGCTATGCCGACTTTGAGCCAGAGATGTGGCTGATGTATTACAAGTGGAATTTACGCGTTATCTGTAACACCATTTTAGATTATGCCATTCAAGTGAATGGCATGAGCAAAGAAGAAGGGCTAGACCTGCTAATGAATGGAGCGTTTCAGGAACAAGCCGAGGCAGAGGGCAAATGGCGCCGTGCTACCTTAAGCCAAGTGCAGTTGACCAGCTACTACAGTGGCTATCGCGAAATTTATGATTTTCGCGAAGAGCGGAAAGTTGCACAGGGAGAAGACTTCGACTTGAAGGCATTTCACGAGGAGTTTTTGAGTTTTGGCAGCGCACCGGTTAAACATATCAAAGCATTGATGGAGTAAGATATAGCCGTATACCATGTATCATTCCGCGCTATGGCTTGCTGCCTATTTGGGTAGCAGCCTCAGTTATCTTTTACTGTTGCTGTTAAGGCCTGAGGCAGCGTATGGGTGGCATAAGGCGATCCCGGTTAGTCTATTAGCTCTTTGGGTAATACGGATTGCAAGCGCTAGATATCGCCCTGTAATCGCACTTGCCTGTATTGCATCGCTGTCTGGTGATTTTGTTTTGGCCATCAATGTTAGCTGGGCCTTTATTGCCGGGCTCAGTTGTTTTTTATTGGCCCACTGTGGCTATGCAGTAGCTTTCTGGCAGCTAGCGAAGCAACAGCCATGGCCCAGACTTTGTGTACTGGTGCTTATTTATTGGCTTTTGTGCCTGACTTTTTTAGTGCCCAACAGCGGACAACTGGCGTTACCTGTTAGTATCTATGCCTCAGTTATTAGTGTCATGCTTTGTTTGGCTATAAAAACGCAAAATCCCCATATTATTGGGGGAGCCTGCTTGTTTACTCTCTCAGATTCTCTCATTGCCTATGACCGATTTTTGCAATCCTTCGAAGCCGCAGATCTTATGATCATGACAACATACTACACAGCTCAATTATTGTTGATATGGCCATTTGTGCAGCAGCCAAAAAAACACAACTTCGTTTAATCGCAATTGTGATCATAACATTACTATCGGCTGGCACTTACTGAAGCAAAGACTATACTTAGCTCAGTAGTCGCTGCATTGGTTTGAATATGCCGTATATAAGAAGGCTTCTGTTGTTAACAAGCCTAACACTCGTTGTTATTGCATCTATTAGTGCACCCACTGCTGCAAACACCAAGCCATTAAAAATAGCATTTTTGTCTGCCGAACCGACGCAAATTGCCTCATTGACGGAAACTGTCGAAAAGTTCCAAGCCCTATATCCAGACCAAACCATTGAACTCTCTACTTATAGTGATGCAAGATTTAAAGCCGCTATCCATAACTGGCTCAAAAAGGGCGATTTCGACATTATTCATTGGCAAGCGGGTGAACGGTTATTTCGACTAGTAACGCAGGATTTAGTTGCTCCCATAAACTCACTAATGGATGTCGACTTAATACGTCACCACTATAAAAGCGTAAACCTGCAACAATTAAGTCGTGATGGGCAACTGTATGGCCTTCCTCTCGCGGTTTATATTTGGGGGTTCTATTACAATAAATCTGTTTTTGCCGCACTGGATCTTCAGCCACCTAAAACCTGGCAAGACTTTAAACATATCGCGCGAGTATTGAAGCAAAATAGCATCAAGCCATTGGTTCAAGCGAATCAAAGTGAGTGGGAGACCCTTGCTTGGCTAGATTATTTGTCGTTGATGGAAGGTGGGGAAACATTGCGCACAAAGATGGTTCACGGAGACCCTATAGGCGCCGATAAGGCTTCTGAATTGCTCGCTCCGTTAACCGAACTTATCGATAAAGAGTATTTTTTTGCACCTGATCATGAATGGAGCTGGGTTCAAGCGGTTGCTGCCGTTGCACGCGGCCATGCGGGTATGACTTTAAGCGGTTTATTTATAGAAGAGTCATTAAATACTGTTCTGGGCAATGAAGTGGGTTTTTTTGCGTTTCCAGATAGCCATCGCTACGGCACCGTTGCGCCACTGGATATGTTAATGATTGCCAAAAACAGCACGAACAAACCTGCGGCGGCTAAGTTTCTAGAGTACCTAGCAACCACCAGTTCTAGCGACAAACTTGCACTGTCACTAGGCTGGCTACCGACATCTTCACATCCTCTAACCAATTCGTTAACTGAACGACAAGAGCGTGCCCTAGCAACGATTACTAGCGCCCCAATCCTCGTGCAATATTTCGATCGAGACACCGATGCAAAGCGCTCGATGATGTTGGATAAGCACTTGGATACGCTATTTGCATCGCGCAACTCCAAGCCATTGATAGATAGTATTAAGTGATTTTTGCAAAAGTCATCGGCTACTAACAAGTCAAACTCGATCGTGCAGAAAGCGTCAAACTATCCAATCTAGCTTTGTTAAACTCACCCAAACGTTTACTTCTTGTCGTCGCTGTTTAACTCTCTTTTTCTGCGATCCGGTATTGATTCTTACCACCTCGTTTGGACGCATATAATGCGCTATCTGCAGACTCTAGCAAAGCCTCGATATCAAATAATTGGCTTTGCTCAGGAGTATAATTTGCCAAACCGATACTTGCTGTAACTGCAATCGCAACATCCGCTCCGACATTAACTTTAAGCTCTGCAATCTCTTGCAGTAATCGTTGCGCTATGTCCTTTGCTTCGTGCAGATCTGCGCGGGGTAAAATAACCAAAAATTCATCACCACCAATACGACTGACAATATCGTTTGTTCTGACCACCTTACTCGCTATCTTAGCAATCGCTTTGATTACATCATCACCCGCTTTGTGCCCAAAATTATCATTAACGCGCTTAAAGTCATCGATGTCAAAATAGAGAACGGCTAGTGATGTTGATACTCCCCCAGACACAAAACGCCAATTTTCAAAAAAATCGAACACATAGCGACGATTATGCAACCCGGTTAGATCATCTCGAATCGACAGCGCCATTAATTTTTGGGAATGGCGAAATTGGACCATGCCAAAAACCAATAGGAGTACAGCAATAATGACTGTGCCAACAATAATTAAGCGCTGTTGCTGCACTCGCAATGACTGCTCAGTTGCACTGACTTCTTGTAAACGAGTCTGCTGTTTGAGTAGGTCGATCTCTCGGTCTTTACGTTCGGCTTCCAACGAAGATTGCATTCTCGCCATTCTCTCTGAGTTGTTTTCCCGTTCAAGTGCAATTAACTTGCGGTAATAGTCGTCCAACATGGTAAACGCGGTGCTTTTGTCACCTTGTTGATAGGCGATTTGACTATTGATATACGCAATTTCCAACTCCCATTGAGAGCCGCTGAGTTCGGGTATGGAAGCAAATATTTGCTGAGCCGTTTTCACATCTGACACGGCTAATTCAGTTTTACCTGAGGCTAGATAGCATTTCGCCCGTTGCTTCAGTAATTCAGCACGATAGTCAATAATTCCTTCCAGCCCAAGTGCTGAAGAAATCGCCGGAATAGCAGCTGTGCAGTCGCCCTTTTCGGCCAATGTCATAGCGCGCCCGTAATACAAATAAAAACGCTCACTGAATGCCTGCTTAAAGACAATACTTTGCTCATAAAGGTCAAAAGTAGCGAGCGCTTCATCCCAATTTTGTAAACGCCTATGCACAATTGCGATCCCTAACAATGTGCTGGCAATAAAGGGCTTAAAATCCAAAGACTCAAAATCATTCAACGCAGCCTGATAGTAATCTAATGAGTTAGAGAAATTACCAGAATAGTTGTAAGTATCTCCCAAGCTTTCCGCCAAAAGCGCATTGTAGAAGGCGTTATCCAATACCACGAGTTCAGTGTAAGCCGTGTGTAATATTTTGTTTGCTTGGAAATAGTCACCAGATAGAGCAAGGGCGTATCCCAGCTCTCGGATAGTCAGCACATATATAGTTAAATCATGCTGTTCATGAAGGAGTTCTAAGGCAGCTTCGAGCTGTCTGATACTGGTCTCAATTTGCCCAGTTTTATGCGCATTCACCCCACGTAAATAATAATAATAGGCTGCTTGAATGGGTGTCATCGCATTGATTTTAGCTTCAGCTTGATCCAGAGTTGCTGTCACTAGGTTGTAGCGTGTTAACACGTCATCCACTTGCGCTTTGCGTAACAACAACCAGAGATAGTCTTCACCCTGGTAATCACCTGATTTAATGGCGCTATCAAGCTCTTCCAAGGTAGTCACTGGTGACGTGTAGATTGCCGCGTCTAACTGCGAAAGCTGCTGACTAGAAAACACTTGCGCATGCGCCAGTGTTGAGTTCAAAAACAAAACACAAAGCAATGTTATGATACCAACTGCATACTTGCTGCTTGTCAAGTCAGACCTCTTATAAAAAACGACTTTTTATTTAATACGTCACCCATCATTAGTACTTTATCGCACCCATACGGGTTAGTCATTTTATACAACAAAAATGCCGCAATTTACTTGATGCACGATGACGATGCCTTGTACGTATGTGCAAAAGGCAAAGAGGAAGATTACACCGTTATTGATATCTACATCGAAAATACTGAAACCGGAAATCTACATAATCTTCATGCCTCAGCTCAATTGGCAGAAAGAATAACCGCAGGTCAAAAGTGGGGTGAATCTGTATTTTGGGACTTACGAGACTGGGGAGGCTTTTGGGTGCCATTCGCAGGCACTGAAGATACTGATAACGGCCCTAGGACAAAGTTTCTGAAAGGATCTCATCGAGAAATTCAAATACTTAGAAGTAAATTTCCAGAGAAAAATTGGAACATGATGATTAGCATCAGCGGCGTTCACCAGGCAGGAGAGTACGGAGCCACCTTTTCTTTTCCCAATGACGCAATTGATACTGACCGTAGCACTTGGACTCAGTTTCAATTTTCTCGGTAAACCACAAAGCAGTATTAGGTAATGCTTGATTGAGTTCCCTTATTCATCAAATCATGACCTTATGTCAATTCAGTTTTTCTAACCGGCGTTAATTGCGCTTTTTAATTATATCCACACTGTCATGTAATTCAGAATATTGCAGCTGAGCTTCACCCGTGCGTAACTGCTGCAAGACCTGCTCAACTTTAGTCGTAAACTCAACTTCAGATTCGCCATAGTCCGTCCCCTCACGCAGAACAACACTTTCCACCACATTGCGCAGCGTTTCTGGAGCAATTTCTTCAATTGGAATGATCATTTAGTTGCTGCCTGCCAATGGCTCAACTGCTCGTCCAAGAAACGCTCCAAACGCTCATGCAGCCATATCCTGGGCCGCCAAGGAGTTCCTTGCATAAACCCGACGTGCCCGCCTTTTTCACTTAACTCTAATGTCACGGAGCGGGCAAGGTCATGCTCCTCAGGTATGACATTCTCGTTCATGAAAGGATCATCTTTGGCGTGCAGCACCAAGGTTGGTGTACGGATCGCTTGTAGGTAATGATATCCGCTGCACTTTTCATAGTAGTCGATTGCATCTTCAAAGCCATGGATAGGAGCCGTTATCAACTCATCAAACTCACGAAAAGACTTTATTCTTTTCACTTGCTCCTCAGTCAGCACCAGTTCGTTGCTGTAATCTAAACGCTGCATTTTAAGCAATAGGGTACGTCGCATACTGGCCAGCAAATAACGCTGATAAACGCGCGAGAAGCCTTGATTTAAGCTTTGTGCACACTCTGCCAACTTGAGCGGTGCTGAAATTGCACAAGCGCTTTGTAACCATTTTTGTAATGGATTTTCACCTAACAGCTTAAGCAGCATGTTGCCGCCGAGGGAAAAGCCCACACCAGCAAAAAATTGATCCGGAAACTGCTTTCTAAGGCGCTCGAGAATAAACTTAGCATCGCGGGTGTCACCAGAATGATAGGTTCGAGTGGTGTTATTGGGCTCGCCGCTGCAACCGCGAAAATGCATCAAGACAGCCTGCCAATTTTGCGCAAACAAAGAAGCAAACAGGTCATTTGCATAATGTGAACGAATGCTACCCTCTAAACCGTGAAAAATAACTACCAGACCTTTGCATATCTGCGGTTTTGGTGACCAAGCTAAGTCAATGAAATCGTTATCAGGGGTTGCAACTCGTTCGTTACGGATGGCTATTTTCTTACGCTTCTGCAAAAAACGCGGCCACAAAGTTTGAATGTGCCGGTTGCGTGCCCAAAACGCAGGTCTAAATTCGCTCTTAAGCAATCGTCCATGTGCTTTGCGGCCAAATTCAATGTGACTCACTCTCACTCCTTAATCCTTGATTAGCCGTTTTCATCAACGACGCCAACCGCTGACGCTGATGCAACGGTACTTGGCAATAAGCTAAATAGGTCATTAGTATCGGCTCTCGCTCGCCATGCTCGCTCGCGACCTGACCTTTTTGATCAACGTATTGATTAACAATTGCAACTAACGAACGATGTTGCAATTGTTCTAGTTCCAATTCTTGTTGCTTAAGCAACTGATAACTCTCAGGCTGTTTATGTTTGGCAATACGGCGCTTTTGCCGATGCGCTGCAATCGTTTGTGAACTGGGTTCGAGCAACCCCTCAAGTTCAGCAAATTCTAGCCCGTAAACATCCGCCCGTAGCGAATCCAAATATTGGCAAAATAATAACACATTCACATTACAGTCAAATTCATCTTGTAACTGAATTAAATCGCACGCAACGCTAGGAAATGCGTATAGCTGCAGTGCATAATTCCAGGCAGAAAGCCGATCAATTAGCATGCTGTTTATTCTCCTAGATTAAACTCAGCCTCAAGCTGTTCTAGCTCATCCAGCCTCTCCATCCAAAGTTCTTCCACGCTAGCAAGTGCCAACTTACATTCAGTTTCTTGGCTGAGTATATCTTTTAGCTTCAATTTATTCGACTCTGCATAAATTTCAGGGTCTGCCAACAGTGCCTGCAATTGTATTAATGTTTCTTGATGTTTTGCGATGGCTTTTTCATCAGCCAAAATTTGCTTCCGTAACGGCGACGTACGTTGTCGGAACTCTGCCTCTAAGCGCTTTTGCTCTTTTTTATCCACCGCCTTGGCTACCGCAGTTGATGTACCCTCAGATTGTGCGTTTGCTAAACGCTTTTCAGACTCGGCAAGCCAAATCCGATAATCATTTAGATCACCTTTAAACTGAGCAACTTCGCCTGCATCAACTAGATAAAACTCTTCGCTGACGCTTTCCAATAAAAAGCGATCATGCGACACCAAAATCATAGCTCCCTCGTACCCTTGCAAGGCCATATTGAGTGCTTCTCGCATATCTAAATCAAGATGATTCGTGGGCTCATCAAGTAGCAGTAGGTTTGGCTTTTGATAAACAATCATAGCCAGTACTAAACGCGCTTTTTCACCACCCGAAAATGGGGCAACAGGCCCTAACGCGCTATCACCATGAAAATTGAAGCCACCTAAATAGTCGCGAATGGATTGCTCACTGGCTTTCGGATCCAGGCGTTGAATATGAGTTAATGCTGAAGCCTCCAAATCCAAATATTCCAGCTGATGCTGAGCAAAATAACCGACATGTAAGCCAGCGGACAAATCATAACGCCCAGACATGGGGTTGAGTTCATTCGCGAGTAATTTTATCAATGTGGATTTACCCGCACCATTGCGACCTAATAGACCAATTCTGCTGCCTGGCACAAGGTTTAGCTTCACGTCATGCAAGATTACCTTTTCGCCGTACCCAATCTGAACATCTTCCATACTGATCAATGGATTCGGAAGCTTGTCAGGTGTAGCGAAGGCGAAAGAAAACGGGGAGTCCATATGTGCCGGCAACAATAGCTCCATCTTTTCTAGCTGCTTAACACGACTTTGTGCTTGCTTCGCTTTCGACGCCTTGGCTTTAAAGCGGGTTATAAACGACTGTAGATGCGCTATTTTATCTTGCTGTTTTGCGTATTCTATCGACTGTAAACGCGCTCGCTCAGCTTTCTGCTTTTCGTAGGCGCTATAGTTACCGGTATATCCGACCAGCTGTTGCTGTTCTACGCTCATAATGCGGTCAGCACAGCTGTCAATAAAGGCTTTGTCATGCGAGATAAGTAATAAAGTACCTGGATAGTTTTGGATCCAGCGTTCTAGCCATATTACTGCATCTAAGTCTAGATGGTTGGTGGGTTCGTCAAGGAGGAGCAAATCAGATGGGCACAACAGTGCCTGTGCAAGATTCAAACGCATTTGCCAACCACCAGAAAAGGCACTGACGGGCTGTGACAACTGCCCCTGCTTAAATCCTAGCCCTGCTAGAATGGTAGCTGCCTTCGATTCCACAGTGTAAGTCCCTGCGTGCTCTAGGTCAGCATGCAACTCGGCAACCCGCGCACCATGCTCTGCATGATCAAGCTGCTCTATGCTGGCCAGCTCGGCTTGCAGACCTCTTAAATGAGCGTCTCCGTCAATGACATAATCAAGTGCCTTGCGTTCGGTTGCTGTGACTTCTTGAGCAACCGACACAATACGCCAATGAGGCTGGACGTAGAGTTCACCTTCTTCAGGTACAAGTTCGCCGCGCAGAGCAGCAAATAAGCTCGACTTTCCGCAACCATTGGCACCTATCACGGCGACCTTTTGGCCCGGTGGTATTTCAATGCTAGCACCTTCCAGCAAGACTTTGCGACCGCGCATTAAGGTGAGATCGGTAAGCTTTATCATAGGATCCGTCAGGGAGTAAAAAACGCTGCGGATAATAGCAAAATTCACCTCAAAAGGGTTAGTTAGTTAGTAAACATTGGAGCACACAACGCATGGCATAAGCCTAAAAGAGGGTAAATCATCAGCGTTCATGAGGATTTTTTCGGCATTTTAGCCGTATTGGGTAAAACGTGAGTTACGGTAATAAACAGAGTAAATTCGATCGTTAGGTTATCGGCCTACGTATAGGTACAATAGAGTTTTTAAGTAAGCTACAGAGTACTATGACCAAACGTGTCAAGAAGCGATTTATCGCCGGGGCAAAGTGCCCAAAATGTCAGTCCATGGATACTTTGATGTTGTTCTTTGAAAACAATGTCGAAAAAATGGAATGTGTGTCTTGTGGTTATCACCAATCGCAAACTGGGAATGAGGTAAAACAGGCAGCAAAGGGAACAGGTGATGTTATTGGAGTGTTTAAGCCCGAATAATACCGACGAGCCTACTTTGTTACTTTGGCATTATTATTGGTATCACGCACCTGCCGGATAAATTCATCTCCGTGCGGATAATCACTTTTAGCCATTCGATCATAAAGCACTACATTGGCCGTTGCGGCCAGATTCATGCTACTGCGAGTAGGGATGTACACCACATGATCGGCTTGGTCAATGACGTCCTGCGGAACAGAGTTATCCTCTGGGCCAAAAATGTAGTAGGCGTTTGTCGGATGGACAAACTGAGGTAGTGGTAAGGCCCCCTCAACTAATTCAATGACAACGGATTCAGCACCTTTCGGTTGCATGGCCATGATGTCATCTACGCCGATGGTTGGTACTTGTTGATGCGTATTCTTCGTGTCTGTGTGGAAGGCTTTAGCGTGGCGAAAGCGTTCTCCGGTATAAAAAATACTGCTCGCACCATAGCATCCACACGCACGCAGAATAACACCAACGTTGGTCGCTGACTTAGGATTAATAAGGCCAATAGTGACCAACCCTTGATGGTAATTTTTATCCTTGGACTTAGCCAACACTAATGTCTCCGGTGATAAAGCCAAAACCTACACTGACCAACTTGGCAAACAGCCAAAACCAGATCCCATCAATCCATTCCGCATTCGACCTAAATACCAATAAAAAGCAGTAAACTGCGGCACCGATTACAACGCCGATAACAGGCATGAGTGATACAAAGGAACTTAGAGCCACAATGCTCAATAAAGGCAACCAATCGATACGAATAAACGAAAGCCGCACGGCAACGACGAGAACAAAAGCCGTAATGCCTAAATCAAGGTAAAAGAAGTCTGGACTGACAAGCATGCTAAATTCAGCGAGGTCGAAGAATAGTTCGAGTGTAAAGGGCCAGCAGGTATCATCGCAACCGCAATGTTAGGCTACGGCAGAAAAACCTGTTTCGTTAGGAGTAACGATCGAAAGATAACGTGACTGAATAACATCAACGCGTTTCAATGTTTGCTCATCCTGCTTTAACGTTTCACGCTGCTGCGAGGTGCTCAATGACTCGCGATCGACCGCAGCGCTGGCACCAAAGCCATTATTGTCCAATGTGCGCTCGGGGATTGAAATATCAATACCATCGACAATCTCATCAAGACTTGGCACTTCGGGTTGTGCGGGATTAGCTTTCTGCTCAGTTGGATTGGCTGCTCTCGCAAGTTCCTCAGCACGTTCTTGCGCAATATCGCTGCGCGCTTCAAACGCTTTTTGTGTGGCCTCACTGGCAACACGTAAATCCTGTGGTGAAGGTTCAGCCGGCGCGAGTGCAGCCGCCTTGACCTGTTGCATCTTTCTTAAGGTTTCCTCGGGCGAGGATTCTTCGCCTACGTCAATTGAAACCTCTCCGCCAACGGCATAACGCTTACCGTCAGGACCCGTTTCATATTCGTAGCTAGGAGCACCGGCATACTGCCCGCCTACACTTGCGTGTGCTTGTTCGTGACTACGAACCTCACTGTCGCGCTGTTTTAACCGCTGAATCTCGCGCTCATCACGCTGCTCTTGTTCTTCGCGCTGACGCTCCTCAGCGTTTTCTTTACCTGCACTCTGATCGTTAGCATTGTCAAACGCGCCTTCACCAGCGAAGGCTTGTGGGCTCGCATTAGGGTTGGGTTGCGGGCGTTCATATACGAGCGGCGCTGGTTGCTGGCCCGGGTTTTTCAGGCGGTCAGATTCAGAGCCGAGTCCAGATTTTGCTTCTGAGTTCTCGTTAGCTCCTGTTTGTGGAATAGTTTCACGCGCAAGGTTTTCTCGCCGAGCCGACTCGGTATTCAAATTGGTATTGGTGAAGACAATACCGGTTGGGATTGGCGTGACAATATTCATAAGACTATCGATTAGGCGAAAATGTCTATTATTCGACCGATTGTCTCATCCGCGGTATCAACCACGGCTGCCGACGCCTGCGCATTTCGTGCGTTTATCTGCAACGACAATAAATCACTAGTTAAACTGTCGCCAGGCGATGGCAACGTATTACGCAAGTTACTGATTTGCTGCTCTGCTGCACCCAACAACACGCCCGCAGGGCCATTTTGAGCAACGTCCTGCTGCGCCGTTCGCTGCGCGATGTTTAATGAGGCCTGAGTGATCCCCTCAGACGCTCGATTTAATCCAAACTGACCTGATAAGATCGCTGAATTAACGTTATATCCTGTATCAATTGGCATACAGTTACCCTCACACTACCTCCACGTTAGTATGCCTGAAATTGGTTATTTTTTGAACCCTTTTTATCATCTATTTCGCTATATCCACCGCGAAAACTAGCGTGAATGGCTATATAGACTGAATAAACTGCTGTAATTTCTCTACCCATAGTTGACGATGGGAAATAAAAGGAGCATGCGCCGCGTGTGGAACAACATCATAGTGGGCATTAGGTTGTAATTGTTGTATCTGCGCGATGACATCATACGGTACTAATGAATCTAACCGGCCGTACAAACGTAATGTAGGGCACATGATTCGTGCGATTGATTCACGTAGGTCGACGGACGACAGTAGAGCGAGGCCATCCATTAAGGCAACATGTGACGGATCAGGGAAAGCTTGCACCTGTTGTTGAATGAGTTTTATATCCGCTTTGGCAGATGGACTACCAAGGGCCTGAATGGCGAGAAAGCGTGCTAGTGTTTTAGCAAAGTCATGCTCTAATTGCGCTTCAAATGCATTAAGCACTTCAGGCTTAATACCGTGCCAATCAGTCTTCTGTGCAAAGCACGGCGTTGACGCCACCGTTACCAGTCCGGACAAGCGTTCCGGCTGCTCAATTGCTATTGACTGCGCGACTAAGCCTCCCAAAGACCATCCCACTAGGACTGAATTATCAGGTAGCGTTTGGCTGATCAACTCAACAATATTTACTAACGAGTAATCATCAGGCAAGACCGTGCTATTGAGTCCAAACCCGGGTAAATCAATGGTTGTAATTCGCGCAAATTCTACAAGTTCAGGAATCACTGATTGCCAAACCCCACTATTTAGCCCCCATCCATGAATCAACACGAGTTCACAGTCTGAGGCCGCGCTCTCATGACTATAGGTACAGCTGACAAGCTTAGACTGAGGATGCACAATTTGCGCTTTGGTTATACTCAAGGGTACCTCTGCGGTATGCTGGTAAAAGGGTTAGCAAGACTAAAAACCGGATTATTGCACGTTTTGGGGCAACGCTGTATTGCGTGCCTGTTTCCAACCATCGAACAGCCCTGTCCTTATTGTGCCGCGCAAATTCGAACCCTGCCAATGCCAAGTTACAACTATGACCTACGCAACTGGCCAAGGGTAGCGCAAAGCATCAGGCCGCACCTGCTTGCACCTTTACATGTAACCTGCGAATACTCTTACCCATTTTCGCATTGGATTGCCGAACTTAAGTTACAAGGTAAGTTGTTTTACATAGCCCCGCTAGCACGGCTTTTCAGTGCTGGAGTAAAATCGCGGCCAAAGCAATTACCTGATCTGATATTGCCTGCCCCCATGCACTTCTCACGGTATTTAAAACGACAATTCAGCCATACTCGCGAACTAACCATTGCCATCGGCAAACAGCTAAACGTTCCGGTACTTGATTCTGGGCTGGTAAAAACGCGGCTTTCACCGCCTCAACGCACTTTATCGCGGGCTGACCGATTGATGAATATGGACAATAGTTTTGCGTGTAAATCGTTCGAGCCTAGCGTTAAACGTGTCGCGATCTTCGATGATGTGGTAACCACAGGGGCCACCATGCAAGCCATGTTAAATGCAGTTAGAGCGACCAATCCACATATTGAATTAGAGGTCTGGTCGCTCGCAATTACATTACCGCGCGTCGATTAAACTCGCCATGTATATGGCATTGGCAAAGACTTTACTTGTGCCGTACCAATAGCCACGAAAGTTTAAATTATCAGCGAAGCCAATCACTCTGCCCTGTCCCAAACGATGCGCAACCGCAGCAGGGGTTTCAGCAATCAACTCAGCCAGTTTAGGATCGGCATACCCAGACGACAAAGGCTCTGCAGTGTAGGTAAATGGCACGATAAATGGATTATCAATGTTGCGGATAATTGCGTTGTTAGTTTTAAACATCGGCAGCTTGGCGTCGGCTAAACCAAACGCAAGCGGGTGCGTCACATCTACATCGGTCATAAATACAGTGCCGGCAATGAGCTTTTTAGCCGCCAGCTCACTGCGCTGTGAATAGCTGAGGTTCTTCGTTGAAAATAACTTATCCACTTCACTGGAAGGCATCATTTCAGCTTTTAACCACTGCTTTTCAATCATAAACTCCATACCGCGTTTCTGCCCAATAAGCACGCCACCAGCGTTAACCCAACGAGTGAGCTCATCAATCGCCTTTTTCGACAAGCTGGAATAATTACCATTAGCGAGAACAATGTGGCTGTATTGGGCAAGGTCGACCCGATCAAGTCGCCATTGTTCGATGATTGAAGCCGGTACTTGCATGCGCGTATCAAGGTAATGCCAAATTTCGCCAACTTCATATTGGGATATACCATTGCCACCGATGATTGCGATACGCGGTGCGCTGACTGGCTCAAGCTGACGTGACCCTAGATCAATACCTTGCGGTGTCAAACCCGATACGATGGCGTAGACCGGCTGTTGATAGTTTGCAGCTAAGCGTTGTAGTTCGCTTACAAAATTTTGGGGTTGTTCTAATCCACGCGGGATCACTAACGTTCCGGGGGCAAAATCTCTACTTTGCTGGAGCGTTTGTGCGGTAAAACCAGCCCCCGCTATGCGCACCTTCACATCCAAACGTAACAATTCACTTAATAGGGCTGGCGCATCGTAACTGTTCCAGTCAATCGCATAAGCGTATGCGTTTGTTGGGATGCTCTGTTGCTGCGGTTGAGAGATACTGTCTGCCAGCTTAAGCTTGCGCAGCATACTCTTGTCGACGTCTTGATAGTTTAAGTCAAAGGCGTATGGCAAGTTCCAGCTGGATACATCATAGAACGTATTGTCGGCAAAGCTGGTTTGAGTGGAAAAAAGCGAACTCAACAAACGGTATTGCGCTTGATCTACCCCAACAAATACGCTCCCTGCTGGGTATGCAACACCCTCACTCTCAAAATCAGAAGATAAATACGCAAACTCAATCTGATGCTGACGCAAAATGTCAGTTAGCGCTTGCATGCGCGCATTATCTAAAGTGGCTTGGATCAGGTACCCTCGCGTGCGGTCCTGCTCAGCCAATTCTTGTGTGTCCTGATAGAACTGATGTTGATATTTTAAAATAGCTTGCTTGTTCGCCAATGCGCCTGCAAAGGTCGACAAACTGGTGGTTACTTGGTTTTGGATAGTCTCAGCAAACTCAAGCTCGCCGTTAATCGACTCTTGCAAATGGCCCCGACTGCTCGCCTGCTCAAATAAAATACCGATACTGCCGTGTGCATCGGGATAGGTGGAGCCTTTACCATAATAAAAATCATCAAAGCTTTCTTCGCTAAAATACAAGACGCCCTCAGCATCAAAGGCCTGCGCATGAAACTCTGCCAATGCCTCCGTCAGCGTTACGTTGGATTGCGGTGTTAATGGATTCTTGCGACTCGGGATACCCGGCTGGAAGAAGTAGGTACTGTCGGTACCCATCTCATGAAAATCAGTGAGAATATGTGGGCGCCATGCATGAAACTGCTTTATTCTGGCGCGAGATTCTGGATGTGTTAACAATAACCAATCACGATTCAAATCAAACCAATAATGGTTTGTGCGGCCGGACGGCCAACCTTCCTGATGCTCCCGGTGGTCTCGATCAGCATTTAACACTTTGCCTCGATGCATATTCGCCCATTGTGCAAAGCGTGATAGGCCATCGGGGTTTAATGACGGATCAAGCAGAACGACATTCTCGCTCAGTAACGTATTAACCGCTTCGCTCTGGGCCGCTGCTAGATAGTAGGCTACCAACAACGCTGCATTTGCCCCTGAGGGTTCATTGCCGTGAACACTGTAGCCCATGTATAAGATAACGGGGGCATCATTGCTTGGTTTGTTGCCGGCTTGCAGAGTTTGAATATGGGTTTGCTGGATACTATCTATCTGCTGCTGGTTTTCTGGCGACGTAATCGTTAGAAGCAACAGTGGACGATTCTCATGTGTGCGTCCGGTTTCCGTAATCGTAATTCGTTCGGATGCTGCAGCAAGCGCATACATATAGCTAACAAGCTGATCGTGTCTTACATGCCATTCACCGACCTCAGCGCCGAGAATGCTTTCAGGTAGCGGTACCGACTGATCATATTGGATACCTTGTGGTAAATAGTTGTGGGTGGGCTTACCCGCGATACTGCTGTAACTGAAAAGCAGTCCACAACTCATTAGAAAAACAGACAATAGATGCTGTTTTAATCTGCTACCAAAACGACGTTTCAACCTGCATGTGCTCATAATGCCTCTTACTTCTGATGTTCAAGCAAATTTTTGGGATTTGGCTCACCTTATCTTAATTCAACGGATAAGTATAAATAATGAAAAAAAGCCATAATACCTGAGTGTTTTACTTGGTTAATTTTGTTATCATACGCGGTAATGCGATTTTTAGGTTGGTATTATGATCACAATTTCAGAACAAGCCCAAGAACACTTCGTTAAATTGCTTTCTAAACAAGCTGAGGGCACGAATATCCGGGTTTTTGTTGTCAATCCTGGCACCTCTGGCGCAGAGTGTGGCGTATCTTATTGCCCACCAGATGCCGTTGAAGATCAAGATGTACGCCTTAATTTCAATGGCTTTGACGCTGTTGTTGATCAAGAAAGTGCCCCTTTTCTTGAAGAGGCAGAGATTGATTTTGTTACTGACCAAATGGGTTCGCAACTAACCCTCAAAGCGCCGAATGCTAAAGCCCGTAAGTTAGATGACGATGCACCTTTGGTTGAGCGGATTAATTACATGATCGAAACAGAGATTAACCCTAATTTGGCTAGCCATGGTGGTAAGGTCTCATTAATGGAAGTAACCGAAGACGGTATTGCTGTACTGCAATTTGGTGGTGGCTGTAACGGCTGCTCTATGGTCGATGTAACCCTTAAAGACGGCATTGAAAAGCAAATGCTGGCGCAATTCTCAGGTGAACTAACCGGCGTCAAAGATGCCACTGAACACCAGGCCGGAGAGCACTCCTACTATTAAGCGGCCAACGTGACACGGATCAAGCACACCCTGTACCGCGCTGGACAAAATCCAGTGCGGAGCTGGCAACGGTTTAAGCTCGGTTTAGGCGTATTTGCGTTTGGCTTGGTACTACTAATAGCGTTGCCTGCAACCTCCTTTGTATTCACCCTAGTGTCAATGAGTACACTATTGCTAGGCTTCTTTTTTGCTATGTGGGGGTACTGGGGCATGTTCGCCAATCGGTTTGCTCGCGTTATTGAACAACGTGAGCTCAATCGAGCAAATGATCCTTTCGCCAGCGATCAAGATAAATCCAACCAAGACTGAAACCACGCGCAGCAAGGAATGCTAGAAACGCCCACCACAGTGCCCAATTGTCATGCTGTTGCAACAGCCACCAAACGGGAAAAAACACACCCAATGCACTTAAGGCCATAGTATTGCGCATGGATTTTGCGTCACTAAAGCCAACAAAAACACCGTCAAATAGAAAACACCAGTGGGCTATTAAGGGTAAAAACCACATTAACGGCAAAAATGCGCTGGCTGCGTCCATCAGTTCCGGTTTATTGGTTAATAAACTAATGACCCATTCGCCCACCCCAAAGAACAAGGCGGCATAAACCAAGGCAAACGCAGATGACCAAATCAAACCACCAGTGGTGTGCTGATGGATCTGTTCGGAGCGCTTCTGCCCCTTAGCCTCGCCAACCAGTGCTTCAACCGCATAAGCAATGCCATCAAGCCCTAGCGCAATCAGGACAAAAAATTGCATCAAAATCGCATTGATTGCTGCCGTTTGGGCGCCAAGCTGCGCACCTTGAAAAGTAATAAACGCTAAACATAATTGGAGCGTGAGGTTACGCACAAACATTGCCGTATTGAGTGATACTATGGCTCCCCACTCCCGCGGTGCGAACCAATGTAAAGCCGGTAGTCGAGCAGCTAAGGGCCGCAGCGCCAGTACTGCGCCCATGGCTAGCATGGCGTATTCAGCACATACGGTTGCTGCCGCTACGCCCATCACATTTAGCTCAAAGCCAAACACAAAAATCACATTCAACAGAATGTTCAGCACATTGCCTAGTACTTGGATAACAAGCACCGCTCGCGTTTGCTGCTGACCAACTAACCAACCAACCAAAACTAAGTTAAGTAGCGCTGCAGGCGCTCCATACACCCGAACGGATAGATACTCTTTAATAAACTGATTGGTTAACGCATCGGTTTCTGCCATCCATTGCGCCAGCGGGATCAACCATTGCATCGCCATAGCAACCAGAATCGCGAGCAGCATAGCCAAGCCAGCCCCTTGATATAGAGGTTTTGCGTATGCGTTACGGGCTGGCAGCGTTAATGTTGTAGCCGCACCTTTTACTTGCGCACTCAGACCTGTAACAGACATTCGCAAGAACCCGCTAACCCAATAAATCTGCGTGATCACTAAAGCACCAATTGAAGCCCCCGCGAGCGCTTCGACCGATGGCAAGTGACCAAGTACGGCAGTATCGACCAACCCCAGTAACGGCGTAGTAATGTTGGCGATTATCATCGGGATTGCGAGCGCAATAATCCGTTGATGAGGTTGAAATAATCGGCTAAACAACAGCAGAAGTGATCCAGTCGTGGCTAATTTACAATAGAATACCCGAATCACAGATAAAATCCTGCGAGCGCGCACTTAATTCTGAGGAGAATCTATGCCACGCTATTTCGCGAGTGTGTTCAAGGTCCTTGTTACGCTAGTTTTTGCCGGGGCGTTCTCACTTGCGCACGCTCAAACGGCACACAGCGGTACAAGCGCCGTTATCCTGCTCTATCATCATGTTGCCGAGGATACGCCTGCCTCGACCAGTATTACTCCCAAGAGATTTGCTACGCATTTAGAGTATTTGAGCAAACACCACACTGTTATCGACCTGCAAACAGCAGTCACCGCCATGCGAGGAAATGGGCGACTGCCTGACAACGCTGTTGTGATCACCTTTGATGACGGTTATCGCAATATTTTGGAAAATGCACACCCCATACTCAAACGCTATAAAATGCCCTACACCATTTTCGTAAACCCCGGTGTAGTCGGCGTGCAAGCAGGTCATCTTAGCTGGGAGGAGATGGCGCAAATGGCCGATGAAGGGGTTTTATTTGCCAATCATAGCCTTCACCACAATCATCTACTGACACGCGAAATGAATGAAAGTGAAGAAGCATGGTTACAACGAACCCTCGATGATATTGAGTCCGCCGAACAAATCATCGCCGAACGCTTAGGCTATTCCCTGAAATATGTGGCTTATCCCTTTGGAGAATTTAATCAACGCTTGAAGCAACAACTGCTACAACGCGGTTATATAGGATTCGGGCAACACTCAGGGGCCGCTGGTAGCGTTAGCGATTTTGGTGCTATACCGCGCTTCCCTGCTGCGGGTATTTACGCCAACTTAGACACACTTAAGGTGAAATTGAATAGCCTGCCATTGGCGATAAAAAGTGATGAGGTTGAACCCATGCAAACCTTGGGTAGCAAACCCACGGTAACTCTAAACCTGCAAGCAACACCACCCTCAGGCACTGCTGTCACTTGTTTTTTTGAGAACAAACCCCTTGAACTCAATGCCACGACGAATAGTTTTAGCTTTAGTTTACCCAAAGCGCTGAGCGCAGGGCGCAGTCGGGTAAATTGTACTGCACCAAGCAAGCAATCGGGTCGCTTCCATTGGTACTCTCAACCGTTTTTTGTCGCTGATGAGAATGGGCAATATCCGGATTAAGCATAGAAACTTGCGGTCTAATATCGCATTTGTTATTTGATTAACAAATATGCAATCCAAAACCATCTTTCTGTAACACCGCAGTTAAAGTCCGAAAAGCAGTTAAAATACAAATTTATAGATATTTAGACTACTTTACACCTTCGCTCAATACATTTCTTAACCAATCATGAGCCTGAGATTCTCGCTCAAAAAAACCATGTCTTACTCCAGCGAGTGAATAAACCCTAGAGATATGTTCTTTCACGATCAAAAAAGAGGAGCGAGGAATAATGGCTGTGGCAGCAAGCCCTCTTTCTCTTAATAGCTTCAAACTAAATATCAACGCCTTCTCAGCTTCTGGAGTTAATAAACTTAGTCCGTGCAGGGTCATCATTTGCGCCCAACATTGATTTTTAAGTTTGGACAAATGTTTTTCTAAAT
Organism: Neoalteromonas flava; assembly: GCF_002807685.1. Lineage (GTDB taxonomy): Bacteria > Pseudomonadota > Gammaproteobacteria > Enterobacterales > Alteromonadaceae > Alteromonas_E > Alteromonas_E flava. Next base: position 70,852 of record NZ_PEAX01000007.1, on the reverse strand, counting down.
CGACCTTGTATGCTTGGATAAACTCTTCGTTAAATGGACCTGCGGCATCTACAATCAGAATATTCTTTCTTTGTTCAATCGAGTAAGTACCATGCTGACTGAAGTGCATACAATTAATCCTTAAAATATCTTCAAAATCCTAATCTGAGCCCCCAATTGCTAGTGTCGCAAAGGTATGGCAATTTTAATCATCAACACTTGGATAATTTATCTTAGTGAAAACGACCCTCTGCCCCCTATCATAACTGTTTGCTTTGAGGTTAAACTTGTAGTCCTCCACGCGAGCGAACTCTTGATCTGATATAAAAGCAATATTGGTATTAGACAAATGCGACTTATCTGGAGCTTCTGTATTAGTCGCGTTAACAAACTCGAATACATACTGGCCAGCAGATGAAGCAATTTCATTCAACGTCAATTGAACTTGGTTACCCTGCGGGCAGAAGTGACGTAAATTTAATTTTCCATTATCGATTGTATAAATAGTAATGGATTGGTGAGTTGGAGACATTCTCCATCGTTCGAGCAACGCGTAGCCGCCCGATATTAATTCATATTCAACTTCAATTATTCGTCCATTTGGGTAATTCCCCTGCCATTTTCCACTTAAACTGGCTAAATGTTGGAACGCACTCTCATGTTTATCCGCTGAAAAAGCACTTAAACTTAGAAAAAAAACATGGAAAGCTAAAATGATACGCATAAGTTGTCCATCAAAAAATGTGAAGGCAATTTTGTCTTGGGCATGTATAAAGTTAAAAGGGGCGCCTGATATTTTGCCCCTTTTTAAATGCGCCCTGTCTTTGGACTAGCTGCTATCTACGAGTTCTCAGGTATTCAAATGCAAATAGGCTTTTCCCAGAGGACTTATTGTAATACTGACAATAAAGTTTTTCCCCGTTTGCTGGCGCTAGAGTGCTTGTGTTGCCGTGAACACTTAACATAGTTCTACCTCTTGATTGTAAATCTTTGTCCCAAGCAGCGCTTCTATCACTATTGCTCCCCTCTGCACACTGAGCAACGTTTTCAATATCGTGCCCACAATGCAACATGTAGTCCTTGGGTGATAAGTAATCAACCTTTGAAGGATATTCTGATTTTACTTCATCGATTGCGCCTGCACCCGGATCATCGGATCTAACACACTGCATCTCCCAGTCATTTGAACTTCCCATCGCCTTGTACTTCGCAGAATCGACTTCCATGTAGATGATCTGACGAGACTTAATCGAAGGTAGAATGCACTCCTGGGACACGCTTCCTGGCTGTCTATCAATAAATCCGCGTCGCTTCTCTTTACTGAAACCTTGTTGGAATTCGTAATCACCTAAACTTCCTATAGTCACCTGCTCAAGTTCGAGACCAGCACATTTGGTGAATTGAACCAGTTGCTCACTTGGCCCGCCATCTAAGCTCGGGGCTCCTTGTACAGAACTGGAGGTTTCATCGGCCTGCTTTTTAGTATCCTCAGCGCTCTCTAAAACCTTTACGGCTTTTTCAGCTTTTTCTTTTAATTTATCGAAAAATTGAGCCTCTGCTTCTATAGCGCTTACGCTAAGCCCCAAACCTAAAATATATACAAATGTTAGCTTGCGCATAGTGTTATCCTAGTTATCAACGTTAATTCACTAAGGATATCCGTCAACATATGTATCTCTGCGAAAATTCATACTTTAGTAGTAAAAACACTGAGTAATCTTTAGCTTTATGTGAACATGACCACATTAAACTCAATAACTTAAATTAGTGCTATGATAGAAATCGTGAGTCTCGATGATCATCCTATTTTCAGTTGCGGCTTAGCTGAAAGCCTAAAGCAATTCTCTGAAGAATTCTGCGTCCATTCATTTACTTGCCCTCAGAAAGCGCTGAAACATTTGAAAGCTCATCCGCAGACTGACTTGCTCGTTCTAGATCTGTCAATGCCAGAAATAGATGGAATCTCCTTTATGCTTGGCATGAACAACCGAGGGATCGACACTCCGGTCGTCATAATGTCTGCGTCAGAAGATATGCAACTATTTCAAACAGCCCTAACTTTGGGGGCATTGGGAGTCATCCCTAAATCGATTTCAGCAGCAGAAATAGCATCATATATACGACTTGCACTAATGGGTGAAATCGTTTTACCCGAACATATAAAAGTGCGTTTAACCCAAATATCTAAATTCGCAGAAGAAAATACTGAAACCGTACTCAGTAACCGGCAGCTAGAAATTGTAAAGATGTTATATGCAGGGTTATCTAATAATGAAATCGCTAGCGTTTTGTTTATCAGCGAAGTTACGGTGAAATCACACTTACAAAAAATATACAAAATCCTTGCCGCGAAGAATCGGGTTGATTGTATACGTAAAGCTGAAAGCATGGGGATATTAAATAAGTAGTTAATCAGTAAACACACAGCGCTGGATGACGCTCCTTAAGTGTGCAGGTTTTGTGGGCTTATGGAGCAAAATAAAGCCCCGATCTATCACCTCATCTATGACATTAGGGGCCGTATCTCCGCTAAGAATAATTGCCGGTGTGCCAGAAGCCTTGTGTTCATTTTTTAATGTTTCAAGCACATCCATACCATTGTCACCATTTTTCAGTCTCAAGTCTGCTAGTAAGACATCAAACCGTTCTGTTCCTCGAATCTTGTCTAGAGCCTCTTCGGCGTCGCTGGCAATGCAGGCTTGCATGCCCCATACATTAACTTGGAAAACTAAGCCTTCCAATACAGTTTCGTTATCTTCAATAATTAAAATACGCTTATTCCTCAAACTCCACCTAGAGGATACGGCTTCTTTATTTAAAACTTGCACAGGTTTCTCACAATAGAACAGATTGAGTCTAAAAGTCGTTCCTTTACCTTCGATAGAATCTAACTCCAATTCAATACTCAACTTATGTGCAATCCGATTAACTATTGACAAACCTAGCCCAAATCCTTTGTTGCTATTTCTTTCCTTATTACTTATTTGATAAAAAGGTTCGAAGACAAATGCCTGCTTATCACTCGCAATACCGATACCGGTGTCTGATACCGTGATGCACACAAGGTTGTTTTCTCCAATGTCCACGTCAATTCTGACACTGCCAGAATTGGTATAACGTATAGCGTTATCCACTAAGTTTGAGAATAATCGCTCCATCATTACTGGATCCGTCTCTACCCAGCATTCGAAATCCGAAACGAAAAACTCAATTCCCTTAGCCTCTGCCTTAGATGTAAAATTACTTTTCATTAACTTGAATATTTCTTGTAAGTTTATTGGGCGAATCTCAGGTTGAAAGGTTTCGCTGTTTAGCTTGGATACATCTAAAATATTCGTGAGTAGATCGTTGAGCGTTGATGAGCTCTTTTTAAGATGTACAATCAGCTTCTCTCTGTCCACCTCTTGATGACTTTCCTCCAGTGCTGATATGAGTAAACTTAAAGCTTGTGAAGGTTGCCGTAAATCGTGACTGGCTGCTGCAATAAATTGATTTGTTGTCTGTACAAGGATTTCGTTTTCCTTCACCAAGGACAGATGTTCAATAGTATTTTTGTAACTAATATTAACTGTTCGAAGAGTAAAAAGAGCAAACGCGATATAAACCGCCACTAAAAGATATGATGGTTCAGGAACCCCGATGATAAAAGCAATTGCAAAAAGACTCATAAAAGGTATGAGATAGTAGTAAAAATACCGATACCAGACAGCTCCTAGGACTGTTGCACCAACTCCTATCCCTAAGGTTATCGCCAAAATAAATACCGATTCTTGTGGATGCTGAACAAAGTCTAGAGCAAACGCCGTACTGCCCCACAGTAAGGAACTGCATGCAACGAGAAAAAGAGAAATATGTTCAATGGGTTTGGATAAGACTTCTGTTTGTGAATTGCGAAGGTGCCAAACAATTAATAGTTTTCTCGCGAATAAAAGTGTTTGATGCAAAAAAAACCACAGGCCGATATAGACGGGCTCATATAAATTGTATGCTACAACAACAAATACGGTGCCTAGTAACAGTTGCATAACAAATACTGAGTTATACATCGCCACCATTTTTCTTGCCTGCTCTCGCTCAATGAAGTCTTGAACTATTTTACTATCTTGGCTAATCGCGATTGATTTCATTTCAATTTAGTAATCCTATTTTGCAGGAGCTAAATGCTAACTAGAACGCTATTTTAATAGATAATTATCGCTGGAAGTTCTTCAATTCAGGGATAATTATTGCGGCAGCTTCTGGGCTTCTCGCTTGCATCGAATTTATCTCTAGCATCAGTTGCTGAAGTTCTGCCGCTAAAATAGGCATCCAACGGGTAACCTCCATGGACTCACTCCTGTCTGTTTGGTCGAGCTTCGAAATTTCATCCATTGCCGACGCGTAAGCTCTACCAAATTGCGCCAATTCTTCTTTGTTCACTTTTGCTTCTTCAACTGTCGAGGTTGAAGTTACCAATTTCTTGGCACTCGTAATTTGCTTTAATGCATGTTCCATAGTTTGATTAATACCACTCTCTTTTGCGCAACCAATCACAAGCCCCAAAATGGTGGCACATATTCCAACGAATTTAATAATAACCTTCATACCTGACCTCTCTTATTCTATAAAAAGTGAATTCTCATTATATTGCTAATGCATATAAGCACTTTCCAATTCTTAAGAGAGTATTTTTGCTACTTTAGTATGCTTTCCCTAGCGACCACGACAAAATCTATCGGATAAACAAATCTAGAAATTCAACGAGTTATCAAAAAACAATTAACTGATATTTTATGATCAAACTATTGACCCTATGGTTTTGCAGGATAACTAGCAATTCTAATCAAACTCAATTATGGCGCACATTTCTCGGTTTTGGAGATCATTACTCCCTGGGGACCTTGAGTCTTTGCGAAAAATCGACCATGAAATTACTTAACCTAGTGGTGCTTGATAACTCTTCGCCGACTGACCTCAGCTTTTCTCTTTTTAATACTATTAAGTACCGAATTGAAACACACATCCGTTGATCAGAATAGCGCTCAGTCAATCACAGCGAAACGCTCTCTCCCTCATTGAGAATAAGCACAGGTAGCTGACTACTAACTGTTTGGTGCATTTTCAATAAACGCTTCAGTGGGGAGTGAGACGAGTGATCGCCCATTTGCCAACTGGCGTTGCCATACCCCCAAGGGATCATCACTTTGCAGCCAAGATCGTCTGCAGCGATTAGCGCATCTTCTGGCGTGGTGTGCACGTAGCGATACCACTTGCCGTGTTCAGGATGATAGTAAGAAGCAATGGGTAGTAAGCAAATGTCGATGTTACCGTAGTGCTTTTTAATGTCTTTAAAATGTGCTGAGTAACCAGTATCACCGGCAAAAAATAGTGTTTTATCTTGGTACTCTAGTAACCAACCACCCCACAGTGCCATTTCATTATCGTCGTACAACAAAGGCACCCAGTAGCGACTATTAAAATGATGAGCAGGCACGGCACTGATACGCACTTCACCCAATTGGTAATTACTGAACCAGCTCATTTCCTTAACGTTTAATCCCAACTGGGGTAAATAATCCGCCGTGTCTTGATGGACAAAGTAAGTTGGTGCATTCCCTAATTGAGCAATATCGGATTTATTGAAGTGATCGTAATGCAGATGAGAATAAAGCACAGCATCAACACCAGAAACCTGTGCTTCAGGCCACTCCGGTTCGTTTCGAGTTATACCGCCACTTAACGCGTGTAACCAATCGATCGGCCAGTCAAACTGTGTGCTAACTGGGTCAAATAACAAGCGGGTATTGTCTGGCAGCGAAATCAAAAAGCTTGCATGCCCAATCCAGGTGATCGCAAAGCCAGTATTTAGCTCAGGAACGTTACGCTGGCCGTTATACAAACACTTGCTTGTATCATTTTCACAAGCCAGTTGCGCTGTCTTTGGATAGCAATCTTGTTCACAGGTGACCGGATAATCTTGCTTATCAGGATAAAGGTTCTCATACCTACCATCATTCGCTTTTGATACGAGCCCTGAGTTAGACGCGATAACCGTGACGTTATTGCGGTCTGTAAAATGTGCACAACCAGACAACACTGTGACAAGTACAGCAAGAAACAACAAGCGACGACTAAAGACGCGAAACATCGTAGCTAACAACCTCAAGTCGGGAATAAGTTTAATGGCAAAATCCTAAAGGCTTACATACCGGCTCGCAAACGAAAATTGTTACAAGCAGTTAGCCCGACCATCACGATTGAGACAAGATTCTGTACCTTAGGTTAATCACACAGTTCTCACCCAACGCTCATGCTTCCCGCTGGGTGAAGTCGATAGATAGTTGAAGTTACACTTACTGTAAAGGGCTAATGCGGCGGTATTAGTTTTGTCGACATCCACACATATTTCAGCTTTATTGAGTCGCCTCGCAATTTGGCTGGCGTGCTCAATAAGGACTTTTGCCAGGCCTTGTTTTCTGGCTGACTCAGCCACACTCAAATGCCCGAGGGCTAATTGATGTGCCTGCGGGAATTGCAAATCACCCTGCAATGATTGATTGGCTAGTAAAATTTGCATGGCTTGTTCAGCACCAAAAAATGCCACTATGGCGGCTAACGTGGCCTTATCAAAGTCGCTAGCGAGGCGATCATGCCAAACACAAGCACAAGCCACCACTTGATGCTTGCGGATCACGAAATGATTAGCATACCCATACTGCCCATTCTCACTTTGAAAACTGCGCTGCAGAAACGCTTGAGCTTTTAGCTGATCTCCTTGACCAAAGAGTTCAGTAAGTTGCAAAGGCGCTGAAGCGAAGACCAGTTGTGCTAATTCTTGTGCGTCTTGAGATGTAGCGGCTACAACCGGTGACACAAGCAGAAGACTTAGCCTTGCTGCATAATAATAGGCAAGTCAGCGAGAATTTGATCTGTGTCGCTGATGGCTAGTTCACCCGGCGTGTGTTGCGGTTTAAAGCGCCCTATCACCTGTGCTTGTGGATTTATCACAACAACCGAAGCACTGTGATCAACTAAATAATTTGGATTATCCGTACTATCGGTCATGGAATACATCATGCCCATACTGCGAACCAGCGGAAATAACTGTGCATGCTCTCCGGTCATGCCAATAAACTGGTCATTGAAGAAAGTCATGTATTGGTTTAAACGTTCAGTGGTATCGCGCTTTGGATCAACCGACAAAAACACCACTTGTAGTGGATCGCTGGCTTCTGCCATTAATGCCGGATAAGCGCTGTTTATTGCGGCTAATGTGGTTGGGCAAATATCCGGGCAGTAGGTATACCCCACAAACAAAAGGCTCCATTTACCGCTGAACATTGTCTTATCAACCGCCTGACCCTGATGATTGGTCAGAGCAAATTCGGTAAGCTCGCGTGGCTGCGGAAAGCGTTGCATATATTGCGTATCAACGCTCGCGCCGGTTGAAGCGCCACTATCAAAGCCCGGAGGGGCAATCACAATTGCGGCGTAAATACCGCCAACCAAAGCTAAAGCGGCGACAATCCCGGTAATGGTTTTTTGCTTCATACAGGTAACGTTACGTAATGGTCAACTAAAAGAACTACAAACAGGACCATCAAGTGAATGATGGAGAACTTAAAGGTTTGCATTGCTGTTTGGCTTTCGCACGCGTACTTGAGCTTCCAAGCGTAATACATAAACCCAGCATTCAGCAGGCTTGAGCCCAGCAAATAAATGAGTCCGGTCATGCCAACCAAATACGGCAGTAGACACACCAGACACAGTAACACGGTATACAGTAGTACCGAGGTTTTGGTAAATGCTATGCCGTGCGTCACTGGCAGCATGGGGATTTCTGCCTTCGCGTAATCTTTCTCTCGATGGATCGCTAATGCCCAAAAGTGGGGAGGCGTCCAAGTAAAAATTATCAACACTAAAAGCAGTGCATGCGCATGAATTTCGCCCGTTACCGCCGTCCAGCCGAGTAAGGGAGGCGCTGCGCCGGCCAACCCGCCAATCACAATATTTTGTGGTGTGGCGCGTTTCAAGAACATGGTATATACCACGGCATATCCCAAGAGGCTGGCGAAAGTGAGCCATGCAGTAATCGCATTAACCCAAACCAACAAGGTTGCCATGCCGATTACCGTCAGCGCTAACGCAAAAACTAAGGCTCGCGTGATTGAGACTTTGCCTCGCGCAACGGGGCGATTGAAGGTTCTTGCCATTTGGCTATCAATGCGATGATCAACCACATGATTTACAACAGCGGCGGCTGAGGACAGAAAACCAATACCCAAAAGACCTGCAATCAATGTTTGCCATGCAATCCAAGTCTCACTGGCAAGACACATACCTACCAACGCCGTTAGCAATAACAGCATAACAACGCGTGGTTTGGTTAATTCATAATAATCGCGCCAAGTCGCTGACTTGTTGAGCGCTGAGGTCGGTTTAGAAGAACTGGAAATGGGAATAGAACGAGCCACGAAAATCTCCTGAAGAATTTATATCTTGCGATATAGGGTGTAGGTCAACATAACCATCACCAGTAATAAACAAGCGGCTACCGCGTTGTGCGCCACAGCAACGGTAAGTGGCAAACTAAACACAACATTACTTACGCCAAGTAATACTTGAACCCCTAATACACACACCATTAACACCACAAGGCTCTTTATCATATTGGACGACGCTCGCTTATACAGAGCAAGTGCTAACCAACATAAATAAATGAAGGTAACTAAAGCACCAATGCGATGCATAATGTGCATGGTCATACGCTCACCATAATCGTGCGCACCAAACTCATAATTTTCGGCCGGCGGGATGGTAAAGGCGCCTATAAAATCTAGGCGCTCTGTCCAATTGCCTTCACATATTGGGAACTCTGTACATGCAAGCGCTGCATAGTTGGCAGAGGTCCAGCCGCCTAATGCAATCTGACAAACCAGCACAACAATTCCCAGTGCTGCAAATTTGGCCAGCGGTTTAAGGTGTGGGTCACCGCCAGGGATTCGATAGGGTGTTAAGCGCAGGTATAACAAAAACAAACAGGAAAGTACTGTGAAGCCTCCCAGCAAATGACCCATTACCACCGCTGGCAATAGATTCAGAGTGACGGTCCACATCCCTAGCATGCCCTGAAAAATCACTAAACCAAGTAACACTAAGGGTAATTTTAATGGGCGATGAAAGTTTCGCTTCATGAATGCTATAACGGCAATTACCAGAATAAAAAAGCCAAGTGCGGCAGCAAAGTAGCGATGCACCATTTCATTCCAAGCTTTTTCTGCTTCAACCGGTCGCTCTGGGAAGGCCGCATTTGCAGCAGCAACATGTGCATCGGTTTTAGGTACGGTAAGGTGGCCATAACAACCTGGCCAATCAGGACAGCCTAATCCAGCATCGGTCAATCGAGTATATGCGCCCAAAACGATGACGACGAGCGCCAGCAATATACTCGCCAATACCAGCTTTTTCATTCCAAAATTCCCCTAACCAATCCGCGACAGTTTTAGCAATTTTTTCAGGTCTGCCAAAATATCACGGCTGTGCATGACAGCTTCTTGTTGTTGTTCTTGCAATGGATAACGCAGCATTACGTTGTTCATTGTGTCAACTAGGAAAATACCATTTGCTGCGTCATCTTTAAACACCTTATTAACATTTTGCTGATCAACTGTTAACAGATGCAGGTGCTCTTTGCCGATAAGCGATTGGGCTTTTGCAGCGTCGCTGACATTACTAATAACCACCGTTGCCTGGGCACGGTCAGATTCGCGCCCTAGGGCTACCCAAACTTGTTCCAGGCTATACAAGGCATTTTCGCAGGCTTGGGTGCAGGCGGAGGGCAGCACGTAAAGGATCCGCCAGCTTGGGTCCGCACCTTCTAAAAGAATATTGGCATCCAATGGTGGCTGCAGTAGCTCTCCTCGATTAGTCGCCGCTCGATTAAACCAATCATTATCAAGCGCAAACTTGGCTAAAATTACCGGCAATACAAAAACAACAACAAGCAATAAGACTGTTACTTTGTTTGATTTAGTCACTGAAGGAGTTCCTTTTAAACAGGGCGATGAGAAAAATAACCAGCGCAGCAAAGGCCAACCCAAACCATTGCAACGCATAACCTAAGTGTTTTTCCGGCGGCATGACCACCGGTTGCCAGTTGCGTATAAAGTCAGCACCACTGCTTTCTACGTTGACTACAAAAGGCAATAATTGGCGACTTAACATAGTCTCCATAAGCGCGATATCTATTTGTTGGATAACGATAGGAAAATCGCGTGCCGTCGTTGCCGTCTCACGAATAACCGGGTTCAATGACGGAATGACAATATTACCGCGAACACTCACGTTAGATTTTGGCAGTTGGATCTCAGGTAAATGTTCACGCCGCTCATTGGCCTTTATCCACCCCCAATTAAGTAGCACCAGACCTTGGCTAGTTGCAGCTGGCACTATGATTTCGTATCCAACAGCACCGTTAACGATCCGATTATCCAAATAAAATACATGTTCGGTTTCAAGAGTGGCCTTAATGTTTACCGGCAAATCTGCGATCCCTGTTGATAATTGACTGACATCACTCAAGTTCATTGGCTTCTGCGCTAGACTTTGTCGCAGTTGAGTCAGACGTTCCTCTTTTTCGTGCATGCGTTCCAATTGCCAAAAGCCAAGGCGCAGCAGCGTGACAATAGCGAAAAATGTCACTAGAGTAGCTAACCATGGAAAGGTTTTTTTGCCTGTCGTCATTCTCTACTTGGAAACCTGATGCTAATAAAAATAATACTGTGCGCGTTAATTCTGTTTATGATTTATAACTTATTTAAAGCTATGAAAGTCATGATGAATCACGACCCGGATGGTGAGCCGATGAGTAAATACATCGGTCGTCGTGTATTAACCTCTGCAATTATTGTGGTAATCATCTTGCTCGCTGTCGCGACCGGCTTGATCACCCCCAATCCTCGGCCATGGTAAAAGTTAAAACGAAAGAGCCGAATTACTTCGGCTCTTGATCTTCCTTAGCTTTATCTTCAGCTTATAGAATATAAACAAAGAAAAACAGCATCACCCATACTACATCAACAAAGTGCCAATACCAGCTACCCGCTTGGAATGCAAAGTGCTCTTTAGGGGTAAAGTGACCTTTGAGAACACGCAGGTACAACACGATCAATATAATTGTTCCTAACGTAACGTGCAGTCCGTGGAAGCCCGTCAGCAAGAAGAAAGTATTCCCGTAAATACCGCTTTGTAAGGTTAAACCAAGGTCTCTGTAAGCATGCACGTACTCGTACGCTTGCAGTCCTAAAAAAGTAACGCCCAGTAAAATCGTTACTAACAACATTAGGTTCAATTGACCACGCTTGTTCTGCTCCAAACCGACATGAGCAAAATGCAAGGTAACTGATGAAACTAATAAAATAATCGTATTGTACGTCGCCAGTCCTTGCCATGGCATAGCGGTTGTTTCAATCCCCCCAGGGGTCGAGACAAGTGGCCACATGGCCTCAAAGGTTGGCCATAACACTTCATTGGTCATAGCATTGTTTGATGCGCCGCCTAACCACGGTACCGCGATTGCTCGAGCGTAGAACAAGGCGCCAAAAAATGCCGCGAAGAACATCACCTCAGAGAAGATAAACCACATCATCCCCTGACGGTACGAGCGCCCCAATTGTGCTGAATACAAGCCACTCATGGACTCATCTATTTGGTTCTTAAACCAGCCAATTAGCATAACCAATAAAGTTAACAAGCCAGCTGACAATATATAGCCGCCAAAGCCAGGCTCACCTTTGGTTGATTCAACAACGAAATTTCCGGCTCCTACGGCAATTAAAAATAACGCGACTGCGCCTACGATTGGCCAGATACTCTGGTCGGGCACATAATATTTTTCGTAGTGCGTTGGCGTTTCTTGCTGAGACATGGTTTTCTCCTTCTAGCTGTCAATCGCTGCTGTTTTATTTCTTATACTTGCAACTGATTCTCCGGCCTTGGTAGCAGCCTCAGTCACGTCATAAAGGGTGTATTGCAAAGTAAAAAACGAAATATCATCCGGTAATTGCGGATCCACGTAAAATTGCATTGGCATTAACGCTTCTTCACCAGCGCCTAACGGTTGATGATTAAAACAAAAACATTCGGTTTTATTGATATACAACGCTGCTGTCCCCGGAGACACCGAAGGAATAGCTTGCGCAATAATGTCGCGTTTAGCCGGGTTTTGAACGTAAAAATTCACCGTATGTAGCTCACCGGGATTGACCCGTATGCGCTTGGTTTCCGCTTCAAACTTCCAGGGCATGCCGCTATTGGTGCGGGTTAAAAACTCAACTGTAACCCATCGCGACTCATCCACCATAACCGCTTCATAAGTTGCTGCTTGATCTTCGGTTTTACCGTTGATCCCAGTGATATCACAAAACACTTCGTACAAAGGGACGAGGGCAAAACCGAATCCAAACATACCAATCACAATACCGACTAGCTTTACCACTAGTCGGCTATTGGCGGATGAGTTTGGAGACTGGCTCATTACTCGAGTCCTACTTCACTACCGGCGGAGTTTCAAAAGTGTGGTAAGGCGCTGGCGAGGGGATCTCCCACTCTAAACCTTCTGCTCCTTCCCATACTTGGTCAGAAACTTTCTCGCCTTGCTTCCGACATGCTTTGATCAGGAGTGCCAAGAAAATCAACTGAGACAAGCCGAAGGCGAAGCCACCGATACTGATCCACTTATTAAAGTCAGCAAACTGCAGTGCATAATCCGGGATCCGGCGCGGCATACCCGCCAAGCCAACAAAGTGCATTGGGAAGAACAGCACATTTACCGAAATTAGGGAACACCAGAAGTGCCATTTCGCCAGAGTGATATCAAACATCCTCCCCGTCCATTTAGGCAACCAATAATACACTGCAGCCATAATGGAGAAGATAGCTCCTGTCACTAACACGTAGTGGAAATGGGCAACCACAAAGTAGGTATCATGATATTGGAAGTCCACCGGTGTAATCGCCAACATGAGTCCTGACAAACCACCAATGGTGAACAACACAACGAAGGCGATTGCAAACAACATGGGGACTTCGAAAGTCATCGAGCCGCGCCACATAGTCGCAACCCAGTTGAACACTTTTACACCCGTAGGCACTGAGATCAGCATCGTCGCAAACATGAAAAACATTTCAGCAGCGACCGGCATGCCGGTAGTAAACATGTGGTGCGCCCAAACAATGAAGGACAGCAAGGCAATCGATGCCGTTGCATAGACCATCGATGAGTAACCAAACAGTTTCTTACGTGAGAACGTAGGAATAATATGCGAAATGATACCGAAGGCCGGCAAAATCATGATGTAAACTTCAGGATGCCCAAAGAACCAGAATATGTGCTGGAACAAGACCGGATCACCACCACCGGCGGCATCGAAGAAGCTGGTACCGAAATATTTATCCGTTAGGACCATGGTGACCACACCCGCAAGTACTGGCATTACGGCTATCAATAGGAAAGCAGTGATTAACCACGTCCAAACGAATAATGGCATTTTCATGTAGGTCATGCCCGGTGCACGCATGTTGAAAATGGTCACGATTACGTTAATCGCCCCCATAATAGAACTGATACCCATAATGTGTACTGAGAATACAAATAGGGCTGTGCTATCGCTGCTGTAAGTCGTTGATAACGGCGCGTAGAACGTCCAACCAAATGCTGGGCCACCACCTTCAACAAATAACGATGAAAGTAAGATCAAAAAGGCAAATGGCAGGATCCAAAAGCTCCAGTTGTTCATTCGCGGTAGCGCCATATCTGGTGCACCGATCATCATCGGCACTAACCAGTTGGCAAGTCCGGTGAATGCGGGCATAACCGCACCAAAGACCATGATTAAACCATGCACTGTGGTCATTTGGTTAAAGAAGTTAGGGTCGACGATTTGTAAACCCGGCTGGAATAATTCGGCGCGGATCACCATTGCCATCGCACCGCCCACCAAGAACATGATGAAAGCGAACCAAAGGTATAAGGTACCAATATCTTTATGGTTGGTGGTGAATAACCAGCGCTTTATACCACTCGGTGGCGCATGATGATGGTCATCATGGCCATGACTATCGTGCCCATCGACGCTCTGGCCATGAGTGGCGTCGTGATCTACGTTTTCAGTTACAGAACTCATCACTCTCTCCTATTGTCCAGTCGCGATTGCATTAACATCTTTAGCTTGCACCATTTCGCCAGTGTTGTTACCCCAGGCGTTACGCTCGTAAGTGACTACGGCAGCAATTTCTGACAGAGTTAATTGCTTACCAAAGGCCTGCATGGCGGTGCCCGACTTGCCATTAAGAACAATATCAATGTGCCCTGGGATATCATTTAGCGCCATTGGGCTGCCTTTGAGCGCTGGGAATACGCCTGGAAGACCTTCACCATTTGGCATATGGCACGCCGCACAGGCAGCTAAGTAAACTCGCTCACCTTCAGCCATTAACTCTTCCATACTCATGCTCATCGCAAGTAGGCGTTGCTCTTCTTCGCGGGCTTTACGCTGCGTTTCTTCTTGCTCGTTGATCCACGCTTGATACTCAGCTGGTTCTTTAGCAATTACAACCACTGGCATATAGCCGTGATCCTTCCCGCACAGCTCTGCGCACTGACCGCGATAGATGCCAGGCTCATTGACCATAGTCCAAGCCTCGTTAATGAAGCCTGGGTTAGCATCTTTTTTGACGGCAAAATCTGGCACCCACCATGAATGGATAACATCATCTGAAGTGATCAAGAAGCGTACTTTCTGGCCAGTCGGGATAACTAATGGACGGTCGACTTCGAGCAGGTAGTTTTCACCTTTAGCATAGCGATTTTGAATTTGGTTTTGTGGTGTGGCTAACAACGAGAAGTATTCAACTTCGTTGTCCATATATTTGTAATGCCATTTCCACTGTGAGCCTGTAACCAATACTGTCATATCGGGCTCGGAAGTGTCTTCCATAGCGATTAAGGTCTTTGCTGCTGGAATTGCCATTCCAATCAAGATCAGAAAAGGTACTACTGTCCAAGCAATTTCGACTTTTACACTCTCATGAAAGTTTGCTGGTTTAGCGCCGCGGGATTTACGGTGTAAGTACATGGAGATGAACATCGCTCCAAATACCACCACAGCAATCACCACGCAGATAACAAACATCAGCATATGCAGGTCGTATACCTGATTACTAATGTCAGTTACCCCTGTGCGCAGGTTTAATTGGTAGGGATCCCCCTTAGTGGCGGTTTCTGCCAATGCAGTTCCAGCCGTGAATAGTCCAAGCGTGGCGGCAGCCTTGTATAAGAGCGATCTCACTCAACACCTCCGTGGAAGTTCTTTATAGTTCGATTTTTAAGCGCGAAAACGAGGTGTATGGCGTCTCTTCCATCACCTGCTTGTAAACAGTCTTTCAGACTTTTGTTATTCTTTTGTTAAGAAGTGTATAAGAATTACTCGGATAGGTAGGTTTAGTCTAGTGTTTTCTCAATTTTTTTTGAACAATCGATTGTTTTTTAAACGAAATCGCAAAATTATAGACAATTATAAAAGTCAAAAGAAATAACTATTCAAAAGTTTAAAAGTCTCGGTACATTCTAATCTGCTGTTATAGACATAAAAAAAGCGCTGACTAGGCAGCGCTTAAATTCTTGCCAGCGGACGGCAATTCACATCCAATCGGTATTACGGATCACCCCTACAGCAATCCCCTCGATTGAGAACGGTTGTGATGCTAGGTCAACCTTAATCGGTTTAAACTCCTCGTTTTCTGCATGTAACAGTACCTCTCGCCCGCGCTTTTCCAAGCGCTTAACGGTTACATCTTCATCGACCCGAGCAACGACCACCTGCCCGTTATGCACATCTGTCGTGCGATGCACTGCCAGTAAATCACCGTCGAGGATACCGATATCCTTCATACTCATACCGTTAACACGCAACAAAAAGTCTGCCTGCGGATGAAACAAACCCGGGTCAACCTTATAATGCGACTCAACATGCTCTTGCGCCAAAATCGGCTCACCCGCAGCGACGCGACCAATCAGCGGCAATCCCATATCCTCTTCAAAGCTGTCATCTAATGGGATATTGAGTTTTATCCCGCGTGACGTCCCAGGCAGGATTTCTATTACGCCTTTGCGCGCTAACGCCTTGAGATGTTCTTCAGCGGCATTGGCTGACTTAAAGCCTAACTCACGGGCAATTTCAGCACGTGTTGGCGGCATACCAGTCTCAGCCATGGTGGATTTGATGAGGGTGAGGACTTCTTCTTGTCGTTGAGTTAGTGGACGCATAAACAGCCTGTTTTTCTATACAGTTAACTGTGAGTATATACAGTTAAATACAGTATACAAGCGGTTTTACATAATTCGGACGGGCAAAGTGCCCGTCCGGCGCGGAGCAAATCAACTAAAACGGTAAAAAATTATAGGTATATTCGATTTCCGTCGTTGTTACATCTTGGGCTCCGAAACTGATCAAGCGAATACGCGCAATGAGGCGTTGGATCAAATCCTCTGATGCTAAGTCTGTTCCTATCAATTCAACGCTGGATAACGTGCCAGAAGGCTGGATCGTCAGTCTAATTGTAAGCTTGCCCTGTAATTCTGGTTCCGAACGTAATGCGCGACGATACAGCGAGTAAAGTCCACCATCATTCTGCGCCAGGGTGCGGCGTATCGACTCAACACTGCGATCACCGACCACATCGGGCGCTTTATTGATCCGTTGGGTCGCTAACGCAGCAGATCCTTCAGTAGGCGCATCAAACTCAGTCGTTTTACGTTCGGCCAAGGTGCCGCGCGCACCCGCTGTTTTGGAAAGGCTTGCAGTATTCAAGTTGCCGCTATCTGCCGCTAGGGATTGCCCTATTAATTTGCGACTCGTATCTGCTTGTGCTCCAGCGCCTTCGGTTAAGTCCGAATCAGCCATATTCTGTAAGCTTAGAGAGTCACGCAAACTCGCCAAATCATCAGTAAAGTTCATCACACCGGCTTTCGCTGCGGTTTCTTTAGCAACTTGAAGCTTTTCTTCTTGGCTAGGCTCTACTACTACCGGCTCTACCTCGACTAACTCTTCAACCGGCTCTGGCGGTGGCGGTGTTTCTTCTGGCTCTGGAATTTCTTCTACTGGCTGTTCAATAACCGTTTCTGGGATAATCGGCTCCGGTTCAGGTAACTCTATCGGCTCGGGTGGCTCAGCCACAATCAACTTCGCCAATTGAGGGGGCAGCTTGGCTTTTTCTTCACGGCTTTGTTCCGGTAACTGCACTAACCCAATGGTTAGCGAACACAACAAAGTTAGCGCAACCAGACCCGCGACAATCTTCAAAAAACGACGATTTTCTTGTTCGCCGCTCGACCATGGCAAAGAGGAAAAATAATACGGTGAGACCGCGATCATGGCGCCCCCTCCAATCCAATTGCCGAGTCTCCTTCTACGTACTCAACCGCCAATGAAATATCGTTGTAGCCTGCTTGAGCACAGGTCTGCATGATTTTCTTTAGCACGCGATATTCGACTGCTTCATCGCCCATGATCGTTATCGCATAACGCGGGGCTTCAGCGTCCGTTTGCGCCACTGTATTTTGCTGGCGTAACCGCGTTCGCAACGCCAACTCATCACTCAATGGTTGCAGTACGTCGCTGACACTATTTGCCACCTGTTCCAATGTCATCAACAAACTACCATCCAACATTAGCCGCTGCTGGCTGATAGTAAGCAGTAATTGTTCTTGGGCGGCGGTGTCTGCTGTTGATTTGGGCAATGTCAATGAGCGGTCATTTTGTAGCACTTGTACATCAGACGCATTGAGCATGAGAAAGAATACCAGGATGGTAAAAATATCCATCAGTGATACCAAGCTCAGCTTGCCCTGAGCTGAGAGTCGCTTGTGATGACGCGCCATGCGTTTCGCTCTTACCGATTGCTTCATGGAGCCTCCCCTGCAGATAGCCGTTGTGGCGCATCAGCAAACGATACGTTGGGAAATAGCTCAGCTGGAACCACTGAAGCAGCGACCACATCAGGGTATGAGCGCACGGTATCAATTAAACTAACAATGGTCTGATACGCAACATCATCCTCAAGCAACAGTACCAAGTCATCTTTATCCACGTCTTTGGCTAAAAGGGCTTGCTTCACTTGCTTTAGCGTCGCTTGCAGGAGGGTATAATCCTGTTCCAGCTGAGCGCTTTCTGAATTGGCGACTAACGGAATTTCGCGCACTAAGTAACCTTGCGGAAAGTACACAGACATACCTTGCTGAGTCACCAATACTTCCAAAGACTGATTCTCAATTTCTTGCGGCGTCGCCGAATCGCTTAGGCCAGGTAACGCAAGCTCCACCACCGTAATACGTGAGAACACCATCATCATGAGCAACACCGGCACCAACACAATCATCAAATTCATGAACGATGTGATGTCCAGTTCTGCGTCCTGACGCAGTCGTTTATGTTGCCCTTTGCGGCCTAACATAATCGTTACTCTTGGCTATCTGAGGCGCGGGTTTGCGGCTTGATGTTATGACTCGCGATTAAGGTGTTTAAACACTTCACCCCGGCCATTTCCATGCTATCAATAATTTCAGTGGTTTTGGTTTGTAGCAATGAATGAAATGCCAACAGTGGAATCGCAGCGATCAAGCCAAATGCCGTGGTATTCATGGCAACTGAAATACTTTGTGAGAGTAAGCTGGCTTTTTCTGCCGGATCAGCATTCGCTACTGCAGAAAACGCGGCAATCAGACCAATGATGGTACCCAACAAACCCAGCAAAGTAGAAATATTTGCCAGCGTACCCAAATAACCGGTGCGCTTTTCAAGCCGTGGAATTGATTCCATTAATCCCTCTTCCATTGCGTATTCAATGTCTTCCCGACGCGGACTGATACTCAAACGCGCGATACCCGCTGCGATTACGCGAGCAATCGGTGCGCTACTGTTTTTACCTATCGAAAGAATTTGCTCAAGCCGGTTGGCGACCAACAATGGCTCAATTTGCGCGAATGCGGTTTTGTTGGTACGACGCGCCATACTGAGATAGATATAACGCTCAATGGCAACTGCCAGACCTAGCGCTAGCACAATCGCTATCGGAAACATAAAGGGGCCACCTTCCTGAAAAAAGCGAACCACAACCTGCATCATATCCATAGGGGATCTCCCGTTATGCAAAACTGACTAAGCCAGTCAAAATCTCGATGTTAAACGTCGAGTGTACCTAAAATCATAATGGCTAAGCGTATTCCAGCTTATCCTCAGTTATCATTTGCTGACGCGGGGTTATCACCACCCGTTAATCGTCGATGCAATTCTATGCGTTGCAAAAATGCGTTTCTTTCCAATGGCGCCATTTCGCCTTGCAGTTGCCCCGTTAGGGCCACCCGCGTCACGCGTTTTTGCGGTGGCGAGTCCCACGGCACTATTGATAACACGCGGGGCTGTTGTTGGTCGCCGCGGATCGTAGACTCTAGGGTAATTATGCGCTTTCCCTCTTCTGGCGCGCTTTGCGCATGCACATCTGATATTGCTATATGTGACGCAGATATTACCAAATAGGCTGCTATCCATTTACGCGGGCGGCGAAACGGACGACGCGGTTGACTAATTTTCATCCATAGCATTTTGCATCTCCTTTATCCAACGATCGACAATTTGTGTCGACTCTCCTTGTGCTACCAATAGCTCGCGATAGCGGCCATAATCACGCAGTGCCGAGGCCTTCTTGCCTTGATACAAGTCGAAAAAGATCCCTCGATTCCGATAACCCTCAGGCAAATCTTGCCATGCGTTTATAGCCTCATCATAGTGGGCCTCAGCCTGAGCAAATTCACCAGCGCCTTTATAATGTGAAGCCAGACGCAAATGGGAAAAATAATTAAACGGGTTAATCTCTAGTGCGTGCTGCCAATGTAAAACAGCTTGTTCGGTGTCGTTGACTTCTGCATATGCGTCCCCGAGTGCTGAATGGATCAACGATGGTGTTTGAGCGCGCCCGGTCAAGCGCAATAATGCCTCAATCACGCTTGGAAAGGCCTGCCTATCCCCCTTTTCCAATGCCCGCTGCAGCGCCGCGAGTTGCTGCTTGTGCTCGGCACTAAGAGGCTTTGCACTTTGTTTAAACAAATCGATTGCAACGACTTCATCGGTGGTTTCCTCAACCGCTGCCTCATCAACGTGCTGAGTATTATCTTGCGGGATCCATTGCTGCACCGTGGCGCACCCCGCACTGCCAAGTAAGACCATAAGTAACAGCGCAATTGATTTAAAATTCCGCATAATTCACCTGTCTAAATTGTTCTGGCTTATCAAAGCGTGCGGGTAACAAGCGGGCTAAAGCTGCATAACTTTTGCTCACCCAATCGTCGTAATTACCCTGCCAGCTACGCTGGGTATTTTGCTCGTGAATCGCAATGGCTTGTTCTTCGAACGGAAACGCCTGCTCTTCGAGTAAGAATTCGTATTGTTCCAATGCCAGTGCATCGAGTTCTGGTGGACGTTCAGACGCGTATAATGCCTGTGCTAACGCCTCATTCGCAGCAGCTAGACGATAGCCAGCCTGAGTACTAAATTCGGCAATTCGGTACTGCAAAACTTGCTGATAACTATCAATCACTGCCTGCATAGCACTGCGTTTCTGCTGAATGCTTTTATCCAGCGGTAACGTCAGCTTAATTTTTTGGAAAGCAAAAAATTGGTCCTCAGCAAATACCGTTTGCGCCATAGCCGCTAAGTAGCGCGAACGGTCGGTGCCATTAGTGCCAGCTTCCGCATGCGCTTGGACCAATTTGTTTAACCAAAAGCGACGTTTACTCGGCTCATCTGAGTCTAAATAGTAGTTACTTAAGGTATACCGGGCCTCATTGGCCGCTGCTAATGGCAGTGGGTAGGTGTGGGCATAAGTTCTAAATAAAGGTAATGCGACGCTGATATCATCAGCCCTATCGGCATATTCAGCAGCTAAATATAATGCCTCTCGACCTTTATCAGTGTCCGGTTGCGCCTGCCATATTGCCTCTAGTCGTTGTGCTGCCAGCAACCATTGCCCGGTGTTTTCGTAAGCAACGATTAAGCGCTCTGGAATATCTTTAGTAAAATCGTGCTGCGGATACTTCTGCTCAAATGCCAGCATCTGAGTGATTGCTGCGGGCCAGTCAGTTAAGCGCATCAAATAGCTGATAACATCGTATTCGGCGTTAATTGCAATCGCCGAATTTGATGTTTGTGCGACCACTAACAGCAGTCTTTCGATCGCTGCTCGCAGTGCATTTGCGCGCTGCGGCGTCACCGCGCCTTTCGGATCATGATCCGGTGACTGCGCTAATATTTGTCGAGCTTGCTGAAAGTAAGTGGCCGCCAACTTATCAGTCATATCAGCTCTGATGGGTGAGTTCGCAGGTAGTATCGCCAACAATTGCTGATAACTTTGTTCAGCACCAGCAAAGTCTTGGATTTCAAATTGACTCTGCGCTAACACTAACTGGGCTACTTCTCGTGTTTCCGCACTAATCGGTCGAGCGAGTAACCACTGTGACCACTCGACTGCTGCTGGATAAACTTCTGCATCATACAAGGATTGCATGAGCGTTACGGCTACACTATTGGCGCGCTCGTCTTGTGGAAAGGTTTGCAGGAATTTCACTTGACTAGCTTGATAATCTGCTAGTGTTTGTGCAGGCAAATTGTCGGCCGAGACCGCCAACTTATCCCGTGCGGTTAATGCCGAATATGCCGCATTTACCGCTTGTTCATGTTCAACGTAAGTATAAGCGAACTGCTCATATTCAGTAATCGCTGCGCTTAAGTCACCTGCTTGATAATAGCTTTCGGCGAGATAAAACTGTATATCGGCAGCTTTGCCACTCGGCGAGAAGGTTTGAATATATTCTTTGTACCACCGCTGCGCCTGTTGATAGGCATAGTCACGCATCTGTGCCAATAACTGCCGGCTGTTCCCAGCCGAGGCAGGTAAGTCCTGAATCGACGCCTCGGTTTGCTGCGCTAATGCATGCTCATGTTGTGCGAGAGTAGCGATATATTCGTCTAGATAAGGCATTGCCTGCTCTGCCTGTGCAGCAGTGAATCCTTGCCAATAAGGCCCATTCATACCATACGCTTCGACAAAGCGTTGCTTGGCCGGTAATACGTCAGTAGGAAATTCCCCAATGATAAACACATCTATATGCTTAACAAACGCGGGAATAGCCTCGGTGTGCATTGGGTATTGTTCAGCAAACGCCAGATACATCGCTGCGCTTTCACGGTATCGACTATCATCGAGTAATTGCTGGGCAAGACTATCGTAGACCAAGTAGGTATAGGGCTTTTCCCCGAACAAAGCAAAATAGCCGTTAATTGCCATGACCCCACCTTCAGAAAGAAACATCAGACCGGTCATACTTAGCGCATCTTCCACCAAACGTAATTCACTGAGATTCAAGTCATCAAGGGGCTTGTGCGCTTGCGCATACGATTCAGCAGCAAGGCTAACGTCTAGCATTAACATAAACGCGTCTATGGCCTTTGCATAGGACTCACGCTTAAAGTGGCTCCAACCGTTCATGTATGCCGACATGGCGTAAAAAGGGTCTTGCTGCTTCGCCATAATCGAGTTGTAACGGCCCTTGAGAACCTCTTCATAGGCCTCGATTGCGGCGCGGTAATTGTTGTTATTGTAATGATACTCCCCAATCCGAAAGTACAACTCGCTCGCATACAGGCTATACGGATAACGCTTGAGCAATTGCTGTGCATAACTCACTGCGCGTTGATCATCACCTTGCAAACTATAAGCGCGCGCTAACTGATAGAGGATATTCTCCTTCGCTAGCGGGGTGAGTGGCTCGGTCTGGGCGCGTTCATTCGCCAACAAAGCTTCATAGGCTGCAATCGCGACTGCGTAATAATTGCCACTCACATTCTCAATGCCCTGCGCTTGTGCATCTTCAGCCAATAACATCTCAATATCGGCCAAACGATTGCGAATATCTTGTCCCAATACACCATGCCACCCTAGTTCAGTTAATGGTTTGCGGGTAAGTTCATCCACCAGTGGAACTAACGCCTGATATTGCTCGCGCAGTTCGATAAGTGGCACATTGTCTAATTTACTCGCACTTGCAGTCACAGGTGATAGCGTCAAATTAGCCAATGCATTAGCCCGGGTTTGGTTGTCTCTTACGACTTTATTTGCCGGTGCATACACAACATTTGCTTGGTAGCTGCTACAGCCAACCAATAAGCAGGTGCACAACAATCCGAACCATTTCATGGTCGGCCCTCCGCCGCATTGCTGCGGGTAAAATGCAGATCCTGCATCCGCAACATGGCAAGCTGAGTCGCTGTAATTTGTTCTAATAACACCGCATCTCGTTGTTTGACTTTGTTCACTAAATAACCCGACAAACTCTTAACTAAACGCTGCTGCAAGCCTTTTGTGTACTCACCTTTCTCTGTATATCGCTGCTTAAGCTCGCGTAACTGCATACGCTCATTGGCGATTTGAGTAAGCAGCGTTTGCTCATCGGCAACTCGCGCTCGTAGCGATTGAAAACGTAAAGTAGCAGCACTAAAAGCCTGCTCTGCTTCTTTCAACGCGAGTGAGTGCTGTGGGAACACAGCGGTGCGCTGTTCCTCTAACCGCCAGTTCAAGATCCCCTCGACCCGCGCAAGGCGCGCGTCAAGCTGTGCGTTTTGCGCAGCAGAAAGAGTGTTTCCTGCTTGCAACGCTAACAAACGCTGCTGCGCCTTTTGCACCCGCGATAACCATGCTTGTTGCTCTGCATTTGCGAGCAGCTCTGGCTCATCTTGCGCCTGTTTTACTTTATCTTGGAGCTGCGTCAGTTGTTGCTGGGCCTGACTGAACCGCTCTTGCATAACCAATAAAGGCAATTCTTTTGCACGTTGCAGGAGTGCTTGCTCACGTTCATTTAGCATCAGCAGCAGGGCATCAACTTTTTCCTGTTGCTCGACTATCAGTCGATACATATCAGTTAATTGCAATAACGTGCGTAATTGTTTAGCGGTATTTGGCTGATTGTCGCCACTTAAGATATCGACCAGTAAATCTTGGTGCGCGGTTGGCCAAGTGTCCGTAATTGAATCTTGAGATGTGCTGGAAAGCTGAGCGTAAAAGGCCGCTTGTCCACTGCTGGAAAGCAGCTTTTGCAGTGATATTCGTGCACTTTCTAATTGTTCAAGGGACTGTTCCAGCATGCTGTATGCTTGTCGATAATCAGTCAGATGTTCGTAACCGTACGCTAGAGCGTGTGTGGCTTGCAACGCAGGCAAACCACGTCCATTTTGCTGCAAATAACGCCATACCGGCATCGCCTCTGACCAACGTTCATCGTTCGCAAGTGACCACCCGTAGGCAAGTAACCCAGGCTCAGCGTACAAACCATCGGATTGAATATGTTTATAGGCATTAAAAGCTGCGTCAAAATCGTTCTGGCGTACAAATGCCTGACCTAGCATGTAATACAAACGATCAAGCAATGCATTATGCTCGGTAAAGGCTGACGTTAATGCCACTGTATTTTCCGCCCAAGGCCACCAGCTCGCATTGGCCGGGTTTAACCATGCAAATGACCAATCGAACGGCACAGGCTTGGGCGCTCTTGCCGCTTCAATGGCGTCGAGGAATCGGGCAGATGCTTGTTGAAATTTATCCTGATTAAAGAGTTGTACGCCCACATTTGCGAGCAGATAGGGATACCAATCGCTATGTACATTAAAGCCGGATAAAATTTGTCGCCAATCTTGTGGCGCTTGTTGGATCTGGTAAAACGCCGCTTGATATGCGATTTCTTGCTGTTGTTCCGGTTCAATATATTCCGCAAGAGCTTGCTCATTGAGACGTTGTGCGGCCTGTTGACTGGTCGCATATTGACCTTGCTGAAACGCGGTGTGTGCAAGCCAATACCAAGCCTGCGCTTGTAACTCAGGGGCTTGAGTGTTTGCCAGTAAATCTTGCAGTAATTGGGTCGCGGTCGAGGTCATGCCTAACTGTAAACTCGCCCCACCTTGCACCAATTGCAGTTGCGCGAGTTGTTCTGCTGAAAGCCCCTTGGTCTTGGCTATGGCAACAGCATGCAAGGTTTCCAGCGGTTGTTGCTGAAAGTAATGGTAATACACTGTTCCCATGCGTAATTCAGCCAACTTTTGTGCTTGGTCGCGAACAGCTTGCGCGCCGACTGGGGTCGCCAAGACTACGCCCAGTAAAGTGGCAATCAAAGTGCGAACAAAACAAAACGACAATCGCATGGGTAAACAATAATCCTTTATTGTAAGGCTACAGCTGTAAATTCGGGTTGCTGTGCCATGGTTGAATCCACGATTTTCAATTCAATGACTTGAGCATCCTCTGATTTAGTAAAGTCGAGTGTAACCCCGCGCTTGTAGGGCCTCTGCTCAGGGCCAATGCCATGAAATATTGCCGTTAATTGATGGGAGCCTTGCGACACATTACCCAAGTACACTTGATGCACGCCACCGCGCATCAATGCTTCTACCTGCTTCTGGGTATATAAATAATGACTGCGCGATTGATCATCAATTTTCACCTCAACTGCATCAAGCGCAAAGTATTGCCCTACATCCATTGATAAGTAGATGGCGATTTGCGTACTGGAAGGAAACAGTAAATCTTCTTCAAGGATGAATAAGTCTCGATTCAGTTCGATTAACGCTTTTTGCAATGACTCAATGTCTTGTCCCAACTCACTCTCTTGCGCTGACGCGGATGGCGCCAGTAAGCCTAGCTCATCAGCTTCATCTGATTGACTGTACGCTTGAAAGGAGAAAGCCGCAGCAACACACAGCAATACCAGCATAAGCAAGTTTGCTATTCCGATCCGTTTACACTCTCGCCACACCCTGTTTTCTCCCTTCAACTTCACTTTAATACCAGATGGAAACAAATACTTTTATCACATTGGCTGAGAAACCAAACAGGGGCTCCTCACCGACCGGGGCAATTGCCGTCACATCACGAAAATCATCATAATCAAACTGCATGTAATCATACTCAAAATGCAAGCTGGATTTCTTGATCACATCGGTCGCGGAAAACTGCCATTCATACGCTACACTAACACCTGCGGTTACTCCTGAATAGGTGCTCATTTCTTTGTCACGCGCCATAAAGTTAAACTCATTCGGACGCGAGAATAAATCTTGATAAAAATCGGCCCTATCTTGTTGGTAGTACCGCAAAAACACATCGATTATCCACTCTTGCCCAATGGTATGCACATAACCCAGCTTGCCATTAGTGGCAGATATTCCCCAAGTATCGTTATACCAACGCACATCTGCATAGACCGCTGCGCGATGGGGTAAGTAATAATTAGCATTTAACGAAATCGCATTACTCGTGCGGGTGTTGGGATATACTTCTGTGGCGAAACTAAACCCCCGCGGCGCCGCCGTATCAAGATAGCGTACTGAACGGTACGGGTTATTCAAGTAGCCCTGGTCAGAAATATGCTCGGCCGAGAAGCCGACAATCATGTTTTTGCTCACGACTTGGGTGATCCCAAATCCATATTTGTGGCGGTCTGCTTGTTCAGAAAAGCTGTCATCGCCACGCACGCCGACTTCATCCCAGCCTTTTGCATAACTTAAAGAGATAGTCGTTAAGTCGCCAAACATATCTTGACTGACACCAATATAGGCGGAGTTTGCTTCAAAATCATTCTCTGAGCTATTGGTATAGCTCACACTTAACAACGTTTTGTTGTGCAAGAAATCCCCACCAAGAGTCGCCTCTTTGCGCTCTTCGGTGTATTGACTGGCAGTCGCCCTTACATCGATAGACGCTCCAGATACAGTATCAACGTAATAGTTCGCCGACAAAGAGACCTTATCGCCCACCTGTTTGCGCAACAATATAGAAGGGCCATCAATTGAAACTCCATCACCCGAGTAGGAATGATACATTACGTCAGAACGGTCCTGCGGCAACACAGCTGCAAAGCCCAGGCTTGCATGCCCCCAGAGAGCCAGACTTAATGCGATCCGATGTATTAGTTGCATCCGCAGCCTCCACCAGCTGCACCATCTGCACCACGCGCGCCTTCACGTGATTCATGCACATGCTTGGCATAACTTCTGGCAATCGGATTACGGTTCATGCTCATGATCGGGTCCGCTAGATTCGAACGTTCATATGGCTTGACCCAAGGCTCGATGTCCAACCATGCATATTCCTGAGTTGTGGCACAACCACTACTCACCAGGAGTACCAGCACAGCAATACCCAACTTGTGGTGGGTAAGCAGCGATTTACTCGCGAAGCAGTAATTTAATTGCTTTTTCATACTTATTCTCATCACCCGATTTGTAACCCTTGTGGGTTAAGCGCGCCAAACCATTGCGGTCAACGAACACTGTGGTTGGCATGGCACTCACGTCATAACGTTGCGACACCTCGCCAGCTGAATCAAACAACACCGGAAAGGACACTTTAATGTCGTCCAATAAGATGTTGGCTTTTTCTGGCTGATCATCAACGTTCACCGCGAGAACTGTGAAACCAAGATCTTGATATTTCTGTTGCAAGGCTTCCATTGCCGGTAACTCTTCTCGACAAGGACCACACCAGCTAGCCCAAAAATTGACCAACACAATATTGCCCCGCTCCTCAAGCAACCGTCGGTTATCGCCGTCTCGACTGGGCAAGGTGAAATCCGGGGCGCTCTGCGCCACACCATTCGCTTGCGCTTGCGTGGTTAAATCGGTCACAACAATTGCGACCACAATAGATACCGCCAATTTGGTAAAATCACTTAAAAATTTAGGTCTGTACTGCATACCCAGCTCCTAGAAAAACACACTGACACCAAGGGTGTAAGCCATATTGTGAGTCGACTTTTCGGCGCCGATAAGATCACTATTGAAAATATGATCACGCACATCCAATCGCATCGAAAGATAGTCGGTAAGTAATAGACGATAGCCAGCACCGAGGGTGAGAGTAAAACGCTCGTCCCCGCCAAAATCAGTAGCGCCGCCACCAACCAAGAAATAAAAATTAGTATTAAATGCCACACCATCACTAAAGAAAACTTCGCCATTCAACTTGTAGCCAACAGCCAAATCATACGTGGTAAAGTCACGCTCTTCGTCAGTTAAAAACTCAGCGCCGCCTGACAAATCCTCGAAGCTTGTCGTGCCTGCTTGCGCAACGGCATAGGACGCTTCCGTAAACCAATGCTCTGAAATGTGATAACCCAAGCGCACGGCATAGGTCATGTCATTACCAAAATCCTCAATACTTTGCACACCAATGCTGGCAGAGATCTCGAAGTTTTCACTATCGATATCTGCTTCGTTAACAGTGCGCCGGGTTAAATTGGGGTCTAGTATCGGCGGCGGCGTCGCCATTTGCTGCGCCAACGCAGGCATTGCGCTCAAACACAAAAGGATTAGCGCACAGCTGCTAACCATGGCCGACCGAAGGCTCAGAAAAACACGTTTATGCCAAGTTTCCACTCGCTTAACTCCTCTTGTTCATCACGTTGGGTCAAAGCTAAAAGGCTCTTGTATTCCAACCGAATCACCATGTTTCGGGTCAGGTAATAACGCAGCCCTGCGCTAACTTCCATAATATCGTTGGTACGCGACTCATCCCCTGATGCCACTAAATTACTGCGCGGTGTCGTCGAAATTTGACCACTCCCCAACCCCAGATAAGGCGACAAGCGCCATTCTGGGAAGGTGTAATGCAGTATCCGCAACGTCCAATATCGATTTTCTGCGAAATCACCGAGAGCCTGAGAAAAATTAGCTTCGACAGTTAAGTTTTCGGTCAATACCCAGCCTGCCGATGCCGACATACTGATCACATTGTCTAAAGCCCCGACGGCAAATCCAAGCTCCCAATCTCGCGATTGATAGTCGGCAAAATTCCCACTACTAACCACCACCGCGCTGCCATCGATATGAATAGTGGTATTTAAATCTTCAACTGATATCCAGCCCTCAACCCCTTTGTCCGTGCGCACCTTGTACCATTGAGTGCGTGTTTTCAGCACTTCAATGACCTCGCCTTTTTCCGCGACATGAAATACGGGATAAACACTCGCAGGTCCACTGCGCATCTCAATAAACGGCTGCTCTACCGTTACGGCTAAATACTCACTGCTTACGGCGCTGCGGCTAATCATCAGCACCATTCCGGCCAAAATAAGCGACAACAACCTCGACACGTATTTCATGTGTTCAATCCCACGCACTAATTTTGCGGGATCGCAAAGGGGTTGTTGTAATACTGCCCGCCGATATCCAACCATTCGGCGAGCAATTTCAGTTCAATCGGTGATAACCATCCTGCGTGCGAAAACTCTGAACGTGTAAAAACTCGAGTGAATCTTTGGCTGGCAAGTGCGCCATTGACGCTCATTGCCGGATTAACACGAATTGGACGCGTCAGCTGAATTGGATTGCCCTCTGCATCCAAAATCAGCTCACCTTCCTCATCAACTAAAAACACAGGGTCGCCATTTTCATCAAAGACAGGCTCTTGTATATCCACTAAAACCCCTTCGATAAGCTCTTGTGCGTTATCAGCGAAAAAAAGCTCGCGGTAGCTGGTCAAAACATTTGGATCGTCAATTGACGGTGTCGCGCGCAAATCGAGTTGTGCCGAGGGCACCTGCGCGACACCATCGCTATCTTGAATACTGTGGCAACTGGTACAGGTGTAGTCGAGCAATACATTGTCGTCACTGTCGCGTGTTTCACGGACCAATTCGAATAAAGGCTGAATATGCTGCGGATAGTTGATCTCAATACGACATAGCGATTGCCACGTTTGCGCGCAGGCTTGATTGATCGGAAGTAACGTTTGTAATTCAGCATAAGACAAGAGAATGCTGGGGCTTACCGGAGTTGTCGCAGGATCAGTCCAAACGTCCTCAAATACTAGATCTGCGGTAAGGTCTGGTAGTCCTACAACGCGGGCATAAGTCTCAGCCATGGTTTCGCCCATATCCGCGAACAGGGCAGGATTAGCACCAGGGAACCCTACCCCACTAAACGGGGCTCCATTATTAATGGATGCGGCTTCTGCCGCCAACCGTCCATGCGGTTCAGTACTTTGCGGGGTGTGGCAACCGTTACAGGTTTTAACTTCGCCCGGTTTTACTTGGAGCCAGTTATTGTGGCGCGCGGAAAGACGCTGACCACTGGCATCAACTATGCTCAAAGCAAATGGCACATTGGCTGGCACAGTAACGTACACCGAGCCATCCGGTTGAATGGGGGTATAACCTAAGATTTCACGCATCAATTGCGCCCGACTGCGACCAAATGCTCGGCGGTCAAAATCTAAGGTATCATCATCCGGGATCGATACGCTCTTGGTAATTCTTAAGAAGCGTTCATTGCGCTCTGTTGCGCTCACCAACGTGGGATCCGCCATTGCCGTAATGCCCGCCGGACTGGTATCGACGCCAGCAAAATCATACACACTGCGAATATGAATAGCGCCTAAATTAGCATCAACTAATGCGGGGATTTGCTGTGCCGATTCGGGATCTTGTGGAAACGGGCGCGACTCCATCGCCACGACTTCGGTGTAGGCAATGCCTTCTTCAGGGATCGCCAATGGTAACTGAGTGTTCTCTTGCGGGTCATACATCCATAAGCCATACAAAGGGGGTGCCGGCTCGTATGTAAGATCGGATAAATCAACCTGACTACAAGGCAAAATTGTGCGCTCGGATGGGTCGCTCGAAGTGTCGTCAGTCGGAGCCAAAACCCGACACTGACTCCAAGTAAATAAATAGCGACCACTGCCATCCCATAGGGGATATAACGCAGTATACAGTCCGCCCGGCGAATACTCCGCGGCGGTATCTACCGTATCAAACAGCGCGGGATTTTGCGCGCTACCAGCCCCACCAGGGTTACCCTCGGTGGGCACTGTTGCATCACTAAACCCTGCAACATCAAGTATTGCAAAATCTTGTCCCAACCGCGCCCGCTCTCGTTCCCACAGAGCGGTAAGCACTTGCTCATCAGGTGTAATTTGAGTTTGAATGAAATCAAATCGTTGACTGTCTACCTGATGGCTATGACGACCATACAAAATTTCAAGGTTAGTACCATCTGCATTCATTTGATAAAGATGAATACCCTTGTCGCCAGCGACCTGGTCCCAACGACTAAAAATGATTTTGCCATCAGGCGCAACAATGGGGTCAAGGTCGTGACTTTGATTAAATGAAATCTGCTCAATGTTAGCGCCATCAGCGTCCATGATGTGCAATACTGAAGCGTGTGCTTGGAGGCTCTCTTCAAGCCCGGAGTATTGTGGCTTTCCTTCGTCTAACAAGATTGCCTGATTAGCGCGCTGCCGAGTGGAGCTAAATACAATGCGCCCATCAGCCAAATATACCGGACCAGTGTCATCGCCAGAATCCGCAATCGTGTCTGATGCAATGACCCGGCGTAAGGTGTCGGATACACGATCGTATTCCCAAACATTCCAGGTTGGCTCTGGCTGGTTGTCACTCTCTGGTAAACGTAAGGCAAATAGCAAGCGGGTGCCGTCGTACGAAACTGCAAGGTCTTTAACGTCATAGGCGGGAAGATTCTCAGGTAAGCTTTCCTCTCCAGAAACCAAGAAAATCCGATCGGTAATATTCACCTCGGGCGCCGACACTGAAGCGCGTGATTTGATAAATAAAGCGCTCCCCGGGAGAAATTGCTGTGGTTCTTCGATATCGCGCAGACCAGCGACGCCCCCATCTTGATTTATTGCTAAATCGCGCTTGATATATGCCACTGGAACATCAACGACAACGGGGTCAGGTTCTTGTTCATTGCTGATCGGTAAGGTCTCTTCACCACACCCGAGCACGAATGCAAGTATTGCCGACATGCAAACTGCATACAGGCTCACTCGAAGGTTATGTTGAAGGCGTCTTATCATTGCTAAGTCTCACAGTTTTCCAGCCCTAGCATAGCTAAAACAACACAACAAAATAGTGTCTCAACCCGACCACACCTGCCCAATTAAGAGGGAAATTTAGTGCGCTCGTACTAGGCGACTAGGCTGTGCAAACTCCCATGAGACTTGTGCGCAAACAAGTTTGAAAAATGAGCAATGGAATATAAATCTATACCTTACAGCTTGCTTTATACTCCAAAGATAAATATATAACCCGTTGATTTAAATAGCTAAATAAAGTCACTATTTGATGCAGTAACACGCTAGCTGCCTGTGGTGTTGCAAAATAGTCACGCCTATTCCATACCTAATCACAACCCTCAGACTGCTGTTAAAGCTTGAATATTCAGCTTTACATCAAACCGGATGTGCCAATTTTCGCGTTAGGTATATCGCTCAACTGTGCAAGTTTGGCTACAGATCTTATCGAAGTATCTTTAGTTACCGTTTCAAATAAGCATCAATAGCTATATTTATCAGGCGCTTACATGAATGGGCATAAAATGTGAAAAGAACACCTATCGATAGACTTCGGGTATGAGAAATCAGACGTAACTGCAAAAGTGACGATTTATTGCACACCGATACCCACCTATATTGCCGATTCGATGCATCGACGTTGTTTGTTCCGATGTATCCAAGGAGAGATTATGCAGTCCCTATTTCGTCCTCGCAGGTTTGCCAACGTTTGCCGTACCCTTTTTGCTCTCACAGCATTCACTTCGCTTGTTGTACAAGCTGGCACTTTAGAACAAAGTAAACGACTACACGACCGAATTGCAGGTGTACCGGCAGACATCTCAACACTTACGCAAATGCAGGGTTTGCTCGACTCAGGTGATACTCGCGCAGCTGCGGCAATTGCGATGCAGCATCCAGCCTTTTACAGCGTTACGCTTAAGCAGCTTGTAACGCCATGGACTAATGAAGAATTTGACGTTTTCGCTCCGCTGAATGATTACACTGCAACGGTGATCGGTGTGGTGCGCGATGACCGCGACTTTCGAGAAATTTTAACTGCTGACCTGCTGTATATCGCGGCGAGCAATTATAATGTTCCGGCCTATTCGCCGAGTAATAACGCGCATTACCTTGCGCTCGAAGAGCAAGGCATTGATTTAGCCCAAGCGTTAGTCGCTACAACTCAATCGTCACACAGTGATCTACCATCAGAAGCCACGGCTGGAGTTATGACCACCCGTCAGGGTGCGCGGGCTTTTTTTAAAGACGGTACTAACCGCGCTATGCTGCGTTTTACCTTAATGAATCACCTCTGTACTGATCTTGAGGGCTTAAAAGATACGTCCTTGCCGCCAGACCGGATCCGACAAGATTTAAGCCGTAGCCCCGGTGGTGACTCACGCATATTCATCAACAGCTGTGTTGGTTGTCATTCCGGTATGGATCCGCTCGCTCAAGCGTTTGCTTACTACGAATATGACTACGACATAAACAACGACCCTGAAGGCGAAAACGGTCAAATCAGTTACAACCAAAATGGCGAAACCGATGCGCAAACCGGTTTGCGTGTGCAAGCAAAGTATTGGATTAACGCCAATAACTTTCCCTTTGGATTCATCACCGAAGATGACCGATGGGACAATTACTGGCGGGCTGGGATCAACCAAACCTTAGGCTGGTCTGACACCCTTGTAGGCTTTGGCTATGGTGCTAAAAGTATGGGCGAGGAACTTGCCAACAGTCATGCATTTGCGCAATGCCAGGTGAAAAAAGTCTTTAAGAATGTTTGCCTTCGCGACCCGCAAGACGCAGCCGATAGAGCAGCAATCAACACCATTACTGCTGACTTTAAAAGTGACGGCTATCAGCTGAAACAGTTATTCGCTGCTACCGCTGAATATTGCATGGGAGAATAGACATGAAACAATTATTACCCTGCATAATATTAGGAACTCTATTGATCGGCTGTGGCGGCAGTGAAACACAGGTAACTCCGACGCCTATGCCACCACCGACTGATAGTCCCGTGGTCAACTACAATGGCCCCGCGCCAGCAACTGATGACGTATTAAATTTCAAGTTGAACGTATGGGACAATCTCGCCACGACAGATCGATGCGGCGCGTGTCACGTGCAAGGACAGCAATCCCCTGCATTTGCGCGCAATGACGATATCAACCTAGCCTACGCAGATATCAATGCCTATATCGACTTTTCCCAGCCGGGTAATTCCGCATTAATTGTAAAGGTCGCTGGCGGGCATAACTGTTGGTTGTCCAGTACCACAGCATGTACCGATATTATGAGCACCTGGCTGACTAATTGGACCGCGCAAGAGCAACAAGCCAATCAAATCGTATTGCAGCCGCCCGCCACTCGAGCCCCAGGAGCAAATAAAAACTTTCCTAGCGACGCAACAGATTTTGCTGCAACAGTATATCCACTGCTCAATGAATATTGTGTTGGTTGCCATACCAGTAGTGCGGCAATCCCCATCTCACCCTATTTTGCCAGTAATGACGTAGTTGAAGCCTACGCAGCAGCGAAAGAGCGTATTAATTTAGACCTGCCCGCGCAATCGCGCTTGGTCGCTCGTTTGCGGGATGAATTCCATAACTGCTGGTCAGATTGCCAACAAAATGCTCTCGAATTGACTGATGCTATCAGCGCTTTTGCGGCCACCATTGACGTCACTGCCATTGATCCTGATTGGGTTGTGTCTAATGCCACAACTTTGTTTGAGGGAACATTAGCCAGTGGGGGTGGACGCTTTGAAAACCATCTCATTGGTAAATGGGAATTCAAAACGGGTTTTGGCAATCAGGCATTTGACACCAGTGGTGTTGAACCTGCTCTGGATCTGACCTTAAGCGGTAGCTTTAATTGGGTCGGCGGCTGGGGCATTCAATTACTCAATGGTAAAGCTCAGGGCGCAACCACCAACAGTAAAAAATTGCATGACTTGATCAGCGCGACGGGTGAATTTGCCATTGAAGCTTGGGTAGCCCCAGCCAACGTTACCCAAGAAGGCCCTGCTCGGATCGTCAGTTACTCTGGCGGTAGAGATCGACGCAACTTTACCATAGGGCAAACGCTGTATAACTACGACGCCTTGGTCCGCACCAGTAATACTGATGGCAATGGCGAGCCCGCACTATCAACAGCCGATGCAGACGAAGATTTACAGGCAGCTCTACAGCATGTGGTAGTCAATTATGACGGTGTAAACGGCCGCCAAATCTTTGTAAATGGCGTATTTACCGATGATCTGGATGGCGTTACTGCAGGTAACCTTGCGGAATGGGATGACAGTTTTGCTTTCGTGCTTGGCAACGAAGCATCAGGTGATGTTCCCTGGGCCGGTACACTGCGCCTGGTTGCTATTCATAATCGTACACTCGATCCAACGCAAATAGAGCGTAATTTTGCTGCCGGTGTCGGGCAAAAATTTTATCTGCTGTTTGGCATTGGTGACATTATTGGGGTAGCTGATACTTATGTAGTGTTTGAAGCCAGCCAATTCGATAGTTACAGCTACCTGTTCAGTGAGCCCTTCGTGATCAATACACGCGACCAACAATTAGCTGAAGATATTCCACTGGAAGGTATGCGGATTGGTGTCAACGGACGAGAGTCCAGTGGCGGACAGGTATACAGTCCTTTAAACACGGTGGTAGAAGCTGCAGCTGTGGACGCCGAAACGGGTTATCCATTGTCGCGCCAAGGTACGATTGTTGCGGTCGAAAAAGGCCCGGAGCAAGATGAATTCTTTTTAACCTTCGACCGTCTGGGTACGCAGAGTTATGTGCGCGTTCCTGCGCCGGCACCTCCAATAGCCGTCCCTGTGGATTTGCCGGCGCAATCCGATATCGGTTTTCGCCAATTTGCTGAAATCAATGCTAGTATGGCGACCCTAACCGGTGTTCCTGCGCAACATTCAAGTGTGCGCCAGACCTACACAACCCTGCGTCAGCAGTTGCCCTCGGTAACCGATATCAGCAGTTTCGTCGCCTCAAATCAGATGGCGATAACCCAATTAGCCATTCGCTACTGCGATGTTTTAGTCGAGGAGCCGCAGTATCGCCAAGCGGTATTCCCAGATATCGATTTTAATGCTGCGCCTGAACAAGCATTTAGCGCAAGCGCTCGAACAGCACTGACTGATCCA
The DNA here is from genome assembly GCF_002807685.1 of Neoalteromonas flava. GTDB lineage: Bacteria > Pseudomonadota > Gammaproteobacteria > Enterobacterales > Alteromonadaceae > Alteromonas_E > Alteromonas_E flava. The sequence goes on along the minus strand of NZ_PEAX01000007.1, from coordinate 34,773 downwards.
CTGCTCATGCGTATGCTCGGCACCGAGATTGCGACCCAGCCTGATGCCAGTGATGTTGGCCAAGAACTAGACACGTTAATCGATCGTCTAATCAGCTGCACACAATCCAATTCCTGTAGCGCTAGCACCACGGCTACGGTAGTAAAAGCCACGTGTGCCGCAGTTCTTGGCAGTGCAGCCGTAACTTTGCAATAGCGATGAGGGAGAACCGAGAATGACCACAAGCAAAACTAAAACCTTCAGCTTTGCACGTCGCACCACGAGTAAAAATAAGCGCTTGCATGCGCCACTTGACCACGATGCGCCGCTGTTACTGAATGATCACGCGCGTCCGCTCTCGCGTCGCGATTTCATCGCCCAAGGCTTTGCTGCGGGTGCAGCGACCATTGCTGGAACATCCGTTATGAGCCTTTTCGCCGCTCCGCGTAAAGCGTTTGCTGACTTATCGCCGGATATTGAAGCGTTGAAAGCGGGCTGCGGAATCGCCACTCAAGGCGCTGGCAAAATCCCCTTTATCGTTTTTGACTTGGCCGGGGGCGCCAACATTGCAGGCTCTAATGTATTGATTGGTGGTCAGGGCGGACAGCTCGACTTTCTAAGTACGCAAGGTTATGACCGGCAAGGCTTACCGGGTGATATGATCCCCAGCATTGCGAATCCAAACACCGGATTAAGTGATTTTATCAATCAAGAGTTGGGCTTAGCCTTTCACTCGGATAGCGCATTTTTGCGTGGTATCTTGGAAAAGGTAGCGGTGACCAATCGCGCCAATATCAATGGCGCGGTAATACCCGCGCGCTCAGAAAATGATACCGGCAATAACCCCCACAATCCTATGTATGGGATCTACAAGGGTGGTGCCGACGGCTCGTTGTTAAGTTTGATCGGGTCGCGTACCAGCGATTCTGGGGCAAATTCTATGGCGCCCTTCAATATGATCGATCCTAACGCCAGACCGACCAAAGTCGACCGCCCATCGGATGTCACTGGGCTGGTAGACACCGGTGATCTCGTGGGTCTATTAAGCCAGCAAGATTCGGTAGCAGTGATGGAATCCATCCAACGCATTAGTGATATGAAACTTGGTCGCGTGAACACGCAAATTACTACAGACGATGTACTCAAGGATTTAGTTCGTTGTGGCTATGTAAAAAGTGCCGATATCACCGACCGATTTGGTGATCCTAGTACACTCGACCCTTCGCTTGATCCGCAAATTGTTGGTGAGCAAGGTATATTTAGCCGTGAGGAATTCGACAATGACCGCGAATTTCAGAAAACCGCATCAATCATGAAATTGGTTATCAATGGCTTCGCTGGAGCAGGCACTATTACTATGGGTGGTTACGATTACCACGTGGGTAATCGCGCTACCGGTGAGATCCGCGATTTACGCGCCGGTCGTTGCATGGGCGCTTGTTTGGAGTACGCCGCAAGAGTAGGAGTACCATTGATGATGTACGTGTATAGCGATGGTTCGGTATTCAGCAATGGCATGATTGATGATTCTGAGTTTGGCCGCGGCAAAGGCGTGTGGACCGGTGATAATTCCTCTACCGCTGGTTCGTTCTTCCTGGTTTATAATCCCGGCGGTGTACCACAGCTCATTGGTGCTACAGCAGAGCAACAAGCGCGCCACCAGCAAATCGGCTTTATGCGTCGCGATGGCTCGGTTGAAACAGCAGCGACCCCCGCAGCTAACAATGTGAACCTGCTAGTGGAAACGGTGATCCTGAATTATCTCGCATTACATGGAGAACAAGCGCGCTTCGCTGACTTATTCCCAGCCCATGGATTAGGCAATGCCGCACTGATGGATTCGCTCACCGCCTTTGAGCCGATCGTCAATGGGACGCTTGGATAGCTATCAAAGGTTGAACAGCGGATATTTAGACCGCAATTATAGATGCGAGGTCCCAAGCAGTGTTCTTTAAGAACCGAGTCAGCGTCTTATGAGTGCAGTTTCTAGGCAACCAGATATTGCGTTTATGTCAGCAAGGGCGTCCATTAAACTGGCTCAATCAAGAAGTTTCTCAGTTAAATTAATAACGTTGCGCCTGCAGGTCGGTTACTGAAGATGACTCTAAAATCGGTGGGCCTTTCTGCTGTCCGTTTTATTCAGAATGAATTTATTCCAGATATTAATGTGATCTGCGGTAGTATTTGACAACATTCGTACTCCGTCCTGATGAAAACGCATGCAAGCACAAAGCTTTACAATTAATTGCCAACGGTTAATGACCCCCGACGGCTGGTTGGAAAACCAAGCGGTAACGGTGGAGCAAGGTGTTATTACTGCTATCAATGGCGCTGGAAGGGTCGATGCAGATTATTCCGTTACCCAACTAGTACCTGGTTTTATCGACCTGCAAGTCAATGGCGGCGGCGGTGTTTTGCTTAATCAGCAAACGACAGCCAGCGCAGTAAACACATTATTTGCAGCGCATCATGCTTTCGGCACGACCGGCATGCTACCAACATTGATAACAGATAGCGCTGAGACTATGCACGCTGCAGCAAAGGCAATTGTCGCGGCCCGTCAGAATAACCCAGACGCAATAATCGGCGTGCACTTTGAAGGCCCGTGGTTAAGTCAAGCTCGCAAGGGTGTGCATCCAAGTGAACATATCCGCCCACCAACAGCCGAAGAGTTAGAACTACTTTGCCAACCTGAACTTGGCCAAGTCATGGTTACCTTGGCGCCTGAAACTGTATCACCGTCGACCATAGCCAGCTTAGTTGCTGCAGGGGTTATCGTTTTTCTTGGGCATTCAGCAGCCAATGCCGAGCAAACCCAAGCCGCCTTAGACGCGGGCGCCACCGGATTTACCCACTTATTTAACGCGATGTCGCCCTTACAAACCCGTCAACCAGGCATGGTTGGTGTTGCGCTACAATCAAAAGAGTGTTTCGCAGGATTGATAGTGGATGGGCATCACGTTGACCCTATCTGCTGCACTATCGCACTCAAGTGCTTGGGTCCTGAGCGTATATGTCTAGTAACCGACGCGATGGCGTTAGCTGCCAGTGACGAGACCGAGATGCCCTTCTTTGCAACCACAATTAGCAAAGCCAACAATAAACTGACTACACCTGATGGCACTCTTGCAGGTTCATGTTTGACCATGATTGATGCTGTCCGCAACCTTGTGGATCAGTGTCAGGTTACACTATTTGATGCGATTACTATGGCCTCATCAACTCCCGCTAAAGCCCTTGGTATAGAGCAACAACGCGGCAGTATTGCGGTAGGCATGCGCGCTGATCTTGTAGCCCTTGATGCTGAGCTTAATATTCAAACCGTCTTTTTGGGTGGCGTCGCACGTCAACCAGAGCGCTAGGAGAAACCCATGACAGTAAAAACCCTACCGGTAACTAAAACACAAAGCGCATTAGTCCCAATGCTGATTATTGGCGGTTTATTTTTTATCTTCGGATTTATCACTTGGTTAAATGGTGCATTAATACCCTTTCTGCAAATCGTCTGTGATCTAACTGAAACCCAAGCACTATTAGTCGCGTTCTCTTTTTACATTGCCTACACCGTAATGGCGCTACCCATGTCTTGGGTGCTCGATAAAACCGGCTACAAGTGGGCAATGGTGATTGGTTTGCTGATCATTGCAGTAGGTTGCATTTTATTTATCCCAGCGGCTTATTCACAAACCTTCGCCGTGTTTTTAATTGCGCAATTTATTGTTGGCTCAGGCCTTACCATTCTGCAGACTGCGTCCAACCCCTATATTGTTAAAATCGGTCCGCATGAAACTGCGGCGGTGCGCATTTCGGTGATGGGATTTTTAAATAAGGCCGCCGGTTTTATCGCACCAATCGTGTTTACCGCGTTAGTACTCGGTGAATTTGCTGGCGTAACCGCGCAATCGGTAGCGCAACTCAGTGACGTTGCCCGAGCAGAAAAAGTTACTCAGTTAGCTAATGGCCTAGTCATGCCGTACTTGGGCATGGCAGTTGTGTTGGTGATTTTAGCGGGTGCGTTAAAGCTATCCTCGTTACCTGAATTAGATTTATCTACAGAATCCCAAGATAGCACTCAACAACAATCGTTGTTTGCCCACCCGCAATTAATTTTGGGTGCGTTAACCTTATTTGTGTACGTTGGAGTCGAAGTGATTGCCGGTGACACTATTGGCCTATTTGGTTCGCAATTAGGGGTTGCCAATGCCACTGCGTTAACCAGCTATACTATGGCATTTATGGTGTTAGGTTATGTTATTGGGTTACTGGTCATTCCGCGGTTTATTTCCCAATCACAAGCACTGGCAATGTCAGCATGGTTTGGATTGGTCTTGTCGGTGTTAGTGGTATTTTCGTCGCCCGACTCAACCTTGGTCGCCGATACTCTTTGGGGCTGGTTAGGTATCGCGAGCGTACCTGATACCATCGCCTACATCGCTTTACTCGGACTGGCGAACGCTCTCGTATGGCCCGCCGTTTGGCCATTGGCATTGGCAGAACTCGGTAACCTGACAGCGCGCGGTTCAGCATTGTTGATTATGGGTATCGCAGGCGGCGCAATCTTACCATTAGCCTATGGGGTAATTGCTGAAAGCAGCAATAGTCAAAGTGCGTATTGGATGCTATTACCTTGTTACGCATTTATTGCGTACTACGCACACGCAGGTCATCGTTTGCGCCAGTGGGGCAGTTAATCAATCAATACTGCCCAATCAAATTTCGCCGTTTAACCATTCGCTCAAGCAAGCGAAAAACTTGCCAACCAGCAGCTAAATAAAGCGCTGAGTTAAGGGCAACAATACCAACATACAATCCATTCGCGGGAAGTTGTTCAAGCACGACTTCTCGCGCTAATGATGCGCCCGCCACAAAGGGCAAAAACGTAAACACATTGAGCGGTAATCCATCGAGCGCGACCAAACCCATTAAACCGATGGTCAACAACGCTCCCAAAGTTTCGACTTTTTTAAACACCAGAGCAAAGCCACTGATGATTAAACCTAAGCCAATTAAGGAAGGTGCAGCTAAGAACAAAATCGCAAAGAAATACAAAAAATTAATGTCTAGCCAGTTCCCGGTTAGCCACATAGTGATGTACGCCATGCCGATTAACATAATGATGCCAGTCAATAGTTCCGCGACCGAGCGACTAAGCAGCAAGCGTACAATCCCTTGCGGACAAAGAAATAGCTGTTCAATGTAACCCCGCTGAGTATCTTCGATGATGCTTTTAGTGACTGAACTGTAGGCGCTGGTCGCGAATGACCAGAGTAAAAAGCCAAACAGTAATCCATCCAATGATTGATTGTCACCTTGCTCGACTACAAAGCCCTTGACCCCATAAAACAGGCCTAAGAAGACCGCGATCACGAACAACAAACCACTCACTGTTTCAAACCAGTATTGCTTCATTTCCATGACTTGTAATCGAAGCTCATTGTAGATCAGATTTAACGTCATCCGCGTTGCTCCCGCACCAGCGCTTGATAGGCTTGTTCTATGGATAGTGGCTGAACTTGATAATCGTGCACGACTAACTGTTTTTCATAGAGATAAGCTGCCGTTGCAAAGCTTTGTTCCGGCTGTTCAAATAAGACCTGTATCTCATTATCGCAAAAGTTTAACTCAAAGCGGCCTTGCCAAAGCGACTCGAAGATTTTTTGTTCGGGTAAACTGTCCCCTGACAGGGTTAGCTGATAGTTGAATAATCGTGACTTCAAGGCATGTATATCGCCATCAAATATCAAACGCCCGTGCTCCAAAACCAGCACGCGATCGCACAAAGTATCAATAAAACCCAAATCATGACTAGTGATCAAAAACGCTTGCTGCTTTACTTTGGCTTGCTGAAGGATGATATTTTTGAGTTCCTCAACAGTACTAAAATCAAGCCCTAGAGTAGGTTCATCCAATAACACATAGTCAGGCTGATAACTCAGCGCACATAGCAAAGCGGCCTTTTGCTTATTCCCCGTAGATAGCTTCATCACCTCTTTATTGCCATGAACATCTAAACCCAACTGGGTATGCAACCGATCGATGGTTGCGCGCACGGTGGGCCCTGAAAAGCCACGTAGCCGAGCAAAATATTCGGCGTTTTGTTTCGCGGTTAACCGCCAATTGCAGTTGCGACTTCCCCCCAATACGGCGCCAACATGACGCAAGAAGCCTGTTGAGGTTTGGGTAGATAATTGATTGATTAAAATGTCACCTGAATCCCACTCCAACAGCCGACATATCGCATTAATCGTAGTGGTTTTACCGGATCCGTTGGCACCTAACAGCGCGACAATCTCTCCGGGACGCAAGCTGAAAGAAACATCATCTAAGGCGTGTTGTTCACCATAGCGTTTACTCAATTGTTGCACGTCTAACATGCTACAGACTTTCCTTGTGGCTAAAATTTGTAGACCTAGAGTCGCTATTAAACTGATCAACAGACCGCAAACGAAGTATTTCTTTGTTACCGATTGTTACTGCGCCTCTTGACTCCGGTTTCGACTGGAATAGCTCTCCGCATTTTTAATTCGCGAATCAATCAGCGGATGGGATTGAAACCATTGATTTTGGTCTGAATGATTGGGTATTAGTTCTGCGAGCTTCTGCATTGCCTGCGCAAAATCATCGGTATTCCTGCCAGATAGTAAGAGTTGCTCAAGTGCAAAGTTGTCAGCTTGCCATTCATGTTGTTGGGAAAATTGGTTATGCACAATGGTTGAACCAATCCCCATGAATGATTCAATTGCCCCACTTAAATCGCCGAAAAAATAACTGATTGCCAGGGTTGCAAACAATGATTCGGCTACCAGTTGCATCGAATGGTTTTGCACCACGTGCCCTATTTCATGCAGTAAAATAGCGTCTAACAGTTGCTGATCAGCCTCCACAAGGTTGACCAATTGATCGGTGAAAACAATGGTTCCATCAGGCAGCGCAAATGCGTTCGGGCCGAACACCTCAGAAGACCGGAATTGGATATTAAATTGTATATTTGGCGCGATAAAATCAGTAATCACTGACTCAAACCCCATGCGCAATGATGCTTGCTGCTCGGCCGACAATTCTGTCGCGTCAAGAACTGCGTAATCTAAAGCAGCGAGCGTCTGTTGTGATGCCTCTTGCTTGATGGATTGCGGTACATAGTCGGCTAGGGCAACCGCGGCATAAGGAATGGCGTGGACAAATAACCCATAAAGTAGCAACGGAACAAACACAATACTCGCAAGTAACCACCGAGTGTTGCTTTCCATGTTAGCGAGTAGCGAACCTTTATCGGCAAATAACCAAGAATCAAGTTCAGTTTGCGCAGGGCAAACCAGAAGAGTTCCGTCTGTGAAAGCAATTTCCCTAGGGAGGTTCCCTAACTTAGGCTTGACCGAAATGTCACTTTTATCAACCGGATTATCAAGGGTGCTCACAACGAGCTGCGAGTCATCATTAACATAACAAGTAACTGAGAGCGCAACCACGCCCCCAGGTTCATACAGCTTGCCTTCTATCACGGATTAACCCAGCGCGACATCAACATCAAATAAGGTAGCTGCCTCTTCCGCGGTGGCTCCCACAGAGCCTTGTTCTCCAGCTGCCACACTTTCTAAGCCACTCATCACCGTTACCGAGGTAGCAGCTGAAAAGAATCGCGCGTTTCTGATCTTAACCCAAGGGATTGCTAAGCCTAAAGAACAGACAATAGCTAACACATTAATAGTCCGTAGCATAACCAAATCCATTGTTGCTACCGTCGATGTAAACTTTGCCACACCTGGGATTTGAGTTGATGCGAACAAATGGTTACGAATTCTTGCCGTATAAAAGCTTGAAGAAACAGCATACGCAATTAGATAAATCGCCATTAAGCCAATGGTCGCAAAACTAACACCTTGTGCTGCCGGATCGGGAGCCAATGAAATACCAAACATGAAAATCCCGATAATAAAAATGCCTATCGCGATGAACGCTGCCCCAAGCGCTGCGGCATAATACTCGCCAGTGTCTAAGTTCGATTCGAATTGGCGATCGCCCAGTGTCATTTCGTTAACTAAAAACTGGTCAATCTTTTTGAGTACCCAGGGCATCATCAAGTGCAAGGTAAATACGCTCGCAATTGGCAACAATACGAACAAAACAAAGGCCCGTCCGTAACTTCCTCTAAAACCTAGGCGGACATTTCGGTAGCCGGTCATTTTCAAATTAAAACGCAGACTTAATACCACCAGCAAAGGCGTAAAACCTAACATAACAAAAACCAGCAAAGCGCCCAATGCTGGATTCATCGAACTGACTAAGAAGTAAGCGGCGAACAACACAATTGCAATAATCCGCCCTTTTAAAATTTGCAATGGCTCGGCCAGATAGGAAAAACGATGACCATCTATCTCAGTGTTGCCGTAAAAATAGCGATTGGTTCGAACCTTAGCCCAGGCTGAGTAAATCCCTAAGGTAACAATGGTCAGTAAAAGGTTAACCATCCAAATGGAAAAAAACTCTCTCGTATTGCCATGAAACAGCACTCCAACTTTGCGCACTTCTGTGGCGTTAGATGCTGACGTTTCGCTGTTCTCTTGGCTGAGCAAGGCTTCGATTCGCTGATCTAATTCTGCGGCTCGTGCGGGGTACGCTGTTTCATCGATGGTGCGGCGAGCTTGTTGTAATTCGTATAACGAATAGGTGGAATAATCGATAGTAGATTCCATAAATCCTCTAGTCTGTTGTTGCTTCCTTGGTCCATGCGCATCTGCGCCACTCAAAGATACTGAAATGTCCACATGTCAGCAAGCAATTTGACAACTTAGATTAGGTGCAGCGGCAGCAGCAACAACTGCTACGATGGTTGCTGTTTATCGGTGTCTTTAACATTTGGAAACATAAATATTATCGTGTTCAAAAGGTTAGCTACGTATGATCTAGCAAAGGTCTCGGAAATGAATGTTGCTATAGCAAGATGCCAAATGCCAATATCCAACCGCATATACACTTAATCATCAGAATTGTTTTAGTCACACTCTGTGCACAGCTACTGCCGCTTATTGCAATGACAGCCATGCAAGGTCAATCGGTGACTGGCATACTACTGCCCAGTACGTTATTCATTCTTGTGTTGACTACCCCTGCAGTAATCGTCGGTACTCTGCTGGGTCCCAAATTCAATCTTGGGCTGTTTAACCAAGACGCTATTGAAGCGCGCAGAAGAGGGCTTATTTTTGCGCTTATTGTTGGCGTTTTATTGGGTGCAGCGTTACTTACATTACGTCACTTCGTTGCCGACCAATTACCCGATAGTATTCCCGCCTATGGTTTTCGTGGCGTTTTAGGTGGTTTTTTGGTCTCGGTTTCCGCGTCGATTGGCGAAGAGGTTTGGTTTCGATTTGGATTAATGACCCTCATGCTTTGGTTCGTTGCGAAGTTACAACGTCAAGACCGCCCTTCTCCACTTGCTGCGATGCTAGTTATCACTATTGTCGCCTTCGCTTTTGGATTGGCTCATATACCCCAACTAGTGTCATATTCCGCAGCCAATGTGTTTGCTGTTTGGGCTACGATTTTGGGTAATGTTGCTGTAGGTGTTTTGTATGGCTGGTGTTACTGGCGACATGGCTTAATAAGCGCGATTGTCGCCCATTTCAGCCTCGATATCGTACTTCACATGTTACCGGCATTGTAATCCAAGCAGTAGGTAATTGGGCAATCTGTTCCCATTGATTGCCCAATGATGAAGATTCTACGCCCTTCTGATGCGCAGCAATCCCAACAGAGTTATGGCCATCAAACCCAATGAGAGCGGCTCCGAAACAGAGGTGGATGGAGGTGGAGGAGTTCCAGGTAAGGCTTCAACATTAAATGTCAGCGTGTAGAAAATACCTTCTACGCATTCCGCTACCAAGCCAATTCCGTCAGATGAAGGAGTATATGTTTGAGCACAAGTTCCAGTAGCATCCAACAAGCTCGAGTAAATTCCTTCCATAACATTCAAAGCGGGCGATGATGCCGTTTGGCTTGCTTCACCAAACTGAGTTCCCTCAAGTCCAGAGATGGTAAAAATTTCAGGCGTAGGAGAACTCTCTTCGAAATACCATGTGGCCGCCGTAGGACCAAATGTATTTTGCTGTAAATAGCCCTGCTGCGGAGGAAACGTAAATGGGATACCTGGCAGATTGGTTCCCCATAAAATGCTTGCTCCGACCAGCTTAAATCCAGCAGCAATTTCCACGGTAAATACATCAGCATTGTCTTGTGGGCCGAATACCGACCCATAAAAAAGATTGGTACCTTCCAATAATTCAAATACTGCCACATCGGCGAGGCCGCCTATCGTATCGTAGTCACCTGCAGGTAACCCATCTTGTGCAGTCACTGTCGATTCATCAAAGATGCCAGTGTATGGAATGCTAATTAACGCAGCATTAGAGTGATTTACAAAACATAACGCGAGAAAAAAAGTGATTGTTCTAAGGTTCATTGATTGCTGCCTATAGTGATCATCCTTAAAATGCAGCAAGAACCACACCGTAAAATTAAAGACCAACGAAAACAGCGTGTTAATAATGCGGGTAAAAAGTATGAGGAACAAGTTGTAAAAAAAGCTGACAACATTAGGCTCGTTTTCAGCAAATATCTAGATCAAGAAATACGCAGCCAGTGATTCAACTTGCCCATGGCAATAGCATTGCCAATTAACACCAGTATCACTCCACAAGCAGCAATGAGGGTCCATTGATAACCCTCAAACAATGTCGACAAACCTAGTGCCACGATGGGATACACGAGAACCACGTAGGTCGATTTATCTGACCCCATCCGCTGCAATAATTTCATGTAAGCGCCGAAGGCTAAAACAGAGCCGAATAGTGCAAGGTAGAGCAGTGCCCAATAAAAACTCGGTTCACTTGGCAATGCATATGAGGCAGAGGTTAAAAATCCAAAACCATAGATAAAGATCAAGCCATATCCCATAGCGTAAAAGTTCATCTGTAGAACAGGGGTTCCCTCGTCTAAGATACTTTCTGAAATGATGTTACCAATCGCTGCACATACAAAGCTGATCAGCGCAAAAATGAAGCCTGCTGCTAATCCTTGTTGCAATGACATCTTGTCAAATTCAGGAGCAAATATCATCGCTATACCCAGCAGTCCTAGGGTTGCCCCAATGATTACCTCTACCCGCAAAGGTTTCTTAAGTAGCACCCGGCGAAACAATACGGTGAAGTAGATTACACTCGAGCTCAACACCGCTAACAGTGCACTGACTATATATTGTTGCGCCGCATACAAGAAAGAATAATCAAGGGTGTATAAAAACAGACCTACCAAGGCGGCTTTTAAATGACTGGGCGCAGACATTCGAAAGCTACGCCGCTGCAGCAAAATCCAAACACCCAATACAATAACAGCAAGAGTAAAGCGCCAAGCAACAGCGACTACGGGGTCGACTTCACCCACTTGAAATGTAATCGCTATCCAGGTTGAGCCCCAAATAAACACGCAGGCGATGAACAGTAGTGCATTCACGCGTTTCGACCCGCAATGTAGTCACTCACATGCTGGAGTACCGCATCCAACAATCGCTGGCGCGATTCACGCGCAGCCCAAGCGATGTGCGGAGTAATAATCAGATTTGCTGGCGTTTTCTGCAATAAGCAATGGGTCGACGGTGGCGGCTCGGTACTCAGTACATCTAACGCAGCACCCGCAATTTGCTTACTCGTTAGCGCGTCGAGCAAAGCCGCTTCGTCTATCAAGCCACCCCGCGCCGTATTTATGAAGTATGCCGTCGGTTTCATTAAGTTTAACCGTTGCGCATTGATCAAGGTTTCAGTCTGGGCCGATAAAGCACAATGCAAACTGACAAAATCCGCTGCTTGCAGGCCTTCATCTAAACTTACCCGTGGCTGCGCATATTCTGCGGCATCAACGCCTGGACGACGAGCAATGACTACCTGCATACCGAAGGCTTCTGCCAACTTCGCCACCGCTTTACCCAGAGTTCCATAGCCCACAATGAGTAGTGTTTTACCGCACAATTCAACAATCGGGTAATCCAACAAGCAGAAATGCTCTGCCTTTGACCACGAGCCGCGCTTTACCGCACGCGCGTAATTACCAATAGAAGTGGCTAGGGTTAACATAAGTAACAGGGTATGTTGTGCAACGCTCGCTGTACCGTAATCAGCAACGTTGCGCACTGTTATCCCACGTTTACAGCAGGCCTCATGATCAACATTATTAGTACCAGTTGCCATCACCCCCACATATTCTAGGTGAGTAGCATGAGCAATTGCAGCAGCATCAAGTACTACTTTATTGGTCAGTACAAGGTGTGCTTTAGCGATCCGCTCAGCGGTCTGCTCAGCTTGTGTACTGGCGTATATCTGCCAATCAACTGCGGCGCTTTGTTGTAGTTCCGACGTATCCAATGATCCAGGATCGATGGAATCCATATCTAAGATCACGCCCCGCAACAATTCGGTCATAGCGCCACCTATTGCCGAATAGTGCCATCGCCGATAACCACAAATTTTTCTGTAGTCAGGCTTTCTGCACCCATTGGTCCGTAGGCATGTAATTTACTGGTTGAGATGCCGATTTCAGCTCCAAGGCCTAGCTCGCCGCCATCCGAAAAACGCGAACTCGCGTTAACCATCACTACCGCTGAATCTATAGTGCGAATGAATTTTTGCGCAGTACTGAAGTGCTCGGTTGCAATAACTTCGGTATGACCTGAACCATACTGCCGTATATGAGACACGGCTTCAGGCAAACCGCTAACCACCTTGATTGCAATCTCAAGGGCTAAATATTCTGCGTGCCAATCGGCTTCTGTCGCCGCCAATGCATCACTAAAGAAGGCGATGGATTGCTCACAGGCATGAATTTTCACGCCGTGCTTTGCCAACATTTCTGCCGCCATAGGTAAAAATTGGTCAGCAATCGCCGCGTCGACTAATAAGGTTTCTAATGCATTGCATACGCCCACCCGCTGCGTTTTACCATTCTCCAAAAGTTTTAGCGCTTTATCTAAATCAGCATGGGCCTCGACAAACAAATGACAAACGCCATTAAAGTGCTGGATAACCGGGATCTGGCTGTTCTCAGACACAAAACGGATAAGCCCTTCGCCACCACGCGGAATAACCAAATCAATATCATCACTTAAGGTCAGCAATGTATTCATAATGCTACGGTCAGGATCTGGGATCACGGTTACCGCACTCACACTCAGTTGGTGCAGTTTCAGCGCTGCATGAAAACATTCTGCTAACGCAAGGTTGGAGTGCAAGGCTTCTTTACCGCCACGCAGAATAACGCTATTGCCCGCTTTAAAGCAAAGGGCAGCAGCATCGATAGTGACGTTCGGTCGCGATTCGTAAATCATCGCAATAACGCCTAAAGGAATACGCATTTTAGCAACCTGAATACCACTGGGCATGGTTTGCGACGCACTCATACTACCCACAGGGTCGGGTTGTGCAGCGATAGTCTCAACCGCCTGTGCCAACGCCTCAATTCGAGCATCGTCGAGGCGCAGACGATCAACCATTGCTGCACTGAGTTGGTTGCTTTCAGCGAGGGCTAAATCTTGTGCATTTGCCGCCAAAATTGCTGCACAGCGAGTACGCAATTCGCTCGCAACACTATTCAAAACCGCTTGTTTTTCTGCGTGACCAAGCAATGCAATAGCTGGAGCAGCGCGCGTAGCTTCTTGCGCGGCCTGCTGGATAGAAAAGCTAGAGGTGGTAGTCATGCCTATTCCTTATCTTCTGTTTGATCCACAATGACAAGATCATCTTTGTGCACTGCTACATTCCCGTAGGTATAGCCTAAAACCGCTTCGATCTGACGACTTTGCAAGCCTTTAATGATATTTAGGTCTTGGCTGGAATATAAAGATAGTCCTTTCGCGATAACACCGGCATCGCCAGCAATTTCGATGAGATCACCACCGGTAAAGTGCCCTTCAACCTGAGAAATACCACTTGGCAGTAACGACGCGTTGCGTTCTATTAGCGCCTTGCGCGCGCCTTCATCGATAGTGATTTTACCACGCGCTTTGAGTGAATGTTTAAGCCATTGGGTACGTGCTCGACTCGTAGACTGCACCGGCTCAAACAAGGTTCCGGGACACTGACCATTGAGCAAGCTATCAAACACATCGCCTTTACGGCCGTTGACAATCAGTGTTTGAATACCGCTTTGCGTGCACTTTTGCGCAGCTTCAATTTTGGTTTTCATTCCGCCAGTGCCTAAGCGTGTGCCAGCGCCACCCGCAAGTTGCTCGATGGTGCTGTCGATTACGGATACGCGGGGAATAAGCGACGCATTGGGATCTTTGCGCGGATCTGCGGTAAATAAACCGTCAATGTCTGAGCACATGATCAAAGTATCTGCTTGTGCGACCAACGCGGTATAGGCTGCCAGATTGTCATTATCACCGACTTTGATTTCGTTCGTCGCCACTGAGTCGTTTTCATTCACGATGGGCAAAGCTTCATGCTTAAGTAGCTCGCGTAGGGTATTTTGCACATTGACAAAGCGCGCACGGTCACTCAAATCATCTGCGGTCAGCAGAATTTGAGCGCATGGCACATCAAAGAAGCGCGCCCAGTTTGCCATCATCTGGGTTTGCCCAATTGCTGCCATGGCTTGCTTTTCCGCAATGCTTGGGGAGTGCTTAACGGGCACTGAACGGCGCCCAGCTGCAACACTGCCAGATGAAACAATAATGACCTGTTTACCTTGTTCCCGACTTGCGCTAATAAAACGCGCCAAGGGTAACAAATATTGTGCGCTGCACTGCTCACCATCAGGCGCAACCAATGCACTACCAACTTTTATCACCGCCCGTTGCCACTGAAACGCACTCACCCGCTGACTCCCAGTTACCCGAAAAACCTTGAGAATACGAGAAATGTGTGAATACACAAGAATAAACATCGGCTTATTTAAGCCATTTGGCTATCGCTTATATCGAATCGCCGCGTCGCGGCTCAGAACCATCTAAGCAAAACATGCGACTAAAGTCGCGACGCGCTTTAGGTGAGCCATGTTGACCTGGTCCCATTTAATCGCGATGATAACAATACTTTATCGACAGGTTATTTCAGCATGCGCGAGCAAAGACAGAAGCAGAAAGCGTTAAAGCAAGCCAAAGCGGCTGAGACTGAGCCTCACAAAGCCGATGCAGAACAAACAAACGACGCAGTTGCCCACTCGTTTGCGAACCCACAAAACATTCTTTGGGTAATTCTGGCCGGCGGTATGGCGCTGACAGTGCTTGGCGCACAGTTTTTGCCTGGCGTAGTCGCCAATGACTCTATTACTTCGGTTTATAGCGCAATGTTGTGGGTTGGAATTTTTGGTGCAACACTGGCCCGCTATGTAGGCAAGAACGGCTGGTTAGGCTTTGCCATAGGCAGTGGTATTGGCGTGATACTGAATATTGCAGCGGGCATCGTTTAAATGGCCAAGAAGGATCGTTCAGTTCCCACCGGGCGGTTGACCCGTTTTGGCATGTTAGGCTCTTTGGCCACCCGTGTCGCTGGTAACATGTTGTCGCAAGGTGCTAGTCAGATGCTAAAAGGAGAACGGCCTGCACTAAAAGACCTGTTGTTGACGCCACAGAATGTTGGTCGGATTGCTGACCAATTAGCCAGTATGCGTGGCGCTGCTATGAAGGTTGGCCAATTGTTGTCAATGGATGCGGGCGATATTTTACCTGAACCGCTTGCCGATATTCTTGCCCGTCTGCGTAGCGACGCCGACCCTATGCCCAAAGCCCAAGTCAACGAAGTGCTTACACAAGCACTCGGCGAAGACTGGGCTGATCACTTTTTGTATTTCAGTTATGCACCCATCGCAGCGGCTTCGATAGGGCAGGTTCACAAAGCCATTTTGCCCAATGGTGAAACTCTAGCGCTCAAAATCCAGTACCCCGGGGTAAAAGACAGCATAAACAGTGATGTCGATAACGTCGCCACCCTCCTCTCAATCACAGGCCTATTACCCAAAGGGGTAGACTTCTCGCCGTTGCTTGAAGAAGCCAAACGACAATTGCATAGTGAAGCAGACTATTTGCAAGAAGCGAAAATGCTCAAGGCCTATAGTGACTTCCTAGTAGACGACAAGCGCTTCGCCATTCCTGCGGTTTATGATGAGTTTACCCATGAGACTGTTTTGGCAATGAGCTTTATGAAGAGCGAGCCCATCGAATCATTACAATCCGCGGACCAAACCACCCGCGATACAATGGCTGCTGCGCTGTTTGAATTGTTCTTTGACGAAACGTTTGGTTTTCATCTTATCCAAACAGATCCGAATTTTGCAAACTACCGCTTTGATGCTGAAAACCAAAAAATCGTTTTACTTGATTTCGGTGCAACTCGCGAGTACCCCAAAGACTTTATCGCTTTATATCGCGAGTTAATGTCAGGCGTATTTGACGACGATCGCGAGCGTGTAAAGCAAGCCACTTTGAATATCGGCCTTATGAGTCGAACGCTGGAAGCCGAGTTACAGGAGTTTATTGTGGATATGTGCTTTGACGCCTGCGAACCGCTGACACATGCAGGCATCTATGATTTCGGTCAAACAGATTTAGGTAAACGCCTGCATGAGAAGGGAATGAGTTTAAGCAATAATGACGCATTTTGGCATGTCCCACCGGCCAATTCGGTTTTTTTGCACCGCAAATTAGGTGGCATTTTCTTACTCGCCTGCAACTTAAAAGCACGGATTAATTTGCGTGAAATAGCGGCTTCTCACGTTACAACATAGCCTTTCTTTGAGCTATAAGTAGTGTGCCCTTGGAGATATTTTTAAATTTGTCTAAGCGCTACAGATAAATCAGTAAAAGTTGTAAGCACTTACATACCTCAAAACCATATACGCTTGAACTCTTACATTAGAACGGTACTAATACGGTAATGCCATAGAAAACGGAAGCGCCATTTTCTCGCTCGCTTTGGGTGGATTTCCAATCATCTCATCGTAGGGAGTATCGTGCACCATAATCGCCTGCTTAACATCAAACTCGGCGAACAACTCTCGGATCTGTTGGGTGCTGTAGAAGCGCATAGGTTTGTCTTTATCGTCATACACCATGCCGCTGTTGGAGCCGACATTCAGCTGTACAAGATAAACATTCATCTCAAATGAATGCACTTCCAATAGGTCAATAACCGGATAGTTTGATAAAGCATTAAATGGAAACTTCATACGCAAAACAACAATACACCAACATAGTCGTCATTACGCTAGTTATTCGGGATTGGATCGGCTCGATTAAACAGTGCCCATCCAGCACTGACTAAGGCAAAACCAATAATTGACCAAAGCGCCCAGGTTGCTAGTGGAACAACAGCAATAAACACACCTATAGCCAACCACTTCACCGTCTCAGCTTTGGCAAACCAAGGCTTCGCTTCAATCAATGCGCCCTGAGCGACCAACAGGCAAGCTAAGGCAGTACACGCTATGAGTTGTTGTCCCAACAGCATTTGTTCGATACCGAGTAAAATAACCACGGTCAAAAATAGGCTAAAGCCTAGTTGCAGCGCTGCGTAGCCTTTTGCGTGCGCTGAAAGTTCAATATCAAATTTTTTAAAGTTGTCAGGGCTGAAGCGTTGCTTAGGTGGCAATGTGGCTAACACGTCTTGCGGACGCCAGCCCGTGCGGCCAAACCAAACCCGCCACTTATCGCTCCATCGAGCCGTCTGCCAACTATCGCGAATAAGTTGCTGGTAATGATGCCAGTTCGCAAATAAAGGCGACCAACTATGCAATGCTGAACGGATCCCGTAAACCGGAGGGTCGTCTTTTAATTCAGGCTGAAATGTCCCAAACAGACGATCCCAAAGAATGAATACACCACCATAATTCCGATCAATATACCGATCATTCTGGGCATGATGGACGCGGTGATTAGACGGTGTAACCAGTATCCGGTCTAGTACCCCCAACTCACCAACATGGCGTGTGTGCACCCAAAATTGATAGACCAAATTGAGCGCTGCAATTGTAGCCAACATTTCAAACGGAATACCCAAAAACGCCATTGGAATAAAGAATATCCAATTCAAAATAGAGCCGCTGGTCTGGCGCAATGCAGTGGTTAAATTATATTCTTCGCTACTATGGTGAACGACATGTGCCGCCCATAAAATACTCACTTCATGCCCGAGGCGATGATTCCAGTAATACAAGAAATCATAGATAACAAATGCCAGTAGCCAGTAGTGCCAACCGTCTGGCCAAGAAAAAAGTGCCATTTGCTCGGCGAGTAACGCGTACACACTCAACGGAATGAGGGTTTTTATGATGGTCGCCACCCGACTCAACATACCAATACTCAAACTGGCAATAGCGTCATTTAATCGGTAATAGCCGGTTTTACGGGAATAATCGAAGGCCAGCTCCAATGCCATTAGAATGAAGAAACCTGGGATGGCGTAAAGTATGACTGTCATAACATTTGAACATCATTAATCTTCCAACATCCTAAACCAAGTGGATCACTAAAACAAAACAATGTGATGAACCAACCGACTTCGCTCGCTGGATAAAAGTGAACTAAAGTTATTGTTAGGACTCTTGAATTTAAGTACTGCAGTACTATTTCTAAATATAAACCATGATGTTTTGAAGGTAGGTAACTTAATGACAACGGAAGAAAGCCAAGCGAAGTCGATGAAGCCGCATATAATAATCGCCTCTTTGTTGTTAGCGATTATTGCGACGGTTCTATTGTGGCCTCAGAATGAAGCCGACGTTGCCAAGCAGCCCATTGCCATTGAGCCTCCACCTGTGATCGAGGCAAAGCCAGAGGTATCAGAAGAACCCGAGCCGATTGACGAGGTACAAGCCCCACCAGCAATCCAAGAAGTAGTGATTGAGCCTAGCGAAGACCCTGAGCCTTTGCCGGCAGAGCCGATTGAAGTTGAAGATATTATTGATACCTCTGATGCAGCGATTACAAGCGCGTTGCTGGAAATCGCAGATACACCCGTTATTGGTCGCTTTCTTGTCGATGACAGTCTCCTGCAACGATTTGTGGTTACGGTCTCAAATCTAGCTAGCGAAGATATTGCCCCGAACCACCAGCTGCTAGAAGCCCCCCAGCAAAGTTTTAAAGTCTATCGGCAAGCTGATCGGGAGTGGATTGATGCAGCCAGTTATAAGCGCTACACGCCCTACGTTGACGCACTTGAAACCTTGGAAAATGAGAAGCTGTTGTCGCTATATCAACGCTATGAATCTGACATCAAACAGAGTTTTAGTGAAATCGCGCAACCTGGGCAAGAGTTTGATGAGATGTTGGTAGAAGCCATCAACGTCTTATTGGACACCCCCGAGATTCCAACGCCGGTAGAGGTATATCGTGATAGCGTGATGTACAAATACAAAGATGAGCGAATTGAAAACTTAAGCCTACCGCAAAAGCAAATGTTGCGTTTAGGGCCAGACAATATGCGTCGGGTAAAAGCCAAGCTTCGTGAATTAAAAAATCAGCTAGAAAATGGATCTTAATCGACTTGCGGCGTCAATCGGAGGTGCTTCAGAGCAAAATCAGTTGCCGCCAGTGGAGCAATGGGATCCGGACTTTTGTGGCGATATTGCAATAACGATAACGCGCAGCGGCCAATGGTTTTATCAAGGATCACCGTTTGGCCGTAAACGCCTCGTTAAGTTATTTGCATCTATTCTCAAACGCGAAAACGATGAATACTTTCTCGTGACGCCAGTGGAGAAAGTGCGCATAGAGGTTGAGGATGTTCCCTTTGTGATCACCGAATGGGAGCACAATGCCGACCAAATCATAGTCAAAACACAGACTGAAGACATTTGTGCGATTAGCTATGAGCACCCGGTGGAGCTGCGATTTGATGCACAAAGTGAAACCCAGATCCCCTATGTCAATATCCGTCGCAATTTGTGGGCTCGTATCCATCAGAATGTCTTTTATCAATGGGTCGAGCAAGCACAAATCACCGAAGCTGACGACGGCACCTCAAGCGTTGAGTTACAAAGTGGCGACTACCGCTTCAGTATCGGTCAGATTTAGCGTCTGAAGGTATCACTAAGACCTGCAATCTGACTGATGTTTTTAGCTAAGTGACTCATCGACTTCGACATTGAACTGGCAAGTTGATCATTATGTGATGCTGCCGCCTCTATTTCATTCACATTACCTTCAATGCTGCTGCACGCCTGTTCCTGATCCCGCACAGCATTCGCAATACTTTGCGAATGTTTACTGATGTCGTCAATCATGGTGTAGATTTCACCAATGATATCCGCTGATTGATTGGCTTTTTCTACGCTACCCTCAGCACTATCGCTGGAACTTTTCATGGCGCTGACCCATTGGTCAAGGGTGCTGCGCATCAATGACAAGCTATCTACGATATTTGCTGCTGACTCTTGTGTTCGTGTAGACAACGCGCGAACTTCGTCAGCCACCACCGCAAATCCTCTACCGCTTTCTCCAGCTCGCGCAGCTTCAATTGCAGCATTCAGCGCTAACAGATTAGTTTGTTCTGCAATGGCCTCGATTTCACCCATCGTAGAAGACACCTTATCAGCAGCTGACTTAAGGTCATCCGCGGTATTGGCTGCTTGTTTAACAAACGTTGATAATTCACTAACGCTATCTCGGCCACTTAATATTAAGGTTTTGGCTTGCGCACATTGCTCATTGGTTTTAACGATGTTTTCTGTGGTTTGGCCAACACTGGCAAGCACCTCTCGACTTGAATGTGTCATTTGTTGCATCGCCACCGAGATACCGTGAATTTCTTGCTTCTGCTTTGCAATACTGTGCGTTGTCTCATCAACATCTTGCTGCGACTGTTGCGCAATGGAGGTTAGTTGATGCGCAGCATCCATCGTTCGACCAAGCACCGTGCGCTGCATTCCTTGTTGCATACCAATATGAAAATCGAACACGCTGAGCGAACCACGACCGTGCAAAACAAAACGACTCACGCTGTCAAAACTGTCGCGTAATTCTGCCGCGCGCGCAGGAAAGCTGATTAATTCATTCTTGAACAAATAAAATCCAATGCCCTGCATCACCAGCAAGACAATGGCGGCAGTCCAGCTAAACATGAAACCCAACACACCGGCTAATACTATAAACGCAGCGATAAAGGCATAGAGCCGTACTGAAAACGAAATTTCTTGTACACCGCGCATCTTGCCTTGGTTAATTTCAGCGTATAGGCGCTTTGCGCGTGCCACCTGCTCACTGGTGGGTTTAACCCTAACCGACTGATAGCCCTGTAATTCGCCATCGTGGAAAATGGGCGTGACAAAAGCATCCACCCAATAATAACTGCCGTCTTTGCACAGGTTCTTAACGATACCGCGCCATGCATGTCCCTTCTCAATATGATCCCACATATCCTTGAAGGCAGCTTTAGGCATATCAGGGTGACGTACAATATTATGATTCTTACCCATTAACTCATGAGGCGCATAACCTGCTACCCGACAAAAAACATCGTTTGCATACGTGATCACGCCGCGTCGATCGGTCGTTGATACAAGTTCTTCAGTCGCTGGAAAAGTAACTTCGTGATCTCGTACCGTTTGATTTCGTCGCATAACTTTACCTATTTGCCGGATTAGATATTAAGAATAGTCAATGAATGTTAGTTTTCAAAAGCTGCGCTTTCTTGCGTAACTCAAAGACATACACTAATGTGACTGACACTCATAAAAAAGAGACCCTACCATGCGAATAATTACTCTCGCCCTCAGCCTACTATTTATAGTCGGCACACAAGCGAAAACCTTAATTCATGCAGGCACCATCATTACTGCAAGTGACAACAAAACACATAGTGAAAAAACCATCATTGTTGATGGTGACCGCATAGAGAGTATTGAAGACGGGTACCTACAGCCAAGCGCAGATGATCAAGTTATCGACCTGCGTAACAGTACTGTTATGCCCGGCTTTATGGATATGCACGTGCATTTGTCACAACAACACGGTGGACCAGCGACCTACTTACAGCGCTTCACTGCAAATGAATCCGATGCGGCTTTGACCGCCGCTCACTACGCAGAGAAAACTCTGATGGCGGGCTTTACTACGGTTAGAAACTTAGGTGATGGGTACAATGAGACCGTCGCTCTGCGTGCAGCTATAGCGCAAGGCAAGCATATTGGACCACGTATCTTCACCTCCGCAAAGTCGATTGCCACCACCGGAGGGCATGCAGATCCTACCAACGGACACAGTGCTCGCTTAGCTGGCGACCCAGGCCCCAAAGAAGGCGTGGTTAACGGAGTTGCTGACGCTCGCAAAGCGGTACGTCAACGGTATAAAGATGGTGCAGACTTGATCAAAATAACTGCCACCGGCGGCGTTTTAAGTTTAGCTAAAAGCGGGCAAAATCCGCAGTTTATGAATGATGAACTTGAAGCTATCGTGCAAACTGCAAAAGACTACGACATGACCGTTGCGGTGCATGCCCACGGTACTGAAGGTATGCAGAGAGCGATTAAAGCCGGTGTAGATTCAATTGAACATGGCACCTATATGGATAAAGAAACCGTCAAACTGATGAAAAAGCACGGAACCTATTACGTGCCAACGATTTTGGCCGGTGCCTTCGTGGCCGAAAAAGCAAAGATTGATGGCTACTTCCCTGAAATCGTACGCCCAAAAGCAGCGGCTATAGGCCCCTTGATCCAAGCCACGTTTAAGCGAGCCAATGATGCTGGTGTTAAGATTGCCTTTGGCACCGACTCCGGCGTTTCGCCACACGGTGAAAATGCGAAAGAATTTGCGTTAATGGTTGAGGCTGGCATGGATCCTTTGCAAGCCATCATCAGCGCCACGCGCAATGCAGCAGATCTACTTAACGTGAGTGATGAGCTTGGTACCCTAAGCGCTGGAAAGAAAGCCGATATTGTTGCAGTTGAAGGTGACCCACTGAGTGACATTACGCGCTTACAAAACGTCGGCTTCGTGATGAAAGACGGTATTGTTTATAAACAGTAAATGCGCAAAAAAATAAAACGCAAAGTTAAGCGATTGGTCACCTCCAAGCATATGCTGAAAGGGGTGACCGTTGCTTCATTCCTAGAATCCACTATCGTACCAGTACCGCTTGAGGCCATCTTATTACCCTTGATGCAAGCGCGCCGTGATCAGCTCTGGTTGATCGCGTTAATGGCTACCATTGGTTGCATAATTGGTGCGGTATTCGGATATGCCCTCGGGTATTTTCTCTTCGATCTGATTGGTAACGCGGTGATAAATGCCTTTTCATCACCCGACCAATGGCAGTTGGTTAAAGACCGAATGGCAACGGAAGGATTTTGGTTTATACTGTCACTCGGTATCATACCGATTCCTTTTCAAATCGCTATGCTTGCTGCAGGTGCAACCCAGTTCTCTTTGGCCTTGTATCTGCTAGCAACAGCGATTTCGCGCAGCATCCGTTATTTCGGCATTGCGCTTGCAGTAAAGATTGCTGGTAATCATGCCGAACGCTTGATCAAAAAATACCGCACCATCGCTGTAGTGGTGATATGCGTTATCATTGCCACAGCATGGTGGTTTTCAAAATCCACGGTTGCTTGACACAATCCGATTTATGCCTGCTATACTTCCACTAGGTATAATTCCCGCAATGGATAGTATGGACATCAATCCTCTTACGCAGTTAAGCATGCAGCTGTATAAATCAAAGTCAGCTAAGGACCAGCTACGCTTAATTTGCACTACAGTATCTGATGTTATCCCCAAAGCTAATCGAGTTAGTTTATGGAAGTTCAATGCTGATAAAACTGAAATTACCTGTTTGGCACTGCTGAAAGAGCAGGCTTTTTCAACACCAAGTGAAGTCACCCTGAGCGCCAAAGATTATCCAGAATATTTTGCTGCTATAGTCAGCGAAAGTACCGTGGTTGCTTCTGACGCACGCAATCAGGCCGAAACTGAATGTTTTAATGAAAGTTACTTCATCCCGCAAAATATTTATTCGCTGCTTGATTATGTGTTCAGTGAGCAGTTTGTTCCATTCGGTATTATCTGTTGCGAAAGTGTGGGTAAAAAAGTCACCTGGTCGCTTAAAGATATCGCCGAACTAAAACGGGCAGCGCGCATCGTTTCGGTGTTCGCTCAAATGAACTCGCATCAGTAAGCGCGTTACCAAGCATGCAACGCTATCAATAGGCAATTACCGCCGCTCCTCTTATCACGGCTTGCCGTTACTGCTTAACGTTAATCTATCGAATAATACTGATCTTTGTCGCAATAGTATTCGTTTTCTCTAGAGTTAGGTTTACAGTCTACGTCGATATCTTCGACGCATTACAATGGTTAAACACAAGGAAACAACATGAAAAAAATTACTACCGCTCTGTTGGCCAGTACCCTCGCCTTTAGTCTGGGCAGTTCAATCGCGCTTGCCGATGATCACGGGCACAGCACAGCAGATAAAGTAAAAGCTGCAATGCAAGCTGATATTCGCAGCGACGCAGAAAAAGAACGCGATCGGAATCGCCGTCCAGTTGAAACCCTTGAGTTTTTCGGGCTTGAGCACGACATGAAGATTGTTGAGTTGCTACCCGGTGGCGGGTGGTACACCAAGTTGTTGGTCCCAACTGTGGCTGAAAACGGTGAATATTATGCAGCTATCGGCACCGGACGCATTAAAGAGCGCCTCAGTGGGCAGCCAGGCTTTGAGAAAATGAATATCGTTGCCGAAGACGCTAAAGTGTGGCGTGAAGATGGGGCACGTTTTTACTCATTGGAGCTGGGCTCGTTAGGCGTTACTGATGCGGACATGGTGTTAACCTTCCGCAACTATCACAATTTTAGTGATCAAGGCCGTGCGGCGATGAATAAAGCCGCGTTTGATGCGCTTAAATCAGGTGGTGTTTATGCCGTGGTGGATCACACGGCGCGTCACATGGAGCCGATGAATGATAGTAATCGTCGCCGCTTTGATCCGGTCAAAGCAATCAAAGAAATTCAAGCGGCTGGTTTTGAATTTGTTGACTACAGCAACTTGCATTATCGTGAAGACGATGAGCTGGAATATGAAGTAGGCGCGAAGAGCGTAACCGGTAACACTGACCGCTGGACACTTAAGTTCGTTAAGCCTTAAGCTGCAAAGTTTGCAATCGCGCGCTTATTCAGCGCGCAGATTGGATAAGTGCTAAAGCCCCTTTTTGATGATATATCGAAATGGGGCTTTTTCTATTTCTGCGGCAACCAGAATGTGGTCCATAAAGCGACAAAAACTAGGAATGTCGCGCACTGTGGCAGGATCGTCAGCGAGCACACTCAAGGTTTCACCCTCCGTCATTTTCCGCATACGCATGCGTATCATCATAACAGGCTCAGGACAGCGCAACCCCATGGCATCCAGCGCTTCATGGGTAGCAGCAAAATCATGGTCGAAATCAGATGCCATACTGCTCGCGGTATTGATTAATTTTAGCGACTTCTGCCTGTTTGCCCTGCTCGGTTAAATAACTCACCACGTCCGCTAACGTCACAATCGCAATCACCTGAGTATTGAAGTCACGCTCGACTTCTTGAATGGCAGACAGTTCACCTTGCCCACGCTCTTGGCGATCCAGTGCAATCAACACGCCTGCTAAATTAGCTTGATGCGCTTCAATGAGCTGCATGGATTCACGAATGGCCGTACCAGCCGTGATCACATCGTCCACCAACATCACATTGCCACTCAATGGACTGCCGACCAAGTTGCCACCTTCTCCGTGGGTTTTGGCCTCTTTGCGGTTAAAGCAATAAGGTACATCTTGGTTATGTTCATTGGCTAAAGCCACCGCTGTGGTGGTAGCAATAGGAATGCCCTTATAGGCAGGGCCGAACAGTAAATCAAAATCCACCCTGGACTCAACCAATGCACTGGCATAAAAACGGCCTAGCTTGGCTAAGTCGCCACCGGTATTGAACAACCCAGCATTAAAAAAGTACGGGCTGGTACGCCCCGACTTTAATGTGAATTCGCCAAATTTTAATACGCCGCGGTTGATGGCAAACTCAATAAACGCTCGCTGATAATCGCGCATCACTTCACCTTAACTTAATGCTAATTTCTGTGCTTCGAAAAGCTCTTTCAGGCCGGCTTTGGCAATCGTAAGTAGCTCATCAAGCTCTTCAAAGCTAAAAGGTTCGCCCTCTGCGGTGCCTTGTACTTCGATGAGTTTACCAGTGTCAGTCATGACAATATTCATGTCTGTTTCTGCCGCTGAGTCTTCAACATATTCAAGATCTGCCACTGCAGAGCCATCATAAATGCCAACTGATAACGCAGCGATCATGTGCTTAAGTGGGTTTGCCTTGATGATGTTCTTGCTGCGCATATGTGTGAGCGCATCAACCAGCGCGACACAGGCTCCAGTGATTGACGCGGTACGCGTACCGCCATCGGCTTGGATTACGTCGCAATCGACGGTTATGGTGTTCTCGCCAAGAATGCTCAAATCAACTGCGGCGCGCAATGAACGTGCAATCAAACGTTGAATTTCCAGTGTGCGCCCACCCTGCTTGCCACGCGCCGCTTCACGCGCTGAACGGGTATGCGTAGCACGCGGTAGCATGCTGTACTCTGCCGTGATCCAGCCTTTACCTTGGCCCTTCATAAAACGCGGTACACCTTCTTCCACCGTCGCATTACAGATAACTTTGGTATTACCAAACTCAATTAATACTGAGCCCTCTGCGTGACACGTGTAATTGCGAGTAATGGTAACGGGGCGGATCTGACTGGCGGTTCTTCCGCTTGGGCGCATGCGGCTCTCCTAAAAATGGCTAGATGAATTAATCCGGCGAAGTATAGCGTAATGCGCGCGCTGGCGGGAGGGGGAGGCAGAAAACTCTCTGCCTCTGTAACACTAAATAATTACTTTAGGTGCTTGGCAAGAAAGGACGCCACCGTTTCATAGTATTCTGTACGATTAGCTTCATCGTAGAAGCCATGTGCTTCCGAGGATTTAACGAACCATTCAAAAGACTTATTGTGTGCTTCAAGCGCAGCACGTAAACGTTTTGCATGGGTAAACGGAACGCGTTCATCCTTTTCACCATGGGCAATCAACACTTCCGCTTTAAGCTTGGCGACATGCGTTAGCGGTGAGAAATCGCGTAATTCATCAGGATCTGAGCCAATGGCTTTTTCAAGGTAATCTTTACCAAAAAAGCGTTTTGGAATATCCCCCTCGTCATACATTAGCTGTAAGTCATACACTCCAACAGTTGCAACAGTGCAAGTAAATAAATCAGGATAAAGTACTGACGACATCATGGCCGAATAACCACCAAAACTAGCTCCCATAATACAGACTTTATTTGGGTCTATCTTACCTTGGTTGATTACCCATTCAGTACCGGCAACAATGTCTTTTTGAATAGCATCTCCCCACTGGCGATACCCTGCTGTTTCAAACGCTTCACCGTAACCACCCGAGCCACGATAATTAACCCGTAACACTGCATACCCTTGGGCCGCTAGCATTTGAACCTCGCGGTCAAAATTCCAGAAGTCCCGGATCCCGTGCGGGCCACCATGCACCAAGGTGACCAGCGGAATCTTGGTGTCTGCTTTGTAGTTGACTGGGTAAGTTAAATAACCGGCTACATTCATTCCATCAAAAGATTCAAACTCAATAGGCGACGATTGCGCCATTAAGTTGATATCTATGTGATCGAAGTTTGCAAACAATTGCGCAAGCCGGTTTTTCTCTTTGTCGTATAAATAAAAGCTACCCGCATCAATGTCATTACTCACATACAGTAACCACTTAGAGCGGTCACGAGAGCGACTGGTAATGTTTATTTCGTAACCTGCAAACGTCGCAAGAAAAGCTTTAAACAATTGCGACTCTTGGCTGGTTGAATTAAGCATGACGTAGGTGGGAAAACCATCGTCCACTTGCAAAGCATATACTTCGCTGCGGTCGGCGTTAAAATTCACGTCAGTGATAGAGACCTTTTCATCCACATAAATTAGCTTGCTACTTCCACTCGTTAAATCAAAAGAATAAAGACCCTGCTTACCCGAATCATGTAACGCAAAGTAATATAGCGCGTCACCCGCTTGAGTTAATGCCAGCGGTACAAAGTCAGCGCCAAAATCATTGGTGATTTCAACCCACTGTTCATTCTCATACTTATACGCGCGGTCTTCAGAATCTTTGTCTAAGCCAGCAGCAAATTTTAGCTCGCCTTCACGATTCGCGATAAAACGTGCCAGGGGTACCGGTGCTAATACCTTGTCATTGGACAGGCGCCCTGTGTAAACATTTAACTTATGTACGCTCGCTAGTTTCGAAGCATCATCTGACATGGGCGTAGATGAGATAAGGATATGGTCATCATCGTTGGGTAACATGCTAATAATCTGTGCCCAACCTCTTACCGCTTCGCGGCGCTTCATGCGGGTGCCTGACTGCTGCTCCCCTGCACGATAACCGTAAATAATCTCGGCGTTAGAGCCATCGTAGTCTACGGCAAATAACTCGCCGAAGTTGTCAGCTTGTTCTTTCCAACCGTAACGCTCCCATATTTCGGTGATAATACGCTCGTTGTTGGCCCAGTAGTAATTGCCAATTTCGGCGCCTTCTCCTAGGTCCGCCCCGCCAATTACTTCAAATGTTGCCATGTCGAAGACCGCAAGGCGGCGTTTACCTTTTGAACGAATGGCAACCGCTAGTTTAGTACCATCAGGGGAAATTTTTGCCGATGCGTAGTTTGCGTCTTTGGCAAAGTCTGCGGGAGGAACAATTTCTGCTCGTAATAGACAAGGGAATACTACCGCTGCAACCAGCAGTAAGCGTGTAATCAGGATCATGCTTTTCAGTCCTTTGAATCAATAAAACTCCATTTGTTTGAAACATTTAGTTACAAACAAACACGACCAGCCGAGCATAGTAAAAAATCTCGTTCGGGTCGATAGTCAAAATAAGGTAAACTAGTCGAAATATTCGTTTTGAATAAAATTTTTTCGGGAGTTTTTACAATGATTTACAGCATGACAGGATTTGCACGCCACGAAGTCAAAGGTGATTGGGGCACGGCGGTGTGGGAAATTCGTTCTGTAAACCAACGGTTTCTTGAAACTTACTTTCGCCTCCCGGAACAGTTTCGAGCCCTAGAGCCACTGCTACGCGAGCGTTTTCGTAAAGCGCTACAACGCGGCAAAGTAGAATGTAATTTACGCTTTACGGCGAATGATGGGGCAGTAGGTAAACTTAGTTTAAATGAAGAATTGGCCAAACAATTGATGCATGCGGCTGACTGGGTGCAATCACACGGGCAGTCAACGGGCGTAAACCCAGTGGACATTTTGCGTTGGCCAGGTGTTGTATCAGCAGAAGAAGCTGACATGGATACCATTCAAGCCGAAATCCTAAAAGGCTTTGATCAAGCGCTTAATGAGTTTAAAGATTCTCGGGCAACCGAGGGAAAGAACCTCAAGGCAATGATAGAGCAACGCCTTGAAGGCATATTAGTAGAGGTAGAGAAAGTCAGTAAGCTCATGCCAAGCATCGTAGAATGGCAACGCGAACGCATACTTACTCGCTTTGAAGAAGCCAAGGTTGAATTAGATCCAACCCGTATCGAGCAAGAGATGGTTATGCTAGCTCAACGCATTGATGTAGCGGAAGAGCTCGATCGCTTAAACTCACACGTGAGCGAAACCCAGAAAATCCTCAACAAAGGCGGAGCAATCGGCCGCCGATTGGATTTTATGATGCAAGAGTTTAATCGCGAATCGAACACTCTTGGTAGTAAATCTATCAATGCCGAGATCACCCAATCAGCCGTTGAGCTAAAAGTGTTGATTGAGCAAATGCGCGAGCAGATCCAGAATATTGAGTAAGGTGACTAAACTGCAACTAGTGAATTTACTTAAGAATGGAATCTTGGTTAGTCTAGAACATTTGCAAATGCTCAGAAGATACGCTGAAAGTACATAGTAGATTAGCCAAATTAACTGGGGAGTATTGGTATAAGCACAGAACGCTGTCTAATAAACTTAATTGCTCTTAGCTACTTTTGTACCCTTTTTACTTTTATTCTTAACTAAGCTTACATTACCGCCACATGCAATAAACTGAGAGGGCGTCATTTCATAGTAGTCCCTGAAGCACATTCCGAAATATGAAGGGGATCCAAAGCCCAAGTCAAAGGCTACCTCAGAAATATTACTGGAGTTTAATAGTTTCTTAGCTGCTTTCTTTAATCTGTATTGCTTAACAAAACTTGTGAAACTTAAACCAAGGAAGTCATTAAGTTTTCTGTTTATTTGTCTCTCTGTACAATTCATACTTGTTGCAGCAAAATCTTTGTTAAAGTTTGGATCCTGATAATTTTGTTGCAGTAATACAACAAGTTGCATATAGAACCGTTGATCTTTTTCTTCATCAAATTCAGGCATAACGATATGCTCAAGATCTATCACGGTCTCAGGTTTCGCTAGTTCACTCTTATCCAATTGAGCATCTAACTTTGGCCTCATTTTAATAATTTGTTCAACTTTGAATTTAATTTCTGCAGCTTCAAAAGGTTTTAGGATAAAGTCATCAGCTTTACTACTGAGAGCATTTATCTTAGTACTTCTGTCTGAATTAGCAGAAATAATAATAATTGGGATAGTACTTGTTTGCTCATTTTCCCTAATTTTGGTCGTTAACTTTAAACCGTTTAATAGCGGCAAATCTATATCTGCAATAATTACGTTAGGCATCACAGTCAATGCAATATCTAGTGCTTCTTTACCATTAACACTGCGAATACAGTGGTACGTTGGTTCAAACATATCTGCAAGATAATTACGAATATGTACTGAGGAATCGGCAATCAAAACTGTCGCTTTGTCTGCCATTGTAACAAGGCTGCTTTTAAGCTCGTCGTGACTACCATCTAGCGTTAAGGAAGACTTGTCCAAAATTGCTATCTTATTTGGATCCATATCAGCTTTTTCATTTGCTGATTTAGGGGGCTCAGTGAGTTTAAAAATGACATGAAATTCTGTTCCCACACCAATGGAACTTTCAACGCGAATTTCACCATTATTAGCTTCTAGTTGCTCTTTAACGACGGCTAAACCTAGGCCGCTTCCTTCAAGTTGTGAATTGTTGTCGAGTTTAGAAAATCGCTCAAAGATTTGATGAAGTTCACTTTCTTGAATACCTTCCCCTTGGTCAATTATTGAAATAACGACCTTCTCTACCTTCTTTTTAATGGATAAAGTGACTTCCGTATTAGGTAATGTGTACTTTATTGCATTCCCAATAAGGTTGGAAAAAATCCTTTCAAATGAGCTTTTATGGGTACGTATGTATAATCCTTTCCCACCCTTAATAGAGATTCTAATTCCCCGTAACTTGGCTATTTGCTCAAAGGACTCAACTAGACTATTTATTGAAGAGCGCACTTCCACTGTTACTTCAAATAAACGTTCATTACCAACAAGGTTTTCAATTTCATCGAACTGCTCAATTAAACAATTTACTCTTTGCACAGTATTTAATGAAGAATTGATGCTGTCCTTAATAACGTCAGGTTTGTTTGATTGAATTGATTTTGTCAACCAGCCTTGAAGGTATGTCAGGGGAGTTCTTAATTCTGCAGACAAACTTGAAAATATAGTCTTTTCTTTTACCAAAGCTTCCTTCAAGTTGGTAAGCTTCTCGTGTAAAGCCATTGTCCTCTCTTCTGCATAATCTTCAGCAAATTTTAGTTGCCTTTTCTTTGCTTTTTTCGCCAAGATTAAAAATAAAAAGTAGAGTAAAACTGCTAGCAGAAAGTAGATTAAAAAAGCGGCTTGGGTCAGCCATATAGGTGGCAAAACTCGAATCTTCTGAGATGTAATTGGTTGCTGTTCTTTTGATTGGTAATCTACAGCTCTCACCTGAAACTCATAATCGCCGAATGGAAGAGCCGAATATGAAGCAGTACTAGTACCTCTTTTAGCTAGTTGCCAATTTTCACTTAAACCAATAAGTCTATATTCGAAATCTAGGTAATTATGATCGATGGGATCGACCGCAGCAAAGTGAACATCGAACTGGTAGACGTCGCTTTTAATTTCAGCAACAAAATTCCCCTTCGTAGTTTTTGGGATTTTTTCCCTTAGGGCTGGATATTCTCCTTTCCCTGAATAAATTGTAATATCATCAACGTAAACGGGATTGGAACTAACTAGTAACTCATTTAGTACAGGGATTAACTGACTCATGTTCAAAATATATGAATCATCATCTCCAGTGACAACTAATTGATCGTCTCGCGAATATCGCAATCCCTCAAATTCAAAGTCTCCGTCTTTAATTCCTATACGGGTATTTATTTTTTGTTTCCATTCTGCGTTCGCGCTTACTCTATACAAGCCTGCATTTGTCGCAACCCATAAGTTCCCTTGTAGATCTATGGCAATGTCCCTGATATATCTAGAGTGTATTAGGTCGTTCAACTTAGAATTAACTAAAGTAGAACTCTCGTTGCTAAGAACTTGAATTCCGAATCCGCTTGTACAGAAATAAATAGTTCCCGTAGGCGATTTCTCGACACAATCAATCGGAATATCTTCAGTTAAATTCGATACATCATATGTATGCCATGTTTCGTAAGTATTAGTTGAGTAAAGACCTTGATAATAATCTAAGGCAAATAGAGAGTCAGAAGTAACAAAAATCTCATTTGGAGAAAAGTTTAGGTGGATCTCACTTATACCTTTGTTTACAAGCCTGTATAGTTTGCCGTTTTCGGTAAGCGCAATTGTATCGCCGGAAAAATCTTTAAGACTGACTATTGAAGAGTCCAATTCATAAGAGTCAATAAGCTTGATCGAACTATCAAACACCCGAATAATATTTGACGAAGCGGTCACTAAATCATCCGAACCATTTACAATAAACTGGTCAACTTCACCTATTTCCAAATACTCAGAAAATGGATTTATCTCAAACGTTAATCTGTCGTGAATGAATAACTCGTGTCCATCATATAAAATCAAAAGTTCCATAAATTCTGAAACGTTTTCAATTCGCAGTTTCTTCCCATTAAATTTCGCTTTGTTTATTGAGGAAAATCCTAGGGGCAGCCAAAAGAAACCCGACAGAGGGGATGCCATTGCTATTTTCCCATTTTTTTTAAATAGCTGATGTACATACGAAAACTCTTTATCAGAGACAAAATTTTCAAACATATTTACTGACTTAACAATGTTTAAATGTTCATCAATCAGATAAATTTTTTCGGAATACACGATGTTTTGGCCGGTGCCAAAATTTTGAATTTCTGTGACATTTTGATTCTCTAGAGCAGTTCGCACGGCCCCAAATTCAGAACCAGTTAGCTTAACTTTTACTAATCCTCTACTGGTTCCTAAAAATAATTCATCGTCATTTAAAAGCTTTATTTTATTTATTACAAACGTTTCGCCAAGTTGAGGAGACAACTCTAACTTGGTATATGTGTCATTACTAAGATCTAGACGAATTAGACTGTTTCCATTTTGATAATATAAATCTTTATCGTTCTCCAAGATTGTAAAGGCATTGACAGTTGATGCTATTGGTTCAATTAAATAATCTCCGTTAGTAAGAACGGAAATCTTGTTCACAGAATCGAATGCGCTAACCAGTACTCCAAATTCCCCCGAAAAAGCAAGATCATAAATAAAGTTAAGATTTTCAGAATCCAATTTTGTAAAAATTAGCTCTTGTGAAGGATCAAGCAACGCTATGTACATGCCATTACCTGATGTACCAATAAATAAGTAGTCTGTTGTCGCTAATATCGCTGTTACTGGAGCTGTTTGTGGAAATGATATTATTTGAAAGTAAGCTCCTTTCGAGTAGAAAAATAAGCCATTCTCAGAGCCGAGCCAAATCCGGTGGCCACCATCAAAGATTTTATGAATTAAACCTATATCGCTTTTATCTACCTCTTCATAAGTTTGTACGAGGGGACTTGCAATGGAATATCCCAAAATTCCAAATAAGAATATGGCCACAATAATCCCTGATCTTATGAAATTATTAAAAAGTCGTCCCATAACTAGTAGCTTATGTCCAAATCTTAGTATTCAAATAGCCCCAACTTGTAATTCAATTTGAGGGCACTTACTAACTAAAAAGGATCGATTATGAAATGTCAAATTAATCAACACTAAATTGAAGAACTTAACAAAGCAGATACGCATTTAGTTTCAGGAGGCAGAAACGAAGATGGTACTAACGATTTACCTGATTGGACTGGCTATTACCGAGATGGTGAGTGGTACATCGACCCTGATCCAAAAAACAAAAAAACAAGACCTAGAGACTAGTTTCTGGAAATAAAAAAGCCCCTCTCACACGAGAAGGGCTTTTTCGGAATGGGAGTCTGGCGATGTGCTACTCTCACATGGGGAGACCCCACACTACCATCGCCGCTAACGTGTTTCACTTCTGAGTTCGGAATGGAGTCAGGTGGTACCACGTCGCTATTGTCGCCAGACATAAACTGGTTATCGTGCAAATTCATGATGATTGCGAAGCTTTCATCGTGACATTTGCGCAAGGAGGACTCACAGTACTCTTGAGGAGTTTGTTAAGTCAGCCTTACTTAAACAATAAGGAAAAAGCTGTAATTTAATCTAAGAGCGCGTTTTGTATGGTCTTACGATTGCCACCACAAACACATTAGGTGTTGTATGGTTAAGCCTCTCGGGCAATTAGTACAGGTTAGCTTAACGCCTTGCAACGCTTCCACACCCTGCCTATCAACGTCATCGTCTATAACAACCCTTCCAGGACTTA
>NZ_PEAX01000006.1 GCF_002807685.1 Neoalteromonas flava | reverse complement strand
TACATACAGTGAATAATAAACCTTCTTGTACTTCAAAACAGCCAGTAAGCCAACAACGCAACCGACAGTAAATAGAAGAACAGTAATCCATGAGCCGTACATTCAATTTCCCTTTGGCAGCTAACGCCCCGCATAAAGGGCAGCTGCTTGTGGGCTAAACTTGCGCGTAGCGCCAGCCCACAAGTAGATGTCCGCGCGAACGAAGTGAGTTTTAATGCGTTTGTTAGGTTGCATGATGCCTATACTTCCTTGATAGGGATATAGAAAAAGGAGTATTTTGCACAAGATAGACATCCTGATTTTTGAAGAAAACTCTCCTTGTGTCGCACCATTTTAAGTTTTCCCAAGGAATGAAAAAGCTTTTTATCCATGGGTAAATGAAACCTCCCTTCATAAATATACCTTCAGAGTTTGAAGCAACCCTCATACCATTCACGTAAAACTTAGGATTCTCTGTAGAAATAAAACGAACAAACTCGTCTGAATAATTTAATTTTCTATAGTCTTCATGATTTAAGCGGTAGCGCTCTTGCAAAGAGGTTAGCGCTATATTTTGCTTTTGCTCTCTGTATAGCGATATTAGAGCCCAAATCATGATGGTAATTGATAAGAGTAAGAAAACCATAACTATCGGTGCGACCTAACTTCCCGCATAACGGGCAAATATACGTAGGCTAAAATACTGAGCAAAGCGAGGGGAGCCTACGTGTATTTGTCCCCCGCGAGCGCAGCGAGTGTTAATGCGCTTGTTAGGGGCTGAGCTGGTATTCCCACACATGCTGCTTAGCCTTGTTTGGTTTATTGTATTCCGGCCGATACCAGAGCGCCAAAGACGTGAGGATCACTGAATTAATGAATAGTTGTCTTGCATCACCATCAAAACGGGCACCATCCGGTGTATTGGCTTTTAAGTTTTGACAAAGATCATGAACTTTTTTGTCTTTGAAGCTAAGCCCATGAACTTTGTGAGCAAACTCATTTCTTACCCGACGAATATAGTCACATTCTTTGTATTCGAGATCCGTGATTAGACCTAGGCAATAAGCTATTTTAATGCGAGCACTAAAAGCGCCGAGCGGTGCGTTTCCACCTTTAAGCAATTCTTCAGCATCTTTGCACTCAACGAAGTGTGCTTTTAACAAACGCCCCAATCTATCATCAATTAGAGCTGCACCTACTAAAGCAGCACCTCTGTCAGTTTCTTCCTGAAACTCCCTCAGAAATTCTGAGAAATACTTTAAATCTTCTTCTCTCAAGGTAACTCCTTGTTGGCCCCTAACACCCCAATAAGGGGCAAATATGTGTGCGGCATAATCCGACGAGGCCGCACACGTATTTGTCCCAACGACCGCAGGGAGTGAGCTTGATTGACTTGTTATACATCACTGTTTCATTAGCCTTTGGAGTATATCTATTCGGTCATGAATTCTCTTACTTTCAATGTGAGTTTCTGCACTAACTGCAACAATCATCAATAGCAATGCGTACAGTACAGGCTGTTCAAAAAGCTCAGGAAACATCCAGAGTAAAAATGCGAACACCGCAATAAAGCCCAAGTTTCTTAAAAGTGTTTCTTTTATGCTCGGCTTCAATTTCTCAAATTGATTTAGCAGAGCTTCTTTCTTTTGAATGTCGTCGTAAAGAGCTTTTGCTTCTATTTCATCCTTGTTCATTTTGTATTCCTAATTTGGTGTATAACTTTTAAATAAGGGGCGCAGGCGCGTGGGCGATAATGGCGAAGCCGCCCACGTGTATGCGTCCCAGCCTGCGCCAGCAGGCGACTTGATTTTTTTGTTATGTACGATTAAAAAACTACCTTGTAGCAACTGCCCCTACCCCTTAAAACGAGTTTTGAATAAAGAATAAAAGGTAGATGCTAATAGCACTATTAGAGCAAGCAAACCTAACCATAGAGATGCCAAGTAATAAAAGACAGTTGCAGTGCCTGAGGAAACGGAAAATAGCCCACAATCATAGCCGCATGTTTCCATTCTATATGCCGCAAATGCGAATATAGCTAGCAAACATATAAAAGCGATCAGGCTAATATTCCTTATTTTTCTCAGCACTCAAAACTCCATTTTTACAGCTAAGTACATAACGCCCCGCATAAAGGGCAGCTACTTGTGGGCTAAACTTGCGCGAAGCGCGAGCCCACAGGTAGATGTCCGCGCGAACGAAGTGAGTTTTAATGCGTTTGTTAGGTGACATTCGCCTGATTTTTCCCACAATGCCTGCATGCCTTATCGCTTTCAAAGCGTGTGTAAAGGTTCTTAATTGGCATATTTTTTCCATTTTTATATTTAGCAAGATTCCCTCCGCAATGACCACACCTTATCAGATTGTATAGGCAAAAATAGTGAGTAATCGAAATTAAAAGTGAGGATAACAAGACTAACCCTACAGCAGGAGCTAAGTCGACAATGCCAGCGAAAGCCAAAATAACCGCTGATATAAGTCCAGATACAGCGACGGCTACAGATGCGACTTCTAACTTTGCTATCCAAGTTTTGTTTAGGATTTCTAGAGTACTTGCCATGGCACCTAACTTTTAAATAAGGGGCGTAAACATGTGGGCTAAAATCCGAACGAAGTGAGCAGCCCACATGTTTGCGTCCCAGCCCGCGCGGCGGGCGAACTTAATTTTTTTGTTATGTTTCAAACCTACGAAGCATAAATGAATAATTGTTTTTTAATGTAATCCGTTTTATCGCGTTGCGAGCTGAAGGCTGATATTCGCGCCAATTCCAATGATTGTCTATGAGAATAATTTTCGATATGCCAAATCGCTCTAAATCATCTAAGCTGTAATCCCATCCTATTAAATCATTGTCAAAAAGGGATTTTAATTTATCCCACATGGTCATTTCATTATGCCAGTACACAGTAATAAGATTATCGACTCCTATTCTATGATAAAAAGCAGCTTCTCTTTTTCTCATTTTGGGTAAATAGCTAGAATAAAATGATTCGTCAGAATCTGTGGTATCCCACTGTTTCTGCCAAGCACTTCCGTGCCACATTAAAATTGTGTCTTTATGCAAGTATTTAAGATTACCTGCGGGTAAAACATAGTTTGCGCACGAGGATAAACAGAGATTTTTTATTTCTATATTTAGCTTATTGCTGTGTATCCACTCACCGAGGTCCATCCCTGCACCAATTTCTCCACCTGAACTTGAAATAATAAGTCTTTTTGGCTTTTCCTTGGACTTTTCAAATGCTTGAAAAATCGCTAAGTTCGAAGACTTAGTTATCGACCCTTCGTATACTAGAACGTCATTTTGGATGCCTACAAAGAAATTGCTTTCTACATCGTTTTTTTCAGCGTCCAACGACGTGCAGGCTACACTCCCTAAAAGAACAAAAAGAAAGAGAAATTTCATCTGACATCCACTTGAAACATAACGCCCCAAGCAGGGGCAAGTACATGCAGGCTAAAATACGGAACGAAGTGACGGGAGCCTGCATGTAATTGTCCCGCTGACTTGGTTTGTTATACCTGTGTTTGCAACACCTTGGAACCGCTCTTTATAAATGAGCTTGAGTTACGGTTAACACAAGAATTTGAAAAAACACTGAAATCATAAGGTACTCTAGAAACCTCGTAGTACGATTGAACAGAGCCATTTTCAACGAAGACCAATAGTGTAACGCCGTCGTTGACCCATACTGACGTCAATGATTCTAATTGCCATTGAAAGCCTAGTAATTCTTGGGCAGCCTCATCAGTCGAATAAGGGCCAAGGAAACAAACTTTTTCCCAGTTGCCGTCAACGTATTTGACTAATTTAATCGGCTCTTCAGAGTAATCAAATTCTAAGCGAGGTGTCTCTGACTCACTGAAGGAGCAACCGCTCAAACCCAGAATTAAAATCGCAAAATATAAATATTTCATAAGAAGGTATAACGCCTCGTTTAAGGGGCAGAAACACATGGGCTAAACTGCGAAGCAGCCCATGTGTTTGTGTCCCAGCCCATGCCCAGCATGGGCGAATTAAAACGTTTGTTAGGAGACATACTTCAGAACACCAAATAATGTTAACGATATTAATGAAATCAAAGTCAGGTAATTAAAAACATGGCCTGCATACTTATATGTTTGCGAGAGAGTAATGCCTTCAGTGAAAAATTTATGATTCTCATTCCATTCATCGCCAATTTTATCTCTAAGTTCTCTATGGCCTTTGGCTTCACCGCCTAGAATATACAGACCAGTTATTATGCAACTAGACATTGTGACTATACAGGTTACAAGGAAGAAGATTGCTTCAGACGATAAGGCTGATGAAGCATCCTGTAAGCCAATAAGTAGCACCAGAGACGGAGTGACAATTGTAATTACAATTCGTATCCATGCTAGTGAAGCATTCTTAGCTTTCTCATTGGAATCAATGAAGGCTACCTTTGCTTTATTAAAGTCACTGTCCATATGTCTCCTAACACCCCAATAAGGGGCAAATACGTGTACGGCATAATCTGAGGAGGCCGTACACGTATTTGTCCCAGCGACTGCAAGGAGCGAGCTTAATTGGCTTGTTATACATCAGTTCCTCTGCCTGACTAGTTCGGAAGCCCACTGGTCGTTTACGTTAATTACTTTACACCGTTCTTCTTCAGGAATAGAGCTATCTAATTGTTCGTTGCATTGCTCTAGAGCCAATTTTGCTGCTGCCGAAGCGCTGGTTTGTTCCGATACCCAAGCGATACTGAAATAGTTTTCTGAAATTGCGTATGCCTTATGGTTTGAAGCAGACTCATATCGCTTAAAGAGTTCAAGTATTGGCTCGCCATAATCCGTCTTAACCAGCCATTTCTTTCCGGTGGCTTTTTCATTGTATTCAATTGGTGTGCTTGAGCACGCAACCATTGCAAATACGAAGCCCATCAGTAAAAAAATTCTCATAACTTACCTGAGGTATAACGCCCCGCATAAAGGGCAGCTAGCTGTGGGCTAAACTTGCGCGCAGCGCGAGCCCACAGGTAGATGTCCGCGCGAGCGAAGCGAGTTTTGATGCGATTGTTAGGTACGTGTCTGATAAAACCGTTATATTGCATAAGCCAAAAATGCCAACCCGAAACTTAGAAAGCCCATTAAAATGACACACGTGATGTAACCAACTTCAGTTTCCGACCGTTTAATTACAAACAGGCCAAAAGCAATTTCATTTGCCAGCAGGCCTAATATAAAATGGAAAAACAAAATCATTGCCAGCCATGCGAACAATATCCATTTATCTCCTGAGCTGACTTGTTGATTATCATGTACAGCAAATATCCAGACTAGAACCCCCAGAACACCTATGTAGGAAATGAACCTAGCTATCATATTCATTTTGGTATTAGTGAATGAAATCACGATAAGTACCTAACGCCCACATAAGGGGCAGTAATACGTGGGCTAAAATAGGAGCGAAGCGACAGAGCCCACGTGTTACTGTCCCAGGGAGCTTGCGACCGACTTAATGTGTTTGTTATACCGCGACCCTTGGTATCCAATACATTATCTTATTTACTCCGTCATTCTCTATGACCTTCGGGGTTGATGCAAACTGCAATACCTTAGCTTTAACTTGTTCTTGCCCAAAAGTTTTTACACATGGTTGAATAAACCATTTGTTGAAACTGGGATCAGGCTCACATAGTGCAGCTAGTACTAAATCATCAAATAGTGATTTTGGAACGGGAGAAACCTTTTCCAATAATTTGGCGGTAAACCACTTTCTTTCATCATCAATTAGAGACGCCGTAAACCATGCTAGTGCTTCAGGGTTGTCTCTAGGGAACTTTGAAGCAATACTGCCAATTAACTTACGGATTTGATGATGACTTTCATTGCGATCTCGTAACTCTTTTGCAGAGACATATTTTTGATAAGAGTTTTCGAAGTTCATAAAACCT
This sequence comes from Neoalteromonas flava, assembly GCF_002807685.1. GTDB lineage: Bacteria > Pseudomonadota > Gammaproteobacteria > Enterobacterales > Alteromonadaceae > Alteromonas_E > Alteromonas_E flava. The sequence goes on along the minus strand of NZ_PEAX01000006.1, from coordinate 245,734 downwards.
TTATAGCGGTATAACAATTTATTCGACACCAAAGTGGGGTAAAAAAGTACGCCGTTTTGGTGTTATATCTGTTTTAGCAGTGTAACTGATTGGTCTGAAGCGTCCAGCATTATTGGCTTGGAATGTTATTGGACGTTTTGGGGGAATTTATTGCGACAAATTGGCGTAATAGGCGGGTATACCTATTGGATCGCAAAATCTGGGGTTTTATACAGTTTATTTTTGCTTGAAAATAACGATGAATTTTTACGTGATCATCGAAAAAAGCATATTAGTTGAATTGCAATAGAGGAGCAAAATCAGCCTGAACGTTGTAATTTTTCGTAGATTTTTTATTAAAAATAAGGGGGAGTGGTGGACGCTACTGGGCTTGAACCAGTGACCCTCGCCTTGTAAGGGCGATGCTCTCCCAACTGAGCTAAGCGTCCTAATATCGTGTTACATTTCGAAAAGAGTGGTGGACGCTACTGGGCTTGAACCAGTGACCCTCGCCTTGTAAGGGCGATGCTCTCCCAACTGAGCTAAGCGTCCATCTTTTCCCGCTGAAGCGGTTAAGTGGGCGGTATTATAGAGTCGTAACGCGCCCTGTCAACCGTAAATTTTACGTAAATTCCATTTGATTAAATTGTGGTCAGAAATTGATTTGTCTAGACTCAACTAATGCTCAAAAAATGCGCGATAGCTAATTTTGTCGTAGGAACAATTCTCATGAAAGGTCTAATTCAACGATTGCTGATTGTCACATTAACTCTCACGCTTTTCGCCTGTGGGGGTTCTGACGGTGGCGAAACGCCAAGCCCCACACCAACGCCGCAACCAACCCCAACTCCAACGCCACCACCGACACCGCAGTCGCCAGAGCCGAGCCTTTGGGAACAACAGGTTGACGCCGCTCGATTACTTCAACAGGCAACGTTCGGCGCAAGTTTGGATGCAATTGATGCCGTTGTTGAGGCGGGGGCAGAAACCTGGCTGGATACGCAAATGGGGTTGCCCACCAGTAGCCATGTCGATTATTTAAATGCGCTTACTAATCAGGTTGAGCGCGACGATATATGGCGCGAACACCGCATCGAAGCTTGGTGGAATGCGGCATTAACAGCACCCGATCAATTGCGTCAGCGCGTCGCCTATGCGCTGAGCCAGTTAATGGTCATTTCAGATAAAAGTATTTTCTCTGACGATCAGTTTGGTATGGCTAATTATTACGATTTATTGGCATCTCATGCTTTTGGCAATTACCGCGATCTGCTCGAAGATGTTACGCGCTCACCGATCATGGGCATGTATTTAAGTATGCTTGGCAATGAGAAGCCCGATGCGGCAAGAAACATTCGGCCAGATGAAAATTACGCTCGCGAGCTGATGCAATTATTCAGTATCGGGTTAGTTGAGCTTGGTCTCGATGGCACACCGCTTATCGGGACCAATGGAGAGCCGATAGCAACGTATGATCAAGCCGTTATTGAAGCCTATGCGCATGTGTTTACCGGCTGGAACTTTAGTCCAGCCACGGAATTTACCTGGTACAACTGGTGGCAGAATTACGACACGTTAAATGCGATGGAGCCAGTTGAGGCCTTTCATGATACAGGCGAAAAGCTGTTATTGAATAATGTTCTTGTGCCAGCTGGGCAGTCGGCTGAACAAGATTTAACCATGGCGTTAGATAGTTTGTTTATGCATCCCAATGTGGGGCCTTTTGTCAGTCGCCATCTTATCCAGCAGTTAGTAACCAGCAATCCTAGCCCTGCGTACATCGCACGCGTTGCCAGTGTATTTAATGATAACGGTGAGGGTATTAGAGGCGATTTAGGCGCAACAATCAAAGCCTTACTGTTGGATGAAGAAGCGCGCAGTGGCCACCATGATTTGCCTCAACAATTTGGCAAACTAAAAGAGCCGATCATCAAGCAAACCCAACTTTGGCGAGCATTTAGTGCCTTTTCACCAAACCAGCGGATGCAACTCGGTTACCCCGATTATATCTTTAATCAGGCACCGTTATCGTCTCCCTCGGTGTTTAACTTTTATCTACCGGATTATTCCGAGCCGGGCGAGCTTGCAAGCGAACAGCTGGTCGCCCCAGAGCTACAGATCATTACTGAAACCTATGTGGTGCGAGCCACAAACTTCATTGCTTACTCAACGCTTTGGGGCCATCAAGTGCGACGTGATCCCGCAGATGACAAAGATATTTTAGTGTCTTTTGATGCTCAGATAGCGCTTTTGGATCAACCCGAAGAACTACTAGAGCAGTTAAATTTATTGCTGTTATCTGGCGCTATGTCAGATCAATATGAAGCGATACTGGCAGAGGCGTTGACGCTAACAGATGGATTAGAGCCTGCTGATCGTGTGGCCAACCTGGTCTTTTTAATTTTGTCATCACCGCAGTTTGCGGTTCAAATGTAGGAGGCTTTAAGCATGCAAACATCCAGACGACGATTTTTAAAGCAATCCTTAATGTCTGCCGGTTCTTTGACAACGGCAGCATCGCTTGGACTTAATCTAACGTTATCACGAGCCGTGATGGCGCAAAGCTCTGCCCGTTTTAATGATTACAAGGCATTGGTGTGCGTATTTTTATATGGCGGTAATGATTCGTTTAATATGCTGGTGCCGACCGATCCCAATGATTACTCGATTTATCAAGGCGTCCGTCAGTCGCTGGCTTACCCGCGCGAAACATTGTTGCCACTCGCAAGCGCAAGTTCGTCTGCTTATGCTGTTGGACTGCCGCCGAGTGCGGCGCCATTGCAAGAATTATTTAACGCCGAGAAACTGGCCTTTGTGTCTAACATTGGCCCGATGCAGCGTCCCTTATCAAAAGCCATGTTGCTGAATGACAACAGCTTGCTGCCACCACAATTATTTTCGCACAATGATCAGCAAGCCTTATGGCAAGCGGGTTCGATGAACACAGGATCACGCACGGGGTGGGGCGGGCGCATGGCCGACCTACTCTATGATAGTAACGATAGCTTATCGATGAACCTAACGCTGTTTGGCAATAACCTGTTACAAGCGGGTACCCAAGTGGTGCCTTTTGCAGTTTCTCCAGACGGACCTGAAGCGTTTGCAGCGTTGGATCCGAACCAGCCATGGGATGCTGAACGAATCGATTTGTTTAATCGCATGCTTGAACTCAGTGCCAATCCGCTCGAGCGCGCATACGCACGCAAACTCACTAGCGCAGCAAACAACAATGCACGTATCCTCACGGCGATTGAAAGTGTTTCCCCCACGACGACGAGTTACCCCGAGGGCAATGATTTAGCCGCGCAACTACGTATGGTGGCGACCTTAATTGCCAGCCAGCCGGTATTAGGTCAGTCTCGGCAAATCTACTTTGTTGGCCTCGGTGGGTGGGATACGCACGATGCGCAAGCACAGTTGCATCCGCAGTTGTTAGTCACTTTAAGTCATGCGTTAAAAGCATTTCAGGATGATATTGATGAGCGTGGTCTCGGTGATAGCGTAGTTACCTTTACGGCTTCAGAGTTTGGTCGCACGCTGACCAGTAATGGTGATGGAACTGATCATGGTTGGGGCGGGCACCAATTGTTGATGGGGGGGCCGGTTGACGGTGGTAGTATCAAAGGTCAATTACCCTCGTTAGCGCTAAATTCGGATGATGACATTGGGGATGGACGTATGATCCCAACTCTTGCGCTGGAGCATTTAGGCAGTGAATTAGCCGCATGGTTTGGTTTAAGTGATAACGAACTGGCGGCGGTATTTCCGAATTTGGACGAATTTGATCGCAGCGCCCTGCAATTGTTTTAGCCGGGGGTTCGTTTCGCGCCACAGCTAGGGTAGAATGCGCGCCAAATTTGTTTTAGGTAATGTAACAATGACTGTAGTGACTCGATTCGCGCCAAGCCCAACAGGCTATTTGCACGTAGGCGGCGCACGAACTGCGCTTTACTCTTGGTTGTATGCCAAAAGCCAAGGCGGGCAATTTGTTTTGCGTATCGAAGATACCGATATCGAACGTTCTACCGAGGAGGCTAAACAGGCCATCCTTGATGGTATGGCGTGGTTAGGCCTGGACGCGGATGTTGGTCCGGTATATCAAACCGATCGCTTTGACCGCTACCGTGAAGTGATTGAGCAGTTAATGGCCGAAGGCAAAGCCTATAAGTGTTTTATGCCAGCAGACGAGCTTGACGCTATCCGTGAAGAACAAAAAGCCAAGGGTGAAAAACCGCGTTATCCTGGCACATGGCGAGATCGAACTGATCATCCAGCAGGTCAGCCTTACGTGATCCGCTTTAAAAATCCGCAGCAGGGCAGTGTGGTCTTTACTGATCATGTGCGCGGTAAAATTGAAATTGCCAACGCTGAAATGGACGACTTAGTGATCATGCGCAGTGATGGCACACCGACCTATAATTTCTGCGTGGTCGTTGATGATTGGGATATGGGGATCACGCACGTGGTACGCGGCGAAGATCACATCAACAACACACCGCGCCAAATCAATATTTTACATGCGTTGGGTGCACCGGTTCCTGAGTATGCCCATGTGTCGATGATTTTGGGCGATGATGGTAAGAAGTTATCCAAACGCCATGGCGCAGTAAGTGTAATGCAATACCGTGACGATGGTTACTTGCCACAAGCGGTTCTTAATTATTTGGTGCGCTTAGGGTGGTCTCACGGGGATCAGGAAATTTTCTCCGTTGAGGAAATGATTGAGCTGTTCTCGTTAGATGCCATTGGTCAGTCGGCATCGGCGTTCAATACTGAAAAATTGATTTGGTTAAACCAGCATTACATCAAAATCTTGCCAGCTGATGTGGTGGCTGAGCATGCGCAATGGCATTTCGAGCAGCAGGGCATTGATGTGAATACTGGACCGGCGCTTACTGAGGTGATCAGTGTGCAAGCGGAACGCGTTAAAACGCTCGCTGAACTTGCCAGTATCAGTCGTTATTTTTATCACGACTATGATGAGTTTGATGCTAATGCCGCGAAGAAGCACTTGCGTCCTGTTGCCAAAGAGGCCTTAACCTTGGCGCAAACCAAGTTGGCCGCTATTACTGATTGGACAGGTGAAAATATTCAAGCTGCGATCAATCAAACGGCTGAAGAGCTGGAGATTGGTATGGGTAAAGTTGGCATGCCACTGCGGGTTGCAGTGACGGGTGGAGGTAATTCTCCATCGCTCGATTTGACCTTAGCGTTGATTTCTCAAACAAAGGTTGTACAACGAATAAACAAAGCATTGGAATTCATCGAAAACCGCGAAAATTCCTAAAAAAATCGTTGACACTTTAAGGTCTGATGCCTAGAATGCGCCCCGCTGTCACGGAACAGACTCAGCTTGAGTCAGGTTCAATAGCCGGGGCCATAGCTCAGCTGGGAGAGCGCTTGCATGGCATGCAAGAGGTCGGCGGTTCGATCCCGCCTGGCTCCACCAATTTGTGACACATTACTAGGTAAGGTCGTTCAGTAACTACAGTTACTTCGCCTTACAGAAAATCAGCAAAGACTTACTTTGCTAAGCCGATTTTCTGTCCCCTTCGTCTAGAGGCCTAGGACACCGCCCTTTCACGGCGGTAACAGGGGTTCGAATCCCCTAGGGGACGCCATTTTCATCCTTTACTGGTTAAGTTAAAGGGTCAAGCAAGGCTAAGCTTGCACGTGATTGAACACTCAGTCACATTGTTCTAGGTTTAGGTTAAAGTTAGCTTTGGTTAACAAGCCTGCAAAGAATCACCACCGCTAGGTGGCAGTAAGATTTTTTGTCCCCTTCGTCTAGAGGCCTAGGACACCGCCCTTTCACGGCGGTAACAGGGGTTCGAATCCCCTAGGGGACGCCATATACAAATACACCCGCTTTTGCGGGTGTTTTTGTATGTGCGTTTTGTACGGGTGAGAACCCCTTCGGTTCGACAAAAACGTCGGGAACGTTTTTGAACATCGCGCAGCGATGGCCCGTAGGGCAAAATGCAGGAAGCATTTTGTAATCCCCAGTTAGGAATATATTTATTTTTAAACGATTATAGGAACACCCGCTTTTGCGGGTGTTTTTGTATGTGCGTTTTGTACGGGTGAGAACCGCTTCGGTTCGACAAAAACGTCGGGAACGTTTTTGAACATCCTCTTTTTAAAGCGTTTTTAACCAAATCTGTGCGCTATCGACATTATCAAAAAAGTCAAAAGCGATACCGCATTCTTGATAAATGCTTTGCATTTGCTGAGTGACGGTGTTCTTCCCGTCAACATCACCGATAACTACGGCAGAGGCGGTTAACCCTCTCGTTTTGCGCATTAACACGGTTTGCTTGAGTCGTGCAGCAGCATCTGGGGTAAACAAACTAAGTCCATGCAAGATAATTATTTGTGTCCAAGAGCCACCGCTTAGGGTATCGATCGCGCCGGCAATAGCGTGCTCGTACTCCTGCACAATCTCTTGATTATAGGGGCCTCGACCATCAACAATACGGCAATTTTCATCGATCTCGATAGTAAAACTGCCGTGCGACGCAAAAACGCTTTTGTTCATTTAATGACTGCACTTTAGAACAAGGTGAGAGAATGATCTGCAGCCATCTGCGGGCGCAAATCTCTTTTGAATTTAGTCGCTTTAGCAAAAAAGTACAAATCACTTTCAAGTCAGTGCAGACGATGGTTAAATCAAGACATAACATAATTCATCACGCATGGTGCATCTGCAGAGATGGAGATTTCCCTGTTCCAGCAGCTAGTGAGCGCGACATCTGCTGCGCTTGAAGACCAACAGGCAGCAAAGTCGTTTGCTGCGCTAGATTTTGATCGTGCAACCACGCATCGATTGTTTAGCGCAGGATTAGCGTTCAGTAATGACACCCTAGACTTATACACCAATACACTCTCGACCAGTGTTAGCGTAGGTGCCTGGCTAGATACTTTCGTGCTCATGCTGGAAGATTTGAGTGCAGAAGAATCCTTATTTGTTATCAATACCGGTGTGTCCTCGGTCACCATCACCATGACTAAATCACAAGAGCTGCCCCATGTGCAGCTATTGTTGTGTGGCTTGATGATTAAGCATATTCGCCTCAGTGGCCTATTACCCGAGGGACTCATTGAATGTCATTTGCATGGCAGCATAGAAGAATGGCAGGGCCATCGTTTTGCTGAAGATACTGACCTGTTAGTCCGCTTGAGTGTGCGCCGAGAGAGTCTGACGCAACCAATGCGCAATGCAAACCCGCGCTTAAATGAGGCGTTTCTAAGCCAGTTAAACATTTATCGTAGAGGTTTAGGTAACCATAAGAATATTGAGTTTGCCGTGGTGCGAGAAGTTGCCCGAACGGAAAACTGGGATGCATTGTCGCAATCCGCTGTTGCGTCACAACTGGCCATGAGTGAGCGCACCTTGAGTCGTAAGCTCAATAGTGAAGGGCTGAAGTTTCGCGACATCGTCGCTGCTGCGCGCAACACAAAAGCCCTATCATTATTGTTTGCGGGTGAATCTATTGAGTCCATCAGTCTGCAATTGGGTTTTTCTGATCGTGCCACATTTGAGCGTTCATTTAAGAAATGGCAGGGCATTTCACCGGCGAAGATCCAAGCCCAATACGTATCGTTATCGCACGGCAGCAATGTGAAAGACATCATTGATGCCGAGCAACTCCCTCACTTACCTTCAACGGTGACGAAATTACTCGATTGTTTGCGCGATCCGGAAGCTACCATCGAGCAGATCATTGAGCTTTTGCAGGGCGACCCTGTGCTAGTCGCGAAAATAATGAAAGTGGCCAACAGCAGTATGTATGCACATGTTAAAGTGGCCAACTTGAAACAGGCAGTTATTGCTATATTTGGTGTTGAGAAGCTGTATGCCTTGACCTTGGCGATTATGTCCTCACAAACCTTTGCGCGCGAATTAAAAGGATTCAATTACGCCCATTTTTGGCACCGTGCGCTACTTGCTACACACATCGTAGAAGAACTTAACGAAGCCAGTAATGCCAATAAGGTAGAGGCTGAAACCGCCTACCTTGCAGCTTTGCTACATAATATTGGTGAGCTTGTTTTACACTTTTATTTACCCGATGAAATGCGAGATTGCGCTGCAGAGCTCGATGAGCTGAGCACGTGGCGTGAGCAAAACCGTTTTCAACAGCACCGCTTGGGAACCAGTACGGTAGCGGTAAGCGCGTTTGTTAGCCGGTTATGGCACATGCCAAAAGAAATGTGCCGCGTGGTAGAATCTTTAGGGCCAGTCGGTGATAGCAAACACGGTGTTGTGCATCATAGTCTCGACATCTTGGATTACTTAATGCTCCCCACACAACAAACCCAGCGTCAGATAAAACCCTTGTTACAACACTACTTTGCGAGCAATGATCAGCAAAAAGCCTTTCTGGTGCGCTGTCGAGAAGTCCGCGATGAACTGTTGTCCTTGGCCAATGCGCTTAGCCCTTCTTCTGCAGCGTAACACCTTTGACTATATTGTTGCTGGCATAAAACAGGTAAACTAGCCGCGGTTTAATCATTTGAGATTGTTGGTGACAAATTCATCGAATACTGCAGCGTTAAAAGTCATGTTAGCCCCCATGGAAGGGGTTGTTGATCACTTAATGCGTGACATGCTAACCCGCATTGGGGGCTATGATTTATGCGTGACTGAATTCGTGCGTGTCGTCGAACAAAAAATTCCTAACCACGTTTTTTATCGTTTATGCCCTGAGCTTCAGACCGATGGTAAAACACCTAGCGGTGTGCCGGTGCGAGTGCAGTTATTGGGGCAATACCCCGAATGGATGGCTTATAATGCAGCGCGCGCCATTGAGCTTGGCTCTCCAGGTGTGGACCTGAATTTTGGTTGCCCAGCTAAAACGGTAAACAAAAGTCGCGGAGGAGCGGTTTTACTGAACGAACCGCACACCTTGCATGCGATAGTAAAGGCGGTGCGTGAGGCAGTTGATCCGGCGTTTCCTGTGACCGCAAAAATCCGCTTAGGCTTTGAAGACAAACAGCAGGTGTTCGACAACGTGCAAGCCCTGGAAGATGCTGGCGTGTCAGCTATTACCATTCATGCACGCACCAAAACCGATGGCTATAAACCGCCAGCCTATTGGGATTGGATTGCCAAAGTGAAAGCCACCTGTCAGGTACCGATTATTGCCAATGGTGAAATTTGGCAGCGTAGCGATGCGCTGCAGTGTCTGCAACAATCCGGGTGCGAGCAACTGATGGTGGGGCGTGGCGCTTTGTCGATGCCCAATCTTGCCTTACACATTAAAAACCAGCAAAGCCCAATGCCATGGGCAGAGGTGACGGAATGGTTAGTGGCTTATTCAGGCTATGAGATATTTGGCGACAAAGGCCGCTATTACCCAAATCGCATCAAACAATGGTTCGGCTATTTAAAAAACCAATACGAAGAGGCTGCCGTGGTGTTTGATCAGATCCGTCGTTTGCGTGAACCGACAGAAATCGTCGCCGTTTTGCATGCGAATCAGCATCAGGTGTTAGCGACTGCGACACAATAAATGATTACGTCAGCAATCTAAATGGGTTGTGCTAAGGTATTCATACTGTTTACGATAACTTTATTCCAACCAACCTAAGAAAAACGATGAAAAAAACCAGCACATTTCCGCTTTTTTCCGTTAGTGCTTTGGCACTTGCGATGATGACCGGTTGTGGTGGGGAAGATACTGCAAATGCCGAACAAAATGAAAAGTTTGTCATCGCTAAGAACCCTTACCCCAGCACTTACCAGCCATTACCGAGTCAACCCACTGTCTTGACCAATGTGACCCTACTTGATGGGATCGGTGGCAAACAAGAATCCACATCAATTTTACTTAACCAAGGCAAAGTGGTAGCCATTGGCGCCGATCTGACCGTTCCCGAAGGTGCTGTAGTAATCGACGGTACGGGTAAATGGGTTACCCCTGGCATTATTGATACGCACAGCCATTTAGGCGTTTATCCAGCGCCATCCACGCAATCTCACTCGGATGGTAATGAAATGACAGGGCCAATTACGGCCGGCGTTTGGGCGGAGCATTCAGTGTGGCCGCAGGACCCTGGATTTGGTCGCGCACTAGCGGGCGGCGTTACCGCTATGCAGATCCTGCCGGGTTCAGCCAACTTGTTTGGTGGCCGCTCAGTCACGCTGAAAAATGTCCCCAATCGAACTATGCAGGCAATGAAGTTTCCAGAAGCCCCTTATGGGGTCAAAATGGCCTGTGGTGAGAACCCTAAACGCGTGTATGGGCAAAAGGGCGGTCCCATGACGCGTATGGGCAATGTTGCTGGTTATCGGCAAGCCTGGGCTGATGCTCAGCAGTATCGCGACCAGTGGGAGCGCTATTATGCAGAGTATGAGGCCGGCAAAAATCCCAAGCCGCCCAAGCGAGACTTAGATAAAGATACTTTAGTGGGTGTGCTGGATGGTGAAATCATTGTGCACATGCATTGCTATCGCGCCGATGAAATGACGGTAATGATGGATGTTATGCAGGAGTTTGGCTATCAGATTGGCAGTTTCCATCATGCGGTTGAGTCTTACAAAATTGCGGATAAATTAGCCGAAAACAATGTTTGCTCGTCCATGTGGGCCGATTGGTGGGGCTTTAAGATGGAGGCCTACGACGGCATCCGTGAAAATATTCCTATGGTGCACAGCGCCGGCGCATGTGCCGTTGTGCATTCCGATAGCGATTTAGGGATCCAGCGTCTCAATCAGGAGGCGGCCAAAGCTTGGGCCGATGGTCAACGCGTAGGTTTAGACATTTCCCAAGCTGACGCATGGCAGTGGTTATCTGCTAATCCGGCGAAGTCACTGGGTATTTTTGAGCATACCGGCTCACTTGAAACAGGCAAAAACGCCGATGTTGTGCTGTGGTCAGGTGACCCATTCTCAACCTATACCCAAGCGGAAAAGGTCTTTGTTGATGGCGCGTTAGTGTACGACCGAGCGTCGCCTGACAGTTGGCCAGTGAGTGATTTTGAGTTGGGACAAGTTGCCGAGGGAGACCACAAATGAGACATTTACAGCAATTTTTCATCGTACCTACATTGTTATTAACCATGCTATCCCTCGCGCACGCTGAAAAACTAGCGATAGTGGGCGGTACAGTCCATACACTCAGTAGTGCTGGGACCTTAGAGAATGGCGTTGTGTTGGTGAATGATGGCGTTATCTCTGGAGTCTTAACCGATGCCGCAGAGGTCCCTAGCGATTACACCGTTATTGATGCCAGTGGCAAAGTCGTCACTCCTGGGTTCTTCGGTGCATTAACCACTTTGGGCCTACAAGAAGTCAGCATGTCTGCGGGCGTGGTCGATAGCCGCGTGAAAGCCCATGCAGTCTCCACTACTGGGGCGGCCTATGACGCCAGTTTTGCACTTAACCCAGATAGCAGCTTATTTGCCATCACGCGCATTGAAGGCTTTACCAGTGCTGCCAGCGGCATTGCCAGTACGGGTCAGTTATTCAATGGTCAGGGTACGGTGATCACGCTTGCCAGTGAAACCTCAGCGGTGCTTAAGCCGCGGGCATTCGTGCACACGAGTGTAGCCAATGATGGGGCGGAAACTAACGGTGATTCACGCGCCGCACTCTGGGTTGCGCTCAATCAAGTTTTAAACGAAGCGCAACAAGCGCCAGCGACCATGAAGGCAGGTGCTGAGTGGCATGGTTTAACGACAACTGCAGATATTAGTGCCCTTAAGCCAGTGCTTAGTGGCGCTACGCCGCTACTTGTCACGGCAAATCGTAAGGCAGATATTGAGCAGGTTATCCAGCTTAAAGCGCGCTATCCTAAACTGCGTTTAGTGATTGTTGATGGTATAGAAGCGTGGCGTGTGGCTGAGCAATTAGCCGCCCATGCTATCCCGGTCATTGTGAACCCTGAGTACAACCTTCCTGGTGGCTTTGATCAAATGGGCGCTACGCTCGCAAATGCTGGCCGTTTGGCCGCTGCGGGAGTGACCGTTGCGATTGGAATGGATACGCACAATATTCGATTGGCCACGCAACATGCAGGAAATGCAGTGGCAAATGGATTGGACTATGCCCAAGCGTTAGCCGCGATCAGTTTAAATCCAGCCAAAATTTTTCAAGTGGATGATCAGATTGGCAGCATCGCGCCGGGCAAACGCGCTGATGTGGTGATTTGGTCGGGCGACCCGCTTGAAGTTACCGAAAGTGCAGAGCAGGTGTTTATTGCAGGTAAAGCGGTTGAGATGGAATCACGTCAGACAAAATTGCGGGATCGATACCTTTCGCTGATCAAAGGCGAAACTACCACAACCACCACTTACGTTAGACCTTAATATCAAAAGAGGTTGCCGGTAACGGCAACCTCTTTTTCTTCTTAGTCGTTATTATCGAGTAACAGCGGCTCTAATTGTTTACGCATAAATTCTGCGATAATTGGCTGGGCTTCTGCATTAGGGTGGATCCCATCGCGCTGCATCAAACTTGGATCCAACGCCACATCCATCAAGAAAAACGGGATCAATGGAATGTCGGTTTTATTCGCGACATAGCTGAAGCTTTCAGTAAATAACTCATTATAGCGGCGGCCGTAATTGGTCGGAATATGCATTTCTTGTAGCAGTACCTCGATATCCTGCGCCTGCGCCATTTTTACCATTTGTAACAAGTTAACTCGCATTTTATTGACGTTATGCCCTTGCAAACCATCATTTCCGCCCAATTCAATAAGCAGATGGGTCGGCGCGTGTTGTTCAAGCAGACGAGGCAAGCGGGCGAGGCCGCCATCGGTGGTTTCTCCACTGATCGCAGCATTTATAACGTCAATCGTAGAACCGTTCTCTTGCCAGGTGTTTTGTAGCAGACTGACCCAACCTTGTGGAGCTTGCAGACCATAGGCCGCGCTTAAACTATCGCCCAGCACTAACAGGCGGACGTTTTCCCGCTGTGAAGCTGCATAAATGTGATCTGAAACCGCGAGCAAGGGTAAAAAGAGTAATGCCAGTACGATCCACGCACCGCGTCGGTTTCGTTGAAGATTAACCAATGTAAAGACTCCTCGAATGCAAAAAATGATTGAAACAAAATCCATCACTAAGACAGTTAATACCAGCGAAGGCGCACTTCAGATCCTTCAGCCTATCTCTTTTCAAGTCAAGGCGGGTGAGTCGATTGCCATAGTAGGTGCGTCAGGCTCCGGTAAATCAACCTTATTAAGCCTGCTTGCTGGGCTAGATGAAGTGTCTAGTGGCGAGATTTTTCTCGATGATCAACCGTTGCACACCATGGATGAAGAACAACGTGCGCGCCTTCGGGGTGACAAAGTGGGTTTTATCTTCCAAAGCTTTATGTTGGTGCAAAGTTTGACTGCCCTAGAAAACATTATGTTACCGGCGGAGATCAATGGTTTAACCAACCCTAAAGCACGGGCCAAAGAGATCTTAGAGCAGGTAGGCCTTGGGCACCGCGCACACCATTACCCCAATCAGCTCTCTGGTGGTGAGCAACAGCGTGTCGCCATCGCCCGTGCTTTTATCACCCAACCTAAAATCCTCTTTGCCGATGAGCCAACCGGTAATCTGGATGCTGCAAACAGCGATAAAATTGAAGCGCTACTATTCAAACTCAATCAAGACAATGAAACTACACTAGTATTGGTGACCCATGACAGTCAGCTGGCTGCCAAGTGCGATCGTCAATTGCATATGCAGGCTGGCGAATTAAGCGAAGCTACTAGCGCCGCTGACGGCGATACTGGAGAAAGTCCAGTACAACGCGAGGCGAGCTAAATTATGGCGACCACATTTAACCTTGCATGGCGACTGTTTCGTCATGAAGCCCGACGTGGCGAATTAACCATTATCTTGCTGGCAATTGTTTTGTCGGTTGCTGCTGTACTATCCCTGTCATTATTCAGTGAACGCTTGCAGCAGGCATTGACTGATCGCTCGGCTGAATTTATCGCCGCCGACCGCCGTTTGAACTCGCGCCACTCGATTGATGAGAACTGGCTGTTGGAAGCGCAAACGCAAGGCCTGCAAACGGCTCAGCAGGTCAGTACGCGCTCTATGGTGTTTGGCGAGCAGGAAATGGCGCTTGCCGACCTGCGTGCGGTTGATGAGCAATATCCATTGAAAGGCGCTATAAGCGTTGCTCCAGCACCTTTTGAACTGGCCAGTGATATCGACGGCCGCCCGCTACCGGGTGAGGTCTGGATGGATTCTCGCTTGTTTCAATTACTGGATGTTGAGCTAGGTGATACGGTGTATGTGGGTGATGCCTCTCTCAAAGTCACCCAAGTGTTGGGTGAAATCCCCGATGCTGGCTTTAGTGTCTTTAATACCGATCCGATCCTGTTAATGGCCATCGAAGATATTCCCCAAACCAATGTAACAGGCCCCGGCAGTCGCGTGACTTACAAGGCATATTTCACCGGTGAGTCGGCAGTGTTAGACGACTATTATGATTGGTTACGTCCGCAGTTAAATGACGAGCTGCACTACTGGATGTCGGTTGAAGATGACGACTCAGCCGTAGGGCGAGCGGTGTCGCGCGCCGAACGCTACTTCCTGCTCGCCAGTTTGTTAGCAATTGTTCTAGCGGCGGTGTCTATTGCTGTAGCAGCACAGCGCTACAGTCAGCGCCATTTTGACCCGGTCGCTATCATGAAGACCATTGGTGCCAGCAAACAACAAATCCAGCGTATCTATATATTGCAGATCAGCTTCATTACTTTGCTGGGGATTTTTATTGGCACTGTGTTGGGCATTGCTATCCAGCAGGTGGTGGTGACTGCGTTAGGTGACAGGGTGGAGGTATCACTGAACGTGTGGCACTGGCGACCACTGCTGATTGCGCTCTTTACCGGCTCATTATGTGCCATGATGTTCTCGTTGTATCCCTTGATGCAATTGTTCTCAGTACCACCATTGCGGGTATTACGTAAAGATATTGCCGCCAATTTAAGCTCGCGTACCTTGCAATTTGCTGCAGCGGGCTCGGCTATCTTCCTACTTATGTGGGCGTACAGTCGTGACCTTATGATCAGCGCCATTTTGTTTGGCTCAGGTATTTTGTTGGTTTTAGGGCTATTAGCAGTCACTTTTGGTCTTATTGCCCTTGGTCGCAAGCTAGGTGGCGGGGCGATGGGGCCCTGGCAACTCGCTTGGGCGCGCATCCGTCGCCGCGCCATGGATAATTCGGTACAGCTAATCAGTTTCTCTATTACCATCATGCTGCTCTTGGTGGTATTGGTTATGCGCAATGACATGATTGCGCAGTGGCGGGCGCAGTTGCCTGAAGGCACGCCAAACTATTTTGTAAGTAATGTTACCGAGGCGCAAAAAGAGCCGTTAATTGCCCAGTTCGAGCAATTTAATGTGCGCCACGACGATTTCTTCCCGGTAGCGCGCGGGCGATTTGTTGCCATAAATGATGAACGTATTCGTACTGAAGTCACCAAAGAAGGTGATGAGCAGCCCCGCGAAGGCCGCGATGGATTGGGGCGTGAGGCAAATTTAACCTGGGATACCCAATTACAAACCGAAAATCGAATTGTCGAAGGGCGTTGGTTAGATGCATGGCAACCCGGGATGCCGCATGAGGTATCGGTAGAGTCAGAAGTAGCACAGCGTTTGGACATCAAACTCAATGATAAATTGACCTTTAATATTGGCAGTGAAATTGTCGAGGTCACGGTGACCAGCCTACGCGAAGTCAATTGGCAAACCATGCAGCCGAACTTTTTCTTTGTGCTGCATCCCGCAGCAATGGAATCCTTTGCGGCTACTTACATTACAAGTTTCCATCTGGACCAGTCGCGCAAGGCTGAGATCACCCAAATTATGCAGCCTTTTGCCTCGGTAACCTTGTTTGATGTTGATGCGCGTATTAACCAGCTCAGAGAAGTCGTCGACCAAGTCTCACTCGCGGTTGAGTTTATCTTAATTCTGGTGTTGGCAGCAGGAAGTTTGGTATTGATCGCGCAAGTGCAGGCGAGCATGGATGAGCGTCAGCAAGAACTCGCCATTCTGCGCACGCTGGGTGCGAAAGGGAATTTGATCCGCTTAAGTGTGATCTTTGAGTTTTTGATCATCGGCATTGTCGCAGGCTTTATGGCAGCACTGGCCAATGAGTTTAGTTTGTGGTTACTGCAATCCCAAGTATTTCAAATGGAAGCGAGTGTGCATCTGGAGTATTGGTTAGTCGCTCCTGTGGCTGGCGCCATTGTCGTTGGGTTACTCGGGGCCATTGGTTGTTGGCGCTTATTGGCGCTAAATACCACAGCTCTTTTACGACGGATGGTGTAATTCGCTGGCGTTGTTCAGTACAACACTTTAGTTC
The DNA here is from genome assembly GCF_002807685.1 of Neoalteromonas flava. Classification (GTDB taxonomy): domain Bacteria; phylum Pseudomonadota; class Gammaproteobacteria; order Enterobacterales; family Alteromonadaceae; genus Alteromonas_E; species Alteromonas_E flava. The sequence goes on along the minus strand of NZ_PEAX01000006.1, from coordinate 229,437 downwards.
ATTGTGGCCCAGAGGGAACTGGGCCAATAAGGTTATTGCCCACGAATGTCTTAAGACAAGGTTTCTCTATTTACCTGCAGAGCTTTCTGGCAGAAGGAATGGTGCCTAGATATTGCCGAAACCTTCCTGATTTAACCAACTAAAGGCATCAATGTAAGTTCGAAAGTAGCGCGCGTGATAGAGTTCATCAGGCGGCATCATGGCGTCAATCTGAAACACTTTCACCTGACTCTCATCGATAACATAGGCTTCTCGGCGTAAGCCCATGGCTACCTGTTTCTCTGTACCCGCAGTGATAACGTCTTGAAATTCGGGGGTGCCTAACTCCCATTCGCGCACATCAACAATGGTCGCCCAAGGGCGCCCATCAAGCGGTGCGATCAGAGTTTCCACTTGTTCTAAAAACTGATGTGCCAAGCGCTCATCCCAACGGCCAATGGCAATTAACTCGATAATGTCGCCATTGCGTTCGAGTTGAAAGCTTCCTTGATTTCCTGCAAATCCTGTCATGACTTTATCTTTGTTTTCTACTACTGCTCATTAATAGTAGGCCATGGATCTAATAGCGTACAGGTGAGGGCGAAAATTGTTTTAGTTTTTTTTAATATGGAGTTAACTAAATGATTTTATTGAGAGAATATTCTATTAGCGGGCGGCTATTTTGCAGGTTTTAGCCGCAGATGCAGCGACCACGCGCGGATTAAAGCAAGCAAACTTAAACTCTCCAGATAATCGTTCCCGCTGTTAGGTTAATTCGGTTAACGCATCCTCAAGGTACGGGAATAGAAAGTGAAAGTCCTCACGCAGCAATGCCTGCGGCACAACATTTTGCCCGTAAACCAATAAATCAGCGGCTTCTCCCATCATCGCTCGGAGTACAAACTCTGGCATGGGAAAAATGCAGGGACGATGTAAGGCGCTGGCCAACTTCTTGGCAAACATTTTATTGGTTTCCGGGTGAGGCGCGGTCAAATTATAGATACCTGCACTGCGTGGGCGCTTAAGTAGATGATGAATAGCATTCACCATGTCGCGAATATGGATCCACGACATATACTGGTTTCCAGAAGCGATAGGACCGCCCAGTCCGCATTTGAACGGGAATAACATCTTGTCTAAGGCTCCGCCATCCTCTGCTAGCACGATACCGGTGCGCATAATACATACCCGGGTTTTTGCTGACTGAGCCTGTTGTGCTAGTGCTTCCCATTCTCGACACAACTGATGGGAAAATTCGTCATAGGGTGCATCGAAGTCTTCATTAATCGGAGTATCACCCTGTCGACCGTAATAGCCAATGGCTGAGCCGCTGATAAACACTTCTGGCGGCAGCCGGCTGTTATTGATGAGCTTAGAAAGCTGCTGGGTGATCCCCAAGCGGCTCTCACGGATCACGGATTTCTGCTGTTCGCTCCAGCGCTTATCGACGATGGGTTCACCGGCCAAGTTTATAACCGCATCAAAAGCATCAAGGTGTTGCAAACCATCAAGGTCAGTAATGAATTCACAGCCTTCGGGTAGAGTTTGTGCGGCTCTCGTTCTGTTGCGTGTCAGCACGGTAAAACGGTAAGACGCGGCATACTGCTCGATAAAATATCGTCCGATTAAGCCCGTACCACCCGTCACCAAGATATTCATTTTAATTAGCCTTTAGTGCATGAAAGCATGAGTGAAACAGAATCTGAAAAACGCAATGCATGCGGCTTATCAACTTCAACCTCAGCATAACTAACCCATGGATGTTCTGCCGCGATGGCCAATACATCTGCGGTGAGTTTTTCGAGCAAATAAAAGCGATTGTCCTCGACCAATTTGATGATGGCTTTGGTTATCGTCTTGTAGTTAAGCGCATCATCCATTTGGTCACTGTTGGTGGCTTGCTCTGCGTCATAATGGATCTTTACATTGACCACTACATCCTGCTTATTTTTGATTTCATCTTCATTAATGCCGATGTAGGTGCGCAGGCGCAAGTTTTTGATCCGAATGGTCGCTTGGTTTAATTGCATGGATTAGTGCTGTCCTTTTAATAGTGTTCAAAAATGGCAAGATTTGTTAGTTTGTCTTATCCCGCACGTTATTGAAATAGTTATGGAATTAAAATCACCCACAGTCAAAGCTCTGATTATCATGGCTTGCGTTATTGTTGTCTTAGCTGGTTTAAAAGCCGCTAGTGAAATTGTTGTGCCATTTTTACTTTCAGGGTTTATAGCCATTGCTTGTAGCCCTGTGATCCATTGGGCCAACCGCTACAACATTCCGCGCTGGCTATCTGTCTCTCTAGTTATACTGTTAATTGTGATATTTGGTTTCATGCTAGCAGGTTTAGTTGCCCAATCTATGTCTGAATTTAGACGCAACCTCCCCGAATACAGTGCCCAATTAAGTGAGCAGTTTACTTGGGTTGTGACCCAACTAGAGGCTTTAAACATCAGTTTGAATACTGATCTACTCCGCGAGCATCTCGACCCGGGTATGGCAATGTCGATGACCACCAATTTACTGGGCGGCCTTGGGGGCGTGCTGTCTAATTTATTTCTGATCTTGTTAACCGTTGTGTTTATGTTGTTTGAAGCAGACTCCATGCCACGGCGCATTCACGTTGCATTAGCAGACCCCGACATGAAATTGAATCATATCGACCGCTTTATTCGTTCGGTGAATAGCTACTTAGCCATTAAAACGCTAGTGAGTTTAGCCACTGGGCTAATAATTGGGATCTGGCTATGGGTACTTAACGTCGATCATTTCTTACTCTGGGCGGTGCTGGCTTTTTTACTTAACTATATCCCTAATATCGGGTCGATAATCGCGGCTATACCAGCAGTATTGATGGCCTTTGTGCAATTTGGCTTTGGTATTGCAGGCCTCGTGGCTTTGGGTTTTGTGTTGGTTAATACCGTTATGGGCAATGTCATTGAGCCACGTTTAATGGGGCGGGGGCTTGGTTTATCAACCCTGGTAGTATTTTTATCATTGATATTCTGGGGGTGGCTCTTGGGTAGCGTGGGTATGTTGCTCAGTGTACCTCTAACCATGATTGTTAAAATTGCGCTTGAAACACGCAAAGAAACGCAATGGTTGGCGATCCTCCTGAGCAGTGATGATGATCAAATTAAGGCTTCTGCTTAATGGGGTAATTGCACGGTAAAACGAGCGCCGCCAAGTGGGCTGCGCTCAATCCTTAGCTGGCCGTTGTAGGTTTCCATTAAATCAATCACCACGGCTAAGCCGATCCCTTGCCCTTCGGCGTAAGTGTCGAGCCGTTCACCACGATTTAAAATAGCATTAGCATCGGCTTCATTAATGCCGCTGCCGTCGTCATCCACGTAGATGTGAATGCTGTCTGTAAACGTATTAGCGCTGATTTGCACTGTATTTTGTGCTGATTTGCAGGCGTTATCCAGCAAATTACCAAATAGTTCCATCAAATCGGTTTCATCGGCTTTGACACCCAAGCCTGGCTCGATATCACAGCCTAGGGTCAGTGACTTTTCTGCATACACTTTACGCATCGCGCCCACGAGCTTGCTTAAGGTATCAGCCAGCAATACTGTGGGATAACGCTGCGCGTTGCCACTCACTGCGCGTTTGAGTTGACGCTGGATAATGGCATTGATCTGCTGTAATGGTTCGTTAATATGCTCTGGTAACTGCGGCGTTGATTGGATAACAGCCAGTGGCGTTTTCAAGCTATGGGCGAGATCGCCCAAGCTGTTTTTATAGCGTTGGCGCTGCTGTGCTTCGCTGTTTAACAGTTGGTTAATACTTAACTTCAGGGTTTCCAGTTCGGGTGGGTAGGTTTGTGTGAGTTTTTCAATTTCGCCGCGTTCAGCGGCGCGAATATTCCCGATAATACTGTCTACCGGTGCCAACACGCGGCGAGTAATAAGGATAATGGTAGCCAATATTAATAGACTCAATACGCCGAGCCATTGCCACAAAGTGTTAATAAAGGTTTGTCGATTCTGTTGAAATTCGGCGTCTTCGTTAATGACAATAAACGATACTGGCTTAAACTGGCCGCGATCTTCATATTCAACGCTGTAAGCATAATAAAACGCGTTCACTTGGGTGGCATCAAAGTCGCGCGTAATGACAAAATCACCGCGTTGTTGTTCGTCACCAACGGCGGGCAATTGTAATTGAGCCGGATCGCTATAATCCAGTGCTGATAAACTGCGCCAAACCACTTCCTGCTGCCACACAATGTAACCTATATAGCCCGAACCCAGTAGATTCAGTTTTTCTTCAAACAGCTGTTGCGGCATGTAGGGCACACTGTCATCGAGTTCAAACTCGCTGATCATGGCTAAGCTCATTAGCTTTAACTCGTTGAATTTGGCTTGTTCTAGGCTGGTGGTATAGCTACGCTCAACTGTGAATACAAAGCCCGGTACAATGATCACAAGACTTGCAATTGCTAGCAATAAGCTGCGAACGCGCAGAGATAAGCGTTGCATAGGAGTGCTATTAAGCGTCGGACATTTGTCGATTTAACCGGTAGCCGCGCCCACGCAGGGTTTCTATCGGTTTGAGATGGCCGTCGGGATCAATCTTTTTACGCAAACGCCCTACAAAAACCTCAATCACGTTGCTGTCTAAATCGAAATCCTGATCGTAAATGTGTTCGGTCAGTTCGGTTTTGGATACGATCTTACTTGGATTCATGAGTAAGTATTCCATCACTTTATATTCGTAGGCGGTTAAATCCAGGACCCTGCCTGCCACGGTTATTTCTTCACTGCGTGTGTCCATGGCAATGGGACCCAGCTCGATCAATGGATTGGGTTGTCCCGATGCACGTCGGATCAAGGCTTTAACCCGGGCCAGTAGCTCCTCGTTATGGAAGGGCTTGGTTAGGTAATCATCGGCTCCGGCATCTAGTCCTTCGACCTTTTCCTGCCACCGGTCACGCGCAGTTAAAATAAGTATGGGACATTGTACGTCAGCGGAGCGTGCCTTGCGGATCACCTCAAAGCCATCCAGTTTGGGTAACCCAATATCAATGATGGCCAAATCATAGGGGTGCTCTTGGATCAAGAAGAGGGCTTTTTCACCATCATCAGCAAGATCAACACTATAACCATTGCTGCGCAGGAAACTATCCAGTTGCATTAACAAACGACTATCGTCTTCGACTACTAATAATCTCATCGTTTGTCCTTTTTATCTTTACTGCGTTTAACGGATCCAGACTGGTTATCGACATCCACCGAAACCACGCGGCCAGATTTTTGTAAAACTTTAACGCGGTACTTATCTTGGCGTTTTTCAACTTTCAACACACGTCCATTGACTTGTGCACGGGCTCGCTCGGCCGCTTGAGTTTTATCAATCTTTTCGGTCTTTGCCGCTTCGTCTTGCTTTTTTTGCGCCAGCGCAGGTGAGGCAGTGAATAGAAAACTACCGAACGAAAGAGTGACCATAAGCAAACATAACCGCTTTAATCGCATACTTTTTAATTTACTCCGCGCTTTTGTCAAAGATTGTACTGCATTGTATGCCATAAGCATACGCTAGCAGCATGAATGCTGGCTGAACTAACTTAAATCCACTTTACCGCGCAGTTGTTTGTTAAGGCCGTGGCGCTTTTTGGCGTCCATGCGCCTCTTTTGCGAGGCGCGAGTGGGTTTAGTCGGCTTGCGCGGCGTTGGCACATACGCGGCGTGTTGAATGATTTCGACCAGCCGTGCCAGAGCATCTTTGCGATTAGCTTCCTGCGTGCGTTGCCGCTGGGCTTTGATGATCAATACCCCGTCTTGATTCACCCGCGAATCAGACCCCTGTAATAATTTACTTTTGATGCGCTCTGGTAAACTTGAGGCAGTAATATCAAAGCGCAAGTGAATGGCCGATGAGACTTTGTTGACATTTTGACCACCGGCGCCCTGTGCACGCATTGCACTAAGCTCAAGCTCATCCAGAGAAAGGCTCAGGTGTTGATTGATAATTATGTCTTCGGCCATGGGGTTTATGGTGTGCCTAGGGAAGCACTTTTTTAAACGGTTTTACCTGCACCGATTCGTATACCCCAGCACTAAAGTAGGGATCGGCATCCGCCCATGCTTGCGCTTCCTTGAGGCTAGCAAACTCAGCAATTACCGTACTACCGGTAAATCCAGCTTGAGCTGGGTCATCAAGGTCTGCGGCTGGATTGGGGCCGGCGACAAATAAACGCCCCTCAGCATTGAGTGCCTCCAAACGCGCTAAATGAGCAGGACGTGTTTGCAACCGCTGCGCCAGAGAGTCAGGCGCATCTTGAGCGAAGATAACGTATAGCATGAATAATCCTTATCAATCCTTGTGTGTGGCCGCTTTCATTGCACTGACAAATTGCGCAAGTGAACGTAACATTTCGGTTTCATCGTGCAAGTGTTTGGCGATGATGTTGACTGTTGCTGAACCTGATATGGCACCCGCAGCTCCCGCTTGAATGGCTGATTGTACTTGTTCTGGAGTAGAAATTCCAAAGCCCAGTAACGGTGGCGCAACCTGATATTGGGTTAGCTTGTCGATAAGCGCTTTTGCGGGCACGTCAGCAGCAGTTTCAGCACCAGTCACGCCGGCGCGTCCAAGCAAATAAGTGTATCCAGCGGATAACTTACCGATGGCTTGCAAGGTTTCTTCGGTTGCATTCGGTGGCGCGATTAGGATTTGCTCAATATGGCGTTGCTTGGCAACATTAATAAAGCGGTCTGCTTCACGCAGCGGCACATCAGCAATCAATATTGAGTCAACGCCGGCCTTCGCTGCAGCGGCATAAAACGCCTCAGCGCCGCGCTTGAGCACTAGATTGCTGTACAAGAGCAAACCAATGGGTACATCACCATAGGTCTCACGCACACGTGCAATAATACTAAAACAGTCGTCTGGCGTGACTTTATTGGCCATTGCTCGAATACTGGCGGCTTGAATGGTGGGGCCATCGGCAATCGGATCTGAATAGGGAATGCCGAGCTCCAGCGCATCAGCACCGCTTTCAATCAATTGGCAGATGATCTTGTAAGATGTTTCAGGATTGGGGTCACCTAACATCACGAAGGGCACAAATGCACCTTGATTATCTGCGTTTAAACGGCTGAACATTGCTTGATAACGTGACATTAGGCATCTTCTCCCAGAATATTGATAACGTGGCTTAGGTCTTTGTCGCCACGGCCTGATAAATTGACCACGATTAAGGTGTCGTCTTCGGCTTCATCTGCCATGTTAAGTGCGTGGGCGAGGGCGTGGGAGGATTCCAAGGCCGGAATGATCCCTTCTTTGCGCGCTAATAACTTAAATGCGTTTAGCGCTTCATCATCCGTCACGGCAACATATTCAGCGCGACCCGTTTCCGCTAGGTAAGCGTGCTGAGGTCCAACAGCGGGGTAATCCAAGCCAGCCGAGACCGAATAGGATTCTTCGATTTGGCCGTCATTGTCTTGCATAATAAAGCTATACGCCCCGTGCAATATGCCTTTCGAGCCAGTACAAATAGCGGCGCCGTGTTCGTGGGTGTGGAGGCCTTTACCTGCGGGCTCAACGCCAATGAGTCGCACCGAGGGCTCGTCAATGAAGTCAGCGAACATCCCGATGGCGTTACTCCCTCCGCCTACACAGGCCACGACCGCATCGGGTAAGCGACCTTCTTTTTCCATGATTTGACGTCGGGTTTCTTCACCAATCATACGGTGATATTCACGCACAATCGTAGGGAACGGGTGAGGACCTGCGGCAGTACCGAGCAAATAATGGGCTTTGTCATAGTTGGCTGACCAGTCACGCATAGCTTCATTCACCGCATCCTTCAAGGTACCAGAGCCGGAATTGACCGGGATCACCTCCGCGCCCATTAAGCGCATTCTAAATACGTTAGGGGCTTGGCGTTCGACGTCTTTGGCACCCATATAGATCCGCGCTTTAAGGCCCAATAAAGCGCAGGCTAGTGCCGTTGCCACACCGTGTTGCCCGGCGCCGGTTTCAGCAATCACTTCTTGCTTGCCCATACGTTTAGTTAGCAAGGCCTGGCCTAAAACCTGATTAGTCTTGTGCGCACCACCGTGCAGCAAATCTTCGCGTTTTAGGTAGAGTTTAACCTTCGGGTTACTCACCAAATTACGGGTGAGCGTCATTGCCGTAGGGCGACCGGCATAATCGGTTAATAGCGCCATAAATTGTTGCTGAAATTCAGGATCTTCTTTTGCGTCTAAGAAAGCCTGTTCGAGCTGATCAAGGGCAGGTATCAATAGCTCCGGCACATACATGCCGCCATATTCACCAAATTTAGAGTCCAACTTATTCATGATAATCCTGTGTTAATAAAGTTACGCTGTACGCAGGTGAGCATACAACTGATTAATTTTGCTTTGATTCTTTTGTCCGGGGGCGTCTTCTACGCCTGAATTAATGTCGATAAGCGAAACCCCGGTTGCCAATGCTTTATGGCTGTTTTTTATTCCAATCCCGCCAGCTAAGATCAATCTGTCTGGGTAGACCATGGCATTAATTAATGACCAATCAAATTCTTGGCCGGTGCCACCGCTATTTGCGCCGACTTTACAGTCAAGTAAGACCTTATCGACAACCTGCCACAGTCGATCGGCGCCATCGGTCAGCACACTGGGTAGAGCATCAGGGGCAGATAAGCTGGCATCAATGCCAATTGCCCGCCAAATTTCGCAATCATCACCGAGCACGTTTTTGAGAGCAGTGATTTGCTCAAGGGGTTCATTGCCATGTAATTGCACTGCAGCTAGGTTGAGCTCGCGCGCACAATGCGCGATAAAATCAATGGGTTGATCAACAAACACACCAACATAGGCATTCGCTGCAGCAGCAACGATCCGCTTGGCTTGTGCGAATGAGATCTTTCGTTTGGACTTTTCGGCAAAGATAAGCCCGACATATTGCGTGGGTAAGGCACTGAGTAACTGAGCGGTTTCTACATCGGTTACTCCACAGATTTTGGTCGCTGGGTAAACTAAACGCTGCACTGCTCGGCGTAAATCGGTTTGTGCCATCAACGCACTACCGACTAGAAATCCATCGCATAGTGGAGCCAGTCGTTGTACATCAGCCTGGGTATAAATACCACTTTCTGAAATTACCACATGCGGATAATCCACATTAGCTAACATCGGCGTTAAGCGTTCTGTAGTAGCTAAATCGGTGCTTAAGTCACGCAAATTGCGATTGTTAATGCCGATGATATTGGCTTTCAGTGCTATCGCCCGCTGCATTTCTTCAGCGTTACTTACTTCGGTCAGTACTGCCATATTGTAATGTGCAGCCAGATCAGCGAGGGTTTGATATTGTGCATCGTCTAGCACCGACAACATCAGCAATACTGCGTCAGCGCCATAATAACGGGCTAAATGAATCTGATATTGGTCAATAAAAAAATCTTTATTGATCACCGGCTGACTAACTTGTGATGTGACCGTTTGTAGATACTCAAATTTACCGTGGAAATACTTTTCATCAGTTAACACAGAAATACAGGCAGCGTATGGCGTGTAAGCTGCTAGGATTTCGTCCAAATCAAAGTTTTCGCGGATCAAACCTTTGGATGGTGAGGCTTTTTTGCACTCCAGAATGAAGCTAGAACCCGGCGCTGCAAGTGCGGCAAAAAACGACTTAGTCGTGGGTTTTAACTGATCGACAAATTGTTCCAACGGAAAGGTTCGTATGCGCTGGTCGATTTCTGCGCGTTTATCTTTGACAATGGTTTCGAGCACATTAGCCATCTAGTCGTTGTCCTTTGGGTTTGTTTGACTCAAGCGCGCGGCTTGCTGAATGGTTTTTAACGGTAGTCCGGCGTCCAATGCGGCAAGCGCAATGTCTGTCGCCGCTTTAAAGGTATCTGCTTTACCACTGAGCTTGATCAGCGCCGCAGCATTGATTGCGATGGCGTCACGGTGGGCGGATTGGCCGTTACCACTGAGTACTTCAGCGATCAATTGACGGTTCACTTCGGGTTCATCACCCTTGATGTCTTCCAAGCTATAAGTCGGCACACCAAAATCACTAGGGGTCAATTGGTAATGAGTTTGTTGACCGTCATTAACTTCAATGATCTGAGTTTCACCGTGAATAGCAATTTCATCCAAGCCGCTGCCATGTACGATCATGGCATGCGGTAACGCTAAGCGCTGGGTCACATCCGCGTAAACTTGCAATAATTCAGGGCTATAAACACCAAGCACGCTATAGGTGGGTTTGGCTGGATTCGCCAACGGACCGAGGATATTAAATAGGGTACGGGTTTTCAGCGCGGTGCGCACTGGCATAGCGTGTTTGACTCCGCTGTGATACACCGGTGCAAATAAAAAACAAAAGCCCGAGTTATCTAAACTGTTGCGCGCGCCTTCGGGTGGCGCCATCAATTCGTAACCAAAGGCAGCGAACAGGTCCGCTGAACCTGATTTAGACGATACACTGCGATTGCCGTGTTTGGCCACAGGTACTCCACAGCTGGCGGCCACAATTGCCGCCGCACTGGAAATATTAATGGTGTTGTGGCCATCGCCGCCGGTACCAACAATATCGGCAAACGCATAGTCAGGGCGTGCGAAGGGGGTTGCGTTGGCACGCATGGCATCAGCTGCACCGGCGATTTCTGCGGCTGACTCGCCTTTAATCTTGAGTGCGATCAACAATGCTGAGAGCTGACTCGGATCCAATTTGCCTTGCATCACATTACTAAAGAGCGCAAAGGTGGTGTCTTGATCCAGCGATTCTCCACGATAGAGTTTTTCTAAATTGGCAATGACCTGTTGATTATCCATCATCGTGTTAAAGCTCCTCGTTGTTAGCGGTCGGCTGTGTTAGATATTCAATACTTTGCATAAGCAACTGACTGCCTTGGGCTGTGAGTATAGATTCGGGATGAAACTGAAAACCGATCATCTTTTTTTCTGGGTGATACACCGCCATAGGTAGTTCATCAACTTCTGCAATCACTCGTAGTGAGACGGGGAGTTCGGTTCCAATCAACGAATGGTAACGTGCCACGTTGAGTGGATTGGGTAACTGCTTAAAAAGCGCCGGCATACTGTGGTTTACTGCTGAGGATTTACCATGCACCACGCTGTTGGCTCGGACCACTCGACCACCGCAATACTCCACGATGGCTTGATGACCTAAGCAAATACCGATCACTGGGAAAACGCCAGCGCACTGGGCTAATAATTCTGGCATACAACCCGCTTCAGCGGGGCTGCCCGGGCCCGGTGATAACACTAATACAACGGGATTGCTTTGCTGTGCCGTCTGCATTTGCTTGAGGATAACGGCAGGGTCTACCGTATTGCGAAAAACTTTTACATTGAGCGCCAGTGCGCGTAACTCGTCGACCAGGTTATAAGAAAAAGAATCCACATTATCCAACAAAAAGACCGTAATCATAGTGCCTCTCCTTGTGCTTGCTCGGAGCTAAATGCCGATACGATGGCACTGATGACCGCTTGCGCTTTGCTGCGTGTTTCATCAGCTTCTGCTTGCGGATCGGAGTCGTAAACCACTCCTGCTCCCGCTTGAATATAGGCGATTTCGTTGCGCACAAAGGCACTGCGGATCACGATACATGAGTCCATATCGCCAGTGCCGGTCAAATAGCCCACGGCGCCTCCGTAACTGCCGCGACGTTTTTGCTCGACCTCACGGATCAGGCGTGCCGCGCTGACCTTCGGCGCACCAACTAAAGTGCCCATGTTCATGCAGGCTTGATACGCGTGCAGGGCATCCAGGTCATCGCGCAGCTGGCCGACAACTCGTGATACCAAATGCATTACATGCGAGTAGCGGTCCACCTTAAGTAAATCCTTAACAAACCGGGTGCCGGGCTGACTCACTCGGGCTACGTCATTGCGAGCTAAATCAACCAACATTAAATGCTCGGCCTTTTCTTTGTGATCATCGCGCAATGAGAGCTCTATACGACTATCCAGATCGGCGTCTAAACTGCCATCGGCGCGTTTACCGCGTGGGCGGGTTCCAGCTATCGGGTAGATCTCAACAATGTTGGTGTCAGCGCTATACTTTAAAGCTGATTCCGGTGACGCCCCAAACATACAAAAATCATTATCCTTAAGATAAAACATGTATGGGCTCGGGTTTTGTTGGCGTAATTTAGCATAGGCTAACATTGGATCAGGGCAGGGCAATGAGAATGTGCGTGAAGGCACAACTTGGAATATATCCCCGGCAAGAATGTGTTCTTTCAAGGCATTCACGTCGGCAATAAATTCACTATCAGTTTTATCTACTTGCAAGACGCCGCTCTCTGCCACCGGGTTAAACTTTGGTAATGCGCTGGGTAATTCAGTTAGCGCGGCTTTTATAGCTTCTACCCGCTGGCTAATACGTAAATAAGCGTTTGCCACCTGAGGGCCAGAGAAAACGCTGCCTAATACGTTGGTTGTGCGTGTTTGATGGTCAATTCTCAATAACGTCTCGGCAACATAAAAAACGTAGTCAGGACAGGTGTTCTCGCTTTTAGCAACAGCCGGCAGTTGCTCGAATGTGGCTAATAAATCATAGGCAAAAGCGCCACCTAAAAATACCGCGTGAGGGTCATTGCGAATCGCTTGAATGTGCTGCAATACCAAGCGCAGAGCATCGAAAACTGAGGGCTGTTTTAGACGTTCGTCTTCGTCGATGTCGCTGGCTGGTGGGAGACATTGCAAAGTGATGTTGTTGGCGCCTAGGGTTTTCTTTATTGTTGTTGGGCACTCGGCGTCAATCAAAGACAAGATATGCTCACCGTTTTCACTTAATGCCCGACACACCACCGTATCCTGGTTACATTCAAAACGCAGCGCAGCGTCGACCAAAATAATGCTTTGCAGGTTGTCTTTACTTTCAATTTCAGCAGATTCCAACAGCACGGCATATTCACTGTCGGCACATAATTGCTGAAAGGCGATAAGAGGATCCATGACATACTGGGCTGCTTGGCAAATGGATTCGACTTTGCCAACTTGATTACCCAAATCCGCTAAACTCATGTAATTTTTCACTCCTGCAAAAACAAAAAAGGCCCGTTAAAAACGGGCCCATAATTTCTCAACGCACACACGCGCACCGCCCGTTAATTCAGGGAGTGCCACCACCAGATGTTTGCTTGTGTCATGTGTTGCGTCATAAAAATCTACTTAACTGTTGCTTAGGCTTAGGATCTTTCTTGCCATCCACGTATACTATGCCTATAGAAGAAAACAAATCAGCGCTTGTGTCAACCGTAAATTTCTCCAATCAGCAAAAAATCGACCTGCACACCCATACGCGTTGTTCGGATGGCCAGCTTACCCCCGCTGAACTCGTAATGCGGGCCCACACTATGCAAGTGGATGTGCTGGCAATTACCGATCACGACACCGTGTCTGGGGTAGCAGCAGCACGAGCGTTTCAGCACACGCAAAAACGCCCGCTTAGCATCATCAGTGGCATTGAATTATCTACTCGCTGGCATGGTTTCGATATTCATGTGGTAGGTCTTAATGTGGATGAAGATAATCCACAATTTCTTGCGCGTTTGGCCCAACAGCACGCATGCCGTGAGCAACGCGCGATTAAGATTGCCGATAAACTTGCGAAGTGCGGAATGCCAGATGTGGGTGAGGCAGTGTTAGCAATGCAGCACACAGAGCAGGTGACGCGTTCACATTTTGCCAAGGCGATGGTGACCCTCGGCCACGTAAAAGATCCGGCACAAGCGTTTAAACAATACTTGGGCAAGGGCAAGCGCGCCCACGTAAGCCCTCAATGGATTGCGCTCAGCGAAGCGATTGAGTGGATCCACGCGGCGGGTGGGCAGGCAGTATTGGCCCACCCCAGTCATTACTCTATGACCACAAAATGGCTGCGCCGATTGGTGGCAGAGTTTTCCTCTGCGGGCGGTGATGCTATGGAGGTCAACTATCCTAACTTAACGCCAGATAAACAACGTTTGTTGCTGGAAATGCTGAGCGAAAATAACCTAAAAGCGTCAGTCGGTTCGGATTTTCATATGCCGAGCCGCTGGACAGAACTGGGCCGTCGTTCAAGATTACCTGACGGCGTGATGCCAATATGGCATGATTGGCCCATTATCGATAATGCATCTTCACAGAGAGACTCATGAGTCAGTTTTTTTACGTTCATCCCGATACCCCGCAAGCGCGGCTAATAAAGCAAGCGTGTGAGTTAATTCGGCAAGGTGAGGTAATCGTGTACCCAACAGATTCTGGGTATGCCATTGGGTGTCAGATTGATAACAAGCAGGCGCTGGAACAGATTTGTCGCATTCGTGACATCGGTAAAGACCATAACTTTACTTTGATGTGCCGCGATATGTCGGAACTATCGCTCTATGCCAAAGTCGACAATACTGCTTTTCGGCAAATAAAAAATAATACCCCCGGGCCTTACACCTTCATTTTGAAAGCCACCAAAGAGGTGCCTAAGCGCCTGCAAAATCCCAAGCGTAAAACGATTGGGATCCGGGTGCCAAATAACCCGATAGCACTACAATTGTTGGCTGAGTTGGGTGAGCCCATCATGTCAACGACCTTGATCCTGCCAGGTGCTGATATGGCTGAATCTGATCCAGACGAGATCCGTGATAAATTAGAACGTCGCGTTGGCTTAATCATTCATGGTGGCTACCTTGGTGAACAACCCACCACCGTGGTCGACATGTCTGAAGGCGATTGTACAATTATTCGCTATGGTAGTGGCGACCCGAGTCCTTTTCAGTAATGAGCGATAGCGAGCACGATCCTCTTTCCCAGCCGGTTCAGCAGCCGCTGCCACTGGCGTTTGTTAATGGGCAAGCGGTGATTGAAAAGCCCGAGGATTTGTATATTCCTCCGGATGCGTTGGAAGTTATCCTTGAAACATTTGAGGGGCCGCTGGATTTACTACTCTATCTGATCCGTAAACAAAAATTCGATATTGTGAACATGCCCGTGCTGCAGGTGACCAAACAGTACCTCGAGTATGTTGACATGATGCAGGATCTAAAATTGGAGTTAGCCGCCGAGTACTTATTGATGGCGGCGATTTTGGCCGAGATTAAGTCGCGTATGTTGTTACCCAAACATACTGAAGATGACGAAGATGAGGGCGATCCGCGGGCAGAATTGATCCGCCGTTTGCGTGAATATGAAGTCGTTAAACAAGCGGCTGAAGAACTCGACCAACTGCCACGCGCAGAGCGTGATGTGTTTAATGCCAAAGCCATTGCAGCAGATGATGTCACGCCAATAAAAATTATTCCGCAAACCACATTGCGCGAGTTGGTATTGGCGATGCACAGCGCCATGCAACGTGCCAAGGCCTTTGAGCATCATCAAATCGCCCGTGAAGTGCTCTCTACCCGCGAGCGTATGGCGAAAATTTTAAGCGTACTGAAGCATCAGGAATATACACCGATGCAGCAGCTTTTTACGCCACAAGAAGGTCGCAGTGGTGCGGTAGTGACCTTTTTGGCCATCTTAGAATTAGTGAAAGAAGGCTTGATCGATTGTATTCAGGCACAACCCTTTAGTAATGTGCATGTGCGGTTAAGCAATGATGAGTAGGTTACGATGGCAAAAATAAACGCTACGCAATTAAAACAATTAGTTGAGGCGGCCATTTTTGTTGCTGATGAGCCGCTATCTAAGGCACGCATGCAAACCACAATATTGGTGGACTTTTCAGTTTCTACCCAACAGTTAAATAACGTCTTGGAAGAGTTGAAGCAAGACTATGCTGCACGTGGGATCCAGCTGCATGAATTGGCCTCTGGTTTCGCCTTTCGTTCATTAGACTCGCTTAGCCCATTCTTATCTAAATTGTGGCAAGAAACAGCCCCTCGTTACTCCCGCGCGCTCCTTGAAACCCTAGCATTGATTGCGTATCGCCAACCTATTACACGGGGTGAAATTGAAGAAGTTCGTGGTGTAGCAGTGAGTAGCAATATTATCCGCACGCTGACCGAACGCGAATGGGTTCAGGTTGTAGGGCATAAGGAAGTCCCGGGTCGACCAGCATTATATGCAACAACTGATCGGTTTTTAGATTACTTTGGGTTAAAATCGCTCGCTGAGTTACCCACTGAAGCGGCCTTTAATGCGCTGGTTGAAGAACAAGCTTCGTTGTCGTCAGGTACGACAGAGTCCAACAACGAACCGCCAGCGCCTACCAATAATGAGCAGTTACATTAATGAGTGAAAAATTACAGAAAATTCTGGCGAATTATGGCCTAGGCTCACGTCGGGAAATGGAGAAATGGATCGAGCAAGGGCGCGTTTCTGTTGATGGTAACGTTGCGGCTCTTGGCGACCGCGCAGCGCCAACTGCACAGATCCGCGTAGACGGCCACATTATTTCCGGGCTGAGTAAAGACAGTCATTGTCGCGTGTTGATGTATAATAAACCCGAAGGCGAATTATGCAGCCGTAGTGACCCTGAAGGACGTCCCACTGTGTTTGACCGCTTACCGCAGATCCGTCCGGGGCGTTGGATAGCGGTCGGGCGCTTGGATATCAATACGTCAGGTTTACTTTTGTTTACCAATGACGGTGAGCTTGCCAATCGCTTGATGCATCCGAGCCATGAAGTTGAACGGGAATACAGTGTCCGCGTCTTTGGTGATGTGAATACCGCGCATCTTAAGGCACTGAAAGCAGGGGTAAAACTCGACGATGGTATGGCTAAATTCACCGATATTAAAGCCAAGCCCCGTGCCAGTGAAGATGAAAGCTTAAATCATTGGTTTAACGTAACCTTATCCGAAGGGCGCAACCGTGAGGTACGTCGTTTGTGGGAGTCACAAGGATTGCAAGTCAGTCGCCTGATCCGGGTGCGCTATGGCAAGTTAGATTTGAAGAAACGCCTACCACAAGGAGCGTGGATTGAACTTGGCTTGGACGACATTAATGCTCTGCGCAGCATGGTGCAATTGGCGCCTGAAACCGAATCCAAGGTAGTCGAGCATATGAACCAATTGGATCACGCGCGATTGTCGCGAATGCGACGTTCAGTGAAGAAACATAAATTAATTAAGTCACGTACCCATAAACCAAAGAAAAGGACACCGCGTAAATAGATGGATACCAAGGACGGAGCTTTACCACAACAGAGCGCGCAAAATGAACTGTACGGCATCAAGGGTTGGCTAATTCTAGTGGCTATTGGCGTGGTTGTCGCGCCAATCCGCCTAGCGTTGATTTACGTGCCGCTTTATTACGGCATCTTTACGGATGGCACTTTCACTGTTTTAACGTCGGTTGACTCTGAGGCATATCATCCACTTTGGGGGCCATTATTGATCGGCGAGGCGTTGTTTAATACAGCGATGTTTTTAGCCTCTGCGTGTTTGATGGTCCTGATGTTTATGAAGCATCATTGGTTTCCAAAATTATTCATCATTATTACCGTAACGAGTGTTGTTTTTATTCCCTTTGATGCCTGGTTAGCGTCATTTGTGTTAGTCGATGAACCTATCTTCGATGCAGATACGACAAAGGAATTCGCCCGCAGTGTCATTGCGACTGTGATATGGGTGCCTTATATGTTGAAGTCAGAGCGCGTGAAAGTCACTTTTGCCAAGCGTACTGCCCCACAATCCTTGCCCATAGCCATTACCGCGCCCAAGGTGTATCTGCAGCAAAAGTAAGATATGCATTTGGGACTTGACCTTCGATTGACTCGAAGGTCTAGGCTACACCAATGTTAACTTGTGGAGCGCAGTCGCTATGCCTGACTTACTAACATCGACCCGTTTATTAAATTATTCACATGCCGATATTCAGGCACTAGTTTCAAGCCGGCAGTGGCGCCAATTACCTGTGTATGAACGCATTGGTGCAATCTATGATTTTGTCCGCAATGAAATCGCCTTTGGTTACAACGCTGACGATGCAATTTCAGCGTCTCAGGTATTGCATGATGGCTATGGTCAGTGCAATACCAAAACAACTTTACTGATGGCGCTGTTTCGTGCCGTGGATATACCCTGTCGCTTTCATGGCTTTACCATTCACCAAGCGTTACAGAAGGGAGCTATTCCACACTGGCTGTATGCGTTAGCGCCACAGAAAATCATCCACAGTTGGGTAGAAATTGAATACGCTGGTCAGTGGTTAGCCTTGGAAGGTTTTATTCTAGACCACGACTATCTAAAGGCGATCCAGCAAAAATTTTCCCATCACCGCGGGGCTTTTTGTGGATATGGCGTCGCCACGCCTGATTTACACTCGCCTCCAGTGGAGTGGCAGGGGAAATCAACTTATATTCAACAGCAGGGAGTGGCGGATGATTTTGGGATATATGCTTCACCGGATGAATTTTATGCTGAGCATGGTACTAATCTGCGCGGGCTGAAACGTTGGTTCTATCAATGGATAGGGCGCCACTTGATGAACTGGAATGTGGCGCGGCTGCGGACCAACCGTTCAGATTGTCTGGCCCCCCAAAGACCATAAATCAGCAGGGGGCCTGCCAATGACTATTCACCAAAGTGTTTTATGACTTTGTCATGGAGTTGCGGATCAGCAAACTCTAGTTTAACTGGGCGATGTAATACGATATTCCCGCCGACGGTTGAGTCAGCATCAATTCGCAGAGTGGGGCGGTCGTTGTCCCACTGACGGCTGTTATTGCGTTCATATATAATATCGCCACTGACCGACGTGCCGCGTTGCAAATGGATATCACCATTAATGGTAATAATATCGTTGTTTACCGCGCTCTCATTCAATTCAATATCACCGTTGACGGTTTTTATCATGCCATTGATAACCCCATGAGCAGCGATTTGAATATCGCCATTCACTGATTCGATACCATGTTGGTTACTAAAATGTTCACCGGCCTCAATATCGCCGTTAACCACGTCGATACTGCCCACTGAGACACGCTCGCCAATTTCAATATCACCATTCACTGACGACGCACGCTCGGCTTCCACGCGGTCGTGCAGCTCAACGTCGCCATTGACAGAAGAAACCTCACTAACCTGCTTACCAGCACTGACGCTTACGTCACCAAAAACACTGCTGACTTCGTGATCATCTGAGTCCCAATCATGGGCATCGGCACCGACGTGGATAACACAGCCACTCAACATTATTCCCATGCTGATTGCGATGGTTGTTCTTTTAAACCCTGTGAATAAAGTATTCATGTTTTTCCTTTACGTTATGTTGTCATGATAAGCACAAATAAGCAGAAACCGAGCCACTTATATTAAGTTTAATTATCAATGGGTTAGCGTTACATCGTCGCCGCACAGATATATTAATGAGTGGAATAAACGATTTATTAGCGAATTTGATAATTACAGAGAGTAAGTCGTATAGAGGAGATAAAAGGTTTAAAAACTAACAAAGATAAATCGCTCAAACGCGATAACTAAGGAGCATTACTTCCCCCAAAAAAGAGCGTCATCCCATTGGAAAACGGGGCCCACTTTGTTCAACCGTGAATTAAAAATATCAATACTATAGCCGTCGTATGAGTTTTTCGTTTGGGGTTTCAAGTGCTGTAGAGAGGTCGTGACTTTCGTCACGATGACACGGTTCTTTGATATTTCATACGTCTGAAATACGGGCTCGACATATCCTGACATTATTGAGAACGACGGGCCTATGGAGGTACTCAAGAGACTGTTAGATTTGATTCGGCTCTATTACTGAAAGTGTCAGGTTAGGTTGTTACTTGAATATCTAATTAAAAAAGCTCAATGTCATCGTCACCAACTTCATCTTCAGCGGGTGACTCTGTCATCTCTGGCGCACTGTCATCAACGAGGTTTTGGGCACACTGTTTTAACAAGTCAACGACTTCACCGAATTTTTCATTACTCTGATTGTTGTCTAACTTTTGTTCAATCAGCTTGATAAAGAAATCTTCTTGTTCGTCGGTCATTTCCAGTTGATGAAAACTCAGACTGATACTTGTGGCTATACTTTCTAAATTCTCGCGGCGCTCGATTTCCATTGTTTCGATAGCCTTGGTCACTTTATCGATGGTTTCGTTTAGCGATGCACGTGTTTTATTCATGGTTTGAATATTCATAAGTGCGGTAAAACGGGTACCCAGCGCAGGAACGAGCTTAGCGAACAGATCGATAGCTGCATCGTAGGAGTTGGTGCCTTCGGTGGGCATATTCTTAACTAAAATCGATGAATTGTTTTCATTAAAGATTGCGCGTTTACCAAAATTATAAATCCGGCCATGATTGTGGAGCAATTGGAACACTTTCTTTTCATTATCAGTGCAAACTTTAGTATCAACGTCAAAGGAATAATTCTCGACCTCCGTTCGAAACTCAACGGCACAATGATAGCCTTGTGCGAGTAATCCATTAACTAAGGTTTCCATAAATGTCTCGACATTTTGGCAACGATTGAGTCGCGCCAGTAGCTCTAGACCAGAGCCGTACGCAGATGCCTGTGTCATGGCCATTTCCGCAAGATTGCGTACGCTTGAGTCTTTTTGCTGCAATGCCTTGACTTGGTCGATGTCTCTAGACATCCGCATCAAGCGTTGATGGAACGAGACAACATTAAAAGGCTTAACAATGTAGTCACCAGCTCCAAACGAGAACGCTTGTTTGATGGTTTCATCGTTTTGATCACCAGATAACACAATAATGCTGGGGCGGGTGTCTGCTTTCAACGCCTCTACGTACGCACAAATATCGAGTCCAGATTTCTTAGGTAAGTGAATATCGATTAACACAATGTGAAAAGTGATTTCTTCAATCGCTGAAATCGCTTTTTCGCCGTCGTCGACGATAGTTAAATCAAAGTCCTCTTCAAGCATAAGCTCAAGCACAGCTTGTAAATCAGTGTCGTCTTCTGCGATTAAAACCTTGTGTTTTGCCACGCACACCTTCCTCGATGAACCTGAATTTCCGTTGAAACAAACCATGGATTTTTCTATCCATTACAACCATAGCCTAGCATTCTGAATTTTATAAATTTTTTTTAAGAAATTTTGCAAAATAGTTTGTTTATTTTTCCATCCTACTGCTATACCTATTAACAACAACGCTACTCGTTAGTTTTTTTGCGCCTTACCGGCAACGTTCAAGCAATGCGAGTTTTGTTCAATACATTAGTTGGTTAGTTAAATATAAAGTTTGAATAACTGGGAAGTAAAATGGCAAAAATTTTGACTGTGGATGATTCTGCGTCGATGCGCGCAATGGTGACATTTACCTTAAGTGAGCAGGGGCATGAAGTTGCAGAAGCTGAGAATGGTCAGATCGGGCTTGAGGTCGCAAAATCTCAGCAATTTGATTTGGTTATTTCAGATGTCAATATGCCGATCATGGATGGCATCGAGTTGATCACGCGCTTGCGACAGGAACCTGCGTATAAATTCACCCCTATTTTAATGCTTACGACTGAATCCGGGCAAGATAAGAAAATGGAGGGTAAACAAGCTGGTGCAACGGGGTGGGTGGTTAAACCTTTTGACCCGCAGAAATTGGTAGCTGTTGTTAACAAGGTGCTTAAATAAGGCGTTCATATGTCTGATCCAATGGAAAAATTTCGTCAGGTATTCTTTGAAGAAAGTGCTGAAGCATTAGATTCCATTGAGCAACATTTGTTGGGCTTGGATATTAGTAATATTGAGTCTGAAGTTGTGAACGATATATTCCGTTCAGCACACTCGTTAAAGGGTGGTAGCGCTACCTTTGGCATGAGCCAACTCGCAGAGTTTACCCATTTTATGGAAACTCTGTTAGATATGATTAGGGCCGGTCAGCGGGCATTTACCCAAGATGTTGTTGATTGCTTGTTTGAGTGTCTGGATTGTTTACGCAATCTGGTCAACCATTACGAGATCGACGAAGCAGTCAATGCGGAATTAATCGAAGGTGTCAAAGTTAAGCTGCAATTACTGATCGACGGCGAGTCGCCAGTTGTAAGCGCAGCAAGCACCAATGCAGATGCCAATCCTATCCAACAGTCGCGCGACCAAGGTCATCAATGGGAAATTACCTTTTCCCCTGATCCCAAATTATTATTATCGGGCAATGAGCCATTACGCTACATTGAAGAGCTTGCCGAATTAGGTGATATCACGGTTGAGTGTGACACCGATAGAGTACCCGATCTGAATACATTAGAGCCCCTTGATCTATATATTTCTTGGCGAGTGACATTGAACTCTGGCTCGGTTGTCAGTATTGACGATTTGAAAGAAGTATTTTTGTGGATCGAAGATGAGGCCGAATTAACTTATCGCTGTTTAGATGAGCAAAGCTCGGATATTCAGCAAGCAGTCGACATAGCACCGGCTAGTGCGCCTGCAGCTGCGGAGCCGGTAAATATGGTCGCTGAGAACTCAGCCTCGAGTAACCCAAAAGCGTCAGAATCAACAGCATCAGCGAAGACCAAAAAAGCGAACCAGTCAATCCGGGTAGAACTGTCTAAAATCGATGGCCTCATTAATCTTTTGGGTGAGTTAGTTATTACTCAATCGATGCTCAGCACTTTTAATGACGCTGAGAAGTTCCCCCAGTTACAGCGCTTGCAGGAAGGCTTGGGTCAGCTTGAACGTCATACTCGAGACTTACAAGATGGCGTTATGCAAATACGCATGCTACCCATTGATTTTTGTTTTAGCCGATTCCCACGCATGGTGAGGGATCTGTGCAAACAATTGAGTAAAGAAATAGACGTTGTGATCAGTGGCGAATCGACAGAAGTTGATAAGACGGTGATCGAAGAGTTGACTGACCCAATGGTTCACTTAGTCAGAAACTGTATTGATCATGGCATTGAAAAACCTGATATTCGTGAAGCTCAAGGAAAGCCTCGCCATGGGACGCTCAAACTGATTGCTTATCATCAGGTCGGAAATATCATTATCGAGGTGAGTGATGATGGCAAGGGGCTTGATGTAGAGCGGATCCGGGCTAAAGCGATTGAGAATGGGGTTATCAGCCAAACCGAGCGAATGTCAGACCAGGCGATTAAAGAGCTAATTTTTGCGCCCGGTTTTTCAACTGCCGATGCCGTAACTGATCTCTCCGGGCGAGGTGTGGGCATGGATGTTGTGAAACGCAATATTCAGTCCTTAGGCGGTCAGATCGATGTGAAGTCTGAGACGAATGTCGGCACCACGTTTAGTATTAAATTGCCGTTAACGCTGTCGATTCTAGATGGACAACTAGTGAAAGTGCGCGGAGAAACTTTCGTCATTCCCATGCTTGCAATTATCGAATCTATTCAAATTCAACGAAATGTTATCAACGAAATTGGCACGCAAGATGTGTCTTTTAAATGGCGCTCACAGTTTATCCCCTTATTGAACCTCGCTGAAACTTTCGGCGCTGGAGCTTCAGACGCCAAATCAGACGAATTGCTGGTGGTTGTTGTTGAGCACGATGGGCAACATTTTGGCCTTATTGTGGATGAATTGGCGAATCATCAACAAGTAGTGGTGAAGTCACTTGAGGCTAATTATATCAAAGTTGATGAGCTATCCGGTGCAACCATACTTGGCGATGGCTCGGTGGCGTTAATCTTGGATGTGGGCGCACTTATGCGCAGGCTGAAGGTGCATTGATTATGCAGCAAGAAGTGGTAGACGCTGACGTCAGCGAAGAAACC
Source organism: Neoalteromonas flava (assembly GCF_002807685.1). Lineage (GTDB taxonomy): Bacteria > Pseudomonadota > Gammaproteobacteria > Enterobacterales > Alteromonadaceae > Alteromonas_E > Alteromonas_E flava. Next base: position 205,852 of record NZ_PEAX01000006.1, on the reverse strand, counting down.
GAGCAAAAGTCAGAATGGCTGAGTTTTACCTTGGGCAAAGTGACGTATGCAGTTGATATCTTGCGCGTTCGCGAGATCCGTACTTGGGAAAACATGACACGAGTTCCCTACGCAAAACCCTTTATTTTGGGGTTGATCAATATTCGTGGAGCCATTGTTCCGATCATCGACCTGCGTTGTCGTTTTGATTTACCGAGTCGTGAGGCCGATAAAGAAACGATCGTATTAATCCTCAACGTCGTTACCGAGCCAGGTGAAAAAACCATGGGGATAGTGGTTGATCGTATTTCCGATGTGGTGAACTTAACCGACGATGAAATTAAAAGTGCCGAAAAATTCGATTTATCAGTCGATGACAGATTTGTAAGAGGAATTGCTGACATTCGCGGAGCGATGTCAGTGTTGTTAGATATTGATGCAATGCTAGATATAACAGATTTTTAACGCGTACAGTTAAATGAGGAATAAACAATGAATAACAACCAAAACAGCTTTATTCTGCTTGCCGCTTTGCTGGCGGTTGCCGGATTAGGCGTTTCACTTTGGCAGTTTCAACTAACGCCATGGGTATTCGCGATATTCATATTCCAAGTGATTACGCTATTTGCCGCTATGGCCTTTTTCAATAAAGCTAAAGCCCAACAGGCCGAAGTGCTCGCCGATTCGCAAACGATTTTACAGCAAAAAGAATCAGCCGCGTATCAATTGAACGCAGCGGTTAAAGGGCTATCGACTAATCTAATGATGGCTGATTCTGAACTTAACATTACCTTTGTGAACAGTACTTTACAGAGAATGTTGCAGTCCAACGAAGCAGAAATACGTAAAGTGTTGCCACAATTTAATGCCGATAAGTTGATTGGTGTAAATATTGATACTTTCCATAAAAATCCCCAGCATCAACGGCAAATGCTGGCACGCTTGACCTCGACGTATGAAACCACAATTCAGGTTGGTGACTTGCATTTTGGGTTAGTCGTTAACCCCCTATTTGATAGCAACAATCAGTCGTCAGGCTTTACCGTTGAGTGGCATGATTTGACGCTAAAACAGCAGCAGGAAATCGAACAAAAAAATACGGCTCGCTTACAAGTTGCATTGGATAACGTTAATACTAACGTGATGCTGGCAGACAATAACTTCAACATCATTTATCTCAATAAAAGTTTGATGCAAATGATGAAAGACAACATTGCCACATTTAAGTTAATCAGACAGGATTTTAATCCCGACGCACTGGTTGGTGTAAACATTGATACCTTTCATAAAAATCCTAGTCATCAACGTGCACTTCTGGAGAAACTCACTGATACCTATCAAACCGAAATATCACTGGGTGAGATGGTGTTTCGATTAACTGCTACGCCGGTCATTGATAAAAGCGGTGAGCGCATAGGTACTACGCTTGAATGGGCGGATATTACTGCCGATAAAAAGCAAGCTATTATTGCGGCGGATAATGCCCGTGTACGTTCCGCATTAGATGGGGTCTCAAGCAATGTGATGGTCGCAGACGCTGATCTAAATATTGTTTATATGAACAATTCTGTGCGCGAAATGATGAAGGCGGCCGAATCAGATTTACGCAAAGAGCTACCTAGTTTTGATGCGAATAACTTGCTGGGTAGAAATATCGATCAATTCCACAAAAATCCCGCGCATCAGCGTGGCATGCTGGAAAAATTGCAGTCAACCTATAAAACACGGATCCAAGTGGGCAGACGACGCTTTGATTTGATCGCGAATCCGGTATTTACAGCAAACAATGAACGCATAGGATTTGTGGTTGAGTGGGCTGATGTAACTGCCCAAGTTGAGACCGAGCAAGAAGTAGAGAAATTAGTCACCAGCGTGGCACAAGGTAACTTAGGCGCATTAATTGCCACTGATAATAAGCAAGGATTCTTTCTCAACATTGCAAACGGCCTAAATGAACTGTCGCAAACGGTGAATGCCTTCGTACGTGATGTGAATACGGCGCTACAGCGCATGTCCGAGGGGGATATGCGAGTGCAAATAGTGGATGATTATCAAGGTATGTTTGGTGAGGTCAAAACCGCATTAAACGACACGACGCGCCGGTTAAACAGTGTCATCTCTTCGATCAAAACCAGTGCCGACTCGATCCGTTCGGCCAACCATGAATTATCGCTGGGTAATGATCAACTGTCTGAACGGACTGAGAAACAGGCATCTAATCTTGAAGAGACAGCAGCAAGTCTCGAAGAGTTAACGGGGAATGTGAAGAGCACTGCTGAAAATGCATCAACCGCGAACCGTGCAGCTGAGGAAGCCAGAGTTAAAGCGAATAAAGGCGAACATATCGTGCTGAACGCAGTTAAATCAATGGGTGAGATCACTGAAAGTTCGAATAAGATCAGTGCCATCATTGGTGTGATAGATGAAATCGCGTTCCAAACTAACCTACTTGCACTTAATGCTTCTGTGGAAGCGGCGCGAGCTGGCGAGCACGGGCGAGGCTTTGCGGTAGTGGCCAATGAGGTACGTAATTTGGCTCAACGTTCCGCCACTTCTGCGAAGGAAATTAAAGAGCTGATTGACGATAGCTCATCTAAAGTTAATACCGGCAGCGATCTGGTGAATCAGTGCGGCGAATCGCTTAAGGAAATTTTGGCCAACATAGACCAGTTGTCTTCGCTGATTGCCGACATGGACAACGCTACTAACGAACAGGCTAGTGGTATCGCGCAAGTGAATCAAGCGGTTGCAGAGTTGGATGATATTACTCAGCAAAATGCGGCTTTGGCTGAAGAGGCTTCCTCGGCAAGTCAATCTTCAGTGCAACAAGTGGATGAGATGGTAGAGCGTGTGTCCTTCTTCCAGGTTGAGGATGATGGCAGTGATGTTCCGATGGCAAAACCAGTCTCAAAACCCTTGGCTAAAAAGCCAGTAATGAAAGCACCGCCGGCTCAGGCGCCTAAGGCAATAAAGCCGACTTATCAGTCGAATGATGAAGAATGGGAAGAGTTTTAGCCCATGAATATAGCTGCAGACGCAAATTTTGAGCTGCTGAGTTTGGACGTCGGTGGTGATTTGTTTGCGATCAATATCACTGATGTGCAAGAAGTTAGAGTATTGGAAGGGGTGCGAAAGTTACCTGACCTTCCTGCTGGCTGGCTAGGAGTCATAGACTTTAGAGACTCTATAGTACCAATAGTCGACTTGAGGGTTGTCTTGGACAGTGATGATACAACGATTGGCGATAAAACTGTGGTGGTTATTGTACAAGCAAAAAACGATGCGCAATCACGTTTGCTTGGAATTGTGGTTGATGCTGTGTCGGACGTGATGACGGTAAAACAAGCGGATATTCGTCAACCACCGAACGTCAAGAATATTAGAAATCGAGTTATCTTGGGGGTTTTCAAACGCGCTAAAGACATCATCTTACTGCTGGATATTGAACAATTGCTCGAGTCCACTGATTTTGCTGAAGTGCGATCACAAATATCGGATGTAAGTAATAACCCGTAATGACCAGAAACATCAGTTTCGTGAATCAAAAAGGTGGTGTCGGAAAAACCACTATGTGTGCCAATCTGGCAGATGCTTTGGCAATCAAAGGGCATAAAGTTATTGCGATAGACATGGACCCACAGGGGCATTTGAGTCAGCACCTTGGTTGCATGGATAAGACAGTGCCTGGAGTGTATGAGGTGATCCAAGGAGAGGCGCAACTTTCAGAAGTCTTTATAGAGTGCGCGGATAATCTTCGCTTGGTCGCGCCAGGTGCCAAATTAATGCGCTTGGAGAGCGTGCAGATGAGCCCTGGACGGGGCCTGATCATGCGCAAAGCGATAGCAAAAGAGAGTGGTTTGGATGCGGATTTTATTTTGTTTGATTGTCCTCCTTCAAATGGCTTTTTGGTGATTAATGGAATAGCAGCATCAAACGAGCTGTTAGTGCCAGTAACGCCGGACTTTTTGGGATTAAGTGGGCTGTCAGAAATGACCAAACAGATACAGCGTTTTGAAAAGGTCATGGGGCAATTCGCGCATTTATGGGTAGTGATAAGTCGCTTTCAGCATCGCACCGTATGCCGCGAAGCGGAGGAAAAAATCAGACATTATTTTGGCGATAAAGTGGCTCATCAAGTGATATTTGAACGTGCAGCAATTGCTGAAAGTCCAGGTCATGGACAATCAGTTATTCGTTATAGTCAACGTAGTTCTAGTGCTGATGATTTTATGGCGTTAGCAAGCGAGCTGGAGAGAGGCAATTAACATGAGTAAGAATAACAATAGCAATGACACTGAGAAACTCGGCCACGATCCACTAGAATGGTTGCAGGAAGAGGGAAACGAGGAAGATCTTCAACCAATCGCTGCGCCCGCAAAAGATAACGATGTAGAGTCAGTAGCGCAGGGTTCAGAAGAAGATTCTCAAGCCGCTGGGAGTGAGACTGTTAGAGAACCAGAACCAGAAGACGTAGGCTCGAATGGCAGACTAAGCCCTGAGTCTTCCCTAACAGTGCAATATGCAGAAAGTTTGCATCAGCAGATTATGGCTGCGGTGCAAGCTAGCTCAACCGAGCCGTTGGCGATTGACTTATCTCAGGTGACCCATGTTGATTCGAGCGGTTACCAACTGTTGATTAGTGCCTTTAAAACCTGTCAGTCAGAAAGCCGAAGTCTGCGATTATCTGGCGTTAAACAGGAGTTAGTCGAACAATTTAGGTTGTTAGGTGATCAAACATTGGCTGTCTGTATGGAAGCAGTTGATGACTAGAAGTAAAGAGTTTGCTTTTACTTTTGAACATTTTGATACGTTGCGAAAGTTAGCGTACGGGTATTCGGGAATTCATATTACCGACGATAAGTTCGAAATGTATTACGCACGTTTAGCTAAGCGATTGCGGGCTCTAAAACTAACTGAGTTTGCTGCTTATATTAAGTTGGTCAAACGTGATCCTGAAGAGTTCTCAGAATTTATCAACGCCATTACCACCAATGTGACGGCTTTTGAGCGCGAGCCCCATCATTTTGTGCGTTTGGGTCAAGAGTTGGAGCAATACTCGCGGCGAGACTTGCGTATTTGGTCTGCTGGATGCAGTAGTGGGCAAGAACCTTATAGTATCTTGATCAACAGTTTGCCCATTTGCGAACGCCGCAATATCGATATTAAGTTACTCGCCACTGATTTGGACACCAATGTTTTAACCAAAGCGAAGCAGGGGATTTATCCCTTGGAAGACATAAAAAACTACTCAGACGCGCAAAAGAAGAAGTTTTTTCTAAAGGGTAAGGGGGCTAATCAAGGGCTGAGTCGAGTTAAACCAAAATTGACTGATTTAATTGAATTCAAACAATTAAATCTTTTTAATCCTTGGCAGATTAATCAATCCTTTGATTTCATCTTTTGCCGTAACGTTCTGATCTACTTCGAAATGCCGAAAAAACTTGAGATCATTGCTCGTTTCAGAGCGAATCTCAAAGTTGGCGGGATTTTGTTTCTTGGGCATTCAGAGTCCATCCCGCGCACGGAAGAGCATTGGCTTAATATTGGTAAAAATATGTACCAATTAAGTGAGTAATGATGAATACCTTACCGCGGTGTATTAGAGGCTTTGAACACATTAATCGGTATATTGACCGTAATCTAGGCATCAGTACCGCAAAAATCTTGCCCGGTGAATTTTATGTCACTCAAGACGCTGAGATTATTACTACCGTGCTTGGGTCTTGTGTATCAGTTTGTATCTATGACCTTGCTGCACAAGTGGGAGGAATGAATCACTTTATGTTACCTGCCAGTACCGCTAATTCAGGCAATGTAACCAGTGAATCTTTTCGCTTTGGTGACGTTGCGATGGAACAGTTGATTAATGAAGTTTTAAAAGCAGGCGGTGATAAAAAACGCCTTAAATTCAAAGCCTTCGGCGGTGGCCATATTATCCAAAAAATGACTTCTATTGGTGACAGCAACATCAATTTTTTAAAGAAATTCATGGCACTAGAAGGGTTTAGTTTGGATATCACTGATCTTGGCGGTCCGCACCCGAGAAAAGTTCGCTTTGAACCACAGACCGGTAAAGTGTGGGTTAAAAAGCTTGCTCACTTGCACAACGACACCGTTAAACAGCGTGAAGAAAGTTATCAACAAGCGATAGCTTCCAGCACCGCTAAATACGGTGATATTGATTTGTTTGAGTAACCCTTATGAAGCCAATACGTATCGTTATAATTGATGATTCCAAGTTAATTCAAAGCGTCTTGCACGATATATTCTCCAGCGATCCTAGAACAGAAGTGGTAGGCATAGCTGAAAACCCCCATGAAGCCAGACAAATCATAAAAGACTCCGACCCGGATGTCATAACTTTAGATGTTGAAATGCCTAAGATGAATGGCATTACTTTTCTCCGTAATCTTATGCGACTGCGACCAATGCCGGTGGTAATGATTTCAACATTGACGGCAGAGGGGGCTGGAGTAACGATAGAAGCTTTAAATATTGGAGCTATTGATTTTGTCGAAAAGCCGGCCAATCTAGCTCACTCGATAGACGCCTATCGCGACGAAATATGTGCCAAAGTCATCTCAGCGGCGAAGGTTCCCAAGCTTAAATTGCTTGAATTGCAACAACGTTTGCAGCAAGGCAGTGTAGCAACAACAGGTACAAGTACATCAAGCTCTACGCCACAAAAGTTACCGCTATCGAGTGTTGCTGGTCTGAAAATCTGTGCGATCGGCGGATCGACCGGAGGACTAGAAGCGTTATCAAATCTTTTATCGCGGGTCAGATTTAATGGACGCGAAACCATTGTCGTGTGTTTGCATTTACCCGCCGGTTTTACAGCCTCCTATGCCAAGCGGTTAGATTCGCTTTTACCTGTTGTTGTAAAAGAAGCGGTCTCCGGTGAATCTCTTGAGCAAGGTAAAATATATATTGCACCTGGCGGGAGGCACATGGAAGTGGCCAAAAAGGGAAGTAGCTTTTGTGTACGGTTAAATGATGATGAGCCTGTGAATCGTCATCGACCGAGTGTGGATGTTTTATTTGACTCAGTTGCTCAAAATGTTGGCTCCGGTGCAATTGGCATGATTTTAACCGGCATGGGAAGGGACGGTGCGCAGGGACTTGCCAACATGCGTGCAGCTGGCTGTAAAACATTTGCCCAAGATGAAGCCTCATCGGTGGTATGGGGAATGCCAGGCTCTGCCTTTGAAATAGGGGCGGTAGAACAACAAAATGTGCTCCCGCTGGAAAAACTCAGTGCGTGTGTCGAGCATTACTATCAACGTCGATAGTGAGCTCTTGTTAACGAGGACTTATCATGTTTAGACTTATTTATGTCAGTGATGTCAATCAGGATCTACTAGACTCGGATGCTTTAGCGTCTTTGTTAACCAAGGCGCGTAAAAACAATGCAGAATTGGACCTGACCGGCATGTTGTTATGCGACTATGTGAATTTCTTCCAGGTGCTGGAAGGCGACGAACAACAGGTCCGCAAATTGTTTGACGTGATAAAGCGAGATCAGCGCCATACAAATGTTGTAATTGTTGCAGAAGAGTCCTGTTCTGACCGGCTTTTCGGTCAATGGCGGATGGGGTTTTCAAGTTTAGAGAACGTAGATAAACAAGATTTATCAAGACTTAATGCTGAGGAAGCAAAAGCCCTCGCTGCAACCTATGCAAATTTTCACGAAAAGTCGTAAACCAAGTGAGTAAAAAGTTAATGGAGTCAATGGTTGCGTTAACACGCAACAAAGATATTGATTCACTTGAAGCAAGTCTATTATTGACGTTGGTCGATTTTATTCCCGATTCCAGTATCACCCTGTACGATTGTGAGTTCGCCAATGATGATTCACGGACTAGTATGCGCTTATGCGTAACCGCAAACGAGGGTGTCATCGATTTAAGTGCCACGCAGCATAATGACAATTTTGGTCAATTAACTCAGAGAATGAAAGACACCATTGAGAGTGGCTTGGGCATGTTTATTCAAAGTGACGAAGGCTTGCAAGAGCACTGGTTGGCACAGACGCTGGGAGATGGTCTATATGCTATCTTACGTTTAACCGTCACAAAAAGGTTAACTAAGCATGAATTGTTTCTGGTGCAAGCCTTTTTAAAAGTGTATTCGAATTATGCCACTATCATCGCTCTTAGCGAGAAGGATAAGCTGACGGGGCTATTAAATCGGCATTCTCTGGAACGTCGTTTTCAAGGACTTATAGCCAGTCAATTAAAAACTCCACATCAACATGAAGAAGGCTCAAATAAAAGGCAAGAAGTATCAACTGAGCAACTGTGGTTAGGTGTTATCGACATCGATCATTTTAAGCAGGTGAACGATGTGTACGGACATCTTTGCGGGGATGAAGTTTTGCTTAAGTTGTCTCAGTTGATGCGCGAGTGGTTCCGCAAGACTGATTTATTGTTTCGCTTTGGGGGCGAAGAATTTTTAATTTTATTGCAGCCAATAAAACAAGACAGTGCTGAGAAAGTCTTTGATAATTTTCGCCAATGGATAGCGCAACAAAAGTTCCCATTAATCGGTCAGGTGACACTCTCCATAGGTGTCACTGCGGTAACAGCGAATGAATTTTTAAACAACGTAGTGTCGCGTGCAGATAAGGCCCTGTACTTCGCCAAAGAACAGGGCAGAAATCAAGTCGCAGTGTATGAGTATTTGCTGCGAGCGGGTGTATTTAGTGAACAATCGGTGACAGAAGGTGACATTGATTTGTTTTAGTTCGTGTTAAATCTTTGATGAAAGGTAATAGAGCGCTACTTATTTACTTGGTAGCGACGTAATTGAGAAATATTTCTAATCGGGTTGCAATTGGCGAACTATACTTTACTAGGTTACCTACATAATGCACTTTAATTGAGGCCGTCAAGCGACCTCCCAGAGTTAGCGGAGTTATACAATCGAAAACATAATGCACAAATTATGCGCAGTCGCAGTACAGTGGATCCGGCGTTATTAATAGGAAAATGCAAAGAATGATAAACGTAACTGATAGTGTTGAGAGTATAGACGGTCGGCACATCGTGGTCGTTGATGACGATGTTGAAATTTTAGAAGTTACAAAGCTTTTACTAAAGTCTGATGGCGCTCGAGTCAGTGAGTTTTCGAATGCCGAAGAAGCCTTAAACTTTATTAGCGGAAATGCTGACAATATCGATATCGTTATGACTGATCAGTCCATGCGTAGCCATATGCAAGGAGACGAATTAGTGCAACGCATTACGGCTAGTTGGCCAGCGATAAACTGCTTAATTATGACGGGGTTCGCTGCGCACAAGAAGCTTGAGCGGGTCAATGTTAAGGTCATGCAAAAACCCATAAACCACAGTACGCTGGTAAGTCAACTAAAGAGTTTTTATGTCAAGTATTAAGGCGATTGCTCCATCCAATAGTGATTTTCTTGGCAAGATGTTGGCAGATTCAGCCTCTGTTCTCATTTGGATTGCCAATACTGACAAAGAATGCATTTATTTTAATCAAGCTTGGCTGGCTTTTCGTGGCCGGTCGCTGGAACAGGAAATGGGATATGGATGGGCCAAGGGGGTCCACCCAGAAGATTATGAACGTTGCATTAGCATCTATTCTCAAGCATTTGAACAACGAGAGCCGTTTAATATGGACTATCGCTTGTTGGCGGCAGATGGCAATTACTATTGGATCAGAGATGAGGGGCGTCCTTACTTCGATGAAGATAACGTATTTCAGGGCTATATAGGTTCTTGTTTTGAGGTGAGTGACTTAAAGGACGCTCAATCGAAAATACTGCAAAAACACAAGATGGAAGCGCTTGGGAAGTTGGCTGGAGGCTTAGCCCATGATTTTAATAACAAACTGGCCGGTATCATGGGGTACGCACAGTTAATTTCTACGTTGTCGAGTGAAGAAAAAGCGAAAAAGCTGGCTGATAACATCGTACGGATTTGTGAGAACACAGGGCAAACAACCAAGACCTTATTGGAATTTGCAAAGAAGCGCGAGATTGTCACTTTTAAGTTTGACGTGCACCGTGTCGTCAACGCTGCGGTGCAACTATTGCAGCACACACTGGATAAGAAAATTGAGATTAAGGTTAGCTTAGAGGCAACTAGTTCGCATGTTCGTGGTGATGAAGCAGCAATAGAAAATGTACTTCTTAATCTTTGTTTCAATGCAAAGGAAGCTATTCTAGATTCCGGTACAATTACGGTATCTACCACCAATGTTGAGATTGATAATACGCAGCGTGACAATCGTTACCCTGATCTTGCTAAAGGCCAATATCTTTTAATCACGGTGGCTGACACTGGCATCGGTATTTCGACCGAGGATATGCTTAAGATATTTGACCCGTTTTTTACTACCAAAACAGACGGTACTGGGATGGGGTTGTCTTCTTCATTTGCGACGATCCAACAGCACGAAGGTCATATCTCTGCTGAGCCAAACACTCCGGAAGGCTCTACCTTTAAAGTCTTGTTACCGATCGCAGCGAGTTAAACTGATTAGTTATCTATACAGCTTTTTTGATAATTAACTGTAGATGGCTATTGATCGAGTGGAGTCATAAAGTCTTCGGACAATTCGAAATCACCCTCGACTGTAGAAATTTTCTCGTTCTCGAAGCGCACGATCAATGATTTTTTAAAGTCATCGCCACGCTTTTTCATGCCGCGTTTCATTTCGTAAACGTAGTACCAAGTGTCATGATCAAATGAGTCTTGCACAACGGGGTTACCCAAAACATATATCACTTGCTCCTTGGTCATGCCAATGCGCAATTGCTTAACGTCGCGATCATCTAAAAAGTTACCTTGAGGTACGTCAATACGGTAGATCCAATTTGAGCAACCGGACAAAAGAGTAGATATTACAGCGATAACAGCAAGAAACTTCATGAGAACCTTAATTTAACGAGAAAACAAAAACGATAGCCTGCGCAATCGGGTACGCATGCTACCTCAGCAGCATATGACCAATCAACTGCTAAATAGTTCTGGCTTGGCGAAAATTAACACTCAGTAATGGTCTTCTTTTGGTGAGAGAGTTAGGCCAGACACCGTTCCTTGTTGAATAACACTGCCAGAGCAAGATTTTCGCGCTGAGATTATTCTTTGACTATAATTTACCCAAACAACATAGAGATGTCGTAGCTGTAACGTGTTTCAACGATTTTGTTTTATCTTAATCATCATGCTGCAACTGCAATTCGTCGTGAATGCAGCTCCAGAGTCCGTTAAAGTTTGCATGATGGATACTGATCTTTTCCCTCTCTGGCGTCAGCCCAGAGATGAAAATCAAACTCACCCGGGTATTAATATAGAATTACAACAATACATCAGTTACCAGTTGGGTCATTCAATTGTTTGGGTGAGGGCACCTTTTCCACGTTGTTTGGTATTACTCAAACAAAACGAGGTTGATCTTCTGAATGTAGCCAGTTACAGCCCAGAACGAGAACAATATGGCCTTTACCCCAAAATTAATGGTGCCATCGATATTGAAAAGCGCCTGAAAAGCGATGCCTATCATGCTTACACGCTGCAACACAGTCACGTTGTATGGGACGGAGAAAGCTTCTCCCATATACAAGATAAGCCTATTGCCATTGAAATTGGTGCTTCAATCCGAAAATTCCTGAATGAGAAAACTATTCCTGTTTATGAGGTAAGCCGCGTGGATCAAGCATTTGGAATGCTTGAATTGGGCCGAGTGAGTGCGGTAGTGACCAATAAGTTTAATGGATTGTCGTTTATCTCTACTGATGTCAAAGAACTGCCAGTTCCAATAACGACAAAGCCCTATTACATCATGATTTCAGAAAAGTTCCATCGTGATTATCCAGAATACGCCGAACAAATTTGGGAGCATTCTAAAGATGCACGAGAGGCGCTATATCACGGCTTATTAAAAAAATACGGCCAATTTGAAGATTGGCCGCCGTAATCTTTAGTCTATATTCAGTCGGCTAGGTTTCCTGTTGTCTCTGGCGTTTGTTTTACCAGCAGAAAATACATCACTATATGTCGTCTAAAAACGAGAATTATGCAACCGCAGCGAGCAGTGAGCGTGCATTAGAAATCGCACTCTCGGTAACTGTGTCGCCGGCTAACAATCGTGCTAGCTCATTTACGCGCTGTTCCTTCGCTAACTCAACAATCGCAGTTTCAGTTGAATTTGTATCTGTATCGGCGTGTTTACTCACGTACAATTGCTGATCGGCCTGAGCGGCAACCTGCGGTAGGTGAGTGACACACATGACTTGAGCTTGTTTGCCCATGCGGCGCAAGAGTTGACCGACAATGCTCGCGGTAGGCCCACTGATACCAGTATCAATTTCGTCAAATAATAACGTGGGAGACTGCTCTTTATCGGCTGCAATGGCATGCATAGCAAGGCCGACCCGAGCTAATTCTCCACCTGAAACCACTTTGTCTAAACTGTCTGCTGCTTGACCAGGATTAGTTGAAATCAATACTTGGATATCGTCAATGCCGGTCGCCGATAATTTCTCAGCGTTACTGTGTACAGCAATGGTTACTTTGGCATGTGGCATATTCATGCGTTGAATCGATTGCTCCAACTGCTTCGCTAGCATCGGTGCTGCAAGCTGACGTTGTTCTGAGAGTTTTTGACAGTGCTCGATTGCTGCTTGCTGCAACATGTCAAGCTCGTGTTGAATGCCATCAAGTTCGTCGTCTGCTTGATTAATTGTGGCAAGCTCCTGCAGCAGACTTTGGTGATGACTGTATAGAATTTCAGGCATGACTCCATGCTTACGCGCTAATTCATTGGCTTTATCGTAGCGTTGTTCAACCTGTTGCATGCGCATCGGGTCAATGTCGAGTTCATCACAATATTGGCGTAATTCACGCGCAGCCTCTTCAACCTGAATATTGGCCTCAGTCAACAAACTAACAATCGGCGTAAGCTGTGCATCGCTGTCACATAAATCGCTTAAGCTATCGATACTTTGCTGGATTGCTGCGCAGGCGGAAAACCGTTCATCATCATAAAGCCGATGAAAGCTTAATTGACTTTGCTCCAATAAGCTTTGACTGTTGGATAAGCGTTTGTATTCAACTTCGAGCTCACTAAACTCATGCTCCGCTAATGCAAATTCATCTAATTCGGAAACTTGATAGCTCAATAAGTGCTTACGGTCGTTGCGCGCTTGGGCATGCGCCTGCAACGCTTCAAGTCGCAGCAGGGTTTGCTGGTATTGCTTATAGGCGCTTTGAGCATTTGCCACTAATTCGTGATTGTCTGCAAAAGCGTCAAGCAATTGCCGTTGAACCGTTGGCTTTAGTAATTGTTGATGACTGTTTTGGCCATGAATGGTAAGCAGTAAAGCACCCAGCTGTTTCAGTTGCTGGAGTGACGCTGCGGTGCCGTTAATAAAGGCTTTTGAACGTCCCTCTGCAGAAATAACTCGGCGAATAAAGCAGGTATCTTCCTCAAACAATTCATGTTCAGTTAACCAAGCTCGCGCCTTGCTGTTCTGGCTAATATCAAAATGAGCGATGATTTCGGCTTTTTCGGCGCCACTACGCACCATCCCTGCCTCCGCTCGATCACCAATACATAACGAGAGGGCATCAATGCCAATGGATTTTCCAGCGCCGGTTTCACCGGTAATTGCACTTAATCCCTTCTTTAAGCTGATTTCGATGTGCTTGACTACGGCAAAGTTCTTGATCGTTAAATGAGAAAGCATACAGACACCTATATATCTATACAGTACGTGTGAATATATACAGTGTTGAGTGTTTGGTAAAGAGATTTTGTTGGAATTGTTGTTTTTAAAGTGGCGATTCTACCCCACATAAGAGTATTTCTAGCGTCGCCAATTTACCTGTATATGCAGCGCGATTACTCAATAAGTAATGCCAGCTCAATTATGAACCTCGGAGCGTACAGCAGTCTATAGCCAATACCTAGCAATGGCTAGTTGCAACCAGTTTTTTGTAGACTCAGGTACAATGATTTAGCTCCTAGCGAAGCATGGTAGAGGTTGATAATAAATAATTACCCGATTGCGGACTGCTGCTTTTTATACGAGGACGGGGTGGTACCCGCCACGTTTTTAAATGCTTTGCTGAACGTGACTCGATTACTGAATCCAGACTCAAACGCAATGCGCTCCAAAGTCCAATTCAGTGCTTCATTGTCCATCAATTGGATGGCATGTTGCACCCTGAAAGAATTGATTAACTGATAAAAATTAGTTTTCATGGTTTGGTTAATGACTTGCGATAAAGTATGCGCTTTAATGCCGGAAACTTTAGCCAGGTCTGTTAAACTTAGGCTGTCGTTCAAATATAACTGCTTCTCATTTATTAACTGTTCAATTTCTTTAGCCATCATTTCCGCTGCGGTTTCGGGTAAGGCCGAATGAAAATATTTGACGTTACCGGGCGTCGTTTGAGCGTCGTGTGTCGGTTCTGTGTAGTGCTGCGCAATTTTATGTTCTTCATGACTAAACACTAGGTTAGGGCGCTGTAAGCCAATGTAGCCAATGCCTACTACCATGGCGGCGACGAACAATAGCCACACATCGCTGACCAGCGACAAAGTGCCAATATCCCAGAACTGCTGGGCGATAAACAAACTAACCCAAATAGCTTCTAGCGCTAAAAAGGCGACAACAAGCCATCTAAAACTTTGCACAACAGACTGACTATTATCTCAACGTAGGTTGGAAGCTGTGGCGGCGAATAAATTGATTTTACGCCAGGCCAGAAATAGATAAATCGAAAGGTGGATTTTAATGCTCAAAAACAATGCTACAAAAATAATCGGCAAAGCGTTTACTTCCGCTTGCTCGGAGAGCATTTTCCACATGGCGATTTTGGCTTCAGACCCATTAAATACCGATGGCGCGTTATATAACCATAACGCGATTGCCGGAATAAAGTGCATAATCATTACACTGCGATTGCATATTGGGTTACCCGCCAAGGTATTCGCGTAAATCCACAGTAAAGGGCCGATCCAAAGTACCTCTCCTGGTAACAAGTCCATACTATGCGACAGGTAAACATATAGACCCGTGTACAAGACGCCGCCTTCATACAATTTATAACTAATCACTGCCGCTACAAGCGCCAATATTCGACCGGGTGAGGCTGCAGCAGAACGCCGCCACAATGACACGCACAGCATTAAGGCATGACTACAGGCAATAAAATAAACCAGCCCTAATAAGGTTTGATACATGACTGCATCCAATAGTGAACTTTGGTTCCAAGAGTAGGTGATCGTAACGTTAACATTGTAAATCTCAAGCGAGATTAACATGTGTTTTTGGCATTTTAAGTAATTTAGTCTTGTCCAAACGAATAAGAGAGAAGATTTTATGTTTACCGCCAACCGAGGCGTTCGAGTAATCGCCTTCATGAGTTTACTATTATCCCTGCCAGGGATAAGCAAAGCTGCTGAACAATCAAACTTCGCTACCAATAAACTGGAACAGTATGAAACCTCTTACTTTCGTCACATTATGTTTCGGGAAAGTCCTTACGCGCCATACCGTGGTATTTATCCGATAGATGAAAGCACGCCACCCAATTTTGCTCACTATCAATTCAAGCAAGATGCGCAAGGCCGGATCACGCGAATTACCTATCAGCAAAATAACGCATTGATCCGCGGCAATGAAGTCTGGGATTAGTTTATCTGGTTTGCACCAAGAGTGGATATTGCCTATGCAGACGATAGCGAAATCCACACCTATTACAATAGTGAAGGGATACAAATCGCTGCGCACGGCAATGTATACAACTCGATATATGAGTTAAACGATAATGGTCAACGCATTGCGCTTCGTTTCTTTGATCAACATGGAAATGCTTCGGAAAGCGAGTGGAGTGTTCATCGCTATGAGTGGCGTCATGCCAATGGCAATGTGTATGAAAAGCGTTTTAATTTGAATGACGAACAGCAGCCATTGCGTCCGGTATTAACCTTTTACGAAGTTGAGCTCGAATATGACCGAGACGACAAGTTGGTTTTTATGCGCAATTTAGGTCTAACCGGAGAACCTACCAATAACGAATCAGGAGCGGGTATCGATCGGATCACCTATGACCACAAGGGTAACTTTATCCGTTGGCAGGTATTCGACAAAGATGGCAAACCTGTTGAGGGCAACCGTCCGATGGTACACCTTGGCGAGCATTTGTATGATGAATATGGCAACAAAGTCGGCATGAGAGGTTTTAACCGTTATGGGAAACAGATCCCGTTTAGCTGGGGAATCTTTGAGCACGCACGCACGTTTAACCAGTATGGGAATATGGTGGAGCACGCAATGTACAATGCTGACGGTTCGTTAAGTCGGCATATGCTGATCGAATACAATCCGGCACAAACAGAAATTACCTGGTTGAAGGCATTGAATGAGCTGGGTCAGCTTGTGAATAGTCCAATGCTAGGTGGTGCCGCAGCGTTGCAGTATGAATACCGTAGTGACGGTGACGTCGTTAGACACCCGTTCAACGCTGATATGAGCGCGTTCAATCCACCTCAGCAAGATACGTCAGAGTAAGTCATGTTAGTTTCATTCTCAGCGCGCACTCTGACCACGTTTCTGCTAATTATTGCTGGCAGTTGGTGGACGAGTGTAGCAGCGGCGGCAACCAATGCATTTGACAACGCCGCTGGCGCTATTATGCACCAACTTAGTCAACAGCCACTACAGCCGGTCCAATTAGACTTTGCGGAATTTCTGCGTATGTTTCAGCCGGACAAACAGCGCAGTTTATTGGAGCTTGCTGAATTGACGGCGCAAGCACACGCACTTGAACCACTGGACGCTTGCCAGTCGATTACTCAACAGAGTCTACTATTTCAGTTACAACTGATGACCGAACGTCGACGTTTGACGCGCACGGGCAAGCCGATGTATGTGGGCGCTTTTACGCCGATGCCCAATGGACGTGAATGGTACCTGCACTGGTTAGCGTCATGGCTACAGCAAAATGTTGCGTTGACCGAATTACAAGGCATAGCTCATGCTGAGCTCGAACGTGTCGAACTGTTGCGCCTTCAGCTGGCAAAAAATCAGCTCCCCAAAGGAGGTAACCAAGCGTTTTCGAGCAACCAGCACAACACTATAGTTAAGGCGTTTCGGCAAAGAGAAAGTATTGTCAACGCTCATTTACCGCACCTGTTTAGCTTCGATTTACGAGTTGAACCAGTCAATATTGTGCCGTCCAATTTACCCAAAGCGTTTCCTGCCCCCGGTATTTATGACCCCGCCAGTGATACTTTCATTTATCACTTACAAACCAATGAGTTGCCTGCAGCCCATATGGATTGGTTATTTATCCACGAAGGGGTTCCTGGGCATCACTTCCAGCATACGTTGGTTGACCAGATTGCATTATGCCCCTCACTCAAAGGGATCACTATGCCAATGGTTATGCTAGAAGGTTGGGCAGCATATGTTGAAACCTTGGGGCCAGAAATGGGTCTATTCAACGATAAAGCAAGCTATGCATATGCGCTCGAATGGCGCACGTTGCGTGCCTTGCGCGTGTTGATTGATATCGGTATTCACGCCCACGATTGGCCTGATGATCATGCCGAAGCTTTGTGGCAACGGTATTTGCCCGATGCTCCAAACATAATGCGACGAGAAATTGCACGGATAAAACGCTGGCCTGCCCAAGCCATTACTTATGTATATGGAAAGTACGAGATCGAACAAGCGCTACTTAAGTACGCCACGCAGCAAAATGTAAAAGCGGTGCGCAGTGTTATTTTTCAATTGAGCAATCACAACCCATTGGCACTAGATTTTGTGCATCAATTCATAACTTCTACTGCAGTTAAAGCGGAGACCACTTCATGATTTCAGCAATTAAGCGTCTAACGCTCATTTGTTCCATATTCTTTTTAGCATACGCCATCCACGCGAATGAATTACCACGCTCGGTGTTATTGGGGGTCGGCCCTGCACAGTCGGACAATATTGGCGGAGTTGTGGTTGGCCATATTGCTCCGCATAGCACAGCTCAATCGTTGGGATTAAAGATCGGAGATCGAATTACCCATATTAATCGTCAGTCCTTGTCGCATTTCGCTGATTTAGTTGAGCTGATCAAAAACATGCATGCCGATGACCCCATTAGTTTGAGCGTAACGCGTGAAGACCAGACGCTGCAATTAGATGGAAGGGTGCAACCTCGCCCCTACGAAGTGAGTGAGATTGCGGATGTGAGTTACGAAACAGTCGAATTTGCCGGCAACATACTCCGCGCAATTGTCCATACTCCTAAAGCACGTCGTGTCAACGAAGTGCTTCCTACCATCTTTTATATCCAAGGATACACCTGTGGTTCAATTGATTTAGGTATGACCCCCAACAGCTCCTTATCACAGCTGGTAAATCAATTTGTCGAAGCCGGTTACATTGTGTTTCGGGTCGAAAAGCCTGGTGTCGGTGACAGCCTGTCACCTCGTGATTGCAGTTCGATTGATTTTACCGAGGAATCTCAAGCTTTTGTGCATGCGCTGCGTGCGCTAAAACAACGTGAGCAAGTAGATCCTAACCGTATCTATTTGTGGGGGCATTCTTTGGGAGTATTGCACAGTGCGGTCATGGCCGACCAAGAAACGGTTGCGGGGGTTATTGGTTATGGCGGTGTGTATAAGCCATGGTATGACTACATGCTCGACATATACTCACAACAATCGGTCAAGCATTTTAACGTACCTACTGAACAAGCAAAACGCAACACGGGCATTGTAAAGCCGTTTCTGAATACGTGGTTAAATACCTCAATGCCTTGGCAAGAGGTCCTCACCCAGCCTGATAATCAACCTGCACTCAACAGTGGTTTATTACCCATCAATGGTGAGCAAATTTTTGACCGCCACTACAGCTTTTTTCGCAATATGAATGGGTATGATTTCCAATCCATGTGGCAGCGTATTGAAGCGCCTGTTTTGATGCTACATGGTTCGCTTGATATTCAAGCCATTAGCGCCGACTGGGCAAGCGCTATTGTCGCTGCAAACGGAAATTCATTCAGTGATTCAAGCATCATCAAAGGCGCTGAACACGCATTTATGCGTTACAGCGATGCACAGCAATATGCCAGTGCCAGAAGTTCAGGGCGTTTTAACCCTAACAACACGGGAGACCGTTATGACACTCGTATCGCTGAGAAGACATTGGCGTGGATTGCTACCTTACCTAAACATTCGGGTAAGAACCAACTGAGCTTCTATGACCAAGCTCACGACAAAGCATTTGTTGGCAATGGATTTATTATTTCACACAACAACACCTTGTACGCAGTCACAGTAAAACATGCGCTGTTAGAAGCGGAAACACCACAGATGGAACATGTGAGTATTGAACAAGCGGTACAGCAATGGTCACTAGCGCATCATCAAGGAAGTTCAGCCCCCATCATCTTGGGCAAACTGCTCAATGCAGACCCTAATGAGCCGATTGACATGTTAGTCTTACAACGTGATTGGTTAGTGTTTGAGCTAGACCAAACGCAGGTTGGTGGCTTTTTAAAACCTCTGACTATGCGTGAAACGGCATTGAGCAATGACGAGCGAGTGATTGCGGTTGGCTGTACCTACGCCACCCAAAAAACGTGTGACCAAGACACTTACGCTGGTCACTATATTGAAACGGACGGTAATAACCTTCGGGTTAAAATGGCTAACGTAGACTTCTCGACTTTGCGAGGCTTAAGCGGCAGCCCGGTGCTAGACAATAACGGACAAGTTGTCGGTATTGTATCAAATGTATTGCGGTCTAAAACTGGGAATGGCTTTGATTTCGCACCGGCAACCACGGACTACCTCAAACAGGTATTCAATTCAATCAGTAGGGAGGGTTAGTTACTTGCAGTGCTGCACATAGCTGGATGCGCTATTGCGCAATGGACTCAGTACAATTTACTGCCCCAGCCGAGCTTATTGCGCAATACAGTGAAGTAGCTGTAACCTTTTGGGTGTACCAGTGATAATTGGTCGGGGTTCTTGCGAATACGGATTTCGTCTCCGGGTAAGACCGGAAGTACGATATGACTGTCACAGCTGACTTGTAGGTTAGAGCTATTGACCTTTGACACACGCATTGACACTGTCGAGTTTGCATCGACCACAATAGGGCGACTACTTAGCGTATGAGGGAACATAGGTACTAACGTTAGCGCATCAAGCTTGGGCATCAAAATCGGTCCGCCTCCAGAGAGGGAATAGGCCGTAGAGCCTGTTGGCGTGGCTATGATCAAGCCATCTGAACGTTGCGAAAACACAAAGTGGTCATCGATGTAGACTTCGAACTCCATCATGTGCGCCACTTTACCGTGGTGCAAAACTACTTCATTGACCGCTGAACTGGCGCTTTTCAACTGTTCGTGGCGATACACTTCGACTTCTAATAAGAAGCGTTGCTCGGTTACCGATTCGCCGGCGAACAGTAAAGCCAGTTGCTGCTGAATTTCATCCGGGTGAATATCGGTTAAAAATCCTAAATTACCACGATTGACGCCGACCACCGCCACGTTAAAGCGCGCTAAGACTCGGGCGGCGCCGATCATATTGCCATCACCACCCACGACGATGGCTAAGTCCGCTTGTTTACCAATATCGACTAAACTACAACTGGTTAGCCCTTGATTTGGGAAGTCCTTGGCAATGTGCTCTTCGAGCAAAATGTCACAGTGTTGCTCGCGCAAAAAATCAATAACAGCAGAAAGACTCTGCTGCGCACCTTGATGAGCAGGTTTGCCAATTAGTCCGACGGTTTTGTAGGTCATGCGAAATTGCGAAGATTTTTAGTATCAAAACACTAGCATACTTCATGGGGAACACAAATCTTGATTTTTTCTTCCGAAATACAAGGCTAACACCCAACTGGTTGAGGAGGGGCCACCTCAACGTTAGTGGCACACTAGTTGACCCGATTACTGCCTATCGACAGGTCCAGCCGCCATCCAAAATCAGTGTTTGGCCGGTGATATTACGCGCGCTGGCAGAGATTAAAAACTTGGCACTATCAGCCAATTCTTGGATATCGATAAAGGCTTTCTTGGGCATGGGTTCCAGCATGATTTTGTTGATCACATCCTCTTCCGAAAGATTATTCTCCTTCGCTTGTGCCGCGATCTGTTGTTCCACGAGAGGCGTTTTCACATAGGCAGGACACAATGTATTGATGGTGACATCGCAGTTACCGGTTTCCAGTGCGATGGTTTTGGCAAAACCTAATAGGCCATGCTTAGCGGCGACATAGGCTGATTTATAGGGTGAAGCGATTACTGAGTGGATCGATCCCACATTGATGACCCGGCCGAAATTTTGTTGCCGCATATGCGGCAGTAACGCTTGCGTTAATAGTGCTGGGCCAACCAACATCACTTGGATAAGCTGTTGCCATTTGTGGGCCGGAAAGTCTTCCAATTTTGCCACGTGCTGAATACCGGCATTATTGACCAGGATATCAATCGGTGTGGCTTGCAGTTGCGTTGGTAAGTGTGCAACCTGCTGTGGGTCACACACATCTATTTCAATCGCCTCAGCATTGCCACCCGAGGCGATAAGCTTATCTGCCGCCTGTTGCGCTGCGGTTAGCGATAAATCTGCAATAACACAATGATGGCCATCTGCTGCTAGGCTTTCAGCAATACCAAAACCAATACCACTGGCACCACCTGTGATCAAAATGTTGCGTCTAGTCATTATTGTTAGTTCCCTGATTGTTGTGACCGACTATTGAGCTGTTCAATCATGTTGGTGATGGCAACCACTTGCGCAGCTTCTGAATTTGCATAGTTATTACCACTGTATCCCCACCAGTCCCAGCAGCCTTGCGGGTTTAGCGGCATAATCATTGAAGTTTTAGTTTGCGGGTAAAGCACGACTATTCGGTTAGTTTCCGCCCAAGCATTCAATCCCGTTGAGCTCGCGTATGTGTCTCCCACGGCTTGCATGTTTTGATTGCAGCCGTGGAAACTGATGTGTAAACGACAGTCTTCAGCAGCACAAGCGGTAGGAATATACACATAGCCTGATTCGGCCAACCCATCTGCCGGTTCTCCACCCAACGCATGTTGATCAAAGCGATGTAAGTTTTCGGGTAACCCTGTGGCTTTGGGATTCAGTTCTCCCAGCAGTGCTTGCAATAATTCACCAGCAGCGTCATACCCACAGGCACCCAGGTAGGGCGATTCTGAGACCGAACAGCTACTGCCTTGATCTTCCGTGGGGAAGTGGTGAGCAAAGGGTTTGTCGTCGATGTACGTCACTGTGCCATTGGTGACCCAATGTTGATACTGGGCGACTAATGCATCAGCGGCACCGCGATTTACTGTGCTGTCTTGGGTCCCATGTAGGATCCACACCCGATCATCGGCGAGGTTATCCAGCGCTGGCAGTAGGCCAGCTTTGGCATATTCTTTAGCCTGTGCCAGCAGGTCAGTAGTGTCGATAGGGCTATTCAGTTTAGAAACGCATTGTCCGAGTGCGATGCCAATATCCCCCTGAGCGCAGTAATATGGGCCAGTACCAATCAGTGCAGCGCCATTGATCCAGTTGCTATTGGCTAAATGGAACTGAGTCGCCATGTAGCCGCCCGACGATAAACCGCTGACAGTGGTTTGGCTCAGGTCTAGGGCTAACGGGGGAAGTGTCTCGCTCGCTTCAGTTACACCCGAGAGCGTAATTAAGCCAGTGATTATTGTAGGAACTAATTTTTTCATGCTGATTTCTCACTTTTATTTTACAGCAGTGGTTGGCGACTCTATGGCCAAAAACTCGCGAATGGTGGCGGCGTGTTGTGCGATGCCTAAAACACCTTCAAGATGTCCTAAATCACCAGCAAATTCATGGTAGGTGGACGATTTATCCAATGCCTGCAATTGTTCATGGGCGTGTTTGGCAAGGTGTGGCATAAGTAGCAGGTCTTGGCTTGCTGGTAGCAACAATGTTTTGGCCTGAATACGTGCTAAGCCATGGGTTAAATCACCTTGTTGACCGGCCAAAAATAATTGGCAGGCACGAACTAGATACAGCAGGTGATTAGCATCCATCAATTTAGCGCGCTCGGCCGCGCGCTGACGCAACCATGCCGTAATCGTATGTTCTGCATTAATATCCATCAGGGGCTCAGATTGCAATGGATAATGTCCAAGTTGCTCGCCTTGCTGCTGAAAGAAGCTGGGGGTGAGGGCGTCTTGGGTAATAAACATGAGGGTCGCGGTTAAGCCGGCCAGGGGCTTGGCTTTGCCGTAATAATCTCCTTGGTGCCAGGCAGGGTCGAGTTTAATTGGGATCGCCCATTGCTCTAATAGCGTTGTGGTCCATGGGTCGGCTTGCGCAGCTCCAATCACTGAAATTAAGCGGGGTACCCAATCAGGATAGGCGCTGGCCCATTCAATAGCTTGCATAGAACCCATTGAGGGCCCCGCCACAGCATAGAGCTTTTCAATGCCCAAGCTCTCCAGCACACGTTTTTGAATATTGACTAAGTCGCGCATGGTGATGACCGGAAAGTTCAGGCCGTACGGTTTGCCAGTGGTGGGATCTATTGACGCTGGTCCGGTGGTTACCACATTCGAGTCATGCACCGACAGATTCGCCAAAGAATCCACACTGATCACGAAAAAGCGATCAGTATCGATGGCTTTGCCAGGACCAATGATGGCATCCCAGTAGCCGGCAACAGGGTCATCTGGGTGATATTTACCTGCCGCATGAGAGTTACCGGTAAAATAATGAGTGATCAGGACCACGTTGTCTCTTTGCGCATTCAGAGTCCCGTAGCTTTCCCAACCAACGCTGACTTGGGGAAGGGTTTTACCGTTGAAAAAGGTGAAATCCTGAGTGGTAAACGTTTGCTTCGTTGTCAATAGTGTTTCTGCATTGCTGTGGAAACTTACTAGCAACAGTACCCATAAGCTCAGGGCTCCACACCACTTAGGGTTGTTAAACACTCGCATAATCGCTCTCTAGAATAAAGTGAACAGGGTGATCGCCATGACTAAGCCAATCGTAGGCACAACTACCGTCAGAGCAGCCAAAGGCCAATACGCAGCTTGATGCGTTTCACCGCAGATCGCTCGGATTGTGGTCACTACATAACCATTGTGAGGGAGTGAATCTAACGCCCCCGAGGAAATAGAAACAATCCGATGCAACTCTTCGGGATCAACGCCTTGGTCCATGTAATGTGGACCAACCAAGGGTAACGCAATCGCTTGACCGCCTGATGCAGAGCCAGTCAAACCGGCGATAACACTGACCGCAATTGCGGCGCCGATAAGTTCATTGCCGGGAATTTGTGTCATCACCTCTACTGTGGTTTGGAACGCTGCTGTCGATTTGGCAATCGAGCCAAAACCTACCACAGCAGCCGTATTGCCAATGGCGAGCAAGGCACCCGTAGTACCCAGATGGACAGCTTCGGAAAGGTTATGAAAGTGCTGAAAATTAATCGCCATCAGGGTTAGAACACCGCCACCCAAGGCCACAATCAATGCAAGTTGTGCCAAACTTTCGTGCAATGTAAACGATAAAACCAAAACCACGATCAGCGGGACTATTCCCGTCAGAGGATGCGGATAGTCGCGCACCGGGATTTCCGGGTCGGTTTTGCGAGCTTCGAATCTTTCGCCATTGGCAACTGCTTTGCCAATCATTCGCTTAAGCCACATATAACCGAATAAGGCCATAAATACCGCAACCACAAAACTCACTTCCCAGGCGGCAAATGGCGAAGTCCCCAAATATTTAATCGGGATCCAGTTTTGGATTTCGGGCGAGCCTGCCGAAGTCATGGTAAAGGTGACGGAACCAAATGCCATGGTGGCAGGAATAAACCGGCGCGGTAGGTTGGCATCTTTAAATAAACTCAGTGCCATTGGATAGACTGAAAAGGCCACAATGAACACACTGACACCGCCGTAGGTCAATATGGCACAGGCCAACACGACTGCTAATACCGCACGATGAAACCCCAGTTTATCGACAATCCATTTGGCTACTGAATCGGCTGCGCCGGTATCTTCCATAAACTTGCCAAACAAGGCGCCAAGTAAAAACATAAAGAACCAGGATGCGATGAATCCAGTAAAGCCTTGCATATAGGTAGTGACAAAATTGCCGTCACCGAGAAAGACGGGCAATCCACTGGTTAGCGCAACGATTAGCGCGCACAAAGGGGCAGCAATAAACAAGTTCATACCGCGTATGGTTAGAAAAATAAGCAGCGCTAAGCCGCCAATTAATCCAATTAAACTGAGCATAGTAAAGTTTCCTAATTGAGTACTGTGACCGCAGACTCCTGAAAACGAAGTTCATTGTGGCGGGATCGAAGATTTATGCCATAGTACCATCGTACTACATACCTTAACGATTTTTTCACATAGATTTAACACCAGACCGTAGCCCTGTAATTGTGTTTAAAACCACTAACGATATTAAAAAAGGGACAACCCTATGTACCAGCAAAACCATAATCAACCGTTCGCTAAACGCGCATGTGCCGTTGCCATTAGTGCGGCATTAGCGGGCTTTAGTTTCAATGCAATCGCGCAAGATCCAGCCACTGTCGAAACAGCAGAAAGTAATCCAAAGCTTGAACGCATTGAAGTAACCGCGCGCAAAACTGTCGAATCGTTACAGGAAGTTCCTGTCGCTATTACTTCAATTGGCGCCATGGAACTTGAGCAAAAAGGCATTGCGGTGTTAACCGAATTACAACAGTTTTCACCGAACACAACGTTGCAGACTAGCCGTGGTACCAACTCTACATTAACGGCCTTTATTCGCGGCTTGGGTCAACAGGATCCGCTATGGGGCTATGAGCCAGGCGTTGGTATTTATATCGATGATGTGTACCTCGCACGTCCGCAAGGGGCTGTGCTCGATCTCATGGATGTCCAGCGCATTGAAATTCTGCGTGGTCCGCAAGGCACGCTGTATGGTAAAAATACCATTGGTGGTGCGGTAAAATATGTCACCAAAGAGATGACTGGAGACCTTAACTTTAATGTTCAAGGTACGGTGGGCAGTTACTCCCAGCGTGATGTTAAGGTTACTGGCCAAATCCCAGTGGTAGATGACACTTTTTACATAGGTTTTGGTTATGCTGATTTAAGTCGTGACGGCTTTGGAACCTATTTACAATCAGCAATCCCCAATCAGGATCTCGAAAACTATAATAAAGATCTTTGGGCAGCACGTTTATCCGTCGAGCTGCGTCCGGCGGATGACTGGTTTATCCGTATTGGCTGGGATAAAACCAAAGATACTTCAAATGCGAAGGGCGGCTATCGTTTAATGCCGAGCCTGCTGACTGATGCACCGGTGCCTGACAGTGTGTTTGATTCGTACACCAGCTTACCTACATTCAATGAAGTCACCCTTGAAGGAATTAACTGGTTAGTCAGGCATGATTTCTCTGAAAATCTTGAATTGAAGTATATTGGCTCATCGCGTGAAAGTTATTCGCCCACCAATATCGATTTTGATAATACTGCGTTGGATATCTTCGATGTTCCAGCCGAATACGATGACGAGAATACCACGCATGAACTGCAAGCCAATTACAGTGGTGAAGCCTACTCCATTGTGGGTGGGGTCTATCTGTATGATGGTGAATCTTGCGGTAACTTTGATGCGGTTCTCGGCTTTTTGGGACGGGCAGCTTTCGGTGTCCCAGGTTTAACGCGTGAAGTTACTGGCTGTAATAACAGCGAAAGCTGGGCGGTCTATACGCAGGCTAATTTTGATTTAACTGAACAGTTGTCCATGTCAGTGGGTGCGCGTTACACCGATGAGGAAAAGTCAGCTACAGTCAATAACGGTTTAATCTTTGCCAATGTTTATCCTTACAGCGATTGGATCCCCGGCTATCAGCGTCCAGCGGGAGACCTAGTGCCACAGGTTCTCGGTAGTGATAGTGACGGCGATGGCGTGCTCGATGCGCCAGCGGTGGAGAGCTGGTCACGCTTTACTCCGCGGGTAGGCCTAGAGTACCAAGTTGATAGAGACTTGATGTTTTACGCTAGTTATTCACAAGGCTTTAAATCTGGCACATTTAATCCGCGAGCCACGATTAATGAACCGGGCGTTAAACCGGAGATCGTAGATTCCTATGAAGTGGGAATGAAGAGTGATTGGGGAGATAATTTACGCGCCAATATCGCTTTGTTCACTTATGATCACAGCGATCGGCAGTACATTGGTATTGAAGGTAACAGTGATGATCCAACCGCACTGTTGCAACGCTTGCGTAATGCTGCTGAGACCTCTGCCAAAGGAGTTGAGGCTGACTTTACCTATGTTGCTACCGACAACCTGCAGTTTGGTCTAAACATTGGTTATATCGATTTTGAAATCAAACGTAATGACGCCATCCCACCGTTAATCGGTCTTTCGAATACCCCTGAGTTAACTTACAACTTGTCAGCAGGCTACGTGTTAGAGAGCGGTGTTGGTGATTTTGTATTTAGCGCTAACTATTATCATCGTGATGATTACCTGATTTTTGAAACCAGTGATCTTATCCAGCAAGACGCCTACGGTATGTTGAATCTAAGTGTTAGCTGGGAAAGCCAAGAAGGCAATTGGTTTGCTAGTTTACATGGTAAAAACCTGACTGATGAAGAATATGTGATCGGCGGCTATGACTTTGTCACTCGCAATGATGACGGCACTTTAGGTCCAGGCTTGGGCGGTGATACAACCTTGATTGGTTACTATGGCGATCCCCGCACAATTCACTTGACCGTAGGGTATCGCTTCTATTAAGTTCGCTTGTGTGTGTTGTGGCGGCTTCGGCCGCCTTTTTTGTTTTGAGGGTAACCATGCAAACATCTTCTGCTTGCCATGTTCTGATCGCCGATGATCATCCGCTATTTCGCGCTGCCATGAAACATGCGCTGGGAGACATTATTGTTGGCACACTGTATGAAGCGGAGGATTTTTATCAGGCTAAAGAACAGTTGGCAAATCATCCGGAGATCGAGCTTGTATTTCTAGACTTAGCAATGCCGGGTAATCAGGGTTTGACGGGGTTAAGTCAGCTGCGTTTGGATTATCCCAATACCTTGGTCGTGGTGGTGTCTGCACAAGAAGATATCAATCTAATTCGGCGCGCAATCACCCTGGGCAGCAGTGGATATATCCCGAAGTCAACGCCATTGCCGATCATCTCAACTGCAGTAAAAGCCATTCTGAATGGAGATACATGGCTACCGGCAGATATCGATGTTAACGCAGAAGAACCCCACGATCCGCAGGCAGAGCAATTTGTCACCCGGCTGAATCAATTGACGCCGCATCAGTTTAAGGTACTCAATCTGATGGCCAATGGATTATTGAATAAGCAAATTGCTTATGAGTTGGATATTTCTGAATCAACAGTGAAACAACATGCGTCGGCAGTTCTAAAGAAATTAGGCGTTATCAATCGCACTCAGGCCGGTGTTTTGTTTAAGCAAGCACTACAATCTGACGAGTAAAAAAAACCGGTAACTGAGTTACCGGCTATCCGTTTGGATGAATAAGAAGCAAGGTGCTTCTTCAGGGTTGGAACGGGAGAATCCTGGACTATTGAGATGATTCTTCTTGTTGAACACGCTGAAATAGCGCGTCTTTTAAAAATACCCGGCGGCGTTTTTGTTCTTCCAGGTACTGGTCAGTCGTATTTTTTTCACCTGACTCAATCGTATACACTTCATGATCAATTTCATGGTATTCGTCAAATTGCTTAGCAAAATGTAGGTCATGCATTTTTAAGTGTCTAATGGTGTGATGATGGTCGGGAAATTCTTTCAACAGACTGTGTTTTTCTAACGACATTTTTGGCTTCCTGTATTGAGATTACAGGGTCAGTATGGGGTAACTTGCAGAAGAATTTATTGATCTATGTCAGCAACTGAGTGTGTCTCACGCAGTCTTAAAACCTGTCCGAATAAGGGCTTGGCTGTTTAGACCAATAAGTTTTTAAGTAAGCGTTTAAGCGCCATTGGCTTGACCGGTTTAGGTAAAAACGTCAGGCCAACATTTAGCGCTTGATCTTTGACATTATCATCGCGATTAGCGGTGGTTAACACGCCAGGCACGTGACGCTGCCAGCGAGCAGAGGCATGCGTGATCACATCAATACCCGTTTCACCTGCATTTAAATGATAGTCAACAATCAGTAGATCAGGCGCTTCAATAGCAACTTGGCTGACCTGTTTACCAGATTCTGCAACGCTCACCGTCGCGCCCCAGTCGGTCAATAAATGTGCGATGGCCTTTTGAATTTGTGGGTCGTTTTCCACCAATAACACCCTTTGACCAGCAAGGAATTGTTCGCTGTGGGCTTCTACGGCGTTTTTGACTGATAACAATGCAGGTACCGATTTTACACTTTGCCCGCGTTGCACTGTTACGCTAAACATACTGCCAACATTGGGCTCTGAGTTAAGCCCAATCTCATGGTTTAGCAGCGAAGCCATGCGCTCAACAATGGTTAGCCCGAGCCCCAATCCTTGATGACTTTCGGTTTGCGTTAACTGATGAAACTCAGCGAATATAATCTGTTGATGTTGCTTATCAATACCCAGTCCATTGTCTGCGACAATTAATTTGAGTTGCTCAGAACCGTGTTTACGCGCGCCAAACACAACTCTGGGACGCTCGCTATCACGCGCGTAGCGAATGGCGTTGGACAGTAAGTTTTGCAAAATACGCCGCAGTAATTTCTTATCAGATACTACGGAGCGTTGCGTTTTTACATAGCGCAACATAACGCCTTTTTGCGCGGCAATCACGGTAAACTCTTGACATAAGGAAGCAAACAGGTCGTCTAGCATAAATTCCGACACGTTCGGTTGCAGTACTCCAGACTCAAGTTTGGTCATATCTAGCAATGTGTGTAGCAGGGATTCTGCACTACTGAGCGACTGCACGATCCCATCACTGATTTCACGTAACTGTTGTTGTGACGTTGGCGTATTAACACGTTGTGTAAGCATTGACGCATAGAGCACAGCAGCATTGAAGGGCTGCATTAAATCATGCCCAGCCGCGGCCAGAAACTTAGTCTTGCTGCGATTAGCCTGATCCGCGGCAAGCCTGGCTTTTTCCAATTCGCCGGTGCGTTCAAGAACGCGTTGCTCTAAACCTTTTTTAGCATCAGTTAGTTCGTCTTGAATGCGGATATATTCGCTAATATCTGAGTAAGTCGTTACATAACCGCCACCCGGCAATGGACTGCCATTGATCTCAATAGTGCGGTCATCGGGTTGTTTACGGATGTATTTGTAGCGACTGCCTGACCGCATATAACTAATACGTTTACTAATTTCGGCCTCGATATCGCTTACTTCGCCAAACATACCCCGCTCGGCATTGGCGCGCAGCACGCTTTCGATTGGCTTGCCCACGCTAATAAAATCACTCGGGTAGTCAAACAATTCTAAATAGCGTTGGTTCCACGCTAACATGTTTAGCTCACGATCGAGCACACTGATACCTTGCTCAATATGCTGCACCGACGATTGCAAAACTTCATGATTGAACTGCAATGTCTGCGAAGCTTGTTCTGCCAGTTCAACGCGTTCTGTAATACTACTGTTTTGTTTGCTTGCGACCGTCGACAGCAAGATCCGTGCGCCAGCAAGACCAACCTGACTGGCCAGCAATCGTTCGCAGTGCATAACTAGAGGGGCGCTAGCAATCGCTTGAGTACTATGGTCTTTAACTTGTTGAGCAAATTGGGTGAAATCGGGATCCGGTAAAATGCGTTGTAAAAGGTGGCGAAGATCGGCGATTGGGATCACCAACGAGGGTAACAATTGCTGATCCGCAGGCGTGTCTGTTATGCCAGCTGATGGACGTAGGGCAAATAGCCAATATGTAAGCAGATTAAGTAATAGGCTTAGTACCACGCTATTACCCAACGCTGCATCAGTGGGCGGTGCAGCAAAATAGTATGTGGAGGTAATGGCTGGCCACAGCATAGTGACAAACCAGCAACAACTTCCCACAAGGATCCCCATCCACGCTGACAGCGCATTACTCTTTTGCCAGAAAAACGGCAGTAATAAAGCGGGAACCAGTTGTGCCAATAATGCCATTGCGATGGTGCCGCTTTGCACCAGTGGTGCTGACTGACTGATATAAAGATGGTAGGCGTAGGCAACCGAAAGCACCACTAAAACGGTGATCCGGCGGATTGCCAATATACGGCTTGGGGCGAGTGACTGCTTGGAGCGACTCGATAAGGTGAAGCGCAGCCAGAGTGGCGTGACCAGGCTATTCGAAATCATAATCCCCAGTGCCAGTGTGGCCACGATAACCATGCTCGTGGCTGCACTGATCCCGCCAATAAACGCGATTAATGACACAGTGGCTTGGTTTTGTGCGATGGGGATTGCGAGTGCAAAGCTGTCGGTACTGTAACCGCTACCGTCAAGCAGAATATGGCCAGCTAGCGCTATCGGCAGGATAAATAGTGTCATTAAGCTCAAGTACAGCGGAAACATCCAGCGCGCGGTACGCAATTCATCATCACCATTGTTTTCAACAAAGGTGATATGAAACTGGCGGGGTAAACAAAATGCAGCACAAATACCCAGCAAAACGTGACACAAAAATACGCCGATGGCACTGTCGGCATAGATGACTTCACTTGCTTGTGGGTGATTAGCTGCTTGACCAATCAGATCCAGTGGACCATCAAACAAGAAGAAGCAAACATAAATGCCCACCGCAGTAATGCCGGCAAGTTTAAGGATTGATTCAAATGCAATCGTAGTCATCAAGCCAGGGTGCTTCTCTGTCAGGCTGAGTGTTCGGGTACCAAACAGAATCGCGAATAACGCCATCAACGCGGCTACATATAAGCCGATGCCTGATGTAGTCGCGGGTGATTCGTTGGAAATTAACGCCAATGCCAAGGTAATCGCATCTAACTGCAGTGCAATGTAAGGAATAACACCAATAAAACTAATGATAGTCACCAGTGCAGCGAGACTAAAGCGGCTGTTGTAGCGAGCGCCAATAAAATCGGCGAGCGAACTGATTTGTTGGCTTTGGCAATAGTTGGCTAACTTTTTAACCAGCGAAAAGCCAATCACAAAAACGATGATCATGCCCAAATAGGTTGGGATAAAAGCCCAACCATAATTGCTGGCTTGGGTCGTAGTACCAAAAAATGCCCATGAAGTGCAATGCACGCCCAAGGCAAGGCTATACACATAGGGGTGTTGCTGATGCTCGCGCTGGCGGCGGTCGGACCAAAAAGCGACAGCAAAAAGGGCGATAAGATACGCAATAATGACTGCAGTTACCGTCCAAAAATTAAACATAATGCGCGATAAAATGACTTCTAAAAAACCGCCTATGCATAGCGTCGAAGAACGCTTAACCTCAGCAGTTAACTGTGAATAAGACCACTTTACGCGTCCTGCTTATGGCATTCAATTGCTATCGATGTGAAAAAAAGCTGATCCTATGCGAATAAGTGATTAATTGGCGCCAACGATGAGTAGTAATAATGCATATCGGCACAGAATGTTATCGCAGGCACCCAGAAAATAGGTGATTAATCAGTTGTTTTTTGCCGAAATTCAAAATAATCCTTAAAAAGTGCAGGCATAACCCTTGAAGCCTCTGAAACTAACCCCATAAATGCCCCCAAAGTGAATAAGTTGGTCAAGAAAGTGGAGGCATGCATGAGCGAAAATCGCGACGTGCAAGACGAACAGCAAGCCCAGCAGGCTGCAGAGGTCGAACAAAACCAAGGCGCTGCCGAGTCAGTTGACGTTGAAGTCAATCAAGACGGCGCAGTAGAAGGCGAACTGGAA
This sequence comes from Neoalteromonas flava, assembly GCF_002807685.1. GTDB lineage: Bacteria > Pseudomonadota > Gammaproteobacteria > Enterobacterales > Alteromonadaceae > Alteromonas_E > Alteromonas_E flava. The sequence goes on along the minus strand of NZ_PEAX01000006.1, from coordinate 173,036 downwards.
ACCCCAGAAGAGGTTATCGCGGCGTTACAAGCTGAATTAGCGGCCGCACAGGCAACCATTGATGGGCAAAAAGAGAGCGTTTTGCGTGCTCGCGCTGATATGGAGAACGCAAAGCGCCGAGCTGAAGCCGAAGTATCTAAAGCTCGTAAATTTGCACTAGAGAAATTTGCTGGTGAGCTGTTGCCCGTGATCGACAATCTGGAGCGAGCTATCCAAGTCGCTGACGCTGAAAACGAGGCCATTAAACCGTTACTCGAAGGCGTTGAACTAACAATGAAGTCTTTCTTGAGCACGGTAGAGAAAAACGGGCTGTCGCTGATTGATCCGCAAGGAGAAGCGTTTAATCCAGAGCTGCATCAGGCAATGTCGATGCAAGAGTCTGCGGATGTTGCGCCGAACACGGTCATAGCCGTGATGCAAAAAGGCTATCAGATCAATGGTCGCTTATTACGCCCAGCGATGGTCATGGTTTCACGCGCACCTGACGGTGGCGTAGACACTCAGGTTTAATTGATTATTTAGCAACTTTTTTTGTGGGACAGATTGAAATTAGTGCAAAAGGCCCCACAACTAATGCAGGTATTTGAAACAGTTTTTGGAGACACACAATGGGTAAAATCATTGGAATCGATTTAGGTACAACAAATTCATGTGTCGCAGTTCTAGACGGCGACAAAGCGAAAGTTATTGAAAACGCCGAAGGCGATCGCACAACCCCATCGATCATCGCTTATACAGAAGACGGTGAAACGTTAGTGGGTCAACCGGCAAAGCGTCAGGCTGTTACTAACCCGAAAAACACTTTGTTCGCGATCAAGCGCTTGATTGGGCGTCGTTTTGAAGACAAAGAAGTGCAGCGCGATATCGACATTATGCCTTTTAGCATTGTTAAAGCAGACAATGGCGACGCGTGGGTTGAAACCAAGGGCGACAAAATGGCGCCACCACAGATTTCTGCTGAAGTCTTGAAGAAAATGAAGAAGACGGCTGAAGATTTTCTGGGTGAAGAAGTTACGGGTGCAGTTATCACTGTTCCTGCTTACTTCAATGACTCACAGCGTCAAGCGACTAAAGACGCAGGTCGCATCGCCGGTCTTGATGTGAAACGTATCATTAACGAACCAACGGCCGCAGCCCTTGCTTACGGTATGGACAAAAAGTCTGGCGACAATGTAATTGCCGTTTATGACTTGGGTGGTGGTACGTTCGATATTTCAATCATCGAAATTGATGAAGTTGACGGCGAGCATACCTTTGAAGTACTGGCGACCAATGGTGATACGCACTTAGGTGGTGAAGACTTCGATAACCGCATGATCACTTATTTGGTTGATGAGTTTAAGAAAGACCAAGGCGTAGATTTACGTAAAGATCCATTGGCGATGCAGCGCTTAAAAGAAGCCGGTGAGAAAGCCAAGATCGAGTTATCTTCTGCGCAGCAAACCGAGGTTAACCTACCGTATATCACTGCTGATGCATCAGGTCCTAAGCACTTAGCGATAAAAGTGACGCGCGCTAAACTTGAATCTTTGGTTGAAGATATGGTGAAAGCGTCGCTTGAGCCAGTTAAACAAGCACTTGCTGATGCCGACCTATCGGTCAGCGATGTAAAAGACATTATCTTGGTTGGCGGTCAAACGCGTATGCCATTAGTGCAAAAGTACGTGACTGAATTCTTTGGTAAAGAGCCACGTAAAGACGTTAACCCTGATGAAGCGGTTGCGGTTGGTGCTGCGATCCAAGGCGGCGTATTGTCGGGAGAAGTTAAAGACGTTCTCTTGCTTGACGTTACTCCGCTGTCGCTGGGCATCGAAACCATGGGCGGCGTAATGACTGCGCTGATTGAGAAAAATACGACCATTCCAACCAAGAAGTCGCAAACGTTCTCAACGGCTGAAGACAATCAGTCAGCAGTAACCGTACATGTATTGCAAGGTGAGCGTAAGCAGGCACAAGGGAACAAGTCTTTAGGGCAGTTTAACCTTGAAGGTATTCGCCCTGCAGCGCGCGGTGTGCCGCAGATTGAAGTAACTTTCGACATCGACGCCGACGGTATTTTGCACGTCTCTGCCAAAGATAAAGACACGGGCAAAGAGCAGAAGATCACAATCAAAGCGTCTTCTGGCTTAAGTGATGATGAAATCGAAAAAATGGTGCAAGACGCAGAAGCTAACAAGGAAGCGGATAAGAAGTTTGAAGAGTTAGTGCAAACCCGTAACCAGGCCGACGGTATGGTTCATGCGACGCGCAAGCAAGTTGAAGAAGCTGGTGAAGCATTGTCTGCAGATGAAAAGGCGAAGATTGAAGAAGCGATCAGTGATTTAGAGTCTGCAATCAAAGGTGAAGATAAAGAAGCCATTGATGCCAAGACCCAAGCATTGGTTCAGGCCTCAGCTAAGTTGATGGAAATCGCCCAAGCGAATGCTCAACAAGCCGGTGCGGAGCAAGCCACTGATGCCACTCAAGAGAAGTCGCAAGACGATGATGTGGTTGACGCCGAGTTTGAAGAAGTTAAGGACGACAAAAAGTAATCGCGAGTCGGTAAGACTTACGAAACAGTTGCAAACACAGGCGTAGCAGATTTCTGCCTACGCCTTTTTGCTGAAATAAGGGCGAAGCCAGTAGTACAAGGTAGGATAAGCACGAAATATGTCAAAACGAGATTACTATGAAGTTTTAGGTGTTGATAAAGGCGCTAGCGAACGCGAGATTAAAAAAGCGTACAAAAAGCTCGCGATGAAATATCACCCTGACCGCACGGCAGGGGACAAAGCACTGGAAGAAAAATTCAAAGAAATCCAAGAAGCTCATGAAGTGCTTACGGATGAACGCAAGCGTGCCGCGTATGATCAGTATGGTCATGCCGGCGTTGATCCAAACCGCGGTGGTGGTGGTTTCGGCGGTGGTGCCGATTTTGGTGATATCTTTGGTGACGTCTTCGGTGACATCTTCGGTGGTGGACGTGGTGGTCGTCAGTCGCGAGCGCGCTCTGGCGCGGATTTGCGCTACAACCTTGAAATGACTCTTGAAGAGGCTGTACGCGGCAAAGAAGTTGAAATCCGCGTGCCAACGCTGGTGGGTTGTGATGTGTGTGATGGTTCCGGGGCGAAAAAAGGTTCGAGTCCAACAACCTGCCCAACCTGTCATGGTAACGGCCAAGTACAGATGCGTCAGGGCTTTTTTGCCGTTCAGCAAACCTGTCCGACATGTTCGGGTAAAGGCAAAATTATCAGTGACCCATGTAACAATTGCCGTGGTCATGGTCGCGTAGAGAAAACCAAGACGCTATCAGTGAAAGTACCAGCAGGTGTTGATACGGGTGACCGTATTCGCCTCAGCGGTGAAGGAGAGGCAGGGGAGCATGGTGCTCCAGCCGGTGACCTGTATGTGCAAGTGCATGTAAAGGAACATAAAATCTTCACACGCGATGGCAATAATTTGTATTGCGAAGTACCACTTAGTTTTACTACGGCAGCGCTGGGTGGAGAGCTACAAGTACCGACATTGGACGGTAAGGTGAAACTGAAAATAACACCCGAAACCCAAACCGGTCGCATGTTCCGTTTACGTGGCAAAGGGGTTAAATCTGTGCGCAGCGGTGCAATTGGCGACTTGATGTGTAAAGTGGTGATTGAGACGCCAGTGAACCTGTCGGCACGCCAGAAAGAGCTGTTGAAAGAGTTAGACGAATCTATGGGTAGTGGCTCAGATGCTGCTAAGCACCGTCCGAAGGAGCAGGGCTTTTTTGATGGCGTGAAGAAATTCTTTGATGACCTCACCAACTAAAGTGGTGTTATGAATGGCTCTAGAAGGCACCCCAAGGGGGTGCTTTTTTATTTCAAGTTCGTGCATCAATGAAACTTCGACCAGTTGTATAGGGTAATTTATCGTTAGCGTTAACCCAAATCGAAGAAAGTTGAGTAAAAGCTTATACCCCTGTAATCTTTCGCAATAATTACTAATCAGTTAAGGAAAAACGATGAAAAAACGTTCGGCACTAATACTCTCAGGTTTAATCGCCGCACTCTCATTCACGGTGAGTTCAACAGTTTCTGCGGAAATGGCAGCTAATGAACGTCAAGCGGCAAATGCAGTTAAGTTTCGTCAAGCACTATTGCAACTAGTTCGCAGTAATATGCGGCCACTCGGCGGTATGGCCAAAGGTCAAATTCCCTTTGATACCGAAGTGATGCAAACCAATGCTGTTCGATTAGAACAGTTAGGCATGATGATGCCAGATTACTTTGCTCTGAATACAACTGCTTTTGAGCTTGATACCGGTGCGTTGCCAAAAATTTGGGACAACATGGACGACTTTAACGCTAAATCAGCTGAGATGGTGAGTGCAGCACAAGCCTTGCAAACGGCCGTTGCTAGTGGTGATGAGGGAGCTTATCGCAAAGCCATTGGTGGTGTAGGCGCTACCTGTAAAGGTTGTCACGATAGCTACAAAGCTGATTAATTTCGGATAGCAGGTTCACCTGTAATTGTTATCAGCAGTTCCTAGAGTTTTTGGAATTGCTGACATTACTCTATCGAATGCGTCAGCCAATGAAACACCGTGGTGTAAAAGGTGTCCAAATGCAGGGGTTTGGTCACGAAGCCATTCATTCCTGCTGCCAAGCATGTGCGTTTGTTTTCCTCAAACGCATTACCTGTGAGTGCTACTATCGGCACGGAGGTGCCTAACGGTAATTCACGTATGCGGCGAGTCGCCTCTAGGCCATCCATACGGGGCATTTGAACATCCATTAATATAAGGTCGACGTGCTGGTTTTGGACGTACTCTATGGCTTCCACTCCGTTACTTGCAGTGCTGCTATCAATATCAACGAGGGTCAAAAATTCTGCAAGCAGTTCAGCGTTCATATCTTCATCATCTACAATCAAGACATGTTTGCTATCTAACGCGAGCAATTGCTCTTTAGGGTCGAATGCGTGTTCCAAAACTTCGTACTGAACTGATGCGGTTTTGTCGAGGCTTATATCAAACCAAAAAGTACTGCCCTTTCCCACAGTAGAGGTTGCCCCAACATCGCCGCCCATTAAGTGGGCGATACGCTTGGTAATCGACAAACCTAGTCCGGTACCTTGATATTGACGAGTTAGTGAGTTGTCGGCTTGTTCAAATTCATTAAACAGGCGCGGCAGCACTTCGGGTTTGAACCCTATGCCAGTATCTTCAACTTCTATACGAATATTAACGCTAGATTGAGTATCCGCGACTACACGAACACGCAACGTTATTGTGCCCGAGTCAGTAAATTTTATGGCGTTACTTGTTAGGTTTAAGATTGCCTGTTTAAGGCGAATTGCGTCACCTTTTACGTCCGTAGGCAACTCACCCAAATCGGTGATAAAACTCAATCCTTTCTCGTTTGCTGAAACGGACATTAACCGATAAATATCATCAAATACTTCCTGCAGGTTGATAGGCTCGTGGGCGATATCAAATTTACCGGTCTCAATTTTGGAGATATCAAGCACCAGATTGAGGATTTCAAGCAAATGTCGACTCGCTGTTTCAATAGTATCAATGCGAGTTTGTTGCGCCCCAGAGAGGCCATCCTCGCGCAGGAAATGAGCCATTCCGATGATGATATTTAGCGGTGTGCGGATTTCATGGGTAATATTCGCTAAAAATGCAGTTTTAGCTTTACTTGCTGATTCTGCTTGAGTTTTGGCAAGTTCCAGTTCTTTTGTGCGTGCAGTTACTTCTTGTTCTAACGCTTGTTGGCGTGTCGCCCGCTCTTGCTCTGCCTTTACCCGTTCAGTGATGTCACGTGTGCTACAAAACAGCATTGGTTGGCCACTAATCTCTAGTGGAAAGGCACTGACCTCTACAGGATATTCTTGCCCGTTGGCGTTACAGTGCTGTGTTTCAAATTGAACACGCTCACCATTTTTTTGTATGTCTGCAATAATGTTCGCTATTTCAGCTGAAGAGTATTTTTTGTCCCATGCACTAACCGGCATGCCGATCGCTTGTTGGCGATTAATACCTAACATATCGCACCAGGAATCACTGCATTCTTGGGTTACTCCATGGCTATCCAGAATCGTGATCGCATCACTGGCATTGTGTAAGATGGCTTGATAGCGTGAGGTTTGCTCCTGCAGTTGTTGTTCGATCGCTTTTTGTGGTGAGATGTCATGAAAGTTAATACTCACGTGACTCAGATTATTGGCGTTATCAAACATCGGGACTGCGTTTACAAGGACCCAAATGCATTCCTTGTTCAGTGGACTAATGATCCCAACAGTCATATTGTCCACATTTTTTAAGGTTTTCAGTGCCTGCGATATTGGATATTGCTCGACGGGCAAAGCATCACCAAATTCATCTACAAAATGCCATGTGGGATCAAGCGCAGTACGCCCCCACATTTGATCTTCTGTTAATCCCAATAATTCCGATGCGCGTGGATTGCAGTACATAACACTGCTGTCGGGCGCATGAATAACAACCCCAGTTCGAAGTGTTGATAATATGTAAGATTCACTAACTGCTTTTTGTAGCGCCATCAGCTCGCATACTCTATTGTGGGGGCTACGTAGCCCATTCCAGCATAAGCAAAAGATACAGGCAGACTAACCTCATTTAATAGATATAGATCAATTTGGGTAGATATGAAACCCTTACATGCTTGGAAATGTCTGCTGATAGTCCATTTGCTCTATATAAACTCAGTAATAAAATTCAGGTTCAGGTGGTAAAACCTCGATGACGAAGTACACAATTGCAGCTACTACGATGGCAACTAAAAAAGCTCGAAGCAGTTTCGAAGAAACAATGCCAACGTCTTCTTTGAGATATTTCTTACCATTCACCATTGCTGTAATAATCGCTTGGCGCTTATAAAACTGGTAACCGAGTGCCGCGATAATGTGCAGAGCAATAAAGATCAAGAGTAAATCAAACAGCTGGAAATGAATAAACTCCATCACGGCGAGCCATTCGCTACTCGCCACGCTACGATAGGGGCCTTCGGTGAATATATCGTCACTAACAAAAAGTCCGCTAATGGCCTGCAGCGCAATGAGTAAAAGCATACAAATAACAGCCCAGCTACCGATAGGGTTGTGTCCGGGAAATGTGGGAGAATCTCGGTGCAACAATGTTTTACTATACGTCAGTCCCTGGGTAGGAGAGAGCCTGAGTTGATTGAACTTAGCATAGCGAGTACCCACCACTCCCCATACCAACCGGAACAAAATTAAGCCGAGTAAAGCATAACCTATCCGAACATGCCAGATGATAGCGTTATCAAACCATTCAGCCGATGCCCATTGGAACGCAATACCAATAATCAATAAACCGTGGAAGAGTCGGGTAGGAAGATCCCATATTAATTGTGCTTTCATTTATTTCTCTTCATTTATTGCTTAAGCCATTTAAGTCTACGGATGCATCAGCCAAACGCCAAGGTGTTTGAACATTGAATGCCGGCCTTATTCAATTAGCCTTGCAATTCTAATAGTGCCTGCTGCGCTTTTTCTGCGTTATTAGCATGTACAAAGATATGGTCATGGAAGTATCCGGCTATTACGTTCGCACTTATCTCGTATTTTGCTAACTGCTGCGCGATAGCAGCCGTCAGTCCCACTGCATCTAAGCTAGAGTGAACTTTAAGCGTTATGCAACGAAACACAGATGCGTAGGCGAGATGGTGCCTAATGGCTTGCAGTTTACTGATCACCAACGTCATGCCTTCATCTTCCATAAACATGGCTTTAGGTTCAAGCTCTGCATAATCACCATACTTGCCGTTCTCAATAGTAACGAAAACATAATGTTCATGCGTCAAAGTAGGCCGTATCGTCTGCAACATTTTTTGTAGGTTAGTTTCACCCGGCATTTGAAATCCCGTAAGTCGTCAAATTTAAGTCTTTATCAAGGCGCATATTCTATTTTTTAAATGGAATATCCTTGCCGTGCATTTCACGTTGCACAGCGATACGTTGGTTTTTACCTAAAATAATCCGGATCTGATTAAAGGTTTCTTGGGCCAGAATACGTCGCTCCCGTCCATTCCAAATTTTTTGGTACAGGCGTTTCACTGTTTTATTGGTATCTGGCGAGCGATTAACCAACGCATTGGCTAACGTAGTTGCGGCATCAAGCGGTTGCTCATGAACCTGGGTAATTAGGCCAATATGTAGTGCCTCATGTGCACTTATGGTGTCACTCGTCATGGTCAAGCGCATGGCTTGATCCAATCCAACGCATTCGCGCAGCGCGGGCGTGCCGCCCATATCAGGGATTAAACCCCAGCGACTTTCCATGATGGCTAATGTGCAATCCGAAGACGCGATACGAAAATCGCCGCCAAGTGCGATTTGCATACCGCCACCCCAACATTTGCCATGTAAGGCCATGATCACAGGTATATCTAAGCGCCGCCAACCGATACTCACACGTTGTGCCAAATTGGCGTTTCCGGGTAACCATTTCCACAGTAGCCGCAGCGCATTTTGACCACTGGATAATACCGATTTTATATCCAGTCCAGAACAAAAGCTGGCCCCTTCGCCGCTAACAACAACAGCACGAATCGATTGGTTTTTGTGAATACGGTCAATGGTTGTATCGATGGCAAAGAACATGTCCATATCTAATGCGTTATGTTTATCAGGACGGTTCAATTTAACATAGGCGAGTGGACCTTCAATGGTTAAAGTAACACGCTCTGGCATTCTCAAAGCTCCTTTATTTGATCACAATCAAGTCGGTTTGCGGCGCGATCAAATATTCGGCCCCAACTGGAGTTACCACTACCATTTCTTCAACTGAGATGGTTTTGGTTTTACCATTGGCTAAATGCCAACTATGAAAACCGTCAAACGCAAACGTCATTCCAGCACGTAATTCGCGTTGTGCCGCTGGTCGCACACTGACAGCTTTGGAGCCGCCCAAATTAGGGCCTGTATCATGTGCTACATAGCCGACAGGATGGCCGGTACTCCACATGACAGAAAGTGATCCGTTTGCCTCCATCACCTCTCGTTGGGCTGCATCAACGTCGATTCCCTTGACGCCTGGACGCATGGCTGCAAATGCAGCATCGCGACCCTGCTTTGCGCTTCGCCAATAGTAAGCGATGTCTTCTGGTAATGTTTTTTCACCCTCTTTTAGGACATATGCGAAGCGCTGAATATCAGTGACCCAACGATCGAATACACGAATACCGAAGTCAGTTTGGATGACATCGCCCGCTTGAATAATTTTGTTTGTTGCGTGCGAATGACCACGATCGCTCCCTGAATTCACATTCGGATTTTGATCCGGCGCCCACGCATCAGTCACTCCGGCATCACGCATTTTTTGCTTCAGAAAGGCAGCTACGTCAGCATCGGTGGTTTTACCGGGTATAATGGTCGCATACGCTTCGAATTGCCACTGCGCGGTGAGTGCAGCAGCTTGCCGCATAATCGCAACTTCGGCAGGAAGTTTTATCGAAAGCCACTGATAAACAAGTTCGTCGGAAGACATCAGACGATCGATAAATTTGGGTTTGAGTGCCTGAGTGAGTGCTAAATATTGGCTGTGACTTAAGCCGTCGGCTTGAGCGTTTTTCGCTGATGTATTGATTGCAATTCGTTGAAAATCTTGCTGATGGATGAACTCAACCGCAGTTGCAACGGCTGAACCACTGCGCGCGATCGGTTGCACTTGATCGAGTAACTGTAAATCGGCAAGTGCAGTAGCTTCCCCGACCGGTGAAAAGGCGATGGAATGAAATTTGTCGCCATTCAAGTAAAAAAGAAAAACAGCGGTTTGCCCGGCGTTTTCACAGCCAATATGGTCGGCGAGAGGGTCGTTATTATTTTCTCTGCACACGACTAACCACGCGTCCACATTTGCTGTCTTTAAAGCGTTCGGTAGAAGCTGTTGGATCCGCTGCTTACGGATCTCCGGCCAAGGCGAAGGACCTTTAAAATTGAAACTAGTAGTAATATTCGCTTGAGCTGAAGCTGAATAAATAAACATTAATCCGATAACGAACATCACCAGTTGGCGCAATCCCATGGCAGCAATCCTCCATAAACAGTTGTGGGAAATCTCAAGAAACCGCTGAGGCAATGCAGGCGGTAAAATCTTGTGGTTAAACGTAAATGTGTCAGTTTATGTTGATAGCTGCAAGCACAAACCAATCACAGCCAATTACATCCACCGTTGGTTCGGGTTTGCAGCCGCCTTTAAGGCCTTTTCAAGTAAAAGAATAGCGTCAGACTGTTTTAGCATCGGAATGGTAATTGGCGCTGAGGCGAAGCCAAGCTGGGCGGTGGCAAGTTGATGGCGTTGTTGCAGCCAACTGACATTAAGTTGCGTGTATTGCATTTTATGCCAAGGGGCAACAACAATGGTATGACCGAAAAGTCCAGAGCGCACATAAAGCTGCTTATCGTCAAAGGCAAAGCCCCAGCGATACCAACGCAGGATAACCAATCCTTGCAAGATTATTGGGACTAATAAAAGCGCGACAAATGGCAGCTTAAAATTAACCTCTAGATTGATACCTAGTGCAAGCAGTGCTGAAAGGCCAGTGAAAACGAGTGAGTGTTTGAGCATAAAGCGGCGGCTAATAGGCTGAAAAGAAATATTCTTTGGTGGTGTATGGTTAAACGCGAGTTGGCCTAAGTCCTCGGCCTGAGCCGGCGTAATGGAAGGTACCAGCAGCGACTGTTTTTCGTCGCCTGGCATGGCAACCGGACGAGCCAATTGTTTGTAGGTTAGGTTTACGCGGCCAAACAGTCCATCGAGCCAAGTTTGACGGTACTCTATATGTTGAATACGCAACAAATTCAGGCTCACTTGCCGGCGCGTGAAAAGGCCACTCTGCTGTTGCAAGCGCTGTGCCCGTAAGGAAAGCCTGAAGCCATAAAAGTTGATAATTGCGCCAGCAACAGAAAGTAGGGTGACGATAACCAAAAGCAACATGCCGGTTAATGCTACGGTCAGACTTACTAATAGCAGGCCGTGTTCATTGATCGCGTATAGGGAGCGCAAATCAATGGTGGTCATTGAGCTATCCATGTACTTCACCGCATCATCAATAAACGGGGATAACAAGCCTAAAAAGATCCACACTCGATTATTGCTCATGCCATGAATAATTAGATCAGAAATGTGGCGTTCTAAAAGCTGCCTATTAGTGTCGAGAGTATTCTCTTTTGGATCGGAAGCGGCGTCCGTAGAGTTGCCAGAATACGCGGTTATCCAATCACTTAGCTTATCTGCCTGTTCTTTTGCCATTGCCACAATGACACCCTCATCTTTGCCAGAGCCTGCGGTATCCAGAGTAACTACACGCATATCATGCAAACGGTAATAGATGGGTTGGCTTAAGCGAACATCTTGAATTTTATCGAAGGGTAGGTTGAGTTTTACCCGTTTGAGCAGGCCCTTGTGGATCTCTACATGTTGCTCATGGACTCGAAATCGGAAGGCCAAATAATTAGCAATAATTATCCCAATGCCTACAGTCACAATCATGCCAAGCAGCAGCAATACTCGCGTCGGGTTTTCAGCAAAGGTTGAACGTAGTGCTATGGCCAGTGGGATCAAAAATACTAAATTACTCACGCCAATTCGTAAGGCTTGTTCAGTAAAATATAACAATGCCACAGGGTGTACGCGCTGCCATTGCATTAGCATTTTACTGATTACCTTGCACTTCAGCACTACTGATTTGATCAGCCTGTTGTGAAATTTGGGTGCGCAACTGATGTGCAGTGTCGCTTGGTAAACCGGGTACGGTAAAGCTTTGCCAGCCGCTGCCTGCGGAGTAAATATGCAATCTAGCGAGGTCTAGCCAGCGCTCAAGCGGTCCTTGGGTGACTTCCACGTGTTGCACCCGCCCAATAGGTTGAGAAATAACTCGGCTAACCCAAAGCCCAGTTGAAAAGTGAATATCATGCTCACACACTGCGTAATATTTGCGCTTGTCAGCAAGCCAGCCAAGACTAATGATGAGCACACCGATTGAAGCAGTCAGATTAAACCAAAGTAGAGGGTGCTCGGATAAAATGCTGGGAATGCGAAACCATGTTTGATTAAAAACAATGACTAAGGCAAGTAACAGGGTGAGTAAACTTACCACGCGCAGTCCCAAGCGAGCTAACGCATAAGCTGGATTTAATGCCTGTCTAGGTAGCTCAGATAAAGTTGTATAGTTAGCTGATTGAGTTGGCGTTCCGGACATCATGCGATGGTCATTAGCGGTTACATTCAAGATAGAGTGACTATATCAGTAATTCATAATTTGAACGTAAACAATACTGTAAAATAGTGTTTTTTTAGGCACAATAAAGAAAAACAGAAGGAAGCGTAATGAATATTGCAATTTTAGGTGCGAATGGCAGGATGGGCAAAGCCTTGCTTGATGTCGTGAACGAGGATCAGCAAGTGCGGCTGAGCGCTGCATGTGTGCGTGCAAATTCAACCTATTATCAACAACCTATTGCGCAATCTTCGCTGCATTACACCACCATCAACGAAGCATTGTCTGAGGATGTTGACGTAGTTATCGATTTCACTCTTCCAGATGCTTTGCAGGGACATTTACAGCAATGTGTTGAAGCCAATAAGCCAGTGGTAGTTGGTACCACCGGTTTACTATCTCAACAATCCGCAGCCTTAGTCGCCGCGGCGCAACAAATACCCGTGGTTTTCGCCGCAAATTACAGCGTTGGTGTAACGTTAATGACTAAACTGAGTCGAATGGCAGCTAGTGCGTTAGGAGATACTGCGGATATTGAGATTATAGAAGCACATCATCGGCATAAACGCGATGCGCCATCGGGTACAGCCAAAGCAATTGGTGAAGCAATTGCCGATGAATTACAAATTGACCTGGAGCAACACGCAATATACGGCCGTGAGGGCGATACTGGTGAGCGTGATCAGAAGACCATCGGCTTTTCAACCATTCGCGGTGGAGACATCATTGGTGAGCACACGGTATTATTTGCTGATAATGGCGAACGTCTGGAAATTACTCATAGAGCCAGTAGTCGTCAAACCTTTGCCTTAGGGGCCGTAAGGGCGGCAAAATGGGTGGTAGGAAAAACACCAGGTTTGTATGACTTAGAAGACGTATTAGGGATTAAATAACCGCTGGTTTTGGGGGTTTTGTTAAAAAGTTTTTAATAAACGCTTATTTTTAATAATTATCTCGATTAACCTAGATCTGTCCAGGTGCTTGCTATATACTCAGCGGAATTTGCCAAAAATCTGCGTTTTGCGCCATAAAACGTGTTTTGATTAGCTGCAAAGACCCTTAGTAAGTAACGGATTCGTTACTTATGAACTGTCACGTATCGGGTTTAGCTGGCCCGGTGCATGAGTTAACTTATGCTTGGAGGTTGACTTGGCTAATTCTGCCCTGCTAGTGCTTGAAGACGGTTCCGTTTTCAAAGGCACTGCCATCGGAGCTGACGGGCTCACGGTAGGTGAAGTGGTATTTAATACGTCTATGACGGGTTATCAAGAAATACTAACTGATCCATCTTATACCGAACAAATCGTCACTTTAACGTATCCCCATATCGGAAATACCGGAACCAATGAAGAAGACGTTGAATCAGACAACGTTAGTGCCAAAGGCCTTATCATTCGTGACCTCCCACTTCTTTCCAGTAACTTCCGCAGTACCCTTTCTCTCTCCGATTACCTTAAACAACACAATATTGTGGCCATTGCCGATATCGATACACGTCGTTTAACGCGGATCCTACGCGATAAGGGTGCACAGAATGGCTGTATTATCGCGGGTAGTAATCTGGATGAAAAACAAGCGCTAGCCGAGGCTAAAGCCTTTCCCGGTCTTAAAGGGATGGATTTAGCCAAAGTTGTTACGATCAAAGAACAACAAGCTTGGACGGGTAATACATGGGAATTGGGCGTGGGTTACAAGCCGACGCCAGAGGTTACCAATTATCATGTAGTAGCCTACGATTTTGGGGCTAAACATAACATTTTACGAATGTTGGTGGAACGGGGGTGCAAAGTGACTTTAGTGCCCGCCACGACATCTGCAGAAGAGGTATTGGCGCTTAATCCCGATGGCGTATTCCTATCTAACGGACCGGGAGACCCTGAGCCTTGCGATTATGCAATAGCTGCGATTAAAGTCTTCTTGGACAAATCGGTACCTGTATTTGGTATTTGTTTGGGGCACCAACTGTTGGGCCTAGCATGCGGTGCAAAGACGGTAAAAATGAAATTTGGTCATCATGGCGCAAACCATCCAGTTAAGGATTTACGCCGCGGTGTGGTGATGATCACCAGCCAAAACCATGGTTTTGCAGTCGATGAAGCGAATTTACCAGACTGTCTTGAAGTCACTCATGTGTCGCTATTTGATGGTTCTCTACAAGGGATAGAGCATAAAACAAAACCTGCCTTTAGTTTTCAGGGGCATCCTGAAGCAAGCCCAGGTCCACAAGATGCTGCTCCCTTGTTCGATCACTTTATTGAATTAATGTCTAATCAACATCGTCAGGACAAATAACGCATGCCAAAACGTACCGACATAAAAAGTATTCTTATCATCGGCGCTGGCCCGATAGTTATCGGTCAGGCCTGTGAGTTTGATTATTCAGGTGCGCAGGCTTGTAAAGCCCTGCGTGAAGAGGGGTATCGAGTTATCTTGGTGAACTCAAACCCTGCTACAATCATGACTGATCCCGAGATGGCTGATGCAACCTACATTGAGCCTATTCATTGGGAAGTTGTGCGCAAGATCATCGAAAAAGAGCGTCCTGATGCGGTATTACCTACCATGGGTGGGCAAACGGCACTTAACTGCGCACTTGATTTGAACAAGCACGGTGTGCTTGAAGAGTTCAACATAGAATTGATTGGTGCTTCTGCTGAAGCAATCGATAAGGCAGAAGACCGCGAACAATTCGACAAGGCAATGAAATCCATTGGTCTGGAATGTCCACGCGCTGAAATCGCGCATACGATGGAGCAAGCCCATGATGTACTGACGCGGATCGGCTTTCCTTGCATTATTCGTCCTTCATTTACTATGGGCGGCACCGGTGGTGGGATCGCGTACAACATTGATGAATTTAATGAGATCTGTGCGCGTGGTTTGGACCTATCACCCACCAGTGAACTCTTGATTGATGAATCATTAATTGGCTGGAAAGAATATGAAATGGAAGTGGTACGCGACAAAAACGATAACTGTATTATCGTGTGTACCATTGAAAATTTCGATCCTATGGGCGTGCATACTGGTGATTCAATCACCGTAGCGCCAGCACAAACCTTAACGGATAAAGAATTTCAGATTATGCGTAATGCTGCGATGGCAGTACTGCGTGAAATCGGCGTAGAAACGGGTGGTTCAAACGTACAGTTTGGTATTGATCCTAATACTGGGCGTATGGTTATTATTGAAATGAATCCACGGGTTTCTCGTTCTTCGGCCCTGGCATCTAAGGCGACCGGTTTCCCAATCGCTAAAGTAGCAGCCAAGCTTGCTGTCGGTTTCACCTTGGATGAACTTGCTAACGATATCACTGGCGGCGCTACACCGGCTTCGTTTGAACCGGCGATTGATTATGTTGTGACTAAAATCCCACGTTTTAACTTTGAAAAATTTGCCGGTGCAAATGACCGCTTAACCACGCAAATGAAGTCTGTGGGTGAGGTGATGGCGATTGGTCGGAATCAACAAGAGTCTTTGCAGAAAGCGTTGCGAGGATTGGAAGTGGGTGCCAATGGACTCACTCCTATATTGGATTTAGAAGACCCAGATGCACGTACCAAAATTGTATACGAGTTGCGTGAGCCGGGTGCTGAACGAATTTGGTATATCGCTGACGCGTTTCGCATGGGTATGAGTATCGATGAAGTCTTCGAGTTAACTAACATTGATCGCTGGTACTTGGTGCAAATTGAAGAACTAGTGCAACTAGAAGCACTGGTTGAGCGTATTGGTATATCAGCCATGGACGCAGATTTAATGCGCAAGTTAAAGCGCAAGGGATTTGCTGACTCACGTTTGGCAGAGCTAACCAATGTTGCGGAGAGCGACATTCGCGATATTCGTGCTAAATTCGATATCTTCCCCGTGTATAAGCGAGTGGATACCTGTGCAGCAGAGTTTTCGACCAGCACAGCCTACATGTATTCGACCTACGATGAAGAGTGTGAATCACAACCCAGTGATAAAGACAAAATCATGGTGTTGGGTGGAGGCCCGAACCGCATCGGACAGGGTATCGAGTTTGATTACTGCTGTGTGCATGCAGCATTATCGATGCGTGAAGATGGTTATGAAACGATTATGGTTAATTGTAACCCTGAGACTGTTTCCACTGATTATGATACCTCTGATCGTTTGTATTTTGAGCCGGTTACACTCGAGGATGTGCTCGAAATTGTCCGGGTTGAACAGCCCAAAGGGGTGATTGTGCAATACGGTGGTCAAACGCCGTTAAAATTAGCCCGTGCGTTAGAAGAAAATGGCGTTCCAATTATCGGCACCAGTCCCGACGCCATCGATCGCGCTGAAGATCGTGAACGTTTCCAGCAAATGGTTAATAAGTTGGGCTTAAAACAGCCAGCGAACGCGACCGTTAGTAATATGGAAGAAGCACTGGTTAAAGCTGAAGAAATTGGCTTTCCGTTGGTGGTGCGTCCGAGTTATGTATTGGGCGGTCGTGCGATGGAAATCGTGTATGACCTTAAAGATCTGAGACGTTATTTGAACGAAGCGGTAAAAGTCTCGAATGACTCGCCAGTACTGCTGGACCGCTTCTTGGACGATGCCATCGAGGTTGATATCGACGCAGTATCAGACGGTGAAACAGTGGTCATCGGTGGGATCATGGAACACATCGAGCAAGCCGGCGTTCACTCAGGTGATTCGGCATGTTCTTTACCTCCTTATTCTTTGCCTAAGACCATTCAAGATGTCATGCGTGAGCAAGTGCGCGCCATGGCATTGGAACTCAATGTTGTTGGCTTGATGAACACGCAATTTGCGGTCAAAGATGGTGAAGTGTACTTGATTGAAGTCAATCCGCGTGCGGCACGCACTGTACCGTTTGTGTCTAAGGCTACAGGCGTTCCTTTAGCTAAGATCGCCGCGCGAGTGATGGCGGGTCAATCGTTACAAGCACAAGGCTTTACCGAAGAAGTGATCCCACCATTTTACTCAGTGAAAGAAGTGGTCCTACCGTTTGCCAAGTTCCGCGGTGTAGACCCATTGCTAGGGCCTGAAATGCGCTCTACCGGTGAAGTCATGGGAGTTGGTGATTCTTTTGAAGAAGCTTATGCTAAGGCCAATCTTGGAGCCGGTTCACCTGTGCCACAAAATGGTAAAGCCTTGCTTTCAGTACGCGAGCATGACAAACAGAAAGTCATTGAACTGGCCAAAGAGTTAGTGGATAAAGGTTTTGCTATAGAGGCCACACGTGGTACAGCTACAACCTTATATGACGCTGGTATCATGAGTACTGTAGTGAACAAGTTATCAGAGGGTCGCCCTAACATTGTCGATGCCATTAAGAACAAGACATATACCTATGTGGTTAACACCACCGAGGGGCGTCAAGCTATTAATGACTCGGTGTATATTCGTCGTGAGGCACTTGCAAGCAAGACAACCTATACCACCACGTTGAATGCGGCATTCGCTACTATCCGCGCGAAGGACTTTGATGACCGCACTAAAGTGGCGTCGGTGCAAGAACTGCATGAACGGGTAAAACATCGCTCGTAGAAGAGTGACAACGTAGTAAAATCAGAGTATTCTACTGGTCGTGGAAGTGCGCTTTTTTAAGCGCACTTTTTTATGAGAAGAATAAAGAGAGAGAAGCAATGAGCCAATACCCAATGACCGCAGAGGGTGCACAAAAATTACGTGATGAACTGCATGAATTGAAGACCGTACGTCGGCCGAAAATCATCGAAGCAATTGCTGAAGCACGTGAGCATGGCGACTTAAAAGAAAATGCCGAATATCACGCCGCGCGGGAGCAGCAAAGCTTTTGTGAAGGGCGTATTCAGGATATTGAAGGTAAGCTCTCTAATGCACAAATTATCGATGTCACCAAAATGGAAAACACCGGAAAAGTCATATTCGGTGCGACTGTGACTATTCTGAATTGTCAGACAGACGAAGAGACAACCTATCGTATCGTGGGTGATGATGAAGCAAATATTAAGAAAAACTTGATTTCAGTGAATTCACCTATTGCCCGCGGTTTGATCGGGAAAATGGTCGACGATGTAGCGAATATCCAAACTCCGGCGGGAACTGTAGAGTTTGAAATAGTGGAAGTGGAATACATTTAATTAGCTTTGCATACTAGGCAAAAGCACAAAATGTTTGCCTAGCTTGATGTATATTTTTAGGCTACTAGATAACAGCAGCTCTATTGAAAGTCCGATATGCGTATGCGCTATCGGGCTTTTTTATGCTCTGCACATTGTGTTGCACTCTAGCGCACTGCATTCAAAGTTATTAGCAATTCGAGCTTATAAAGCAGGCTTGTTGCCTTTACCTGAGTGCAAAGAATGATCCCTGCGAATAACCCCAACACCAATTATACTGGCACAGACAATCGCAGCATAACTCAGGATCGGTTCTTGCGCGTTAACCAGCCATTGTTGTGTTTGAAATAATAGCATGCCGATACAAACGCTCATCCACAGCATAATTTTAGATTTTAGGTCACGTGACTTTGCCATTATTAATGTGACAAACAGTAAGGCTATGCAGTAAAAAAAGGGAATTAAAGCCACCAAAAATGCAGTATATTCGTTGCGCAAAGTGTTTGTCTCTTGAACGAACAAGTGCATAAAAAATGCAGCAAAAATGCTTAGTGTTAGTAAAGTTATAGTAAGGCTTTTTTTCATTGAGTTTACACGGCGGTTTGCACCACCATTCTTCCATAGTTAAAGACGGTTTTTATCCAACGCCATATTATGCTGCTCCATAAGGGCAAATCCTCCGTTATTCGCGGCATAACCCAAGGCATTCATGCCAAGTCCGAACGCCCAACCGCCGATAATTCCACCCGAGCCAGCACCCGAAACGGCTTCAATCGCTGTGTTATCAATTTCTTCAATCGTTGTGTTGTTAGTATTCATAATAAATCCTTTTAAGTTTTAATGGGTGCTCATTCACCCATCGCTAATACTATGTATTATGCTCAACTATAAAACTGATCTAATGGCTAGATTTTTTTGGATCCTGCAGTCTCCCCTTAGCAAGGAAGCCCATGTAGCGTGTAGTCTCTCGTTTGTCTAGAGGTACAAGGTCTGAGTTTTATTTATGCAGCCTAAATTGTCGCTGGTATGCCTATAGCTTACTCGGTAAAGTATTCGCAATTGGGTTAGAAAATGGTACGCGCATATTGACTACTACCTTTGACTGTTTCTTGCGTTATTTACGCAACTTACAGGTTTTAATAAACAAGATTGAAAGAGCAACACCAGAGCCTGATAGCCTATTGTCAGCACGTCTCCACCCAAGCATGTTGCCACTACGTAATCAGATCCAAATCACGGCGAATTTCCCGTTGCGGGCCTTGTGTCCGCTCCTTAATACAGCTGTAGTGTCGTTTGATAATCAGGCGCGAACCTTTACCGATATGCAATTGCAGGTGGCCGAAACGATACACTATATTGAGTCCCATGCAGGCAATATCTCAAACACTAATGTGTTGATCAAAGACTCCGCTGGTTCAGCGACCATTGAGATGCCAGCGATGGAATACTTGAATTTATTTGCCTTACCTAATTTTTATTTCCACTTTTCCATGGTGTATGCCATTGCTAGGGCAGAAGGTATTGCGCTGACGAAGGGGGATTTCGATGGGATCCATGCATATCCCACGGGGTTTAGTTTTGCATGATTGGTTATCTAATTAATAACAATATGTGAACTAACGTAGATGAATGAAATAGCATCAGAAGCGCTCCAGCAAAACATCGAGAAATTAGGCTTTCACGTGCAGCGTAATTATTTTGATGCTAGCGAGCTCAATGTCTTAACCAATATAGTCGAACGTTTTCATCAGGCATGGATCCAAGATAATCAGGCGTTTTATCACCAGCGAGCAATAAACTCTGCGCATTTAACAGCGGCAAAATATCTGAACGAGTCAGAACGCTTGATTCTTTTTCAGTTTATTGGCAGTGAAAAGGTTAACCGCATAGCACAGCAAATAATGTCGCAGGGTTATGCCTTTATGAATACTCAATTATTTTTCAATCCAGTGAATGCAGACCAACCCAACTATTGGCATAGAGATGGACAGTATCATTTGAACCTAGAGCAGCAACAAGGGAGTTTGCAGGGACCTGAGGTGTATCACCTGCGTATTCCGCTCTTTGCTGAACCGGGTATTGAGCTGGTTCCAGGCACTCATCGACGCTGGGATACGCCACACGAATTAGCGGTGCGTTTGCAGCAGAAGGGGCATTGCAATTATGAGCCATTACCTGATGCTCAGGCTCTTCCACTCGGTCGAGGTGATTTGCTGATATTTAATGGTAATTTGATCCACCGTGGACTGTATGGAATGAACCGGATGGCACTGGATATTCTATTTTGCCATCCTTGTCCCGAACTTTTGCAGTTTGTAGATGATGATTGCTTACCCCCGCAAAGCCTTATTAATAAACTCGAGAATCCAGCAGCATTTATAGCGACTCAGCGCGCGCGGAATGGTTTATTGATTAACCGTCATGGCGTTTAGCAGTACGCGAGCACGCTTGGCTTCATTCTCAGGAAAATGCTGCGATAACCATTTTAATTGTTCATTCTCCGCAATCGTTGAGTATGCTCCATATAGAGATTTAACTCTTTGGGTAAAGTTGCCTCTTTGCTCCCACTGAGTGGCTACACGGTTAGCAACTTCATCGCCAAACTCAGCTTGTACTAATGCAAGGCGGTGCTCATTAGATCCACTCTCTGATTCTAAAGCTTGCAATGACTGAACTGCTAACGTGGGTTCAAAGGCTTGCTTTTGCTGCGAAGGTAAGGTTGCGAAGTGCTGTTCAATCAACCCGGTTTTCTGTTCTCTGTTCAACGTTGGATCTGCAGCAATCTGTAAACGTTGCAACGCTTGCGCATCAATAGCGTTGTCTTGACCGAATAATACCTCGACTTCATGTGCGGAAAAGTGTTGATATTGCAAGTCAACAACTTGCTGCAAGCGCTGTGCGACTTCAGTATAGACCGCCGAGTAATTTACACTGGACTGCTCAACGTTAAATAGTTCAGCTTTGTAATCAATATAACGAGAAAATAAAGCCAAAAATTCAGAGCAGGCGGCGATAGTCAAGTTTTGTCGGTCGCAGTACTGCTTAGCGTGGTCTAATAATATTATCTTGGTGGTAGCATTCGCATTTAACAACAAACCATCATAAACATCTTTTAGTTCACTACTCAGTTTGAATGGTTGGCCTTCAGTTACTTGCAAACCCGGTAACACAGCGACGTCTGTTTTGTGAGGTGGAGTAACGCGCTCGTTTGCAACTGTTAAGCTATTAATGGCGACAGTTTCAGGCGTCCTTACTTTCACGATAACTAGCGCAACGAGCACTAAGCTCGCTGCGCTAACAATCAACCGGAAACGCATAATGTTTACAGTCCCATCTGTTTGAGACGGTTGCCGTGGCGTAAGAAAACGCTTACTGGATCTGTCTCAAATAAGTGATGAATGCCTAGTGTTTGGTTTACTTCATCCAGATGATTCATACGATAGTTATCTTTTAACACGTAGCCTAAATGAGAACTACAGGAAGACACCAATCCATCGCTGGGTTCATTGAAAGCGAGACCAAGGATTGCCAAAACCGGGTCAGCAATATCAAATACATTGGTGTATGTGGATGCACCGCTCCATGAGAAGTAATAAACGCCATTCTCTGCCAATAAGTCACCGTCGTTGGCGCAATATGCCGAAGGCATTCCCTCCGGATAGCGTTGATTAAATTGTAAAGTGCGCTCGGTGGTTAAGGCCTCTAGCGCAGCGATGGTATCTGTCGGTAAATTTCCAGGATTGCTACCAGAAACTAATTCCAAAAAGTTAGTAAATGCATTGGCAACAGTACCGGCTACAGACTCTAGGCCCGAACCACTAGGAATTTTATTGCGTACAATGTCAGCAACGTTTGACCCCCAATTCACGCCTGCAACAGAGCTAGCTGAAGCCACATATTGTGGTGCTACACTGGCAACGTAGCGAATTGTAGGGCCGCCGTGACTATGGCCAATTAGATTGACTTTTTCCGCGCCTGTGTAGGCCAATACCGCCTCCACGTAAGCTAATAATTGTTCACCACGGATTTCCGTTGAATTCGCGGGTGAAACAGTTGCAACAAATACCCGGGCACCGTTTGCAGCTAGTTTGTTGGGAACTTTGTAGAAATAATCAGCCCACAGAATGTCATCAAAGCCGAACAAGCCATGGACTAAAACAATCGGATATTTCGTTTTTGCATAGGTGCCAGCCATGCTGGTTGGTGCTGCGACAACCAGCGTAAGCGTCATGACTAACAGAATAAATAGCTTTCTCATTGGTATACCTTTGTTCTAATTATGTAGGGTTTGGTGGTATGACGTCTGACCACCAGTTGTTAATGATTCGTTATTTTGTTAACAAGATCAATACAAATTGATCTTAATAACGCTTCAATTGAAGTGGCGCAGGATAAATGGAGGGTAATTCAGGTAAAAAAACGTGCTTTTTGGCGATTTTCTGATATACAGCAGATTCTTTCTCTCGGTAATTTTACCGGGTAGTTTATTTTGCTGTTTATGAGAATACTGTGTCAGCGATTTTTGACTTACATGCACACCTTGGTGGCAATACCACGCACGACGATCTTTTTGCTGCGATAGCGACTGATATTGAGCAACAAGGCTATAGTATTCGACCTGGCGCTTTACCACTTGAGATTGGAGATGCTCTGTTAGAGTGCCAACAATCCTTAAGTCAGCAAGAATACACTGATGCGGGTATTGGGCGTCGCGACGAGTACACTAAAAACGACTTTGTGCGAACGGACGAAATCTGTTGGATCACCGGTGAGTCAGAGGCGGGACAGCGCTGGCTCAATTGGGCGTCTGGTCTACAGCGGTATCTTAATCGACGCTTGTTCTTAGGGCTTTTTTCCTTTGAAAGTCATTTTGCCCACTATGCCCCCGGTCATTACTACAAGCGGCACTATGATGCTTTTCGCGGTGAAATGAATCGAGTGTTGAGTGTCGTCGTGTATTTGAATCCTGGTTGGGGTAATGAAGATGGGGGGGAATTGGTACTTTATGGTGACGATAATGACCACACAGGTACTAAAGTCGTTCCTTTGTTCGGTACTGTTGTAGTATTTCTTAGTGAGGAATTTCCCCATGAGGTATTACCAGCGCTACGCGATCGCCACTCTGTCGCAGGTTGGTATCGCGTGAACGCCTCTATTAACAACAAAATCGATCCACCCAAATAAGATGTCATTGCTTTGGCTGACTCCGGGACGCACCTGTGAGAGATGTGACCAACTGGTCAGCCAATATCACGAGAAAACTAGCGATTAAGATCCTGAATCGCTTTTTCTAAAGCAATGGTACGATCGTTGGTAAAAGCATCCTCACCGAGCAGATCTTCTAAACCCAAACGTTTCAGCTTTTCTTCTGCTTTACGCGTTTTCATCACTACATAGACAGCTTTATCCAGCTCTTTTGCTTCCTGTACCACGTTTTCAATCGACAGCGAGATGGTGTCATCGAGCATCGACACGTCACTTAGATCAATAATAATGACATCGTGATCAGGAATACTCGCGCGTTCGCGAGCCAATGCTTTTGATACGCCGAAAATCATCGCGCCACTGAGGTAAAAGAATAAAATCCTTCCATCACCTAAGTTTAACAAGCGTTTTTGTTCGCGGGTGAGTGGCAGTTTGTCATCCATATCACTGATGGCTCGAATGTTTTTCGATTGGCTGGCACTTAACTTTTCAATGGTAATCACATTGGCAATGAACACGCCAATACCGACCGCAATAATCAGATCGACAAAGACAGTTAAGAGCATGACCGCGTACATGATCAAGGTAGAATGGAAAGACACCCGATGCGCTCGTTTGATAAAGCTCCAGTCAAGGATATCAACCCCCACTTTAACCGCGATACCAGCTAGTACAGCGAGAGGAATATTGCCGATAAGTGACGCCGCTCCAAAGATTGCAACGACCAAAACACCCACACGAGTCACACCTGACAGGGGCGTTTTTGCTCCGCTTTGAATGTTGACGACCGTACCCATGGTGGCACCTGCACCAGGCAAACCGCCAAACAAACCAGACATAATGTTACCCAAGCCTTGACCAATCAACTCTTTATCAGACTTGTGTTCGGTACGTGTCAGGTTATCAGCGATCACTGACGTGAGCATCGAATCGATACATCCCAACATACCCAAAACCATCGCATCGACGAGCATGGTTTGAAATTGTTCAGCAGTGAACGTAGGAAGCACTAAAGAGGGGAGGCTGGCATTAATCTCACCAATCCGCTGAATCCCATCGTAATCAAAAAATATCACCGAAATGAGTGAAACTATGACTAATGCATAGAGCTGTGGCGGAACAAATTTACGCCAGCGCTGTGGTGTGAGGAATAAAATGGCTAAGGTGATAACCGCTAATGACAATTCGCCCCAGTGAATATTGGCTAAAAGACTTGGCAGATTTAGCAAGGTGCCGCTAACACCACCTGCGGGTGCAGATTGGCCTATCAGAGGAGCAAATTGAATGATGATAAGGATACAGCCTATCCCAGACATAAATCCGGAGATAACGCTGTAGGGCATCAAAGTAATGTATTTCCCTAGTTTTAATAGGCCAAAGGCAATTTGAAATAAACCAGCCATCATCACGACGGTAAAGGCCATTGCCAAACCGTTGTCGGGATTGTCGGCAATCAATGTAGTTACCACGGCGGCCATCACTACCGTCATAGGACCTGTTGGCTCTGAAATGAGGGTCGATGTGCCCCCAAATAATGCGGCAAATAGACCAACCAGGATAGCACCATATAAACCAGCTTCTGCACCAGCGCCCGACGCTACACCAAAAGTCAGCGCCAGAGGCAGTGATACAATGGCTGCTGTTACTCCACCTAAAACATCGCCGCGTAAATTTCGCGTATGCAGCTGATTGATAAAACTCATCACGCTCTCTTCTGGTTTTCGTTGTCACCAATTATAAAGACTGGCAAATATAAATCTATATAAATTTAATCTTATTTTATATTTATAAATATAAATTCAATGGGTTTACTTACCTTTTACCACTACGCCATCTTTCATAACGAATGGCACATTTTCCAGCAAGCCAATGTTGTCCAATGGATTACCCGCCACCGCGATGACATCCGCATACTTGCCAACAGATATGCTACCCAGACTGTCTTGTTGCTTAAGCAGGGTGGCAGAATTGATGGTGGCGGCTTGAATGGCTTGCAGGGGTGTCATGCCGAAGTCGACCATGCGCTTAAACTGTTTTCCATTGTCACCGTGAGGGTAGACGCCTGCGTCTGAACCAAACACCATGTTCACGCCAGCATTAACGGCTTTTTTAAAGTTGTCGCGTTGACGTTTCCCAACAATTCGTTCTTTGGCTAAGCTTTCTTCGAGTATGCCGGCCTTGGCACCTTCACCAAGGATGTACTCGGTAACGTAGATGTCCATAGAAAAATAAGTACCATGCTTTATCGCCAATTCAATACCTTCATCGTCCAACAAACTGACGTGTTCTACCGAGTCAACCCCGGCCTTTATGGCTGTCTTGATCCCTTCTGTTCCGTGGGCATGCGTAGCAACTGTTAGCCCGCGCATATGCGCTTCTTCTACAAGGGCTTGCATTTCGGCCAAGCTATATTGCTGTACGCCAACCTTAGTGCCTTTTGACAACACTCCGCCGGTGGCACAAAACTTAATCACGTTAGCGCCATATTTAATGTTCTCTCTGACTTTTTCACGCACCGCCCATGGACCATCAGCGACACCTTGCCCCTTAACCGCGTATTCGGCTGGCAACAAATTGTTATCACAATGCCCACCAGTTACACCAATCGAAGGGCCAGCCACAAACATGCGCGGCCCAATGATATCGCCGTCTTGAATCGCATCACGCAGTGCAATATCGGCATAGCCCGGAGCGCCGACATTGCGCACAGTGGTAAAACCTGCAAGCAGGGTTTGTTCAGCGTGTTTGACCCCAGTAATAGTGGCTCGTGGCGTAGAGACGGCTAAACGTTTATAGCCATGCAAAGCAGCGTCACTGGTTAAGTGCACATGCATATCCATCAAACCCGGTATTAAGGTATGTCCACTAAGATCAACTACGCCGACATCCGTGGGGATAGGATCTTTCTTGTGGTTACCCACCGCAACAATCTTACCTTCTCGAATAATCACCAGTGGGTTGTTGACGATTTCGCCGTTGATGACATCAATTAACGCGGTTGCTTTAATTGCGGTGTTCGCAAAGGCTGAATGGCAGAGAAAAAGCGTAATAATGAGTGCGATGATATATTGCATGGTGACCTTAATTGCAAAGTGCTGACATAAGTTCAGCAGTATAGCAGTCGACCGATGATCAACAATGGGTTAACTGGTACGACGATCCAGCCAAATAGCAATGGCAGCAAAGATCAGAAAAATCAGCCAAGCACTGGCATCACCAAAGTATCGATAAGGTGTAGTGCCTTTGACTAATCGAATAGTATGTTGAGTCGTAGCTCTTTCAAATTGGGGAATGCTAGCTTCAATTTCTCCACGGTGATTAATATAACCGCTGATCCCATTATTCGTGGAGCGGATCACCGGCAGGCCGAGCTCTTTCGCTCTGATTTGCGCAATCTGCATGTGTTGAGATGGGCCATGGGAGCGGCCAAACCAAGCATCATTGCTAACCGTCAAGATGACATCAGTCGCAGGATATAAATTAGCGCGGACTTGCCGCGGGAATGCGATTTCAAAACAAATGGCAGGCGCAATGTGATAGCCATTGGCAATGAGATTGCGCTGTTGAAAGTCGCCGCGATCAAAACTCGACATTGGTAAATCAAAAATCGGGGCTAACGCACGTAACACAGACTCGAAGGGCACAAACTCACCGATTGGCAGCAGATGATGCTTGGCGAACCGGTTATTATGATTGTATCGATAGTGCCCAGCGCTATCTTGTGGATCCTTTTTTCCGAGCACAATCAGGTTATTAAAGACTTGCTCGGTTTCGAAATTGTAATTCACAATCCCGGTCACCAAGGCGGAGTTATGTGCTGCGGATATCTGATCTATTTCATGAATGTAATCTTGTGCTAAAGATTCCAATTTCGGTATTGCGGCTTCCGGCCATACAATAAGTTCATTGCCCAACAAGGGTAGAGTTTGTTCGGCATAGGTGCGCATGGTCGGAGCGTCTTGCTCGGGGACCCAGCGTAATTCCTGTTTGATGTTGCCCTGTACCATTGCAGATTGAATTGTCTTACCTGATAGGGGAGTCCAATTAATTTGGTCGAGTAGATAGCCACTGGTGAATGGTATAGCGAATACAATAGCCATGGGCAACCAGCGCTTGCGTAACAACAGCTGTGCATTGCCTGCGCACACAAGAATGATGAGCGCACTCACACCGGTTTCACCGATGACCGGTAACCAACCCGCCAGTGGTGAGTTCAATTGGCTATAACCAAGAGATAGCCATGGAAAACCAGTCAATACCCAACTGCGCAGCCATTCAGTGAAAAACCAAGCAAGTGGTAGCACAAGTGGCCAACGAGGGGGAGTGCTGAGTTTAGTGGTGATTTTAAGTGCCAAGGCGGGGTAGAGCGCTAGATACCCACATAAAATAGCCATTAAACCGATGGAAGCCAACAAAGGCAGACCGCCGAAATCGGCAATACTGACGTGAACCCAACTCACACCAGCGCCAAACCAACCTAGACCAAACCAGCCCATCAACCAGGTTTTACTGTAATTTTGTTGGGCAAAAATAACCGCCAAGGCAGCTGTCAGAGCAATCGGTGTGATCCACCAATAGTTAAAGGGTGCATATGCCAATGTCAGCAACGCACCCATTAGGAACACACACAGATAAGTTAACAGCTTGTGCAGGGCTTACTCTTCCGTATTGACCGCCGTATCACCCTCTTCGGGTAACATGACTTTAAGTTGTTGGAGGCGACGTTTATCAGATTGGGTAACCTTAAATAATAAGTTACCGACACTGATCTCCTCGCCAGTTTCCGGCATGTGACCAAAGGCTTTTAGCACAATACCGCCAATCGTATCGGCTTCTTCTTCACTAAAAGAGGTTTCAAAAAACCGGTTAAACTCGTCCAGCGCAGTTAACGCCTTCACAGAATAGGTACTCTTATTCAGCGGACGAATATCGTCAGTGCTGTCTTCTTCAACATCGAATTCGTCTTCAATTTCCCCGACGATGAGTTCAAGGATATCCTCAATGGTCACAAGCCCGGATACGCCGCCGTACTCATCAACCACAATAGCCATATGATAGCGCTGTTGACGGAACTCTTTGAGCAACACATCCACGCGTTTGCTTTCAGGCACTATTACCGCTGGGCGCAATACGTCGCGCAGTGAAAACTCCTTACCGGGGATAAACGCGTAGGCGAGCAAATCTTTGGCCAATAAAATGCCTTCGATATGGTCTTTATCTTCACTAATAACAGGAAACCGCGAGTGGGCTGAATCAAGCATTAAGGGGAGAAATTCTTCTACGCTTTGGTCGATATCGATGGTGATCATTTGTGCGCGAGGGATCATGATTTCTCGTACACGCATATCGTGGACGCCGATTACACCTTCGATCATTTCGCGGGTTTGTGGGTCGATAACCTCACGGGCTTCGGCTTCTGAAATGACTTCTTTTAAGTCTTCTTTGCTTTTCGGTTCTCCACCAAAAGGTTGTAGTATCTTATCGAACCAACCTTTCGAAGAAGAACCGCTGGTAGAGTGCGGGTTGTCGTCGCTCATGTTTAACGTACTTACTCAATTGTGCCGTTGTCGGCTGTTAATAGTTAATGATCTTGGTAGGGATCGTCAATCCCTAATTTTGCAAGTAAATGTGTTTCGAGGCTTTCCATCTCATTTGCTTGCTCTGGATCAATATGGTCAAAGCCTAATAAATGCAAGACACCATGGATACACATGTGCGCATAATGATGTTCGAGTTGTTTCGATTGCTCGCGGGCTTCGCGCTCAACCACGGCTGGGCATATTACCAAATCACCATAAAAGTTAATCTCTACTTCTGGTGGGCATTCAAATGGAAATGAAAGCACATTGGTGGGTGAATCTTTGCCGCGATATTGGCTATTTAGTTGTTGTGACTCTTTGGCTTCAACTAACCGAATGGTAATTTCACCTTGGCTAATCTGGTTGGCAACAAGGGCTGCAGATGCCCACTGCGCAAAATTTTCTGCGCTTGGAATTATCGCATCACAAGCGATTTGCAGATCGACAACGTTGGTCACGATTCAATATTCTTCAAACGAGCTTGCTCGGCATCATACTCTTCGTACGCACCAACAATTCGCGCAACAACCGGATGGCGCACAACGTCGTTGGCGTTAAAGAAATTAAACGACAATTCTTTTACGTCCTTCAACACATCAATCGCGTGACGCAGACCTGAGCGAGCATTACGCGGTAAGTCAATTTGCGTAATGTCACCGGTAATGACAGCTTTACTGTTAAAGCCGATACGGGTCAGAAACATTTTCATTTGTTCGACTGTCGTGTTTTGGCTTTCATCCAAAATGATAAACGCATCGTTCAAGGTGCGACCACGCATGTACGCTAGCGGCGCAACTTCAATAACATTACGCTCAATCAGTTTTTCGACTTTCTCGAAACCCAGCATTTCAAACAGCGCGTCGTAGAGCGGGCGTAAATACGGATCAACTTTTTGTGATAAGTCGCCCGGTAAAAAGCCCAGTTTTTCACCGGCCTCTACCGCCGGACGCGTTAACAGAATGCGGCGGATCTCCTGGCGCTCAAGTGCATCCACTGCACAGGCTACTGCTAAATAGGTTTTACCTGTACCAGCCGGACCAATACCAAACGTGATGTCATGATTAACAATGTTAGCGACGTACTGTGATTGATTAGGGTTGCGTGGTTTGATGACCCCACGCTTGGTTTTCACGTGCACTTCTTTGCCGTATTCACCAGCTTCAGCGCGCTCCAAACATTTGACTTCCTGGATGGCGAGGTGGACTTTTTCAGCTTCAAGCTCAGGGATCCGACCTTTGACCGGCTGAGTTTCAATGTACAGTAACTTCAGCAATTCACCAGCACCGCCCGCGCGCATCGGCTCACCAATGACTTTGAATTGGTTGTTGCGATAGGTGATCTCAACGCCTAAGCGCCGTTCGATTTGCTTGATGTTATCATCAAAGGGCCCACACAGACTCGATAGACGTTTCTGGTCTTCTGGCTCAAGGATAATTTCGTTACTAGTAATATTGCTCACAGTACCTCGTATTTACGCTGGTAGAAATTGACTTACGCCTATTGCGTCAGGCGCAAGGGCTGATTCTTTTTGCATGATACTTTGCGGGCTTACCGCTACGCGCAATCCCATGTCTTGTTCACGGCGCACGACGTCACCGCGCAGTGAATTAGCAAACACGTCCGTGATCTTAATGTCTACGAACTGACCGATCATGTCTGGCGTGCCTTCAAAATTGACTACTCGGTTGTTTTCAGTGCGTCCTGAGAGCTCCATTGGATTCTTCTTCGAAGGCCCTTCGACCAATACTCGTTGTTCAGTATCTAGCATATTCCGCGCGATGCGTAATGCCTGTTGATTAATGCGCTGCTGTAACAAATACAAACGTTGTTTTTTGGTGTCTTCACTTACATCATCAACAGCATCTGCCGCGGGCGTGCCTGGTCGGGCACTGTAGATAAAACTGAAGCTGAGGTCGTAATCAATGGCTTGGATCAAATCCATGGTCGCTTCGAAATCAGCGTCAGTCTCGCCTGGGAAACCAATGATAAAGTCAGATGACATGCTGATATTAGGGCGAATTTTACGCAGCTTGCGGATCTTGGATTTATATTCAAGCGCGGTGTGGCCGCGTTTCATTAAATTAAGGATCCTATCTGAGCCGCTCTGTACCGGTAAATGCAAATGATCGACGAGCTCAGGAATGGTCTCGTAGGCGGCAATAATATCGTCAGTAAATTCGACCGGGTGCGACGTGGTGTAGCGAATGCGGTCAATGCCGTCAATAGAGGCCACCAATTCTAGTAATTCTGCAAACCGGCAAATGCTGCCATCATGTTGCTCACCACGGTAACCGTTAACATTTTGCCCCAGTAGATTAACTTCGCGCACACCTTGCTCGGCCAACTGGGCAACTTCTAGCAGTACATCGTCCACCGGACGGCTAACTTCTTCACCGCGGGTGTAGGGTACAACACAAAAAGTACAATATTTTGAACACCCTTCCATGATCGATACGAAGGCCGTTGGCCCTTCCGCACGAGGCTCTGGTAGGCGATCAAATTTTTCAATTTCAGGAAAACTAACATCAACCACCGCCTTTTCACCGGCTTGGATCTGTTCAATCATTTCAGGTAAGCGGTGCAAGGTTTGTGGGCCAAATACCAAATCAACATAGGGCGCGCGTTGGCGAATGGCGTCGCCTTCTTGCGAGGCAACACAGCCACCCACGCCAATGATCAGGTCGGGTTTGCTTTGCTTTAAGGTTTTCCAGCGGCCCAATTGATGAAACACTTTCTCTTGAGCTTTTTCACGGATCGAACAGGTGTTTAACAGGATGACATCGGCGTCCTCTGCTTCTAATGCTTCTGTGAATCCATGGGTACTGTCGAGCAGATCGGCCATTTTCTCCGAATCGTACTCATTCATCTGGCAACCCCAGGTTTTAATAAACAGCTTTTTGCTCATATAAATTTACGGCTCAAATAATTCAGTAATTGTTTGCTTTTACAGGGATTTAATCAGGGTGTGAATCGACGACACCTGACCCTATTAAAAAACGTCAAAATAGCCGCGTATTATACGCTGAAAAGGGGCTTGCTGCCAAGCAAATCACCAAAACCAGCGTTGCCGGATGGTTATGTTGGCTGCCCAAATGATAATCAATGAACCGACGAGTAGCGGTGGGGTAATAGGTTCTTGCCAGGCAAGAGCGCCAATGATCGCAGCGAACAGCAAACTGGTATAAGACAATAGGCCAATTTTTACCGGTGATGCTAAAGCAAACGCTCGAGTCATTAGCAGTTGACCAACGGCAGCGAGCAGACCCATGGCAGTCAATCCAGGTAATACTGAGAGCAGAATGGGTTGCCAATACATGAGCATTGGGATGAGCGAAATTAGGGTCGCAATGCCAGTAAAATAAAAGACGATGCGTAGCGATGGTTCACTGATGGTAAGTTTACGGATAGTGCACTTTGTAGTGGCAACCAAGATCGCACATCCAAGAGCTATTATTGAGGCATCAATGGGGTAAGGCTGCATAGCATCGGGCTTGTTCAGCAAGATAAAAGCAGCGCCCACGAAGCCGATAAAAATAGCGAGCCAGGTTTTTAGTTGGATGAATTCGCGTAGCCAAATTCGGGCGATGATAGGGACGATAAAAGGTGCCAATAACAATGTCATCATGGCTTGAGTCAAGGTTAAGATGGTTAGCACATAAAAGAACCCGTACATGGCAAGCATGCCACAGAGACCGCGAAATAGGTGTAAACCAAACTGCTGTGTTTTTAGCAATTGAATAGAGCGACTCTGCCCTTGTTTTATCAGGATTGGGAGGATGACAATTAATGCGCTGGCATTGCGAAAAAAGACCAACTGAGTTTGATTCATGTCCGCACTGAGAAATTTAACTAAGGCGCCGACCAAGGCAAAGCATAATTCAGCGCAGATCAGGCAGAGTGCACCGATTAGCAGAGGCGAAAGCGTGAGATTTTTGCAGGACATGATACGGTGCAGGGTTAAAACCATCCTAGTCATAGGCAGGGGCGGTGTTTTACTTCATAATGATTATGACTACAAGTGATTAGCGAGAAGATGTTGAATATAATTGTGGTTGGTGGCGGCATGATAGGTGCTGCTACAGCGCTTGGCTTATTGCGCCAAGGTCACCGCGTTACCTTAATCGAACAGCACTTACCTGAAGCTTTTGCGCCAGAACAAGAGCCGGATATCCGCATGTCGGCGTTGAGCCTGAATTCTGTGCATTTGTTAGACAGCTTGGGGGCGTGGAGTGCGATCCAGAATATGCGCTATCAGCCTTATTCGCGCTTAACCGTTTTCGAAAACGCGCGCGATGAAGACGCTAAAACCCATTTTGATGCAGCAAGCATTCAGCAACAATGGCTGGGTTATTTTGTCGAAAATAGAATTACCCAACTGGGTTTGCATGCCGTATTGCAAGAGTTTGCTAGTAACCTCACTTGGGTGACTGATTCACGCATCAAAGCCATCAATGTGCAAACAGGTCAGGTTACCTTGGATAATATGGAGCACCTTCAAGCCGACTGGATTATAGGAGCTGATGGGTCTAACTCACAAGTACGACAATTAGCGGGGATCGGTCAAACCGGCTGGCAATATGGTCAGCAGGCGATGGGGATTATTGTTAAAACACCGTTTACCGCAACGCATGAAACGTGGCAACAATTTCGACCACAGGGGCCAATCGCGTACTTACCTATGTACGGCTCATACGCAGCGCTGATTTGGTATGACCAACCTGCCACGTTAGAGCAATTACTTAAGCTCAGTGACGATGGGTTATTGGCGCAAGTGGGGGCGACTTTCGGGGCGCAATTTAACGAGTCTGTACTCATTAATAAAGCCCGCTTTCCGCTAACCCGCTCGCATGCCAATGAGTATGTCAAAGGGCGCGTTGTTTTAATCGGCGATGCGGCACATACCATTAACCCATTAGCTGGGCAGGGTGTGAATATTGGCTTTAAAGATGTCGAGACGTTACTGCAGGTATTCGCTACTCATCATGAACCTTCCAATGCAGCCCTAATTAACCAATATCAGCGGCCAAGGCGATGGGCGAATGCGCTTATGATGACCACAATGGATGCGTTTTATATGGGCTTTAGCAATGATAATCCGGTCTTGAAACTGGCGCGAAATGCGGCATTAAAAGTCGCAGATAATGCCGGTGTATTAAAGCAACAAGTACTAAAATATGCAGTAGGTTTATAAATGGAATTGTTAATTATTTTAGCGGTTTTATTCGCCGCACTATTCATAATTGTACCGTTAATTGAGCGCTCAAAGGTACGCATTAGCGATGAAGAAACCAGTAAAATTTCGCGCTGGATATTCCCGTTGATTATGATTTTACTGGTCGTGCAATTATTTATGTTTATGTTTGATTAAGACCGCCAAGTTACCTCACCTGTAGCATGACATTGGTTTTAGGTTTGTCACTGCAATAGTTGTTTGGCGCTTATTTGCGCCAAACATGGTCTTCGTTCTCGCCTTGGATCTGACAATCACCTTCGGCATATTCGGGCAATTCTCCGCGATCACGCTTGCTAAAATAGTCTCGACTGATTGAGACGATGGTTGGGGTTAGCCAAACAATGGCAATGATGTTGATCACGGTCATCAGGCCCAATGCCATATCGGCCATGGCCCAGACTTGCGGCAAAGCGGCCATCGAGCCCCACAAGATCATCAATAAATATCCAAGTGTGTAAAATGCTCGCCCAAATTTATTATCCAAACGGAACATGTGTAAGTTACTTTCACCATAGGCGTAATTGGCCACCACTGACGTAAATGCAAACAGCGTAATGGCTGCGGCAACAAAGTCTTCTCCACCATTGCCAAGGTGTGATGCCATCGCGGTTTGCGTTAAGCGGATACCTTCCATTTGTTCACCTGATGAACCGCCCGCAAGGAGGATGATAAAGGCCGTACATGTACACAAAATCATCGTATCAATAAACACCCCTAACATTTGCACATAACCTTGCGATACGGGGTGGTTAGGGTAGGGGGTGGCACTCGCGGCAGCATGGGGCACACTTCCTGAGCCCGCTTCATTAGAATAAAGACCGCGCTGGATCCCGTTTTTAACCGCTGCTGCAAATGCTCCAGCGGCCGCTTCTGTCAGTCCAAAAGCACTTAGAATGATGTCTTTCAGTACAGCGGGAAGTAATTCAATATTCATGAAGGTAATGGATAGCGCAACCAGCACATAACCAATGCCCATAAACGGTACAATCCATTCAGCAAACCTGGCAATCGCACGCAACCCCCCAATGACGATCAGTCCTGCGACAAGAATAATAACCAGCCCTGAGTGCAAGGTAGGGATGTCATAAGCATTGTTCAATGCATCGGTGATAGTATTGGCTTGCACAGCGCTGAAAATAAAGCCGTAACCCATAAATAAACACAGCGAAAACAGTACGGCTAACCATTTTTGTTTTAAACCTTGTTGAATGTAATAGGCCGGTCCGCCGCGATATTCACCATTGGCATCTTTTACTTTATACAGCTGACCGAGTACGCTTTCGGCAAAGCCTGTCGCCATACCCAAAATAGCGATTACCCACATCCAAAAAATGGCACCTGGACCACCTAACGAAATGGCAACGGCCACACCAGCAAGGTTGCCCGTGCCAACGCGGGCGCTGAGGCTAGTGCACAACGCTTGAAATGAGCTGATACCGGCTTTGTCACTGCGCGTGCTGCCGCGCATAATTGAAAACATGTGTACGAAGTGTCGAATTTGGATCGCGCCTAAACGCCAAGTAAACCAAATACCACAACCCAGCAGCATATAAATAAGGACTTGGCCTTCGCCCCATAGAACGTTATTGATCCCGTCAACAATGGTGTTGATCACGCGCACTTCCTATTTTTCTTATTAATTCAGAGTAAAAGTCTGCCGTTGATTACCAGTGAAGTCTAGAACCGATTGGCATATCAAGGAACTTATTATACAAGGACTTTAAGTACGTGGTTCACTCGAAGACGCTTGGTCAGTCTGAAACCATAGGTAGTAATGGATGTGTTTCGTCCGGATACAAAAAAGCGCCGACAATGCGGCGCTTATTGTATGGCTGGGGTAGCTGGACTCGAACCAACGAATCGCGGGATCAAAACCCGCTGCCTTACCAACTTGGCTATACCCCAATTTGTGTTGTAACGCGACTCTAGCCACATTACTAAAAAGTGGCTGGGGTAGCTGGACTCGAACCAACGAATCGCGGGATCAAAACCCGCTGCCTTACCAACTTGGCTATACCCCAACAATGGTGCGGAAGGAGAGACTTGAACTCTCACGCCGTGAAGCACTGGAACCTAAATCCAGCGTGTCTACCAATTCCACCACTTCCGCATAGACAACTTCCTACAAAAGTAGAAAGTGGTGGCTACGGCGGGACTCGAACCTGCGACCCCATCATTATGAGTGATGTGCTCTAACCAGCTGAGCTACGTAGCCACGTGGAAACTCCGTTTCGGAGTGGCGCGTATTATGCTGATTAGGGTATTTACCGTCAACCCCTTTTTCGCACTATATGCAAGAGATATCACCGTTTGCACATAATCTAAGCAATTTAGCCACTGTAAACGAGAGTTGGTTCGCTTTACGGCGAAAGGAGAGCTGCAAAAAAGCCATTAACACTCGATTATAAGGGCTATTAATTGGCGAGTTTAGCGACCCAATCTGAATGGGAGTCATTAGCATTCGGATATTGTTCGAATAATCCATAAACCACTTTGCTGTGCTGGTTGGCGACAATAGTTTGGTTAATTAACGCTAATTTCTCAACGGATTGAGAATTTGTTGAAAGGGCAATGACATGCACGCTATCGGTAGCATATAACGGACTGACCTGTCGCATGCACTGGGAACTTTGGGAATCATTGAAGTGCGTGCAGTAATAGTCAATGATGCTAGTCCCAAAGAAAAGCAGGTCAAGGCGCTTCGCTGCAAGCATGTCATAAAGCTGGGGACGATCGATGGTCTCATAAATATTTTCAAAACCGAGTGAACGCGCGAGATCGGCCTGTACTGAATTGGCTGACACTCCAACCATCATAGTTTTGGTATCAATATCACTGAATTGTTTTATGCTGCTGCTTGATTCTACGAATAAGGCTGAACCTTCAGTGATTAACGGAACAGAAAATATCGCCCATTGTTCTCGGTCTTTCGTTCGCAATGCACCAAATACTAAATCTACCTTTTCATTTTGCAGCAAAGACATAGATGCTCGCCATGAAGAGGGGTAAAGCTCCAAGGAGAACCCTGCTTTTTCTGCTGCATATGAAAATAATTGCCAGGATAAGCCGTAAGAACTGGAGGCTTCTACATAGCGTTCGTGATCTTCAAACACAGCGATACTAAGTGTATTGCCAGAATTGTCTGACCCACTAGTATCCCCGCTGAAAAACATTAGGACAGTAACTAAAAATACTAACACCTTGTCGCTCATCGAAGAAATATCCAGTGATTCAAGAACCAGTGCTAAATTGCATGAATGTAGTAAACAAAGAAGTCGTAGATTACTACTATTTTGGTGTGATTAACAATCACTCGTTGGTTGGATAAACTTGGGTTGAGCGTTTTAACAGATATAAAAAAGCCCCTGAACAGGGGCTTTAGAATGACTGGGATGGTTTAAACATTAAAACGGAAATGGATAACATCACCATCTTTAACAATATAGTCTTTGCCTTCAAGGCGCCACTTGCCTGCATCTTTAGCACCTTGTTCACCCTTGAATTCAATGTAGTTGTCATAGCCGATTATTTCAGCACGGATGAAGCCTTTTTCAAAATCGGTGTGAATTTTACCCGCAGCTTGCGGTGCCGTTGCACCTTCAGGGAACGTCCATGCGCGAACTTCTTTAACCCCAGCGGTAAAGTAAGTTTGCAACGTTAATAGGCTGTAGCCTGCGCGGATCACGCGGTTAAGCCCCGGTTCGGATAAACCCATTTCGTCCAAGAATTCGGCTTTTTCTTCATCATCTAATTCAGCAATTTCCGACTCAATCGCTGCACAGACGGCAACAACTACGGCATTTTCTGTTGCCGCAATCGCTTTTACTTGGTCAAGGTATGGGTTGTTGTCAAAGCCGTCTTCATTAACGTTGGCAATGTACATGGTTGGCTTTAACGTCAGCATATTCATGTAGCTAATGGCTGCGAGTTCTTCTTTACTAAGTTCAAGTGAACGTAATAGCAAACCTTCGTCTAAATGCGGCTTAATTTTTTCAAGTACCTTAAGCTCGTACTTAGCATCATTGTCACCACCTTTGGCCCGTTTAGCTACTCGGATCAGGGCTTTCTCGGTGGTTTCTAAATCGGCCAAAGCTAATTCGGTATTAATGACGTCAATATCGTCTTTAGGGCTCACTTTACCTGCTACATGGACAATATTTTCGTCGTCGAAACAGCGTACAACGTGACCAATAGCATCGGTTTCACGAATGTTAGCCAGGAATTTATTACCTAATCCTTCACCTTTCGAAGCTCCTTCCACCAAGCCGGCAATATCAACGAATTCCATGGTGGTGGGGATCACGCGTTGAGGCTTGACGATTTCAGCCAGAGCGGTCAAGCGCTCATCGGGCACTGGCACCACTCCAGTATTCGGTTCAATTGTACAAAATGGAAAGTTAGCGGCTTCAATTCCCGCTTTGGTTAAGGCGTTAAACAGTGTTGATTTACCTACATTAGGTAAACCTACGATGCCACATTTGAAACCCATAATTGTTTCCTATAAACAGTAGTTTGCTGCGTGTTAGCCGACTTTAAAAGAATGTAAGCGCTGCTGTGCAGCGGTTAAATCCTGCTTTATCAGTAATTCGGTACAACGAATTGCTTCATCAATAACTTCGTCCATTGCATTTTTTTCAGCAGTGGATGGTTTGCCCAATACAAATCCAGTCACCTTCGATTTGTGACCAGGGTGACCGATACCTATGCGCAAACGTAAAAAATCTTTGTCATTACCCATTTTACTGACGATATCTCGCACACCGTTTTGGCTAGAGCTGCCACCGACTTTAAATTTTGCCACGCCAGCAGGGAGATCTAACTCGTCAAACGCAACCATAATTGACGAAACAGGTATTTTGAAAAAATTAGCCATAGCTGCGACTGCTTGACCGCTGCGATTCATAAAGGTTGAGGGATACAGTAAACGGATATCTTGGTTGGCAATCGAAATTCGAGCCGTTTGTCCGAAAAATTTGCTTTCTGGGGTGAGTGATTGACTATAACTCTGTGCTAGCTTCTCTAGAAACCATGCACCGGCATTGTGACGCGTTTGTTCGTATTCGGGGCCTGGATTGCCCAGGCCCACAATAAGGCGAATATCGGCCAAAGGAATTATTCCTCTGTAGCCTCTTCGTCACCTTCGCTAGCTTCTGCATCATCAACAGCTGCTTTCTTAGCTTTCTTGATGGTGATTACCGCTAGGTTATGAGCTTCGTCATCTTTGGCTAGCTCAACAGATTCAACACCTTTAGGAAGAGTGACGTCTGATAAGTGTAACGTGTGGTCCATCTCTAGGCCGGCAACATCAACTTCGATGAACTCAGGCAAGTCTTTAGGTAGACAAGTGATTTCGATTTCAGTTACGTGATGCTCTGCAATACCGCCAGATTTAACTGCAGCAGACTTCTCTTCGTTAATGAAGTGAATTGGTACATTCGTGTGTAGTTTTTCGCCAGCAATTACACGTTGAAAGTCAATGTGCGTTACTTTTGGCTTGAACGGATGGCGTTGCATGTCTTTAACAAGCGCCTGAACTTCTTTACCTTCAATATTCAAAGTAAGAATGTGTGAGTAGAACGCTTCAAAATCTTGTGCTTGGATAACTTTGTTATGCTCAAGAGTTAGGGCTAAAGGTGCTTCGTCACCACCGTATAGGATCGCAGGAACTTTATCCGCGTGACGTAGGCGGCGGCTCGCACCTTTCCCCAAGTCAGTACGGACTTGCGCATCCAAATTAAAAATTGCTTCAGACATTAAAATGTCTCCAAAATAAAAAGTTTAAGTACCGTGCGTACTTGCGACCAGCACGCACACATTCGTCCAATAATATAGGGACTCCCCAAAAAAGGGCGGCGAATTCTAACACTTTGCATTGTGATTAACAACGAGCAATTTGCTAAGTCAAACTGGGCCATCCATTGCAGGGTGTTGAACCGCATTTAACTTCCGGTATTGCAGCGGCGTATACCCCGTATCCCGCTTAAATGCGCGGCAGAAATAATTGCAGTGGCTAAAACCCAGTGCCTCGCTCAATGCTTCTACGGGTAAGTTGGAATACATCAAGCGCCGCTTGGCTTCAATATGTATCCGCTGCTGGATCATCTGGCTCGCGGTTTGGTGCATCTGTTGTTTGCACAAGACATTTAAATGTCCGGGGGTGACGCCCAACATTGCTGCGTATTCTTGCACATGATGGTATTGACTGAAATGGCGATCGAGCAGGGTTTTAAACCGCATGATCGTTGTGTGATTCAATGGTTGTGCGGTGCCGTGATAATGTTCACTAAACCAGCGATTAAGTTGTATTAATAACGCCGCACATTGATAGGCCAACAGGCTTTCTGAATCTTCTTGTAATTGACTCAATTCACTTTGCATCTGCGTAAACTGTTGTTTGAGCCAATCTTGCTGCGATTGTTCCAAAAGCAGGTCTGGGTTGGCCTGGGAACCGCGAAAAAATTGCAACTGGTGCAGTAGCAACGGATCAGAAAAGTAGCGTTGAAAAAATTCAGCAGGGAAAAACAAGCAGATACCGCTTAAATTGTTGACGTACCAGCGCCGGATCTGACCAGGGGAAGTAAACAGCAACTGACCGGGTGTTAAAGGATATTGCTTGTCATCCAACCAAAACGCACCGCTACCACCAGTAATCAAAGTAACATCGTAAAAAGTTAACTGATAGGGCTCGACCGTGCGCGCGAAGGCTGGCATCGCTCGAATTTCTGCGACATCAATTAAAAGCTCTCGACCATACTTGTGGCGATTAAAGTCAACGGTACGAGCATTGACCGGTAAGGAATAAATAGAAACAGTCATTAGTCGCGTTTTTTCGACGATATAATCGAAAAGTATCATTATTTCCACAACTTGCATATACCCCAAACGATTGTCTGTCGCTACAGTTAATTAAAGTCAAAATTTAACTCTTAAGGGCTGATATGTGTTTTTATTCGTTGCTTCTAGGTTTTCGAAGGCTAGGTCTAGCCTTGATTTACTTCGGGATGGTGTCATCAGGGATGGCCTCAGAATGGTTGCCCGAAGATGATGGCGTAATAACTGTTCAAGAAGGGAATTCACTTGAATATCGGTTTGAGCGGGGTTTTTTAGACTATCAAGGTGATGATTTTTATAATGGGATCATTGAATTTGAACTAAAGCCAAGTGCTGATCGCGCCTTCTTTTACATCTATTTTCGCAGTGACGACAACAATCAGTCAGAAGTTATTTATTTACGTACACATAAATCGAGTGCGCCGGATACTGTGCAATACTCACCGGTCTTCCAGGGACGCAGTGCATGGCAGCTCTACCATGGTGACAGTGGTACAGCCGCAGCGTCTCTAATTGCTAATGAGTGGAATCAGATCCGGATAAAGGTAGAAAACCAGCGTTTATCAATGTGGGTAGGCAATATGCAACAGCCTGTATTTGATAATCTACTCCTCAAAGGTGCTGAGCGAGCCGGAAAACTGCGCTTGCGCGGCAATATTCCAAACGCCTCACAAGCAAAATTAACTGGTATGGTGCGCAATATCCAAGTGACTCATTTGCCGCGCTCACAGGGCATTGCAATAAGTGCAGCTAGCATTCCACCAGGTATGCTAACCGGGTATCGTGTTTCACCAGCATTTAAAGCAACCAAGGATGCTTACACTCGTATCCCTGAAATGCTCAATGACGCGCATTGGGCATGGGTCCCAAGTAATCAGGAGGGCATAGTTGAATTTCTCAAGCATCGTGCTGTCCCGGCCGGCAGTCGAACATATGCAGTGGTCGCAGAAGTCGAGTTAGATGCTGTTGCCGCAACCGTATGCCCGATTAACTTAGGCTTTAGTGATACCTTAACGTTAATACATAATCAGCGCCCATTGTTTTTTGCAGATGCCAGTTATCGGTATGCAGCGAACCGCCAAGAAGGTTTGTTGCATTCGCAACAAGCCACTGTTTATGTGCCACTTGTGAGCGGGCTGAATACCTTACATGCAATTGTCGCTGATAGTTTTGGCGGATGGGGGCTGGCGATGCAATTGTTAGACTGTGAAGGGGTATCAGTTGTTACACCGCAACAAAGTTCCGGCGCTATTGCGGTTAGTTCTGTCGCACACTCAGCGGTAACCGATGATACTCGATTGGCCGAGCACAGACAGCGTGATGACTCGCGTAAACCAGACTCGTTGGTTAGCTTGGTTGGGACTTTACCGGGTGATACCGTGGTTGAACTGGCTGCTGGATCAGGTTACTACGCGGCTATTTTGTCGCGGGTTGTTGGTAACCGCGGACACGTTTTGGCCATTGACCCGGAGAAAATATTTACCGCTTTTCCTTCAGCGAGGGAGACGTTTTCCTCATTCTTGAAGGAAGATCCGCTGACTAATACACAGTATTCAGTACAACATTTTGATGAGCTGGAATGGTCGCTACCAGCAGATTCCGTGTTTATGAATTTGTATTACCATGACACTGTTTGGACTGGCGAAGATCGTACTAAAATGAATGCTGCTATATATGCTGGACTAAAGCCTGGAGGTCGTTATGTGATCGTTGATCATAGTGCTGCTGATAATGCGTCAGTTGACGATTTCCAGCGTCTGCACCGCATGGATGCCAGTAGAGTTATTCCCGAAGTGGTCGCTGCAGGATTTCAATTAGTGACGACAAGTTCAATACTGGCCAGTCAAACTGATGACTATTCACTCAGCGTGTTTGATGCCGAGGTGCGTGGCCAAACCGACCGTTTTATTTATCTGTTCGAAAAGCCACTTGATAAATGAATAGTTTGAGAGATACCGCTGTGCTGATTTTGTAAAGCAAAAAAAAAGCAGGAACATAACATCAAGTTGGCTACACTTTAGCGAGCATTAATTGACTCGGTAGTTGAAGTATGAAATGGAACAGCACATTTTTGTGGATCGTAATAATTGGATTTTGCTGCAGTGGAATAGTCCATGCACAGCAGACGAGTGCGGTTGCAGCAGCCAATAGTAACCAGAAGGTCGCATTGGTTGGAGGGCGTTTGATTGATGGATTTGGTCATCAACCTATCGCCAATAGTGTGATTTTAGTTGCTGATGGCGTTATTCAGGCGGTGGGTAGTGTTGGTGCGCTCGCGGTCCCAAATGACTATACCGTTATTAGTACTGAAGGCCACGATGTGTTGCCCGGCTTGTGGGAAAATCATGCCCACCTGATGCTAACCGGGCATGCCGATTATGAACATTGGCGCAAACATTATACAGATCGTTTGGCGAGCGAAATAATGCCAGCGTCAGCTGTGCAACTGTTGTTAGCGGGAATAACCAGTGTACGTGATCTTGGTGCCCCGCTAGATGATTCATTGCAGGTACGCCAGCGCATTCAGGAAGGTCAAATTCCTGGGCCGAATTTGTATATTTCGGGCCCCTTCATTCAAAAAGCACCTTATCCAGGTACATCTCATTATCGCTGGGGCGTTGATGGAATTGAAGATGCGCGCGCGAAAGTTAACCAGTTGGCTGATGCTGGCGTTGATTTTATCAAACTTGTTGATCAAGACAGTATGACTGAGGAAGAGGCAAAGGCTGTTATTGATCAAGCGCACGAGCGCGGACTGAAGGTCATTGGCCACAGTCATCGTCCGAATGAGATTCGTCGTGGGCTAGATTTGGGTATTGATAATTTTGAACATACCGGTCTCACCACCGCTCCAGAATATCCCGCTGATGTCATGCAAGCGCTTAAGGAGCGAACAGCGCGAGGTCGAGTAGCGGGAGGACCTTTATTTTGGACGCCGACGGTAGAAGGGCTGTGGAACTACGATTT
This sequence comes from Neoalteromonas flava, assembly GCF_002807685.1. Classification (GTDB taxonomy): domain Bacteria; phylum Pseudomonadota; class Gammaproteobacteria; order Enterobacterales; family Alteromonadaceae; genus Alteromonas_E; species Alteromonas_E flava. Next base: position 128,920 of record NZ_PEAX01000006.1, on the reverse strand, counting down.
AACCGTTGCTAATCCTGAGCGACTGGATAATCCATGCTGGCATCGAGGGTTAGCTGCAGATACCATCGCTGATATTCGTCAATCGCTCGCGGCTCCTGGTCAACTGGCGTACATGCAATTAACTCCGCTGCGCAAGCCAACGCTAAAGCGCAAGATCCAGCAATTGCGTGACGCTGGAGTGGTTTTTCTTACCGGTACCGACAGCGGGATCCCTACCAAATTTCATTGTCAAAGTACTTGGAACGAACTTGCTGTTTGGGTCTACGAGATGGATATTCCTGCAATGGATGCGATCCGCGCAGCAACCTACTGGCCAGCTGTGTTTATGGGCGTTGATGATAAGTTTGGTACAGTAAGTGCCGGTAAAGTTGCCGATATTATTGCCGTGAAAGGAGATGTGTTGCGTTACATTAACCTTTTACAAGATGTAAATATGGTGATGAAGGGGGGGACTTTATACAAGTACGAAGGTATCCCGATAGAAGAGCAGCTATAAAAGAATTGGTAAAGTGACGTGTAAAACGTCACTTTTTTCGTCGCGCAGCTGTTAATACGTCAACGAAGATCGACTAATATTGGTTTATTCATCACCATATAAACGTATTAACTAAGAAGTTAACAAATCCTTGCGCTAATTCTTCGCCCTTACGCTCTTTTGCGGCCTTGGCTCTGGCGTCAACGCAAGCATATTCTAGTTTTGCATCTTGCGTTTTGGCGTAAACATCTCGTTGTTGGTCGATAGTGTAACATTGGGCAACTCGATGTTCGTTTGAATTGACACTACACGCGGATAATAAGCATAGGCCGCAACAAAATAAGCTATAAAATAGCCGTTGGCGACGTGGCATTACATTTCGTCCGGTGAGGCAGGGCGTTTTGTCACCCCTGATTCATCGACATTACTAATTGATTCAACCTGCATGACTGTACCGAATTGGGTGGTGGTCATCATGTCGGGCATGGGAGTGCCAGTTACGGTTAAGCGTAATGCGTGGCGATGGTATTGCTTATCTAATCCGTGCAATACCCATTTGCTACCGTCATCACCGATAAACGCATAAAACCCACCCTCAAAAGGTTTAAACTCAATTTGGCCACTCAAGGTCATGGTTGCGTCCTCCTTAACTTCCTTGATTTCTGTCACAGGTGCTTCGACTGCACTGTCAGTTTGCTCGTCTGCCGTTACTGTTGGCGTTGATTCTTCGCTGTTGCAAGCTGCAATAGCAAAGACTAACAAAACGGGAATGGTCCACTTCAAGGATGAATTCATGTGCATTAATTTTTTCCTTTTTATTGCCTCTATTAACAAATTAGCGCAATTAAGCCAGAAACACCACGTGAAAACACGGCTCTTTCCAGCCATTCAGATTTGATTCAGTTTTTTCCCGTTATTCTCGGAAGCTAAAACAAGAAGGATAACTTGGTAATGAAGAATCAGGGTAACAAAAGCAACATACTGGGCAAGGTCTTGATCATCTGCTGTTCAATTTTTACCGGTGTAGCGCATAGTGCAAACAATGCCATACAAGACGTTGAGAATATTGATGTCGAAGGCCAGCGATTAGAGGCGCTGAGCAAGAATGTTACTGCATACGGTTTGAATATGGAGATGGGCCTTGAAGCACTGCATGCTAATAATTATGAACGTGCACTCGTTCGATTAACCGAAAGTGCTAAACAGGGTAACAAGATCAGTCAGTTTTACCTCGCCTCAATGTATTTTAAGGGGCTAGGTGTTCCGATTGATAATCGCCAAGGCTGGTTGTGGCTAAACGTCGCTCTAGAGCAAAAAATTCCGCAATGGCGATTCGCCTATCGGCAAATTGCTGATGCTATACCTGGTGAGTATCAGGCCCAATGGCAGCCGTTGGTTGAGGAGTATGTTGATAAATACGGCGCAAAGGCGACGGATCATGCGTGTCGGCCTCGCCGCGAAATAGGCAGTAACCTGGTACATATTATTTGTGAGCGGATCTCTGATGGTACCTATGAGCACCGTCAGTGGCGAACATTACAGCACCTTTTTTTCGATGTTAAATGATGTTCTTTTTTTTGTTCTCTGGCGTCTGCAAGTAGCGTTATAAGAATGTAATCGGAGTTACTCATGCAGACAAGACAGATTGGGTTGTTGCCCGAGAGTTCGTTTTACTAAAAAATAAAAAAGCGGCTGATAAGCCGCTTTTTTTGAGATCAATTTTTGCCCTAAGCTGAGCAAAAATACTTAGTATTCGAACATCGCTGAAATTGACTCTTCGTTGCTAATACGACGAATCGTTTCGGCAAGCATTTGTGACAAGGTCAGTTGTTTAACCTTATTCAACTTTTGCATCTCTTTGCTGAGTGGAATTGAGTCAGTAACAATAATTTCGTCAATCACAGAGTTACGCAGATTTTCACAGGCGTTGCCGGAGAAGATAGCATGTGTGGCATAAGCGTAAACGTTACGGGCTCCATGGGCTTTGAGCGCTTCAGCTGCTTTCGCTAAGGTGCCGCCAGTATCAATCATGTCGTCAACAATAATACAGTCGCGGTCATTAACATCACCGATGATGTTCATTACTTGAGCAACGTTCGCTTTAGGACGACGTTTATCGATGATCGCCAAATCCGTATCGTTGAGCAGTTTTGCTGTGGCTCGGGCGCGCACAACTCCACCGATATCAGGTGATACTACGACCGGTGAGTGGAAGTCACGTCGACACATATCATCTAACAAAATTGGCGTGCCGAAGGCGTTGTCCACGGGAACGTCAAAGAACCCTTGGATTTGCTCAGCATGTAAGTCGATAGTCAGTACGCGATCCACACCTACGTTCGACAGAAAGTCTGCAACAACCTTGGCGGTGATGGGAACCCGAGCTGAGCGCACGCGGCGATCTTGACGAGCATAACCAAAGTAGGGGATTACCGCAGTTATGCGGCCCGCTGATGCCCGACGCAAAGCGTCAATCATCACTATCAGTTCCATCAAGTTATCATTGGTGGGGGCACACGTGGACTGGATAATAAAAACGTCCGAGCCACGGACGTTTTCATGAATTTCAACACTGATTTCACCGTCGCTAAAACGACCGACACTGGCGTTACCCAGTTTAGTGTAGAGTCTATCGGCAACTTTCTGGGCAAGCTCCGGTACGGCATTACCGGTAAATAGCTTCATATCTGGCACGTGTCTATCCTCAGTGCATTTGTTCATGATGTGGCTGGGGTAGCTGGACTCGAACCAACGAATCGCGGGATCAAAACCCGCTGCCTTACCAACTTGGCTATACCCCAATAAATTTGCTTAATGACGCGCTACTCATATTACTCACTAACACGAGTTATCGTCTGTTTTTCCAGTTCTGCCAGTAATGGCGACTGGTCAACCCCTTTAGCAACAAAGCCTTGCCACTGAGAGGGTAATGCATTTAGAGCATTTTCCGCCGCAGTTTTGTGGTTGAAAACAGCAAATACGCAGGCACCTGTGCCCGTCATTCGCGACGGTGCGTAGTTTATCAACCACTGTAATAAATTTGCAACTTCGGGATAGCGATTAATTACGAGTTCTTGGCAATCATTGCGGGTTTGCGCAAATTCGTAGTCACTGGCATGTATCTTTGCGCTATTGCGAGGAAGTTCTGGGGCGGCAAATATCTCGGCGGTTGAAATATGGCAGCCAGGATGTGCCACTAAATAATATTGCGATTCAATATGCATGGGCGTTAAGTCTTCGCCGACACCATTGGCAAAGGCGGTATTTCCGTGCACAAAAACCGGAACATCAGCTCCCAACTGCAACCCTAATGCCGCAAGATCTGCCACATCAAGACCGCAATTCCAGAGTTTATTTAACGCGCGTAACGTGGTCGCAGCATTCGACGAACCGCCGCCAATCCCGCCCCCCATGGGTAATACTTTTTGCAGCTGAATACGACATCCGAGCCGGGTTCCCGCCCTTTGCTGCAGCAAGCGCGCTGCTTTGATAATTAAATTGTCCTCATCTGCTACGCCAGGAATAGGGGTTTCAAGTTTAATATCGGGGGACTCAGGCGTTATTGTAAATGCGAGATGGTCACCGTAATCAAGCATTTGAAATACGCTTTGTAGTTCATGATAGCCATTTGGCCGTTGCCCGGTTATATGTAGAAATAGGTTAAGTTTTGCCGGCGATGACCACCAGATCATAGGATCTCCCATTGATTGACTTTTAACTTAAGTGACAAGTTTTGCTGCTGCCGGATGGTCAATAATTGTGGTAGAACCGTTTCTTGCGATTGCGTGTATTGGGTGTAATCGACTTGCCATTGCGGGGAATTATCTAGCACTTGCAACTGTTCAATTAAACCTTGCTGGTTGCGTCTTACTATGTCGTTTTGCCGCGCGATACCCTTCACCCAAAATTGCATGTCGGCGACCGGGATCGGCCAACCACTTACCTCGTAAATCAAGGTCTCGGCATCATTATGCTGATAGATTTCACCATCCGCCTCTAGTGTAACAATGCCCTCATTAACGGAGAGTGAGAGTAGGGTTACGCCAACCAAGTTGCTAAGCACAAGGTTATAATCATCGCCGCGCTGTTGCCAGCGTAGGTACGCTGAAAACGATTCCTGCTCACTCTTAAAGGCAAGACGGCCACTCAAATTCCAATGGGTCATTGCGATCAGACGCTGATCATTTGCTGTGATATTTATTAAATCGGGTAAACGGGGCGGCGTTTTACAAGCGCTCAACGTAAACAGCGCAAAAACGGCAATAACTATCAGTCGACGCATATAAAACTGGGCATCCTAGCGCTTGTGAATCGGTTTAGGAATACAATATATCAGCATTGTAAGGGTGTTGGGAAATAACAATGGAGCTGCTCGATGATTGCGCTTGTCTTAGTTGCTCTTATCGCGCTCACTCGTTGCTTCAAATGGTAAGTTATTCTGCTTAATTCCGCGGCTCAGTACTTTCATTCAATAGGGGTTTTTCGTACAATGCCGGGGCTTTCAGTCACATCAGTACTCAATGACCTTAATTGCACTCGGAATCAATCACAAAACAGCACCTGTCGCGTTGCGCGAGAAAGTTGCGTTTAATGCCGATAGTCTCGTCGAAGCGTTATTGTCTTTGAAGGAAAAACGTCAAGCGAAGGAAGCTGTGATTGTTTCCACCTGCAATCGCACCGAAATATACGCGTTTGCCGAGAACGAAGATTCTGAAGCGGGAGCAACGGCGTTACGGCACTGGTTAGCCGAGTTTCACGCACTCAATGATGCTGCAATTGAGCGCCATTGCTACACCTACTTTGGCGACAATGCGGTTCAACATATGATGCGCGTGGCCAGTGGTCTGGATTCGTTAGTGTTGGGTGAACCGCAAATTTTGGGGCAAGTGAAACAGGCCTTTAATGACGCCAAACATACGGGCGCAGTAGGCAATGGGCTTGAGCGGTTATTTCAATACACGTTTTCAGTCGCTAAGCGGGTTAGAACAGAAACTGAGATAGGTAACAATGCTGTTTCTGTTGCCTATGCGGCTGTGCAATTAGCTAAACATATTTTCGCCAAATTAGATAAACAGACCGTGCTGTTAGTGGGGGCTGGTGAGACTATAGAATTAGTTGCGCAGCATTTAAACGAGCAAGGTGTAGCGAAAATCATGGTCGCGAATCGCACGTTAGCACGTGCTGAATCACTCGCCCAGCAGCTAAGCGCAGAAGCATTGACGCTGGCACAACTTCCGACCCATTTGGCCCAAGCCGATATTGTAATTACCAGTACAGCGAGTCAACTGCCACTGATCGGTAAAGGCATGGTAGAACATGCACTGAAAGCGCGTAAAAACCGGCCTATGTTTATCGTCGACCTTGCTGTCCCTCGTGATGTTGAGGTCGAAGTTGCGGAACTGGACAACGCATTTTTATATACTGTGGATGATCTGCAGCACATAGTTGAGGAAAATATTGCCACTCGGCAAAATGCAGCTGAAGCGGCTGAAACACTGATACTGGAGCAATCGAGAGCTTATGAGGCGTGGTTGAAAAGTCGCGACTCTATTGATTTAGTCCGCACTTATCGGCAACGCAGTAAAGAGCAGGCGGATGCCATACTGAGTAATGCTCGCCAGCAATTGATTGAAGGCAAAGATGCTGATCAATTGCTTCAAGAGCTGACACATAAATTAAGTAATTACCTGATGCATGCGCCAACCAAAGCGCTAAATGTTGCCATTGAACGCAACGATGAAGAACTAAAACGGACGTTGTCAGATGCCTTTGAGCTTGAGACACCACCGCACAACGAGAAGAACTAAGAGAGTCACATGAAAGAATCTGTGGTAGCGAAATTAACCTCATTGGTCGAACGCTTTGAAGAGGTACAAGCATTATTAAGTGCTCCAGAGGTGATCTCGGATCAAGAACGCTTTCGCGCATTGTCAAAAGAATTTTCGCAATTAGAAGGGGTCGTTAAGGCGTTTAATCAGTACCAGCAAGCACAAGAAGACTTGCAATCAGCGACCGAAATGATGAATGAAGATGACGCTGAAATGCGGGAGATGGCACAAGAAGAATACAAGGCTGCTAAAGAGCAAATTGAGGCGCTTGAGCAAGACTTACAAATTTTGCTATTACCGCGTGACCCAAACGATGATCATAACTGCTTTATTGAGATCCGTGCCGGAGCGGGGGGCGATGAGGCGGCTATTTTTGCGGGTGATTTATTTCGTATGTATAGCCGCTATGCTGAGACCAAGGGATGGCGTATTGAAGTTGTCAGCGCTAATGAGGGCGAGCACGGTGGGTTTAAAGAGGTTATCGCCAACGTGTCCGGAGATGGCGTTTACGGCATCCTAAAATTTGAATCCGGCGGTCACCGGGTGCAGCGTGTCCCTGAAACTGAGTCGCAGGGCCGCATTCATACCTCAGCCTGCACCGTGGCTGTGCTGCCAGAAGTGCCAGAATCAGAAGCGATTGAGATCAATCCAGCAGACTTACGAATAGACACTTTTAGAGCGTCAGGAGCGGGTGGTCAGCACGTGAACAAAACTGACTCTGCCATTCGCATAACGCATATACCAACCGGTGTGGTTGTGGAGTGTCAAGATGAGCGTTCACAGCATAAAAACCGCGCCAAGGCGATGTCAGTATTAAATGCGCGATTAAATCAGATTGAACAGGACAAACGCGCAGCTGAAGAAGCCTCTACACGCAAAAGTTTGGTCGGGAGTGGTGACCGTTCAGAGCGCATCCGGACCTATAATTTTCCGCAAGGTCGCGTGACGGATCATCGAATTAACCTAACGCTTTACAAATTAGATGATGTTATTGAAGGTGATTTGAATGCGTTGTTAGAGCCGATTCGTCAGGAGCATCAAGCGGATCTACTTGCTGCACTCGCGGAGGACTAATTTTCATGCGTTTGGATCTCGCTCTACGTGAGAGCCGTCAGCGTTTGGCATCTAACGGCATAGATTCGGCGCCACTAGATGCCAGAGTTTTGCTCAAAGCCGTTCTAAAATGTGATGACCGGTATTTATTTACCTACCCAGAACAGCAGCTCACTGAAGCACAGCAACGCCAGCTAGCGAGCTCTATTGAGCGACGTTTGCAGGGGGAGCCAATTGCTTACATCACGGGGCTGCGGGCATTCTGGGATTTTGAGCTTAAGGTCTCACCAGCCACGTTGATCCCGCGCCCAGAAACTGAAGTGTTAGTTGAAACTGCATTGCAATATGTTTCTCGCGACGATGCAGTAATCTGTGACCTGGGTACCGGCACCGGCGCCATTGCGCTAGCTTTGGCCAAAGAACGGCCCAGTTGGCGTGTTGTCGGTGTAGATAAATCACCTGAGGCGGTATCCCTTGCGCAATTTAACTGTGCGCAACTAAGTATTACGAACGCAACATTCAGCTGCAGTGATTGGTTCAGTGCACTGCACGCACAGCGCTTTGATTTAATTGTTTCGAATCCGCCTTATGTTGAGCCTGATAGTCCCTATTTGGCCCTTGGTGACGTACGTTTTGAGCCTCACAGTGCACTTACCGCGAACGACAACGGATATGCAGATTTGGCGCAAATTGTGCGTCAAGCACCTGAGTTTCTTGCTAATGACGGGTGGTTAATGGTAGAACATGGATATCAGCAGGGCCCTAGAGTACAAGCGTATCTGCAGGACGCTGGTTTTCAGTCCATCGAGACGGTATGTGATCTACAGCAATTACCGCGGGTTACGATAGGTTCCTGGTTTTCGCCGCAATAATAATAAGTAAAGGCAACAAGCATGAATGATGAACTGTTATTTGTTGATGAACCAGACGAGATTCCAAGCGGTCCCGTTGAGGTCTCAGTCGACCGCTGGAAAATTTTAATCGTTGATGATGAACCTGAAGTTCATGCAGTTACTAAATTAGCCCTGAGTGACTTTGTTTTTAATGGCAAAACATTAGAGTTTGTCAGTGCTTATTCAGGCGCAGAGGCAAAACAAATTTTCCAAGAGCAACACGACATTGCTGTGGTGCTGCTCGACGTTGTAATGGAAGAGGATGACTCTGGCCTTAAAGTCGCCGAGTATATTCGCGATGAGTTACACAATCATTTTTGCCGCATTATTTTGCGCACCGGCCAACCCGGTCAAGCGCCTGAAAAAGATGTCATCATCAACTACGACATTAACGACTACAAATCAAAAACAGAACTAACTGCACAGAAGCTATTTACCGTAGTTATATCAGCGTTGCGTTCTTACAACGATATTATCGTCATCGAAGAAAATCGCGCTGGCCTGCAGAAAATTGTTGAAGCTTCTTCAGATTTGTATTGTGCACGCTCGCTTGAAACCTTTATTCAAGGGCTCGTGCAACAGTTAGCGTCGATCCTGGGATGCTCCAAAGATGCTGCCTATATTACCAGCGCAGTAGCCACGCCAAAACCGTTCTATCAGTCTAACTCAGACGAGTTATTTATCTTTGTTGGTAATGGAGAATACGCTAATTATGAGGGGAAGCCGTTGACCGAGGTTGTCAATGGTCAGCAACTAACGACTTGTCAGCAGGCACTTGAGCAAGAGGATATCGTATACGGCGATGACCATTTAGTTGCGTTTTGTCACAGTAAATCGAAGCGGGGTTCATTGTTGTATTTATCTGGTTTGCCACGCAAACTCAGTCAAAACGATAAATTGTTAGTTGATGTGTTCGCGCAGAATGTGCAATACGCCTTTGAAAACGTGCTTGCCACGCGTGATATCGAAGATACACAGCAGGAAGTCATAGAGCGTTTGGGCGTAGCGATGGAGCACGAAACCGTTTCGGGTGAGCAGTTACAGCGCATGCGCTTGATGTGTGAATTAATGGCTCGAGAACTGGGGTTTGATGAGGCTCATGTGGATCGTTTTAGTATGGCTGTTCCTTTACATGATATCGGTAGCACTAAAGTACCGCATGCAATCATTCAGAAGCCAGAAGAACTCAGTGAGGACGAGCGCGAGCAAATAAAACGCCATACGCAATTTGGTTTTGATATTTTGAAGGATTCTGAACGCCCGGTGATCCAATTGGCGGCTGTGTTAGCTCACCAACATCATGAACGCTGGGATGGGCGCGGTTATCCGAAAGGTTTAAAGGGCGAAAGTATTGCTATCGAAGCTCGCATCACAGCGCTGGCTGATGTGTTTGATGCACTTTATAACAAACGCCCACATAAAGACGCTTGGCCGTTAGAGCGTGTTGTCGAGCATATTCAGGAACAGAGTGGTAAGCATTTTGATCCTAAACTAGTGAATATTTTAATGGCAAATCTTGACGCCATTACCGCCATTCAGGCAAAGCATCCCTGTTTAGATTGAGGCGAAGGAGCCCCCTATGTATATGATGATGAAACATCTTCATCTGACCGCTATTGTGATTAGCATCTTATTGTTTGTCCTGCGTTTTGTGTTAAAGCAAATGAACGCTGGGATGTTACAGCAAAAATGGTTACGGATATTACCGCATATCGTTGATACAGTTTTATTGGCTTCTGCGTTGGTATTGTGCGTTTTGCTTAGCCAATATCCGATTGTCAACGGATGGTTAACGGTAAAACTTGCTGGCGTAATTGCCTACATTGTTTTTGGCTTACTCGCGTTAAAGAAAGCCGAGACCAAAGCCGGTCAATGGGGGGCTTTTATTGCTGCGCTTGTGTGTTTGGCAATTACCGCCAAAGTTGCGATCACTAAACAACCCTTATTCTTTTGAGGCGCAATATGATCACTCATGTCAATGTTGCTGATATTCGGGTCGCTAATGATGCACCGATGGTGCTATTCGGTGGTATGAATGTATTAGAATCGCGCGATCTTGCCATGCGGATCGCTGAACACTATGTCGAAGTCACACAGAAGTTAAATATTCCTTATGTTTTTAAGGCATCATTTGACAAGGCCAACCGTTCTTCTGTGCATTCATACCGAGGGCCGGGGTTAGAGGAAGGTCTTAAAATCTTCAGCGAGATAAAGCAGCAATTTTCGGTACCGGTTATTACCGACGTTCATGAACCTTATCAGGCTGCTCCAGTCGCTGAAGTTGTCGATATTATCCAGTTACCTGCTTTTTTAGCTAGACAGACGGACTTAGTGGTTGCAATGGCGCAGACTGGTGCTGTGATCAACGTGAAGAAGCCCCAGTTTCTAGCCGCTCACGAAATGCGTCACATTATCAAGAAATTTGCTGAGGCAGGAAACGAAAACATTCTGTTGTGCGAGCGCGGTAGTTGTTTTGGCTACAACAACCTAGTCGTAGATATGCTTGGCATGGACGAAATGAAGTCGTATGCACCGGTAATTTTTGATGCAACCCACGCGTTGCAAAAACCCGGTGGTCGCAGCGACTCTGCTGATGGGAGGCGCGCACAAGCGGCGCAATTAGCTAGAGCGGGTATGGCTTTAGGCATTGCTGGATTATTTATCGAAGCTCACCCGGATCCTAATCAAGCCCTATGCGACGGTCCATGCGCCTTGCAATTGGATAAATTAGAGCAGTACCTCGCACAAATGCAAGCCGTAGATGAACTCGTTAAGCAGTTCGCCCCTCTGGATACGAGCGCTAAATCTTAAGTCTGTGAGCGTGCTGAGGCACGCTCACGCGATCACGCCTTTGACTTTTTAATTTATTCGCCAATGACAACTTTAAATTGATTGCGTGGCAACGCTTGGCGAGCAAGGTCTAGGTGCTGTTCGATTTGATGTTGCACTGTTGATTGCTTCAACATGGCAGCAATTTCCTGTTGCATTGCCGGCATCTCAAGCGCCTGTAGGTTCTGTTCGATGTTTTCTGCAATAGCAATATGCAGTTCTTGATGGTTTAGCATTGCATAATTGTTAGCATTTGCGAGTGCTGGCAATGATGCGCTCAAACCAATGGTCATAAGAGAAAGAGTAATAATAGCTTTTTGCATGATCTTTTACTGTATTTAAGTTAATTTAATTTGTTAAAAATGTGTGTTATTTTTAACATTCGGTTAAATAAAAAAATCTTTATTTATAAGGGTTTATATTTAAAGTTGGGTAAATTATACCCAGTTATTTAGTTTATTAAATTGACAAAAATTAAAAATAAAGATTAGAAAAACTAATCCATCTGTAGCATAATTGTCACGCTATTAATTCATTGAGACTGGTATGAATCGACGCTTGCCCCCGTTAAATGCGCTAAAAGCGTTTGAAGCTGCTGCGCGTCATCTAAGTTTTACTAAAGCGGCTGACGAATTATTTGTCACTCAGGCTGCAGTCAGTCACCAAATAAAGTCGCTGGAAGAGTACCTCAGTATGAAACTTTTCTTGCGCAAGAACCGGGCGTTGCTGCTTACTGAAGAGGGGCAAAGCTATTACCTAGAGTTGCGCGATGCATTTCGGCATATGCAAGATGCGACAGAGCGATTGTTAGCGAAAGGTGCTAAAGGCGCATTAACTGTCGCAACTCCGCCGAGTTTTGCGAGTCAATGGTTGATACCGCGTATCAGTCGTTTCTCCCAACACAATCCGGATATAGACGTGCGTATTAAAGCGGTTGATCACGACGAAGGCTTTTTACAAGCAGATACCGACATCGCCGTATATTATGGGCGGGGTCGCTGGTCTGGTTTGCATGCCGAACCGTTACATGCTGAATATCTTACACCGTTATGTTCACCACTGTTACTCACCAGTAATAAGCCTTTAGAGGTCTTAGAGGATCTTAAATTTCATGTACTGCTGCATGACTCAAGCCGCGAAGGTTGGATTAATTATTTACGGCAATTCAATGTGAAAGGGGTTAATGTCAATCAAGGTCCGATGTTTAGTCACTCAATGATGGTTTTACAAGCCGCAGCCTTAGGTCAGGGTATAGCCTTAGGCAATACGATTTTGGCTCGTCCTGAGATTGAGGCAGGCCGTTTGGTTGCTCCCTTTGCTGAGAAACTCAAGAGTAAAGATAGTTTTTATTTGGTCTGTGAAGAAAGCCAAGTGGACTTAGGTAAGATTGTTGCGTTCCGCGAATGGATCCACAACGAAGTTGATTATGAAAATGATGCAATGCTTTAAACCACCAACGGGCAAAAAAACGCACCTACAAATAATTTTAGCGCATGGCGCTGGCGCGGGCATGCAATCGGAATTCATGCAAGCTATGGCAAATGCGCTGAGTCAGCGAGGCGTGCTAACCTGGTTGTTCAATTTTCCTTACATGCAAATTCAAGAGTCCACGGGAAAGAAACGTCCACCTGACCGCGCACCCAAGCTATTGGACGCGATATCGCAGGTACTCGAGCAAGTGACCAGCGAGCCCGAGTTTGAACCGACAACTCCGTTGTTGCTCGGTGGCAAGTCAATGGGCGGCCGCATGATGAGCATGTGGGCGGCGGAACAGGCAACGACAGCAGGGCCAATCAATGGCGTTGTCGCACTGGGTTACCCCTTTCACCCACCGGGTAAACCAGACAAACTGCGCATCGAACATTTTTCACAACTGCCCTGTAATATTCTGATCATTCAGGGAGAGCGCGACACGTTTGGTAATCAAGCCTGCGTTGCGCAGCTTACATTACCAAGCTTGGTAAACGTGCGTTGGCTAGCCGATGGCGATCACAGTTTTAAACCGCGTAAATCGTCGGGCCTCACACAACAGCAACATATTCTTCAAGCTGCCGATTGGATAGCACAATGGTAAAACAACAAGTAACAGCCGCACGATTTTTGCTGATTGCGGCGATTTGCTGTGGCATAGCCGTTATAATGGGGGCGTTTGCCGCTCATGGACTCAAAAATATTTTATCAGACCAAGCATTGGCGACGATCCGCACAGCAGTGTTATATCAATTCGTGCATGGATTGGCACTGTTAGGTTGTGCTTTAGCGTTGGCACACCAGCTATGGTTTGCTGTTGAACGTAGTATTCGCATCGCGGGCTATTGTTTTATCAGTGGTACTATTTTATTCAGTGGCAGCTTATATGGGCTAAGCGTGTTTAACTTGACGTTTCTGGGGCCGGTAACGCCGCTTGGTGGAGTCGCATTTATATTTGGCTGGGTAGCCCTTATTATCAGTAGCACGCAGTTATTGCGACAATTGAGGCACTCTAATGACTAGTTCATCGGCGCTCTTAGCGTATTGTCGGGTGGGGTATGAAAAAGATGTTGCTGCTGAATTAACCCAAGTTTTGGCTGCACGCGGCGTCTACGGATACCCAGTTTTACAAGCCGGTGACGGTTATATACACTTTATTTTGCCGGACCTTTCCGCGCATGATGTTATTGCTGAATTAGCCGTCAGCGATTTGATCTTCGTGCGACAATTATCCGCTATTCTAGCTGAAATCGAGTCATTTCCTCTGCAGCAGCGTGTGGAGGCGGTCACCGCAGCATTAGACGAAGCTATGTTAGTCGTGCGCGAAACCAAACCAATCCCCAAGGTCATGGGGCGTTTAGAGGTTGAATATCCGGATTCTGAAAGTGGTAAAAGCGTGGCTCGCTTTGCTAAGAAATTTGCCGTACCGCTGCGCCAAGCCCTCCGGCAGCAGCAGCGATTGACAAGCAAGGAACGCCTTGATTTGCCTTGTCTTCGAGTATTTATTGATGATTTTGAGCGCTGCTTTATTAGCTATTCAACTCCACAAAAGCACTCACCGTACGTTAATGGTATCCACCGGCTAAAATTCCCACCGGCGGCACCAAGCCGCTCAACACTTAAGCTGGAAGAGGCGATCCTTGATCTATTGACCGACGCTGATCGACAGGCCTTGTTTCGTGAAGGTGCGCGAGCGGTCGACTTGGGGGCATGTCCGGGCGGTTGGACCTATCAACTGGTGCACAGAGGTATGCATGTCGAGGCGGTAGACAACGGTGCAATGGCAGATTCTTTAATGCAAACGGGGCAGGTAAGCTATTTTGCTGCTGATGGTTTTAAGTACAAGCCACAGTACGGCAGCGCACAGTTATTGGTTTGCGATATGATAGAGCGTCCTGATCGTGTGGCTGTATTAATGCAACAATGGTTACAAAAAGGCTATGCGCAGGCAGCTATATTTAATCTGAAATTGCCGATGAAAAAACGCTATGACACGGTCGTCGAGTTATTGGCTGGATTGCGCGACGGTTTAGCTAGTTCGTTTCGGGTCCGCTGCAAACAGCTTTATCACAATCGCGATGAAGTTACTGTAAGCATTATGCCAAAACATAATAAGTAGCGAATTAAAGTGTTTGCGAGCAGATAAACCACTTTTTTTCACAATAAGTGCAAAAAAAGTATAAAAGTCATCCAGAAATCCTATATAATCCCGCCCGTTTTTTTCCTTGAACCAATAATGAAGTAGGGCTATGTCAGACTTATCAAAATACAGAAATATCGGTATTTTCGCGCACGTTGATGCCGGAAAAACCACTACGACCGAACGTATTCTAAAGCTTACCGGTAAAATTCATAAGACCGGTGAGGTTCACGATGGTGAATCAACGACCGACTTCATGGAGCAGGAAGCAGAGCGTGGTATCACGATCCAGTCAGCAGCAACGACCTGTTTCTGGAAAGATCACCGTTTCAACATTATCGATACTCCTGGACACGTTGACTTCACTGTTGAAGTTTACCGTTCATTGAAAGTACTTGACGGCGGTGTGGGTGTATTCTGTGGCTCTGGTGGTGTTGAGCCGCAGTCAGAAACCAACTGGCGTTATGCGAACGAATCTGAAGTAGCACGTATCATCTTCGTAAACAAACTTGACCGTATGGGTGCGGATTTCTACCGCGTTGTTGGTCAGGTTAAGAAAGTATTGGGTGCAAACCCACTAGTTATGACGTTGCCAATTGGTATCGAAGACGATTTCGTTGGTGTAGTTGACGTACTTGAGCGTAAAGCCTACGTATGGGATGACTCTGGTCTTCCAGAAAACTACGAAGTTCAAGATATCCCTGCGGATATGGTCGACAAAGTTGAAGAGTATCGCGAGCAATTAGTTGAAACTGCTGTTGAGCAAGACGACGACTTAATGATGGCGTATATGGATGGCGAAGAGCCTTCAATTGAAGACCTTAAGCGTTGTATCCGCAAAGGTACTATCGCGCTAGACTTCTTCCCAACATTCTGTGGATCTGCGTTTAAGAACAAAGGCGTGCAGAACGTACTTGACGCGGTTGTAGATTACCTACCAAGCCCAACAGAAGTTGACCCTCAGCCGTTGACGGATGAAGAAGGTAACGAGACGGGTGAAGTTGCAACCGTTTCTGTTGATGAACCACTGCGTATGTTGGCGTTCAAAATCATGGACGACCGTTTTGGTGCCTTAACCTTCGTACGTATTTACTCTGGTAAGTTGAATAAGGGTGATACCATCCTTAACTCTGCAACAGGTAAAACTGAGCGTGTAGGCCGTATGGTAGAGATGCACGCGAATGAGCGTACTGAGCTGTCATCTGCGCAAGCCGGTGACATTCTAGCAATTGTGGGCATGAAGAATGTACAAACAGGTCATACTCTGTGTGATCCTAAAAATCCTTGTACGCTAGAAGCCATGGTATTCCCAGAGCCGGTAATTTCTATCGCCGTTGCACCAAAAGATAAAGGTTCAACCGAGAAGATGGGTATCGCTATAGGTAAGATGGTTGCTGAAGATCCGTCGTTCCAGGTTGAAACAGATGAAGATTCAGGTGAAACCATCCTTAAAGGTATGGGTGAACTTCACTTGGATATTAAAGTTGACATCTTGAAGCGTACTTACGGTGTTGAGTTGAATGTGGGTCAACCACAGGTTGCATACCGTGAAACGATCACACAGCCGGTAGAAGACAGCTACACGCACAAGAAGCAGTCTGGTGGTTCTGGTCAGTTCGGTAAGATTGATTACCGCATTCGTCCAGGTGAGCCTGGCAGCGGCTTTAAGTTCGAATCAACGGTTGTTGGTGGTAACGTTCCTAAGGAATTCTTCCCAGCGATCGAGAAAGGCTTCAAAGGCATGATGGAACAGGGGGTTCTTGCAGGGTTCCCAGTACTTGACGTTGAAGTTGAGTTGTATGACGGTGGATTCCACGCGGTTGACTCATCAGCGATTGCGTTTGAAATCGCAGCGAAAGGCGCTTTCCGTCAATCAATTCCTAAAGCTGGTCCACAGTTGATCGAGCCAATCATGAAAGTTGACGTATTTACACCAGAAGATCACGTTGGTGATGTTATTGGTGACTTGAACCGTCGTCGCGGCATGATCAAAGATCAAGAAGCGGGCGCAACAGGCGTACGTATCAAAGCAGATGTACCTCTTTCAGAGATGTTCGGTTACATCGGTCACCTGCGTACTATGACTTCTGGTCGTGGTCAGTTCTCAATGGAGTTCAGCCACTACTTACCTTGCCCACAAAACGTGGCTGAGAAAGTTATCGAAGAAGTTAAAGCGCGTGACGCGAAGAAATAAGGTCATAAATTGACTACCCAAAGGGCTCCTTACCGGAGCCCTTTTTTTTGCGTTGAGCAGAGAGTGTGGATTGACGCTAATTGCCTAACTAAGAGGCTTTTTCGATCTGTTTCTTAAGGCTTTTGCGGTAATTGCGCATTTGCTGAAGCACAGCTTTATTATCGCGCTGACTGGGTAGCTTGCGATATTCTGATTGCACATAGGCGCGCGTGGCTTCGGCAAAAATTTTGGCTATCGTAGGCGGTAAATCAGTGCGTACTTTAGCTAAGTATTCTGTGGCACCCAACGTACCACGTTTAATGCCAGTCAAATTTTCGATCAGTTGGTTACATTGATGATAGGCCGTATTCATTGGATACGCGTCATGTCGACGTAGCTGCGGCAGTATATATAAACCCAGCAATAAACTGATGATCATGACCGCACCTACACCTATCATCGATAATTTTTGCGCGGTTAGCTCGCCAAACCACTGTTGCAAGAGATCGTACTGTTGTTGACTGTCAAAACCGAGGATCCACTTGCTCCACTGATAATCCATTTCTGCAAACCATAATCGTAATTGATTAAACAGTTCGATATTCTTTAAGCGCGCAAGTGAAAGTGGTGCATCCTCCAAAAAGCTACCTTCATCCTGCATCGCATGCTCTAAACCAAACTCAATGCGACCCGGTGAAACCCATGCGGTTGGATCCAAGCGCACCCATCCGCGTTCATCGACCCAAGCTTCAACCCAGGCATGTGCGTCATATTGATGCACACTAATAACGTTGGGACTCAATTCTTCACCGCCCTGATAACCGGTTACCATGCGAGCGGGGATGTCTGATAAACGTAAGATGTAAGCCAGTGCGCTTGCATAGTGGGCACAGAAGCCAGCCTTGTGTTCAAACAGGAATTGGTCGACGGGGTTGGTTGGCATCGGATTGGGCTTTAACGTGTAGCGAAAACCAGAGCTGATGAAGTGCTCTTGTAATGCTTGGAGCAATGATTGGTTCTCAGGGTATTGCTGACGCAGCTCTGCAACCCATTGCTGGGTCTGTGGGTTGCCGCTCTGCGGTAATTGACGGTTGATGCGTCGGTCCACACTAAATAGCGTTTGATTCAGCGGTTCAGCATAATACGACTGCACACTGTAGCGCATGGGAGAGACTACCGGCCTTGAAGCTAGCAACTGATATTCATGACCATGTTTGATTTGGGTGTCTCCCATTGCACGGGCACGCGCAATATCGAGCGCAAAAAGCCAACGTTGATGGGAGGGTTCTGCGATGACTTCGTATTGCCAAAATGGTCCATCCAGCTCTGGGGTAAATTCTCTTCTGGCTTGCTGGTATTGACGGTTGAGTTGGCGTCGCTGAGAAGCAATAGACCAAGTTTTGCCATCAAAGGCCTCAAGCGTCATTACCCGCCAATAACGTTGATAATTCGGTGGTGGCGAGTTAGTGAAGATGGCCCGAAAGGCTAAGTCTGTTGATTGGCTGAGTTCGGCAAAATCACCAGGTGTTACGCTATCTGATAGCCCCGTCATTGCACCTTTACTGGTAGGCATTTGCCAAAGTGGCGGTAGCTGAGGGAGTATCAAGAACAATGTTACTGCTATCGGCAAAGCTTGTGCGAGCATCATGCCAATAGATTTTACGTGCCTTTGCAAGGTTAAACTGGGGGCATTGAAACTGTGCAGGCCTGCTAAAACGAGCAAAGTGATCATGACATACAAGAGTGAGTAGGCAATGCCTTGTTGAAAAATAAAGCCACAGCCAATCAAAAATAGCAGTGTTGCCGCCAGTTGACGAATGTCTTTCTCCGCGTTGATCCGCATCAGCTTAAACGCACAGGCCATCACTAATAGATTAACCATCGTTAGCAGCAGACCCAACTGTAAACTAAACCACGCAAGGGCTATAGCCGCCAGCACCGCCAAGAGATTAATACTGCGATTGGTTAGGGGCTGATAATTAGGCCGTGCAAACAAAACCACGCGGGTGATCGTAGCACTGGCCGCCAAGATCAAGATCCAAATTAGTAATGGCGTAACCATGGTTGCAGTTATTAGTGCATACGCAATCGCTAGTATGAGTACACATAAACTGCGTTCAAGTGAATGAGCGTTAGCCGATTGATTTTCTAGCGTAGATGTCATGCTTAGTTTCCTGGTGAGTCAGGATAATAGGCAAGTGCGCGCAGGCATGCGAGCCTGTGACCTTCGCCCTGCTCGGGTGGAATTTGCATGTTGCCCAACTGCAGACCAAAACGCACATTTTGCTGACTACACTGGTTTACTTGATAAGCAAGTTCTGACAGAGCATGTTCTAAATTGCCAGAGTCAATGACGGCTAAGCGCAGCCAACCGGAGGCCGATGTCGTAGATTCAAAACGTTTGCTCAACCATTGTTGTTGCTTAGCGACTTGTTTCCATGCCACCCGATTTATATTGTCTCCAGCAACATATTGACTTAATCCGGCAAAATCCTCTGATCCCGCGGTGGTTAGGGCATTACCGCCTTCTTCTAAGGCATCGGCCTGCTGGATCAAGTTAACCTGACAAGGCTGCGGTTTTGGAAAAACCACTACTTCTCGGGCAAAGTCCAGATGCGTCCAGCAACGAAATATACCTAACGGAAAGTAACTTTCGAAGGTCAAGCGCGGTAAGTGATGAACTCCACGCTCAAGCAGCTCATAGCGATATGTGTTCTCGTTTGCGGTATCCAGATCGATACTTTGCTGAGCGGTATTGTTCAGCACTGAGATTAGCAAACGGCCATGTGCGCGTCGCCTTTGATTAGGTAGTTGAGTTGTCAGCTTGAGCTTTACAGTGTCGCCTGCATAACCAGCAGGGAAAGAGGTAATCGCCAGTTGCAGTCGGGCAAAATTCCAATAACTCGCATGCAAGTTGATCAGCAAAACACCGACTAACCAAAAACACAAAAGCAGCATTAGATTGTTTTGGTAATTGGTGCCAAGAATGAACAAACTGATACACAGTGCTACAAATAACCAGCCGAATCGACTGGGAAAAATAAACACATTCTTAAGATCAAGTTGGTGGCTTGCAGCTGGCGGGATGCGCTTATCAAGCCAACGTAGCCAACGTTCTTGCAATCTTATTTTTAATGCAGCAACCACGGGTAGTCAGTTGCTCAAATCAAGCAGCAATTGGATCGACAGCGGCCAATAATTTTTCACTTACCCGTGTCGATAAGTCGGCCTCACTATTCGGTAGGCGCAATCGATGCTCGGCAACGGCAGCAAAAATCTGCTGTACATCTTCTGGCATGACAAAATCGCGACCTTCCATCCACGCCCATGCTTTGGATGCGCGCAAGAGTGCTTTGCTCGCACGCGGGGACAAGGGATTGGTATACAGTCCTGATTCGCGACTATGGTTGACTAAGCGAAGTATATATTCGATGACGGCGTCTGAGCTGTGCACTGTATTAACTTGCTGCTGCCATTCTTGGAGTTGTTGCGCTGATGCAATTGGGGCTAGCTCACTTGGTTGCTGTTCCAATAGCATTTGCTTCTCTGCTTGCCAATTCGGGTAACCGAGCGTGATCCGCATTAAGAAACGATCGAGTTGTGATTCGGGTAACGGATAAGTGCCGGATTGATGCATTGGGTTTTGCGTCGCAATGACAAAAAAGGGTGATGGAAGCGGATAGGTTTCGCCATCTAGACTGACCTGCCGCTCCTCCATGGCTTCAAGCAAAGCACTTTGGGTTTTAGGGCTCGCGCGATTGATTTCATCAGCGAGTACCACTTGGCTAAAAATTGGTCCTGCATGAAAGGTAAATTGCTGTTTTTGCACGTCGAAGATATTAGCACCAAGCATATCCGCAGGGAGTAGGTCTGAGGTGAACTGAATACGTGAATACTCCATACCGAACAAGTTAGCAAGGGCGTGCGATAGAGTAGTTTTTCCCATACCAGGAAGATCTTCTATGAGTAGATGGCCATGGCTCAGTAAACAACTGACAGCCAGCTTAGTCGCATGGGTCTTACCAATAATGACTTTATCCAAAGCCGAAATAATAGGAGTAATTGTGTTATTCATAGACAGCTCTTTTTTGCGCATCTTTAAACTTTAGCTGAGTTTTGCCGCTTGATCAGGATTTCCTTTTGATACCGACGTATGGGTAAATCGGATTATTGTCATGATTTTATCTTTTGCTATGCCTATAATAGGTGCCAAAAAATAACAAGGACTTGCATGAAAACCATTACCATTGACGACGAGCTTTATGCCTTTATTGCGGCGCAAACCAAATATATTGGTGAAGACGCTTCTGATATTTTACGGCGTTTGTTGTTACCCGAGGATGCAGCACAAACACAACCAGTGGCAAGTGCGTCACAAAAGGTTGAGGTAGCCGAAGCCAGTGCTACCATTGTTGCCTCTTCTGCTGATGCTGCTGTATCTGCAGCACCAATGACTGCAACGTTTACTCCGGATAGTAAGGCACTTGCGCAGTGCAATACGGTAGTTGAACGCTTTTTGCTGTTGCTGGGTGAATTACATACTCATCATAAAGCCGACTATTCGCGTGTATTGGCAATAAAAGGTAAAGGAAGAGATTATTTTGCTATCACCAAAGAACAATTGCTAGCCACGGGTAGCAGTACCAACCCCAAAGCGATCCCTGGTTCAGATTATTGGGTGGTAACTAACAATAATACCGGCAAAAAAGCGGCGATCCTGCGCCAAGTCGCTGAAGTACTCGGCTACTCTCCATCTCAGCAAGACGCAATTATTGCAGGATTAACCCAAGCGTAAGACACTCATAATAAGGATACTACTATGGCCATTCATCCGCAGGCAGGACAACCCGCTGACCCAGCACAATTGGTTAATGTCGCTAAACTCGTCAGTGATTATTATACCATCCAACCTGATGTTGATGATCCGCGCCAACAAGTAGCCTTTGGCACTTCGGGGCATCGCGGCAGTGCATTTCTAGCGTCCTTTAATGACCTGCATATTGCGGCAATATCGCAGGCGCTCGCGGAGTACCGACAACAACAGGGTATCACTGGACCATTGTTCATTGGTAAAGATACCCATGCACTTAGTGAGCCTGCACATGCCACCGCGCTGGAAGTTTTGGTCGCAAATTCAGTTGAAGTTGTGATCCAAGCGGATGGCGGATTTACTCCAACGCCAGCCATTTCGCATGCAATCTTAAGTTTTAATCGCGGCAAAACTACGGGTCTGGCTGATGGGGTTGTTATAACCCCGTCACACAATCCCCCCGAAGATGGCGGATTTAAATATAACCCGCCGCATGGTGGCCCGGCTGACACCAATGTGACCAATATTATTCAGGCACGCGCAAACGCAATTATGCGAGACGGGGGGCGGGCGATTAAGAGGGTCAGTCTGAACGCAGCTATGCAATCAGCGAAAGTCACCGAAACCGACTTTGCCAAGCATTACATCGACACTTTAGATCAAGTAATTGATATGCAAGCCATCGCAAACGCTAAGATCCGTATGGGCTGTGACCCGCTCGGTGGGGCGGGTGTTGCCTATTGGGATCGGATTGCACAGCAGTATGGATTAAATATTGAAGTGGTTAACCCGCAGGTTGACCAGCGCTTTGCTTTTATGCGGCGTGACAAGGATGGCAAGTTACGAATGGATTGCTCATCACCCTATGCAATGGCTGGCCTCATCGATATGGCACAAAGATTTGATGTGGCGTTTGGCAATGACACAGACTTTGATCGCCATGGCATCGTTACGCCCAGCGCCGGACTGTTGAATTCGAATCATTATCTCGCCGTCGCCATCGACTATTTGTATCAACACCGTCCGCAATGGTCAGAGCGATTGCTAGTGGGTAAAACCTTAGTTTCTTCAAGTATGATTGACCGCGTATGTACTAATCTAGGACGTGGTTTAGCTGAGATGCCAGTAGGCTTCAAGTGGTTCGTTGATGGGTTAACTCAGGGGACAATCGGTTTTGCTGGCGAGGAAAGTGCAGGGGGGATATTCCTGCGCCGCGATGGAACACCATGGGCGACGGATAAAGATGGCTTTATCATGTGCTTGCTAGCAGCTGAAATTTTGGCTGTCACTGAAGTTGATCCAGGTCAGCGCTACGCTCAATTGACAGAACAGTTTGGTACTCCCATGTATACTCGTATTGACGTAGCTGCTGAATTAGAGCAAAAGCAGGCATTATTACAAATGCAAGCCGACGTGGTTACCAGTGAAACGTTAGCTGGCGAAAAGATTACCCAGATCCAGACTCATGCGCCAGGAAACAATGCCGCCATTGGCGGGGTTAAAGTGTCCACCACCAATGGCTGGTTTGCCGCAAGACCCTCGGGTACGGAAAACGTGTATAAAATCTATGCTGAAAGCTTTTTAGGTGAAACTCACTTACAGAAACTTCTGTCTGAAGCACAAAAAATCGTGGACGATGTAATAAAGTAACTTAATACAAAGAGGTTATTACAAACGTATTCAATCAGTAAATGTTAAATAAATGTTAAATGTGGCTAAATTTACGCCAAAAAACAGGTGATTTAACAAAGAATTAACAAAATAACGTTTTTTTCATTGCTATATTGTTGGGTAAGACATTATCGAACTGTTGTTTAATTACAACTTTGTCAATTCACATGAGTAATGAGAGCGCATTATGAACACAAAAGTTGCATCACCGCGTCGGTCTAAGACCAATGCTGCAGTCACTTCATCAGTGGGCACAGCTACGCCAGCATTGAGTAAAGGCGAACTCAAATCAGCGATCGTCAAACATTTACACTGCTCGTTGGGCACCGATGAGAATAAAGCGAATAACCACGCTTGGTGGAAGGCAACTTGCGCCGCCATTCAAGAGCTTGTTCTAGAGGGCCTAAGAAAAACCCAAAAAGCTCACTATTTTAATGATACCCGTGCAGTGCACTACTTCTCAGCTGAATTCTTGATGGGGCGTTTGTTGTCAAACAACATGCATAATTTGGATTTGTTTGAAACTGCAAATGAAGCGCTTACCGAGCTTGGCGTTAATTTGAGCGATGTGCTTGAAGAAGAGCCAGACATGGCGCTTGGTAATGGAGGCTTAGGTCGTCTTGCTGCGTGCTTTATTGACTCGTTAGCGACAATGGAAATGCCTGCGATTGGTTATGGTATTCATTACGAGCATGGCTTGTTTCGCCAGGAAATTCGCAATGGCGCACAAATTGAACGTCCAGACAGCTGGCGCGATTATGGTAATCCTTGGGAAATTTGTCGCCCAGAGTCTATTCAAGAAGTATCTCTTTATGGTTACGTTGAAACTAAGTACGGTGAGAATGGCCGGATCCAAAAAGAGTGGCACCCAGGTAGCATCGTTAAAGGGGTTCCGTGGGATATTCCAGTAGTTGGTTACGGCGGTAAAACCGTCAATGTGTTGCGTTTATGGCAAAGCCAATCCTCAGATTACTTTAATTGGGATGTATTTAATGCGGGTGGTTATGTCGATGCACAACGCGAAAATGTGCAAGCGGAAACGATTTCTAAAGTGCTTTATCCGAATGATGAAACAGAGGCGGGTAAAGAGCTTCGCTTGATCCAACAGTATTTTTTCTGTGCTTGCTCACTGAAAGATATTATTCGACGTTATAAGCGTGCCCATGGAGACGATTGGAGCCGGTTTACTGACCAAGTGGTTATTCAACTTAACGATACGCACCCTGCGATAGCCATCCCCGAATTAATGCGAATATTGGTCGATCGAGCTGAGCTTGATTGGGACAAGGCTTGGGAAATTTGTACCAATACTTTCGCTTATACAAACCATACACTGTTACCAGAAGCGTTGGAGAAATGGCCAGCACGCATGTTAGAAAAGATCTTGCCTCGCCATTTAGAGATCATTTACGAAATCAATCATCGTTTTATGACGCAAGTGGAAAAGCAATGGCCTGGCAATAATCAAATCAAAGCTAAACTTTCAATTATTGAAGAAAGTAGCGAAAAGATGATCCGTATGGGTAACTTGTCGGTGATTGGTTCTTTCCGTGTTAACGGAGTAGCAGAAATCCACAGTAAACTAGTTAAACAAAATTTGTTTCCTGAGTTCGACCAGTTATGGCCAAAGAAATTAACCAATGTGACTAACGGTATAACCCCACGGCGCTGGTTAAAGGCCTGTAATCCTGCGTTATCCGCGTTGATTGATAAGAAAATCGGTGACCATTGGCCAATGGACCTAGATTCGCTCACTGGCTTAGCTGCATTTGCTGATAATAAGGCATTCCAGAAACAGTTTATGCAAGTGAAGCAAGATAATAAGGTTGCGCTTGCAGCAACAATCAAAGAGTTAACCGGGCTTAGTGTTAACACTGATGCTATTTTCGATATTCAAATAAAACGTCTGCATGAATACAAGCGTCAGCACTTGAATTTATTGCATATACTGGCGCTTTATCGTCGTTTATTGGAAAACCCTAGCTACGATATCCATCCTCGTGTATTTATTTTTGGTGCTAAAGCTGCGCCGGGTTACAAGCTAGCTAAGGACATTATCTATGCCATCAATAAGGTGGCCGACAAGATCAATAACGATCCAAGGGTTAATCAGAAGCTTCAAGTCGTCTTTTTGCCCAACTATCGGGTGTCGCTAGCGGAAAAAATGATCCCCGCGGCGGATGTGTCTGAACAGATTTCTACGGCCGGTAAAGAAGCTTCAGGTACCGGCAATATGAAGTTGGCGCTAAATGGTGCAGTGACCGTAGGGACTCTAGACGGGGCGAATATTGAAATTGCTGAAGAAGTTGGCGAGGACAATATCTTTATCTTTGGACTTACTGTAGATGAAGTGACCGCATTAAAGCAAAAGGGTTATAGTCCAGATGATTACTACTATAAAAATAGTGAAATTAAAGCCATATTGGACTGGCTGGAAAGTGATTACTTTACCCCGGGCAAACCCGGTGAATTAGCATCGGTTAAGCACAGCCTGTTATCGGGCGGCGACCCATATTTGTGTTTAGCAGACTTTGAATCCTATTCGGCGGCGCAGCAGGCCGTTGACCAAGCGTATCGAGATAAAGCCCGTTGGGCAAAAATGGCGATCATGAATACAGCGATGATGGGCAAGTTTACCTCTGATCGCTCAATCAAGGATTATGTGTCTCGAGTATGGCAACTAACCCCTTGTAAAGTGGACGAATAGTTTACAAAAAAGGCGGTAACCCCGCCTTTTTCGTTTAAAAATTCAGCACATGAATAGCGAGTGCTAGTCAAAGCATTACTTTCGCTTTACACTCAGTAAAAATTGCCAATGAGCCGCGATGTTCCTTTGAGCCGTATTCATCCAAAATTAAATGCGATACCTAATCGCTTCGCATTTATCCATTGTATCGAGCAGTGCGCAGAACAACATGATGCTATCTCGATCATGCTTATTGACGTGGTTCGTTTTTCCGATGTGACGACCAGTTTTGGTACTCACATTGGCGATGAATTCCTACTGTCTATCGCCAATCGCATTGGGATGTTGTTCAAAGATGCACAGGTATTAGGCCGGGTCAGTGGTGATGTATTCGCCTTGTTGTTTGCCGGGCAGCTGTCAGAAACTGAATTGCTGAGAAAGTTTGAGCACCTCGTTGAGCATTTTAAAACCCCCATCCAGCGCGCAGATCATTCCTTTATTGCCGATTTTAATGTGGGCTCGACTGCCAGTAAAACCGGCAAATTCAAAATAACCGATTTTGTCGCCCGTGCTGAAGCTGCGTTAAAGCAAGCGAAGCAAAATAAGTATCAAAACTTTGCTTTTCTGCAAGACCGTAAAGATCAGGTCAGTGCGCGTAGTCTGACCCTTAAAGCGGATCTCCAGCGGGCACTTGATAATAGTGAGCTAGAGCTGTATTTTCAGCCTAAAATTCAGCTCAATAATTTGCAAATCATTGGCGCTGAATGTTTATTGCGTTGGAACCATCCCTTAGATGGTGTGTTGTTTCCTGGGCCATTAATTGAGGCCGCTGAGTCTTATAACATGATGAATGAATTAGGTTATTGGACGATTGAAAATGCATTTAAGCAAATGCGGCGGTTTGCCCAAGAGGGCCTTATATTAACCTTGTCGGTCAATATCTCGCCAACGCAACTTTACGATTCTCGTTTAGTTTCTTATCTCCAACAGTTTTCAACCACCTACGAAATTCCATTATCACGCTTTGAACTAGAACTGACTGAAGACGTGGCTTTATCCAACAGTTTAATGGTGAAGCGTCAGTTAGATGAGCTGCGACACTTGGGCTTGTCGATATGTATTGATGATTTTGGAAAGGGTTATTCTAACCTTTCGTATATTCGAGAACTGGCGATTAATACGCTTAAGATCGATAAAACCTTTGTGCTTGAATTAGAGCAAGACACCATTAATCAAGCCATTATTCAAGCGGTTAAATTGATTGGAGATGCTAAAGGATGCCAGGTGGTCGCCGAGGGCATAGAGTCAGTTCATCATTTACATGTACTGCGAGAGGTAGGTATTGAGCAGGGGCAAGGCTTCTTGTTTACCAAAGCATTGCCATTTGATGAGTTTGTGCAATTCGCACACACGGATATCTCAGTCGGCACATCTCCACTGCATTCGCAAAGACAGTCTTCATAAGCCTTACTTCAGCACTAGAATCAGTTACCATACACATACATGAGTCATTATGTGGAAACTATGGAACTTATTAATCGTATTAAGCTCGAGGGCTTTTTAACGCTAAGTCGGCAAGAGCCTCAGCATTTTAGCAATCCAGTGAACACGAACTTATCTGACGGCACTAGCGTGATCTGTCATGCGGAAGGGGTCATTGAGTTTAGCCCTCCTAAACCTGCAGCTGAGGAGCCCCGCGCTATCGTGTTGTCCTGTGGTATTCATGGTAATGAAACCGCACCAATCGAAATCCTCGATGCGCTGGTGCAAGATTTATTGGCAGGTAAGTCAACATGCGCGCATCCGGTTTTGTTTATTTTTGGTAATTTGCCAGCAATGGATATTGCCGAGCGGTTTTGTGAAGAGAATATGAATCGCTTGTTTTCCGGCGCGCACAGCGCTGGTCCAGGACCCATTAACCCAGAGCGGGTGAGAGCCAAGCATTTAGAGGAACTAGTAGCGCAGTTTTATCGGCAGCACGAGGCGATAACGAGTCGTCTACATTATGACTTGCACACCGCTATTCGTGCCTCAAAAAATGAGAAGTTCGTGGTCTATCCGCTGCTTCACAACCGCCAGCACAGTCGCTCTCAACTTGCATTTTTAGCCGATTGTGGGGTGCGCACGATTTTGCTTTCTGAAAGCCCTACAACAACGTTTAGTTATTTTTCTTCAACGCAGTTCAACGCGCACGGGTTTACGGTTGAATTAGGTAAAGTGCGTGCCTTTGGAGAAAATGATATGAGCCGATTTGCTGATGCCAAGCGTGCCATAACTCAACTGGTGTGTGACCCGAACTACCAAGCGCCAGCGATTGCTTTGCAGGATTTACTAATTTACCGTGTCAATCAAGTGATTAATAAACAGCAAGATGACTTTACTTTGCATTTTGCCGACGACACCGCTAATTTCACCGATTATCCGAAAGGCACGGTCCTCGCTTCAGAAAATGGTGCAAAGTATGTTGCTGAATATGACGGAGAAGCAATCGTGTTTCCTAATGCCAGTGTAGCTAAAGGACAACGGGCATTGCTAACCGTTATTCCCACAGAGCTGAGCGTGCTTGATGACTAAGGGATTTGAACTCGACTCTCGCTTAGCCAATGATTGCGAACATTTGCATTCATTGCCATTGTGTGAGCTGTTACTTAATAAGGATGCCAATTATCCTTGGTTAATTCTGGTTCCACGCATTGCAGGAGCAACTGAGTTACTCGACTTAGACGACGCTGAACAGTTACAGTTGCTGAGAGAAAGTAACGCGATTAGTCGCTTCTTGCAGGCTAATTTTAAGCCCGATAAGCTTAATATAGCGGCGCTAGGGAATGTGGTAAAGCAATTGCACATTCATCACGTAGCGCGTTTTGTTAATGATGCGGCGTGGCCAAAACCGATATGGAATGCAGTGCCTGCAAGGCCCTATAATCAAGCAGAAGTGACTAAAATAAAACAACAACTACAAGACTATTTAACTTTGAAGGAACTCGTATGATTGTAACTACTACCAACCAGCTACAAGGCAAAAATATCGACAACTATTACGGCATCGTAGTCGGTGAAGCTGTGATGGGCGCTAATCTATTCAAAGATCTCTTTGCCTCTATTCGTGACATTGTCGGTGGTCGATCAGGGTCCTATGAGGATGAACTCACCCGCGCGCGCAAAATTGCGTTTGCTGAAATCGAACAAGAGGCTCGAATGCTAGGCGCCAATGCAGTGATTGGTATTGATATCGATTATCAGGTAATTGGCGATAAAGGCAGTATGTTGATGGTTAGTATTGCGGGCACGGCAGTGCGTTATTCAGACGCTTAAGCGCTGAGAATTTTTTTGCTGGCAGAGCGGTCTTGTTACTAACTATCTGAAAAAAAGAAATAAGGGATTACAATGGCGAAAAATGTGTACGTACCACCGAAAGTCTGGACCTGGGATAAAGCTAGTGGCGGCAAGTTTGCTAATATTAACCGGCCAATCTCAGGGGCTACTCATGAGCAGGAGCTACCGCAAGGAAAACACCCATTGCAACTATATTCGGTAGCCACACCAAACGGAGTAAAGGTAACCATTTTGTTGGAAGAGTTGCTCGCAGCGGGTGAACACGGTGCCGAATACGATGCTTTTCTGATTGATATTATGGACGGTGCTCAGTTTTCATCAGGATTTGTTGCGGTAAACCCTAATTCTAAAATTCCAGCTATGCTAGATACAAGCACGCAGCCGGCCACTCGTCTCTTCGAATCAGGCTCGATATTGCTCTATTTGGCCGATAAATTTCAGCGCTTTATTCCGGCTGATCCTTCGCTACGAGCTGAGTGCATGAATTGGTTATTCTGGCAAATGGGAAGTGCGCCGATGTTGGGGGGCGGGTTTGGCCATTTTTACGCTTACGCTCCGGAAAAATACCAGTATCCAATCGACCGTTACGCTATGGAGGTGAAACGGCAATTGGACGTGCTTGATAAGCACTTGGCTGGTCGAGAGTTTATCCTGGGTGATGAATACAGCATCGCGGATATGGCCATTTGGCCTTGGTATGGCGCTATGGTCTTGGGTTATTTGTATGAGGCTGCTGAATTTCTAGATGTCAAAAGTTATTCGCACCTGTTGGCTTGGGCCGAGCATATTGCTGCTCGACCTGCGGTTAAGCGAGGTAAAATGGTCAATCGTACGTGGGGAGATCCTGCGGGGCAATTACACGAGCGACATGACGCCAGTGATTTTGACACGCAAACGCAAGATAAAATCGGCACGGATACAAACTAACTGTCGCCTTTAACAACAGCCGCTATTGCGGCTTTTGTTGGTCTTTTTGCGCTTTGTTTGCTTCCGATAGGCTTGATTTAAACGGCATCTTCGCCGAATGCTTAAGCAGCATGATATTACTTAAAATAACTGCCAATACGATGACAATAATTAACACTACCCACCATAGGTTCATAAAATAGGGCTCCCTTTGTTAAGCACGTAGCGGTGATATATTTCATCGAAGTGTGCCTCGATTGTTTGCCACCCCAGTAAATCACTGTTTCGTAATAGAGTGCTGAGCGCCTGTTTATCAAAGGCATAGGCTATCTTGTCGGCAATTGGGCGATAGCTTAAGTGCCAAGGCTCAGCGCCGATGCCACCAAGGTAGCGTTCATATGGGCGGAAGAAGTTAAATTGTGGCGCATGCGTATCGAGCCAAACACTGAGTGTCGCACAGGGGCCGTCGCCGCAATACTCCGCACTAATAAGCTCAAATTCACCTTCCCAGTGGTCCACAGCAGTTTTGTCATAGACGTCGATATCCGTTCCCCAATGATGTCTCGATGCGCCGGGTAGGGCAGACCAAAGAAGAATGGCATGCATTTTTTCAGTATCACTTAGCGATGCAGGATCGAGTATCTGGTTATGCTCATTGCGCAACGCGAGGTCACCTTGCCATTTGGCATTCCAGATGGCGCACTGACGCTCAAAACTGCGATACGAGCTAACCAACTGAATATCAATGCCGTCAATGCTAGCGGCTGTTTGCATGGCTTGAAAGGCCGCGCAAGTATCAGGCAACAACCAGTGGTTACCACCCGCATTGATCATGCGTGAATTGTCGAGGCCAAGGTAATGTTCGGGTTTCACGGGAGTAACAACTCGACTAACACGCCTTCGTAAAATTCAGCGAGCCGATCCAAATCAGCGATTTTTACGTGTTCATCCACTTTGTGAATACTGGCGTTGACCGGACCTAATTCGATTACTTGTGCGCCGGTTGGTGCAATAAAACGCCCGTCTGAGGTTCCACCAGCAGTCGAAAATGTTGGTGTGGTGCCGGTGTTAGCGTGAATTACCGCTTCAACTGCATTAACCAACTCACCGCGTTCGGTCAGAAAGGGTAAACCGTTATAGGTCCATTCAATACTGTAATCCAAGCCCTGTTGATCAAGAATGTCAGTCACGCTCTGGGTGAGAACATCAGCGGTAACTTCAGTTGAATAGCGAAAATTAAAACATATATGACATTCACCCGGGATCACATTACCTGCGCCAGTGCCTGCATTGATGTTAGAAACTTGAAAACTGGTTGGCGGGAAATCGTCATTCCCTTCATCCCACTGTATTTCCGTTAATATTGTCAATGCTGGTGCGACTGCATGCACCGCGTTATGCGCTAAGTGTGGGTAGGCCACGTGACCCTGAGTCCCGTGCACCACCAAATCACCAGTAAGTGAGCCGCGCCGTCCGTGCTTAACTACGTCACCAACGAAAGCAGTACTGGAAGGCTCGCCTACAATACACCAGGTAATCTTCTCATTGCGCGCCTCGAGGGTGTCGATAACCCGGGTAGTGCCATTGATGAATGGCCCTTCTTCATCACTGGTCAGCAGAAAAGCAATAGAACCTTGATGATTGGGATGCTGTGCAACAAAGCGTTCGGCCGCAATTACCATTGCGGCGAGGCTTCCTTTCATATCGGCGGCACCACGACCAAACAGCATGCCATTGTGTTCGGTCGGTTCAAATGGTGGAAATGTCCACTTAGTCTCTGGTCCGCTGGGCACCACGTCAGTATGCCCGGCAAAACAAAACACCGGTTCTGCAGAACCCTTGCGCGCCCACAAATTGGTAGTATCTTCAAACACCATGGTTTCCAATTCAAAGCCTAATGCGGCAAGGCGCTCACCAATCAGCTTTTGACATTCGGCATCCTCTGGTGTCACAGAGCGTCGCGCAATGAGTTCTTTAGCTAAAGCCAGTACATCGCTCATTGATTGAATACCTTGGCGTAACTATCGGCTTTGAATCCAACCATAACGTTATCGTTGTGGTAGAGCACCGGGCGCTTGATCAAAGTCGGGTGTTCAGCCATTAACTCCAGCGCACGCGCAGTATCAAGGTTTTGCTTTGTATGCTCATCAAGCTGACGGAAGGTAGTGCCGCGCTTGTTCAATAAAACCTCTATCCCCACCTGTTGCTCGGTGGCTTTTACCCAGTCGGTACTGATCCCATCTTTGCGAAAATCATGAAACTGATAATCAATGTGCTGTTGTTCGAGCCACTTTTTGGCTTTTTTTACCGTATCGCAATTGCTGATACCATAGAGAATTGTCGTCATAATATCGGGAATATCTCTGGTTAAACTTGGATTGTCATAAGCGTATCAGTAAGCGCTAATATCTGCTTACCTTTTATCGCTTGTGGTACGTTCAATTCGATTGATCTTACCGGATTTAAAACGGTGATTACCAGACCAATGTCAGCATTGATTTGACGCCATGTCGGCGGATCGAAATCCATAAAACAAGCACCAAATGGTATTTGTTCATTCAGTTGATAATGGCGTTTTACGCGCACGCCATGCAGCGCATGAACCGAAGGGCAAAAGCTTAACGCCAGTTGTAAACCATTATTTGCTTTGAGTTTTATCTCATCACCCGTGGCTGAAAATGCCAGGATCCGAGCATCAAAAGGCGCAAATAGCTGATAACCGCTCACCCTAATATAGGCTCCTCGGCCTAGCAAACCTAAGGCGTATAAATGAGCGGGAGCCTGTGTTAGAGGATGTAGTGTACCTGTGCACGGCGCAGGAATAGTCAGTAGCGCTCGGGCGTTTTCTGCATCGGCCATTAACGATTCACACTGTAGCCATCATCTTCTAGCGCTTTAATTGCGGCTTCCAGTGACTTTTGTTTAACCAAGAAATAATCGGTTTCAAAGGTCGAGAGCACAAAAATGCTGACTTTCGCTTGTGCTAAGACATTGCAGATTTTTGCCATTATACCAACCATCGATAGACTTAACGGGCCTAGAACTTCTAAGGTTCGCCAATCGCCGTCGCTTTCATCGGCTTCAATGGCAATGGATTCAGGAACAACAATAGAGAGTTCATCTGCGGTTTTACCCAAAAAATAGAGTGGCGATTGCAACACTTCCGATGGTATTTGCGCATCTGGTGGAAGCGTATGGATCACCATGGTGTCAGGTAGAACGGCTAACGTTTGCTTGGGCATAGTTCGCGTGTGTCGGACTAATCAGAACAACAGGTTAGCACACCTTACTGCATGGAATGAAGAGCCCGCCGCGACGGATTTGATCTGTACCAATAAAAAGCCACTTAGTGGCTTTCGATGGGATAAATGGTACGTGTCAGAGGGCCTTGGCAAAGTTCGTGAAAGTCGTCTGCTAGTTGTTCCGTCATCGCGAGCACTTGCTGCCAATAGGCAATCCGTTGTTGCGGCTCAAGTTGACTAAAATCCTCACGGTCGGGAATTTTTCCGAATGGTAACTGCGCCACAAATTCATTCGAAGGTACTAACATTACTACATTGTCATAATTACTTGCACTGACCGGTCGCGGTAATGATTTATCAAACCAACCGGCGCGCGGAGAAGAGCTAAAGTGCGGATACAACACTAAGCCGTTTGCACTATCAATCTGGAGGTCAAAGTGATAGTCAATGATCCCTCCATCACGATACATACCTCGAGGAGCCCCCGGTATGTTTTTGATCCCTTGCATAACTAACGGAATAGAACCAGAAGCAAGCAGCGCAGGCTTGAGATTATCTGCATTAAAGTCGACGTGAGTAGTCTGAAAGGCATTGTGATCATGAAAGCGAAAATCACTGGACGGGGATTGAAACACAAAGCGTTGATACTGCGGTTTTAGCCAAGTACGGGTAACTTTATTGCTTAGGTAACTGCGTGTAAGCCCAATGAGTTGTAGCAGTTTTTTCTCTGATGCCACCAATCCCTTAGTCTTGGCAACGATAAAATGGGCTTTCATTATCGGGTTATGAATGATTTCCTCGACATTTTCATTAGGTACTACGATGTCCAATAATGCGCGGGCTTTACTTGTGATCTCTGCGGGTGTTGGTTTTTCTGAGTAAGTGGTCGTGGAATAATGCTCAGCCAAACGACAAATTGCAGCAACAGGATCTTGCTGTGCAAAGCATGCTGAGCGGAAAGCACCTGCCGATGACCCGACTAACTGTAGAGGTTGTTGGCGAGAGCGAAAGAACTCGCCAAACAGATATTTGTCGAGGCCAAACAGGGTAAACCATTTGGGGCCACCTGAAGCGCCTAAAAACACAGTAAAAAGATTCGGATCAAATCCTTCGTTTAGAAGTCGACGAGCAGCACTTTTGCCAGCGTAGATTGTTAGCATAGATTCATTGGGTCAAAAACGTTTGCACTATCATAGCCGCAACTTACATAGGTGTTAAACTGTAAGTAGACACTTGCAGGTAAATTGAACTCAGGTATTATTGTATAAACCACAAAAAGAGTGCGTGTCATGGAAAAGCACCAGATCCTCATCGTAGAAGATGATCCCGTCAATATTAATGTTCTGATTGCAACATTGCGCGATCGGTTTGTGTTATCCATCGCTAAATCCAAAGCTAAGGCATTGTCGATTTTGGAACAGAAGCCCATCGACATTATCTTGTTGGACCTTAATTTACCGGATGGCAACGGGTTGGAAATCTGTCAAGCCGTGCGCGAGGGGCGAGATACTTATTCGCAACCCGCTATCATAGTGATGACCGGCAGCGAATCTACCGATGACGAAATACGGTCTCTTGAGCTCGGTGCGAATGACTTTATCTCCAAGCCTGTGCATAACCGTATTTTGAATGCACGCATCGATATTCAAATTGATTTATTGCGCAAGACACGCCTGCTTAATCAGTTAGCGCGTATTGATGGTTTGACTGAAGTTGCCAACCGGCGCGCGTTCGATGAAACCCTAGTACGTGAATGGCATCGGTGTAAAAGAGCAAGACAACCCCTATCTTTGCTATTGGTGGATGTTGATGAGTTTAAAATCTATAACGATACCTATGGCCATACCAGTGGAGACGCTTGCTTACGGAAGGTAGCAAAATTACTCACTGATGTGTTTAAACGTGCATCTGATTTAGTTGCGCGCTTTGGTGGTGAAGAGTTTGCTGTCATCATGCCGAATACCTCGCAGCAGGATGCGCTTGCGCTGGCAAACATTGCCCTTGGCAAAATGGTTGAGATGAATATTCCACACAGTGCGTCTTCGGTACATGATGTGGTTACTTTTAGCGGCGGTTTGATCACCACGTTTCCAGTAGATATTGACCTAAGCGCAGATGAAATCATAGACCAAGCCGATTCGCAGCTCTACGCCGCTAAAAATGAGGGTAGGGCGAGGATCATGCCTGCACTCACTCGAACGCTGAGCGAAAAGGTCGGCTAGTTACGTTTAAACGGTTTAAGTAACTGTTCAATGGGTTCTGGCTTGTGCAGGCCAAAGCCTTGAAGGTAGGCTATTTCCATAGTGCAAAGAATATCTTTGGCAGCAACTGTTTCAACGCATTCGGCTACCACTTCGATGTTTTTGGCGACAGCAATGCCTACAATAGACTCAATCATCTTCTGATTGACGATGTCATTCTCTAAGTCACGCACAAACATACCGTCAATTTTTACGGTATCAATGGACAACTCTTTTAAATATTCATAAGACGATGTGCCAGTGCCAAAATCGTCTAGTGCAAATTCACAACCCAAACCTTTTAAGTTCTGAATAAAATCTTTAGTGGCTTGCAGGTTGCTGATGGCGGATGATTCAGTGATTTCTATACACAATCGCTCACCAGCGACTTGATGTTCTTGCAGGAGCTGCTGTATAAATTTTGCCGCTCCCTCTTTAACAATAAATGAACCGCTCACGTTAACTGATAGTTGAATATTCTGCGTGGTGGCTAATGCGGCAACGCTGTGAGAGATAACGTAACGATCAATCGCGTCGATAATATTAAATTTTTCTGCCACAGGAATGAAATAGCTGGGCGGCTGCAATCGGCCAGAGGAATCAATCAAGCGGGACAAAACTTCAGCCTTGCGCAGCGTTTCACCGCCGTCGGAAAATATACCTTGCGCATACAATTTGATACGCGATTCATCAATGGCTTTACGTATAATCGGGACTAAGCGCATTTGTTGTTGCGTTTTGTCCACGTGTGCTCTGGTTACGTTGTAAATTGATATTTCGCCACCGCCCTTGAGTTTGCTTTGATAGCACGTACGTTCGGCGACACTCATTAAATGCGAGACCGAATCGATACTTTCATCGACCTCCACCAATCCCATACTGACATTGTGGACAAATTTTTCATCCATCCATTCAAATTCATAGCATTCCAAGGCCTGCTTGATAGCGCGCACTTTTTGGATCGCAAAACCCATGTCAGGTTGCTCAAAATAAATGGCAAATTCATCACCGCCGATGCGGGCCACAATATCCTTGTTGTCGAGTTGCCCACGTAGAGTTTCAGCGAGTTGGCGTAACAACTCATCACCAGCGACATAACCGCAAGTGTCGTTAACAATTTTAAATTGGTCTAAATCAATTAAACATAAGAAAGCCGTTTCATGTTGTTGCGTGGAAGCTAAGCACTCAGTGAGTTTCTCCTCCAAGGCAAACCGGTTGTACATGCGGGTAACAAAATCATGATGGGATAGAAACGATAGCTTGTCTTGTAAACTGCGACGTTCGTTAATTTCTTTGCGTAAATTGCTATTTGCAGTGACCAGTTCGCGCGTGCGAGCCTCGACCTTTTTCTCCAAACGTTCGTTGGCTGAACTTAGCAGGATGTTGGTTTCATCTAACGCCTTTAAGGTAGATGCGAGTTTTAAATGTGTCATCACACGGGCTTGCAAAGCATCACTGTCAACTGGCTTGACAATATAGTCAACACCGCCGACGCTAAATGCCTCGGCGGTATCCTGTTCACTCCCAGTTAAAAACATAATTGGAATGTGTGAGTATCCTTCCATGGCCTTAATTTTCTGACAGGCTTCTAGACCAGACATGCCGGGCATATTGATATCGAGTAAGATGAGATCGGGTGTTTCTTCTTTTAGTATAGACAACGCTTTTTCACCGCTATTGGCTACTAAAATTCGGGGATCGAGAATCTGCAGTTGTTGCGTGATGACTCGCAGTGTTATCGGATCATCGTCTACGGCAAGAATTGTAAAACGGGATAAATCATTCATTGCTTTTCATCTATTAACGATAAGGCCAGATCATAATCAAAAACGTCTAAGGCATTAATCAAGGCTACTTTTTGCTCACTACTTAAAATGCTTTCGTCTAGGCTTTCAACTGCAGAAAGTAACTCAGGGGAGAGTATTTCACTGCGTTCTAAGTGTAGTCTAAGTTCATTCATTACGTTAGACGATGGTATCTGTGTAGGTATCGCTGTAACACTCTGGTTTGCATACAGAATAGCATGTGCGTCATTAATCGAAGCTTGCGCTAAATCAACAAAGCGTTGCAGGGATTCCTGTGTCACATTGCCATCTTTAACCTGGCCTTCGAATGCCTGACAATATTCATATAAGCGCATAAAGCCCATATTGCCGCTACTGCCCTTAACGGTATGTACAAGGCTATAAAGTTCAGCTCCTTCAGCGCGGGTTTGTGGGATTTTGACTTGCTGACCTATATCAGCATACTGCGCAACGTATACGCTCAACGTTTTTAGATACAGTGGCTTTTGTTGACTGAGGCTGGGTTGATGTTTACTCCAATCCATAGTGGCAAGGTCATCAGGGATTGTTAATGTATCATTATCTAATGAGCCCTCAGATGCTGCATTGTCTGGATCAGTAGCGGGACGCGGAGAAAAAGATTCACTGGCATGCAAAGCTTCTATCAGTTTGTCACGTAAAACGTCGATTTCAATCGGCTTGGGAATATGATCGTCCATTCCCGCTGCTAAACATTTCTCGCGGTCGCCTTTTAGTGCGTTGGCGGTCATTGCAATAATGGAAATGCTTTTATTTTCAGGGCCAGCCTGACCCTCTCTAATTAATTTAGTTGCAGCATACCCATCTAAAACGGGCATCTGGCAATCCATCAATACAGCTACATAGTACCCTGGCGGGTGCTGATTTAGCATGTCTATCGCTTCTTGTCCGTGTTTCGCATGCTCACAGGCAAGGTGAAGCGTACCCAATAAACCTTCTGCCACCATTTGATTCACTTGGTTATCCTCAACCAGAAGAACTTTTGCATCGCTGGGCCATTCAATTGAAGTAGGATTATTTTTGTGCAATCGCTGCAAGGCATGTTCAGAAACAAAAACGCCTTTCTCGTCGCCTTGTTGATTGACCGAAATGAGTGCTATTGCGTTGAACAAGTCACTCGTTACAACCGGTTTAGTAAGGCAACCATCCAATCCTAGACGCGCTAAGTCAGCACTGGCGATTTGGCTTGATACCGAACTTAACATAAGGATTGGCAGCTCTTTGTTAGTAAAATGGTGGCGAATAGACTCAGTAAGTGTCAATCCATCTTTATCAGGCATGTGCATATCAGTCAGAACTAAGCTGAAATCTATGCTCTTTTGCTGGTTACCAGCGTTTTGATTAATCCGTAGAACATCCAGTGCTTCATCCACGTGGTGTGCGGTAACCACTGATGCTCCCCAGTTTTCAAGATGGGCGGATAAAATATCTATATTGGTCTGGTTGTCGTCCACAACCAGTATTTTCCAATTTTCCAGACTGATCGACGGTAACTCTGAAACCACAGCGTCAGTGTTTTGCAGCAAGACACTAAATGCAAAGCAGCTGCCTTTACCATATTCGGTATCAACCGAAATTTCACCGTCCATCAAATTGACTAATCGCTTACAAATCGCTAGTCCTAATCCGCTCCCGCCATAGTTACGCGTGGTAGAACTGTCAACCTGTGAGAACGATTCGAATAAACTGCCGATCTTATCTTCGGGGATCCCAATACCGGTATCCTTCACGGTACATTGTAAACGGTTCTGTCCACCGTCTTTGACCAATGAAGCTTCAACATGAACCTCGCCATTCTCGGTAAATTTAATCGCGTTCCCAATTAAGTTAGTCAGAACTTGGCGGATCCGTAGCGGATCACCCGCAACAAAATCTACATTGATATCGGATACATCCACTAGCAGCTCTATGTTTTTACTGTCTGCGCGAATCGCCAAACTTTGTGCGGTTTCTTCGATCAATTGACGCAGGTTAAAATCAATGCATTCAATGCTCAGCTTGCCTGCTTCTATTTTAGAAAAGTCGAGAATATCGTTTAGTACTGAAAGTAGGGCATCGGCGCTGCTTTTCGCTACCTTAACTTTTTGTCGTTGATCCGCGTTAAGTGTTGAGCGATTCAACAATTCCAGCATACCAATGACACCGTTCATGGGAGTACGTATTTCATGCGACATACGGGCCAAGAATTCACTTTTTGCACTGTTGGCGTTGTTAGCCTGTTGGGTGGCTAACTTCAATTGTTGTTCGGCCAGTTTACGTTGGGTAATGTCGCGACTAACGCCGAGGATATAATCGCGATGATCATCAGGTAACTGAAACACCGATTTACGCGTTTCAAATAAGATTTGGCTACCATCCTTTGTTGCTGTCCAACGCTCACTGATACGAGCCGTTTTGTTTGCTAAGGTTTCTTTATCGTCCAGCAAAAATGCATTGGCTTCAGCGCGGCTGTAAAGTTCGTTGTCGTGTTTACCTTCAACCTCGGCAACCTTCAATCCAAGCAGATTGGCAAAGGCCTGATTGACCCTAAAATAGTGACCATCATCGGTTTTACAAAAAATAGGATCGGGGATGGAATCGAACACAGTGCTGATTAGGGTTCGTTCACTTTTTAACTGATCTGCAGTTCTGCGCAATTCAGCCGTTCGCGCAGCTACTTCAACTTCCAGTGCTTTGGCTGAGGATTTTATTAATTTGGTCGCTCGGTTATAAAATACAAAAAGCACACCGCCCAGAGCGAAGGTAAAGCCAATAATAACCGCTAGTAGTGAAACCACAGTAGAGCGGGCACTAAAATAAGGGCGCATAGCTTCACTTACGTCAATTTCGGCGGTTATCCCAAGTGCAAGAAAATCTAAATAAGCCCACACGCCAATTACAGGTACACCGCGGTAATCTCGATAACCTTCGAGCTTCATGCCGCTCTCTCCCTTAATAACCTTTTGTGCCATGAGGGTAAGAGGTTGCTCTGAACGTCGTAACTCAGCTGACCGACCGGCAGTCAAATCGACGCCGGGGTTTTTGACGTCAACGGCAAGAATCGATGACGTCCCAGAGGGAATTAGTTTAGCGTTGACTAGATCAGCGATGAATCTGCTTTCAGATGCCAACATTCCGTCGGTGTTAATAAGATAGGTTTCTCCCGAATTACCTAATCTGCCTAACTGGGTAATTGATGATAGCTCAGCTTTTGGCGAATGGTGTGATGCGAGTAATGCGACAACCTCACCGTTAACCATGATAGGAGCTAGAAAGTGAGAGGTAATAAAGTCGCTTTGCTTAACCACCTCTTTTGTCGGCGGGATATATGCAGGTTGTGCATCTTCTATTACCTTGGCAACAAGTTCAGGATACTGCCCAATAAACACAGGAGTCTCCTGCCCAGCATTGTTCGCGGTGGTTATTACACGGCGCCCATCTAACTGCAGAATATCAAAGCCATTATGACCCTGCAGACGCTGCAGTTCGAAAAAACGAGTATGTAGCAATTCATCTAAAATCGCGCGCTCGGCTGGCGACGTCGCTGGGTCTATAAGCGTTACAACGGCTTCTCCCACACCTTCAGTTGAGGCGGCTTCGGTGATTTGTAAGACGTTATTGTCATACCATAACTGGAGGGCGGTAGTGGTGGTTTCTAGTACGACAGTAAGTGCGTTGCCGACCTCATTGCGTACATTGTCGCGGATTTTAATGAGCGCATAGCGCGTAACAAATATGGAAACGATTATAAGAGCAACAGCTGCGATAAGTGCGATTCGCAGGAGGCGAGTGTTACTCCTATCCAGGCTTTTATTATTCAACGTAAAGACTGCTCGTAATTTCTCATTACTAAAGACTGTAGCAGTAGCTTCTAGCGCACGTCCAGTGTTTGCCCAAGCTAAAATTAAAGACCCACACAAAAACCAAGAAAAATACGTAAAACTGCTTGCAGAATGAAAATCGAATCGCTAACATACGCGCCGCTTAGTCAAGCACGCCTATGCGTCTATAGCTCAGTTGGTTAGAGCGCTACCTTGACATGGTAGAGGTCCCCTGTTCGAGTCAGGGTAGACGCACCACTTTCCTTCGTCGTTCATATCTTTAGCAATTAAACTGATTTTGATTCTGTTTACAAACTTAAACTAAATAGAAAGCTGATAAGCACAAATACTCACAGAGCTGGCGAGGTTGAGCGAGTCAATGGTACCAGTTCCCGGGATGGTGTAGGGCTTTGCGTTAAATTGGCTGAGTGCTGCATGGGGAACGCCACGTGCCTCATTGCCAAATAAGTAGCATTCAAAATCGGCAAAACTGGGTGTGCTGACGGCACTGCCTTGCAAATCTAAATAAGCAAAGTTAGCAAAACGCTCCGGCAAAGTTTCAAGCGCTACATCAAACTCGATGGGTAAACTAAATATAGCGCCCATACTGGCACGTACCACTTTTGAGTTGTAGGGATCCACACTGTTCGGACTAAGCAGTAGTTTGAATTGTCCAAACCACGCCAATGTGCGAATGATGGTACCAAGGTTACCAGGGTCTTGGACTTCGTGCAGATAAATACAGCGTTTGGGTTGCTTATGTGTGGCCTCTATGTTCGCTTTTGCTCGTATGAGGGGAACTTTCGCAATCATCCCTTGGGGAGACTTGGTATCACTGAGTTGGGCCATTTGTTTATCGCTGACCACAACCATTTCAAACCCTGCTGTTAGCTGCTTGGCCCATTCATGGTTTGACTCAGTCACATATAGGGTGATTTCGCTAGCTTCATCTGCGTGGTGAACCGTTTTCTGTAGCTCTAATATGAGGTGTTCACCCTCAACCAAGTAGTAGCCAAATTGAGATCGATACTTCTTTTGATGCAG
Organism: Neoalteromonas flava; assembly: GCF_002807685.1. Classification (GTDB taxonomy): domain Bacteria; phylum Pseudomonadota; class Gammaproteobacteria; order Enterobacterales; family Alteromonadaceae; genus Alteromonas_E; species Alteromonas_E flava. The sequence goes on along the minus strand of NZ_PEAX01000006.1, from coordinate 86,501 downwards.
TTTTTTGACATCGTCAAGCTTCATAGGGGAGAGCCCGTTGTGCAGTGCGAGGTTTGTAATTCGAGCCCGTGAGTATACAATGTTTGCCGTTTTAGCGATAGCAACAGAAGACGCACCCCATGGCCCGATCAAAGACCAGTAAAAAATGGCTGGATGAGCACGTTAACGATCCTTATGTAAAGAAAGCGCAAATGGATGGTTATCGCTCGCGTGCGAGCTACAAACTCATCGAAATCAATGAAAAAGACAAATTGTACCGACCAGGCTCAGTAGTGATGGACTTGGGTTCGGCGCCGGGAGGATGGTCACAAATCGTTGCACCTGTGGTCGGTGAGTCAGGGCGTGTCATCGCGTCTGATATCTTGCCGATGGATTCGATTATCGGTGTTACGTTTATTCAGGGCGACTTTACCGAAGAAGCGGTGTACGAGGAAATTCTCCAAGCACTCGATGGTACTCCGGTGGATACAGTGATTTCAGACATGGCGCCAAACTTAAGTGGGGTTAAAAGCACGGATCAATACACTTCAATGTATCTGGTTGAGTTGGCACTCGATATGGCCCGTAATGTATTAAAACCGGGTGGAAGCTTCTGCGCCAAAGTGTTCCAAGGTGTGGGCTATGATGAATACATGAAAGACGTACAACGCTCGTTCGATAAAGTTATTGTGCGTAAACCGGCTGCCTCGCGACCGCGATCGCGCGAAGTGTACTTGGTTGGTAAGGGTTTTCGCGGCTAACGTTCAAGCATCGGCAGTTTGTTTGCTATGCCGTTCCATTCATCGGCATCCGCCGGTGGTGCTTTCAACTCATTAATGTTTGGCCATTGTTCACAGAGTTCTGCATTGATAGCCAGATAGGGCTCTTGACCTGGCGGCAGCGCGTTATCCTGAAAAATCGCCTCCGCTGGGCATTCAGGCACGCAGAGCGCGCAATCAATACAAATGGCTGGATCAATCACCAAAAAGTTGGGCCCTTCAAAGAACGCATCGACGGGGCAAACCGCGACGCAATCGGTGTATTTACACTTAATGCAATTGTCGGTGACTACAAAGGTCATGCTAGGAGAATGGGTTTGTTAGGATAATATGCCGAATAGTGTAATCCAGCCTTGTTAAAACACAAGTTCCTGTTGTTTCCTAACCCGCTAAAAACCTAGTTTAGCTACCTAATTGTGGGTATCTGATTTACACTACGCGTCTTTGCGAAGATGCTATCCAATCTATATATGAGTAAGTTTACATGTTGCGTTTAACCGATATTCAACTCCCCCTGGATCACGATGAGTCAGCGCTCGAGCAGGCGGTGTTAAGCAAGCTTAACATTCCTCCTAGTCAGCTACTGTCACTGAATGTTTTCAGGCGTGGTTACGACGCGCGCAATAAGCGAGATATTAAACTAATTTATACCCTGGATTTGGACGTTGAAAATGAAGCAGCGTTATTAGAACAATTTTCCCCGCAACAAGGGGTGCGCCAAACCCCTGATATGGAATACAAATTTGTCGCTCAAGCGCCTGCTGAATTGCATGAACGCCCGGTCGTCGTGGGGCTGGGGCCGTGTGGCTTATTTGCTGCGCTGATTTTGGCGCAAATGGGGTTTAAACCAATTGTTTTAGAGCGCGGCAAAGCCGTACGTGAACGTACCAAAGATACGTTTGGCTTTTGGCGCAAGCAGCCCCTTAATCCTGAATCCAATGTGCAATTTGGCGAAGGCGGCGCGGGGACTTTCTCTGACGGAAAGCTCTACAGCCAAGTTAAAGATCCCAAGCACTATGGCCGTAAAGTACTGCATGAATTTGTGGCCGCAGGTGCTCCCGAAGAAATTATGTACGTGAGTAAACCACACATAGGAACCTTTAAACTGGTGAATATGGTGGAAAAAATGCGTCAGCAGATTTTGGATCTTGGGGGCGAGATCCGTTTCAGTACTCGCGTTGAGAAGTTGGATTTAGACAGTGCGCAAAACCAACATAAAGTGAAAGGGCTGCATCTGTCTAATGGTGAATATTTGCCCTGTCAACATGTGATCTTAGCGGTTGGGCATAGTGCACGCGATACGTTCCAAGCCTTGTATGACCAAGGTGTTTACATCGAAGCCAAGCCTTTTTCTATTGGTTTTCGCATCGAACATGAGCAGAGCATGATTGACCGCTGTCGCTTTGGTGATAATGCGGGCAATCCAATCCTTGGCGCGGCTGATTATAAACTGGTCCATCATTGTAAGAATGGTCGCTCGGTTTATAGCTTTTGTATGTGTCCGGGGGGAACAGTGGTGGCTGCGACATCCGAGCCGGGGCGCGTAGTAACCAATGGCATGAGCCAGTACTCTCGCCACGAACGTAACGCCAATAGTGCCATTGTCGTGGGGATTGAACCTGAGAAAGACTATCCGGATCATCCACTCGCGGGGATTGATTTGCAACGCAAGTTGGAAGAATTGGCATTTGTAGCAGGGGGTGAAAATTACCATGCACCCGCACAATTGATTGGAGATTTCCTAAAAGGTAAACCAAGCTCAGAATTGGGTGAGGTTAAGCCATCTTACACGCCGGGAATTACGCTCACAGATTTAAGCAAGGTTGTTCCTGAGTTTGTCACCGAAGCCATACGCGAAGCGATCCCAGCCTTTGACCGTCAAATCAAAGGTTTTGCCAAAGCCGAAGGGTTATTGACGGGCGTTGAAACGCGCACGTCGTCTCCTGTGTGTATTAAGCGTGGCAAAGATTACCAAAGTATTAATGTTGCAGGGCTTTATCCCGCAGGTGAGGGAGCGGGTTATGCGGGTGGCATCTGGTCAGCCGGCATTGATGGCATTCGTGTGGCTGAAGCTGTTGCCTTGTCTGTAGTAGATAGCGCCAACCAGTAAATACTCATTAACCGCGATTTTTTTTCATGCGTCGGCTTTGTTCGGCGCGTTTCTCAGTGCGTTTTTCTTTACGCTCTTGTTTGTCTGGCGTCGCTGAGCCTTCTTTGAAACGCTGTTTGCGTTTGGCTTTGTCAGCCGCCTTTTTTGCCGCGGCTGCAGCTATTTCAATTTTTTCTTGGACGAGCATTTCAGGAGTTTCAAGGCTGATCCTGCCAAGCTTTCCTGACTGCAATTCATTTAACAGAACTTCACAAATTTTGTGAAGGTTGACTCTGCCACCACTCATGATGGCACCGCGCTTTTTGGCGGCAGCTTCCAGAAATTCGATTTCGGTGTCGGGAAGTTCATCCAGTTTAAAGTTCTGCTTCATTAATTCAGGATAGGCTTTAATTAAATAATCAGCTGCGAAAAAGCCTACGTCGTCATAGTCCATCGCGGTATTTTTGACCGCGCCTGAAGATGCCAACCGATATATGGAATGAGGATTTTCAAGCTTTGGCCATAAAACTCCTGGCGTATCGTGTAACACAATACCATTGTCTAAACGGATCCGTTGTTGGGCTTTGGTTACTGCCGGTTCATTACCGGTCTTCGCTATCACGCGGCCTGCCAAAATGTTGATTAACGTTGATTTGCCGACATTCGGGATCCCCGTAATCATGGCATTAATGGCTTTCACCGAAGCATCTTTATCGGCGCAAATACGGCGAATGATCTGCATGATTTGCTTACTTTCGGCCGGTTTATCACTCGAAGTTGTAATGGTGCTGACACCGCGTTCACTTTCTAGGTGCGCTTGCCAGCGCGCGGTGATTTCAGGATCTGCCAAGTCATATTTATTGAGGATTTTGAGGCAAGGTTTGTCGCCACGAATTTTGGCAATTTCGGGGTTTTCACTGGAGTAGGGAATACGCGCATCCAAAACCTCAATGAGGATGTCTACTTTACTCAGAGATTCCTTAATCTCTTTTAGGGCTTTGTGCATATGCCCAGGAAACCACTGTAACGCCACTCGAACTGCCTTTTCACCAAAATAAAGCGCTATTGTACTTTATTTATCGGTAAATATTTCAACTCTATTGATCAGATATAGATCGGTCACGGTTGCCCAGCGATACAAAACTACAGTTCACAACGATGTTATCTAGTGCTAATTAAATAAGAAAGCTGATGATCTTGCTTTTATCCTATGTACTAGCACATCAATGCGCAGCACTTTATTAACAAGAATCCTACTCAAACTATAATATTGAGACCAACTTGCGATACAGGCAGACGACTGGGCTAGATAAAATTTCTGAAGTCAGTAACGTTTATGCGTCAAAAATTTTCAAAACTATCAGGATTATTGTGAGATGTTTAAACGTACTTTATTAGCCGTTAGCGTATCTCTGTGCGTGTTTGGTTCCACGCAGGTTTTAGCCCACAATCACAGTGCTCAGTTAACTGAAACTGCAGCAGAAAATAAGGCAGCGCTTTCGGCATCAGAAAAAGCCAACGCGCTGTTTGATGAAATTTTTATGCAGGGTGTTATGCGCAGTCCGATGTATCAGTCTTATCTTGGGATCAAAGATGATCAGGACAAGTGGGATGACCTATCTGATGAACGTGCGCAAGAAGATTTGGCGTTGACCAAAGAGAATCTGGCCCGTGTAAACGCACTGGATGAGTCTGAGTTGGATACTCAAACCCGCGTCAGTTTGCAGCTGATGAAACAGAGGCTTGAACGAGAAATCGCTGATTACAAATGGCGTTTATATAATTATCCTGTCAACCAAATGTTTGGTTTGCACTCCAGTGTCGCTTCCTTATTAATCAATCAACATCGCATTGCTACGGTTGAAGACGCTGAGGCATACATCAGTCGTTTAAACGGACTGCCAGTGCTTTTCTCTCAGCTGATTGAAAATCTAAATCAGCGTGCAGACGCTGGGATCATCGCACCTAAATTTGTCTATCCACATGCAATTAATGCCAGCCAGAATATTATCACTGGTGCGCCGTTTGAAGATGGCAAAGACAGTACACTGTTGGCTGACTTTACTGCGAAGGTTGATAAGCTCGACATCGCTCAAGCTCAGAAAGAATCATTGGTTCAAGCCGCAAAGCAGGCATTACTCAGTTCTGTTAAGCCAGCATACGAGAGCCTAATTAGCGCACTTAATAAGTTGGAAGCAAAGGCGGACACAAAAGACGGTGCTTGGAAGTTTCCTGATGGAAAGGCTTTTTATAATAACGCGTTAAAACGCACGACCACGACTGATCTGACGGCTGCTGAGATTCATCAAATCGGCTTGGATGAAGTTGCTCGCATTCATGATGAAATGCGCGAAATTATGCAAAAGGTGGGTTTTGAAGGAACCCTCAACGAATTCTTTGTGCATATGCGTGAATCTGAGCAATTTGTTTACCCTAGCACTGACGAAGGTCGCGCACGCTATTTGAGCGAAGCAACTGCTTGGATCGATAACATGAAGACGCGTTTGGATGAGTTGTTTATTACCAAGCCGAAAGCTGGGCTTATCGTAAAAGCCGTAGAGCCTTATCGTGAAAAGTCTGCGGGTAAAGCCTTTTATCAACAGCCCTCGATGGATGGAACTCGCCCGGGTACTTACTACGCAAATCTGTACGACATGGCGTCAATGCCGACCTATCAAATGGAAGCGTTGGCTTATCACGAAGGGATCCCAGGTCATCACATGCAGATTGCGATTGCTCAGGAGTTAGAGGGATTACCAAAGTTTCGTAAATTCGGTCGTTACACGGCTTACACCGAAGGTTGGGGTCTTTACAGTGAGCTAGTGCCGAAAGAGATTGGCTTGTATGAAGATCCGTATTCCGACTTTGGCCGCTTAGCGATGGAATTATGGCGCGCCATTCGTCTGGTGGTAGATACGGGTATTCACGCAATGCAGTGGACGCGAGAGGAAGGAATCGATTTCTACGTCAATAACTCTCCTAACGCCAAAGCGGATGCAGTGAAAATGGTTGAACGCCATGTGGTTATGCCGAGCCAGGCTACCGCTTATAAAATCGGTATGTTGAAAATACTGGAATTACGTGCCAAAGCACAGCAAGCGCTGGGTGACAAGTTTGATATCCGCGAGTTTCATGACGTTGTGTTAGCAAACGGTCCTGTACCGTTGAATGTATTAGAGCAGTTTGTTGATAGTTATATCGCAGAGAAAAGCTAAGTTATAAAACTGACGTACAATCCTAAAACCCCAGAAGGTTGCTGAAAAAGCCCGATAGATATCGGGCTTTTTGTTTTTATAATGGGGCAGGAAACAGCGTTACCATGAACCATACATTGGATTAGGCAGCATAATAAACGTGTCAGCATGTGACTTCAGGATCGCCTGAATGTCTGCATCGTCTTGGGTCACACCTTCCAGATCTTCAATATTGTCACCTACTTGCATAACAATGCGCGCTGCAGGCAAGTTTTGTCCGCGCGAACTGGCAGATTGATAGCACTCGGCCACGCCGTCTCTGATCTGTTGTCGGCGCAAGTCCTTATCATTGATTATCGTCGTGTGATTAATACTGGTCTTATCCGCTTCCACGCGCCCTAATAAGCATGTATTGTCGGTGGTTAGCGGCAAGTCGAGTGCGAGTAGATTATTCCACGTGTATTGATCCAACGAGCGATCGCGGTTAGTGATCAGCGCTAGACTACCACCTTCGTCCAACACCGTTTGAATAAAGCTTTTTGCACCTGGGACTAACGTTGCCGCTTCTTCTTTTACCCATGCAGCCCAACTATCTGAGGTGTAGGTCTGACCGCTACGATCGAGGCGGACCTGATATTGGCTATTGTCCAGAACAGTTTCATCAATATCCATCACGACAACCCATGGTGTGTCTTGGGACGTGAGTCCTTTGATAGTCTGTTGAGCTTGCCGGTAGGCCTTTTCGGTCAATAACGCATATTCCTTACTTGTGGTCTGCCATTTCACTGCACTGGAAAGCGGCAGTTGTGGTTTCTGTAACACGAAACTAATTGCACAATGGTCGCTGAGCATTTTCTCTGGCTGCATATCTTTAAATAGATGAGCTTTGGAGACCAAAGAACTCTCATCTACAGACATGTTGCCAACGAAGATATGATCAATCGGCGCAGGATAGTAGGGGTGACAACCGATCATCGAGCCCGTAGTGTTGACTAAGCTCGATGCAGAGTCATCGGTATTAGTGGTCAACATGCGGGTCAGGTGATTGTACGGTGCGGATAGGCGGTGATTAAAATCACCCAAAACCACGTAGGGTTGCTGCAGTGCTTCTTTGCTTTCTACCCATCCATCCAGCAGTGGTGCTTGCTGCGCAAAGGTTTTACAGGCGTCTGAATCTGCGCGCGAAAAGTTATCAACGAAGCAGCCGCTTTTCATGTGCACATTTAACACGCTGATTGTGCCAAGTGGGGAGGCAAGCTCAAGCTCTAAGCCATAACGCAGTCCGGGTGAATCCAAACCAAAACTAGCAAGTGACTTAGCATCAAGAACCTCAATACCTTTGCGTACGGCAAACGCGACCTTCTGTTGTGTTGATGGTGCTTGTGAACCCCGACAACTATAGGCCTCACTGTCTGGGCGTTGCGAGATAAATATTTGCCATTCATTACTGGGGAATAGTTGCTCAACGGCAGCTATTGAAGCGACTTCCTGTAACGCTACAACGTCAGCATTGAGCGTTCGAGCATAGTCTTGCAGCTCATTAAGTTCAGCCAGACTTCGTGGCTTACAGCCTTGATTGATTGGGTATGCTAAGTGTTCAACGTTCCAAGTAGCGAATGTCAGTGTATCGTTTGTTTGACTAACTGCGGTCGCTTCTGTTGATGAACTCACTTGGTTCGAATGTGCAGTTGATTGACATCCTGTGATGAACAAAACTGCACCTATGGCAGCTGCAACACTAGCACGTTTGCCAGATAACATTTCTTTTCCTATTGGTTGGGTCTCGGGTGGCAACATAGCGTCCACCTGAGAATTAATCAGTCGAAAAAATGTTATAATGTAACAACTGGGCGTTGCAAGTTATTTTCGGTGTTAGCATTAGTTTGGAATAACGCTGAGTGTAATTGCAGCGGGTCAAAATGCGAAAGCACACTTTTTTGCACACTGGTTGGCATTACATTGATAAATTCGCCAGTAGCGCGATTAAACACGTATTGCTGCTGCCAATGATCTAGATTTCGCATAACTGCCTCAACCGCACGTACTATGAATTGTGCTTCTTCATCAGTGTTGGTTGGATGCAGAGAAACCCTTACCCAACCGGGCTTGTCAGATAAGTCGCCCTGGTCGATTTTTCCTGTTATTGACTCAGAATGTGCTTTATCGACGTTGAGTAATATGTGGCCATAAGTACCGGCGCAACTGCAACCGCCCCGCGCCTGTATCCCGAATTTGTCGTTCAGTAACCGCACCATCAAGTTGTAATGGCAGCGGGTTGAATAAAAAGACACAACACACAGGCGCTCGTGCACGTCAGGCTCGAGAAGATATATGTCATCAATAGCGTTAAGTCCTGACATTAAAATGTCGGTAAGTTGTTTCTCACGCCGTGCCATTTTATCGATGCCCATGGCTTCTTTCACTTGAATAGCCAAAGCTGCGCGTATAGTTTGCAGAAAGCCCGGGGTACCGCCGTCTTCGCGGACTTCGATGTCGTTATAAAAGCCCTGTTGGCCCCACGGATTGGTCCAGGTAACGGTTCCTCCACCCGGTTGATCAGGCACTTCCGTTGCGTACAGGGAACGGTCGAAAATCAGCACCCCGCAACTTCCCGGACCACCTAAAAATTTGTGTGGTGAGAAGAAAATTGCATCGAGCTTTTGCAGCGGATCAGTTGGATGCATATCGATCGATACATAGGGAGCGGAGCAGGCGAAGTCGACAAAACAAAGGCCGCCATATTGATGCATGATTTTGGCAAGTTGGTGATAATCGGTGCATATACCGGTTACGTTACTGCATGCAGTAAAAGAGCCTATCTTTAGCGCTCGATGCTGATGTTGTTTCAAGAGTGCGTGTAAATGTTGTTGACAGGGCTGACCGTTATCACCACGACGCACAACTTCAACATCAACGTCGCACGTGTTCCATGTAGTTTGATTTGAATGATGCTCCATGTGCGTAACAAAAACCACTGGACGCGTTGGATCTGAGGTGGACTTTGCTAGTTGTTTAGGAACCCGTAGCCCCATCATGCGTTGCAATTTGTTGATTACTGTTGTCATTCCTGAGCCCGCACAGATGAGTGCGTCATTGTCATTAGCGTTGACATGGCGCTTAATGATCCCTTGTGCTTCATGATAGGCCAACGTCATAGTTGAACCAGTCAGGTTGGTTTCTGTGTGTGTATTGGCAATATAAGGGCCAAGCGTTTCGCTTATGAAATTTTCAATTGGCTGATACAAGCGCCCACTCGCTGTCCAATCCGCGTATAGGATATTTAATGCCTTATCGGTTGTTTGAAGTGCGAAATCATGACCAATAGTATTCTGACGAAATTTTTCAAAATGTTGAGCTAGCATTGGACCATACAAACGAGAGTCTAAGAATGCTGAAAGTGTATGTGTATCTGTAGAGTAATTTTTTACAAATTATCTACCTGATCCCGAAGCAGATTGAAAAAATATACTTGTATAATTTATTTTGGTAGAAAATATTACCAACAAATTGTTTTCATGTAGTCCGGAGGCTTTGTTTTCGATTGGTGACATAATCCGTTACTGTATTTGCGGTTGAAAAAAAGTCGCGACGCTAGCATATTTTAGGTTAACCAACTTGCTAGGAATTCTTTTGTCTAACATAGTGGCTGTAATAGTCTTCATGTTCGCCTTGGTCAGCAATCAGGTATTCGCGCAACATGATGAGGCTGTGCTAGCACAGAGTGAGGTGATAAAAGCGCTAGCGAATCTGAAAAGTGTTATTGACCAGCATTATTTACCTGTTGAAAAAAGCGAGAGGCTGAATATCGCATTAACTCGCGCTCTGAAGAACCGAGAATTTGAAGGCCATTACCCATTTGGTCGGTTGAAAAGGAAACTAGAATCTTTGCTGTTTTCAGTCAGCCATGATCCCAGTTTTGAGATCCTCTTTCGGGATGAGCATGAATCGCCAACCAACTTTTCCACTAGCTACTTTCCCGGTGCAGTTCAAGCAAGGGTGAACGCCAACAATCTTGGCTATTTGGCCATTGATGGAGATTTTGTCGAAAGTGATTGGCAAGACATCTTTGATAGTTCGCTAACGTTCGTTAGCGGTAGCGATGCTTTAATTATCGACCTCAGAACGGCCGGGCATAGTTCTTTATCCTTTATCACTTTTTTACTTGGTTATTTTGTTCCGAGCGGAGAACCACTCGCCAAGCTTCATCTAAGTCACGGTGAATACTTAATAATCCGATCTAAAGGCGCACATAATCCAGTGGCGCAAGATATCCCGATATTCATTCTCACGAGTCCATTTTTAGCCGGCGCTTGGGAGCTTTTCTTAGATAGATTAAAAAGCGAGGGTCGTGCAACTATTATAGGAAAACCTACCATGGGTTTAAGCCAACTAACGCGGACAGAAGCTATCAGCCAGCATTTGAGTGTAACTCTGCCTTATGCCGAAATACTCAATCCTAAAAACCAAGACAGTTGGAATAATACCGGTGTGCTACCAGATGTTGAAAGTTTGTTGGAAGACGCTTTGGCAGAGGCTGAGCGACTCATTGGTCAAACCCTTATCAGATAGCGATATGCCGCAAAAATCCAGCCACAGCTAGAAATGCGTTCAGTTAAAGTATTGAATGCGTATGCAGAGCTTCTAAGCAAGAACTAAACCTCGTCGCTGGTTAACGGGTTACTTAAAAATCCACCACAACAGGCTTATTTAATTAACAGAATTTTGTTTGAATTAAATTAAACAAGAAATTTCTTTTTATATTTGCTATACTTACCAACGGGTCAACGGAATTTAGGATGTTTTTTTACTGTTTTATAACGCGCTAATCGCGGTTGTTGCAGCACGGCAAGTTAATCCTTTGCCAATACATTTCTCAAACTACGCAGACCCTTGTTTTAAGTGAGTAAAAGCAGAGGGCATTGTGAAACTACCAAAATTTTTCAAACGTAAATATCCCTATTCACCGATTGCGTATTTAGGTCGCAAAAATGTAGAGCGGATCTTTGGTGCGCGGATCATCAAATATAAGAAGTTGGAGAAAATCCAAGCGGAAGATGCGAGTAACGAATCTGCGTTAGACGAGCGAAAGCGCGCGTAATTCCAACGCACGAAAGGAATCTCTTTTTACCTGTCGCTCATTGCGCGGTGACGGTTATCGCACAACGTGAAAACAAGTCTTGCCACAACTCAATATGCTCTCGCACAGCCGCTGAGTATATATCGTGAGCATCAATGCGCTGTTGTACGCTATCCAGCAATTTAGGCGATAGATTTGGCGCTTTTAGTAATTCAGTAAGCACCGGTGATAGCTGGTAATGATAGGTGTTGACTTGTGCTGCCAGCGGTTGAATTTGCTCAGCAAAAAATAGCATAAACACATTTCGTAAAATCTCCGCTCGTTGTGCGCCGTCGGTGCTTTTACAATTCAACTCTTTGAATAACGGAGCCAGCCATGCATTAATCGTCTGCAGGCTCTCAGCGAGGTGCGATTGGGTGCGCCACAATTTAGCGGGTAGCCGATGTTGCAGTAAAGACTGCAGATGCTCCTCTAATTGTTCACTTTGTACTGCCAACCTGGATTGTTGTGGATTTACGGCTGTTAAGTACTGCAAAGCGGCAATGGTAGCGTGCAATCCATCAGAGCTATCACCAGCAAATACACCTTGCGCCTGAGAAAACGCTAGTATCAGTTCATCGCTGGTTTGTAATAGATTTGCGTAGTTGGCGCTCAACTGAGACTGTTTCGCAAAGGCCAACTCTCGTAGTTGCTTTTGCACAGATTCATCGGTCGCCGTGTCAGCACATTCTTGTAGTGCCTGGGTAACAGTTACTTCATAGACAAAACGTTGTGAAGGTGGTTGGGTTTTACCCAAAGCAGTATTGCGCTCTGCGACCAGAGTCGAAAGACGACAATTGGGTAAATTGAGGAATTCGCGCACATTGAGACTGAGTGATTGCACTTCCTGTCTAAGCTCGGCTTTGCTTGGAAAGGTTTGAGTAGGCGTGAAATTGACGTTTGGAGCCTTGTCATCCATGACTCTGGCAAGGCGTTCTACGTACTCATCTAACGTTGTAGAGACACGATTAGGGGAACAACCCGTCAAGCAGGAGAGGGCAAGACATACGAGAAGGAAAAAGATTGCTCGAGCGCGCTTTAGTGTCATTGTTGTTTGAATGTGGTTAAACATCATGTCACAAGATACGCACTAAATATCAGTTTCGACCAATTAGGTCGCGTTTATTCGTTTTCCTTTATTCGTGAAACCAGCGTTTCAACCATGCCTTGATAGGTGTCTCCAAACATTAACCAATGATTCAAGGCGTGCGGTAACTGATAGATGGGCCGACGACGCTCGAGCTCCGAGCTTGCCGGTAATTGTTGGTGATAAGCAGAAAAAAAGACTTTGGCAAAACCACCAAAAAGTTCAGCCATCGCCAAATCACATTCCGGATCACCAATCCATATAGCTGGATCAAAAATGACGGGAGCCGATGCACTAAAGCCAATGTTGCCGTGCCACAAGTCACCATGTAACAAACAAGGCTGTGGTTGATGTTGCGCCAGTTGTTGCTCGACTAATTGCAAAACGGCCGAGTTGACAACCTTTGTCGCGGCCTTGAGTTGACGCAAATAGTATTCGATCCGATTTTGCAGGAAGAAGTCACTCCAATTGGCGTTAGTGGAATTGATCTGTTCAGTAGCACCTAAGTAATTATTGGTTACCCAACCATACTGGCTCGCGTTCCCATCAAAGCATTCAGGTAAAGGAGAGCCGTGTAGTAACGCTAACTGGGTGCCAGCGTCCTGCCATAACTGCTGCGATGGTGACTTAAAGCAAATGTACTGGATAACTAAATATTCATAGTCTTGCTGATTTTCAGAAAATTCGCCATGGCAGAGCACGCGTGGGCATTGCACGGTTTGAGTTGACGCTAGCGCGCGCAATCCCTCTGCTTCGCAGGCGAGGGGGCTCTTACCGGCCTGAGGTTGTTTACCGGTGCTTAATTTAACAAAAAAGCGGCGTTGACTACCCTTTAGCACATAGCTCACATGGTTATGCTGATGGTTTACTTGTTTTGCACTATCACAAATGAAAACGTCACCGATAGCGGTGCTAATTGTATCGCTGATAAAATGCCACATACCTGCGTTCTCGCAATGCCTGAACTTCAAGTATGGTCAACATTGCTAAATGTGTTAATCCAGTTCGATCTGAAAAACCATTCTGTTATGCCTATATCGTTTAAGGTCGATAACGAACAATTTGCAATGGAAGAGTGGAAGGCCTTGCGTCACAGGGAATTGAGGTTATAATCGCCAGCTCTTACACCCCTCGTATGGGTGTTTTTTATTGCCTTAAATTTTTAATTGAACAAGTGGCGCAGAGTAGGCGTCACCACTGTGTAGGATCGAACATGCCTGTAATTACTCTTCCGGATGGAAGCCAACGCGAATTTGCTAACCCTGTATCTGTTTTAGACGTTGCCATGGACATTGGGCCTGGTCTTGCCAAAGCGACCATCGCCGGTCGCGTCAATGGTGAACGGGTTGATGCCTGTGATCTTATCGAAAATGATGCGAACTTGAGTATCATTACCGCAAAAGATGAAGACGGGTTAGAAATTATTCGCCACTCGTGTGCCCACTTAATAGGCCATGCGATAAAACAACTTTATCCAGATGTAAAAATGGCGATTGGTCCGACGATAGATAATGGATTCTATTATGACGTGGATTTGCCAGAGCCACTGAGCAATGAAGACCTAGCTAAAATTGAAAAGCGCATGCTTGAATTAGCTAAAACCAACTACGATGTGGTTAAAAAGAAAGTCTCTTGGCAAGAAGCTCGCGATGCGTTCGCTGCGCGCGGCGAAACCTATAAAGTTGAGATTTTGGACGAAAATATCAGTAAAGACGATCGTCCGGGGTTATATCATCACGAAGAATATGTGGATATGTGTCGTGGTCCACATGTGCCTAACATGCGTTTTTGTCATCACTTTAAATTAATGAAGGTAGCTGGCGCGTACTGGCGTGGTAACTCTGACAATAAAATGTTGCAGCGTATTTATGGCACTGCGTGGGCTGACAAGAAGCAACTTAAATCCTATTTGCAACGTTTGGAAGAAGCCGAAAAGCGTGATCACCGTAAAATCGGCAAGTCGTTAGACCTTTGGCATTGGCAGGAAGAAGCGCCAGGCATGGTATTTTGGCATAGCGATGGTTGGTCAATCTACACTGAGCTTGAGAAATTTATCCGTGAAAAGCAGCGTGAATATGGCTTTGGCGAGGTTAAAGCTCCGCTGATGATGGACCGCTCGTTATGGGAAAAGTCAGGACACTGGGATAAATATGCGGAAAACATGTTTACCACTGAGTCGGAAAAACGTGAATACGCCATCAAACCAATGAACTGTCCAGGTCACGTCCAGATTTTCAACCAAGGTTTAAAATCCTATCGTGATCTACCGTTGCGTTTGGCTGAATTTGGTTGCTGTCACCGCAACGAACCGTCAGGCGCGCTGCATGGCTTAATGCGTGTGCGTGGGTTTACCCAAGATGATGCGCATATCTTCTGTACTGACGAGCAGATTGAAAGCGAAGTGTCTAGCTGTATCCAGATGGTTTATGAAGTATACAAGGTGTTTGGCTTTGAAAATATCGCGGTTAAATTATCGACCCGCCCAGAAAAGCGTGTCGGTTCGGATGAAACTTGGGATAAAGCTGAGCAAAAGCTGGCCGATGCACTAAAAGCGAATAACATCGAATTCGATTACTTGCCGGGTGAAGGCGCGTTCTACGGTCCGAAAATTGAGTTTACGCTTTACGATTGTCTCGATAGGGCATGGCAGTGCGGAACAGTGCAGCTTGATTTCTCAATGCCAGGGCGTTTAGGCGCAACCTATGTTGCTGAAGATGGTGAGCGTAAAGTCCCAGCGATGATCCACCGCGCAACTTTGGGTTCGCTTGAACGTTTCATTGGGATTTTAACCGAAGAGTATGCCGGCTTTTTCCCAACGTGGTTAGCACCTGTTCAGGTCGTTTTGCTTAATATTACCGATAAACAAGCGGAATATTCGCAAAAAGTAACGAAAAAGTTGCAGGAATCTGGGTTTAGAGCAAAGTCTGACTTGAGAAATGAGAAGATAGGCTTTAAAATCCGCGAGCACACTTTACACCGTGTGCCGTACATGTTGGTTGTGGGTGACGCTGAAATGCAAGATGATGCAGTAGCAGTTCGCACTCGACGCGGCGAAGATTTAGGTAAAATGTCAATTGATGCATTTATTCAAATGTTGCAAAAAGACGTAACCGCAAAAGAAATAAAGTAGCCAATACGTGTACTTAGGGTTTGGAGAAGTTGAGATACTTCTAGCCAAACAGACGATTTAGTTTTTGGAGGAATAGCACATTAAAGGCGCTAACAATAAGGCTCAGGGCGATAAAGCCCGCATTAACGACGAAATTACAGCACGTGAAGTGCGTTTGATAGGAAGTGAAGGCGAACAGGTTGGGGTAGTCTCAATTGCTGAAGCTCAACAGGCAGCAGATGAAGCGAGTCTGGACCTAGTCGAAATCAGTCCGAATGCCGAGCCGCCAGTCTGTAAAATTATGGACTATGGCAAATTCCTCTTTGAGAAAAGTAAAGCTCAAAAAGAGCAAAAGAAAAAACAGAAGCAAATTCAGGTCAAGGAGATTAAATTTCGCCCTGGCACTGATGAAGGCGATTACCAGGTAAAACTGCGCAACCTGCGTCGCTTTCTAGAAGGTGGAGATAAGGCTAAAGTCACAATCCGTTTCCGCGGACGTGAAATGGCCCACCAAGAGATTGGTATTGATTTACTAAACCGCGTTAAAACGGATTTAGAAGACATTGCCAACTGCGAGTCTTTTCCTAGAAAGGTAGAGGGTCGTCAGATGATCATGGTGCTCGCCCCAATTAAGAAGTAGTAGTGGTTTAAAGTACAATCGGTTCTGCACCCGAACGTCACCCTGCTGCATATTTTAACTAGGCAAAATACGACTGCACGTATCAGGCCTACATTTAACAATGCGGAGTTTTAGCAATGCCTAAAATGAAATCAAACAGCGGTGCTGCGAAGCGTTTTCGTAAAACAGCTTCTGGCCGCTTTAAAAGCAAGCAGTCTCACTTGCGTCACATTTTGACCAAGAAGAGTACTAAGCGTAAACGCCATTTACGTGGCAAAAAATTGGTTCATGACGCGGATACTAAGCTTATCCAACGCATGTTGCCTTACGTTTAAGACAAGGAGACTGACTAATGGCTAGAGTAAAACGCGGTGTAATTGCACGCGCACGTCATAAAAAAGTTCTGAAGCAGGCTAAAGGTTACTACGGTGCCCGCAGTCGTGTTTATCGCGTAGCTGTCCAGGCAGTTACTAAAGCAGGTCAATACGCATATCGTGACCGTCGTCAGCGCAAGCGTCAATTCCGCCAATTGTGGATTGCACGTATCAACGCTGCGGCACGTCAAAACGGTATGTCTTACAGCCGTTTCATTAACGGTTTGAAGAAAGCATCTGTTGAAATCGATCGTAAGATCCTTGCGGATATTGCGGTTCACGACAAAGCGGCATTCAGTGCACTTGTTGAAGCAGCCAAAGGCGCTTTAGCATAATCTATTAACCAATAGGTTTAAGTTCTTTCATGGAAACGGCGAGCAGGAAGCTCGCCGTTTTTTTATGCGTGGCATTCATCACTACTGCTGAGTCAATTGAGCGATTAAATGTCATTATCCCTCATTGCCAAGCCCCCCGTTTTTTTATACATTTGCCAGCCCAATTGTTGGTGTTAAGTATCAGGGAAGAAACATGCAATTTCAGTTATATATTCACTCCAAAGTTAATGCTCTTGTGCGTAACTTAACGTTTGTGATGTGCGCGCTAGTGTCCCTCCCACTGGCCGCTACGGAGGATTTAACTGGGTGGCATGTCTATCACTCAGACAACCTCAATCTATACAGCGATCATGAGCCAGAGGTGGCATTAGGCCTGCTTGAAGATTTAGAGGTTTTTCGCGCCACGATTATTCAATTGGTTAAAGGAAGTCATCGCACTAACATGCCTCCTGTTGACGTCTTTCTATTTAAAAATAACAATATTTGGCAGCACTTACCCTACGCAAATTCAGCTTCTGCAGTATTTGTTGATATTGTTTATGGCCCAAGAATGGTCATTGGTCCTGCTGGAGATGAAAATCGATTATCCAAGCTGTATCACGAGTATGTGCATTATCTGGTCGCGAACACAGCACCCATCAAATACGCCGATTGGTACAATGAAGGCATCGCGACATTTTTTTCTACGGCGGTCATAGGCAAAGATTTTGTTTATATCGGTCAAGTACCTGAGTACGAGGCGGAAACGTTGTCACGACGTGGTATGGTCAATCCCGATGATTTGTTCGCCGTCAATTCAGTATTTGATAAATCTAACCGTTTTAAGCAAAAATTTTATGCAACAGCGTGGCTAGCAACCCATTATTTTACGCTCGGCGCGCGCAATGGATTTCCTAGCTATTACGCCGCAAATGCACAATTCTTAACCCAATTGAGTAATGGAGTCGACGTCGATACGGCATTCTCACAAAGCTTCCCGATTAGCTTTAAAGACTTAAAACGTGAGCTTCGCGAGTACGCGCGTAGCGATAGAAAAGATGGGTTAGTACTGGAGCGCCCTAAAATCACCGGTGATATTCGCCATTCAGCGATGACTCCGGTTGAGGTCATGTCAGTCTTATCACCCGTATTGGGATGGCGAGAGCCGAATGGATTGGGTGCAACGTTTTTGCAGCAAGCGGCCGATGCGGGCGTACCCTTTGCTGCCTCGGTTGCCGCTATACATGCAGCGCAACGCAAGGACAGTGAGAAAAGCCAGGCGTACCTACAACCGTTACTTGAGCGCGACGACCTAGATGCCAACACGCAATACAATATTGGTAGTACTTATCGAGCATTGTCGCAACATGCGTATGACATGGGTGAATTAGCGCTCGGGCATGAGTATCGCCTGCAAGCTTTGCATTGGTGGCAGGTTAGTGTAGAACTGCAGCCATATTTACCGAGTATGACAGCGCTTGCTATGTATCATGCGCGGTTTAGTGACGAGTCGGAAGCGAATGCTGCTATCGATGCATTGCTTGCTTCATCACAACACATAAATGCGGTAATGGGTGCTGTGCGGGCTTACATGCAGATAAATAACTACTCATCAGTTCGCGAGTTGTTAATGAAAGCGCAAAGTATGGTCGGCCACGACCGTGAAATATATGCCCAGATCCAAGCGCTCATCGATACCGTGTCGGCGGCCACAAAAACACGCTAAAAAAGTCAGCAGATAGCGCTTGTTGACGTCGAGCGAGAATAAGTTTATTCAAGCGCTCCACTAAATTGAGGAATTCCCCAATTTAACCACGATTTAGCGGCATCTAGTCCTAGCACTTCGGCGTGATTCTTGTGTAAAATACGCAGCTTTATTTTGCACGCTTATACGCACGCTGAGATGCGTTCACCGCTAGAGGGTACTATGGATCTAGATGCGATCATCAATGAAGCTAAAGCTTTGATTGATGTCACTGATAATGTGGCCAAACTCGACGAAATTCGTGTCGAGTTTATGGGTAAAAAGGGTAAGTTAACCGAACAGTTAAAGAGTCTCGGACAATTAAGTCCAGAAGAGCGCCCTGCAGCTGGGCAACGGATCAATCAAGCCAAACAAACGATCCAAGGCTTATTATCTGAGAAAGGGCAAGCGTTAAAAACCGCTGAATTAAATGCCAAACTCGCTGCAGAACAGGTTGATGTGAGTTTGCCTGGGCGTGGTCAAACGGCCGGCAACTTACACCCTGTATCGCGAACCATAGCACGTATTGAAGGGTTTTTCGGTGATCTGGGTTTTGAAGTGAAGACTGGCCCAGAAGTCGAAGATGGCTTTCACAACTTCGATGCACTAAATATTCCGGCGAATCATCCTGCTCGAGCCGATCATGATACCTTCTATTTCTCGCCAAATATCATGTTGCGTACGCAAACCAGTGGCGTGCAAATTCGTACCATGGAAACAGAAAAGCCGCCGTTGCGAATAATCTCCCCGGGCCGTGTATATCGTAACGATTACGACCAAACCCATACGCCAATGTTCCATCAGGTTGAAGGCTTAATGGTTGACAAAGCCATTAGTTTTGCTGATTTGAAAGGCATTTTGCATGACTTTTTGCATCATTTCTTTGAGGAAGACCTGCAGGTTCGTTTCAGACCGTCATATTTCCCGTTTACGGAGCCATCTGCAGAGGTTGATGTCATGGGCAAGGATGGCAAGTGGCTGGAAGTTTTGGGCTGCGGAATGGTGCATCCTAACGTGTTGCGAGCGGTCAACATCGATCCAGAAGAATACACCGGTTTTGCCTTTGGTATGGGCGTCGAACGTCTGACCATGTTGCGCTACGGTGTAACCGATTTACGCGCATTTTTCGAAAACGACATGCGCTTCTTAAAGCAGTTCAAATAAGGGGCGATTGCGATGAAATTCAGTGAAAAATGGTTACGTGAATATGTTAATCCTGCACTTGATAGCGAGGCCTTATCTGAGCAGTTAAGCATGGCTGGCTTAGAGGTTGATGGTATTGATCCGGTTGCCGGTGATTTTAGTGGTGTTGTGGTTGGTGAAGTGGTTGAGTGTGGTCAGCACCCTGATGCAGACAAATTACAAGTAACCAAAGTTAACGTGGGTGAGAGCGAATTATTGGACATCGTATGCGGTGCGCCGAATTGTCGCCAAGGACTTAAAGTTGCAGTAGCTAAAGTCGGTGCTGTTTTACCCGGTAACTTTAAGATCAAAAAAGCAAAATTACGCGGTCAGCCGAGTTTCGGTATGCTTTGCAGTTTTAGCGAATTGGGGATGGGAGAAGATCATTCCGGCATCATCGAATTGCCTGCTGATGCACCGATTGGTAACGACATTATCGACTATTTGGATTTAGATGATCGCATCATTGAAGTTGATCTGACACCAAACCGCGCGGATTGTTTAGGGATGCGGGGAATCGCACGCGAAGTGGGCGTACTGAATAATCTTGATGTAAAAGTGCTTGAGTTTACTCCGGTTGAAGCAACTATCGATGATGTTCGAGCGATTGAATTAGCCGCTCCAGATGCTTGCCCACGCTATTTAGGCAGGGTTATTAAGGGGATAACACTTGATGTCAAAACGCCGTTATGGATGGTAGAAAAACTCCGTCGTAGCGGTGTGCGCAGTATTGACCCTGTGGTTGATGTGACTAACTACGTGTTACTGGAACTCGGCCATCCAATGCACGCATTCGATTTAAATGCCATTGATGAAAAGGTTATTGTACGTCACGCAAACGTCGACGAGCAGTTAACTCTGCTAGATGAAAGCACAGTAACCCTGAAGCAAGATACTCTGGTGATTGCTGATGCAAGCAAAGCACTGGCGATGGCGGGTATTTTTGGCGGTTTACACTCTGGTGTAACCAATAAAACCCAAGATATTTTCCTTGAATCAGCATTTTTTGCACCAGATGCAATTATCGGTAAAGCGCGCCAATACGGTTTGCATACCGATGCATCGCATCGCTATGAGCGTGGGGTCGATCCCCAATTACAGCGCACAGCGATGGAGCGCGCGACCCAGCTATTGGTTGATATTGTCGGCGGGCAAGCGGGTCCGATTGTTGAAGCAGTTGCTGCTGAATATTTACCTAAAGCAGCCGCAGTAACATTGCGCAGAAGTCGCCTGGATCGCGTCTTAGGTCACACCATAGCTGATGAAAAAGTGACTGAAATACTAACGCGTTTAGGCCTAGACGTAACGTTCGATAATGATGAGTGGAAAGCGCAAGCGCCAAGTTATCGATTTGATATTGCTATCGAAGAAGATCTGATTGAAGAGGTTGCGCGGGTATACGGTTATAACAGTATTCCGAACAATTCACCGCGCGGTTCTCTGGCTATGCTACCCAGTCAGGAAGCAAAACAGCCGTTACAACAGTTAAAAACCGTATTGTTGGAACGTGGATATACCGAAGCCATTACATATTCTTTCGTCGATCCAAAACATCAAGGTGCTTTATTCCCTCAACAAGAGGGCTTGGTATTACCGCATCCGATTTCCAGCGAAATGTCAGTAATGCGGGTTAGTCTATGGACAGGTTTATTACAGGCGGTTAGCTATAACCAGAATCGCCAGCAATCGCGGGTGCGCTTATTTGAAACGGGATTACGGTTTATTCCCGATGCTGAAGGTGAAAACGGGCTGCGCCAAGAGCAAATGATTGCGGGTGTAATAGCAGGTCATCAATTACCAATGCATTGGGAAAGCAAAGAACAGAGCGTTGATTTCTTTGATATTAAGGGTGATGTGGAAGCGCTACTAGCGCAAACCGCGTTCCACGGGAAAGTGGATTTTGTGGCTTGCACTCATTCTGCATTGCACCCAGGTCAAGGTGCTGAGATTCGCCTAAACAATCAGGTAATTGGCTGGATCGGTGCGATCCACCCACAATTTGAGAAACAACTAGGCTTAAGCGGTCGAACATTTGTGTTTGAACTTTTTGTCGAAGCTGTGACTCAACGTGTAATACCGCAAGCGGTTCCAATTTCAAAATTCCCTGCGAATCGAAGGGATATTGCGATTGTGGTAGATGAAACTGTGAATTTTGGTGACATACGTAGGTATGTAGAAAAAATTGGCGTAAATCAATTAGTTGACCTAAACTTGTTCGATGTGTATAGAGGTAAAGGTATTGAACCGGGTAAAAAAAGCCTTGCCCTGTCGCTTACGTTGCAAGACACCAGCAAGACGTTAGAAGAAGCCGAAATACAAAAAGCGGTGGAAACAGTAGTTGCAGGTCTTGAATCACAATTTAGGGCTGCGTTGAGAGAGTAACAAGACAATGGCATTGACCAAAGCTGAAATGGCGGAACACTTGTTCGAAAAGCTAGGTATGAACAAGCGGGATTCCAAGGAACTCGTTGAAGCATTCTTCGAAGAAATTAAATCTTCGCTAGAGGCCGGTGAGCAAGTAAAGTTGTCAGGGTTCGGCAACTTCGATCTTAGAAGTAAGAACGAACGACCTGGGCGAAACCCTAAGACGGGTGAAGACATTCCGATCAAGGCGCGTCGTGTGGTGACGTTTAGACCGGGGCAAAAGCTCAAAAGCCGGGTTGAAAACGCCAAGCCAACAGGTCAATAGATTAGGTTTTGCAATCAGCATAACCGCTTATGTAAAGAGCCTACTGCAGAGTAGGCTTTTTTGTGTATTGTGCTGTTGCGACTGGTGAGGGTGATTGGATCTTTGTGTTATTCCGTGTAGTAGGTAGCATTGACGTGATAACCTTTGGGTAACAAATTAGCTCAAAACAGGTAGTGTTATTTTCAATGTCCAAGTCCTCGCGTTTTTTGCTGCTTTTTCTGATAATTTTAGCGACTTTTATTATCACTGTTATCATTAAGCAGCCGTCTCAGCCGTCTCAGCCGTCGCAGCCTGCGCTCTCAGTAGAAACCTTGTTTGCTGCCAGCGACGTCCGAGCAGGGCTCAAAGAAGCGTTCGAACATCATGATGAAAATGCTTTTATGCATTGGCAAGAGCAACTTTTAACTGCGGCGTTACAGGTTGGCTATAAGGAAGAGCAATTAAGGTTTTTAAGCGGTGATCGCGGTTTAGAATATATTAAATTCCGTGCTGCTCGCATGCTATTTCAAGAGGCGATTGAAAAAGCTTATGTCAGTGGTGATGCTTTTGAACCCATCGCTGCACGATACCCTCAGGCAGAAGATTTGTTTGCTGATGTTCAAGCCATGTTTACGGCGCGTAATCAAACTCTTGATGGAATTGCTACTGCTTTGCTGCAAGCCGCAAAAGACGATCCATCACTGGGCTCATTGACCTTACAGCAAGCCCAGCAGCACGCACTGGAACTTTGGCAACAAAAACTCACACAAGCGGCTACGGAATCAGAGTAAGGCTATGCTCAGGCGCCCCCGGTAACAGCGGTGTGGCTTCAGCATTGATATAATCACTAAAGCCATGCCGATAAAATGGGCTCAGCGGATGGCCCGACTGACCACCCGGTATAGTTAAAATGGCATGTTGCTCGCGACCTGGTTGCACCGTGAGGCGTTGCGATGCGCCATGAGTACCGTTTTGTACTGCAGGCAGAAAACTGTCTCCAAAACCTGCCACAGTGGGCATATCCAGTATTGGAGCTAGAAATGGCATTACCCGGCTGAAGGGATGCTGTACTCTAAGCGCGTTCACTTTGCCCCAAGTTAATTCTGCAACAGCACCAGTATCACCGTCGGCATATTGAGCGAGTAATTCTTGCCGCATATTGCGATAGGTGTCGAGCAAAAAAGGTAAATAATCGGAATAGGGAGCGGGTAACCAGTCAGCAGGTTGTTGTTTTAGAATGGCATTGGTTGCGGGCTCTAAATGCCGGAATACCGGGCTTAAACTCAACTCATGCTCATTGAGGTAGCTTTCAAGGGGAGCAAATAACGCGTTAATGACTGCACTACGGAATTTCCGCGTTAGGGTATAGCCGACAGAATCGCTGCATGCGCAGGCTTGCCACGCATCGAGCAAAGCGATGTCTTCGGCAAATTCATTTGGGCTTTGTTGCAACGTATTAACCAGAAAGGCCTGCCAAGAGGACAAGAAAACAGCGGCATTGTCTTGTTGAATTTGGTAAAAGGCAGCTTCATCGTAAACTTCTTGCTCGAACAAGCGATCGCGGATTTGCATGCCACGTGCCCCAAGCGCATATCCGCCGTCACCAAATCGGCTAAGTTCCTCGGTACCGATAACTCGTGCATTGGCAGTCCATAGACGTTGATTATCAGGGTTGATCACTGCTGGCAACTGTAGTTCTCTTGTTGTCCACAGGGGGGATACATCTTGTTGTGCGATTGCTTGATTGCTAGGTGTCGGGCGGGCAGTAACAGCACCGGCTGGCATCCAGCCGATAGAGCCTGCGCGATCAGCGGCAACCATGTTTTGCACAGGAATGCCCATTTGAGTCGCAATATCGCGGGCAGCGGTTAGTGTTTTAGCTGTGTCCAAATCCAAGTGTTTTAGATTTACGGCATAGGGCTGATGCGCCACCCAGCGCAGAGCATAGTTTATTCCATCAACCTTGCGGACCGGTCCAAACTCGCTTATAGCGAGCTCCACGCTGTGTTCGGCATCAGGAGTTCGAATTTCTTCAGCGTGCGTATCGACCGTCGTCGCTGGATCTAGTCGTACCCAATCCGTATTGTCGAGGTTTGCATTGGTAAAGCCCCAAGCAACATGCGTATTACTGCCAACGATAATACCTGGTGTGCCGGGTAAGCTTACGCCGTGGAGCTCAACGGCTTCATTGTTTTGACTATAGCGCAATGACAAGCGATACCAAATAGGGGGTACGCGTAACCCTAAATGCATATCATCACTGACCATTGGCGTGCCGGATTGGGTTAAGCTTCCGCTGACCGCCCAATTGTTGCTGCCTATATCGATTGGCTCGGGTATAGTAATTGAAGCTATTTCTGCGTTAGCCGGCTTTTTAATAGCGGGGATATCTAAGGGCACCGGAAGTGTAACTTCCGAGTAATCCAGTGCGGCCTGATAGTTACTGGGTAGCAAGATAAAATCCAGCATGGGTTGTCCGTAATGCTTGGCTATTTGGGTCAAAACAAGATCGCGCTGTACTTGCCCATTCTGTAGGTCAATGTACATGCTATAAGACACCAACAAGCTATCTTCTGCTAACCAAGGCTTAAAGTCTGCGCCCAGCAAGAGGTATTCAAACGGTAGAACCGAATATTGGTTTACCGCGTTATTAACCCCATTCGCATACGCATCGAGCACTGCTCGCTCGTTCTCACTCAGAAGTTTGAGGGCTTGTTGTGCGCGTTGACGAAATTGATGGAAACGTGCACGGGTATCAACGCCTACAGCTGCGTCACCAAATAATTCAGCAATTTCTCCGGCACCACTGCGGCGTAACAAATCCATTTGAAACAAACGATCCTGCGCGTGCGCAAACCCAGTCGCATAGGCAGCATCAACGCGATTTTGCGCAGTTACTAAAGTATGACCTTTGGCATCACGCTGTATATTCACTTTAGCTGACACCGCAGCATTAATATCACTGTCGAGATCAGGGAGACTTAAGAACAAGGTTATGTAGATCAAACCAACGGCTGCAAAAAGGCAAAGAACAACAGCAAGGAGGATGCGTTTCATAGTATTTTTTCGTATAGTCTCAACTTGTTATGTCATCCTAGCGATGCAATTCGCGAATGCAAAGTTTTTAATCAGGGAGTCGTGCTATTTTGGGTCCGGTAATGCTTGATATTGAAGGCACGTCATTGTCATCAGAGGACAAGGAGTTGCTCAAACACCCCCTAGTGGGCGGCCTTATTCTTTTCAGTCGCAACTATCAGTCTCCCGCTCAATTATCCCAACTTGTACAATCAATCAGGCAGTATCGTTCGGACATTTTGCTGGCTGTCGATCAGGAAGGCGGGCGAGTGCAACGTTTTCGAGAAGGCTTTAGCGCTATTCCGGCAATGGGGCAACTGCAGTCTTTAGCTGCATCAGCGCATATCGCACCGGATGAATTAGCCAAGGCCTGTGGTGCGATTATCGGTTACGAGTTAACCCAATTGGATATTGATATTTCCTTTGCTCCGGTTCTCGATATCAATGGTGTTTCTGAAGTTATTGGGGATCGGGCTTTCGGTAGCAGCTGCAGTGAGATTTTACCCTTGGCGAGTGCGTTTATTCTTGGGCTTCGCAGTATGGGCATGTGTGCGATTGGTAAACATTTTCCGGGGCATGGTTCGGTGCGAGCGGATTCACATATTGCGATGCCCGTTGATCCTCGTGCCCTAAGCGAAATAGAGTCTACTGATATGCCCGTTTTCAAGCAGCTGATCAAGCGCGGCTTTTTGCAAGGAATGATGCCAGCCCATGTGATTTACTCGCAAGTTGACGATC
This sequence comes from Neoalteromonas flava, assembly GCF_002807685.1. Classification (GTDB taxonomy): domain Bacteria; phylum Pseudomonadota; class Gammaproteobacteria; order Enterobacterales; family Alteromonadaceae; genus Alteromonas_E; species Alteromonas_E flava. Next base: position 60,434 of record NZ_PEAX01000006.1, on the reverse strand, counting down.
AACCGGCGGGATTTTCAGCCGTTTGGCTGCAACAAATTCTGCGGCAAAAGTTAGGCTTTAATGGGGTTATTTTTTCTGATGATTTATCCATGCAGGCGGCGACCGTCGCCGGTGGACCGCTGCAACGCGCGCAGGCAGCGTTGCAGGCAGGATGTGATATGGCCTTAGTGTGTAATAACCGCGATGCAGTAAAAGAGGTACTGGATGGACTTAAGTGGTCAGCAACAACGTCGCATTCGGTCGCTCGTCTGCGCGCGCAAAAGGTGCCGTGTACGCATAAAAAACAGTTGTACGATGCTGCGCAGCACACCTTACATCGCGCTACAGGAGCAGATTGAATGACAGATGTTGTACAAAGCTGGGTTAAATGGCCAATGTTTCTTCTTGCCGTCCTCTTAGCCTTGGTTACTTATGTTGCGCTGAATGTGCTTGAGCAACCGGCGCCAATCGTGATGACAGCTGCGGTAACGGTATTAGTTGGAACCTTATGGGTAACAGAAGCATTGCCAATACCGGTGACTTCTTTAATCCCATTTGTCGCATTTCCTCTGGTCGGCGTTCTCGACCACAAAACCGCCGCCTCAGCCCTAGGTAATCACGTCATTGTGTTACTGATGGGAGCATTTATGCTGTCCAAAGCGCTGGAAAAATCCGGTGTGCATGTGCGTTTAGCATTTAATATGCTCAAACTGACCGGCACGCATAGCGCAAGGCGCATTGTTTTAGCTTTTATGCTCACTGCTGCTATTTTAAGTATGTGGATTTCAAACTCAGCAACAACTTTGATGCTAGTGCCATTGGGTTTAGCCGTGGTGGCACACTTGCAGCAACCTCGTTTGGCAATTGTGCTGCTTTTGGCAATTGCGTATGCAGCTAGTCTTGGCGGCGTTGGCACGCCAATAGGTACACCACCGAATATTATTTTTATGAGTGTGTATGAGGAATTCACTGGTAAGCAAATGTCCTTTCTGGATTGGATGCAATATGGTGTACCCATTGTTGTAGTCGCAATTCCATTAATGGCATTGTGGCTAACCCGTGGCATCGGTCGACTTCCGGTCTCTCCTATACCCCAGCAACCGCCTTGGGCAGCAGCAGAGAAGCGAGTGCTTAGCGTATTTGGTGTCATTGCTTTAGCTTGGGTGTTTCGACCTTATTGGTCTGCGTTTTTTAATGCTCCAGGCATTGGTGATAGCACTGTGGCATTGCTAGGCGTGGTGCTAATGTGTTTGATCCCATCGGGTCATACCGATCCAGAGACGCAGAAACCCAGTTATCTGCTTGACTGGCAAACGGCGCAACAGATCCCATGGGGAATGCTGTTGTTATTTGCTGGCGGGATCTGCATCGCCAGCGCTTTTACCGCCAGTGGATTGAGTCAACTGATCGGCGAAGGGCTATCTGGCTTTACGGCTTTACCGTTAATTTTGCTAGTCCTTGCGATTTGTTTAGCAGTGAGCTTTTTAACCGAGATCACATCCAATACAGCCACTGCTACCCTGTTAATGCCGATATTGGCTAGTGCTGCAATGGCCAATAATATTGATCCTGCATTGCTAATGATCCCTGCGGCGATCAGTGCCAGTTGTGCGTTTATGTTGCCCGTTGCAACCGCACCGAATGCGATTGTTTATGGCACTGGTAAAATTGCGATTTCAACCATGGCAAAAGAGGGGGCAGCCTTAAATGTCATGGTGGCGATTGTAGCCGCGATTGTGATCAGTCTGCAGTTTTAAATGTTTCTGCAGAACTATTTTAGTGGTGCTCAATGCATCAGATATTCACTGGCGTTGTTTAAAGCAAAAAATGAGTAAAATACAGTGCTGATTTAACGTCGTTATCGTTTGGTCCTAAACATTAATATCAGTTACACCTAGGCGTAAATTGCACCAGCGTGCCAACACAAACAGGTAATCAGACAAGCGGTTGAGATATTGCAGAGCTTCAGAAGCCACTTCCTGTTCATGGTGTAAACGAACTAACGAACGCTCTGCACGACGACAAACCGTGCGGCACACATGAGCATGGGCTGCAGCTTGGCTGCCACCGGGCAAAATAAACTGGGTTTGTGGCGGCAAATCCTGTTGCATTGAATCTATGCCATTCTCGAGGACTACTACTCTCTCGTTAGCCAGTTGGCTACTGTCTGAAATGGCAAAGCCGATGGTAAAAAGGTCGCGTTGCACATCAGTAAGCAGTGTAGTGACAGATGCCAACGCATGATCTGTGCGTAGCTGACTGGCCAATAAACCTAACTGCGCATTCAGCTCGTCTAAACTGCCGTAGGCATCAAGGATCACATCATCTTTAGCGACTTTGCGAACGTCTCGGGTGTAAACCTGAGTAACACCTGCATCACCTTGCTTAGTATAAATCTTCACTCGACATCAACCTCATTTAGCTCTGTTAGTGCCTTAGGCTCGGGCCTGTCATGGCGACGAATTTGCACGATTACGCCGAATAGAGGGTGATCAAAATAATGAACCTGTTGGCTGATCACGCGGCGTAACTGTTTTAGTGCAATAGCCTGAAACTGGGGCTTGGCTTGCTGCTCATCACTGGCAATTGAGCGCTGGTAAACAAGGTCATTATCGATGTGTAAATACGGCACGCGATTGATGTATTGTAAATAGATTTTAAACGTTCCTTCCACTTGCCAAAGCGGGTTTTGGTAAAGAGCGATGGGGTCATTCTCTAAATCTTCAGTACTGAGTATTTGTTCCACGATGTCAGCGGGCACTGGTGCGTTTAACGCTGTCTCGAGTTGTTCAAACCAAGTGCTTAAGCTGTCTTCTGCAGGAGTACCAAATTCACCATTAATGGCACTTGGGTTTTCATTGAAAGCTTCGTCGGATGTCAGATTAACTTCAGATTTAGAACTATCGTCTGCGAATTCTGCTGGTTTATCGAACGCTTTGTTTTCTGCTTCTTGCTGTGCCTGCTTATTTGCTTGTTGCGCAGCTTCAAATAGAGGAGCATGTAGGTCTCTACCGGCGATTAAATGAATAGCTTCAGCAACATCGCGACCAAACTCAACTTCCTGACGCCACGCTGTGTGAAGGAGTACGCGATGATTGGCCAGACGATTGATATCGCGCGCGAAATCTTTCAAAGCGAAGACATCATCGGGTAATAAGTGTGCGTCATCCGCGCGAAACCAATCGATACCGCTTAATCTGCTTGGTACACGATCGCGGCGCGGTAAGGCAGTATCAAATGCATACAATTTGATGTCAGTTGCCGGAATTATTTCGCTGTCCATAATGCACAGGACATTGTCCGCTACGACAATTGGCGCATGCGGGGGCATGGCTTCAATGAATGCCTGGCGCTGTTGATTTAACTGCTGAAGTCTCGCCTCATTATCAAACGGCGTATCTGGATCTGAAGCCAGTGGCTCATCAGCTGGCGCTACTGTGTTATTTGGTTCCTCTGCAATGGCCAAATCACTAGAGTTATCAGCGTTGTTTGTGGTGTCTACATTCTCACTGTCAATCAGCGATGATTCTTCTACACTAGCCATTTGCGACGCATTGTTAGCGGCCTCATCGATGATAGCGGAAACAGCATCGTCGACCGGAAGGCTAGCAACGTTTTCGGTATCACCGTTGATTGCTTCTCCCGCATTGGCTAGTGCAGGATCGGCAGCTAGTTCAGCCTCACGTAACTGGGTTTGATAGGCTTGGTAGTCGGCTATAATGCTGTCGATTGTGGGTAAAGTATCTTCAACTGTACACGTTGGAAGCAATGGCAATAAGCGGCTGATATCTGGTGTTAATGCCTGCTCAATTAGATTGAATTGCCAATCCGCTGGAATATTTGCAACCGCATCAAATTGTTCAGCCAGCGGTTCATCATGGCTGCGTTCAAAAACGATCACTTCAATGTCAAACCACCATTCCTGCTCTTGAGCAACGGCACTGCAAATAGGCAATATAGCCAATGCTAACAAGCAAACGCTGATCAACCTCATGAGGGGCGTGATTCCTTTATAAATGATTGCAACAATGAAGATACCATATCCAGACGTTGCTGGGCATCCTCAGGTGTATTGACCAGCTTGAGGCGAGTTGGACCATCAAAACGGAACTGCTTCGACTGGGTTTGTACCAATTGGATAATGTAACCCGGATCCACAGGCGTAGTGGTAGTGAACTCGATGCTACCGGTTTGGTTACCCATTTCAATCTTGCTGATCCCAACTTGTTTAGCGAGCAGCTTGTACTCGGCAATCGCGACTAAGTTTTTTGCCGCTTGTGGCAACATACCGAAACGATCGATAAGCTCAATTTGCAGATTATCAATATCCAATTTGCTTTTGCAGCTCGCCAGCTTTTTGTAAAGTGACAAGCGTGTACTGACATCCGCAATGTAATTATCCGGGAACAGCGCTGGAATGCGCAATTCAATCTCTGTTTGTTCGGCTAGAACTGCATCAAGTGAAGGTTCTTTACCCTCTTTTAAAGCTTCTACTGCTTGTTCAAGCATGTCCATATACAGCGTGAAACCAATGGAAGCGATTTGACCGGATTGGTCGTCACCCAATAATTCACCCGCGCCTCTGATTTCTAAATCGTGCGTGGCCAACTGGAATCCAGCCCCTAAATCTTCCAAATTAGCAATCGCTTCGAGGCGTTTCGTTGCATCCCGGGTCATGCGCTTAGGATGCGGGGTTAAGAGGTACGCATACGCTTGGTGATGCGAGCGCCCGACGCGTCCGCGAAGCTGATGGAGCTGCGCCAAACCGAGATGGTCGGCACGGTCCATAATGATAGTATTGGCCGATGGCACGTCAATCCCGGTTTCGATGATAGTGGTACACACCAAAACATTAAAGCGCTGGTGATAGAAATCACTCATGACTTGCTCTAATTCGCGCTCGCGCATTTGACCGTGACCTATAGCGATGCGTGCCTCGGGTACAATTTGCGCAATTTCGTCAGCCGTTTTTTCAATACTCTCCACTTCATTGTGGAGAAAATAGACCTGACCACCACGTAAAATTTCACGCATGATGGCTTCGCGGATCACTTCTTTGTCGCGCTGCTGGACAAAGGTCTTAATCGACAGACGCTTGGCTGGAGGAGTGGCAATTATTGATAGGTCGCGCATTCCACTTAATGCCATGTTCAATGTTCTAGGGATAGGAGTGGCGGTTAGTGTTAGGATATCCACGTCGGCCCGCAGCGATTTAAATTTATCCTTTTGGCGCACGCCAAAACGGTGTTCTTCATCAATGATTACTAGCCCTAAATCATGATACTTAACATCATCTTGGATAAGCTTATGGGTTCCAACCACTATGTCGACCTTACCGTTGGCAAGCCCATTGAGCACTTCTTGACTCTTCTTAGTTCCGACAAACCGCGACATGACTTCAATGTTGAATGGCCAGTCCGCAAAGCGGTCTTTAAAGTTCTCATAATGCTGCTGTGCAAGCAGGGTAGTGGGCACCAAAATCGCCACCTGTTTGCCGTGATTTGCAGCCAAAAAAGCTGCTCGCATGGCAACTTCTGTTTTACCAAAGCCGACATCACCACACACTAATCGGTCCATGGCACTGGGAAGGCCCATATCATTGATAACAGCACTGATTGCTTGTTGTTGATCCAGGGTTTCTTCAAATGGAAAGCTGTCGGCGAAGCGTTGGTACTCCTGCCAGTCAATCTTATATGCGAAACCGGGTTTGGCCGCGCGGCGGGCGTATACATCGAGCAACTGAGCGGCGACATCACGCACTTTCTCAGCGGCCTTTTTCTTGGCTTTGCTCCAAGCATCACTGCCGAGCCCGTGTAACGGGGCTTGATCAGGATCGCCACCGCTATACCGGCTGATTAAATGTAAACTGGCAACAGGTACGTACAGTTTCGCACCTTTGGCATACTCAATAGTGAGGTACTCGGTGCTAATCCCGCCAGCATCTAGTGTTTGTAAACCAATGTATCGGCCCACACCATGATCGATATGTACGACGGGTTGCCCACTGGTTAATTCCGCTAAGTTGCGAATAACCGCTGACTCATCCGTGGCTTTTTGTTTGTCACGTCGTCGTCGTTGGCTGACTTTGTGCCCAAGTAGTTCGGTTTCGGTGATCAGGAGCAACTGACCATCGGCATTATCCAGGTAAAAACTGTTTTCAACATTACCAACCGTCAGTCCGACTGGCTCATGTTGTTGAATAAAACTATCGAGACTATCAATGCTTGTTGTGCTGATGCGCGCTTGCTTCAGGATCCCTAATAGATTCTCCTTGCGCCCCATTGTTTCCGCACAAAACAACACGCGACCGCCCGCTGCCAATACCTTCTCGAGGCGCTGACGCAATCGTTGTGCCGGTTCTTTGTGCTGAGGTTGTAGCGCGATATCATCGACTAATTGGGCGTTAAAATTTGTTCTGCCAGCTTTTTCTTCAACGTCATTGGCATTAATCTTTACTCGCGGCCAGAGCTTCAGTTGGGCAAATAATTCTTCAACTGACAGGTACAAATGCTGTGGCGCGAGCAACGGCCGTTCTGGATTGTAGCGACGTTGTTCATAGCGATGTTGGATGTCAGCCCAGACAAATTCACAGGCGTCCTGGATATCCCCATGCATGAGGATCTGGGTATTCTCGCTCAGGTAGTCAAATAACGTTGCGGTTTGCTCAAAGAAGAGTGGTAAGTAATATTCGATACCGCCCGGTAAAACTCCATTTCCTGCAGTCACCCGGTGAAAAATTGATTCTTTTGAACTTACCGCATCAAAATGGGTTAAATACTGCTCCCTAAATCGCGCGATCGCGGGTTTATCGGTAGGGAACTCACGCGCCGGTAATAGCCGAATTTCTTCGACTTTATCGGTCGAGCGTTGGTCCTCTGGATCAAATAGACGAATAGAATCGATCTCATCATCAAATAAATCGATACGAAACGGGTGTTCACTGCCCATCGGGAAAAGATCAATGATGCTGCCACGCACTGAAAACTCACTGTGACTCATTACCTGGTTGACGTGCAGATAGCCGGCTTTTTCTAGTTTGCGGCGGAATGCTTGTACGTCGACGGTTTGCCCGGTCTTAAGTAGCAGTAAGTATTGGTCTAGATAGTTGGTCGGTGCTAAGCGCTGGATTAACGTATTAATCGGCACGATGACTAGTGTGTCTGCTGCGTTAGACAGTGCGTCAAGGGTTTCAAGCCGCTGGGAAATTATATCTTGGTGCGGTGAAAACGTATCGTAAGGTAAGGTTTCCCAATCGGGAAACACGTTGATATTCACTTCTTGTGGCAAGCTAAAAAACTGGATCTCGCGTTCGAGACGAAGGGCGCTCGGCGTATCCGCTGTTACTAACAACGTAGGGCCTGAGTGTTGCATTGCTGCGCTTGCGATGGCTAATGCGGCGCTGCTTTTGGGTAGTTGGCCCCATTGCAAGAAATCGACGCTATTGGATTTTTTTTGCGGTAATGCGGGGGAAAATATCGATGCTTTCATGAATACGCAATGGGCCTTGTTACTAACAACGCGGTTACTACTGATTTTGATTGTTTTCAGATCGCTTGCGTAACTGCTGAGTTTGCAAATGCAAACTGGCGCGAACTAACAATTCCTGATCAGTTTCACGGATACGGCTATAAATAAACGCGATATGGTAACCATCTGGGTGCGGGTCGCAAGCAATAACTTCCGCGAAGCAGAAAACAGCGGCCGCTTCCTCTGGTAAAAAGATTTTGAGTTCAACACCTTGGCCCACTTCAAGTGGCTGCTGACAAATCACTTCAATACCACCACCACCAAAACGCAACGTTGCGTAACGCAGCGTTTTATCGTCTTGCTGATGAAGGATATAAGACATCATTAGATCAATTTTACGCGCTTGTGCAGTTAAAAAATCAGCCAACTCAGCAGCATGATTGCTGAGATTGCGTAAAGGACGCAGAGCCTGAGCTTCAATGCTCGAAAGTTCTCCGGCAATCTTGAAGGCATAGGGCATAGACGATTCAAGTTCGTGATGCGCGGGAATTGCTGCTTTTTCAACGGCTTTGATGTTGACGTTTAGCGTATGTTTAAGCAAAAAGAATTCATTAAACCGATCTTTTTTCTGCGCAGCTGAGAGCGTATCGAATGACTGATCCATAGTAGATTACCTTGTATGGCTTTACAGATGTTCGTATCATGCGTTTGCATTGTCGCATTAACCATAACTTTCGCAAGCAATTCAATTGCTTTATTCGAAGTTTCAAGCGTTAGGAAGCTATGTTTCATCCCGTTTTTGCATTTATTGGCCTGCGCTACTCCAAAGCTAAGCAAAGCAGCAGCTTTGTGGCATTTATTAACTTTTTTTCGGTCGCTGGTATTACCCTGGGGATCATGGCGTTAATCGTTGTGTTGTCAGTGATGAATGGTTTTGAAGGGCAGCTTAAGCAACGAATTTTAGGTGTAATGCCGCATGTGGTCGCACAGGCCCCTGCTACACAAATTACCCAGCTGGCCTTGCCTGAAGTTACTGGGGCAATGCCATATACCGAAGCCGAAGGCGTATTACAGACGCCAAATGCATTGCGTGGCGTTATGATCCAAGGGGTAGACCCAGTAAAAATGGCTCAGTATTCGATTATCGACGACAATTTGCTGGTAGGACAATTAAGCGATCTTACGCCTGGCAGTTACCACATTATTATTGGCCGCGCATTAGCATCTCAGCTTGGTATTAGGCCGGGCGAACCGCTACGTTTGTTACTCGCTGGAGCCTCGGTCTATACCCCATTTGGACGTGTACCCAGTCAACGTCTGGTCGAAGTTGTTGGCGTGTTTGATATGGGTTCGGAGTTGGATGACAAAACGCTGTATATGCATGTTAATGACCTCCAGCGTTTGAAACGGGAGACTGGTCCAGTTGCGACATCGCGGTTATTTTTGCACGACGCATTTGCCTATCAAGCAACAGCAGATGTGTTGGCGCGAGAAAGTATTGGGTATGATACTTGGAGGGCACGTCAAGGCCCTTTGTTTGACGCAGTAAAAATGGAAAAAAATATGATGTTTCTGTTGTTGCTGTTGGTTATAGCAGTCGCCGCATTCAATATCATTTCCGCGTTGGTGATGGTGGTCAATGAAAAGCAGGGCGATATTGCGATCCTAATGACGCTAGGTATGCGGCGCACCAGCGTGATGACGATTTTTCTTTTCAATGGCATGTTAAACGGCCTAAAGGGAGCCGCTCTTGGTACACTACTTGGCGTACTTTTAGTGCTTGGGTTAAACCCAATGTTTGCTGCGTTAGGGGTATCTACCGGCTACAGTTTAAGTGGTGGTCTGCCGATTGACCTGCGGTTTGAACAGGTGATAGGGGTTGCTGCTTTTGCGCTATTGCTGTGTGTACTGTCCACTTTGTATCCCGCATTTAAAGCGTTGTCAGTTGAACCGGCAAGAGCCTTACAATACGAGTAAGTTTTCACTATACTTGCGCGAATTGATTTTCTGGGGCTGCTCATGCAAAAAACCTATATTACCGCACAATCCTTACTTGAAGATTCATTTCGACTCGCGCATCAAGTCTATGAAGATGGCTTTCGGCCACAGTTTATTATCGGTATCTGGCGTGGAGGTGCTCCGATTGGTATCGCGGTACAAGAGTTTTTTGAGTTTAAGCAGACACCAACGGACCATATTGCAGTACGTACGTCGTCATATTACGGTATTGATAAGCAATCCAAGGAAATTCGTGTCCACGGTTTGCATTACCTGATTGAGAATGCCAACGCTGATGATGCCATTTTGATTGTCGATGATGTATTTGACTCAGGCCGCAGTGTAGACGCCTTGATCAAGCAAATCAAAGCACAGATGCGCCTCAATATGCCAACAGATGTGCGTATCGCCTGTCCTTGGTATAAACCCGCAAACAATAAGACTCAGTTGGTTCCTGACTATTACATTCGCGAGAGCGATGAGTGGTTAGTATTTCCGCATGAACTGGCAGGGTTGACCGAACAAGAAATCCGTGCAGGAAAAACGGAGTTAAGCAATATTATGGATGTATTGTTTGATTAGAATTGCGTTGCCTATAGTCGTTGTTCTGGGCGAACAAAAGTAATTGACTGCTGAATACCAACCACCGCTATTTAACGGTGGTTTTTTTATTTCAGTTTGCTGCAGCGCTATTATTTACCATCGATATAAAACTTATCGTGGAAAGTGTAGACCCAGTGCGGTCGATAAATCACTAATAGCGTCATCGTCATGCCGTTAAGCATGCCCTCTGGAAACAATAGTAATGGGATCAACACGAGATAATTATCTTTTACGGTTAACCAATCGTAGATCCCGTCCAGGGTATAAAATCCGCCGACTAATGCCATTTTAAGCGCTATCATCAACGCGCCGGGGAAAAAGGCGCAAACGAAGATGTAAACAAATAAATTGCGCGGCAAACGATGGAATGAAATATTGTAAATCAGATGTGTTAGCGCAATGGGTATGAGAATACCGAACAGACCATTGATGCCGAACATCGCCCAGTCTTCTAACCCGATTGCTGTTACACCGAGTAACGCCGCAGTCGCTGCAAGTATGGAGTAGCGCACGCCCAGTGTAAGTGCTAGTGCGGTTAGCCATAGAAAGTGGACTGATAAGCCATCATAGATACCAGCGCGAAAAATCCATAAAAAGAACACACTAGCACTAGCCCCAAAGACCAAATGCTGTTGTAACTTTGACTTTCCGAGCGCGGCAAAGTCTAGGTGGCGCATTGCCCAAATGATGGTCGCGGCATACGCAATTATGCCGATAATCTGCAGCAGCGACATGGGTTATGCTCCAAATGTCGCCCATATCGGGGCATGGTCAGACGGCTTTTCTATCCCGCGTAACTCGTAGTCAATGCCGGTATCTGTCAGACGTTCTAATAATGGCTTCGTCGCCAAGATAAGATCGATACGTAATCCACGATTGTCGTCGAAGCCTTTGGAGCGATAGTCAAACCAACTAAACTCTTGAGCATTCTCAGGGTTTTGTGTGCGGTAGGTATCATGCAGGCCCCAACTTAATAAGGTATTCAGCCATTCGCGTTCTTCAGGTAGAAAGCTACATTTCCCTGTACGTAACCAGCGCTTAGCATTTGCTTCACCGATCCCAATATCGTAGTCAGTATGGGATATATTCATATCACCCATGACTATCAGTGAAGACTGATTGCTACACTCGGTGGCTAGATAATCATTTAAATCTTCATAGAACTTTCGTTTTGCCGGGAACTTAGTTGCGTGGTCACGACTTTCCCCTTGTGGAAAATAGCCATTAAGTACTGTTACTTGTTGCTGATCAATTTCATAACGACCAATAATCATTCTACGCTGTGCATCAGCTGTGTCGGTTTTAAACCCGTATTCTACGGCCACTGCAGGCATTTTGGACATGAGAGCCACGCCATAGTGGCCCTTTTGGCCATGAAAAGCGACATGATAACCCATGCTTTCTATGGCTTTTACAGGGAAAGCATCATTATCGACTTTGATTTCTTGTAGGCCAATGATGTCGGGCGAGTGTTTATCAATAATTGCTTGTAGTTGATGTAAGCGGGCGCGAATGCCATTGATATTAAAAGAGATAATCTTCATTAACTGGATACTGCGTTGAATAAATCATTTACTTGAACGCTATGTTAACAAATTTCGCATAAAAAAACGTCGAATGTGGGCATTCTTTGCGGCGCGTATAGCAACTAAAATGATGCATAATTTTTGTCCAAATTTACTAGCAGTGAATTGATGCAGTCTGTACAATCACGCCACTTTTACAAAGGGAAAGTAAAACATGCAAATCGAAGGACATGACCACAAACACGATCCGTTAGCCTGTGAGGAATTTCTGCGGATTACCCGGCTTACACCGGAACAGCGTTTTGACTACTTTTTAGAACATTTGCAAAAAGTACCATCACTCTGGGGCTTGTTCGGCAAAAATGGTTGGGTCATGGTAGAAAGCGAAAATGAATTGTGTTTACCCATTTGGCCGCATCATGACTTTGTGGTGGGTTGGGAGCGCGATGACTTTCCTGAATGTGAACCCAAATCGATCCCGTTAGATGAGTTCGTCAATGTTTGGGTTGACGGCTTAAGCAACAATAATACGCTATTGCTGATTTTCCCCTGCGGCGAAGAAGAAGAGGGGATTGTGATCACGGCCAATGAATGGCTTGAATGTTGGCAAGAGCTCAACGCTAAGTAAGCTCGATTGAAACACGATAATTCTTTACTTCCATTAGCTAAACAAGTCGCGAGTTGTAATGCGTGGGACAGCATGCTGCGTCAAGTGATGCTGGCCGGCAAATCTTTGCTGGCTGATAGTCCCGCGATCCAAACTGACGCGAACAAAGTTGTGGGCTGTGAAGCCGCGGTTTGGATGGGCGTCACTAAAGCTGATAGCGGTAAACGGATTTATTCGGCTTACTCGCCGGCCAAGATTGTCCGTGGTTTGTTGGCGATTATTTTGGAGAAAGCTAACGCGCTGGCTCCCGCTGAACAGCAAACGTTTGATTATCAGGCTTATCTCGCTGAGATTGGATTACAGCGTTTTTTAAGTCCCTCGAGGCAAAACGGATTGGCGGCGGTTATCCGTCGTATTCAGCAAAGTTAGTCATCTTTAGTCGCAGCTATGGCTGCTTTCAACGCACTTTTCGCCTCTATCCATTGCCCCATGTATTGAGTACTTGCCAAATGGTGATGACGTAACATAGCACCAATAAAGTTGCGTGAGCGACGCCCAGCGAGGTCTTGTTTTGCTTGCTGGATGTATTCGACCAGCCTCTGTTGTTCACGTGCTAGGTCTGTAGCAGTTACGCGTCGCGAGAGCGCTTTAGTGTGCGCCATTTGCCAGCGCTCCTGATTGTTATAAAGCGTTGAAGCTGCCGCAATGATTGCGTCATCATCAGTACAAATCGCACCAGGCCATTCGTCAGTTGGGTCTAACCCTTCGCTCCCAACTGTTGAGGTAACACAGGGAGTGCCTGCTTGAAAAGCGTCTAAAAACTTACCTTTAATTCCAGCACCAAATCGCACAGGTGCTAGGCATACCCGAGCGTTTGCCAGCACCTCTTGCGCATCGCGTGCCCAGCCTTCTATCAAGAAACGTTTACGTGGAGAATGCAATTGAGTTGCTTTGGGGGGCGGATACGCACCATAAATTCTTAGCTTAGCGTGTGGTAATTGTTGGCTAAGGCGTGGCCAAATGTCAGTGTATAAGTAGCGCACACAATCCCAGTTTGGTTCATGCCTAAAATTACCAATAAATGCCAGGTCACTGCGCTGCTCAAAACTGGGTACTGCAGTATTTGACTGAATTGTAGGAAATAGCGGAAAGTGACACAACAACTCATCGCTAATGGCAAAGCTCTGCTGGAGGAATTGCTTTTCTGCATTCGAAACCAACAGGGTAAGATCACTGCGCAAAATACTCGCAATTTCGCGATAAAACTTATCCGTATGCAAATTGATTGTTTCACTTTCTGCTTTCAAGCCTTGATGCCTGGCACTGCGCAATGCATGCAAATCTTCAGTGTTTAAGATGCACAGGGTATGCGGACAATACTTGCGAACACGCCAAGAAAATTGCTCTTCGATCATAAACCGGTCGAAGAGGGCGATATCGGGTTCAAGTTGCTGGATTAGTTGGTCAAACGCTGGATCATTAATGGCCACATGATGCGTAGTGATGCCCAATTGCGGCAAGGATACGGCGTGTTCACTGTCAGCCGCTGCGCAAACGAAGTTCACGTCCCATTGTTGTGCCTGCAGCGCCGATAAAATATTTAACATATTGCGGCCAGCTGCTGAGGAGTTAGGCTCAGGCCAGACATAACCAATCACAACGACACGCATAAATTTGACTCTTTTTAAGGCTAGGCTTGAGAAATATATCGCGTATGATATCAATAATTTGATGCGATATTGATATTTATCATGACTTCTCAATTGGTGTTTGGCGCAGGTCTTATTGGTTGCTATTTGGGTGGATGTTTGTCGCTTGTGGCGCGCAAACAGAAAAAGCCTCACACCGTTTATCTCTATTGCCGCCAGCGTATGGGGCAGGCGTTGCAACAGGGCATGGTTTTGACCGACTACCAAGAGAACCGAGCTGAACTGTCGGACGTCTCAGTGATAACCGAACTCACATCCAACTGCACCGAACCGGTAGACATTATATGGTTAACGGTAAAGTGCACCGCGATAAATCAAGCAATCAGTGATATGGCTCCTTTCGTCGGACCTAAAACAGTCATTTTGTGTTGCCAAAATGGGCTAGGGGTTGATCATCTTTTACGTAAGGCATACCCCCATAATGAAGTGTTGCGGGTCATGGTGCCGTTCAATGTGGTTACTTTAGCTGACGGACATTTTCACCGCGGCTCACAGGGCTCGTTAACGCTTGAGTCGTCGGCTTATGACGAACGTTTAACCCGTTTATTATGCGCTCCGGATGACATAAGTTCGAATCAGGGAAAAGGCTTATTACCAATCGCTTTTACTGCTGATATGACAGCGGTTCAGTGGGCTAAGTTGCAATTGAATCTAGGAAATAGTGTGAATGCATTGGCGAATGTTCCAGTCAAAGCTATGCTTGAACAAAGAGAGTTTCGTCGCATTATTGCTGCAATGATGGAAGAGCTATTATTGGTAACCAACGCGTTAGGACTAAAACTCCCTAAAGTAGCCTCGGTAGAGGGACGTTTTATTCCGTTCATATTGCGTCTGCCGAATTGGTTGTTTAAGCGGGTGGCGAATAAAATGTTAGCGATTGACCCGACGGTTAAAACGTCAATGTGGTGGGATTTGCACAGCGGTAAGAAAACTGAAGTGGATTTTTTAAACGGAGCGGTGTTAGCGCAAGCTGAACAATTGGGCTTGGTCTGTCCGGTAAACGAAAAAATTGTCGAAATGATCCATGACGCAGAAGCTTCTGCTACGATTAATTTGACTATCAGTGCTACAGAGTTATCTCAAAAGGTTGGAATCAAATAATGAATGTTGTTGATTATGCTGCAGAAGCTGCTGACATGTTCGCACTTCCTGAAACCGTTACTGCGTTAAAAAAAGTGATTGATGATGAACAATCTACCGTTGAGGATATTGCTAGTTTAATTACCTTTGATCCGACCCTAACCGCACAGTTACTCAAACTCGCGAACAGCGCACTGTATAATTTCCCTAATCGCATTGATTCTATCGCTAAAGCGATTCAAATCATTGGGACGAAAGCCTTGTATGACCTAGCAGTCTCCTACGGTGTTGCCAAAACCTTTGCCACAGTGAGTAGCAACGTTATTGACTTAGATAAGTTTTGGGAGCAAAGCCTAAGTTGTGCATTACTCGGAAAATATATTGCTGAGCGCAAGCGGATCCCTGAGCCTGAGCGGCTTTTTGTGTCTGGTTTACTGCATAATATCGGTGAATTAGCTATGGTTCAGTCGTATCCCGACCTTGCTTCCCAGTGTTCAGCAATCAACAAAAACACCACACCACGTGTTATGCAACAAACCTTATGCGGCTTTACGTTCTCGCAGTTATCCGCCGAGATTATGAAAAACTGGGGCTTGCCTATGAGCCTGGTTAGCCTCGTTGAAAACGTGCACCACAAACTGTTCCCGGCTGAACAGGCTGATGAAAGGGTAATACAATTGGCCTATGTGTTAGCGCTCGATAATGTGCACCAAGATGTGTATGAACCCTTTGCTAATTTACAGCCCTTCTTAAATGAAGCTGTGGAATTTGATGATACACAGATAGAAACCGCTCTGGATATCACTAATCTGCAATGCATTAATATTATTTCGCTATTTAATCCAAGTAGCTTTATCGTGTATTAATCGAAAACAGCGACCGTTTGTCTGCTCAGTGCGATAAGCTCTCCGGCTGCATCCCAAATGTTTGCCTCAGTGTGTCCATAGCCTTCTCCCGCTTGCCGGGTTTCTGCCTTGTAGGCAAACCAATCAGTGGGCTGTACTGGACGATGAGGATGTAAAAACTCAATGTTCCAACTCACCGTACTGGCAGGAGCGGGCCACTTTAATTGTTGCAATAACGTTGGCGGCCAAGCATCAATTAAAGTGATTAAATGCACATCTGTAATGACTGAAGGGGCTTGCTTAAAGCGCATCCAACCATAGTAATGTGATTTCTTACCATTCATAAAAGGAACACCACCTTCTTCAATAGATAAGTCGAAATGACGCAAAAAGCGCGGTGTGACTTTAGGTATTTGTGGTATGAACTTGGCTTTTTGTGGCTCGGGAAGAGCATGTGTCAGGCCTTTGTTGACCTTTAACTTAGACGCTCGACCAACGCCAAAACAAATCAACGCAGCAAGACACACTTTGTCTTGTTGCAGAATTTGAACCTGTAACTGCGACACATTTTTACCGCTGCGCAGGGTCTTGGCGATTACTGTAAAGGCTGAATCATAAACTAATGGCCCAACAAAATTGACTGACATACTGCGTAGAACTCGATCATCTGAGACCAGTGGTTTAGCTACCGCATAGGCGATCCCTGCAGACACTCCGCCATAGACAGTTCGGCCTTGCGCCCAAGTGTCGTTTAACGCTAGTTGAACTTGATTGGTGTCACCGTCAAGTTGTTGGGTGCTATTGATAGTTTGAATAATTTCATCGATATGCATGCGCGGTCTCTGGTCGGATGAGTTGGGCTTATGGTGCTTGATACGTCATTCAAGTGCAAATAGTTTTAGTGATGATCACAAATAATTAACATTTAGTTGAGCTCTTTTGATTGTTTTCCGTACTATGAGACGTCGAAACAATAATAAGAGCCAACATGAGTAGTGCAAATAGTAACGTTACGACCCCTGCAGAGACCAATCAAGTTTCTAATGGCTACCGCAATTATGTCTTGATCATTCTTACGCTGGTTTACGCCTTTAATTTTATAGATCGGCAAATCTTGGGTATTTTAAGCCCGTTCATTAAGGCTGATTTGGGCTTGGATGATGCTCAGCTGGGCTACCTAAAAGGTATCTACTTCGCCTTACTGTATACGATTGTTGGGATCCCGATAGCATGGTTAGCAGACCGCTATAACCGGGTTAATATTGTTGCCGTATCACTAACTCTTTGGAGCGGATTCACTGCGTTGTCGGGGCTAGCGACCAATTATGCACAATTGGCTTTGGCGCGCATTGGTGTAGGGATCGGTGAAGCTGGAGGCAGTCCACCTTCACACAGTATCATCAGTGATTTATTTCCCAAGGAAAAGCGCGCTGGCGCGTTAGCCATATACTCGTTGGGTATTCCGTTTGGTATTATGGCAGCGTTCTTCGCTTCGGCATTTTTTCTCACTGGTGGTAGTGCTGACTGGCGTATTGTTATGATCAGCGTTGGGTTGCCGGGGATCGCTCTTGCTATCTTAATGAAGCTAACCATAAAAGAGCCGGTGCGCTCTCAGACGGTTTCTTCAGACGACAGCTCCCGGCCAAGTGTTAAAAAGTCTATTAAGATCCTGCTTTCCATCCCAACGTGGTGGGGTATGTGTTTGGGTATCTCATTTGCGTCCTTCGGAAATTATGCGATTTCAACATGGTTAATTGATTTCTATGTTCGCGTACATCCAGATTATCCTATTCGCGATCTTTTAATCGCGTTTGGCATTATTAATGGAACAGCATATGCACTTGGCGTCTGGTTAGGCGGCGTATTGGCTGATAAGTGGGGCAAATATGACCGCCGCGCGTACGCGCTGCTTCCCGCTATAGCATTAATTCTTGGAGTTCCTGCATTCTATTACACATTGCAAGTTGAAAGTGTAACCTTGTCATTGAGTTTGATTACGGTTTTCTTATTCACCAGCGGCTCGTACTTGGGCCCTTCTTTTGCAATGGCACAAACCTTAGCACCGGTTAACGTGCGTGCAATGTCTACAGCACTATTTTTCTTTGTGTTGAATATTATTGCTTTAGGCGGTGGGCCGACGCTAGTAGGGATCTTCAGTCAGTCAATGATACCAGAGCTGGGTGAAACCGTAGCACTAACTACAGCGTTGGAATACTTGGTATTTATGTATGTACTTTCTATTGTCGTGTTTCTTTGGACGAGTACCCAAATCCGCAAGGATTGGCAAGCGGCTGCTGATCGCGGGCATTAAATGCCCGCTCTGCTAAGTAGCGGTTACTCAGTTGGTCTCGAATAAGTGCGGTCCCATTGCGCTAGTTTGGGCCGCATGAGCGCGAACCAAAGTGGCGGGATTAGGGTAAGAAATACGGTTGCCATATACCCGCTGACCATTGCCGGGGCTTCTGGCATAGGGTTTAGCTTGTGAAAAGGCACCGCGCCGTGCGCATGGTGGTGTGAGTGTCTACACAAGTTAAACATACACCAGCTACTTATCCGGCGATTAGAATTCCACGAATGATGAGGCATAACACGTTGCTTGGGGTCGCGTAGCATGCCGTAATGTTCCATATAGTTAACGATTTCAAGTAACGCTTTAGCGATTAGTCCAGCTGCTACAGCAAATAAAAAGCCACTTATACCAAAAGCCATCCACACTGCAGCTAGCCACGTAAGGCTCATAAAGTATCCGCGTAGACAACGGTTATGCGCGCTGATTAATGCAACACCCCGGCGTTCAAGCCTGCGCTTTTCAATGTTCCATGCACTGATATTACCTTTAACGGTTGAATGAATAATATGACTGTAAACATTTCGCCCACGCGGCGCCGTGGCTGGATCAATGGCTGTTGCGACATAGCGATGATGACCATACACGTGTTCGATAGAGAAGTTAGCATCAAAGCTTAAAGCGAGGATCCAGCGCCCAATGGTCACGCTAATGCGGTCCCCCACTCGATGGACTAGTTCGTGCGCACTGATAGTGCCAACACCACCGAGCATAAATCCGCAGAAAAGCACAGCCACAACAACTTCTACACCGTTGCTTGCAACCTGATAATCGGTAATCACGGGTAGATAAATCTTTTCCTCGGCAACCACTTGCACGCCGCACAACACGATCAATAGGGCGATGGGCAAAGCAAGCCAAAGCATCCCGGTTAGTATTTGCGGATAGGCATAATTGGGGGTGCTTAGGTCATCACCAAAAAATGCGTCTCCGATGATAAAAAATAGAACGAGACTTATGTAGCCTAAAAGGACCCATGCACCGCCCAGCAGTAAACAAAGACAACCAATGGAAGCAATGAAATAGTAACTAAAAAACTTTAAATATTTAAACCCCATGCTCAGGTCTCCGCAGTTGCATTACATTGTTCAAAACTAAGTTGGTCAAAGCTTCGCAATTACCGATCGGCGCGGGGAGGGCATTTATTGACAAAGGGGAGTCATTTATTGACAGGATCTTTCTTCCACTGCATCATGACGAGACAATGCAAACTTCCTTTTCGCTTGGAACAGTTCATGGCGGTAATTGACGTAAAGCAGCAAACTTCTGTGGCGTTATATTATTTACACCAAGTCGCGGAAATCATGCGCACCCAGGGATGTTCAATCGAGCGCTGGCTGGCAGCGGAAGATCTGTGTGAAGCGGATCTGATGCGCAATGATTGCAAAATCTCGTTAGCCGCTTATCAACGACTGATTTTGTCAGCAGTGACACAATCACGCTTACCGCATTTGGGGTTATTATTGGGCGCACAATTATCCATTAATCATCACGGTGCTTTAGGGTTTGCGTTATTAAATTGTGGCAACGTTGCGCAAATTTTAAGTCTGTTTGAACGTTATCTCATTACGCGAACGCCATTATTTTCTGTTGAGGTTAAGCGTGAGTCCGAGACGACACAAATTCGACTCCATTCCATGCTCATTGATGAACAAATATTACGGCCATTAACTGAAGTATTGGTGGCAACATTAACGTCAATAATCAATGGTGTAGCGTTTAACCGAGAAAGTGCCATGGCGCAACAATTAGACTGTCGCGATCGGGTCATAACGTGTATCGATTTCTCCTATTCGCCGCCTAATTATGCAACTCGGTATGAGGCTTTGCTGCAACAGAAATGTGTCTTTGTGCAGCCGTATACCTGTATACATTTAGCGAATCATTGGCTGAACAAACCACTGCGACATATTGATCCACAGAGCCTGCAACAAGCCAAAGAGTTTTGTGAACGAGAGCGCATTAATGCACTAGTGCATATCAATTGGCAGACCAAGGTATTGATACAAGTGATAGCGACATCTGCCCAGTACCCAGACTTGAATGCCATCGCAGCGAAGTTGAATGTAACGCCAAGAACCTTGCATCGGCATTTGTTACGCGAGGGGACAAGCTTTAAGCAGATCGTGGAGCATGCTTTTTGCTCACTCGCACAACAATATTTGCAGCAACATTCATCCACAATCAAACAGGTAGCGTATCAGTTAGGTTACTCAGATGTAGCCAATTTTCGGCGTGCATTTAAGCGCTGGACTGGGCAAACACCGCAGCAATTTTTACAGCATTTATAGGCACTACATGCAGAGTCACTCTCCCGTTATACATTTCGCGCATGCCAACGGATTTCCCTCTGGCACTTATCAGAAGCTTTTTACTGAAATCGAGCGCTCGTACCCCGTTTTTGCAATTGAGAAAATGGGACATTCGTCTCGATTTCCGGTTAACGATAATTGGCGCGAACTGGCCCATGAAGTGCTTGATTATATTGCTCAACACGTTGCGCCAGACACTCCAGTTGTTGCAGTTGGACATTCATTTGGGGCGGTGGTTTCTTATTTAGCAGCGTGTATCGAACCACAACGGTTTTGTGGTTTGATCATGCTCGATCCGCCCTTGGCGAGCGGTTTCAGTCGACATCTTTTTGCCTTAGCTAAAAGAGTAGGGGTGATCGACCGAATTACGCCCGCTCAACTAGCCATTACCCGAAGGCGACGCTGGCAGCGGTCCGTGGATTTGGTGGACTACTTCGCTAATAAAGGGTTATTCAGGCATATGGATCGAGATTGTATCGCTGACTACGTTGCGGCTGTTATCGAGCAGTCCGAGCATGAACAGGTGTTAACCTTTGATCCTAATGTTGAAGCACAGGTGTTTCGTACCATTCCGCATAATCTGAATCGCTTTTCGGGTAAGCTTCAATGCCCGGGTGTCATTGTAACCGGTGAACAAACCGACGTCTGTGTCCCGTTTTTACGCAATGCGTTTATTCGGCAAAATAATCTCAAGCACTTAACCGTTCCTGGAGGCCACATGTTTCCATTGGAACGGCCATTAGAAATTGCGCAGCTAATTACGACCCTAACTGAAGAATTAGTGTCGCATGGTGAACGTGTGAGCGCTTAGAAGCCGACCGGTTGCCCGAGCATTTCGCGGGTAACTAAGACGACACCGCCGCCTGAAACACGAAATCCCCGTGCTCGATCCTGTTCGTGGTCGTATCCAATGACCATACCTTCTGGAATTACGCACCCCCGGTCGATAATCGCTTTGCGGACCTTACAGTGCCGATTTATCACGACATCAGGCAGGATCACCGCCTCTTCGATCTGACTGTACGAGTGCACCCTCACGTTAGAGAAACACAGGCTGCGGCGCAGTGTCGAGCCGGAAATAATACACCCCCCAGAGACAACCGAGTTAATGGCTTCCCCCCGTCGGTTTTCTTCTTCCCATACAAACTTAGCTGGTGGAAGTTGTTCTTGATAGGTCCAAATTGGCCATTTGCGATCGTATAAGTTTAGCGCGGGTACAGGAGAAACCAATTCCATATTAGCTTCCCAAAATGAATCGAGAGTACCTACATCTCGCCAGTAGTTTGCACCTGCATCACCAGAAGCAAACGGATACGCATACACCGGATGGTCGGCAATTATACTGGGGATAATGTCCTTACCAAAATCCCGTTGCGAACCACTTTTCTCTGCATCACGCTTTAATTCTGAAAATAGAAACTCGGTGTTAAATACATAGTTACCCATCGATGCTAAACAGTGGGTTGGATCATTGGGCAGTGGAGTGGGGTTGGCAGGCTTTTCTTCAAAACCTAAAATTCGCATGTCTTCATCGACAGATAAAACCCCAAACGCATTCGCAGCTTCTTCAACTTTTACTGGCATACAGCTGACGGTCATTTGAGCACCGCTTTCGGCATGGCGAGCAATCATGGCCCCATAATCCATGCGATAGATATGGTCACCAGATAGGATCATGACATATTTAGGTAACTCATCACGGATAATATCGATGTTTTGAAATACCGCATCAGCAGTCCCTTCATACCAACTTTCTGAGAACCGTTGAGATGCTGGTAAAATTTCTATGGATTCTCCTAATTCTTTTTTAAAGTGGCCCCAGCCTCTAACTAAATGCCGGATCAAACTGTGCGACTTATATTGCGTCACCACGCCCACACGGCGGATGCCAGAGTTAATACAATTAGATAATGGGAAATCAATAATACGAAATTTACCACCAAAATATAACGCAGGTTTGGCTCTCCAATCCGTTAGTTCATGTAACCGGGAGCCACGCCCCCCAGCCAAAATTAGAGCGTAAGTTTCTTTTGTTAAATTACTAATATAACGGGAATTGTTGCCAGCCATCGGTCAGGTTCCATGCAATTAAAGTAAAAGTAAAACTGCTTTTCTGTTCACTAATTACCCTACTCTTACTACAGCTCAATGACAAACGCTAGTTTGATGCGGTGAGTTGGATTATTGGTTGGCCTAGACTGGTCCAATCGTTGTCTTAGCATGTGTTAACAGAATGTTATACACTGGTGGTCAGATTAGTTTAAAAAGGATGGGTATGTTTGTGCTGAAACGCCTAGCCATCGGTGTAGGTATCATACTGGTAGCGCTTTATGGGGTTGGGGTGCTGTTACCTTCGACCTTCGCTATACAGCGTTCGATTATAATCGATGCGCCTGCATCGAGTATTTATGACCGAGTCGTTGACCTACGCCAATGGCAGTTGTGGGGCGTTTGGTTTAAACGTGATCCACATATGCAAGTGACTTACAGTGGGCCCGACCGTGCAGTCGGGATGCGCTCTGAGTGGCAAAGCGAGACGCAAGGCAACGGGGTTATGGTGATCACTGAACTAGAGCACGACAAACGCGTGGAATACTTGTTAACGTTCCCTGATATGGCTATGCAAAGCACTGGAACGTTGATCCTTGAGCCGGTTTCGCAGGGTATAAAGGTAACTTGGCAAGATGCTGGAGATGTCGGCGATAGTGTTGTGTATCGTTACTTCGGACTCTTCATGGATTATCTTCTAGGGCCCGATTTTGAAGATGGATTAGCAAACTTAAAAACCTTGAGTGAAAACGCACCTTAGCGCAGTACAGAAGTATGAATGATCATTTACGCGTTATTAGACAATTCAATTTTCGCCCATTTATGGTCCGCTCTGACTGGCAGGGCGCCTATCTAGTATTGGTGAATTATGCGCTGATCTTATTTGCTTTAACCCTACCTGTAGTCTGGCCACATTGGCTGGCTTACCTGTTGAGTGTGATTTTGTTGGGTAATCGACAATTAGGCTTGGGTATTCTCATGCATGATTGCGCACACTTTGCCCTGTTTAAGTCAAAACAGGCGAATATTTGGGTAGGGCGCTGGCTATGTGCGGCACCTATTTTTGCGCAGTTTGATGGCTATCAACGTTACCATTTACAGCATCATGCAAATGCGGGCACTAAGGACGATCCGGATTACCCCAATTATGCGCCGTACCCGGTATCCTCAGGCTCGTTGCGACGTAAAATTTTGCGTGACTGTTTGGGTATTACTGGATTAAAGAATTTTTTTGCCGTTTTATTAATGCATGCCGGAATACTTGAATATGATATGGCCTATAAAAACACACGGCACATGCACTGGCCTGGATTGCGAAGAGCGCTGCTTAATTTTTCGCAACAACTCTACCGCCCCGTGCTCCTTCACATTATCTTGCTAGGTGTTTGCTTAGCGCTAGATAGTGGCGTTTCTTATGCGCTATTTTGGATAGCTTACCTCACCACGTTTAGCTTGTTTTCGCGCATCAGGAATGCGGCGGAGCATGCTAGCGTGCCAGACTTATTACATAGTGACCCTCGCAAGCACGCGCGCACTGTTCATGCTGGTTGGTTGGCACGCTTAACTGTGGCACCCAATCACGTAAACTATCATATAGAACACCATTGGTTACCGCAGGTTCCGCCGTATCGCTTGGCTGCGTTGCATCGCTATTTGAAAGAACAGGGACTACTAGACGGCGCTGAAGTATTACCGAGCTACACTGCAGTGGTGAAGAAACTTGCCTGACGCAATACGCCTCGTTATTGCCCTAACCGCAAATAAATGTGCCAGCGTCTTGTTCTCGGCAAAGACGCTGTTACCCGGACTTATCCTGGGGGTCGGCTTACCGAGTTGGTTGGTGGGTTGGGTCGTACCCATTCGAGAATCTATCGCGTTATTGCCGCAGGTCGCACTCAGCGTCTATCTTCGCCAACATGGCCAACGCTACAAAGTGTGGCGCTTCGGCATGGCGTTACAAATCAGTGGTAGTGTATTGCTGGTGCTTTTATGTTGGCATTATGCAAGTTATTCGCTGCAGGGGCAGACTTGGTGGTATGCCTTAGGCTTTATGTTGCTGCTCGCCTTTTACAGTTTGGGCCGAGCGTGTTGTTCTCTGACAGTAAAAGACATAGAAGCAGATATCGTTGAGAAAGGAGAGCGCGGCGGACTCATTGGTAATGCAACTATGTTCTCTGGCATTGTTACTTTATTGGTGGCAGTTCCAATCGCGACGTTTTCGCTGTTTCAATCACATAATGCGATGTTGGTATTAGCACTCATATCTGCACTGATGCTCGGCGTGACGTTGCTCATCATGTGGCCGATCAAAACAGAAGTAGACGTTGCAGCGACGAGTGAACACAAAACAACGCAGTGGTACGAACTACTACCTAAGTTATCCAGTGCGGCTCGGCGTTTCATCATTGTGCGTTCGATTTTCGTGCATTCCGCACTGGTTGCGCCTTTTTTTGTTCTCGCCCAATCATCCCAAGATAATCGTTTGCCACTCTATTACTTGGTCGCTGAGGCACTAGCTGCTTTACTGAGCGCCAAGCTCTGGGGGCGATTAAGCGATCGCAGCGCGCGGGCAACACTTAGAGTTTCTGGCATATTCGCTGTACTCGCATGTGGTGGGCTACTCTGGCTGCAACCGCAACAGCTTTGGCTTTCAGTGGGCTTATTTTTCATCTTGTCTGTTGCTCATACCGGCGTACGCAATGGTCGTAAAACCTACACTTTGGACATCGAAGAGGGGCAATCTCGGACAGAACTGGTGGGCAGTGCAAATACCTTTATTGGTGTTGTATTGTTTGTTGTGGGAGCGGTATACGCAGCGCTGCAACCGTGGCTCGGCGACGCCATCATCGCTATTATGGCGGCTATGTTAGTTCTCGGTGTCGCTATGACTTACACCCTTGAAGCGGAAAAGGACTAAACCACGACAAGCACGCACTACTTTGCGAGTAGTGCGTTTGCGACTTTAGACTGATTATTTTTGCCAAGGGCGTTTGTGATCTGGTCTCCGACCTGTACGAGTGTGGCCAGATCAACTCCACAATTAATCCCCATGCCTTGTAGCATATAGACTACGTCTTCGCTCGCAACGTTCCCACTGGCACCTTTTGCGTAAGGGCAGCCACCAAGTCCAGCAACTGCCGCATCAATGGTAGTAACCCCCATTTGCAAAGCCACAAGTAGGTTTGCCAACGCTTGTCCATAAGTATCGTGAAAATGTACAGCCAATGCTTGCGGCGGAACGACATCTATGACCGCGTCTAGCATACGCCGAGTTTTAATCGGAGTGCCAACGCCAATGGTATCGCCCAACGAAATCTCATAGCATCCCATGGCATGCAGCTTTTGGCTAACATCGGCTACCGCCTGGGCGGAAATATCCCCCTCATAAGGGCAGCCCAATACGCAAGACACATAACCACGAACAGGAACATTATGTTGCTTGGCTGCGTCCATGACCGCAGCAAAGCGTTCAAGGCTCTCGGCGATCGAGCAATTAATGTTTTTCTGTGAGAAAGATTCAGAGGCTGCGCCGAAGATCGCAACTTCGTCGACACCACATTCGAGCGCCGCTTCAAATCCTTTTAGGTTTGGCGTCAACGCTGAATATATGACACCTGGCTTGCGCTGAATTTGAGCAAATACAGCATGACTGTCGGCCATTTGGGGCACCCACTTTGGGGATACAAAACTGCCGGTTTCGATACGCTTAAGGCCGGCGTTTGCAAGGCCCTCAACCAAGGCTAACTTATCTGTTAGTGGAATAAGGGCTTGTTCATTTTGTAATCCATCCCGCGGACCAACTTCAACAATACTGACCTCAGCCGGGTAGCTGTGTTCACTTATCATCAGGTTCAAACTCCAACAGTGCCGCGCCACCATCTACTAGCGCGCCAGCGGCGAAGAAAAACTCTTTTACTTGGCCTGTGCTTGGCGCTTTTATCGCGTGTTCCATCTTCATCGCTTCCATGATCATTAACGACGCGCCTTTTTCGACCTTTTGACCAGGCTCAACGAGCAGCGCGACGATAGTTCCGTTCATCGGGGCTGTTAATCCACCGTGAGTATCTTGCGCATCTTCAAGGCCAAGATCAGGCAATACTTGGCTAAACTGCATGGAATGGCGGTCGGTGAATAAGCGATAATTATTGTCTTGATGCGCCAGTGTCAATTGTTGCCGATGACCATCGATGTTGGCATCTAAAATTCCGTTGGAAAGTTGACCGCAGCAGGTATGAGTTTGACCATCGACCTCTATCTTCCAGGTAGGTAACGTCCGCCCAGGAATGAAGCTCGCTGTTACTTCTACATGGCTGTCATCATTTAGCTGCAGCTGCACGATTTGTTGATGCAATTCATTAGCCCGCCAACCATCTAACATGTGCGCAGCCGATACAAATTGGCTTCGCTCACGTTGCTGGTTAACTTGCATTAACAGAGTGCTTAATGCGGCATATACAACCAATTCTTTGCCAGCGCTTAAACTGGCAGAGAACAGCATGTCATAATGAGCATCTATGAAGCCGGTTGTTAGTTCTGCATTCTTAAACGGTGCTGACGCTGCGATATTATAGAGAAACTCAATATTCGTGGTTACGCCGTGAACATGGTATTCACGCAGAGCCAATGCAAGTCTGTTGAGTGCTTTGTCACGATCTTCATCCCACACGATGAGCTTAGCAATCATGGGATCATAAAATACCGACACTGTGTCGCCTTCAACTACGCCGGTATCAACCCGCACAAATGCATTTTCTTGCGGTGGTCGCAATGTTGCTAGCACACCGGTAGCAGGCAAAAACTCGTTGTTGGGATCTTCAGCGTAAATGCGAGCTTCAAATGCATGCCCTTTAATGGCAAGCTGTTCTTGCGTAAGCGGCAGCGATTCGCCACTGGCGACCCGCAATTGCCATTCTACCAAGTCTTGGCCAGTGATCATTTCCGTCACTGGATGCTCGACTTGCAGGCGGGTATTCATTTCCATGAAATAGAAACTACCATCGAAATCCAACAAAAATTCTACCGTACCCGCACCCACATAGTTGATGGCCTTAGCGGCTTTAAGTGCTGCTTCGCCCATCTCGGTGCGTAATGCGTCATCCATTCCAGGGGCAGGGGCTTCTTCGATGACTTTTTGATGGCGACGCTGCACTGAGCAATCCCGCTCGAATAAATACACGCCGTTCCCATGCTGATCACAAAAAACCTGAATTTCTACATGGCGTGGCTGAGTTAAGTATTTTTCAACTAACATGATGTCATCGTTGAAACTTGCCATAGCCTCACGTTTGGCTGCCGCTAGTCCTTCATCAAATTCTGCCGCACTATGGACTTGACGCATGCCCTTACCACCACCGCCTGCTGCGGCTTTTAATAAAACTGGATAGCCAATATCGTCAGCAGCATTGCGCAGCATCGTGGTGCTTTGATCGGTCCCGTGATAACCAGGTACCAGTGGGACGTTAGCGGTTTCCATAATGGTTTTCGCCGCAGATTTGGACCCCATCGCTTCAATTGCAGCTATTGGTGGACCGACGAAGATTATATTGTTGTCATCGCAAAGCTTTGCAAACGCTGCATTCTCCGACAAAAAGCCATAACCGGGATGTATCGCATCGGCACCCGTTTGTTTGGCCGCAGCGATGATCCGCTCACTGCGCAAGTAGCTGTCTTTTGATGCAGAGCCACCGATATGAATGGCTTCATCAGCAAGCTGAACGTGCAATGCTTGGGCGTCGGCATCAGAATAAACTGCAACGGTAGCGATGCCGAGTCGTTGCGCCGTACGAATAATACGGCAAGTAATTTCGCCGCGATTAGCGATTAATAATTTGGTTATCATGGGTTGTCCTTACGCCATGCGGGTTGGCGCTTTTGTAAGAAAGCGTTAAGGCCTTCTTGCCCTTCTTCAGAAACACGAATTTGCGCAATCAATGTGCTAGTGGCATCCATAAGATTAGCGTCAATGGGTTGATTTGCGACTTGAGCCGCTAGCGCTTTTGCAGCAGTAACCGCGGCTGGTCCGTTATTCAAAATATGCGCAACAATCTCGGCTACAGTGCTGTCTAAAGACTCATCATTGACGGCTTCGCTAATCAGACCCAAGCGCCGCGCACGTCGGGAAGAAAATACTTCGGCTGTCATAAAATACCGCTTCGCAACACGAGCACCCATTGCTTCTATTACGTAGGGCGAAATAGTTGCAGGGATAAGCCCGATTTTGACTTCACTGAGACAAAACTTACTTAATTTATTGGCAATGGCGATATCGCAGCAGGCAATAAGCCCAACTGCACCGCCAAAGGCCGCTCCCTGAACGCGTGCAATAGTTGGTACCGGCACACGGTAAAGAGCGTCAAACATCGCGGCGAGCGCTTGTGCATCTTGCTTGTTTTGTTCATAGGTGTAGCTCGCCATGCGCTGCATCCAAGCTAAATCAGCTCCGGCACAAAAGCTTTTGCCTTCGGCAGCCAACACTAATACACGAGCGGAAACGTCTTGAGAAACGGTCTCAAAACACTGATGCAATTCAGCAATCATGCTGTCGTCGAATGCGTTATGTTTTTCGGCGCGGTCTAATGTTACCGTCACTACGCCGCGATCATCTTTGACGTAGCTGACATATTGCAGTTCATTCATTTTAACGCCCATCCTACATACGGAATACGCCAAACTGCGTATCCTCAATTGGTTTGTTTAACGCAGCAGACAAAGATAATCCCAACACGCGTCGGGTATCGGCAGGGTCAATTACACCATCATCCCATAAACGCGCTGACGCATAGTAGGGGTGACCTTGTTGCTCGTAGGTATCGATAATGGGTTGTTTGAAAGCGTTTTCTTCATCGCTTGTCCAAGCTTCGCCGCTGCGTTCTTTTTGGTCGCGTTTGACCTGTGCGAGAACACCGGCCGCTTGCTCCCCTCCCATGACTGAGATACGTGCGTTTGGCCACATAAACAGGAAACGCGGGTCGTAGGCGCGACCACACATGCCATAATTACCGGCACCAAAACTGCCGCCGATCAAAACGGTTAGCTTGGGAACTTTTGCACACGCAACAGCGGTAACCATCTTGGCACCATGCTTGGCTATGCCACCGGCTTCGTATTGTTTGCCAACCATAAAACCGGTGATATTTTGTAAGAACACTAAGGGGATCTTACGCTGTGCGCAGAGCTCAATGAAGTGTGCACCTTTTTGCGCAGACTCCGAAAACAAAATGCCATTGTTCGCGACAATGCCAACGGGAAACCCATAGATCCGCGCGAAACCGCAAACCAAAGTGGTACCGTACAAGGATTTAAACTCATCAAATTCTGAAGCGTCGACAATCCGTGCGATGATTTCACGTACATCGTAAGGTTGGCGGGTATCCTTGGGAACAACGCCGTAAATCTCTTCCGGCGCATAGGCTGGTTCGCGGGCTGGTTGAATATCGATATCGACCTGCTTCTTGCGATTCAAGCGTGCGATTGCGTTACGAGCAAGCGAAAGCGCGTGATGGTCATTGTTGGCTAAATGGTCAACCACGCCTGATGTGCGGCAATGCACATCGCCACCACCGAGTTCTTCAGCACTGACGACTTCGCCAGTTGCGGCTTTAACTAATGGTGGGCCGCCGAGGAAAATGGTGCCTTGGTTTTTAACGATAATTGATTCGTCTGCCATCGCCGGAACATACGCTCCGCCGGCGGTACACGAGCCCATAACGACCGCAATTTGAGGAATGTTTTGCGCTGACAAATTTGCCTGGTTATAAAATATTCGACCAAAGTGCTCACGATCGGGAAACACATCGTCTTGTCTGGGTAGGTTTGCGCCTCCAGAGTCTACCAGATAAACACAGGGTAGGTGATTTTGTTCAGCGATGGTCTGCGCGCGTAGGTGTTTTTTGACCGTTAACGGATAATAGGTACCACCTTTAACCGTCGCATCATTGGCCACGACCATGCACTCAATACCGTTTATAAGGCCGATTCCTGCGATAACTCCAGCACTGGGTACGTAGTCTTCGTACACATCCCATGCGGCGAGTTGCCCGATTTCGAGGAAAGGAGATCCCGGATCAAGCAACACATTAATGCGCTCACGGGGTAATAATTTACCGCGCGAAAGATGACGCTGGTTGGCTTTTTCACCACCCCCTTGCTTGATCTGTTCGACTTTCGCGCGCAAGTCATCAACTTGGTGTTGCATATGCGCTTGGTTGTCAGCAAAACCCTGACTATTCACATTGATTTGACTAATGATGCGAGGCACGCGGTTTCTCCTTAGGCTGATTCTTTAAACAGTTCACGGCCTATCAACATACGACGGATCTCTGACGTACCCGCGCCGATTTCATACAGCTTAGCATCGCGTAACAAGCGTCCAGTTGGGTACTCATTGATATAGCCGTTACCACCCAGCAATTGGATTGCATCCAGCGCCATTTTGGTTGCTAATTCGGCGGAGTAAAGAATCGCACCTGCCGCGTCTTTGCGTGTTGTTTCACCGCGATCGCATGAGCGAGCTACCGCATACACATAGGCGCGAGCAGCGTTCATTTGCGTGTACATATCAGCAACTTTGCCTTGCACCAACTGAAACTCACCAATGGACTGCCCAAACTGTTTACGGTCATGAATGTAAGGTACGACGATATCCATACAAGCTTGCATAATGCCCAACGGGCCACCTGATAGAACTAAGCGTTCATAATCTAAACCACTCATTAGCACGCGTACGCCGCCACCTTCCTCGCCAAGGATATTCTCTGCGGGCACCTCACAGTCTTCAAATACCAGTTCGCAGGTATTGGAGGAGCGCATACCGAGTTTGTCGAGCTTCTGTGCTTGGCTAAATCCAGGCATATCGCGCTCTACGATAAACGCGGTAATTCCACGCGGACCAGCATTTACATCAGTCTTGGCATAGATCACGTAGGTGCTTGCGTCAGGACCGTTAGTGATCCACATTTTATTACCATTGAGGATGTAACGATCACCTTTTTTCTCAGCGCGCAATTTCATGCTCACAACGTCAGAACCCGCATTGGGTTCACTCATTGCAAGTGCGCCAATGTGCTCACCAGAAACTAATTTTGGTAGGTACTTAGCGCGCTGCTCTTCATTGCCGTTTTTATAAATTTGATTCACGCACAAGTTTGAGTGAGCGCCATAACTCAAGCCAATGCCGGCTGATGCACGACTAACTTCTTCCATTGCGATGGTGTGAGCAAGATAGCCCATATCCGAGCCACCATATTGTTCAGAAACCGTAATACCCAATAAGCCCATCTCACCTAATTTGGGCCACAATTCATTGGGAAATGCATTAGCTTCGTCTGACTTTTCAGCTAACGGAGCAATTTCACCTTGGGCAAATTGATAGACATGCTCACGTAGCATGTCGATATCTTCACCGAGACCAAAGTTTAATGTTGGGTAGGGCGTATTCATGCGATTTTTCCTCGTTCTAATTCGGTTAATTCATCGCGGCAACGACTTTCTACTTCATCCAGCTCATTCATCAACATTTGAATGTCGTCGAGCTGTTGACGCAGGGTTGCGCGCTTTTGTTCGGTCATTTTTAACATCGCCGTTAGCTGTGCGGCTGAATTTGGGTTGGAGTCATAGAGTTCAAAGAGATTTTTGACTTCGGCTAGAGAAAAGCCTAGGCGCTTCCCTCGTAATATCAACTTTAAACGTACTTTATCCTTGGTACGATATACCCTTGACTGTCCTACACGTTCAGGCTCAAGTAAAGACTGCTCTTCATAAAAGCGGATTGAGCGAGGAGTAATATCAAACAATTTCGCGAGCTCGCCAATAGTGTAGGTTCTTTCAGTCATATCGAATGGATTCCCGGTTGTTAGTAAAAGTTTACGCTGCCTCGGTAGCAATCTACCGAATGTTGCTTTTTTTAACTTGTCCTAACAGCTGTTAAACGCTAAGTTTACGTTTACGTAAACCTTAATTAACGTAAAGGTAAAGTAGCTGGCAGGCTTCGTCAACTTGATCCTCTCAGATGAGGGCAATAGAACCAAAGTCGGCTGTCAAATTTGCTGTACGAGTGCTAGCGTTAATACCTATTTTTCAAGAGGAAATTCACATGAGCCAAGATTCTGTTGTTATCGTATCCGCCAAAAGAACGGCGATGGGCGGATTTATGGGCGCGTTGTCGGCAGTGCCTGCAACCCAACTAGGCAGTCATGCCATTGCGGCAGCAGTTGCCCCCATTGATAGCAATGAGGTCGACGAGGTGATCATGGGCTGTGTATTACCCGCTGGGTTAGGGCAGTCACCAGCCCGGCAGGCGTCGTTAGGCGCCAACCTGCCACTAGCAGCAGGAGTAACTACCATTAATAAAGTGTGTGGTTCGGGGATGAAGGCAGTCATGCTAGCCCATGACTTGATCAAGGCAGGATCGGCTGCTGTTGTTGTCGCTGGCGGTATGGAAAGCATGAGCAATGCACCGTATCTTTTACCTAAAGCCCGAGCTGGCATGCGCATGGGGCATGGGCAGGTACTTGATCATATGATGTTGGATGGTCTAGAAAATGCTTATGATGGTCAGGCGATGGGATGTTTTGCTCAGGGTACTGCTGATGCTGAAGGTATTACCCGTGAGCAGATGGACGAATTTGCTCTTAGCTCATTGACTAAGGCTACTCAAGCGATAGAAGCTGGTACTTTTACTGATGAAATTGTGCCTGTCACCATCACGACGCGTAAAGGTGATATTACGATTGATACTGACGAAGGCCCTGGTGCCGCGCGTCCGGACAAAATCCCATCGTTACGACCGGCCTTTAAGAAAGATGGTACGGTTACCGCAGCGAACTCTAGCTCGATTTCTGATGGTGCAGCAGCTTTATTGGTAATGTCTGAAACTAAGGCCCACTCCCTTGGACTGCAACCACTGGCAAAAATTGTCGCCCATGCAACCAACGCCATTAAGCCAGAAGATTTCACCGTTGCCCCAGTAGGAGCTATAGAAAAAGTATTGGCGAAATCCGGTTGGCAAAAAGACGATGTCGATTTGTTTGAAATTAATGAGGCCTTTGCGATGGTGACGATGCTAGCGATCAGCAAACTGAGTTTAGATGCAAGCAAAGTTAATATCAAGGGCGGTGCGTGTGCTTTAGGACACCCTATTGGTGCTTCTGGAGCTCGGATTATAGTGACTCTATTACACGCCCTAAAGCAGCAAGGAAAACAGCGCGGTGTGGCAGCCTTGTGTATTGGTGGCGGTGAAGCCACAGCATTAGCTGTGGAACTGTGTTGATAATTGGGTTAGATATCTGTAAAAAAGGGCACCTTTGGTGCTCTTTTTTATTTTTCAGGGAATTTGTTCATGTTACGCACACGAATAATGATAAACCAAGCGGTTAAGACCATTCTTGCCTCTGCATTTTTACTATCAACACATTGTGCACTAGCGAGCGAGTCAAGCTCACAGTATTTACATGGTGTTTCATTTCAGCAAGTCACTGCACTTGCGAGTCGAGCAGCGACAACTACACTAACTTACGGTGAGGATGAGAATCAGTTTATCGAAGTTTGGGCAGCCAAACAGCGTCCAACTGTTAACGCCATGGGAGCAGGCGTTATTTTGGTGCATGGTGGCTGTTGGATGCAGGAATATGGGATTGATCATATTCGCCCCTTAGCGACACAACTCAGTGACGATGGTTTAAACGTGTTTGCGATAGAATATCGCCGTACTGGGCAGCCTGGTGGTGGTTGGCCTGGAAGTTTAAACGATGTGCGCAATGCAATAAAAAAAATTCGCGACACTTATCCGCGTAAAGCGCTAACTTTGATTGGTCATTCTGCAGGCGGGCATTTGGCCTTACTGGCTGCGACTGATGCAACTTTGCGGCTTGAAGCCGTTATTGGTTTGGCAGCAATTACCGATATTACCAGTTATAGTCAACTGGAGTCGGGATGCAGCAAAGCCGCCGTCGCGTTTATGGGGGGAAGTGCAGCAGACCAATCGAGTGCCTATGCACTGGCTGATACGCGCGATAAAAATATCATTCCGCCACTTTATCTATTAACGGGTAAGGCCGACAGCATCGTACCAGAAGCACAGAATCGTCATCCTCAATCAAAACGTTTCCACGGTGAAAACATTGGCCACTTTGATTGGATACACCCAGGCAGTGAGGCCTACCAACATCTAAGTAATACTCTGGGTCGTTTGTATGAATGATGCAGCGTGCTTGCAGACTGCTAGAGAGCATGATGCACAGGATCAGCTAGCTTATTTGCGGAAACAGTTTTTGTTGCCTACAGAGACTGTATACCTTGATGGTAATTCTCTAGGGCCGTTAACCCAAACGGCGCAAGTGCGTGCTCAAGAGGTGATTGCACAGCAATGGGGCAAGGATTTGATCACCAGCTGGAATAAGCATCAATGGATCGACCTTCCGCTTAGTGTGGGCAATAAAATCGCACCGCTGCTGGGGGCTGCGCCGGGACAGGTGATTTGTTGTGACTCGATATCGGTAAATTTGTTTAAGTTGGTGTGCGGTGCAATTTCAATGCAGCCAGACCGTAAACAAATCATCACCACTGCGGATAACTTTCCTACCGATCGTTATATGCTGCAGGGGATTACGCAATTTGCCGCGGAAAAAGGTTTGTCTATCAAGAGTGTCGACGAACAGGACATTCTGCAAAGTATTGATGGATCGGTGGCTGTAATGCTGCTCACTCAAGTTAACTATCGCAGTGGAAATCGCTTAGACATTCAGACAATCACCCAACGTGCGCATGAGCAAGGAGTTATTGTAATTTGGGATTTGGCGCACAGCGCAGGGGTTTTAGCGTTAGAGCTCGATGCCTGGGATGTCGACTTTGCTGTTGGATGTGGATACAAATATCTCAATGGGGGGCCTGGAGCACCTGCGTTCATGTATGTGGCAAAACGCCACCAAGACCGCTTTAAACAACCGCTGCAAGGTTGGATGGGGCATGCGACTCCCTTTACATTTGATCCAGACTATGTACCCGACAGCTCGATTAAGCAAAATTTAGTGGGTACCCCACAAATTCTTTCAATGAGTGTTTTAGATGCCGCGCTTGATGTGTTCCGCGGCCTCGACATGCGACAGGTTGAATCTAAGGCCCTAGCGCTGCGCGATTTATTTCTGCGCTTGCTAGAAGCGTTGGATATTGCGCAATGGTTTGAGATCCATGCAAACCAGGAAGTTCAGCACAGTGGGGCGCAGGTTGCCCTCATGCACGCTGACGCATACGCAATCTGCCAGGCGTGGATAGGTGCTGGGGTAATCGCAGATTTTCGAGCCCCGAATATATTAAGGGTAGGGTTTTCGCCTTTATTCTTGCGCTTTGAAGATATAGCGCTAGCACTTTTCGTATTACGCGATATTATGCGAGAACAGCGATATTTGGACGAGAATTTTCAAACCAAACATCAAGTTACCTAATTAGAGTTAATGAAAGAAAATTTAATTGTAGCGATTGTAACCGCCTTATGGCTATCGCTTCTCAGCCCCGCATTTGCCACGAGTGGTTCACAGTCTACTACGTTACGATATTGTGTGGATCCAAATTGGATGCCGTATGAAGCCATTCGCAATAATGTGCATATTGGGATTTCAGCGGATTATTTGCGTTTGTTAGAAGAATACTCTTCATTTCAATTTGATTTAGTCGCTACAGATAGTTGGACTCAAAGCTTAAGCTATATTGAAGAAGGAAAATGCGATCTCCTACCCATGCTAAATCGAACGCAGGGCAGGGAGCGCCTGCTGCTATTTTCTGAAACCTACTTTACTGCGTCCAACGTATTGGTGGCACCGGTTGGATCAACAGTAGTGCAAGGCTACGAAGCGATAACTGACCAATTGGTTGGTGTCGTTGAGGGGTATCGTCAAAGTGAATATTTGAGTCGCTATTACCCCCATATTGAGCAACGCCGATTCAACAATGAAGCTGAGGTATTGCAAGCTTTAGCCGATGATACAATCAGTTTAGCGGTGGGTTCGTTGCTGGCGGTGAATGCTTTGATCCAAAATAACGGACTAAACAACATTCAAGTTGTTGGTTTGGCACAGCCCCATGATCAGCTCCGCGTGGGTGTAGCGCGAAACTTAGCGCTAACTATTGGAGCAACCACGATTTCCGCAGAGCAAATTGTTGCGGAAATCGATGCGGCTATTGCAGCAATTCCCGAATCGGCTCATGTGAACATTTATCGGCAATGGAACAACGTTAAGTACATTGAGCATACAGACTACTATTTTTATGCTTGGCCGCTGGCCGTATTAATGATGGTCATTGTCGGTATGGTTTGGCGTTACCGCGTTGTTCACCAGTATACTCAGACATTGGCAATGAAAAACCAAGAGCTTGAGTGCTTGCAGAAAGCGTTATTAGAGAAAAACAAAAGCTTGGAGTTTCTTTCAATTCATGATCCGTTGACCACGTTATACAACCGCAATTTCATGTTGCAACGGGCTGAAGAGGCAATTAATACCTTCGAGCGATTTAAACAGCCGGTCAGTATAATCGTGATGGATGTGGATCACTTTAAAACCATTAACGACCGTTATGGGCATGGTGTGGGTGACCGCGTTCTAGTAGAACTAGCACAGTTAGCACAGCGCTGCCTGCGTGAAGTTGACTTAATTGCCCGCTGGGGAGGAGAAGAATTTTTGATTATGTGCATTAACAGTGATGAAGAGGCAGCGAAGGTGTTGGCTCAACGAATTACTGATGCACTACGAAAAGCCCCGCTGGCTTCGATACAAATACCATTAACCTGCAGTTTTGGCGTAGCCCAACTAAATGAAGGGGAAGACTTTTCCACGTGGTTCGATAATGCTGATCGTTGTATGTTCAGCGCAAAGCGTAATGGGCGTAATCAAATTATTGGATATCGAGATGGTTTATAAACAACACAGACATATTTTGCTTGGACTGTCGTTGTTTTTGTTGCTCGCTTGCCAACGCGAAGCTTTGCCGACCATTGGTCGCACGAACGGTGACTTTCCGATGTCCAAGTTATTAACACAACAAGACGACTGCTGGACTTTTTCGCAGCGCGTTTACTTTGACTCAAGTTTTGCCACGGGCATGAGTTTCAGCCCAGAGGATTGCCTCTCTAATGAACGCAAGATTGGGCGCAAAACGGTAGCTGAAATCGCACAGATGCATGTATCTCTGACCTATGATGGTCAATATTACATTATTAAAAATGGCTACTAATTATACCATCGGATCATAATGCCACTGATGGTCATCATACCTAACGACAGAACGAGCATACTCGCGCTCTGAGCGCCAAACACGGTTGTTTAGTTTAACGGATACCCCAGCATAAACACGTTTGAAGGCTTTTAGCATGATGCCATTGGTGTAATCATCTTTTGCTTGTTTCATTTCCAGGTTTTTTACTTCCAACCAGTTTAACAACTGCGCTTCGTTTTCAAACATTTCGATCGCCTCATCAACTTTCTTGCGCAGGCTTTTTGGGATCAATTTTGTTTTGATAAGCTCAATTTTGTCTTTGTGCTTGGAATTATTTTGACGTAGCTGTTTGAGGATTTCATCGAGTAAATCTTTGCGCTCCATCAGTTGATTGAAACCTTTGCTAAAATCGATCGCGAGATTACTCCCGGAGACAGCTCCTAAGGTGCCAGCCATTACCGCTTTCTGACCGACCACGTT
The DNA here is from genome assembly GCF_002807685.1 of Neoalteromonas flava. Lineage (GTDB taxonomy): Bacteria > Pseudomonadota > Gammaproteobacteria > Enterobacterales > Alteromonadaceae > Alteromonas_E > Alteromonas_E flava. The sequence goes on along the minus strand of NZ_PEAX01000006.1, from coordinate 22,231 downwards.
GCAAGCAAACAGGTTACCATTCGGATTATCAATTTGGCCGACGATGATATCGCCTTTGCATTCTAAGCGGCTGTAGGCTACTTGGCGTCCTACCGTGATGTTTCCACCACACTTGATATCTAAACCTTGACCATGTTGCACGTGGATACTACCACTTGCCTTTAGTTCGCAGCTGAAATCACTGTGGTCGTCACTGGCTTTGCCCATAGCACCTTCAGTTATAACTATGTCACCACCGGCATGGATTGATGCAGATTCAACGAACCCATTGACGGTAATATCGCCAGTAGCAACAATCACCATTTTTTCGGTGACATCACCATTAACTAATACGGCACCATCGTAATTAATATTCCCCGTGCCCACGTTGACGCCCTGACAGATAAAGGTGTCGTCAACCGTCATAATGAAGTCTTGAAATTTGGGCATGCCAGAAATTGTGGCGACAACTAAGTTTTCATCATGATCACTAATGGCAGTGCCGTCACCCAGTTTAATGCTTTGCCATTCGCCAGTCTTAGCCTCTAACTTGTTGCCTTTAATATTAAAGCCAGAACGACCTTTCGATGGAGCCATACGACGCAGTACCTCGGTACCAGCTTTGACGCAAATAACTTCGCCTAAATTACGCATGTCTACACGCGAGGCTGACGATGTTTGTGGTCGAAGCACGCGTTCAAGGGCGTTTGGTACAAGCGGTTTGACGTGCGAAGAGCGGCCGTCGCGCGCCGGTAAGCCTTTCGCAATGATTTCTTCAACCACTTGGCCGGCTTTGGCTTCTTTGGCTTTACCAAGAGCAAGTCTGATGCGTTTTAACCCTAACCCGCGGGTGATCCCTTGGTTTTTGGCCATCTTAACGATTTGCTGTAAGCTTGGAATTTGACCGCCATAGGGAGCCGTGATCACTAGCGTTGCTGTCATCGCATCTTCTGGAATGCGAAAGTCAATTTCAGCATGTCGCTTTTCACCAATTTTAGCGGTTACTTTGTTGAAATCCTTGGACTTGAACAAATGGTTTGCCTTGTCGCAAGTGGTTTTAATCTCTGCTTCAGAAAGGTACAGTTTTGATAGCTCACTATTGTTAACAAAGGCTAATAGGGCTTTGGATTCTAGCTCTTTTTCAAACTCTGCAGGATTGAGGGTTAGCTCGACTGCATTGGCTTGCTCGTTGTAATTAAGTGAAACACCTTTCATTTGCACCAACCATTGAATTTACGTCGTTTTCTTATCGGCTAACAATCATTAAACCTTTACCATAGCATAGTCAACTGTTAAAGATTTTGCGCATAGTCTGCCAGCGCGCGTAATATGGCCATCTTGTTGCGATCATTTTCATATTCATGCGCGAGTTGTTCTAATTCCTGCATAAAGGACTCAATACTTAACCATCCCGGATGTTCACCGAGGACAAGTCGTGCTTGCCGGTGTGATTGCCACTGATTCATTTCCTCCACCGAAAGTGAAGTTGGATAATTGCGTGCGCGATAACGGAACAAGCGAGTTCGAAACTCTCGATTCGGTGCTTGTTCGGCGAGCAGCGCCAGTCCTTCTGGTGGCGTAGTAATGATCTGTTGGCACCATTGCTTCTGAGTATTGGTTAAGAAACTTTCTTGGTACAAGCTACAGTCTGGGTCAATTGTTTCAGCTGACATTTCGACATCAAACACATCGAGTAGCTTTTGCACCAATTCAGGTTGCGCCAAAATTTGCTGTAAGCGTTGTTTTGCCAAGGGAATGTCAATCTCTAAACTTTCCGCCCGCGTTTCGGTTAAGGTCGACAGCGGCGCGACAAAAGGACATCGATTAATCGCAATGGTCTTTAAGGCTGGCCGAGTTTGGTCATGCTCTAGTTCGTCGCCTTTGGTATAGAGTAATTCTCTGATTTCTGTACTCGAAAGTGAAAATAGGTTGTCTATTGGCTCGCACAAGTTAATGCAGATAACCGCATTTTTATTAGTTGGATGCAAGGCTATCGGAACCACGATAGCACAGCACCCATGCTTTGCTTTAAATCGCGAGCTGATATGAATAAGGGGTTGCTGGGCATGAACATTCAGGCGAGCTAGAACGGTATTTTTATTTCGTAAGCTGAATCCATAGTCATATAACTTGGGTTGTTGTTGTTTTATGAGTCGCGCTAATCCGATGGTTGCATTAACGTCCGATAATGCGTCATGGGCGCTGGTATGCTCGAGCTGATTTGCTTTAGCTAGGTCTTCTAATTTAAACGACGGGCTGCCATCGGCTTTCTTGGGCCATTCAATACCTTCCGGACGAAGTGCATAACATGCACGGACTAAGTCAATCAAATCCCAACGACTATTGCCATTTTGCCATTCGCGAGCGTAGGGGTCGTAAAAGTTTCGAAACAGTGAAAAGCGCGAGACTTCATCGTCAAATCGCAGACTATTGTATCCGACTACACAAGTGTTTGGTTTACTCAGCTCGGCATGCACCAGACGTATAAACTCAGCTTCACGATGACCATCACGTAGGCTTTGTTGGGGCGTAATCCCAGTGATCAAACAGGCTTGTGGGTGCGGTAAATAATCATTGGGGATTTGACAAAACCAGTTCAGTGGTTTGGCGTTTGGTTTGAGTTCAAGATCGGTTCGAATGGCGGCAAACTGACTCGGCCAATCTCTTTTTGGATCAGCACCCCAGGTTTCATAATCATGAAAGAGCAGGGTAGGTGTATGATTGGTGCTCAAACTAAATCCAAGTTAGTCTTCTGCGTTGAGGCCAAGTTGCTCGATATAGCTTTGGTGTTTCGTTGCTTGCGCAGCACCTAACTCCGCACTTTCTAATAGAGCATTCGCTTTCATGGCTTCTTGTAAATGTTCTGGTGATAAGCGTTCTGTTTTGGAAATATTGACCAACACCTTTAATAAACTCATCGCGACTTGTTTGTTTTGTGGGGAGAGTTTTAGCGCTTGTTTTAAGTTTTGGTACGCTGGTCCCATGCGGTTTTCTTTGTAGTTTACGGCAGCCATTTCTTTTAATTCTTTGGCAGTAAAACTGATTTCGCGGCGTTCTATGGATTCTTGTTTGAGATATTCATTGACTACGTTGCTGGAGAATGTGTCGCCAGCAATCTGCTTTCCAAGTCGATCGAGAATTGATAGTGACTTCTCTTTGTGCCCAAGTTCATGAAATGCTTTCATTTTATCGAGATTATCTTCTAGCGAAGCACGGTCATTAATCGAAACCTGCTCATCCATGATTTTTTCTGCGCCTTTTTTATCATCTCTAACGCATAATAGGCGAGCCTGCAGGACTGCGATTTGTTCATTATCCACCGCCATACTGCCACGCGTTTGCTTTAGCCGCTCAATATCGCGATCGGCACGCTGTAAGAATGGAATCGCTTCTTCTTTACTTAAACTGGTCGCTAAATCAATACCTGCACGCACAACATTGAGCATTAATTCAGGGGAATCATGAATTGAATTTTTGGCATATTTTGCCATGTTTTGCGTTGCTTGATATTGCCCCATTTTGTCATGATTCAAGCGCGCTAGATCCCATAACTTTTTATTGCGGTTGATGTTCCGTGGCGCTAGACGGCTCGCTTCTTTCATTTGCTCATATGCTTCCGCATATTGCTCATGTTCAATGTGATATTGGGCCAGTAAATCGTATGTGTTAAAACGTGTATCCTCGCGCTCGAGCATCTCTTCGATCAGGATATCCGCTTCTTCTTTCTTGTCCTGTTTAAGCAGGGCACGGGCGAGTCCTATAGAGACCCAGCCATACTTGTACTCTTGCAACAATTCATTGAAGTGACGCTCAGCTTCAGAAAATTCATGCAACCCTAAGAAGCAATCCCCGATAATGCGTTTAATCCGTGGATAAAGCTCTTTTAAACTGGGATCCAACAATTGCCGTTCGGCATGATAGATTGCAGCGGAAAAATCTTGATGGTCGAGGCAAAATAGGAGTTTGTGTAGTTTGCGACGGATCATCAATAGATAATTGAGTCGCTTTTCAACCTTCGCCCGGTCAAGTGGTTTTACCCAAAAATCATCAGGCTGCAACTCAATGATGCAATTAACCAACTCTTTGCTGGTTTCTGCGCTCAAGAAAACAACGGTTGTTTCTTTGTTGATATGCCCTTTGATTTTTAATTCTTCGTAAAGGTGAAACCCATCTTTGTCAGCATTGACATCGAAGGAAATCATTATGATATGAAATTGATGGTCTTCGCATAAACGCAGCGCATAAAAAGCGTTCTGAGCACTTTTTACATTGGTAATCCCAACTTCCTTGAATGCGTTCTTGATGTTGTCTTGCACCAGACTCTGGCCATCAATGATCAACGCACTCATTTCTTTGGGGTCAAGTGGCGCTGGTATCTTCTTCAATCCGTAATTCTACCTTAATTTACGTTTATGCTGGAGCTAGGATAAAGCGATGAAAATAGCGATAATTCAAGATAATAACGAGAATCGCTAGCGACGACAACCATTGAATTTTCTAGTTCCTGCAGGTTTTCTTAATCGTGCCAAATTGTCGCTACCAATCGCGCAATTTGTAATCAAGCTAACAGTGTTAAATTGCATAGAAAAGTTATCATTTTGTGCGTATGTTAGAAGCAAGTATAGATTAGCAGCTCAATGTTTCGAGCTAGTCTAAATTCGAATGGAGATATCTTTTATGTTACATGCGTTGCGTCCAATTCTGCTGGGTGGACTTACACTGATCATTAACTTATCTGTAGCGGCACATCCTGTACATGAAGTCGCAATTGCTATTCATGGCGGCGCTGGCACTATCACGCAAGCTGACCTAACTCCTGAACAAGACAGCGCTTATCGTGCCGCATTAGCGGGAGCATTAGACACTGGCTATGCGTTATTAAAAGCGGGAAAGCCCGGAGAAGATGCTGTAGTAGCGGCAATTCAGCTAATGGAGGAGTCGCCATTATTTAACGCAGGTGTTGGAGCTGTTTACACCTATGATGAGCGTCATGAGCTCGATGCCTCGATTATGCATGGTCTCATGCGTCAAGCTGGCGCAGTAGCTGCAGTCACTAACGTTAAAAGCCCAATTGCTGCAGCATTGGCGGTTATGCAACATTCTCCGCATGTAATGCTTACTGGTGAAGGCGCTGAACAATTTGCCAAAGAGCAGGGCTTAACCTTGGTGAACAATACATATTTTAATACTGAGCGTCGTTTGCAGGCGTTAAAAAAAGCAAAACTTGCTCTCACTCCCCAGGCTGGGATCCATATTGCGAGCGGAGCTGACTATAAGTTTGGAACCGTTGGAGTGGTGGTATTAGATAAGCAGGGAAATTTGGTTGCCGGCACTTCAACGGGGGGTATGACTGCCAAACGTTATGGACGCGTCGGAGATTCACCAATTATCGGCGCGGGCACCTTCGCTGACAACGCGAGCTGTGCGGTATCGGCAACGGGTCATGGCGAATACTTCATTCGCTACAACGTCGCGGCAGATATTTGCGCTCGTATGACATATCAAAACGTTAGTCTGCAACAAGCGGCTGATGCGGTTATCCATCAAGTACTAAAGCCGGCAGGCGGTGATGGTGGTGTTGTAGCGGTCGATAAGTACGGTAATGTCGCCATGCCGTTTAATACTGAAGGGATGTATCGCGCGAGTATTGATGCAATGGGAACACGTAAAATCGCGATTTATAAAGAAGATCAGAATTTAACTGATTGATGCGCAGACAAAAAATGTGGTCAAAAAGTAGTGGTTTGTTGAATAAGCATCTACGCTTAAAGTGTCTGCGATAAGTGTTTTAACTGTCGCTGCCGATAATAATAAATACGTTGTTAGAAACAGGAGTAGCAATGGAATCTTTATTGGTTTCAGATTACATGAATCGTCGCGCTGTTAAATTGACCATTGATATGCCTATTGCAGAAGCAGTGGAGCGATTGTTGACCAGCAAGCAGGCCGGTGGGCCTGTGGTTGATGGCGCGAATAAAGTCGTCGGTTTTTTATCTGAGCAGGATTGCTTAAGTAAAATGATTACATCGAGTTATTATCGCGAGCAAGTGTGTCGCGTTAAAGATGTCATGCAATCGGTGGTGCTGTCAGTGAAGCCGTATTCATCGGTGCTGGAATTAGCTGAAACAATGATAAAAGCGAAACCGAAAATTTACCCGGTGATTGATGATGATGGCTTTTTGTTAGGCAGTATTAGTCGTTCTGAAGTGTTGAATGCCATTGATGTGCAATTACGCGACGGATATAAAGCAAAAGCTAGCTAGCATTTTACGCTTCGTTCTTCTAGGATCGCGCACCTATTAAGTGATTAGCAGGTGCAGATTGAGTACACCCGATAATATCAGTATCAAACAAGCAGAGACTTTATTATCCCAGTCTCGCTTGGTTGATGCCTATCGACTCTCAAACGAATTCAAGCGTCTTCGCCGCACACTAGCGGCGCTAGAAGCCAAAGAGGTCGCGCAGGACAAGCAATGGCAAAAGTTTTGTCAGCGTTTGTCAAAGTCAGTATTCGCGGTTCAGCAGCGACAACAAGCAATCCCGACAATTAACTATCCTGACTTGCCGGTTAGCCGAGAAAAAGAGGCAATCCAAGCCGCTATAGCCAATCACCAAGTTGTGATTATTGCCGGTGAAACCGGTTCGGGTAAAACCACCCAGTTACCAAAAATGTGTCTTGAGATGGGGCTGGGCACACGCGGAATGATCGCACACACACAACCACGCCGCCTTGCAGCTCGCAGTGTTGCATCGCGCATCGCCGAGGAACTTAACTCACCTATCGGTGAGCATGTCGGATTCAAAATTCGGTTTTCCGATACTGTGAGTGACGCCAGTTATATCAAATTGATGACCGACGGGATGTTACTTGCAGAAATGCAAAACGATCGTTTCCTTAACCAATATGACGCGATAATTATCGATGAAGCGCATGAACGCAGTCTAAACATTGATTTCTTGCTGGGTTACCTCAAGCAGTTATTGGCAAAACGGCCTGAATTAAAACTAATCATCACCTCAGCAACAATTGATCCCGAGCGTTTCTCAAAGCACTTCAATGACGCTCCGATGCTTGAAATCAGTGGACGTACTTATCCTGTTGAGATTCGTTACCAGGAGGCCGCAGAAGACTCAGATATGCTTGACAACATAGTCTACGCGGTGGATGAACTGATGCGTGAACCGCCGGGTGATATTCTGATCTTTTTAAGTGGCGAACGTGACATTCGAGACGCCCAGGAAGCACTCGTAAAACAGCAGTATCGCAATACCGAAATTGTTCCGTTGTATGCACGCTTGAGCGCGAGTGAGCAAAACCGTATTTTTCAGTCGCATAGTGGTCGCCGAATTGTGTTGGCCACTAATGTGGCCGAAACTTCGCTTACCGTGCCTGGAATTAAGTATGTTGTCGATCCGGGGCTCGCACGTCTCTCGCGCTACAGTGCGCGCAGCAAAGTACAGCGACTTCCAATTGAAGCTATTTCACAAGCCTCAGCAAACCAACGTGCAGGGCGCTGTGGAAGGACTTCCGATGGGATCTGTATTCGACTTTACAGTGAAGAGGACTATCTCGGTCGTCCAGAGTTTACGGATCCGGAAATTCTGCGCACTAACCTAGCTTCGGTGATCTTGCAAATGTTGGCTTTGGGTTTGGGCGATATTAGTCGCTTTCCGTTTGTGCAAGCCCCAGATAGTCGCAATATCAAAGACGGATTTTTACTTCTTGAAGAATTACAAGCGATTGAAGACACACCAAAAGGACCAAGGCTCAGTCAGTTAGGGCATAAACTCAGTCGGCTACCGATTGACCCTCGTTACGCCAGAATGGTGCTTGCAGCAGGTGCGTTTGATGCGGTAAATGAAGTAATGATTATTGCCGCTGGATTATCTATTCAAGACCCCCGCGAGCGACCCCAAGATAAGCGGCAAAAAGCGGATGAAGCGCATAAACTCTTTTACGATGAAAGTTCTGACTTTGTCGCATTACTCAACTTGTGGTTAGCGTTTAAGACTGAACAAAAGACGCTGAGTAACAATCAATTACGTAAGTGGTGCAAAACCCATTTTATTAATTACCTGCGGATGCGCGAATGGCAAGATATTGTTAGTCAAATCAAACATTCACTGGTTAATATCGATCTGCGGATCAATTCAACGCCAGCTGACTATGACGCGATTCATCAAAGCATTGTTACCGGATTGCTTTCTCACATCGGGCAGCTTGATAAAGACAAAGCCTATAACGGTGCCCGCAACAGTAAATTTCAAATTTTCCCAGGCTCTGGTTTAGCCAAAAAATCCCCCAAGTGGGTGATGGCAGCAGAGTTGGTGGAAACATCGCGTCTTTTTGCTCGCGTGGTAGCAAAAATTCAACCGCAGTGGATTGAGCCACTGGCGCCACACTTAGTTAAATCCCATTACAGTGAGCCGCATTGGTCGAAGAAACGCGGCGCCGTGATGGCTAAACAACGTGTGACTATGTTGGGGTTACCGATCGTTGCCAATCGCACTGTTAACTACGGCAATATTGATCCGGTTGTTTCTCATGAGTTGTTTGTGCGCGAAGCATTGGTCAATGGGCATACCAACCTCAACTATGCGTTCTTGCGTGACAACCAGGCCTTGATTGATGATATTGACCAGCTTGAACAAAAAACACGCCGGCGGGATTTATTGGTGTCAGAGGACGAGCTGGTTGATTTCTATCAGCAACGCATACCGGAATACCTAGTCAGCGAGGCCAGTTTTAAAAAGTGGTACCGTCAGCAATCGGCGGATGCTGTCGACAAGCTACAATTTACCCGCGAGGCAGTTACGAAATCATTGTTAAACGCGGCAACTGTCGAACAATACCCTGAGTTTTGGCGCCAAGGCGATCTCGTATTGCCATTAAGTTATCAATTTGATCCAACGTCTCAAGAGGATGGGGTCAGCGTGTTGATCCCCTTGCCGCTGTTAAATCAAGTGCAGCCCGTGGGCTTTGACTGGCTCGTCGCCGGTTTACAAGCCGAGCTTGTGGTCGCTTTAATCAAAGGGCTGCCGAAACGTTGGCGGCGACACTTTGTGCCAGCCCCTGACTATGCCAATGCTGTTTTAGCCAAGTTCTCCGAATTGCAGATCAGGAACGAACAAGCATTAACTGTGGTGTTGAGTGAGCAATTAAAACGCATGAGTGGCGTGCAGATCGATGCCGAGCTGTTTAACGATGTCGAATTACCCACGCATTTGCGCATGCACTTCCAGGTTGTCGATACTAAAAATCAAGTGGTGGCAAAGGGCGATGACCTTGTAGCTCTGCAGCGTCAATTGCAAGGACAAGTGCAAGATACGTTAAATCACGCCGCCACACCAGAGTTTGAACGCAGTGGCTTAACGCAGTGGGATTTTGACCAGCTACCGGAAAAATTTTCCCGCAAGACAGGGCAATTTGAAGTACAAGCATACCCGGGACTAAGCGTAGGGAAGAGCGGTGTAGATATTCGTTTGTTCGATTCACGGCAGGAAGCGCAAAGCGCTCACAAAGCAGGATTGGCGGCGTTAGTTCAAGCCGTTATTCCGTCGCCAATTAAGCATTTACAGCAAAAGTTGCCGAATAAATCCAAACTAGGTCTGTATTTTAATCCTTTTGGTTCAATTGCCGCGCTTATCGATGATTGTGTCGAAGCCGCTATTAATGCAATGGTGGTTGACTTATTCAGCGCACCTGAACAGGTCAGAACTCAAGCACGGTTTGAGCAGTTGACCGAACACGCTAGAGCACAGATTAATGATGAAGTGCTGGCAATAGCGGTTCAGGTTGAGCAGGGTTTGGTGATTGCAGCTGGTGTGCAAAAACAATTAAAGGGTAAAATCGATTTTCAATTCGTCCATGCGCTAAATGATGTAAAAGGCCACCTGAATGCATTGGTTTACCCTGGTTTCGTTACTGATATTGGTATCCACCGACTAAAAGACTGGCAGCGCTATGTGCAAGCTTTGGCGCATCGGATTGACAAGCTTAAGGTTGATGTTAATCGTGACCGCATGCACATGTTGACGTTGGAAAAAGTAACTCAGCAATATCAGGCGGTACTGGAGCGTTTTAAGCGTCAACGTGATGTACCTGATGAGTTGTTAGAAACCCGTTGGTTACTCGAAGAGTTAAGGGTTTCTTTGTTCGCACAGCAACTTGGTACACGCGTTCCAATTTCTGCAAAGCGCGTTGAAAATCATTTAAAAAGCTTTTCCCTAGGATCGTGATAGGTTGGTATAGTCAGTTCGTTTGGGTTCGCATAAGCCGTAAATCAAAGCAATTTGTTGCCCTAATATAATCGCTATCGCTCGGCATTGACATTAGTTGCATAGCGGCCTATAACTTGTGAAGTGGTTATGGTCAATCAATACGTTTTGCCTAAAATGTCATGGTCAAAAACGTTCAGGAGATGCAGTAATGCTGGGATACGATGACAAGCGTAATTTTTTCCGAATGATGGTCAATTCACCTTGTGAGTTGGTGCTTGATGACGATGAGTCGAGCCGCACCATCCAAGCGATTTGTCGTGATATAAGTGCGACGGGCATGTCACTTGAAGTCGGAGAGTCTTCGATTGAACTTGGTACTAGTGTGTCCGTTTCGATTGAATCAACCAGCAGTCAAATACCTTCATTATCAGCGAAAGCAAAAGTTGTACGTTGTGTACCCGAAGGTGAGTCAAGCTGCGTTGTCGGGGTAGAAATCCTAGAAATGAAATAAGCACGCGGAGCGTGCTTAAAATACCTGACAAAGTAACCCTTTCAGGTAATAACCCTCAGGATAAGCGCCCGATGTTGCATGGTCTGGCGCTTGAGAAAGACGTTCAATAATCTTTATCTCTCGTTTGGCGTCCAACGCTGCATCCGCTACTATCTTTTGAAACAGATCCGCAGGCATTAGGCCTGAACAGCTGTAGGTAGCTAAATAACCGCCCGGTTTGACCGCATGGATGCCATATAAATTAATGTCTTTGTAGCCCCGTGCCGCTCGATTCAGGGTAGCCTTGCTATCAACAAATTTGGGTGGATCTAGAATGACAACATCAAACTGCACTGTGTTGGCGTTGAATTGTCGCAGTAAATCAAATACGTCCTGCTGCACGTATTGATTGCGGTCATCACCAAATCCGTTGATTTGCGCGTTGTATTTCGCTGTCGCTAGGGCGCTTTCTGAGACATCAACATGAGTAACGTGCTCAGCTCCAGCCTTGAGCGCATAACAGCCGAAAGTGCCGGTATAACTGAAACAGTTGAGTACCCGTTTATTTGCGCAATAGGATGCAGTAATTCTCCGATTGTCGCGCTGATCGAGATAGAAGCCCGTCTTGTGACCATGGACCAGATCCACACTGATCGCGACACCATTTTCTTCAATAGTAACAGCGTTGGGTAACGTACCCGCTAAGGTTGCTATGCGTTGCTCTAAGCCCTCCTTCTCGCGCACTGCAACGTCACTGCGTTCGTGGATGATGGCATCGGGGTAAAAGCGTTGAACTGCCCAAAGGATTTTATCGCGTTGCTTCTCGGCTCCGGCGGACAACAGCTGCAGAACCACTACATTGGCATATACATCAATGGTTACACCGGGCAACCCGTCTGATTCGCCAGCAACCAGCCGATAGGCGTTTGTCTGAGCTCGTTCAATTACGTCTTTTCGTTGCCAACGAGCTCGTTCAATTCGACGGCAGAAAAATGCATTGTCAACGCTTTCATTCTGATCAAATGTCCACACTCGAGCGCGGATCTGTGATTCAGGTGAGAAGGCTGCCCGCGCCAACCACTTTCCTTTGGTCGACACAATGTCGACGGTATCGCCAAGTTGGCAACGGCCTTTAACTTTGGCAACTGCGCCTGCAAACACCCAAGGGTGGTGACGGAGCAAAGATTTTTCACGATCCGGAGCAAGAACAATTGTTGCTGACATAATTTTCGTATTTAATCAAAAAACGTGAGTATATCCCAGATTGTCTGAAATGCGGTGAAAAACCGGTAACCAGGCGGAGAATTTTATGTCAATGACAATGCGATATGTTGCTTATGATCGCGCTCAACCAGAGAGGGCGTTGTGTGTAGAGAATATTGAAAAACCCACCCCCGGTGATGAGCAATTGCTGATAAAAGTAGCTGCTTTTGGGGTAAACCGCGCGGATCTTTTGCAACGTCAGGGCAAGTATCCTCCGCCGGCAGGGGAAAGTCATATATTGGGACTTGAGGTTAGTGGTGAAATTGTAGCGGCGGGCAAAGCAGCCAACGATTGGGTCATTGGTGATCGAGTATGCGGAATAGTCGCAGGTGGTGGTTATGCAGAGTATGCCGTGTTAGATAGTAAGCAAGCGATACCTATCCCAATGGGGATGGATATCCGAATAGCGGCTGGTTTACCTGAAGTGTTCCTAACCGCGTATCAAGCCCTTTTCACGCTGGCTAAGCTAAAATCAAATGAACGGGTATTGATCCATGCAGGGGCAAGTGGTGTTGGCTTAGCTGCAATTCAATTAGCTCGACGCAACGGTTGTGAGGTTGCCGTTACAGCATCTAATGACGAAAAGCTCGAGCAATGCATGCATGCCGGGGCTAAGCACCTAATAAATTATAATTACCATGATTTTGCCATTCGGCTCAAACAGTTGGGTTGGCGGCCCGATGTTATAGTGGATGTAGTTGCGGGTGATTATGTGCAACGCAATGTAGATATATTGGCGCTCGATGGGCGTATGGTTTATTTAGCAATGCTTGGCGGGCGAAATGCAAACTTGGATATGGCCAAAGTTTTAGCTAAGCGGATTACCCTTGTTGGCTCTACTTTACGCAATCGGAGTGCGGATTATAAACGAGCCCTAGTAACTGCCTTTTGTGCAGACTGCCATTTAGCATTTGATAATGGGCAATTAAGCGTACCAGTAGACAGTATTTTGCCCGTAGCCGAGGTGAATGTCGCCCATAACAAGCTTAGCCAAAACCAAAGTAAGGGAAAATTTATCCTGTATTGGGACTAACTTGATATAGTTATTCTTCGAATCCGCTATCGACGATACGGTTGTTGGATTCAGCAGCCGCACGAGCGAGTTCATCACAGCGTTCATTCTCGGGATGACCTGAGTGTCCTTTGACCCAATGCCAATTGACCTTATGTTTCCCAATTGCGGCATCTAACTGTTGCCATAAATCGACGTTTTTAACCGCCTTTTTGGCCGCGGTTTTCCAGCCGTTTTTCTTCCAATTATGGATCCACTGATTGATGCCATTTTTAACGTATTGACTGTCTGTAGTTAGCTCGACTTGGCAGCCTTCATTTAAAGCGTTTAAACCCACGATAGTGGCGAGCAACTCCATGCGATTATTGGTGGTATGGTTATATCCTTGGCTAAGTTCTTTACGAAATTGATTAAATATGAGTACAACACCATAGCCGCCAGGGCCTGGATTGCCCAAGCATGAACCATCAGTATACAGCTGCACTTTTTTCATTCAGTGGCAATCCTTTCAAGTTTTTTGTGGAAATGTGGATCTTCTGCGTGGAGTCACGTTCGGTGTTGAGTATACTATCGCAAATAGAATAAAAAAGTAGAGTGATATCCCATGCGTCAAATCGTACTGGATACTGAAACAACCGGTATCGATCCCAAACAAGGCCACCGTATTATTGAGATTGGCTGTGTTGAATTGGTGGATAGAAAACTGACCGGTAATCACTTTCATGTATATATCAATCCTGAACGTGACATTGAGCAGGAAGCAATTGATGTGCACGGCATTACCAATGAGTTCCTGCAAGACAAACCGCGCTTTGAAGATGTAGCCAAAGACTTTGTGGCATTTATCGAAGGGGCCGAGTTGATTATTCATAACGCCCCTTTTGACGTTGGCTTCATGGATTGGGAATTCGCGATGACACCCAGTGTTACCGAGATTCGTACCGCAAATATCTGTTCAGTGTTGGACAGTTTAGTGCTGGCACGTCAGATGCACCCCGGCGCTAAAAATAATCTCGACGCATTATGTAAACGTTATGGGATAGATAACAGCCACCGCACACTCCACGGTGCATTGCTTGATGCAGAGATACTCGCTGATGTTTATCTGATGATGACCGGTGGTCAGAAGGCGCTTAATCTTGCCAATCAGAATAGCCAAGGTGCTGATGGAGAAACACTCGAAGGACGCCGGCCAATAGACCGCAGTGGATTGAAACTTAAGGTTATTCGAGCTTCTGCCGATGAATTAGCTAAGCATGAATCGCGCTTAGACATTGTTGAAAAACAATCTGGCCAGTGTCTGTGGCGCCAGTAGACGATAGGACAATCGATTGACTCGCAAATGGTGTAAACGAATGAGCAAGGCTTTTTTGCACGCCATTATTGCGACTGCGCTATTTATTGCGTGTATGTCGTATGCACAACAGCCTCCCACAGCCCAAGATGAATCAGCGCAGACAACTAGCCAGCCTTCACCGTTAACGGCCCTCGGTGGTGAGTATCACAATAGCATTAAGTTATTACAAAATCGTTTTCGCATCGATTACGAAGTCGATGAAATTACCTTAGTGTTTTTTCGCGAATTTGGCTCAGCACCCGTAGTCTTGGTGCGCCCTGATGGGTCAAAAATATTTTCTACGCAGGCCGACGGTGAAAATGTGTTTTGGTACGATGCCAATACCTATGACATGATCAGCATTAAGAATCCGGTGCCCGGGCCCTGGCAAGCGGTTGGTCAGATATTGCCTAATAGCCGAGTTATGGTTTTGTCGGATATTCGTTTACACGCTGAGCCCTTACCCCCAATGATTTTCTCGGGCGAGATCCTAAAACAAACGGCGTACCTTACCAACGGTGAAGAACCGATTAATTACAGCGAATTTCGTGATGTAGTTGAGCTAACCATCGAGTTAACCAGTACCAACAACCCTAATTACAACAATTTTGGTGCCAGCAGTGAGTTGGTTGCTACCTTTGTTGATAATGGGTTAGGCATGGATGAGGCACCGCTGGACGGCACATTTACCGGCCAATTCAACCTTGCAATCGCCGCAGGAGAGTGGCAACCCGTGTTCAGAGTGAGCACTCCGATGTTTACTCGTGAGCAAATCGATGAGCCAATTATATTACACCCTAACCCGATTATTATTGATGTAGCATTGGACGATGCGGGAGAGGGGTACCATAAGCTTTTAATCGATGCTGAGCGTGATCTGGTTGACATTTCTTCGTTGCTCATTGATGGAAAAATACGCTTTCCCAATGGCGATATTCAAAATTTTTCTTTGACCGAACTTAACAGTAACGTGCGAGAGCATTTGATTGTCAATTATGGCGATGGGGTTTTCCGCGTTAAGTTGACGGCCTATGGTAAAACAGCTAATGGGCGAGATTTCATTTTAGATGTTCCCGAATATACTTTTGTGGTTCAAGCTCCGCCACCAGAACCGGTGAATATGCCGGAAGCTCCAACAGAAAGTGCGGTTAGTGAAGACAACAGCTCGGTGCTGCCGGAAGTTGATATACAACCTGAACCGCCGGTCGAAGAAAGTGTAGATGTCGTGTTTTGGGTGTTAGTGATTAACGGTAGCATTATCTTTTTGGGTTTAGTTGGGGTTGGCGTTTATTTGTGGCTACAGCGTCCAGCTAAAGTAACATCGTCCAAAAGCACAGACTCCTCTGATGAGGCTGCGGCGACCAACGATACCGCTTCCGCGCCATCTTTACTGCAAAGAATAAAGGGCTTATTACCGTTTTAACTTAACTTTAATTCGGTTTTTGATGGTTTATCAACCAATTGCTCTTTTCCCGCGGTTTTTACCTCAAAAAACCGTTGACTCATTGGGGTGTAACCCGTATCATCTGCGCCGCAATGAGGGAAGGGGGTCATGCTTGATCTTTCAACTTGTTGTTTTTATTGATGATTGTGGAGCGGTAGTTCAGTTGGTTAGAATACCGGCCTGTCACGCCGGGGGTCGCGGGTTCGAGTCCCGTCCGCTCCGCCACTGTCAATACATCAAATAATCGCCGGAGCGGTAGTTCAGTTGGTTAGAATACCGGCCTGTCACGCCGGGGGTCGCGGGTTCGAGTCCCGTCCGCTCCGCCATTATTTGATATCCCCTGATGCGGAGTGGTAGTTCAGTTGGTTAGAATACCGGCCTGTCACGCCGGGGGTCGCGGGTTCGAGTCCCGTCCACTCCGCCATTTTCTTTGTCTAGTCTTCCTACTTTTAGTTTTAAATGCGCATTGTGCGGTGTTGTCACAGTTTTGTCGTGTGATTGTCATTGATCCGTCATTTGCTAATGCCACGATTTATCGGTGTTTTATCGACTCTTAAATCGCCATGCCAATAAAACTTGTTTCAGCAGTTACTAGCGCTCATCCAGCGCTGACTATCGCTAAGAACTTACTCCAATTACCGTCGATTACACCCAACGATGCTGGTTGCCAAGTCTATATTCAACAGCGCTTAAGTGCGTTGGGTTTTGTGTGTGACACACTCAGAGTAAATGGGGTAACTAATATGATTGCTAAGATTGGTAATGGTAATCGCCACCTCGCATTTAATGGGCATACTGATGTAGTTCCGCCTGGCCCATTAAAGTTATGGGATTACCCTCCGTTCGCCGCAAAAACATTCAATGGTTATCTCTATGGTCGTGGCGCAGCTGATATGAAATATCCCCGTCAATATGCAACAAGCATATTGACTAATACCCCCTCCCGTATATACTGAGCAAATATACAGTGATTATATGTTTGTTATTGTTGTTGGGTTGTGTGTTTGTGGAGAATTAGTGTGTGTCTGTTTTGGTAGAAGTTGTGGGTAACTGCCCAAGCAGTTATCCATCAGCTTATACGAAACAGTCCACACGGTGAGCGAAGCGAAAATTCCCACAATCCACAACTGCTTTATTTCTTTTTGGTTCTTTTTCTTTAGGTTAATAATGGATCTCGTCACTAGCACGGAAGACTTTAAAATAAAGGGGATAAGCTGCCCTGACTTTCCCATTTTAGTCGACAAGGATGGCGAGATATTCATGTATGCGGTAGAGTTTCTGGTCTATCACTGCTTGAAACGCGGCAGCGTGCAAAGCGTGCATAGCTGGAAGACGTATGGGCAGGACTTATATGATTTCTTTGGGTTTTGTGAAGGGAATAGTATTGACTGGCGAGAAGTTCGCTGTCGCCAAGATGAAACCATACTGGCTGTTTATCGTGACGCATCAATGAAGTATTTTGGAGCAGCGGCGAGCACCATTAACCGACGTTTACGCTTTCTCATTAAGTTTTATCACTACGCTTATAACCGTGGATGGGTGAATACGCTTCCCTATGAGCTTGAGGCGGTCTTGGTGAGAAAGCCCAAAGGGTTCTTAGCTCATACCGACACATCAGGTGGTGTTAAAGTGCGTCCTGATATCATGCTTAAGCAAAAGAGAACGAAGCTTAGAGTCCTCAATGGTGAACAGGCGACCCAATTACTAAGCGCTATTAAGAACAAGACGCTCAAGCTCATGGTCAGGCTAGGGTTGCTTACCGGACTGCGTAAAGCCGAAATCCTAACCTTCCCATTGTCTTATGTGGTTAATCCACAAAACCTGACTAATCGAAGCCACATCAAGGTATCGCTTAACCCTCAAGAGATGCAAATAAAGGGCAGCAACCCACGCAATATTATGGTGCCTGTAAGCCTCATGTCCGATTTGTGGGATTACGTCCTTCACGAGCGACACCAATTACTTGACGGTCAGGATGAGCCAACCGACAGGCTGTTTGTGACGCGTGACGGCCAGGCATGGAGCCTGAAATCTAAATCATTTAACAACCAGCTTGATGCGCTTACACTGCCTTTTCCCGCTCACCCACACATCTTGAGGCATACATTCGCTACCAACACTTTAAAGTGCTTAGAGGAGCGCAAAAGCGAAGGGACGTTCGGTGGCAATCCACTGATGACAGTGCAGTCATTGCTTGGTCACGCCAGCATTAATACTACCATGCAATACCTGCACTTCCTGCATGAGCTGGAAGATGATTTATCCACCGAATACCAACGCGAAATCGAAGCGCTATGCGAGGCCGTGACATGAGTAAAAAGCAGTTTAACGTCATTACTGATGATAAGATTGACGATGCTAAACGCCCCTCTGAATCAAAAGGCATTAACACCGACAAGCATAGTGTAAGCACCAATGTTGCCCCGAAAACGCCGGCCACCATGAAGGTTCACTTTCCCGAGAACCCTAGTAGTGTTAGAGCCTTCGACTTTGCGCCTTATTATGGACAAGGCTTTGATGCGATTACCACGCTATGTCAGGCGACTATCGAGAAACTCATCCAGCAGAGTGCCGATACCCAACAGGCTGCCATCGCTGTCACAACGATAACGAACTATTGTCGTATCGGCCTTAAACCCTTCTTCGAGTTTTTAACGCTGTGGCACGCTGGTGCGAAACGTGATTTACAGCCTGTCGATATCACACCTGAATTGATTGAAGAGTTTATCCATCACCTGAGAGCGTCGGATATCGGATATACAAGCCAGAAAAATTATTACACAGCCACCAAAGCCACACTGACTGCGTCGCACACGCAGGGCTATTTACCGCACGCAGATATTAAGCGCTTATTCCCGAAAAACCCCTTTCCCAATTCCAATCGCAAAACTAAAGGACAAAGGCCATTAACACAAGCAGAAACCAAACAGCTGGTGTTAGCGCTGAAAATGGAGATGACACGCATTCTGGCAGGCAACGCGCCGCTCGATAGCTTTGATTTAATGGTCTGCGTGCTGGGTATCGGTATGGTCACCGGGATGAATCCCATACCTGTATTATCGTTGCCGACAGACTGCATCCAGCCACACCCACTTAAACATAATCTGCGATTGCTCGTGGCCTTCAAGCGCCGAGGCAATGCCACGCAAGTGGTATCACTTCGCCAGTTTCAGGACATAGCATTACTTCGCAGCGTTAAGCTCAATGCTGCCAATACCATTGAGATGATTATTGAGCGCAACGCCGTCCTTCGTCAGCAATACCAAGACCCGATGCAGTTGTTGGTGTATCAGAATAAACGAGGCACGCACCATAGCGCTATCACGGCCTTAACCACAAATAATTTGAAGAAAAATATCAACACCCTGATTAACAAACATCAATTGACCGATGACGACGGGAAACCGATGCGCCTCAACATGATGCGGCTGCGCAAAACCTTCGTGAATCGCATTTGGGAGTTATCAGGGCAGGACCCGCTCATTGCAGCACGCTATGGCAAGCACACCCCTGAAACCAGTCAGCGGGATTACATGGTCGCTCCACCCGAGGCGGAAACGAACATGCGCTTTATCGGAGAGGCGCGCATTGAAGAGTTGCGCGTCAGCTATGGCCCCAAAGAGAACACTCCGATATCTGGCTGCAAAGACAGTAAATACGGGCATCGCGCCCTCAAAGACGGTTCAGTGTGCACAGAAACGCTTGATTGCTTTCGCTGCAAAAGCTTTGTGGTCACCGAAGAGGATTTATACCGCCTGTTCAGCTTTTATTGGGCGGCAGTGAGGGAGCGTGACAGCTTCGGTATCAAGAACTGGAACAAATACCTTCGCCATATCATTCGCATCATTGATGAGGACATCGCCCCACAGTTTGATGGCGAAAAAGTGACGGCGGCGCGGGAAAAAGCCAAAACCACACCCCATCCCTTCTGGCGCGATTTAACGATGGTGAGGATGGCACGATGAGCAATCGGGTCACCCAAGAGGTTATCTTTGCCGATAAAAACCGTCTCAGAGATGACCTGCGTACCCGTAATGGTCTGCATGGTGTTATCACCTATTTAAAGCTTGATAATGGTCAGTACCACGTACTCTCGCGGTATGAGCAGGATGAGTGGACACTGCCAGGGCATTGGTTTCCAAACGAGGTATCTGAGAACCAAAAAACACTTAACTTCGGACGCATCAACATCCCTGCCTTGCGTGATGCCGCAAAAGTCGTGATGGCGCGACTGCTGTGGGGGGATAACGCGATAAGCGGCAAGCGTCGAGGGGGGACACTTAGTAAACGCTTTAATGATATTATCTTATGGCTAAACTGGCTACCAACACTCGGCGTAACCGAGCTATCTGCGGTTACGCCACTTGTTGCCATGCAGTATGTTACGCATGTGAAATCCTTAACCTCCAATCGGGGTAAACGCAAAGGTAAG
The DNA here is from genome assembly GCF_002807685.1 of Neoalteromonas flava. Classification (GTDB taxonomy): domain Bacteria; phylum Pseudomonadota; class Gammaproteobacteria; order Enterobacterales; family Alteromonadaceae; genus Alteromonas_E; species Alteromonas_E flava. The sequence continues at coordinate 2,054 of NZ_PEAX01000006.1, read as the reverse complement.
CCTCTTGCGCTCGACACAATGAGTCAACGATTCTTGGCAGTGGAGGCGTGCTACCAACAACTTCGTGACACCCAATACGGGTTTGCGCATCCGTGGCCGGAATCCAGCGCTGGCGCGTTATCGGGATTCAAAAGTGCGGGCAAAGCCAAAACCGAGATTATTCCCGATGAGGTATTGGCACCGCTGTTTCAATACAGTGAATCGATGTTACACCGTGCACCAGAATTATTGCGTTTACAGGGTCTGCTGTCAGAGTTTGTGCCGACCAGTAAGCATCAAAACGCTCAAAGCACAAAGCGCACCCAATACCTTAAACAGCACGGCTGGGCGTCAGGTGGCAATGAGTTTAATCAATCCATAAAAGCGCTTCGGGATAGCTGCCTGTTTATTATCCTGATGACCACCGGTATTCGTGTCCATGAGCTATGCAATCTCACGCGGGGTAACTGGTATTCTGAAGTCAGAGACGGTGAGCGGTTTTACTTTTTAGGCTCCAGGTCAGAAAAAACCGATGCAGGCGATACGCACTGGCTGTGCCCTGAAATCGCGATTGAAGCATTTAAAGTGTTAAGCGACCTGATGTTACCGATGCAGCAACTGCTTGAACAGCAGCTTGAAGCGGCGCGTCAGGCAGATGATGCGCAGGAAGTAGCGCGGTTACTGCGCGGCTCTGACTCTGTCGTGCTGGGTAAGACCTCGCATCAGAACAACAAAGTCGATGTGCTCAGTGGGGCTAGTATCAATATAGGTTTACAGAAACTCGCGGATTCGCTTGGCCTTGATATTAAGCTTACCTCGCACCGATTCAGACGCACCTTTGCCAGTTATGTGGTGCATCACAAATTAGGGGATTTACGCTATCTGCGTGACCACTTTAAGCACTGGAGCCTGGAAATGACGGTGCTATATGCTATGAATGAGCAGCAGGACTTAGAGCTGTACGACGAGATATATGCTGCCTTCGATGATGAACGTCAGGGAATAATCGGGCACTGGCTGGAGCCGGACACGCCGCTGTCAGGTGGGCTTGCCAATCAGATACGCAACCTTCGTGACAAGGCGACGCCAACACGAACCTATCAGTCTCGTACAGACATGATCCGTCATATCTCAGAGCAGATTTACCTTCGCTCCACGGGGCTGGCATGGTGCACCAACGATGACGGCTCCTGCGCAGGCGGGCGCTGTGAAGAATGCGAGCACGGCATCATTGATGACAAGAAACAGGCCTTCTGGGAAGGTGTCTACGCGCAGCAAATCGAACTAAGGTTAATTGATGATTTAGGTGATGCGGGTCAGCGCACCGTAGATAAAGCCATTGTTCGCTGCGAAAAGGTGCTGACGGACCTTGGCGCAGATATCGAAGCAATCAAACAGCGAGTCAAATCCAATGGCTAAATCAGCTCCACGTAACCGCGAGAAAACCCATAATAAGATACGCATGGCGATTGTCAGGCTTGAGCAGGGCCGACCTAATGTCGTCAAGCCGGAGCGCAAGATGTCCGTTGCCGCCGTCGCAGAAGAGGCCGGTGTCAGTCGCACGCTTATTATGAATCAATATCCCGATTTGCTTGAGCGTATTCGTGGCGGCGCGAACAAACATATTCAAAAGCAGCGTGACGAGAAGCATGAAGCGCTTAAAAAAGAGCGAGAAAAGAATCGAGAGCTTAGAAGTACGCTGGCTGACGTGATGCAAAAATATCAAGTCATGGTATCTAGAAACGCAACGCTTGAAATGGAAAATCGACGGTTAACAGGCATTGTGGAAAACGAGAATGTGACAGTGTTTAGAGGGAAAATTAAAAACTGAAGTGAAACCAATGCCGACCTATAGCAGTTCTATCAGCTGATTTAGATATAGTGCTTTGTGTCACTTACGGAAGCTGGAAGCAGTCTCTCTGTGCGATCACTTTGTACGTAAAGCCGACAAAGATAAAACTCTTTGAAGAAAAGCAGATAGCGCAAAGCGGACGCTTATGAACCGGAATGAGTGCACCCGAAAGCAGACACTGGTTTATGGATGCTAGTTTAGTATAAGTCGGAGAATACTTCTG
>NZ_PEAX01000005.1 GCF_002807685.1 Neoalteromonas flava | reverse complement strand
TGCAAAATAACGACGCTTTATATCGTTCTTTTGCGCAAGGAGGACAATCAGTACGCTCAGTTGCTAACTATTGTTCTCTTTGCTGTGCTATTGAAGCGTCTTTGTGACTCTCCTCAAGCGGGATGCGAATAATACGCTGTTTATTCGCTGTGTCAAGCATCTTTTTAAAAAAGTTAGCAAAGTTTTTTGCTTGCTTGTCACTGCTCGTTTCAGTTTGCTTTAGAGCCCCCCGAAGCGAGGTGCGCATTCTACGTAGAAGAATTTTAACGTCAACTGTTTTTTTGTCTTTTTTGTGAGTTAATCGAAATTTAATGGGTTAGCGCTTATTTTTTACACTTTATTCCAATTAAAAGAGCTGTCAGTAATAATCTGATTTGCTTATATGGCGGAGTTCAGTAGACTAGAACGTGCTTTTTATCTACGTATACATAATAAAAAAAGGTAAAGCTATGAACGTTAAATTTTTCCACTGCGTTATAGTGGCAGTTGCCCTAGCAGTTCTCACCTTCTTTGCTGCTGATTATCTCATCACAGTTGCCTCAACCAAAAGCGTACTAGCGGCTCTCGTCCTACTCGCTGGTCTACTTACTCCTTTTATTGCTCAATTTTTTAGTAGTAACGCGTCATCGTTCACTGCAGATTCTTCAGAAGCTGCTGGCGACGTCACAACTCTATATGTTGGTAATCTGCCTTATCGGGCAAATGAGGATGCCGTTAAAGAGTATTTCGAAGCCCATGCAACCGTTCAGTCGGTGCGTTTAATGAAAGACAAACGTACCGGCAAACGCAAAGGTTATGGTTTTGTTGAAGTGATATCTAATGATGTGAGCAAAGCCATTAATAAATTAAATGACTCGGTATTCCAAGACCGTACATTAAAAGTTCGTTATGCCAAGGACAAAGTTGCTCATTAGCAACAGCATATATAATACAAACTAAAAAAGGCTGGTCAGAGACCAGCCTTTTTTTTCATCACCATTTATTACTCATTCCCAACGCCAGTAGAGTCTGACTTTGGTAACGCATCAAGTAATTGTTGATTAAACGTATGAAAGCGGTTTATCGCTTGAACAAGATCCGGCACTTGCACATCTTTCATTTCATTTATGATGCCATTGATCATTGTGTTGTAGTCTTCAGGACTTTGTAGCTTTTGTTGCGCCTGATCTAACACATTAAGCATCTTATCTATATATTGTGCCACTGGCTTGCTGGATTTTTCTTTATCAGCTTCGTTACGATTATTGTCTTGGTAATGTTGAACATAGTCATACGCCTGCACAACTTGAGTTTGTTCAATGCGATTCAATTGTAACGCGAAGCCAACCAGTTCTTGTTTGTCATAACCTAACTCAAGCGCTTGATTAAACGCACTCTCAATATCACCACGATAGAAAGTATCAGCTAGGTCATTCGCATTCGCCACAAGATCGGCTATCGAGGCTAGCTCGTTCTCGTTTAAGTCTCCCTTGATTTGAATGCTGTATCCAGAAAAATCTAGGGTCTTCGCTTGCAGAGACTGGCTAAAGGATTGCCCACTGCCGCCAAATTGTTGCTCAGAGGCCTGTTGCTCAGTCGAGTTCGGCTGATTCGCTCCTTCCGCTTGAGCGTCGTTTATAGATCGAGTGAATGATGCCTCATTCAAATACGCAACGCTTTGCAGATCCCGGAATGTCAGAGTAACTTCATCACCCTCTTTAGTTCGGATCACTAGACTGCCATTATTTTCCTGACTTGCACTTAACTGAGTTAATGAGGATACAGTTTCGGCTGTTACATCTTCAGGTCGCAACAATTGTTGTTCGAGCTGTGCGATCCGTTGCGCTATCAGCTGGCGACTGCTATTGATGCCTTGATCGATCTCATCGTTCATTAAGCCACCAATATCTTGCTCTGCCATTTTTATGCCTTTGGCAACACCAGAACGGGCTTGCTCGAACAAACTGGCAAGTTTAGCGTCATCAGCACCACCACGTGCTGCACCTTTGATTACGCTACCCACAAAGCGCATTACATTCTCTGCGACTTTTTCAAAGTCGAACATTGATGCCGGCTTATCTTTATCAAAGGTCGTCGCCTGCGACGCTTTCTCGTCGTTAACAACAACATTTTGCTGCATTGAGCCACTGTATATTTTTAAGCCCACGGTGGTTTGTGAACTCAATACGCTAATTGATGCGCCGGTGCTCTTTGCTACCTGCGCAGACTGAAAATTTGCCGCTTGCTGTAAACCCTCGGCCTGAAGCTGCTTATTCAGTGCGTCGCGTGGTTTTGCCGATTGCGGCTGTTCGCTATGAAAAGCCTTAATTTCGCCAAAGTTCATTTTCGATACCTCTCTATCCTCGACTTCTTATCGGCGGCGCTAAAATATAGTTTAGTGTTTTTTTAAACTACTGCGTACTTAAGCGTAAAACGTTACAATATGCATTTTACATAAGCAGTGAATTGGTAATGCTTTTAGACCCAAGCACCTACGAACAACAACTTGCAGATAAGATTGCAGACTTGCGCGGTGCATTCGCCGAATTTCGATTGCCTGACTTGGAGATTTATCGCTCTGAACCTCAACATTACCGGATGCGGGCGGAATTTCGTGTATGGCACGATGGTGACGATCTGTATCACATAATGTTCGATCAGCAGAGCAAGCAAAAATATCGGGTAGACAGTTTTTTGCCTGCCAATGAATTGATAAATCAAGCGATGGCAAAGCTTATCGATTATCTCAAACCTATTGAGATTTTGCGCAAAAAGCTGTTTCAAATTGACTACCTTTCGTCTCTGTCTGGGGAGTTAGTCATTAGCCTGCTTTACCACAAGCCGCTGGATGACGAATGGCGAGCGGCCGCAAGTCAATTAAAAGAAGCCCTCTCAGAATTAGGTAGAGTCAACATCATTGGTCGTGCCCGCAAGCAAAAAATAATTATCGGTGAAGATTTTGTTATCGAGAAGCTTACGATTAACAATCAAACGTACACGTTCAAGCACATCGAAAATAGCTTTACTCAACCCAATGCTGAAGTAAATTGCCACATGATTGAGTGGGCCAAAAAACACTGTGCTAAGGTAACGGGCGATCTTGTCGAGTTTTATTGCGGTGCTGGTAATTTCAGCTTGCCTTTAGCTGAGCATTTTGAGCACGTTGTTGGTACCGAAATCGCTAAACCGTCAGTTGAAGCAGCGCAATTTAATATTCAGCAGAATGCATTGACGAATGTTCAAATTGTGCGTTTATCTGCGGAGGAGTTTACTCAAGCTATGCGCGGTGAACGTCATTTCAATCGCTTGGGTGATATCGATCTGAGTGTTTATAAATTTAATACCGTTTTGGTTGACCCACCACGTAGTGGACTAGATGATGAAACTCTGGAATTGGTGCAAGGGTTTGAACGTGTGCTCTACATTTCATGCAACCCCATGACGCTAAAAGCTAATTTGCGGGAACTCAATAAATCCCATGATGTAGAAGCTTTTGCTGTTTTTGACCAGTTTCCATACACCCCACATCTCGAGTGCGGCATGGTCCTGCAAAAACGCTAAACGATCTAAAGGTTTGTGGATCTCGCGCCATTTTGAATGAAGCGCAATTGTTGTTTGACCCTCTCCCCGATTGCAACACGCAGCGTGGGGTCAGACTCTAGCGCCTCCGCGCCCGCACTGAATACCAACTTTACCATTGCTTCGGCCTGTAAAAACGCCAAAGAATGCTCAACGTTCTGAACCTCAATAATGTAGTCAGTTAATTCCTCAATGAAATGCTGGATTTCGCGCTGAACTGCCGTGCGATAGGCTGCCGAAGTACCTGTGTGTTCGCGCAACAATAACCGAAATACATTTGTATTTGCGCTAATAAACTCAAGAAATGTGTTGACCGACGTATCGATTACGCCGCCGCCAGACTCTATCCGACGCCGTGCTTGACGCATTAATTGACGTAGTGCCAAACCAGCCTCATCAACCAGTGTCAAACCGAGGTCATCAATATCCTTAAAATGGCGGTAAAAACTGGTTGGCGCGATACCTGCTGCACGCGCCACCTCACGCAAACTTATTGCAGACAGGCTTCTATTTTCATCCAAAAGACTAAATGCTGCATTCACAATATTCTGACGAGTCTTTAATTTCTGTTCTTGTCTGCTCAATGCTGTTTTCGCGATAGTTGGTTTCTACAGTCGATTATTGTTACCGATATTGAGCAATGTTCCAAGCAAGCATTACTTGAAGCGGTTGCACAATTCTAAAATTACCGTAAAATCAGCGAACAGTTGTACGCTGAATTTTTATCATGAAGAAACCACCTCTTATCCCGTTAAACATCGCTGTATTCATAATCACTGGGGCTATTGCCTTTATTGGTGCACCTCTTTGGGCCTACTTTGTTGGCTTCAACACTGTAGAAATCGTTACCACCATCATACTCTTTTTCTTTACCGGGATTTCGATCACCGCCGGTTATCATCGCTTGTGGTCGCATAAAACCTATCAAGCGCACCCGATAGTCCGTTGGGTACTCGCCGTGGGAGGAGCAATGGCCGTGCAAAACAGTATTTTGCATTGGTCGTCTGATCACCGCATTCATCACCGTCATGTGGATGATAACGACAAGGACCCGTACTCTGCGAAACGTGGATTTTGGTATTCACACATGGGATGGATGTTGCGCGAGTATCAAGCACATCGCTATGACAACTATGAAAATTGCCGCGACCTACAAAAAGATCCGATTGTGATGTGGCAGCACAAGCATTATTTAGCAATAGTGTTAGTTGCAAACTTTGGTATCACGGGGTTCTTAGGTTGGTTAAACGGGTCGGTTTTGGGCATGATCATTTTAGCCGGCGTGTTTAGATTAGTCGCAGTACACCATGTGACTTTTTTCATTAATTCGTTGGCCCATATTTGGGGTGAACAGCCCTACACTGACGGCAATACAGCGCGAGATAATGGCATCGTAGCCTTGTTTACTTTTGGCGAAGGCTACCATAATTATCACCATATTTTTGAGTACGACTACCGTAATGGTATACGTTGGTGGCAATACGATCCTACCAAGTGGCTGATCCGTGGACTGTCCTTTGTAGGCCTTACTTGGGATTTACGCAGAACACCAGAAGAAAGGATTGAAAAGGCCAAAGCGAAAATGCAGTTGCAATACGCACAACAAAAGGTTGCCCATTTGCCGAACGCGGAAGAAATGCTGTCTATCATTGAACGCGAGTACGCCTTACTCATGGAAAAAATGGCTGAATACTACGCAACCAAAAAGCGTTTAGTCGCACTTAAAAAGCGTCATCTGCAACGTACATTAGATGGTCTAGAACTCATGTACAAATATAAAGAATTAAAACAAACGCTGGCTGTACAAAAGGAAAAATGGCTAACCATACACCGTTTGCAGTATGCACAAGTTGCCTGAGTATCTAAGCTAGGGGTAATCTGAACTGTCATAAAGGCTTGTGAATCATTGCACAGGCCTTTTTCTTATGTGCAAAGTCAACTAGACTAACAAAAAACTATTAACGTGTTGATGATCATGGGAAAAAGCAAAAAAACCGAGTCGCAAACTACTTCCTATCAATTTGATGCCGTAGTCATTGGCACGGGACCTGGCGGCGAAGGTGTTGCCATGCAGTTGGCCAAAGCTGGGAAAAAAGTTGCAGTAATAGAACGCTATGAGTCAGTCGGAGGCGGCTGTACGCATTGGGGAACGATCCCATCCAAGTCACTGCGCCATTCGGTCAGTCGCTTAGTGGAGTACAATAGCACACCACTCTTCAACGAAAACACGATTCAAACATTGACGTTTAGCGACATCATGCAGCACGCCAGTGGGGTTATTCGCAAGCAATCGCAGTTACGCTCGTCGTTTTACAGCCGCAATCGGGTGTCATTGATCCACGGCGAGGCTAGCTTTATCGATGCTCACACTATCGAAGTTAAAAAGCCCGACGGTTCAATCGATCGGATAACCACAAAACAAGTTGCAATCGCGACGGGATCGCGGCCCTACACACCAGAGGACATCGATTTTAATCATCCGCGGGTGTATCACTCGGATAGTATTTTGTCGATGAAGCATGATCCGAAAACTATTATTATCTATGGCGCAGGTGTAATCGGCTCAGAATACGCCTCAATTTTCCGCGGTATGGGTGTCAAGGTCGACTTGGTGAACATGCGTGAACGTTTATTGTCTTTCTTGGACGCTGAAGTTTCTGATTCTCTCAGCTACCACCTTTGGAATAACGGCGTGGTTATTCGCCACAACGAAGCCTACGAATCAGTGGAGACCCACGACGATTGTGTGATCCTCAATTTGCAGTCAGGCAAACGCATGAAGGCAGATTGCTTACTTTTCGCCAACGGCCGCACGGGTAATACCGACATGTTAAAACTCGAAAATGTCGGTCTGAAGTCAGACTCGCGCGGGCAGCTCGCGGTTAACCAAAATTACCAAACTGAAGTAGACAATATCTATGCAGTCGGTGACGTGATCGGCTACCCGAGCCTTGCGTCTGCAGCTTACAATCAAGGCCGTTTCGCCGCTGAGGCGATGCTAGATGGTGCTAGTCATGCTAGCCTTGTGGAAGATATTCCAACCGGAATTTATACGATCCCAGAAATCAGCTCAGTGGGTAAAACCGAGCAAGAGCTTACTGCCATGAAGGTGCCGTATGAGGTGGGTCGCGCTCAATTTAAACATCTGGCTAGAGCCCAGATTGCATCTACTTTAGTAGGCAGCCTAAAGATACTTTTTCACCGTGAAACTAAGCAAGTACTGGGTATTCACTGTTTTGGTGAGCGGGCGTCTGAAATCGTCCACATCGGTCAAGCAATCATGCAGCAGGAGGGTAAAGGCAATAGCATTGATTACTTTGTTAATAATACCTTTAATTACCCAACTATGGCAGAAGCTTACCGGGTTGCGGCTCTTAATGGTTTAAACCGAGTATTTTGAAAGTAGAGACAACGATCAACTGACGCAATGCCGAATGACATACGCTCTTAACGGAGAAAAATGACAATATGAGGGAAGCATTGGACAGTTGCAAGACATAAAAAAACCAGCTTTCGCTGGTTTTTTTATTTAATTTTTTGACGCGTCGAGCCTTTTGGCATAGGTTGCATCTCGGTGTGCAACGACTTCGATTAGACGCAGTTCTGGATAGAATGAAACAGTTGCCATCGCATTTTCGGAGCTTTCTTGAGCAGCCATCACAATTGATTGCTGCGCTTCACCAAACGCGACATTGTTGTTAATCTTCGCAGCCATACACTGGCTATTAATTTCAAAAGTCTTTGCATCCATACAATCAAACGCCTTGCCATTATCGGCGTTTGCATGCGCACCGGTGGCAGCAATTGCCAACGTGATTACAGCTAAATATTTACGCATAACTCCTCCATTTCGCCGCGGTACTTAGTATTCCCTAGACCATTTCATAGGGACATAACAATCGGCTTGAAAGAAGTATAGCAAAAAAATTGCCCTAATTTCAATCAGCAATCACACTAATATGACAGTATTATGACAATAGAGTCACAATTTGATGAAAACGATTACTCTTTCTCTGCTAGAAAGGCCATTAATTGGTCAAACGGCATAGGCTTAGCGTAGAGATAACCTTGGGCCTCGTCACAGCCTAGCTTTAACATGTAGCTGGCTTGTTCACGCTTCTCAACACCTTCAGCGATAGTTGCGAGACCTAGCTTATTGCCTAATGTCACGATTGTTTCAGCAATAAAGGCGTTACCTCCAGGCTGAATATCACTAACGAAGGAACGGTCTACTTTCAACCGATCCAATGGCAATTGTTGTAAGTAGCTCATCGATGAAAATCCGGTCCCAAAATCATCAATGGCAATCGCGACGCCGTATTCCTTCAACGAACGCAATGCATCGATAACAATCTGGGGCTCATCCATGACCACACTTTCGGTGATTTCAAGTTCCAACAATTTTGGATCGATGCCATTTTTTTCTATTGCATCTTTAACCTTTTGAACGAAGAGGCGATCGCGAAACTGTGGGATCGAAATATTGACCGCAACGCGAAGATGGGAGTAGCCTTTTTCACACAACTCTTTGATACGAGCACACGAGGCCTCTAACACCCACTGTCCTATATCAACTATCAATCCAGAATATTCGGCCAAGGGGACAAATACCGCAGGTGATATATATTTACCGTCGCCATCTGGCCAGCGCAGCAACCCCTCCATGCCAACGACTTTTTCACTCACCAAATCCACTTGAGGTTGAAACCACAGCTCGAGTTTCTGCTCGCCAAAGTCCGCTCGTAAACGACGGATCATATTCAATCGCCAAGTGGTTTTTTCTTCAATCTCAGGCGCAAAATATTCGTAATTATCGGTAAGGTTCTTTTTCGCTCGATTTAATGCAATATTGGACTGCTTCAACAACGTGTTACCGCGGTTTCTCTCGCCCGTTAAGCGTGTTAACCCAATCGTTACATTTAATGGAAGTGTGTGATCACCGGCAATAAAGGAGGTTTGAAAGATTTCGTTAATACGCTCTGGGTTGACGATTTCTTCGTCACCGATAAGGCCAAAGACATCGGCACCAATACGCCCTTTCTTAATATCTTCGTCGAAGCACTGTTGTAACCGATCCGATACTGCACTGAGCAATTGGTTACCCACTTCTTGGCCTAAGCCATCATTGATATCAGAAAAATGATTAATATCGATTAACGCCACGTTCACCATGTTGTGCGAACGGATTTGGTGCGGTCGATCCAACATGTTGATAAATTCGTTGCGGTTCGGTAGACGAGTCAACCAGTCTCTAAAAGCAGCGTTGCGCAGTTGATGGAATAAGTTTACGTTTTCATAGCCAACTGACACGCTGGAAAGAAAAATTTCTAATAGCTGCCTATCAAGCTCCCCTAATTCCTTGCGCATATTGACATAAACGGCAGCTTCAAACCCTGAGCTATTGATGTAAAGCACAGAAAAATTGGTCTCAAATACATGCTTTTGAAATTTCAAACAGCGATTAACATGCTCCACAATAAGAGGGTCATGGAGTTGTTCAATACGCTCGTTTATGTACGTAGCAAAATCACCTGCTGCGCCCAAAACGTAAACACCGTCATCATCTTCTTTATCTAATACTGAACCTGCGCGGGCGCAGACTACACCTTCAGCCTCTAACCCAATCATTGAACTGATCTGAGTGACAATCCCTTCGCAAAATCCTTTAACTGAATGTTCTTCTAATAGATGTGCCGCTGACTGAATGATTTTCTGCAGGCCGATGCGACTTTGATTAATGGTACGTAGTTGTTGATAGGAACGAATTGACGCAATCACTGCAGTCATTAACTTACCGCGGGTTAACTCGGTCTTAGTCTTATAATCATTAATATCGTAAGTTTTAATGACTTCTTCTTCTGGTGCATAACCTGGCTGCCCCGTACGCAAAATAATGCGTGGTTCAACAAGCTCCATTTGTTCGCGCATGTGCTTAACGACATTGAGACCTGCATCATCGGTTTCCATCACAACATCAAGCAGAATGATTGCTATTTCGCGCTGATATTCACCTAATATTTCTATGGCTTGCTGGCCGGTGTATGCGTGTAAAAAATTTAGCTTGCGATCACTTACGATAAGATCTGACAACGCTAATCGTGTGACGGTGTGAATTTCCTCGTCATCATCTACAATAAGGATGTTCCAAACGCGGTAGTTTTCTACGGTTTGCTCGTCATTGTTATCTTCTTCCTTGAAGATCAATTCGTCGTTGTCGTAATCGTTAGGGACCATTAATTCTTATTAGTTATTTAGTAGACCTATACGTTATCCTAACTCCATATGGCTATTTTGCAAACAATGTGTGGATTAATCTTGCGCGGTTTTAATTTATGAAAATTGAGGATTCAACGAGCATTCAGGCAAAACCTGTTTCTGCTGGGCCAAAAACGGCAAAAATCAGTCGCCCGTCAAAGAGTACACCGTCTAAACCTGAAGCCTCGAATTCAACCAAAAGTGAACGCCAGCAACGATCTGCCGACACTATCAGACGTTGGTTTGCACAAATTGGTGTTGAAGAAAGCTCCGGCCTAGATAGCAACATCGATTGGATCCGCCAAACCCATCGCCGCGAACAGCTATTGGCGCAGCAGAGGCTAACCAATTTACAACGTGTATTGGAGCATGCCGTCAGTGTCAACATTGAAAGTGACCATACCGATAATCTCGATCCGGATTGGTTTTTTAGTTTTTCACGTTTTGCTGAAGATATTCACGCCCCCGGTATGCAGACTCTATGGGGTAAAATAATTGCGGTAGAAGTCGCCCGCCCCGGAAGTTTTTCTATTCAGACGCTGGCCTTACTCAAACAATTAACTCAGAAAGATGCACGTTTGTTTAGTAAAGCTGCCAGTATTGCTAGTCGCCGCAGACACGATAGTGTGCCGCGACTGTTAGTTGGCTATCATCAAAAGCCTAGCGTATTTACTTGGTTTGCGGCGTCGCGCAGCAAACACCTGAACCTTGCCCAACATGGAATTACTTATCCGGATTTGTTGGCGTTAATTGATATGGGATTGCTGTTTTCCAGTGAGATTGAAACTGGTGAACTCGACCCTGCTAAGGGCGAGCATTGGCGATGTGGCGATGAGCAATTTGAGCTGAGTCCGAAAAAAAGCGGGACCGCATTGGTTTACTACAAGTTCACCCGTATTGGCAGCGAACTTTACCGCCTGATATCTAGACAGCCCCGCGCAGACTATTGCAGCGATTTGTTCGCTTTGTTAGAGCACGCGTTTCAGATCACAAAACTGTAGTGCAGGACTACAGCAAAGTCGTTAGATACCATCACCAAATTCGTGTAAGCCGCACTCGCGTTTGAGCCCGAAGAAACGGGTATCCTGCTCGCTCATGCCCTCTTGTAAACTCTGCGTTGTATGCCAATCACCAATCGAAACATAACCTTCATCCCACAATGGATGGTATGGTAGTTGGTGATCTTTCAGGTAGTAATGGAGATCTTTGTTCGTCCAATCGATAATCGGCAACACTTTGAGTCGCCCTCCAACCTTTTGCAACACAGGCAAATGCTCCCGTGAATCAGACTGAGAGCGCCGTAACCCAGCAAACCATATGCCCGCATTTAACTCTTTGAGAGCGCGTTGCATGGGTTCAACCTTGTTTATCTTATTGTATTGCTCAATCCCTTCTAGGCCTTTTTCCCACAGCTTTCCAAAACGCGCTTCTTGCCAAGCAGCAGAAATATCAGCGCGATAAACATGTAAATTTAATTTCAGTCGCTCAGTTAGCTGATCAATGAACTGATAGGTCTGCGGAAACAAATAACCGGTATCGGTTAATACAACTGGAATATCAGCCTTTTGCTCGGTCAATAAATGCAACATCACCGCGGACTGTGCGCCAAAACTACTCGACACAATTGCAGTTTCCGGCAACGCTGATAACGCCCAGGAAATCCGCTCTTGTGCCGTCATTGACTCTAGCAATTGATTGGCTTCAGCAATCACTTCTGGCGCTGAATCTGCGGAAACACTTGGCATGTTTGCCAAGCCTGCTTGCGCTTTTACTTTTACATTACTCATAAAAATCCTTGGCCGAATTGACCACAGGTTTAATGACGCCAACGCGCACCACAAAGTCGCCGAAAGCCTCATTTTGTTCACGCTCTGCAGCCCAACGAGCAATTAACTCATCCAAATGCTGCATGATTTCTTCGTGGCTGATATTTTCTTTATACATCCGTGGGATACGAGTACCTTCACGATTACCACCAATGTGGAAATTGTATTTCCCCGGACCTTTACCCACCAAGCCAACTTCAGCAAGCATTGCGCGTCCACAACCATTTGGGCAGCCTGTCACACGAAAAATGATACTGTCATTGACCAAGCCATGTTTTGTCAGCAAACCTTCAAGCTCAGTGACTGTATCGGGTAAATAGCGCTCAGCTTCTGCCATCGCCAGCGGGCAGGTCGGCAAAGACACACACGCCATTGAATCCTGACGTTGCGCACTGGTACTTGCCTCAAGCAGTCCATACTTTATTGCTAAGGCTTCAATTTCAGCCTTTTGCTCAGCTGGAACACCCGCAATAATCAAGTTTTGATTAGCAGTTAAGCGAAAATCACCTTGATGGATTTTGGCAATTTCAGCACAGCCCGTTTTCAGCGGCTTACCTGGAAAATCAAGGATCCGCCCATTTTCAATAAATAGGGTCAGATGGTGTTTCCCATCAATGCCTTCTACCCACCCAAAGCGGTCACCACGGCCGGTGAATTCGTAGGGGCGACTATCAGTAAAAGTAACACCTGCCCTTTTCTCAACCTCTGCTTTAAAGGTTTCAACACCAACACGCTCAAGGGTGTATTTGGTTTTTGCATTTTTACGATTGACCCGGTTACCCCAATCACGTTGGGTAGTAACCACCGCTTCTGCAATTGCCAAGGTATCTTTTAGCTCAATGAAACCAAAATCATCAGCCTTACGAGGGAACGTCGACGTATCGCCATGGGTCATAGCCAAGCCCCCTCCCACTAACACATTAAAACCTACGAGTTTGCCAGCTTCAGCAATAGCAACGAAGTTCAGATCGTTAGCATGCACATCAACATCATTTTGTGGCGGGATAACCACGGTTGTCTTAAATTTACGTGGTAAGTACGTTGAACCCAAAATCGGCTCATTATCAGTGGATTCTAGCTTTTCTCCGTCCAACCAAATCTCAGCGTATGCACGGGTTTTAGGCAATAAATGTTCACTGATTTTTTTCGCCCATTCCCATGCTTGTTGATGCACTTCAGACTCAACAGGATTAGACGTACACAACACATTTCGATTCACGTCACCTGCGGTAGCGATGGAATCTATACCTGCCTTGTTCAAGGTCTGATGCATTTGTTTAATGTGCGGTTTTAACACCCCATGAAACTGAAAGGTCTGTCGGGTCGTTAACCGAATACTGCCGTACATGGAATAATCTTGCGCAAATTTGTCGATCACTAACCATTGCTCAGGCGTAATCACACCGCCAGGTAACCGTGCTCGCAACATCACATTATGCAAAGGCTCTAGTTTTTGTTTGGCTCGCTCATTACGAATATCACGGTCATCTTGCTGATACATGCCGTGAAAGCGGATCAATTGGAAGTTGTCTGCAGTAAAGCCACCGGTTACTGGATCAGCCAAGTCCGTTTCAATAGTTCCTCGTAAAAAATCGCTTTCACTTTTCAAGCGTTCATTGTCAGAAAGTTTACCTTCAACGATTAGGTTCGATTTATTGCTCATTAGTAAACATCCTTCTGATAACGTTTAGCTTTACGTAAGCCAACTAAATACGCTTTGGCTTCACTGTCGTCCAACTTACCATGGGTACGAATAACCTCGAGTAAGGCATCCTCAACATCTTTGGCCATGCGCATTGCATCGCCACAAACGTAGACATGAGCGCCAGCTTCCAGCCACTCAAATACTTCTTTTCCATGTTCAGTAATGCGGTGTTGAACATAAATCTTTTCAGCTTGATCACGCGAAAATGCTAAGCTGATTCGATTCAACGCACCGGCTTTAAGGTATTGTTGCCATTCAGTTTGATAGAGAAAATCTTGGGTAAAATTGGGATTCCCGAAAAACAGCCATGAAGGACCTTCAGCGCCCTGCGCATCTCGCTCCTGCATAAATGCTCTAAAAGGCGCAATCCCAGTACCTGGGCCAATCATTATGATGGGCGTGTTAGGGTCGGCAGGAAGGCGGAAATTATCATTCTTCTCGACAAACACTTGCACCGTTTGACCTTCTTCCAAGCGCGTGGTGAGAAACCCTGAAGCGCCGCCTTGATGACGTTTACCGCCAAACTCATAATCCACATGGGCCACGGTTAAATGCACTTCATCTTCGACCTCAGCCTGACTCGAGGCAATCGAATACAGTCTTGGGGTGATCGGGCGAAGCGCATCCACCAATGCCTGAGCTGCAATTTTTGCTGGGTGCTCACGCACAATATCCACTATCTGTCGCTCAGCTAAGTACGCTCTAAATGCTGGTGCATCCTGCATAAGCTCCAGCAACGCAGGACTTTCAGTCGCTGCTGCAAATGCTTTGACAAACCCAGGGTAACTCAAGGTTAATTCAAGCTTCTCCAATAACGCCTGACGCACGCTGAAGGTTTGACCTTTAACATCAACCGATACTTCAGGTTCAATCGCTAATAAGGTAAGAATTTCATCCACTATCTCAGGATCATTGGTAAACCAGACACCTAACGCATCGCCCGGCTGATACTGCAGTCCAGATTCTTCAAGGCTTATTTCGATGTGCTGAATATCTTTAACCGAATCTCTACCGGTTATTTTTTGCACTTGCAATAATGGTGCTGGAAACGGATTCTGCTTGCTGTAGTTCGACGCAGTCGCTGCAGCTGCGGTCATGGGAACCACATTGCTGGCAGTATTCGAAGTACCTGACGTCACATTCGCTTTTGCATATTCGACAATTTTAGCGATCCACTCAGCGGCTTGCGCTTCATAATCAACATCACAGTCTACTCGCTCCGTGATAGCCGTTGCACCAAGCTTGGCTAAGCGCGCATCAAAATCTTTACCGGTTTGGCAAAAGAACTCGTAACTGGTATCGCCCAAACCCAATACGGCATAATTTAATGCTGTAGTTTTGGGCGCTTTCTTACTGGCCAAAAATTCATGTAATTCGATTGCATCATCGGGCGCATCACCTTCGCCATGAGTACTTACAGTAATGGCTAAATGAGTTTCATTTTTTAACTGACGGGGTTTGTAATCAGCCATACTGACCAAGTTCGCTTTTACCCCTGCAGCCTCTAATTGCTTATGTAGATCGCTTGCAATCCCTTTTGCGTTTCCGGTTTGCGAACCGTACATAACGGTAAATGTCGCAGCCTCTGTTGCAGTAGTCATAGCCTGTGGAGAGCTCGCTTCACCCGCAGCGCCAGCTGCCAAGCCTGCGATGTAACCACTTACCCAGTTCAATTGATCGCGATTTAACGGCGCAATTGCTTGAGTAATAAGATTCCATTGTTCTGGGCTCAATACACCCGGTTGTTGACCACTCACGTGAAACTCCAAATATCAATAATCAAAAGATAGGAACGCTAACCTAACAAATTAATTGCAAGGCTAGCGTGTGTTTTTCAAAACAGGAAAGAATTAAAAACGATTTTTTATTACTTTATTGACTTATAGACAAATCAATTAGAAATGGAACTCGATCCCGGCAAAGGCGCCATCAAAGGTGAGATCAGAGTAGGTATTGTCTAAATCATCAAGTTCAACCGTAGTATCGCGATAACCCAACTGCAAAGTCAGATCCAAGGCCAAGCTTTCTATAAAGCTATAGGTAATTGCTATTTGATAGTCGCTTACTGTGCTGTCATCAATTGCAAGGTAACTGCCCTCGGCATATACCCCTAAACCAGTAAACGGTAAACCAAATGCAATGCGTGAGTAGCCCATAGGAACAATCCCACTAAACGATTGGGTTGCCGTAAGACTTGAGGCCGCATCCTCGACCAGCAGGGTACCATCGACATGTTTACCATTAATACCGATATCAATGCTCACTAAGTCGTTATCAAAAATTTCATAATACAAGATGTAATCGGTTGTGGTTAAGTCGATATTTGTCGCGACCAGGGTATCGGCAGTAAATAATTCACCATCAAAAGTAAATGACGATGTCAACGTAGTGCTACCACTTGTATCCAAAACTGTGCGGTTAATCTTGATGTTGGGTACAAAAGGCACTGGGTGCTCAAATGCCGCATAGATAGAACCGTTGGTTTGTGAATCAAAACCAAATTGAGTGATCGTTGTGTCGTCAGCAAAACCTCCCGCTGTTGACATATCCCATCCCTGGGCTCCGGCATAAACGCCAAGAATCGTATCAGCGAAAGCGCAAGGTGCTGAGGTTGCGCTAATTAGCGCCATCGCAATGAATGTTTTGCGCATGAAAATTAACCTTGATTGAGTAATTCAGATAACTCTATTAAAGCAGCATTTGCTCGAGAAATATAGTTGGCCATCACCAATGAATGATTAGCCAGAGTGCCGAATCCACTCCCGTTTAGGATCATAGGGCTCCATACTGTTTGCTGGGTGGCTTCTAATTCGCGAATGATTTGTTGCAAACTGACCGTCGCGTTTTTCTTAGCAAGTACATCTCTAAAGTCGTACTCAATCGCCTTGAGAAAATGCAACAATGCCCAACTCGCACCTCGAGCCTCGTAGAAGTTGTCATCCAATTTGAACCAGCTCGTTTTGGTTTGCACCTTGTAATCAGTTGGTGTCGATTGATGAGCTTGTGGGTCGCCTGCCAAATCGGTGTTTAGTACTTCGGTCCCCACACTAGCACTGAGACGTTGCGATAAACTCCCTAAGCGCTTTTCTACTTGCTTCAACCAATCGCGTAGGTTGTCCGCACGAGTATAAAATTGACTATCGTCAATGGATTGATCGCCCAATTGACTACGATATTCGCGGAGTAAATCAAGGGCATCAGAATACTGCGATTCTGCTGAGGGAAGTAGCCAACTGCGGTGGTCGATATTCAACTTTGGCTGCGCTTTAATCAGCATAGGATTTTCAACCGACTGAGATTGCGAGCGGCTAAAATCCTTGCGCATTGCAAGGGCCAGGTCGCGCATCATCTCTAATGCCCCAAATTCCCATGCTGGCATATTATCAATGAACAGCGAGGGCGGCATTACGTCGTTGGCCAAGTAGCCACCTGGTTTGTTAAGTAAGGTGTCACCCACTTCAATCAGCGCCGTAGATACCGTATAACCAGCGACCAAGGTTTCATTACTATCCAGTGCGTGTTGACTAGCCCTTTCAGTCACGTCAAACACATCGGGCTCGTTACTCCAATACCAACCAATCAGTATCATTAACACAAAGACTGCGGCTGCAACGATAGTGATGATTTTACCCGTCAAAAATGATTTCATAATTCCCTTAAACAATCTGCTGTGTAATAAATGTTAGATACCTTAATAGTAGTCTAGCTGATCACTTTGTTGAAGGCTTAGGTCGCGACACGATTATCGCGACACAGTAAATAAACGCCGACTCCCATTACCACAGGCCAAAATATGCTTAGCCCTAAAGCAGCGAATGACGCGACCGCAGCGACTACCCCCGCAATAAACAACACAATGATCCCGGTTGCCATAATAGCCGCCAACAACATAAATACTGCAATTAAGGCCAACAAGCCAAAAAACCACTCACCGGCTTGAAGATGAACGTCCTGTAAATCAAGATGAAAATGCATGTTGTTTAACCATGAATAATCAACCCAATAAAACAGCGTCCAAACGATCAATAGTGCAATGAGTAGTTTGCGCATTTTACCGCTCCTTTAGCAGCATACTGGCAATTAGGTAAGCCATGCCACAAAACATGGGCGCAATGAACATTCCGATTACCATTGCGACCCGCACATAGAAAACATCGAACTCAAAATGTCTGGCTAATCCACCCGCTAATCCGGTGATAATCTTTTCATGGCGACTGCGATAAAAACTATTAAGATCAAATTCTTGTTTCATAATCCCCTCCGACAAGGTCTGTGCTACTGAGCTGCGGGTTAATCAACTCAGTAGCATATCCATTTAGTGCAAAGTTCCAACGCTTCAACTAGGCAGCTTGAGCACTTTTCTGATTGGCTTTCTTGCTGCTTTTGGCTGGTGCCGGTGCTGCAGTTTTAGCATTAAGTTTAGCCTTAAGCTGGGCAAGAGCGCTTTCCACTGATTCATCCTTCTCAAGGGCTGCAAAATCTTGTGCCAGTTGTTGTGATGAAGGCACAATATCAAATGCATCCACCTGCGCCTCTAGCGTTTCAACACGGGTCTCATAGTGTTCAAAGCGCGCCATAGCTTTGGTGATAGCATCACTATTTACGCTTTGTTTGGCATGTAACCGTACTACTGAGTTTTGCTTACGGGTTGCTAAGCTTTTCTGCTTGCTTCGCGCCTCGCTCAGCTTAGCTTGCAAGCGTGCAGTGTCATCTTGAATACTGCCAATCAATTCAGCTAACTGTGCTTTTTGTTGTACCAGTTCAGCCAAAGCCTGCTCAGTTGCATGCTTTTCGCTCAACGCTGCACGAGCAAGATCGTCGCGTTCCTTGGTCACAGCAAGTTCTGCCTTTTTGCCCCACTCTGTCGCTTTGCTTTCTACATCAGCAATCTTGCGATCAAGCATTTTCTGTTCAGCTAAATTTTTCGCTGCGACTGAGCGGATTTCAACCAGTGTTTCTTCCATCTCTTGGATGATCAAACGGATAACTTTCTCTGGATCTTCCGCTTTATCAAGCATGGCGTTAATATTTGATTGAACGATATCTGAAATACGTGAAAACATTCCCATGGTTTCTCTCCTCAAGTACTTATTCTGATTTAGGTAATTCGTTGTTTTGCGATTCTGCCGCGGTCAATTCAGTGACTTTCACTTTTGCTTTGATTTCACTGTCGTGCTCAGAAATATTGTGAGCGGTATTGGCTACTGCCTCTGCCGCTTGGTTTTGCAACTCATCGACCGTAATTTCGACAACACTGGTCAGCATGCGGCTTACCATACTTTGTAAGACATTTTCCTGCGCCATTGCAGCAGGACTTAACAAACTAGCGCCCAAAACCAATGTTGCTGTGATGCGTGTGATAACTTTCATAATCCATTCTCTCTATCTTGGTATTCACCGTTGACTTGGAATAGATATAGCGAAGCTTGTGCCAATTCTGCGAAAATCGAATAAGCCACTGATTAATATTGATTTTTTGAAATTATGGAGAAGTTATGATAAATGAATTAGAGCGTACAAATGACCGGACTGGTCAATTTAACCACCACATGTAGTCATTTTGACCAAATTATAAACAGAGTTGGTTAGGAAGCTAACGATGAGCGCAGTCGCACCTGCTCTGCAGCAGCTAAAACAGCGTCTAAACCATGCAGTACGATATCAGGCTGGGGTGAACGGCCTGTACCATTTTGACTCAAGTAACGGCGCCAAACTCGCCCACCGGGCTGCCCTTGAAACAAACCGAGCATATGACGCGCGATGTGCCATTCACGCGCACCAGCAGCAACTTCCTGGCGAATATATTCACTCATTTTGGTTACGATCTGCTCGCGGGTTAGTGCGTGATGGTCCTGATCAAAAATGTCACGATCGGCTGCGGCTAACAGATAGGGGTTCGCATAGATCTCGCGTCCGATCATTACGCCATCAACATGCTTGAGATGCTCTTTGGCTTCGGCAAAGGACTTAATTCCGCCATTAATACTGATCGAGAGTTCGGGGAATTCTTGTTTTAATGCATATACCCGTGGATAAGACAATGGCGGAATATCGCGGTTTTCTTTCGGACTCAGGCCCTGCAACCACGCTTTGCGTGCATGCACAATAAAAGTATCGCAACCGGCATTAGCTACTGTTTGAATGAAGCGGCTCAAATCCGCATATTCATCCATATCATCTATGCCTATCCTGCATTTAACAGTAATCGGAATATCGACTTCAGCCTGCATAGCTTGTATGCAATCAGCCACTACGCTTGGCTCTGCCATCAAGCAGGCACCAAAACGACCATTTTGTACTCGATCTGAAGGACAACCAACGTTGATATTGACTTCATCATAGCCGCGCTCTTGAGCCAGCACTGCACAGCGAGCCATGGCATCGGTGTCAGAACCGCCTAGCTGAAGAGCGACTGGATGCTCAGCAGGATTAAATTCGAGATAATCTCCTTTGCCATAGATGATGGCCCCAGTAGTGACCATTTCTGTATACAACAAGGTTTGTTTAGACATCAAGCGATAAAAATAGCGGCAATGTTTGTCTGTCCAATCCAACATGGGGGCTACAGATAATCGTCTATGTTGATCAAGATTGCTCACGCTTTACGCCTTTTACGCGGGAATTACAGATTACCGGCGGATAATATCACTTCCTGGTACGATTTAAAAAGTTACCTGCTACATCTCCTGTCGCACACGTCAATCTCCGTTAACTGAGTCCATTCTAATTGCCGGCTCAGCATATAAAGGTTTTAAAGCGAGCGACATGTCGGCACAAACCCGCTCTTAAGCTAGTTAACAATCGATTTATAGATCTAATCGTGACGATAAAAAAAAGTCACGTAAATAACCCTTGTGGACACTTGCGTTGCACAAAGAATAGCCTATATTCCACGCGTCTTTTATTACACTTGTTATCTCCGTGGCCAAACCATTAATCGTTGCCGATTCCGAAATTGATATCGGTACTACAGACATTCCCGTCGAACTTTTTGCCGACTACTTAGCGCATTACCCCAAAAAAGGTGAGCCAAAGATGTTGGTCATTAATTTATGTGACACCAGTCGTTATTTAGGCGAAGGTTATTATTGCTCGCTATTGGCTGAAGCACGGAAACATCAAGTTTTGCCTAGCGTCAGCACCATTAACGATTTAAAGCTCGACGCTCACGGTCAAGCCCGTCAGGTGGCTTTGACTAACGCACAAAGCAAACATCTGAAAATGGATGAAAGCATCGAGCTGCTGGTATTTTTTGGTCAGAGTCCAATTGAAAACTACAGAAAGGTCGCTAAACACCTGTTTGGACTGTTCCCTGCACCTATTCTTAAAGTCGTTCTGAGCAAAACTCAAACCGTCGCGTTAGCCTCGGTACAGACAGTTTCAGTCGAAAGCCTGGACAGTGAGCAAACTGCGTTGTTCTCTGCTGCGCTGCAACGTTTCACCGAATCGACCTTTGTAGGCGCACGCAGCAATAAGACTGCTCGCTGGGACATGGCTATTTTGTATAACCCAGAAGAGAAAACCCCACCAAGTGACAGCAAGGCGCTAGCTAACTTTGTCAAAGCTGCGCAACGGGTGGGTATTGATGCTGAATTAATTACCCCGGATCAAGTGCATTTAATCGATACCTATGATGCGCTGTTCATTCGCGAAACGACGGCAATCAATCACCATACGTACCGCATCGCTCGGCGCGCGGAACAACATGGCCTGGTTGTAATTGACGACGCGACGTCGATTTTACGCTGTTGCAACAAAGTGTTCTTACAGGATGCGTTTACCTACAGTAATGTACCAGCGCCACGCAGTGAATTTGTCTCATCATGCAGTGCTGAGGTCTGTGCCGACTTGGAACAGCGCTACGGTTATCCGATGGTACTTAAATTACCTGAAAGCGCGTTCTCTTTGGGTGTACATAAGGTAGAAAGCCGTGACGAATTGCGTGCCCGTTTAACGCAGATGCTTGAACATTCTTCTATCGTGCTGGTACAAGAATTCCTGTTTACTGACTATGACTGGCGCATTGGTGTACTCAATGGCAAGCCGATTTACGCCTGCCGCTATTTTATGGCACGTAACCATTGGCAAATTTACAACCATGAATCGAAAAAAGACTTCAGTGGCGGCTTTGAAACCTTACCGACGTTTGAAGTGCCTCGACCTGTTCTTGATGCGGCAGTGCGCGCGAGTGCAGTCATTGGTAAAGGGTTATACGGCGTAGACATTAAGCAAATTCAAAATAAAGTCTATGTGATTGAGGTCAACGATAACCCATCCATCGAGTCCAAAGTTGAAGATGTTTATTTAGGCAAAGAATTGTACACCATCATTATGGAAGAATTCGCGCAGCGTCTGGAGGCGCGAGGTCGCTAACCATGTTGAACTTGGACTCAGTCGTTTTTCGTGCGGCGCAGCGCGCTGATGTCGCGCAACTATATGCTTTGGAGTGTGAAGCTTTTGCTACTGATCGTTTGTCAGCCAAACGATTCAAGCACTGGGTTGCTGCCGAGAATTGCATATTCCTGGTCGCAGAAGTCGATCGTCAAGTACTCGGCTATGGATTGGTGTTACTGCGCAAAGGTACTCAACTCGCGCGTCTTTATTCTATTGCTATAAGTCCAAGTACGCGAGGTTCGGGGTTAGGCGCAGCATTACTGCAACGATTAGAGCAAGCTGCGCTCAAGCAAGGCCGCTTGTTTATGCGCTTGGAAGTTGCAGAAAACAATACCTCAGCAATCACACTTTATAAGCGTGCAGGGTATGAGCCGTTTGGTGTTTATGCGGAATACTACGCGAACAATATTGACGCGATTCGGATGCAAAAGCCTATCCGTCAATTGGCAGTGCAAACTTTGCTACCACGCTACCCTTGGTACCGCCAGACCACTGAATTTACCTGCGGACCGTCAGCACTGTTGATGGCCATGCATCATTTAGATGACGCCATACAAATGACGCAAACCCTTGAATTAGCTCTGTGGCGCGAGGCCACCTCAATTTATATGACTTCAGGTCATGGCGGTTGTCACCCGTATGGCTTAGCACTAGCGGCTCATCGACGTGATTTTGCCGTTGAAGTCTATGTTTCTTATGCCGAGGGATTATTCATTGATGGGGTGCGCAGCGCTGAGAAAAAACACATCATGCAGGTTGTTGAGCAAACCTTTCGCGATGAAATGCAGCAAACGGCGATTCAGTTGCACGAAACTACGCCGACGCTGGACATGTTGCAGCAGCATCTAATGCAAGGTGATGCCATTGTGGGTTTGATCAGTACATATCATTTGAGTAATAGCAAAACACCCCACTGGGTGTGCATAACCCATATTGATGAAGCCTGTTTTTACTTGCATGATCCGGATGCTGAAAGTGAAACCACCAACCCCTTGGAATATCAGCATATCCCCATCAGTAATCAGGACTTTCTCAAGATGTCAGGTTATGGCAAGCAAAAACTACGCGCATTTATTATCTTGCGACGGCACTAACTTTGGGATTTATTAATCTTCTCATAAAGCCAATTAATGATGTCTCGCCAAGTAATAACCCCGACCGGTTTGCCGTCGGGGTTAACCACAGGCAAGCAGGAAACCTTATATTGCTTGAATGTGGTTATGGCATGTTTCAGCGAATCCCCTTGCCGGATGCTAACCAGCTTACGTTTAACGATTTGATGAACGCGTTTATCTAGCGTAGCCAAATCTTTCGCGCGAGCCGCCGGTAAATCAACTGTCGGCGTCGTTGCTTTGAAGTAATCTCGGTCAGAAATGACCGCCACGAGCACATGATTATCATCTACCACGAGCAGATGATGAAAACGGTGCTTGATAAATAAGTCCCGCACCACTTTCAAGCGGTCATCCATGTTTACGGTGACCACATTTTTCGTCATCAACTGATCCACAGACATCTTTAGTTCCGCTCCTTTTACTCTGCTTCACCAGCAAACAGGTGCTTGGCATGAAAGGCCAGATGTTGGTCGATGAATGTAGCGATAAAATAATAACTGTGGTCATAGCCGGTGTGCAGGGAATAATTCAGACTGAGATCATTCTCCTGCGCCGCCTTGATCAAACTATCTGGCATCAATTGTTCCACCAAAAACTCATCGTCACTGCCCTGATCGATGCGAATTGGCGGTATTTCTGTCGCGTGCGATAGCAAATCCGTGGCATCGTACATGGCCCATTTGGCTTTGTCGTTTCCGAGATAACCGCTGAACGCTTTTTGCCCCCATTCACATTCCATGGGATGGCAAATTGGACTGAATGCAGAAACCGACCGATACGCTGCTGATTCGCGTAACCCAATCACTAATGCTCCGTGACCGCCCATGGAATGACCGCTGATGCTTTTATCTTTGGTTACATTAAAGTGGGCTTCAATGATTTTAGGCAATTCTTGGGTTACATAGTCGTACATATTGTAATTAAGTGCGAACTCCGCTTGAGTCGCATTCAGGTAAAAACCTGCACCTAAGCCAAAGTCATACGCGCCGTCCGGATCATCAGCCACGCCGTATCCGCGCGGACTTGTATCCGGCATAACGATAGCAATATTGAGATCCGCTGCGGCTCGAAACGCTCCTGCTTTCTGGGCAAAGTTTTGATCATTGCACGTAAGACCTGAGAGCCAATAAAGCACTGGAACTGCCTTGGGATCCGCCCCCTGTGTCGCCAAAGGTGGTAAAAACACGCTGGCAGTCATGGTGCAATGATTCACATTCGATGGGTGTTCAAAGCGGATCAAAAGTCCCTCAAACACGCGCTGTGTAGATAAAACTTTCATAGTAGCTGCCCTGTTAGAAATTAATTACGCTGCGAATACTTTTGCCCTCATGCATCAAGTCAAAAGCTTGATTAATATCCGCTAATCCCATTTTGTGCGTTACAAATTCATGTAAAGGGATTTCGCCAGCAAGGTATTGCTCAACAATCCCGGGCAACTGCGTTCTGCCTTTAACGCCCCCAAACGCGGTGCCGCGCCAAACTCGACCGGTAACCAATTGGAAAGGCCTTGTAGAGATTTCTTGTCCTGCCCCAGCCACTCCGATAATTACAGACTCACCCCAGCCTTTATGGCAACACTCCAACGCGCTACGCATAACATTTACGTTGCCAATACACTCAAACGAATAGTCCACTCCGCCATCGGTCATCTCAACAATAACGTCCTGAATGGGTTTATCATAATCCTGCGGATTAACCACATCAGTGGCTCCTAATTTCTGCGCTAAATCAAATTTACTGGTGTTAATATCAATGGCGACAATACGTGATGCTTTAGCCATTACTGCACCAATAACCGCAGATAACCCAATCCCACCCAAGCCGAAGATCGCGACGGTAGCACCTTCTTCAACTTTCGCGGTATTTAACACAGCCCCCATGCCGGTGGTTACTCCACAACCGAGCAAGCAGACTTCCTCAAGTGACGCATTAGGGTTTATTTTGGCCAATGATATTTCAGGTAGCACGGTGTACTCTGAGAATGTTGAACACCCCATATAATGGTAGATTGGCTGGCCATTAATTGAAAAGCGCGTAGTGCCGTCCGGCATTAACCCCTGACCCTGAGTTGACCGGATCTTCTGACATAAATTCGTTTTTCCCGATTGACAAAACTTACACTCACCGCATTCGGGTGTGTACAGTGGAATAACATGGTCCCCTACGGCGACTGAAGTAACGCCTTCTCCAATAGACTCGACGATACCGCCTCCTTCGTGCCCGAGGATACAGGGGAACTTACCTTCGGGATCATCCCCCGACAGTGTGTAGGCATCGGTATGACAAACCCCTGAGGAAACAATCCGGATCCTAACTTCGCCACGCTGCGGCGGCATTACGTCCACGGTTTCAATGGACAGCGGCTTACCTGCCTCCCATGCCACGGCGGCTTTACATGAAATGATGTCTGACATAGTGTGCTCCTATTGTTTTTATCCACGCATGTATTCGGATTTTAGCGGTTTTCGTTTACAATGCGCGCTTTTATCGGTCGCGAAAGGGTTAGTTGCAAAATGTTTAAGCAAATAGGCTACACCATTGCTGGCAGCCTGTCCGTAATTCTGTATTTTCTGAATACAATTTTTTGGGTGATCCCGATAATGTTGCTGTCGGTGCTCAAATTGATTCCCGTTCCTATCTGGCGACGCGGCCTTTCCCACTTACTTGACGGATGTGCAACCAACTGGATAACAATCAACCGACTGAATCAAAACATCTTTAGTCGCGTCAAGTGGAACGTCAACGGTCTTGATTCACTTTCGACTGACGATTGGTATTTAGTCATTGCAAACCATCAAAGTTGGGTCGATATTTTAGTTTTACAGCGGGTGTTTAATCGCAAAATTCCGTTCTTAAAATTTTTTCTCAAACAAGAGTTGATTTGGGTTCCCTTTCTCGGGCTCGCATGGTGGGCTCTCGATTTCCCGTTTATGCGTCGGTACAGCAAATCCTTTCTGGCGAAGAACCCACATTTGAAAGGTAAAGATTTGGAAACTACGCGTAAAGCCTGTGAAAAATTTCAGCACAAACCGGTCAGTGTGATGAATTTCATTGAAGGTACTCGTTTGACGCCCAGTAAACACGCTCGGCAGTTGAGCCCATACGAACACCTCCTGAAACCCCGTGCCGGAGGTATCGCTTTTGTGCTTAGCGCTATGGGCTCGCAGTTGCATAAATTGGTTGATGTTACGATTTACTACCCGCAGGGCATTCCTTCCTATTGGGATTTTGTTTGCGGCAAAGTGAAAGACATTAAAGTGAATATAACGGTCACGCCCATCGCCGATCTTTTTAGCCAAAACATATTTACCCAACGCTACTTTGATGACCCTGAACAACGCGCCATTTTTCAACAATGGCTAAATAGTGTATGGGCGCAAAAAGACCAGCAACTTAAACAACTTTCAACGCAGGACTAGCCGTATGATGCGTGTCGTTTTCGCTCCCATTATTTTTCTTCTTCACTTACCCCTGCAACTGCTCAATTTAGCGATTTGGGGTTTGCTTATCATCATGTTCGGTTTGCTGAAGTTGATCATCCCTCAAGCGATTACACAACGATTCATTAACCCGTTAATGAATATATTTTTGCTCGCTTTTGGTCAAATCAGCGTAGCAATGATCAAGTTATTTAATCCAATTACTATTGAATATCGCGTCGACGGGCAACTTAGTCAGCAGAGTTGGTACTTAATTATTGCTAACCATTTAAGTTATTTGGACATTGTTTTGTTGATCCATTTTGCCCACAAGCGTATTCCTCCGCCGAAATTTTTCCTTAAGAAAGAACTGATCTGGATGCCATTTGTTGGGCTCGGAGCCTGGGCGCTCGATATGCCGTTCATGCGCCGCTACTCACAAGCCTTTGTAGCGAAAAATCCGCATTTGCGCGGCAAGGACATCGAAACTACGCGGAAATCCTGCGAGAAATTCAAATCGCAACCAACTACAGTGATCAATTTCGTCGAAGGTACACGTTTTACCCCTGTAAAACATCAGTTGAAAGGCAGTGAGTTTGAGTGTCTTTTACCCCCCAAGGCTGGCGGTATTGCGTTCACTCTGGCTGCAATGGGTGAACTGTTTACTAACATTCTAGATATCTCTTTAGCCTACCCGCACAATCGTCGCCATCCCATGCTCGAAATGTTAAGCGGCCAAATGCGCAGCATCATCATTGATGTTAATGTGTTACCTGTAACCGAAGATGTGATTGGCGACTACTTTAACAATGCCTCTTTTAAGGCGCGCTTTCAGCGTTGGTTAAATGAACTTTGGTGTGCCAAAGATCAACGCCTAAAAACCCTATTAGGAAACTAACTTATGTTAAGCGAACTCAACGTTAAACAAGTGTTGCTTGAGCAAGTCCAAATGCTTGTGCCTGCAGCGACACTGGATAGTGTTGCATACTTCGCTGCAGCATGTTTGGTGATTTTGCTTAGTGCTGTGTTGTCGCTTTGGGTCACTCGAATTGTGGTCAGTGACAAGGTTACGCATTTTGTAATGCGCACTCGCAGTCAGTGGGACGATGAGCTGCACCGGCACCATTTCTTCAAACGCTGTGGCCACATTGTGCCAGCGATCGCGATAAGCCTAGTGGCCTATGCTCTCTTACCCGATGACTCTAAGCTACTCTCGGTCATCGAAAAATTATCCATGATCTATTTGGCGTTGGCCTCGCTGTTAATTATCAGTGCGGTGCTAAACACGATTGAAGACATCTATAATAAGTCTTCGCTGGCCAAACGGGCACCAATCACTGGCTTTATTCAGGTCGCTAAGCTGCTGTTTACTATGATCGTGATTATTCTGGTGATCAGTTTACTTATCGATAAAAGCCCGATTATCCTGCTCTCTGGTATGACCGCCATCGCTGCTGTTTTGTTACTTATTTTCCGCGATACCATCTTAGGCTTTGTAGCAGGCATCCAAATTGCGGCTAATCGCATGTTTAACACAGGTGATTGGATTGCGATGCCAAAATACGATGTGGACGGCGAGATACTGCTGATCGGACTAACCAACGTTAAAGTGCAAAATTGGGATAAAACGATATCGACTCTGCCCACCTACTCCTTAACCACCGAAGCAGTCAAGAACTGGCGTGGTATGAGTGAATCAGGCGGCCGCCGGATCAAACGGGCAATAAACATCGACCTGCGCAGTGTGAAATTTTGTGACCAGGATATGCTGCAAGAATTTGGCAAAATCCGCTACATCAAAGCCTATATCGCGGATAAGCTCAACGTCCTGAAAAGTTATCATACTGATCAGCACATTGACGAACAGGACTTGCTGAATAGCCGTCGCTTAACTAACTTAGGTACGTTTCGCGCGTACTTGCGCAGTTATATCAGTAATCATCCGGAAATTAATAAAGATATGACCATGATGGTTAGGCAGTTAGCACCGACTGAGGTAGGTTTGCCGCTAGAAGTTTATTGTTTTAGCGCCAACAAAGACTGGGTCGCGTATGAAGGGATCCAAGCAGATATATTCGATCACGCCATCGCGATGTTGCCTTTATTTGGTTTGAAGGCCTACCAGCGCGACAACGTGATGCAGGTTAAAGACTAAATCAGTAAGTAACTGAGTAATCCACTAAGGGCGATACCAGATACCCCTAAATAACCATATTCGATGCGCTCTTTGAGCGCTTCTGCGCCAGTTTTATCGGATAAGAAGCCCATAATAACACTGCTTAAACCCAAGACCAGTGCAACTAATGTCACGCCAAACAAAATCGCGTTTAACCAATCAGCCATGTTAAAAACCCCTTTTCTAAAGTGCGCGCATTATGCCTTAAGCTGTTTATCAATGGTATGCCACTTAACTATTTTTTGCAGATTTATTGACCTTGGTCAAATTGACCAACTGTTTGCCAACATCGCTACTTTTTAAGTTTACCTTTCTTGCCAACCTCTCTCAAAAATAACTAACCCATTGATATTAAATAATTTTAAAAACTGGCCCAAGAAATGAATAAGGATAATTAAACCACGATAAGGAATGGATTAATGATGAAAATGCGTACTTTTATGACTCACTCAGCAATGGCAGTAATTCTAGCTACCAGCACTTCAGCATTGGCGCACACCAATTTTACTGACAGTTGTAATATTAACTTTGAAGGCGAACTCTCTTTTAAAGATGAGGTTCTGTCTATCACCCTTGAAAATGGTGATATCGCGCATTTTACCCCTGACGGTCAAATTGATATTAACCGTGACAGCCTAGATTTAACCGCCGAGCAAAAAGCCGATGCGCAGCAGTATTATTCATCGATCACAACTGCGATCCCCATGACTGCTGAAATTGCTGTGGATGCACTTGAAATAGCCAGTGGTGCGGTAACTGAAGCGTTTGGCGAACTGCTGGGCTATGACGACCCGCTTGTCAATGAATTTGACGATTTCTTCGCCGATCTAAATACCAGTGTTAACGAACAGTTTTATGCCGCGGATGGTACTTTTACTATGCGCTCTTCAGATGACAACGATGGACGTTGGGTCAGCCCTGCATGGGAATCTGAGCTGGAAAATAAAATTGAAGATATGGTTGGCAAATCGATTGGCCGTCTTTTAGTTGCTATCGGTACAGAGATGGTCATGGGCGGCGGCGATATGAGTGCGTTTGAAGCCAAGATGGAGAACTTTGGTGAACAAATCGAACAACGCGTCGAATTTCAAACTGACGAACTTGAAGAAAAAGCTGAAAACCTCTGCATGACACTGAGCAGTGCCGACCTTGCGGAAGCAAAATTAGCGAACAGCGTTAAGGAGCTGAGCTCATTGAACATGCTGGATATCGAGAACCCTCGCTTTAAAATGTAATTAACTACATAAAGCACTATAATGCCCCGCCTAAGCGGGGTATTTTTTTGGGTCATGTTTATGCAACAAACGAGTAAACCAACGATCGCTGTAATTGGCTGCGGTTGGTTGGGTTTCCCTTTAGCGCGGCACCTAGCCAGCCTTCACTACCCGGTGGTAGGAACTTCTCGAACAACATCTACGCTGGAAAAACTCAGCGCCCTCGGCATAACCGCTCAATATGCAGATGTATATAAGCCTGCGACTTTTTCGACACCCGCATTGAGTAACGCTTCTACTTGGGTGTTTACGATTGCTGCAGGTCGTAAAAACACCGATTTCAATGCCTACGTTGGTGCCATTCAAGCCTGTCTAAAGCTAGCTAAACAAGACCCGAAAAAGCAGATTGTGTTTGTCAGTACTACAGCAGTCTACGGCAATATTTCAGGCCTTGTAGACGAGCAAACGCCGACCGCTCCAGTGACCGGATCAGGCAAGGCGCATGTTGCAATTGAAGAGAATATACGCCAGCAATTTCCTCAACAACATACGATATTACGCCTTGCAGGATTAGTTAATCGAGCGCGCCACCCGGTGCGCACGCTGTGTAGGAAACAAAGGATAGAAAACGGCCAACAACGAGTTAATTTAGTGCATCAAGCTGATGTAATTAGCGCCTTGTCAGCTATCATAAAGCAACGGCCGAACAACTTCGGTACTCTGGTATTAGCGAGTAGTGAACACCCTCGACGAGATGACTATTATCGCTGGGCAGCTGCCCAGCTCGACTTACCTCAACCTGACTTTATTCCAATTGAAGAAACGGCCAATGATGACACAGGAAAGTTAATAGATGCGCGCGCATCATGCGCTGCAATTGGGCTGACATTGCGTTTTGCCAGCCCTTACGCAATGTTAGCTGAATAGCGATACGCCGAAGTATTTCACTGCAACTGTATTAACGAAAATAATCAACAAGATAACAGGAATAAAGGTACCTACAGACAAGTCAACGTAACGTTCGAACAACGAGCCTTTATAGGCTGGTGCGCCTTCGTCTAACTCAGCATTGAAGTTATGTTTTTTCCAGCGGTAAATCACGAATATACAAATCAATAAGCCGTTAAGCGGTAAAATTGTGTCGTAGAAAACGTCATACACAACATCAAAGAACGACTTGGAAGCGCCAGCGTAACCGGTAAATTCAGTAAAGAAACTTACCATGCCAAAGGATAACGCGCAGAATACCGCCAGAATAGCTAACAATATCCCCAAGATACCAAGGGCGGCTTTACGTGATATCCCCTTTTCATCAATTAAAGCAGCTACAGGTACTTCAAAGATAGAGACAATCGAGGTGATGGCAGCAAAGAACACCAGCAAGAAGAACACGCTGGCAACGACACTTGCTCCCAAATAGCCAAGGGAGGCTTGCAGCGCCAAAAAGATTTTCGGTAAGAACGTAAAGATCATGCTGATTGAAGACTCACTCAGCTCGGTCGGATCCACGTTAGGATTAAAGGAAAAGATCGCCGGAAGGATCATTAAGCCTGCAACAAACGCTACGGCCGTATCGGTTAATGCCACCAATTTTGCCGAGCCTGGAATATCAGCTCGTTTATTAATGTAGCTGCCGTAAGTGATCATTATCCCCATACCCAACGACAACGAGAAGAATGCTTGCGAGAGCGCACCATTTACGACTGAAGCATCAATCTTACTAAAGTCTGGGATCAGGTAATACTTAACGCCTTCTATTGCATTGTCTCGGGTGAGTACAAATATTACTAGGGCGAGTAGCATGACAAACAATGCCGGCATCATAAGCTTAGCCGCTTTTTCGATACCCTCTTTCACTCCGCCTTGCAGTATCAAATACACGATACCTAAGACCACTGCCATATAAATGAAGATGGATTGACTGTTGATGAATGTGCCAAAGGTTTCAGGGTTTGCAAGATGAACAAGATCACCGGTTGCAGACTCAAACAGGTAACCAAATATCCATACCGTAATCACCAAATAAAATACGGCTATCATAAATGGCGTTATTATCGAGAGCCAACCCGCTATTTTCCATGGTGTAGAGCCGTTAGTCAGTTTGCTGTATGCACCTAGGGGATCCTTCCCTGCATGCCGGCCAACTGACATTTCAGCCAACATAACCGGTAAGCAAATTAAGAAAACGAAAAGTGCATACATTAGTAAGAAGGCGCCACCACCATTCTTCGCTGCACCTACCGGGAAACCAACCAAATTACCGATACCTACAGCTGACCCCGCGGCAGCCAAAATAAACCCTAAACGAGAGCCAAACTCTTCTCTAGCAGCGGCCATAACATCTTTCCTTTATATTTATTATTGTAGTCGCGCTCTTTCTAAACTAGCGCATGTGTTAGCGGTATGTTAACAGTAGAATGGCAACCTGCCTAGAGACTGTATCGCTTCTCAATGTCACTTATCGGTTCGCTCAACTGCTTCAATTATCGTTTTTTTTGCTCCTAATGGCTTGTCTTACCAAGGTATGGATTTACCATCCCAATCAATGTACGCCAAATTATTATTATCCGGCAGGGATTGTAGATGCTTGATTAATTGAGAAGCCGTGAAATCCGGCGTAAACAATTTATTTGGCTTCACATTCGCTTGGAAAGGCTTTGACAAAGGTGTATCTACTGTACCGGGGTGATAACAGACTAATTTAGCCTTTTTAAAACGGCGAGCAAATTCTATGCTGGCAGTTTTCATCAGCATATTCAGTGCAGCTTTTGATGCGCGGTAGCTGTACCATCCCCCTAACTGATTGTCGTTGATACTACCCACCCGAGCACTGAACACGACCCATTCACTGCGCGTGGTTTGCTCGAGTAATTGAGCTGCAAATTTCAGCCACAATGCATTGATACCAGTATTCACCGAAATCACTTGAGTGAAGGTATCAATGTTTAAGTCTTCGAGTTTTTTTTCTGGCTGCACATCTGGCGTGTGCAGCATGCCAACGGTGCTAATAACACGATTAAAGCGAACGTCTTCTGCCTGCCACTCCGCGATTAATTCCTTAACTTGCGCCTCATTCCCCGTGTCACAACTTACCCACACCAGCTTGGATGAATCTTGAAAAAAGTCTTGGCTACCGCGAGAAACCACATACACCCGTTCGACCACTGGCTCAGATAGGTGATGCTCAATCAATGCCTGTGCTATGCCTGAGCTACCACCAATAATTAGGATTCTCTGCTGGTTACTGCTCATTTGGATTTTCCTTATTAGGTAGGGCACATTGGCCAGTGTCACACCGTTTTTGCCCCGTAAGCCAATAAGATAGCGTATGGCGATGACGGGCGAACCAGAGATAAAAGCGATCAGCAAGAGGCCGGATTAATGGCCAGCGCAATGGCGCATACAGCCAGCCGTGCCCTACTAGCTTCCACGCAGTGTAGGTAACGTCTAGCCCGGTCAATATTTTACCGTCCGACCAACGACCATGGATCCGAGCATCTAAAGTCGCGTAGTCAAGTTCAGGGAAGCGCTGCGCAAAATCTGGCTGATTAATGTCCTCAAAAACGAGTTTACCGCTTTGATTGCGTTGCATTAGATGACGCATTTCCTTCATACATAGTGGGCAATTGCCATCATAAAACAGCGTAAATTGCATCGTTTACCTATCTATTTTGTTTGTTTCACCCTATAAGTACGGTCAGATAGCCAGAGCGGATGACTTGATTTTGTCAGCGCAGTACATACGTTAGTTGTTCCAATGCAAAGGAGTCCAATATGAGTCATTTACAAAAAGCGACATTAGCCGGCGGCTGTTTTTGGTGTCTGGAATCGGCGTTCAACAGCATCAAAGGGGTGGAAATCGCCTATTCTGGCTATGCAGGCGGTAGCACAGAAAATCCAACGTATGAGCAAGTATGTTCTGGCGACACTGGCCACGCTGAGGTAATCCAAATTACCTATGATGAGGAGGTGATCAGCTATCGCAGCTTATTAGAAATCTTCTTTGCTCTGCACGATCCCACGCAGCTAAACCGCCAAGGCAATGATATTGGTACCCAGTACAGAAGCGCAGTTTTCTATCACGATGATACGCAAAGACAACTGGCCGAGGAAATCATTGCAGAAATTAACCAACAAGGGATCTGGCCCGATCCAGTTGTTACAGAGGTGGTGCCGTTGTCCAATTATTGGCAAGCTGAAGACTATCATCAGGATTACTTCAGCAATAACCCACAAAACACTTATTGCAATATGGTCGTCGCGCCCAAATTGGCGAAATTTAAAAAGACCTTTGCTGACAACTTAAAGTAAACCATTGATCACCAGGGTATTCGCTTTAAGTCGTGCGATACCACGCAAAATATAAGGGCTTTGCAAATATAATTACGTAGACAATTTCACTTTCATCAGTAGAATTCCGCTCGCTAAATCAAGTTGGATTAGCATTTAAAAGGAATTCTACAATGAAAAAAATCGTATGTGCCCTCGCACTGGCTGGGATCAGCCAACTTGCATCAGCTCAAGAGACTCTTCCCACTCATTCTACTTCAGGAGAGTGGGACGTCGGTGTCCGCGCCGCCACAATTAACATCGATGAAGCCACGGCGCTGTCGCAAGGTGTTGAAGATACGGCGTACTTCATCGGTTTTACCGGAAACTATCTGCAAAACAATTGGATCACGACATTAGGCATGGATATCGTCGTCTATGACGATAACGCTGAATTTAGTCAGGTTGTTGTTGGTGACGGTCTATTCAATGATGGCGATGTTTCTACAGAGTCGTCATCTGCCAACGGTATTTTGTTGTCCGTTGCGACTGGCTATCAATGGGTCTTTGGTGAACGTGCCGATGTTTCGTTTGCGTTACAGGGTGGCTTTAGCCAAATGCTTTATTCTGAACGTTCAATAGACTACTGCTCCAATTGCTACAGCGAAGACATCGATGTTGATGGAGGCCTGTTTGTGCAAGCCACTCTGATGAAACACAATGAATCCATCGATGTTGGTTTGTTCTTGCAACAGTATGTTAGTGGCGACGGTGTGGATAACGCACTGGGCGCGCACCTTAGATTTAGATTTTAAAGATAATCAAAAGTGAGACCTCGAACATACGAGGTCTTTTTAATTTAAATAACGGTGCAGCCACTCAGGTTGTATTGGAAGTTTAAATAACAGCGGCGCCATAGCTGCGTACCGTGGTTGATTGGAAGCGCACTGAACATTTTTCAGATAATTCTTTTTCCATGGATCATTGACCAAAAACAAATCAATACCAACAACAGCGACTCCTTCCAGTGACGAATTATCCATTAACTCATATGCACCACAACTGGGGTCATTGCTTAACGTCGGCGCATGAAACTGCAAATCAATGATTTGCGTTGGCTGCTGCTTAGCCAGATCAATCAGCCACAATTGATTGTCATTACGCGCAGCGGCAACGAGTAAACCTGGATGCTCGCCTGCCAGAGGGATGTAGTCCATGCCATTAATTGGATGATTCCCACCATTTGGAAAACTAGGTAACCACAAATTGGGATCATTAACCTTGGCGAAATCAGTTTCCTGCCAGAACTCAGCGTCCACGTTTACACTAAAAATACGCGGATTTCCTGCAGCATCTTTTTCAAGTCCGAGATAGAGGACTCGGTTTGGGCCGAACGCCATGCCCTCGATACCGTCATTGGGAAAATCACCCACATTAAATTCTAATGCGAATTGTAACGGACGCACGTGTGTCAAAGTCACAGTTTCGTTTTGCACAACTGCGCGTACAAGTAACGTTGGATACGCGGTAGAACCAGTCGCTTCAAACCGTTGCTGGCAGCGCGGAGTTAAAGCCCCTGTGCGAGTCGCGTCTTCGGTAACAATGATAAATACATTCGCTTCATCCGGATCTTGTACGATAGCCTCATAGTCTGGCTCATCGGCCAAATATTGACTAAAACAACTTCTTCTCACCGCTGTGCTCATCTTCATCGGCCCAAGTTTTCGTTGCACCATCGCCGAAGCGGGATCTATCAGATGTAAGCGTCGACGTTGCTCCGGAAGTGCACTGCCATCCGATATGGTGATCAAAGAATCACCATAAGCAATCAACCCTGAGGTTTGCGGATCCGCCATGACTGAACCATCTTGCTCAGTAATCCAAATACCATCAACGACAACAGGAGCCGGTGCGTTAGCATCATTTATTTGAGCAACCTCGTCTACCGGCGCACAGCCAACGCCTACAGTCATAATAAGCGCTAACAAGGCTCCGCTAAAAAGGCCTAGGCGCGACGCATAAATATCAGAAATCAAAAACTTCTCCGTCGTTGTTTAGTTATCATAGGCTGAATTTAAGTCGGTGTATCATAAGCAAAAATGCCACAGAGTTCAGTAGAATTTATCGGTTCAATGACTTTATGAAAAGGTTTGTCGCTGTTAGACTCAAGCATCGCTAAATAAATCAATCGTATACATTGTCAAACAGTAAGCGCACTACAAGCCAGTCGAGTGAGTTGCCAGCAATACTTGCCGGTCCAATTTTGCGACGTGTCGCCCCTCAAGAATTAGTCGTCTGGCTGGTTAGCAGTCGTCCGCTTAACTTAGGCGTGGATCTGTTAGACTCCAATAGTGAACTAATTGCGCAGTTTTCTTCCAATCACGAAGCATTTCAATACCAGCAAATACCTGTTGGCGAGCGTGCTTTTGTAGGCTTAGTTCAAATCAAACAACAGACGCTGTTTACTCCAGGTGAAACCTACGCCTATCGGTTAATCGACTACGCCGATAATGGGCAGGATTTGGGTGACAGACAACTCTACTATCAAGGCGAAACTGCATTTAGTTTTCGCTGCGTGACTCAACTATCCCATGTGGTTCATGGATCTTGTCGCAAGCCGCATTTTGATGGTGAGGACGCCTTACCCGCCATAGACAGCTTAATTGAAAAAGCCCCGAGCCAGAGGCCTGATCTATTGCTTATGAGTGGCGACCAAGTATATGTAGATGATGTCGCCGGTCCTATGTTGTATGCGGTCCGCCAAGTCATTGATATACTAGGGCTTTACGAAGAAGACTTAGACGATGCCACGCTGAATAACAGTGCGCAATTGAGTGATGCTGAATTAGGCTATTACCAACGCGAAAAAATTCTTCCTAAAACCGCCGACAATAGCTTGCTCTCTTCTTTATTTTTTGGTGCGAAACAGAAACCTATTTTCACCTCGGTTAATGCCAAAAATCATCTCATTGCATTTAGCGAAGTGATGGCCATGTATATCTTGGTGTGGTCGGCGCAACTATGGCGTTTTGTCAAAGCTGGCATGCCAGAGAATGTTGAAGAACAATTTCAAGCGCAGTACCGAAGCGAACAACAAATCCTCGCCAGATTCGTTGACAAATTACCTCGCACTGCTCGCATGTTAGCGCATATTCCCACCTACATGATATTTGATGATCATGACGTTACCGACGACTGGAATCTAACTCGCGGGTGGGAAGAAGAAGTTTACGGGCATCCTCTATCAAATCGTATGGTCGGGAACGCCTTGGCTGGTTATTGGTTATGTCAGGGCTGGGGTAATAATCCTGATATTTTTGCGCCATTAGTGCAAGTTGCTAAAACGACGTTTACGACTGAGGGTATCAAGTCGCAAGACCAATTTATCGAGGCGCTTTATGATTGGGATCAATGGCACTACTGCCTGGATACAACCCCCTCAATCTTTGTCATGGACACGCGCACGCGGCGCTGGCGTTCAGAGTCAAACCCGAATAAACCCTCAGGATTATTAGATTGGGAAGCGCTGTGTGAGTTTCAGCAACAAATATTAGGTAAAGACTCTGTTATTGTCGTCTCGGCAGCCCCTATTTACGGACTGAAGTTTATTGAAGCTGTACAAAAAGTATTTACTTTTTTCGGCAAAGCACTGATGGTCGATGCGGAAAACTGGATGGCGCACAAAGGTACAGCGCAGGTTATTTTGAACATTTTTCGCCATTACAAAACACCGCCGTTATTTATGATTTTAAGTGGCGATGTCCATTACTCATTTGTTTATGACGTAACCCTACGCTTTCGCAAGAATAGTCCGAAGATTCTCCAATTTACCTGCAGCGGATTTAAGAATGCGTTTCCAACGGGTTTGCTAAAGGGTTTTGAGCGCCTCAATCGGTTATTATATTCCAAGCGTTCACCGCTCAACTATTTCACTCGCCGCCGCAATATGCGGATTGACGAGCGCGACCCTAATCCAGATAGCCACTCCTGCGTATTAGGTCATGTGGTCAACACTCCTGCAGTCGGGCAGTTGTTACTGAACGATCAAGGTGAACCTGACCAATGCCAGCTATTACTGGCTGACGGCACCACCATTACATTTACCCAAGATTAACGAGTACGCGCGATAAACATGAGCGAAGAAACATTCAGCATTGGCCTGTTTTACGGTTCTACCACCTGCTACACCGAAATGGCAGCGGAAAAAATACAACAACACCTTAATCAATTACTGGGATTCGAGTGTGTGCATTTATTTAATCTACAAGACACGGCACTCAGCAAAGTCGCCCAATTCGATATTTTAATTTTGGGGATATCAACCTGGGATTTCGGCGAAATACAGGAAGACTGGGAGTCGCAATGGGATGATATTCGTACACTCGATCTTGCTGGAAAGGTAGTTGCACTGTTTGGTCTAGGTGACCAGATAGGATATGCAGACTGGTTCCAAGATGCACTTGGAATGCTGCACGATGAAGTTATTGCGCGCCAGGCCACTGTGATTGGGTACTGGCCGAACGAGGATTACGAATTCACCGCCTCAAAAGCTTTAACTGAGGATCAGCGCTATTTTGTTGGTTTATCACTAGATGATGAAAATCAGTATGACAAGACCGATGCACGTATTGCGCGTTGGTGTGAACAATTACTCAGTGAGCTCAGTTAGGCAAAACTAGCATGTCCCAACCAGGCCGCTTGCAGAAGCCTTTTTATCGCAATGGTGAAAACCATCGCGCGGGGGCAGATGTCACGTTTTCCGATATCAAGCGAGTATTTGGTTTTCGCAGTATCACCATTGGCCGCTGGGTTAACCGCTCAGAACAACAAATCGCCGCCAACTTATTTTTTGACGCGTTATGTGATTTATCCGATCTGCTGGCCGTTCCAACGCCAGTGATATCACTTAATGGTACTTTATCATTAGCTTTTGGAACTGGAGGCAGGAAGTCAGTAAGTGCTCACTATGATTCTTCCAACGCAACCTTAGCACTAGCCAAAAACGCAGGTGGTGGAGCGCTGGCACATGAGTGGTTCCACGCGTTTGACCACTACATTGCGAAAAGAGCGTTTGTCGATGCTGGTACCTTAGATTTTGCCAGCGAGTTATGGCTTCAAGGCAAAACCACACATCCACATCCATTGAACAATTTACTCAACGAGTGGTTTCAAATGGTCTTTTTCCAACCGAACGCCATTGACAATGAAGCATTAAATTCTAGTGCTTACCTCAAGCGCAGCGTCGCCATCGATCGACAACTTAATACGTTTTACTATTCTCGTCCGCAAGAAATTACAGCACGCGCGTTTGAGTCAGTTCTTCAAGACAACCCGATAAAAAATCATTTTTTAGTGGCTGGCACCAAGCAATCGACTGAAGCACAGCTTGGTGCATACCCCACGCTCGCCGAACGACAGGAGTTAAGACCGCTGCTATACCGATACTTTAGCCAACTTGGCGCGGCCATTCGATATCAACAAGAACAGCGCAAAGTGCGGTAACTCGTCGGATCTGCGCGATCTTTTAATAGAAAGATCACTTCAGGGGCTATTCATTTTTATTTGAGCAAGTATACTAACAGGTCTGATTGACGTTAAAAGATTGCTAAAGAGATGAAAAGAAAAAAGCATACCTCGGCTGACGACGAAGCACAGATCGATATGACCCCGATGCTAGACATCGTATTCATTATGTTGATTTTCTTCATTGTGACCACGTCGTTTGTAAAAGAGAAAGGTCTTGAAGTTAACCGTCCGAAGGACAACAACTCACCAACACAACCAAGTAAAGCTTTGTCTATTCAGATTGATGAATATGGCAAGATCCGTATGAATGGTCGAGATGTTGATATTCGTCGTGTTATCGCTAACATCCAAACTTACTTAGCTGAAAATAATACTGACTCAGCCGCCATTCAAGCTCATGAAGATACAGAGCATGGAATTGTAGTTGAAGTAATGAACCAAGCTAAAGAAGCGGGTATAGAGAAAGTATCTGTTCTGGTTAAATAAGGTTCTAAGTGTTTGCTAAAACCGAGCCTCTATGGCTCGGTTTTTTTATGTCCATTATTCTTTGTAACTCACGTGCCGCTCTTGCCAAAGCTTCAAGCCGATGCTGAATAAGTTACTAATATTGAAAACACTACCAAAGATACTCCCCACCGAAAGCGCGTAGATTAGACCGAGAACTTCAGCGAGCACAAACCAACGGCGAACCTGAGTAGCGTTCTGCAGGACAATCGAGCCGACGGTGAAAATAAGTGAACTGGCATAAGCAACAAGTATCATTAATCCATGTTTTAGCACGAACAGTTCATAGCAGAGGAAGCCAATGTTTAAAGCGATGAATAGATACAAAATACCGTTGTGACGATAACGCATGGCAACAATGTTACGAATACTCGCCAGCATACAGCCGATGCCGGCCGCCATTGCACCCAATAAAAAGAAATGCGTACTGACACTGGCTAGTGCCAGTGCAGAAATAAAACGATAATGATTAATTTCATTCTGCCGGTAGCCGATGAAATTCAGGATCACGGCGACTGCACCAAATGCTTCAGCTAAATACAACGTATAACCTCTAATTAAATAATATTGGGACCAAACACCGATTGAATAGGGAGCTGAGACGTTGAAATAGTTGCAGTTCCAACAATGTGATCAGCAGGCCGCGCGACCATGCGATAATGTGTCTCGCAAAAGTCTGCCAAAACAATCGCATAAGCAGGCATCTCTTCAACACCGAGTCCCAACGGGTCAAAAAGCGGCACATCATACTGATCTATGGTCAAAATAGGTAGCATTTGCTGGCTAATTTTGCAGTATTTATCTGGGATTGGGTCCGGGATCTGTGCGTAGACTTCGAAGCAAGGCACTCTAAAGGGAACGCCCATCCAAACATAATCAAGCACCGCTATATGTGAAACCGTGTCTGCGAGGATTTCGTTAACTGGCATTCAAACCTCTCTAAAAGTTCAGATAAAACGCCTGACAAAGTTGACGGTACTCTTCAGTATAGACACGATCAGCGGTATAAACATTTAGGCGTTGCTGCAAAGTCATTTGCTTCTTTTTACTAACTTCATAGACGCAGCGGTTAACTGACTGATTAGCCACACTGGCAATGTCGAGTCGATGAGCCACATAAAGGCCGCAGTGTTGCAGATGATTGACCCAATCATCATGTGAATCTGCGGGTAAAATCACGAACGCTTTACCTGTTGATGCCAACCCTAGCTGCAAACCTGTAGCTAATTCAGGTAGGCTCAAACCAACCTGCGAACGCGCGTATTGGCGCGCTGCGGAG
Organism: Neoalteromonas flava; assembly: GCF_002807685.1. GTDB lineage: Bacteria > Pseudomonadota > Gammaproteobacteria > Enterobacterales > Alteromonadaceae > Alteromonas_E > Alteromonas_E flava. Next base: position 359,627 of record NZ_PEAX01000005.1, on the reverse strand, counting down.
TAATTATTAAAGCCCCGACTAGGAGATTGAACCACGTCAAAATAGGGCGGGTTGCTGATCATGATGTCAAACTTCATCGGTGCCTCAGCTAGCCATTGTTTTGCATCTTGATGAACGACACTAACACTATCAGGCCAAGGACTGCTCGCGACATTGTGCCTCGCCTGATGACAAGCCGCGCTATCAATATCGAGCGCTGTAATCTTCAATTGCCCTTGTGACCACTGCGCGAGCATCAACGCGAGCAGTCCACTACCACAGCCAATATCTAACGCTGTTTTGTTGACCGCTGGTTCCACTAGATGGCCTAATCGATGAATGGCGAAACTGCCCAAGACAATACTATCAGTACCCACTTTCATGGCACAGTTACTGTCTTCAATGGTAAATTGTTTAAACTTAAAAATGTTGCAACTCCACCATTTGCCGCGCAACATCGGCCGCTTCAACTGGGCGGTACTTCTCCAAAGGGCCAAGCATTAGTGGGCCGAACAATTTGCCAGCCCAAATCCCCAGAGCCTCTGCATAACGGGTGTCGTTGCGTTCACCAAGTAGTAAAGAAGGCCTCACAGCCGCGGCATGAGACAACTGTGGCATACTCATAATGGCGTTTTCCAGCTCACCTTTGACACGCAGGTAAAAATTACTGCTCTTTGCATCAGCACCAACTGAAGAAATCCAAACGAACCCCTTTGCCCGCTGCGCACGTGCCAATTGTGCGGCCACGTGCACATATTCAAAGTCCACCCGTCGAAAGCCCGCTTTAGATCCTGCTTGCTTGAGTGTTGTTCCTAAACAACAATATACATGGTCAACCGTAAAGTAACCCTGATAGTCTTGTAGCTGCTCAAAATCAATAACCACGGGCTGAAGTTTGTTGGCAGGATCAACGAATTGGGCGCGGCTCAGAGGCTTACGCACTAATACAGTAACATTGGCATAACGCGGATCAGCCAACAATTGTTGAGTCAACACGCGGCCAACCAAGCCCGTTGCACCGAGCACAATCGCTGTTTTATCGCTAGTCACTTTGGTTCCTCGTTGCGATGCTCTACACTAGCACCTCAGTGTAAAACAAAGACGTAATAATAATGAAAAAACTCTGGTTTCTTTTACTGTTTTTTAGTGTAAATAGTTTTGCCAACTCGGCACTAACCATAGAACGTATATTTTCTTCACCGTCGCTCGACGGTACTGCTCCTGTGCAACTTAAAATTTCGCCTGATGGTAAGCGGGTAACTTTCTTACAGGGCAAAGTTGATGATTATGAGCGCTACGACTTATGGGAGTATCACATCGAGAGTGGCGAAACCCGCTTACTCGTTAATTCAGATGACTTACATCAAGGTGACGAAAACCTTTCAGATGAAGAAAAAGCGCGTCGCGAGCGAATGCGCCTATCTGGCACAGGCATCGTCGATTACACCTGGTCAGCCGATGGTAGCGCGCTATTATTTCCTCTCGCTGGTGACGCCTACTACTACCGTCTCGCCACTGCTGATACTCCAGCAACGGTGAAACAATTATTGAATACGCCTGAATTTGAAACAGACATCAAGTTGTCACCCAAAGGGAATTATATTTCGTTTATCCGCGAGCAGAACCTGTACATTAAATCAATTAATGATGGTGAGGAACTGGCCATCACTCAAGAGGGAGGCGGCGATATTAAATTTGGCATGGCTGAATTTGTTGCCCAAGAAGAGATGGGGCGTTTGACCGGATATTGGTGGTCACCGGATGAGTCCCAACTGGCTTTTACGCGTGTCGATGAGGCGCCTGTAGATGTAATAACACGCTCTGAAATTTACGCGGACTCCATCACGATGATCGAGCAAAAATACCCGCGTGCAGGAACTCCAAACGCAACGGTTACTTTGGCGATCCAATCCGTTCTATCAGGGCAGCGAGAATGGGTCGATTTGGGCTCTGAGCAAGACATCTATTTCGCTCGTGGTCAATGGGCCAAGGACAATCGACATTTTACCTATCAATTGCAATCCAGAGACCAAAAGCAACTAACCTTATTCGCCTACGATACGACGCAGAAAACGTCAAAAGTGCTGCTAAAAGAGCAAGCTAATACTTGGGTGAATTTGCATGATGACTTAACGTTTTTAGATGACCAGCAGCATTTCATCTGGGCATCTGAACGCGACGGTTTCCATCATTTATACTTGTACCACCTGTCATCTGGATTAGTGCGGCAACTGACCAAAGGCAGTTGGGTCGTTACCTCATTAGATGCTGTAAATGAGCAAAGCCAAACCATCTTTTTCAGTGGTCGAAAGGACACGCCGTTAGAGAACCACTTATATAGTGTCTCTTTAGCCGGCGGTGATATTACGCGTATAACGCAGCGAAACGGATTTCACGAAGTCACTTTTAGCCATAATGCACAAATTTATGTGGATAGCTTTTCCACTGTAAACACGCCTCCTCAGGTCAGTGTGCATCGTGCCTCCGGCGCACAATTAACGTGGCTGCAGGAAAATAGCATTGGCAAAGATCACCCATTACAGGCGTATCAGTCGCAATGGGTAAAACCAACCTTTGGCACGTTACAAACTGAAGACAACGTAACATTGCATTATCAGTTATTTACCCCACAAAAACTGCAGGGTAAACATCCGGTCATCGTCTATGTATACGGTGGTCCTGGGGTACAAGTTGTCAGAAATAGGTGGTTTGGTCCGCGTGGATTAATGATGCAGTATTGGGTTAACCAGGGCTACGTAGTGTTCTCCATCGATAACCGCGGTTCAAATTATCGTGGCAAGGCGTTTGAAGATCCGCTTTATTTGAAAATGGGTGAAACCGAGGTACAAGACCAAATTGTCGGGGTTAAGTATCTACGTACATTGCCATTTGTTGATCCTGAAAGAATTGGTATTCACGGCCATAGTTACGGTGGCTACATGACCATAATGAGCATGTTTAAAGCTGGCGACTATTTCAGCGCAGGGGTGGCAGGAGCACCGGTAACCGATTGGCGCTTATATGATACGCATTACACTGAACGTTACATGGGCAATCCTAATGAAGTGGATGCTGCCTACACTGCCGCGTCTGTATTTCCCTATGCAGAAAACCTAAAGGGGCCTCTTTTGATTTATCACGGAATGGCGGATGACAATGTATTGTTTACCCACGCCACAATGCTTTATAAGCATCTACAAGATCGTGCGATATCTTTTGAGGCAATGGATTACCCCGGTAAGAAGCACAGTATTCGCGGTAAAAATACGCGCATCCATATGTACAAAACGATTACGCAGTTTTTCGAGCGTAATCTAATGCCTCCGACTCAACCCTAAAACCAAGACATTTCGCCGGCACTCGCGAGCGTTTGCCGGCGCTCACATGTTAGCCGAACATCGCGGTTGCTAAAGCCTTTTGCAAGCTTTGTGCGGTATCCTTGCTAAGCTCGGTATGTAATGGCTCAGCTTGACCTGAAATCCAGATCTTCAATTCAGCATCCATATCAAAGTGGCCCGCTGTTTCGACTTTAAACTGGGTGATCGCACGATATGGAATGCTGTAATAATCAACCTTTTTACCCGTCATGCCTTGTTTATCAATGAAGATCACCCGACTCGTGGTCAATACAAATAAATCCCTGATCAGCTTATAAGCTTGTGTAACCTGTTCAGAATCCGCCAATACCGGGGCTAGCTCTTCTTGAATTTCTCCAGCATCGATTTCTGAGGCATTCCCCAATAACTTATCTAGTAATCCCATAATTGTTCCTTAACATTGTTTGATGAATTATTTATCTGCGTTTTAAGTTTTAATCAGTGCCCTATCCTAAACCTAAACATCAATGTTCGCCAATTCGGTAACACTACGTATTTGGGCCTGAAACATGATGTTTATCAGTAACACCCGAGTTTATTTCAACGAACATAAGCGTGTAACAGCCGCCCTCACAACGGAGTGAATAATACTGTGCATTCTTTTCGTTTTATCGTTAGGCTAATGGCTAATTATTCAATTTTTTATAGAGTTAGTTTTGCCAGCCGACACGATTAATTACCAACACATTCTCGCCGCACAATCTCGAATTGAAGCAACGGTGGTCGATACACCGATAGTCTCTTCGAGTCGCTTGAACCGCTGGCTAAGCCGGGAAAACTTGCCTTCAGGTCAAACCCATACAATCTTGTTTAAAGCCGAATGTTTGCAAAGAACGGGCGCATTTAAGCTCCGTGGTGCGACTAACTTTATCGCCAAGCTTGCAGAGAACAAGCAGTTGCCTGATTCCATTGTGGCGAATAGTTCAGGCAATCATGCGCAAGCGGTCGCGTTTGCAGCCAGTCAATTTGGAATATCCGCCACGATCTATGCTGCCAACAACATCTCAGCAGTTAAAGCGGCAGCAACACGAGATTACGGTGCCCAGTTAAGAGTCTATCCAACCCGCATCGAAGCCGACCAGGCAGTAGCTGACGCCAGTCGACAATCGGGCTGTATCTGGATCCCTCCGTTTAATCATACTGATATCATCGCAGGTCAGGGAACGGCGGTAGCCGAAACCCTGCAAAGAGTTGAAGCTGTAGATGCTGTATTCACGCCATGCGGGGGCGGAGGGCTTACCGCAGGCAGCCTTATCGCGACGCGACACTTAAACCCTACAGCTAAAGTTTTTGGTGTTGAACCTCTAGCTGCCAATGATGCTGCTGAATCACTCCGGGCAGGAGAAATTAAGAGTCTTGATGGGCCAGCTAAAACCTTGGCAGACGGTGCAGCAACACCAAGTGTAGGTGCCCTTACCTTTCCTTTTTTACAACAGTTAGATGGCTTTTACGAAGTAAACGAGCGAGCTATCAGTTACTGGACCCAATGGCTACAACATCTATTGAAGTTACATATTGAACCGACATGCTGCATGACGATGCAAGCGGTTGCAGAGTGGCTAGCCGAACAAACCAGTGCTAAACGCATTGTCGTAGTTTTGTCGGGTGGGAATGTCAGTGCAAATACAACGCAAAAAATTTATTCAAGTGATCATTTGATCAATCCTCCATCTTCACACATTGTTCAGGAACTCAGCTTATGAAACACGCCTTGCGCCTGCCGCTTCGATTATTGTCATTAGTTACTCTTCTTTACGGTTTTAGTATTTGTGCATCGCCGCTGCACATTAGTAATGTTAAAGGTTATACCTTGAATACCCAGGGCGACCTGATCAACTTCAGTGATATGGTAATCGAGGATGGCAAAGTCCGCGCGATTGGTGATGAAGCGTTAGGCCATGGTTACCCCACAGCAGAAGTGCTAGATGGCCAAGGCAAAACTCTATTACCGGGGTTGATTGATGCTCATGGACATTTGCTTGGGCTAGGCGATACCTTACTTGCAATTGATGTCCGTGAAACAGCATCTGCTCACGATGCAGCGCAACAAGTGGCCGACTATGCTAAGAGTCACCCCAAATTGAGCTGGATCCAAGGCCGCGGATGGAATCAAGTATTGTGGCCCGACAAAGCCTTTCCTACTGCCGCCATTCTCGACGAAAAGATTGCTGATAAGCCGGTCTGGCTAACCCGTGTAGATGGGCATGCGGGCTGGGCCAACTCAGCTGCATTGAGAATTGCTGGAATAGATAGCTCAACGGTTTCACCAGAAGGAGGGAAAATCCTCACTGATGACAACGGCAATCCTACAGGTGTGCTTATTGATACCGCGATGGGACTGGTTGAACAACATTTGCCTAAACTTGATGATCAATTGCGCATCGAACAACTGAATGCGGCTGGTGAGCACTTAACAGCGCTGGGAATAACCAGCATGCACGACGCAGGTATCGATTATGCGACTTATAATCTTTATCAAGCGTTGGCCGAACAAGGCCACCTCCCCCTGCGCGTGTATGCCATGCTATCAGCCACCGATCCGCAGTTACCTAAAATGCTGGCAGCAGGGCCAATCCAGCGAGCAGACGCTAAACTATTGATCCGCAGTGTCAAAGCATACGGAGACGGTGCTCTGGGCAGTCGCGGTGCAGCATTGTTAAAACCTTATTCTGATGATCCTCACAATCACGGCTTACTAGTGACGGCTGAGGAGAAACTCCCCGACTTGTTTAATCAGGTGATCAGTAAGGACTTTGCGTTACATTTTCATGCCATTGGCGACCGTGCCAACCGACTCGCACTGGATCATTTTGAACAAGTGTTTGAACGTATCGGCGGTAAAGCATTGCGTAATCGCATTGAGCATGCTCAGGTCATTGCATTAGAAGATATTAAACGTTTTAAAACTCTAGATATCATACCTTCAATGCAACCAACCCACGCCACTAGCGATATGAATATGGCGGAAGACCGCATAGGTAAGCAACGTTTGCAAGGAGCTTACGCGTGGCAAACCTTTTTACAGCAAGGATCGATTCTTGCGTTTGGGTCTGATTTTCCAGTTGAGTTAGCCAATCCTTTTTATGGCATCCACGCAGCCGTGACACGTCAAGACCGCAACAACCAGCCGAAAAATGGCTGGGTGCCAGAACAAGCACTTACAGTACAACAAGCGTTTAAGGCCTTTACCCTTGACGCGGCCTATGCGGCGGACCAAGACACCCAAATAGGTGCATTGTTGCCAGGGTACTGGGCTGACTTCATTCTGGTTGATCAAGATCCATTCACAATCAACCCACAAAACCTCTGGAAAATTGAAGTCCAAAGCACCTATATCGCAGGTGAAGAGGTATTCGCCAAAGAGTAGACAATACACGAACCAGATTAAAGGCTCTTGAGAACCCAATCGGATTAAGTTACCTGTTGGCACTATAAGTGGTGCCAACGAGTTAGTTCAAACGTATGGTTAACTTCAGAGGGCTTCGCAGGGTTAAATCGAGGGATAGCGGATGGCAACGGGGCGAAAACGGTCAACTAATTCAGCAAATTCTGCGGTTTTACGAAATTCACTGACCGCGAAATTGAGCTTTGTAACCAAACTATCAGATACTGCTAAGTTAACGGCCAGGTAATTGCCTTTAAGTTCTGGAGTATGCAGCCATGCAACCGCTTCTACATCATCAAGGGATGCTCCAAACCGCACCAATGTATCGGCTAAGGTGTATCCCGATGCAAACATAAGATCTAACCGCCCGCGCAAAAACAAGCGGATTGGATCATCTTTGTTCGCGCATTGCAGTAAGTTTTTGCCCGCGACAAAACCTCGAGCAGTGAGAACTGACTCATAAATATCATCTCGCGTCACACCTACAGTGTAGTTCAGAACGTCACTGGCCTGTGTGATCATGACATCAGTGCGACTTTTCAATTTGAAATAGAACGTCTCGCCTGATACTGCTGGACCAACCCATTGAAAGAAAGATTCGCGCGCAGCATTTCTCGACGCACTTAAAATAGCACCCTTAGGATCTTGCAGACCCATCGACATTGCGCGAGTCCATGGCATGTCGACAAATTCACAACGCAGCTTGGCAATTTCACATGACCGTTTAATCAACAGCCCATTTAAACCGTCAATTTGACCGTCAGTAAGAAAAGTATAGGGGCGATAATTGCTCTCAAAGTAAATCGTTAAATCGTTTTCCTGCTCGCTCGCTTTGGCGCCAGTTATTATGCAACTGATACCTGCCAGCAAAACAAACCAATACCGCCCCATTTGCCGTTACCTATTTATATAACGTTCGGATCCAACGCTCTTCGGTAATAAACCGCCAAGCCCAGTTTTCCCATTGGCTCTCGAGACCTTTCGCGACGATTTCATCTTCGCTCTGACCAGCCACTTTAAGGGCCTGAACGTAGGCGTATGTTTCTTCGATCATTGCTTTGAAACGCATGAGATCTTGTTTATTTGCTAACGCGCCGTGTCCAGGAATAATTTGAGTATCATCATTAATCATATCCAACACTTGCGCCACCGATGCGATGTAACCGGCAACACTGCCACCCGCGCCTAGATCGATATAAGGGAACCAGTCTTTAAAAAATAAGTCGCCGGTGTGCAGCACATTGGAATCTTCAAACCACACAATACTGTCACCGTCAGTGTGGCCGCCGGGTAGATGAATAACATGAATAGTCTCATCGTTAAAATGGAATTTAATCCCATCTTGGTAGGTCACTACCGGCAACGCAGCTGCATTTACATCCTCACTGGATGCGAGGCGAATGCGTACATTCTCATGAGCGAAAATGGTGGCTCCTTTAGTCTCACTAAAGAATGCATTGGAACCAGTATGGTCGCCATGATAATGCGTATTTACCACATAGCGTGGCTTATCAGATCCTAACCCTTGTAGCGCAGCGGCGATCTTTTCAGCCAATGGAGCATATTGGTCATCCACAATCAAAATCCCATCTTGCCCTGCTGAAACACCTATATTGCCGCCGGAGCCTACCATCATATGCACTGTGCCAGACAATGCCTGAACGTCCATTTCAACACCGGCAAAACGGTCATCTGCTATTGCCGCACTTGGCAACAGCAGTAGTCCCATAAAACAACTCAACACCTTGCTACATTTCATACAAATTCCTTAATCCAGTCAGTTGTGCAGATTTCACTAACTCACTATGCAGAGCGGATAAGGATAGATCATTTTGTTAACACAAAGTAGCGATTTAGCTATCGCCTAGCCAGTAAGAGCTTCGATTTTATCGCGATTGCGTCGCGACAAAGTAAGTAATTCACCCTCTGACAGAATTACAGTGTAATCGCCTTTGTCATTCGGCCTAAGTTCAGCAACGTAAGTTCGCCGTACGATAGACGAACGATGAATGCGAATAAAATGTTCCGGATCTAACTGTGACTCCAGGTTAGTCATAGTCTCTCTGTGCAACACGGTTTTACCGTCATTAAGGTGAAGCTCAGCATAATTTCCAGCACCCGTAATGTAATTGATAGTCGCGACATCGACTAATCGTATGCGTCCGGGATCCCTTACCACAAGCCGAGTCTTATAATGACCCACCGCAGCAACTGGGGTATGTGATACCGTCGACTCACCCACTGTCGTAACAGTCAAATCGACTGCCAGCGCACTTAGTGCCTTATCTAATGCTTGCTTGAAGCGATCGTTGGTAAACGGCTTAAGAATGTAATCTAGTGCATCAACTTCAAATGTGGGAATCGCAAATTGGTCAAAAGCAGTAATAAAAATCCGCACACAATCACTCGGTAATTCACGTGCCAGCGCAATTCCAGTCATCCCCGGCATCTGCATATCAAGAAAGGCTAAATGAACCTCATGCTGGGCCGCAACTAAGAGGGCTTCACTGCCAGAGCTTGCCTGAAATATATGTCCAATGGGGGCACATTCAGATAGCAGCCCAACAACGGCTTGCCGCGCCAATGGCTCATCATCAACAACCAGTACATTAATCATGATTCCCTCCCTACATGCGTGATGGGTAAACTCAGCAGTGTCTGAAAAATTCCATTGTTGAGCGGCGTCAACTCCAAACGGAATGATTTGTATAATCGCTTCAGTCGCTCTTGTGTATTCGATAAGCCAATGCCAAAACCAGATTCAGAATTATTTTCATCGACATGGTTGGTCAGATAAATCTCTAATGCACCGTCTTGCTGGCGGATACTCAACGTTATTTCATTAGCTTGCCCAGCTAATTGAGCCCCATGTTGCACTGCATTTTCAACTAAAGGTTGTAACAACATGTTAGGAATAGAAACATTCAAGCAATCATCATCCACTTCGGTTTGAATTTTAAGTTTCTCAGCAAAACGCAATTTTTGGATCGCTAAATAACTATGAATAAACTGCATCTCTTGGCGCAATGTGATGATTTCGTCTTGCTTGGTATCCAATGACATGCGCAGCATGGTGCTTAATTCAGACAATGCGTTTATCGCTTTGTCTTTTTCATCTAAACGCACCAAACTGCTCACCGTATTAAGCGTATTAAACAAAAAGTGGGGGTTAAGTTGCGATCGCAAGGCCTTAAGTTGCTCGGCCACTAATTGTTGCTGCATTTTATTGAACAGCACCCGTTGCTGCATCGACTTATGGTAGTAGTGCCCCCCAACTGCGGCCCACAGGATCGCGGCGTAAATAACAATATCAATAACCCCCGTGGACATGATCACGCCATATAAACGTTGCTGGAAATCAGCAAACGATTGGTCGCGAATAATCAGCTGCATGATTAAACTAAGAGTCCAATAACAAAACAACACACCAAGAGATGCCATTGCTGCGGGCCAAAACTTGCGCCATTTATTCTGTTCATTTTTCTCAAGCGTGGTGTGAATAACCACAAAAACCGCGGGCGTTACCCAAATGAAGTTTAGAAACCACGGTGCCATCATAACCCAGTAATCCCACCAACTGATTGCGAGTTCTATAGCTTTAGCATTACGCGATTGGGCAAAGGAAAAGAAGGTCAAAAAACTTAACCAAATAAAAATATTCGCCAGCCAGAACCAACGACTTTGAATAGATATTGAATGCTCACCGCGAGAATTTGAAATAACCCACCCCTGTTCAACGCATTATTGGTGATAAATATTTCGTGTAATTCAATCATACGCCATATCAAAAGAATTAATCCCCCATTTATCCATTTATTTAGGCGATTTATCACTTAGAAGTCGCACTTGGTGGAAGCCCTATGGAGCAAATAGTCGCGTGGGCATAGCGTATAGCGCAGATAACAACAGGGTTATCTTAAAACACACAACTCTTCGTTGTTTCCTAATCGAAGCGGCGAAGCAGGGAGACAACATAATGTTTGCAAATTCAAAAATCGCACGCGCAGTGAAAATTGCGTGTGTCGCTGGCGCGACAACATCCTTGTTGCTCGCGCACGCGGCCAGCGCGCAACAAAGCGAGCCAAACAACAAGGATGATACCGCTGATGTTGAAGTAATCTCGGTCACAGGTAGCCGTATCCGAGCACCGGGCGTTGAGTCATCGAGTCCAATTATTTCGATAGGTGAAGAGGAAATAGGTTACTTACAAACACCAGAATTTGAGCGGATAGTGCGCAGCTTGCCAGCAACAATCCCCGCAGATGGCAGTAACGTTAACAACGGGACCGCCGGTGCTGCAACAATCGACCTGCGCGGTCTAGGCGCACAACGTAACCTGGTCCTGATGGACGGTAAGCGCATGGTTCCATTTAACTTCAACGGTGCTGTTGATACCGCAACTATCCCCACCGCACTTATAGAGCGAATCGATGTGGTTACCGGTGGTGCATCAGCAGTGTATGGCTCGGATGCGATTGCAGGTGCAGTCAACGTTATCCTCAAAGATAATTTTGAAGGTGTCGCCTTCGACATGAATCATAACGAGACAGGCGAAAATGATGGTGATCAAGACAGCATTTCACTTACCGTAGGCTCTAATTTAGATGATGGCCGCGGGAATGCGGTCGTCAGTTTGAGTTGGATGGAGCGCGATGCTGTAAGGCTGGGGCAGCGGCCTTTGGGCTTATTAGGTATTAACTCTAACTCGGGCGCCGGTTATGCCGAATTTCTGGCGGGAGAGCCACCGGCGGCACCACCGGCAGGCTGTGATGGTCCAAATGTTGTAGACTTTGTGAACGGTAGTGGTTCAACGACCGCAATACCTACGCGTTTCGAGCTAATTGGTACCAATGTGACTGGGCAATTTAGAAACGACCGCACCCTGGGTGAGCAATGCAGTCGCTTCAACTTTAACCCCTTTAACTATTACCAAACGCCGGCACAACGCTATTCGGCAACGGCATTGGCCAATTATGAAATCAATGAATATGCCAACGTATATGCTCGGTTTAACTACTCAAATACGTCGGTTACACAGCAAGTCGCCCCTTCTGGAACTTTTGGTGCAAGCTTTGTATTGCCGTTGTATAACCCTTTCATCAGTGATCAAGCATTAGGCTTTATGATTGATGGGGCCAATGCTGCGGTAGCTGATGGCTCACTCGTAAATGGCGGCAGTTGGACCGACACGAATGCCAATGGCGTGGTTGACTCAGAAGATAGCTTGACCGTGCGCCTGCGCCGCCGCACCCTGGAATTAGGGCCACGTACCGAGCGCTATGATTCAGATATCTGGCAGATTAATGCTGGCGTAAATGGCGCTTTCTTGGGTGATTGGGAATATGACGCATCATTTCAGTATGGAGAGTCAAATCGAACCACTGTGCGTGACGGATACACAAACTTGCCCAACATCCAAAACGCTTTGGATTCGCGCGACGGTGTAACCTGTGCAGTGGGTGGTACCTGTGTACCTATCGACTTATTTGGCGGACTTGGCACGATCACCGAGTCGATGGCCGGTTATGCGCGAGCAATTGCACTACAACAACAAAAGTATGAGCAAACCATCGCTACCCTGTTGTTCACCGGCCCCGTCGACGCAATTGAACTACCCACAGCGAGCGGCCCACTGGCCATGAGTTTTGGTTTCGAATATCGTAAAGAAACCGGTATTCTTGAGCCCGATGAGTGCTTAAAACAATCCCCTGCGAGCTGCCAAGGCGGCGCTGGTGGAAACTTGTTACCTATCCGCGGTGGATATACAGTCAACGATTTCTTCTTTGAAGGTATCTTGCCGATATTCGACGGCCAAGCGTTTGCAGACCGAATGGATCTTGAGTTTGGTTATCGCACATCGGATTACAATACCATCGGCAAAACCGACTCTTGGAAAGTAGGTTTTAACTGGCGCCCAGTTGAATCGTTTATGGTGCGAGTTATGCAGCAACGCGCTAACCGCGCGCCCAATGTAGGTGAACTCGCGTCACCGGTCACCTCGGGACTCAGTAACGCGACGCAAGATCCATGTTCCGTAGCCAATGCTGGCAATATTGATGACCGTCTCCGTCAACTGTGTATTTCTACGGGGATGTCGGCGGCGCAAGTGGGTGTAATTCCTGACATTATCGCCGGCCAAATTAATACCTTTGCCGGTAGTGACCCTGACAACCCACCTGGACCAGAGGAAGCTGACACGACTACTGCTGGGTTCGTCTGGACGCCAGAATTCAATGGTTTTGACAGCTTTGTTATCTCAGCAGATTATTACAAAATCGATATCCAAGACATCATTGGCAACTTCAGCGCACAAGAAGTGCTAGATTCATGTTATACCAATGGACTGACTGAAGACTGCGCGAAGATCAACCGCGTGGGTGGCGACCTGACCGGTTCTGCGGCTGGTGTGAACTTGTTTACGACTAATCTTAGTTATCTCGAAGCCGAAGGCGTTGAGATTGCATTTAACATGTCATTTGATTTGGATGATATGGGCAGCCTAAGGTTATCGGGGAACATCAACAAGTACTTGTCTCAGGAGTCGCAAAGCTCTGCGACAGTGCCAGTGCTCGACTGTAAAGGATATTATGGAACCAGTTGTGATCCGCTGTCGGATCTACGTTGGGTGCAGCGCACAACATGGACATATGACGATCTGACCTTGTCTGTGCAGTGGCGCCACATTAGTTCTGTAGATGTTGAGCCGCCAGAAAGTTCATTACGCTTTGAAGAATTCCGCAGCATTGATGCTTATGATTACATTGACCTATTTGGTAGTTACCAAATCAATGATTACATAACGCTAACTGCGGGCGTGGATAACCTCTTTGACGATGATCCACCAGCGTTAGGCAATCAAATCGGTGATACCAGCTCCAACTCAGGTAACACCTTCCCGAGTAACTACGACACGCTAGGTCGTATTTACAAAGCGGGTATTAATTTCCGCTTCTAAGACGATACGTCTGCCGTCAAGTCAGCGAGGCCTCTGTGCCTCGCTTTTTATTCCGCACTGATAAAGCGAAATCGTGGCACCGCCTCACCTTCAACATCTAAAGTTTCTTGAAACATCGTTAGCGGTCTAACCCAAAGTTTACCTTCACCATATAATGGACGATAGACTACAAGTTTTGAGCCGTCTTCGGAATGCGTGGCGACATCAATAACCTGATAGTCATTGCCTTTATAATGCCGATAGCGCCCCGGTTTAAGTGACATTAGGTTGCTCCTTTACACGTCGATATTGCCAACTGAGTAACAACAAGTAGCCGACGATAATCACTAAACTAATTTGCATTAAGCCTTGCCAGTTAAAAATCGCGAGCAAAGCCCCTGCGCTGAGCGCAGCCAACGCTTGCCCGGCAAAAACGGCAAAATCATGGGCTCCTTGTGCAGTAAAACGTTGCTCACTTGAATGACTGCTAGCAAGTAATAAAGTTCCGGCCAGAAATAGTAGGTTCCATCCTAAGCCCAGCAATACCAAAGCTAACCAGTACTGCACAAAGTGTCCGCCAATATAACCAACACCGATGGTAATCAGATAAATCACAATCCCGGTTGCGATGACCCCTTTTAGGCCGAGGCGCGTAATCAACCACGCACTGATAAAAGAGGGTAAATACATCGCCAGGATATGCGATTGGATCACCCACTTAGTCTGTTCCAAACTGTAGGTCTCAACAACATGCATGTGCACTGGGGTTGCCGTCATAATAAAACTCATCAAGGCAAACCCAGTGACCGAAGTCGCCACTGCAATAATAAATTGTGGTTGACTAAACAACTGCCGTTTGGGGACAACAATACTCGGTGTACTGCCGTGTAATGAAGGGGTTCGGTCCATGCGCGTGAACAGCAGCGTACAAATTAGCATAACACTGGCGACCAGCAAAAAACTTCCCGCGAAAGGTTGCGCCAAAAGTGGTTCACCTATGGTGGCCAGTTCTGGCCCAACAATCGCCGCTACCAAACCACCAAGTAACACGGTCGAGGTCGCTTTTGCCGCCAACTCGCTGGGCACTGATTCTATCGCAGCGAAGCGCGTTTGTTGAAAAGCGGCCACACAAAGTCCAAGAGCAAAAGTACTAAACAAGAATCCGTAAAAACTTTGCTGTAATGTGGCTACCATCGCGATAACTGCAGCTATTGCTGCCACCAAAGCGGCACTGATAAAAACTAAACGTCGCCCCCAACGGTGCATAGCGCGGGTGACCGGTAGTACCCCGCACGCAGTCCCTACAATCATTAGGGCTACTGGTAAGGTCGCAAGCGCCTCATTTGGTGCCAGACGGGCACCGACGATACCACCTACCAGCACCACCGTAGCACCGGCGCTCATAGCTAGGGCTTGAATACAGGCTAGCAACCATACTTGAGCAGGCAAACTAGTGCCCTTTCCCACTAAATGCATATGTGGAAACTAAAGCAGTAAGCGCGGCTGCGGTTGGCTTGCCATGCTGCCAGTCACTGTTCTCAACGCCACTACCGGCAATATCCACATGGGTGTAGGCCAAGGGTTCAGTGCAATCTACGTCATGCTGGACCAGTCCAGAAGCGATGGCTAAAAACGCCATCGGGAACTGGTGTCCGCGCATAGTAGACACAGACGGCGCATTATTTGATGACAACACGTCATCAGCTTTGCTGCGCGGCGCAATAAACGCGTAATCTTCGCGGCGACTGCGCGAAATCTCACCACAGTCACCCCACAATTCACCGTTAGCAATAATATGCTTCGCTACCTGACGTGACTCTGCGCAGCCGTTCTGCACATAGCCGGTATACGGCCCAAGCGCAATGGCAGCATGCCCGGTTAACGTGGCAACCGAGAACAATTCAGGCTGGGTTTGCTGCGGTTCGGCTAATGCTAACTCGCGCAAGTGTGATAATACATCAGCAAGTACCATACGCCCTTCAGCATCAGTATTTCCGACGCGCACTCGCACGCCCGCATGACCGCGGATAATTTCATCCGGCACGAACGCATCATCACCAATACTGTTTCGCACTACGCCTAGTTCTGCGACCACTTTTAAGTTTTCCGGTTTAACCTCAGCCAACGTACGCATAAAACCCGCGACAGATGCAGCACCGCCTTTGTCTCTGCTCATTCCAGCCATGTGACCGCCAACTTTGAGATCGGCGCCACCAGTGTCAAAGGTAATGCCTTTGCCGGCTAAAAACAGGCTTTTCTGGGTTAATCCTGAACCGTCATAGGTTAAGCGCACTACGCGGGGTTGATGACGCTCAACGGGGACCGATGCGCGAGCGACAGCGTGTAATAATGGGTACTCTTTGCGTAAAACACTATCGTCAGCAATGACTTCGACTTTTACCGCTGTATCTTTAAATGCTTCGACACAGTAGTCGGCAAATGCTGGCGGGGCCATGCGCTCAGGCTCAGTACCACAGAGGTCACGCGCCAAACGTTTACCCAATTCAAGCGCATACAATTGCTCAGCTTGCGCGGCGTTTACACCCACGATCCCTATAGCAGAAATCGGCTCTAACTCACTTTCTAATTGCGCCTCGCGCGCTTCTAATGGCTGCCACAAGCCTTGGCAAAGCCCTAAGTATGATGCTTCTTTTGCTTTGCTAAACTGATTCGCCTTTTGCGCTAAATTAACCATCACTAGTGGCTTTTGAGCGCCTGCCGCAAGTAAGGTATCAGCAGCTTTTCGCGCGGCATCAAAAATACGCCGCACATCATCGTAATAATGCGTGAGTTCGCCAGTGGGAATATGGATCAGGCGCTGCGCTGGTGCTTCAGCACAAGGCACGACAACGAGCTCTTTACCCACCCGCCCATCAATGGTTTGGTGCGCGACCAAAGCTTCGACAATTGCTTGGTCGGCGATTGCCGACAAGGAATCTGATAACACCACCAAAGCATCAAACTCGGCAACTGTTCCATGGTGGGCGAAGGTTTCAACTGCTATAACGTGCGGTGCAGGCATTAGCTTTCTCAATTTGATTAACGGACTCGGTATTGTGCCTGTGGTTCGGCAGCAAACTCAAGTTGTTCCAGTGGTAAATCCATTTGTCGCATGGAATGATTTGTTGGCAAGCCAACATGTAAACCCACTAAACGGATCCCTCTACCTTGTGCTCGGCTAAACGCTTCACGCAAAAGCACATCAAAGTAATCGGCTTGTAAAACCGTCATTCGATGCTCTACTGTGGTTTGTTGAAAATCAGCAAACTTGAGCTTAACACCTTGCGATGCAATTTTTGTTGCACCACCATTAGATAGTCGCTTGATTAAACTCTCATACAACCGCTGGCTGACTTCTTGGCACTCTTCTAAAGATGTAATATCCGAGGGTAGCGTGCGTTCAACCCCTACGGATTTGCGTTGCCGTTCAACGGTAAGATCGCGATCATCAATAGCATGACTGCGCTTCCATAATACGGGACCAAACTTACCAAACTGCTTCACTAACCGGTCGAGTGGATATTTACGGACATCTTCGCAGGTATATAAACCAAGCCGATGCAGTTTCTCGATAGTGACCTTACCCACACCAGGGATCTTACGCAGGGGTAGTTGACGCACAAATTCATCTAATTTATCCGGCGTTACTACGCAGAGACCGTTGGGTTTATTCTCATCACTGGCAATCTTTGCGACAAACTTAAGCGGCGCTACACCGGCCGATGCCGTCAGGCCAATTTCTTGCTGAATACGCCGACGGATGTCTTCTGCAATTAACGTGGCGCTGCCGTTGAATAATTGACAATCGCTGACGTCAAGATAGGCCTCATCCAAGCTTAATGGCTCAATCGTGTCGGTATATTGTAAAAATATTTCACGGATCTGCTTAGACACACTGACATAAACGTCCATGCGCCCTTTAATCAATGTTAAGTCAGGACACAAACGCATGGCATGGGCTGTTGGCATCGCCGAACGCACGCCGTATTGGCGAGCTGGGTAATTACACGTACTGATCACGCCGCGACGATCAGAACTGCCGCCAATGGCGATTGGAATATTTGTTAGCGCTGGGTTATCACGCATTTCAACAGCGGCATAAAAACAATCCATATCAACATGAATGATTTTGCGCATGCGCCCACCGAGCTGTATAAATAAACAGTATGATGCATTTTTTGTCGTAAAATTGCAAAACAAAAAACCCGACAATGAAGTTCTTCACTGCCGGGCTTTTGCGTAACTCAGCTATTTATTTAGCTAAGATATAGAGGTACAACATTAGCGTTTACTTACGGTTGAGTAACCATCTCAACCCAATTCTTCATAACGCCAACGCTACAGCCATGTTTTAAGTGCCCCTTACCCAATCCTTGTTGTTCTACGATCTGTTCGCATGAGCAGCCCGCAGTATCAACAAGACTAAAGCTTTCTTTGGCTTTTCCTGCAGTGTCAAACCAAATATCGCCATCGAGTAACGCGAAATGGTTTGGCTTGATGCCTTTTTCAGGCGCGGTTTCCGGCACTGACGTTGCAGCACACATATCCAAGGCATCGATAATATTGTCATTATCCGAATCCATTTGAACAAACAAAACCAAGCCATCGTGGTCTGACGCGCGTAACGCATTTGCGTCATTGTTGACCAGGTTCGCCGGAGAATCAGAGTTCCCACGTGCATACTCAAAGTCAGTCACTAAACGACTCAGGTTTGCGGTAGTCAACGCATGATCCAGAACCTGTGCACTGCCACCAAACACGAATGAATACTGCTCATCGGCAGCGATTTCATTCACTTGATTGGTCAACACTGGGAATACTGGGCTTGACTGCCACAACAAGTTATCAGTTGCTACCGCAGTGCCCGCAATATGCCCGACGACATCGACGTAGCCGTCAGTGAATTGATAAGCATTAAAATCGCCAGTAACAACTAAGTTTACATCCGGTTCATTGGTCTGAATATCTTGTACGATTTCAGCCACGAATTGAGCCTGTTGCAAACGCTTGTTGCGCACGCGATCACTGCTATCTACACGACTCAGGGAGCGGTTATGTACAACCAGTACCTGTATTGGGAAATCACTACCATTTTCAACTACACGACCTTTAAACAATAGTGGCGGGCGGTCGTTCAATAGTGAGCCATCGTATTCGAAGATAGTGTCTTTTCCATACTGTACTACAGCATCCATTTCGACATAGCTGCGAACTAAGAAACCAACATCGATACCACCAATATCATTACCTTCTTCAAGGTAAGCTGTGTAGTTGATTGATGGGTCATCATTATTAATTTGCTCAGCGATTGTCGCTAATACTTCCAGGCTTTCTACTTCACTGACCGCAAGGATATCCGGTGCATGCATAACTTCACGCACAAATTGAGAAATCTTGCGTAAACGCTCAGCATACACGTTCGCAACTTGTGAAGGACGGAACATATTCAAAGCACCCACTGTCATTTCGCCGGCAGCTTTAGTCCGAACAGGCGCAAGAAGATCAGGTGTTTCACCGATTGTTAGTTCCGTTGGCCAAACTTGATAATCACCAAAAGAATAACCGAGAGGACCGGTTGCAGATACACGCTGACCAGCAAACAAGCTTTGATTCGCTAACAGTAAACCATCTGGGTTTAGTTCGAAGATTTCTGGATTGCCGTCCCATACCGGTAAGCCCGCAATTCCTGGATATTCGATGCCCGGCTCACGGAATGCACGCGTCTCTCCAACTACTACCGCAGTATCGCCGAAGCGATCTGTTGCAGCAGAGGCAATTCCGTCGAAACTAACAATCATACCTTCGAATCGTTCCATTTCATTTTCAGGTTGAGGCTGAACTCGTGAAGGTGTGTTTTCATCGAACTCAACAACTGGAGGTAAGGCATTACCATTGCTGACAACGGTAACCTGAGTACCATTACTGAACTCAGTAAAGTCAAAGAACTCGATGACTTGACCAACAACGTTAACCTCATCGCCAACCATTACGCTCGGTGCAGACCCCGTGAATACGAAAATACCATCTGACGTTTCCACATCATTATCGCTGCGAGAAACCGGTGTTTGCATGAAGAACCCGTTGCTATCAATAGCAGTAACGATGTTACCCAATGACTTAACAAAACCACCTTCAAACGGCGATTGCATGCCCGCACTCTGAATATCAAAGATTTCAACCACAGGTACGTTGCTTACACCCGGAGTCGCCGTTTGTTGCAGATAATTAGAGGTATCAAGCGCAGCTCCGCCATCAGGCACACGCGCGTTTGCGTGATTATCTTTATCACCTGCTCCACCTTCGTTCTGCTGAGTTTGTCCTGGCGTCAGTACCGCTAACAAACCAACATCATCTGAGTCAAAAGTGTCATACACCAATGCATCTACTAAGCTAATGCCAGTTACTGGCGTATCATTACCAAAATCAGCCGCATTGCCAGCGAATATGGCTACTGCATCCGCACCATTCTGTAATGTGTTATTTGGAACAACAATACTCGGCACAGGTGTAACAGCTGGATTACCGATAAGGAAAAAGCCATCTTGATCCGTGGTGTAGCCATCTAGGTCAATCGCGTTGCCATAAGACGCATCATCTGAGCCATTGAACAAAACCACAACTAAACCGTCCAAAGACGTGTTACCTACACCACCATCATATAGCTCAATGAATTCTAATGTATCTGAACCAGCAGAATCAGCATCAACTTCGTTAATGCGAATGGGTGAGTCCACCTGCGTTCCGAAGCGGAATGCGTAGTCACCTTCCATGAAGTCTGGACCATCATTTAAATCCAAGTCATTGACAAGGGTTGCAACAACATTTACGTCACAAACTTCATTGGCCTGTAAATCGTTATCGAGAACCAAAGTGAAATGTTGCGGACCGCCTTCAACAGAAGCACTTTGCGTACCACTGAGTGAACAATCTATCGAGAACCAGTTACCTTGAACATTAACTGATTCGCTAAAACTAATTTCGATGTTTGCGTTTAACGCTACAGCGCCTGTGTTGTTTGCAGGAGCAGTACTAATAACTATCGGTGCAGTGTCTACTGCTGGGCCACCACCGCCAAAGATTTGGTCGGTATTAATGTCACCAAACGATTCAGCCGCTGGTGCTTGCCACACGAAATCGTCGTACTCGCTACCGGTACCGACGAGTTGTAACGAGAATCCCTCTGGTGTTGAGCTAGTTTCTGCTACACCAATGTCAGTACTTGTCATGCCAGCTGCTGGGCCGCTCGCCGCTGTAAAAGAGCCTTCATAACTTAAGAATTGACTGACCGCGCCGGTGTTGTCGATTAAAGCGAAACCGTCTGGTGATCCATTTTGGATACCAGATATCGCAAATGCTACCGTACCATAACCATCTTGTTGATTTGGGATTACACCGCTCAAATCAACTGTTCTGTAAACATTCAATTGGCTGCTCGAACCGTTATACAATGCTAGTGTCATACCGCTTAAATCAGTGCCAGCAGGACCTGCAATTTCGATACCTTCTCCAGTATCACCACCCGCATTATCGTAGTGGATTTCGTTAATAAACACGTCTGTCGCCAATACAGCTGAAGAGCTAAATAGCGCCAGCCAGGCCGTGTGTGCCAATTTCATGTAAACTCCTTGAGGGTTATGTGTCGGTAGGCCGACATTTTTTTACAGCGTTTATATTACGATTTAATGATCAAAGACTTTCTACGAAAGCGTGGCGCCGATTAAGCAAGAATTGCGCCTGTGTAAAAAAGCGCTATAAAACAGTGGATTGGTGATTGTTAGCTAAGAGAGAAAAGGAAAGCGTAAAAAAAGCTGACGATCAACTGGTTGATTTTTGTACGTTTTTAATGGGCGACGGTATTAAATGTCAACCGCCTAGTATCGGCGGCTGCAGACTCAATTATTCAAAAAACCAACACAAGCAACACTGGTCACCAGCCGTTTTTTATTTCGAACGTAACGGTATCAGTTGGTTTAAAAGGCAACTTACTGAGCGGCGTTACAGTCGCCACTCAATGCCTCTCTATATGATTTTATTTTTTTCCCACTCGGCCAACTTTTTCTGCCGAGCGGCTTCCTTTTCCATCCGTGCTTTTTTGCGGTCACAGGGTTCAGGGCAATCACAGGCTTTATCAACGCCCAATGCACCGAGCCCTCCGCAACTTCCGGATATCGTTTTGCGCTGTACCATATAGCCAATGGCCATAGCCGCGACCATCGCGAGAAAAAAGAAAAATGCCAAGATAAACGTGCTCATAATACTTAAATACTCTGTAGTTACTGGTCTGAATTGACCACAGTTACACGCTGGTCAAATCCACTTGATGTCCATTCGATAAATGCATCTTGTTCTTTAGTGATTAAAATCACCGCCCAGTCGTTTAATTCAGCCAAAGCTTTGGCCTTTTCAGCCCCCATAACGGCAAGTGCAGTCGCTAAACCATCGGCAGTCATCGCTGAAGGATGTACCACCGTTACGGACACTAAGTTATGCTGTATGGGATAGCCCGTCGAGGGATCGATTAAATGGGAATAACGCACCCCATCATGCTCATAATAATTACGATAATCACCTGACGTGGCTATGCCGTTGTTACCAATTAAAATGACTTTTTGCAGTGCGCGTTGTTGGCTGACCGGCTTTTCAATGGCTATTCGCCACGTTTGCCCGCTGATTTTTTGCCCCGAAACGCGCATTTCACCACCAATTTCAACCAAATAATCATTCAGACCTTTGGCTTGTAGCAATTCAGCAACGGCGTCGACACCGTATCCTTTCGCGATGGTACTCAAGTCGACATAGAGGTCTGGATGATATTTGATCACTGCATTATCTGCTAAGCGTAATTTATCTAAACCCGTTGTTTCACGCGCACTTTCGATCGCTTCTACAGAAGGTACCTGTTCAGGGCGCATTTGTGGCCCAAACCCCCATAAGTTAACAACCGGACCAATCGTTACATCCAGAGCCCCCTGAGTTAACTCGCCCAATCGCAATGCTTCAGCAATTACCAACTGAGTCTGAGGTGAAATAGTAAATGGTTGGTTACTCTCGTGCTGGTTAAAGCGGGATAATTCTGACTCAGGATCATACGTGGACATCAACTTATTTACTGTAACCAAGAGCTCATCAATTTCGGCGTGTAATGCGTCAGTATCCAAGTTCTCACGTGGTGGGAACTTAACGTTGTACGTCGTCCCCATTGTCTGGCCTTGCAAGTGAATGTCTTGCTCAGGCTGCGGTGCACAGGCGGCAAGCACCACTACCGTCAAAAGAATCAGAGTTGTATGGAGTAGTTTCATGAAATTCCTAAAAAAAGAGGGCGATATCGCCCCCTTTATGCATTTACATTCAATGGCTTTTTAGCCACCAAAGTCATCCAACATGATGTTTTCATCTTCAACACCGAGATCTTTAAGCATATTGATCACGGCAGCGTTCATCATCGGTGGACCACACATGTAGAATTCACAATCTTCTGGTGCAGGGTGATCCTTAAGATAATTCTCAAGCAATACTTGGTGAATGAACCCCGTGTATCCTTCCCAGTTGTCTTCTGGCTGAGGATCAGACAAGGCTACATACCAATTAAAGTTGTCGTTCTCTTCTTGCAGCATGTCGAAATCTTCTACATAGAACATTTCGCGCAATGAACGGGCACCATACCAGAATGATATTTTACGTTTTGACTGCAAACGACGTAACTGGTCAAAAATGTGTGAACGCATCGGCGCCATGCCAGCACCGCCGCCAACAAACACCATTTCAGCATCAGTTTCTTTGGCAAAGAATTCACCAAATGGTCCAGAGATGGTGACCTTATCACCTGGCTTCAAGCTCCAAATAAATGAACTCATCTTACCCGCTGGCAAACTAAGATTATTAGGCGGCGGCGTAGCAATACGCACGTTCAACATAATAATCCCTTCTTCCTCAGGGTAGTTGGCCATGGAATAGGCGCGGATGGTTTCTTCATCCACTTTTGATTCGATATCAAAGAAACCAAAGCGTTCCCAATCACCACGATATTCTGCAGGAATATCGAAATCTTTATATTTGACATGATGCGGTGGAGCCTCGATTTGAATGTAACCACCAGCTCGGAACGGAACGCTCTCGCCATCTGGAATAGCCAATTTAAGTTCTTTGATGAAGGTCGCTTCGTTATTATTAGAAATAACTTCACAATCCCATTTTTTGATCCCAAAGACTTCTTCGGGTAGCTCAATCTTCATGTCTTGCTTAATCGCTACCTGACACGACAGACGGCACCCTTCACGCGCTTCACCTTTAGTAATGTGATCAAGCTCGGTCGGTAATATCTCACCGCCACCTTCTTTCACATCAACGCGGCACTGACCACATGAGCCACCACCACCACAGGCACTAGAAACGAAAATTCCAGCATCTGCAAGCGCACCTAATAACTTACCACCCGGCTCGGCTGTAATAACCTTATCGGGATCATCATTCACCATGATTTTTATGTCACCGCTAGGCACTAGCTTTGACTTGGCAAACATAATAATAAACACCAAGGCGAGAACGATGGCGATAAACATGCCAACGCCGAGGTAAATTTCAACTTGATTCATACCTTTGACCTGCCTTTATTAAAGTTGGATACCAGTGAACGACTGGAAGCCTAACGCCATTAGGCCTGCAATCATAAATACCGAACCTAAACCACGCACGCCATCCGGCATATCTGCGTATTTAAGTTTCTCACGTACCGCAGCAAGAAGGGTAATCGCTAACGCCCAACCAATTCCGCTACCTAATCCGTAAACCACACTTTCAGCCATGTTGTATTCGCGCTGAACCGCAAATGCAACACCACCGAAGATGGCACAGTTTACCGTAATCAATGGCAAGAAAATGCCCAGTGCGTTGTATAACGCTGGGAAGAACTTATCCAAGCTCATTTCTAATATCTGTACCAATGCAGCGATTACGCCGATAAAGGTCAAAAAGTTCAGGAAGCTTAAATCAGCTTCAGGAAAACCAGCCCACGCTAACGCACCTGGAGCGAGGATATTAACGTAAATTAATTGGTTAACAGGAACCGAGATCCCGAGTACCACAATTACTGCTACGCCTAATCCCATTGAGGTTTTTACCTTCTTCGATACCGCCAAGAAAGTACACATCCCCAAGAAGAGGGTGAGAGCCATATTCTCGATAAAGATCGAGCGGATCAATAATGATAAATAATGTTCCATGATTAGTCCTTAGCCTCTACTTGCTCTGGTCGAATGGTACGAATAAACCAGATCATACCGCCAATTAGGAAGAACGAGCTAAATGGTAAAATAAGCAAACCGTTACCTTGATACCAACCGCCATTTTGTACGAGCGGAAGGATTTCAAAACCAAGAATAGTACCGAAGCCAGCCAGTTCCTTAATGGTGCCGATGACAATTAAGATAAACGAATAGCCAAGACCGTTACCAATACCATCAAGTAAGCTCATCATGGGAGGACTCTTCATTGCATATGCTTCAGCACGTCCCATCACGATACAGTTAGTTATAATCAAACCAACAAACACCGATAACTGTTTGGAAATTTCGTAGCTGTAGGCTTTAAGCACCTGGTCAACCACGATTACCAGAGACGCGATAATGGTCATCTGAATAATGATCCGCACGCTGCTTGGAATGTGATTCCGAATGATGGATATAAATAAGTTTGAGAATGCCACTACTGATGTCAATGCAAGTGACATTACCAGTGCAGTTTCTAGCTTGGTCGTAATCGCCAATGCCGAACAAATACCAAGTACGTGTAAGGCAATGGGGTTACTGTCAAGAATCGGCCCGAACAGGGCTTTTTTCATTTCTTTTGTATCTGCCATTGTTCTTGCCTCTTATGAACGCCAGGATTGCTTTTTAAGGTAAGGGCCGTAGCCATTCTCACCCGCCCAATAAGTCAATGTGTTCTGCACGCCATTACTGGTTAGTGTAGCACCAGAGATGGCATCAACCGCGTACGGATTGTCGTTACCGGCTTGCTTCTTGACCTGAATGGCAACCTTGCCATCATCATAAAGTTGCTTACCTTGCCACTTAGCCGCCCAAGCTGGGTTTTGGATTTCGCCACCCAATCCAGGGGTTTCTTTGTGCTGGTAATAGACCAATTCTTTAATGGTATTACCGTCGGCATCAACCGCTAAAAAGCCATACATCAAATCCCATAGGCCACTGCCGTGGACGGGTAAGACGACGCGAGTAACAGCACCGTTAGAATCTTTAACCACGTAAACACTGGCAACATCAGCACGGCGTTGAAAGCCTACGTTGCTGTTCTCAACCTTACTGCTGCGCGCAGGGTCTTTTGCCGCTTTGTACATGTCATAACCTTCTTCGGTCTCGACATATTGACCTGTCTCTAGACTGATGTGACGTTCTTGTACGAACTGGTCATAGACATCAGTAATTTGAGCACCTGTCATGCCGGCCTCGTAAAGTCCTGCGGCAGTCAAAATATTGCTCTTTTTATCAAGCGCTGCATTACGCTCTTGAGTGGCACGTAGGCCAACCGCAGAGCCTGCTACAACGATAGAGCAAACCAAACAGACGGCAACTACGATACCAACGGTTTTTCCTAAAGTTTCTTTTTTAGCCGACACGAGCAAGCCTCCGTTTTATGTTGCTTTGCGCCACGAAATAATCGAATAACGGCGCCCAAAGGTTAGCAAATAGAATGGCCAACATGATCCCCTCTGGGAATGCTGGGTTTAGCACACGGATCAGCACGGTCATAAAGCCGATGAAAATACCGTAGGCCCACTTGCCTTGATTGGTAAATGAGGCTGACACTGGGTCAGTCGCCATAAAGAACATACCGAACGCCAAGCCGCCAATCACGAAGTGCCAGTAGAAAGGCATCGCAAACATTGGATTAGTATCGCTGCCAACGAAGTTTAGTAACGAGCCGAAGAAGGCTACGCCTAAGGCAACACCAGCAACAATACGCCAGCTCGCTATACGCATGTAGATAATAAACAAACCGCCAAGCATGATTGCCAGCGTGGAAACTTCACCTACTGAACCCGGAATATTCCCGAAGAACGCGTCCCACCATAGTGTCATGTCGGTAAAGCCGTTAGTCACGTCACCCATTTCACCTGATGCCGCTTTACTCAACCAAGTCGCACCTGAATAGCCATCAGCAGCAGTCGCTGGGTCAGTTGCAATCCACACTTGATCGCCAGAGATTTGTGCAGGGTAGGCAAAATATAAAAATGCACGACCTGACAAAGCAGGGTTAAGGAAGTTACGCCCGGTGCCACCGAAAATTTCTTTCGCGATAACCACACCGAAGGTAATACCCAAGGCAACTTGCCAGAGCGGAATAGTTGCAGGTAGTGTTAGTGCGAATAAGACAGAGGTTACAAAGAACCCTTCATTCACTTCGTGTTTGCGGATAGAAGCAAACAAAACTTCCCAAAATCCACCTACGACAAAAGTGACTGCATAAATCGGGATAAAGAAACATGCGCCGTATAGCATCATGCTGCCCCAACCCGTGCTATCGAGGCCTAATTGACCACCTAACGCTGCAAACAAACCTGCCTGCCAGAAATCTGGCAATGCAGTACCGTACTGCATCATAGCTTCGTGTGCTTGAGCACCTACATTGTACATGCCGTAGAACATGGCAGGGAATGTCGCCATCCAAACCATGATCATAATGCGTTTCAAGTCGATACTGTCACGCACGTGGGTACCGGCCTTGTTGACCTTACCTGGCGTGTAGAAAATGGTTGCTGCAGCTTCATACAGCGCATACCATTTTTCGTATTTACCACCCGCTTCGAAATGCGGCTCTATGTCTTCAAGAAATGTCTTTAATCCCATGACTTAGCCCTCTTTCTCGATAGTAGTTAGACAATCGCGCAAGATTGGACCGTAGTTATATTTGCCTGGGCAAACATAGGTGCACAAAGCCAAATCTTCTTCATCCAGCTCTAAACAGCCGAGTGTTTGTGCGCTATCAGTGTCACCGGAAATGATGTCGCGTAAAAGCAGAGTCGGGATGATATCCAGCGGCATAATGCGCTCATAATTCCCGATCGGCACCATGGAACGGTCTGAACCATTGGTGGTAGTTGTCATATTGAATTTCTTGCTGCCACTCAAATGCCCAAGATAGGCGCGTGTAATTGAGTGTTTATCGCTGCCCGGTGTTATCCAGCCAAACAGTTTTTTCTCACGGCCTTCCAGCAACAATGAGATTTGTACATGGAAGCGACCAAGATACCCATGCACGCCCATCGCACTAGTGCCCATAAGGACTGAACCCGATACCGCACGAACCTCACCTTCTTTGCGCTCATTAGCGGTCAGTTCAGTGATTGAAGCACCAAGTACAGTGCGGATGAGACGAGGATTGGTTGCAGCAGGACCCGCCAAGGCAACCACGCGGTTATTGTCAAGCTTACCGCTGGTAAACAATGCGCCCATCGCAATCACATCTTGGTAACCGATATGCCATACACGTTTGTTAAGACCGACGGGGTCTAAAAAGTGAATGTGAGTACCCACTAGGCCTGCAGGATGAGGGCCAGCAAATTCGTTGATTTCAACGCGCGGTCCTTTGGCATCAATCGAGGCGCCATCCGCTTTACTGACAAACACCTTACCTTCAGTCAACGTGCTCAGTACGGCTAAACCGTTATTGAAATCTTCGATGCGCTCGTTAATTACCAATAACGGATCAGCGGCTAATGGATTGGTATCCATCACTGACACGAAAATGGAATGTGGTATTGCGTCAAGTGCTGGTGAACGGCTGAACGGGCGCGTGCGGAATGCTACCCACATCCCTGCTTCATTCAACTGCTCAACCACTTTCTCTCGCGACATGCCTGACAGTTGGTCAGCGGCTACCGGTTCAAAGCTAATTTGCTCGTCACCTTCAATCTGAATTACCACGGACTGCAACACACGTTTGGCACCACGATTAACCTCAACCACTTGACCGGCCGCGGGAGCAGTGAACTTCACGCCAGGATTTTTCTTGTCTTCAAACAAGACCTGACCTTTCTTCACTGTATCGCCGACCTGCACATGCATGGTTGGACGCATACCAACGTACTCTTCGCCCAACACAGCGACCTTAGTAACAGCTGGGCCGTCACTGATTTGCTGCTGCGGCGCTCCCTCAATAGGAAGATCCAAACCTTTCTTGATTTTTATCATACGCTATAGCACTACTTTAATTACAAAACCTGATTTTACTAACCCACTTGGCAATGATTGCCATTGGCAGGCAAATAGCCTAGTAAAATGAGTCTTGGCTGATGGATGACCAGACATTCACCCAATTCTGCTTTGGTAAAACCAAAACCCCACATCACGAAATGCTCATCCTCACAAACCGTCAAGGTGTCCGTATCTTGCGCAAATATAATCTTGTGAATAATAGAAATTTATGATGTTTTTACGTTCGCTTTGAGCGGTAAAGTCTTCCCGACATTTTCCACGTCAATAAACTCTGTGATTTTAACACTATCCGGCATTGTTGTGCTAATCAAAATCACATAAACATCAGAAATTTAATGTTTTAAATCGCTTTCTCGAACTACACAGAGGTCGATACGAAAAAATGCGTGTTTCAGACTCATTCTATGTAAACGCTTATAAGCATAGCAAAACGCCCCAAAATGGGGCGTTTTTTCATCATTTACCTTACCAGCTTCTTAGCGGGTCCACATCGGCGTCATAATCAACGCCGTCAAAGGCAAAACCAAAGAGCTGCAAAAAGTCGCGGTGATATCCTGCATAATCAGCCAGTTCATGGAAGTTATCTTGCGTGACTTGATCCCACAACGCTTTCACTTTTGCTTGGGTGGCATCATTGGTTTCTTTGCCATCCATGCGGTAACGCCGGGCTTCATCGGTAGGTGCATCATCAGCATAAAGTCGTTGCGAGAATAAACCGGCGATTTGCTCGATACAGCCCTCGTGAGTGCCTTCTTCTTTCATCACTTTATAGATCAACGAAATATACAGCGGCATTACTGGTATCGCAGAACTGGCTTGAGTCACTAACGCCTTCAACGAGGAAACGTGCGCATCAACATTCAGACCGGCGTGACGCTCACGAATCGCGTTTGCAGCGCGATCCAAGTCCTCTTTCGCTTTACCGATAGTCGCTTGCCCATAGATCGGCCAAGTAAGCTCTTTGCCAATATAGGTGTATGCAGTAGTCTCACAACCTTCAGCCAAACACCCAGCATCCGCTAACGCATTCAACCATAACTCCCAGTCTTCGCCGCCCATGACTTTGACCGTATCGTGGATTTCTTCGTCACTGGCAGGCTCTAAATCGACTGTGTGGATTAAATCCTTATCGGTGTCATAGGTCTTGGTTGAGTATGCCTGACCCACCGGCTTTAACGTTGATTTATATACGTTTCCTGATACTGGATCAGCTCTGCGCGGTGAGGCGAGACTGTATACTACTAAGTCTATGGTGCCGAGGTCCGCTTTGATAGCCGCGATAACTTCGTCTTTTAATTCGTTTGAAAAGGCGTCGCCATTTAAGGTTTTAGCGTACTTTCCTTGTGCACTTGCTCGAGCGTGAAAAGCCGCAGTGTTATACCAACCTGCAGTACCGGTTTTACGCTCAGTTGGCGGTTTTTCGAAACAAACACCTAAAGTGTTAGCTTGATAACCATACGCCGCAGTGATCCGCGAAGCCAAACCATACCCAGTTGAACAGCCAATTACTAAAACATTCTTTGGCTTTCGAGCATTCGCCGCAAACTCTGCAGCATGCGCTTGAATATAATCGATTTGTTTATCAACCGAGGCCTGACAGCCCTCGGGGTGAGCGTTGGTACAGATAAAACCACGCACTTTTGGTTGTATAACCATGTTATGTCCTATTCCTATGAATGGCGGCTATTGTAATCAGCTACACACGATTAACAACTCGGAGCAGCTCGATACCTCAGGCTCCAGTGTGAAACTGGAGCCGGTAACATTATTTGTCGCGATTCTCGTAATACGCCTGCTCAGACAGCTTGTGATAGGCTTTTACACCCTGATAAAACGCCTGATAAGACGCATAAATTCTAGCAAAATCCGCGTCTTCAGCTGATTTTTCAGCTAGTACCTCTGCCGTCGCTTGACGTAAAGCTTGCATCACATCATCTGGCAACGGGCGAACGTCCACTTTGTGTTCCTGGATTAACTGTTGCATCGCGTTGTTGTTGCGAGCAGTGTATTCGTCGAGCATATCTTGATTCACTGCTCGCGTGGCGATTTCAACAATCGCCTGCAAGTCTTTAGGTAAAGCATTAAATGCCTCTTCGTTGACAATAAACTCCAAGGCCGTACCAGGTTCATGCCATCCCGAGTGATAATAATAGGTTGCTGCGTTATGTAGACCAAAAGCAAGATCATTGTATGGCCCAACCCACTCAGTTGCGTCAATTGCACCGGTTTGTAATGAGGTAAAAATCTCGCCGCCAGTTAACGTCACGGGCACGCCACCTATTTTGGCAAAAACTTCACCGCCCAACCCTGGGATACGCATGTTTAACCCTGCGAAGTCATCCAATGTTTTAATTTCCTTTTTAAACCAGCCAGCCATTTGCACACCGGTATTACCGCCCGCAAAAGGAATTACGCCAAAGGGTTTATAAATCTCGCGCCACAGCTCCAAGCCACCGCCATAATGCAACCATGCATTCATTTCCGTCACATTCATCCCAAACGGAATTGCTGAAAAAATCGGCGCTGCGGGTATTTTCCCTTTCCAATAGTACGCACCAGCATGCCCCATTTGCGCGGTACCTTGCGCCACTGCATCAAAAACCTCGAAACCAGGCACCAATTCACCCGCGCCATACACACGTACCTTTAAGCGGCCGCCAGACATTTCCTCAACATAGCGCGCAAACGTCTCTGGGCCTCGCCCCAATCCCGGAAAGTTTTTCGGCCATGCAGTTACCATCTTCCAACGATATTCCTGCATCGGTTCGACAGAACCCTGAGCAGTTGAAGTAGACGGTGAAGGTTGGCTACACCCCATAAGCAGCGTAACTAGGGTTAGCGAAATAAGGCCAGTGAGCGTATTTTTTATTTTCATTGTTATAACCTTAACGATGGAACGGTTAAATTAATAAATTGTATCTGGCAAATAAGTCGCCAGTTCCGGCCATAATGATAGCAATATCAACACGACGATCTGAATAGCAATAAAGGGTATCACACCACGATAAATCTGCGTGGTTTGGATCGTTTTTGGTGCAACTCCACGCAAGTAAAAGAGGGCAAAACCAAACGGAGGCGTCAAGAACGAAGTCTGTAAATTCACCGCTAACATGATCCCTAACCACACTGGATCAATCCCCATCATTAGCAAAACTGGCGCGACAATAGGCACTACGACAAAGGTGATTTCAATAAAATCGAGGATAAAGCCAAGCAAGAAAACCACTAACATCACCACCAGCATCGCGCCGAATTGACCACCTGGTAAACTGCTGAAGAATGCTTCGATCAGTTCTTCTCCACCAAAACCTCTAAAAACTAAAGAGAAAACGGATGCGCCGATCAGGATTAGAAACACCATAGAGGTGATCTTACTGGTGTCGATTAGAACTTCTGATAACTGCTGGCGTGATAATGTGCGCTTCAGTATCGACAACACCAGCGCTCCCATCGCCCCAACGCCTGCCGCCTCAGTGGGCGTAGCATAGCCGCTAATGATTGCCCCCAGCACAACGATAATCAGTAATAATGGTGGCAAAAGCGCTGACAGAATACGCTTGAACGGAACGGGTTCAGCCTGCTCCGTTTGATTGACTGGCATACGCTGACGCCACGTAGTAAAGACCACATAAACTACATACAATCCAACTAACAATAAGCCTGGGATAATTGCACCAACGAAAAGATCTCCCACAGAGACTGAGTCTGGCGAAAAGATCCCCATGTCCAACTGGGCCTGTTGGTAGGCGCTTGAAAGCACGTCGCCTAGCAGCACCAGAGCAATCGACGGAGGAATGATTTGCCCCAACGTTCCGGTTGCACAAATCAGTCCGCTGCTGAGTTCTGGGGTATACCCTTTTTTCAATAAACTGGGCAGTGAAAGTAATCCCATTGTGACTACTGTTGCGCCGACAATTCCGGTACTGGCCGCCAACAACATGCCGACAAAAATCACTGAAAGTGCCATCCCTGCTGGTAAGCGACCACTGAGCAATTGTGCCATGGTTTGCAATAGCTCTTCAGCAATCTTGGATTTCTCCAGTAATACCCCCATGAATACGAAAAGAGGTACCGCAATTAATGTCGTGTTAGTTAAGATCCCATATAACCGGCTCGGCAAAGCATGCAAATAACTGGCATCAAAACCTCCCAGCAGGATGCCCAGCCCAGCAAAAAGCAATGATGTGCCGGCCAAGGTTAATGCAACAGGAAATCCGAGTAGTAACACCAAACACACGCATGCAAACAATACTAACGCCATATATTCCATTAGTGCGCTCCAGCGGCTTGTTTGATTACCCCAAGGTAGCGCAACACGTCGGCACACCCTTGCAGTAACAAGGTTAGGCAAAATACCGGGATTAAACTCTTCAAGATAAATACCAGCGGTAACCCACCCGCTTCTTTAGATGACTCCATCAGCTGCCAAGAATTAACCACATAATCCCAGCTCATGGCAAAAATAAAAATACAAACTGGAAACAACAGTAATAGCGTACCAATAATGTTGACCCAGGCTTGCTGAGTTGCACTAAAGTTGCGGTAAAAAATATCAACCCGCACGTGGCCGTCATCGCGAAGTGTATATGCAGCTCCCAACATGAATACGAGTGCATGCAAGTACATCACCGATTCTTGTAAAGCGATCCACCCTGTTGAAAAGCCATAGCGCAATACCACGACTAAAAAGGTCACTAGCGTCATTAGCAAGATCCCATAACTTGCAGCATGCCCAAGCCATCGTAAGATCCGGTCTATCGAGTTACTGAGCGAATTCACTCATAGCTCCTGTTATTATTATTGGCCAAATTGACTATAGGGTAAGCGTTGCGAATGGGTACACGCAACACAAATAAAAAACCCCGCGAAATGCGGGGCCTTATGCAGAGTCTTGGTGTGACTTAAAGGATATCTAAAAGTTCTACGTCAAATACCAAGGTGCTGTATGGAGCAATTGCACCACCCGCGCCTTGCTCACCATAGGCAAGATTGTGCGGTACGTATAAACGCCATTTGGCACCGACTTGCATCATTTGCAATGCTTCAGTCCAACCTTTTATTACGCCGTTTACTGGGAATTCTGCTGGTTGACCACGATCGTAACTACTATCAAATACAGAACCGTCAATCAGTGTGCCGTGATAATGCGTACGTACGGTAGAGTCGGCATCAGGTGTAGCGCCATCGCCGGCAGTGATCACTTCGTACTGCAACCCAGAAGCCGTAACTTCAACTTCAGCGCGCTTTGCATTCTCAGCTAAAAACGCAACGCCTTCTTCAATCACGGCTTTGTGCTGTTCGGCTTTAGCCGCTTGCATACGCTCGTGGATTGTATTGAATGCTGTACGCAGGTCTGCATCAGAAACCTGTGGCGCAGCGCCAGTGAATGCATCACGCACGCCTTCGACGACTGCATCAACGTCCATTCCTTCGAACGGATTTGACGCTAATTGCTGACCCATTTGATAGCCAATGCCGTAGCTACCTTGACCTTCGATTGTGGTAAATTTATCGCTCACATTTATCCCCAAAGTGGTAAAAGGCGGCGATGATAACACAGTCTGAAACAAATTGTGGGGAATAGACAAGTGTCTATCTTATAGCCAAACACATTAGACAGTTATCCATAACTTGCAGTATCGTAATCATTCGCAAAATTTAAGGAGAAGGAAATGGCTGACATAGATGCACAACTTCGAGATACGGTTCGCCAACTTGGCGCAACCCTTGGCGCAACGATTAGACATCAGTTGGGTGAGGAGTGGCTCGAGCGGATCGAATTGATCCGTAAAGCAGGACGTTCAGCCAATAAAGGGGATCAAGAAAACCGTGAAAAATTGCAGGCATTATTCAGTGAGTTAGATGAATCTGAGCTGCTTGTCATCGGCCGTGCATTTGCGCAATTCCTGAACTTAGCCAACATTGCGGAGCAAGAATATAATTCCGCACAACAAATTGATTTCCCCATCGATCAATTATTTGCTCACCTCGACCGCGCCGAACTTAGCAACGAGAGCATCGCTAGCGCCGTCGCGGACTTAAATATCGACTTAGTATTGACCGCCCACCCCACTGAAGTTACGCGCCGTACTCTAATCCATAAACACAGCGAATTGGCGACATGTTTAGCTCGATTACACCAGAGTACGACTGACGAATACCACCGTGACAAACTTAACCAACGTATTGCAGATTTGATTGCCCAAGCCTGGCATACAGAAGAGATCCGCACCGTACGCCCAACGCCGGTTGATGAAGCACGTTGGGGATTTTCTGTTATCGAAAATTCACTATGGGATGCGGTACCAGAATTTTTGCGTGACTTTGAAACCCGTTTAAAGAGTAACTACAACCTTGGGCTTCCCCTCGATGCCAAGCCGGTTCAATTCAGTAGCTGGATGGGGGGCGACCGTGATGGAAATCCATTTGTTACCTCTAAAGTGACAGAGCAAGTCTTATTACTCGCGCGCAAGCGTGCCGCCAAGTTATTTGCCATTGATTTGGATAAGTTGCAGGTCGAACTGTCCATGAGTGAGTGTAACGATAACTTGCGCGAAGTCGTTGGCGACGCTTTAGAGCCCTACCGAGCATTGTTACGCCCCTTGGTAACACAGCTTCAGTTTACCCGCGATGATATTGACCGCCATGTGAACGGGAAAGCCAGCGAACCAAACCAATGGATCGCATCACAAGACGACCTGATAAAACCGTTAATGTTGTGTTATCAAAGTCTTGTTGATTGCGGCATGCAGATTGTTGCCGATGGTTTGCTCACTGATACTATTCGCCGCGCTCACTGTTTCGGGATCCATCTGTTGAAGTTAGATGTGCGCCAAGATTCACAACGCCATGCGGATGTTTTCAGCGAAGTCACTCGCTACCTTGGCTTGGGCGACTATAACCAATGGTCAGAAAGCGATAAACAAGCCTTTCTATTGCGTGAATTGAGTTCAAAACGACCTTTATTCCCGCGCCAATGGCAACCCAGTGAAGAGGTACAAGAGGTCTTAAACACCGCAGCGACCATTGCTGCACACTCGGAACAAGGCTTTGGGATCTATATTATCTCAATGGCAAGCGAACCGTCGGATGTGTTAGCAGTGCAGTTGTTGCTACAAGAAATGGGCGTGGATTGGCCAATGCCGGTAGCTCCGTTATTTGAAACGTTAGATGACTTAAATCAGTCACCTAAAGTGATGAATAACCTGCTCTCGATTGATTGGTATCGTGGTTATATTCAAGGCCGTCAATATGTCATGATTGGCTATTCAGACTCCGCCAAAGATGCAGGCGCTCTCGCCGCCGGTTGGGCCCAATATCAGGCACAAGAAGCCTTAGTTAAGCTCGCACAAGATGCACAAGTTCAATTAACGTTATTCCATGGTCGGGGTGGAACAATTGGCCGTGGTGGGCTGCCTGCGCATGCGGCCATTCATTCTCAACCTCCTGGTTCGCTTGACGGTGGTTTCCGTGTCACCGAACAGGGTGAAACCATTCGCTATAAGTTTGGGATGCCTGAACTTGCCAAACGCAGTCTCGGGATTTATGCCAGCGCAATTATTGAAGCCATCTTGTTCCCACCCCCAGAGCCCAAACAAACGTGGCGTGAGACTATCCAAACCATGGCTGATAAGGCGCGGGATAATTATCGCGGTATTGTGCGTGAGCATCCAGATTTTGTGCCCTATTTTCGCGTTGCTACACCTGAACAAGAACTCGGTAAATTACCTCTGGGCAGTCGTCCAGCGAAACGCAAGCCCACCGGCGGTATAGAAAGCTTGCGGGCAATCCCATGGATTTTTGCCTGGGCGCAGACTCGGTTGGTTTTGCCGTCTTGGCTTGGTGTTATGCCTGCGATTGAAGCAAGCTACAATTCAGATGCAAAAGCGACGATTGAGGAAATGATCGCTGATTGGCCATTTTTTGCTTCGCGACTGTCAATGCTCGACATGGTTTTTCATAAAGCAGATCCGCAGATTAGCGCCGCCTATGATGACCGCTTGGTACCTGCGGAATTAAAACATTTCGGCGAAACCTTACGCCAAGAGCTCTCTGATAGTATTGCCTTGTTATTAAAGCTAACCAAGCAAAACAGCGTGATGGAAACCGATCCACAAGGCAAGGAATCAATGAATATCCGCGCTGGGTATTTACAACCGTTGCATTACTTGCAAATTGAATTGCTGGAACGGATCCGCGCACAAGTTGAAACTGCTGATGGCGAGCAGCCTTCCCCAACGGTTGCGACACTAGAGCGAGCCATGATGGTCGCCATTGCTGGTATCGCAATCGGAATGCGCAATACTGGTTAAGCGAAACACAAAAGGCCTGAACGCAACTATTAACTACGATCAGGCCTTTTTTAACTGCCAAATAATCCCAACTTAGTGTATCTATGCTGGGACCTTTTGCCGACTAGTGCACTATTAAAACACCACTATTTGCTCTGGTGTGCACGCAGCTTGTGCTAATTCACAGACTTGATAACGATAACTACCCGCGCCTTTTTGGCCTATGTTGTCAACACTTTGACCAGAATTCGCAACTGTTGCAATACGTTGACCATCCCGATAAATCTCTACCTGCTCACCACTTAACCCAAGCCATTGGAGTTCAGCGTTTTGTACGCCTTTCTGCTTAAATCCAGATACAGTTAATTCTGCACGCGTCGCTTCAGTAACCACATTCACCGCATTGCTACAGTCAAGAGACTCACCGCCGGCATTGAACGCAGTGACCCAGTAGAAATACTCCGAATTGGCTTGCACTGTCTCGTCGCTGATGGTTGTTAAGCCGGTACCGACTAAACTCGCCTGATCGGTTACCGCTTCGCCGGCAGCACAGTTGCCTAAAGGATCACTAGTGGCTCGATAGAGCGTAAAACCAAGCTCATTTTCAGCATTATCGTTAAACTCAAACATTACGGCAGCGGCTGTCGTTGCAGTGACAACAAGATCACTGGGGGCAAGAGGAGCTTCAGGTACAGTCGTCGAGGTGCGAATAATTAGCTGATCCACATAGAGACTGTCAACCGCTTCACCGCTACTTTGCTCTGCATCGGTTACACGGATTTGCACAGGGCCACTGATTGTACCCAAGACCGCTACAACACTGTTTTCAGCTGATTGACTGGCAACGGTGAACAACGGCACCCAACTAGAGCCATTATCCAGCGACATTGCAAAGTTAGCGCCTTCGTTCCCAGAAACCCAGGTATTCGCCACTAAGGTTGAACCTCCTGCTCCACCGCTGATATTGAAATTCCATACATGCTGGTATGCTTGACGTCTGGAACGCTTTGGTCCGCCTGAACTAGTTTCTGTAATAACTTGAGTACTACCATCATCGGCATAGGTTGCAGCAAAGCCACTGCTTACCTGACCTTGGTTGGTAAACTCGCTGAGCACAAATTCAGTGATTTCACTTGGTTGAACGGGTGTCATTACGACAACTTGAGCACTGTACTCTGAGGTTC
Source organism: Neoalteromonas flava (assembly GCF_002807685.1). Lineage (GTDB taxonomy): Bacteria > Pseudomonadota > Gammaproteobacteria > Enterobacterales > Alteromonadaceae > Alteromonas_E > Alteromonas_E flava. Next base: position 321,250 of record NZ_PEAX01000005.1, on the reverse strand, counting down.
CGGCACTGTTGGCTGCTGCAACTCGATATTCATACGTTGAATCAGCGTTAACAGTATTGTCTACGAAGCTAGTTACGTTAGTGCCCAAGCGTGCAACAGTTGTCCAACTTGACGCCGCATCACGACGTTGCACCACGTAGAGCTCCTCATCAGTGGCATTGTCAGTCCACGCTATGGTTACCGCATTAAATTCAACGCTCACAGCCTCTAGAGCACTCGGTGCAAGCGGAATATTGACTTGCTGATTGATTCTGAATGACGCCACATAGCTGGCTGACTCGTTCAAAGTGCGGGCGTTCCAAGCGCCGCTTGCAGGCGAATCAGCTGGGTCTATTCCTTGCGGTACGCCGGCATAAGTGACTTGAGGATTCGAAAACCTGCCTACCCGTGCAGCCCCTGAACAGCTATAGGACATGATAGTTCGGAAATACGGCGAGCCTGCATCGTCAATCGAGCCATCGCTACACCGGCGATAGCCATAATTGAACGCCCCAGAGACTCCGCCGCCGACGGTTTGACGGTCATGATGTGCCCCCTGATTGTGACCAATTTCATGGGCCAAAGTACGATTACCAACCATACACGGCACATCAGTGACATTAAACGCTGAAGTCGCTGATGAACCTAAATAGCCAATGCCACAGCCTTGTCCATCATAGATTAGCGACACGATATCGGCATTCAGTTGGTCGCGCACTTGATGCACTTCATCCATCACCCCATCGGTTGTTGAGCGCAAAGCGCTTAGCGTTTCACTTGCATTTGTACCGCTATAGTCGGTTAAATGCGCACCAGCAAGATTCATGGTGATGTTGATACCACTGGCCGCGTAAGCGTTATTGAGATCCGCAATGGCAGTTACAATGTCTGCTTCCAACTGCGTGCAGCTACCGGCATAGTTGCACGCGCCTTGGGTGTAAACCACTAACAGATCTTGCGTTACCGTGTCGCCGGCAGCCACACTGCTAGCTTCAACACTAAACTCATTACCTGCTGAATCGCCCCGAGGAACCTCACCATCAGCTTCCTCACTGGGTAGCGAAGCCAAATCCACTTCGTAGAGCAGTTCTTTGCCAGCATTATTTGTGGTTAACCGGTAGGTTTTTCCTTGCCATTGCACTAAGCCAGACAACTGGCTTCCTTTAAACGTTATGATAACACTCGCCGCTTCATCTCCCTGCACATGACCACTCCAGACATGCAAACCTTTGCGGCTGCGGTCCAAGCTTGTACGAATAGCCACTACGGGCTCGACTAAGTCCGGTAGATCAATCAGTATCTCTGCAGCTAGTAAGGCCTTGCGGTTGGCTTTGACGCTGAACGCCTTAGTCACGTGGGCAGGTAATTGCGCATTGCGTTGCGGCGCCAGTTCAGAAAACAGGGCAAGAGGTTCCGCTATAGCTGCATTGCTAAGCCCTGAGAATAGTATGGCTGCTATCGCCGTCTTTTTGCAGGTTGAAGAGATGGTGTTTGGCATCATTGTTGTGCCCTCAGTGGTAAATTCGAAACAACAAGACACTGATGTAATTTCAGGTCTATTCGTAACTGCAGTATAGAGCTATGCCGATCCCGATTGGGTAACTGGAATTTTGCCTACGGATGTTTTTTGATAACTTTGCTGGCGCTACGCAGCTAGCAAGTGCGTTTGAGTTTTACGCGCGTTGTTTTGACAATTTATATGCTTCTTGCGGTGAAATGTCCGCATGCTTTACTACGTAACGGGCGCTGAAACGAGGTTGAAAAACCAGCTCGATGCTAGTTATAGATACAAAAAAGCCAGTCTGATGACTGGCTTTTGAATTACCTACTTAGGTCAGTGATTTAGGCTTTTGTCACAAAGTCGACACCCAACTGGATATCACCACGCAGACCTTCAAGCATATCTTCTTTAGCTTTTTGCTCAAACGCGCTCAATTCACCGTACGGTAATATCTCTTCAACACCATTTGCGCCTAAACGCACTGGGTGGGCAAAGAAAGCGGCATCATCTGAATCTACCTGTACGTATGTGTACTCAACAACATTGTCGCCTTTCATAGCCGCAACTAAAGATAGGCAGAAACGCGCAGCAGCCTGACCCATTGAAAGTGTAGCTGAGCCACCACCCGCTTTAGCCTCAACCACTTCGGTACCCGCATTCTGGATACGCGTAGTCAACGCAGCGACTTCTTCATCACTGAAGCTAACACCTTCAACTTGAGATAATAAAGGTAAAATCGTGGTACCCGAGTGACCACCGATAACCGGCACGTGCACGCCTGAAACATCAAGGCCTTTCTTATCGGCAACGAAAGTTTCAGCACGGATAACGTCCAACGTCGTTACACCAAACAATTTGTTTTTATCGTAAACACCTTTGGCTTTTAGTGCTTCAGCAGCGATTGCTACCGTAGTATTCACTGGGTTAGTGATGATCCCAATACAGGCTTTCGGACAAGTGTCAGCGATTGCATCCACTAAGTTACGCACGATACCAGCATTGATGTTAAACAAATCAGAACGATCCATACCAGGTTTACGCGGCACACCAGCGGGAATCAAAACAATGTCACAACCTTGCAATGCATCCGCCAAATCGTCTTTACCATGACCTGTGACTTTTACGTCCGTTGGGATATGGCTCAAATCAACAGCGACACCAGGCACCACAGGTGCTACATCATATAACGAGAGTTCTGAACCGGCTGGTAATTGGGTTTTTAACAACAACGATAACGCTTGACCGATACCACCAGCTGCGCCTAGGACTGCTACTTTCATGAGTGTCTCCTAATTAAAAATCTGTGGTTGAATAAAACGCCCGACACACTAAAACAATCGGGTCTAAAACTCAATGACCCAATGGTCGTATACTGAGTATTTTAGGCAATTATAGCCTGAATTAACGATGAAAATTGCCACGTCGCGTCGATTGCGGCAAAATATCGGTTTACCGTCAAGCAACTGCGATATCTATGGCCACTCCGAAGCAAGAATTATTGATAAAAGCATTCAAAGATCTATTGAAAGCCGAAAGCTACGGCTCGCAAGGAGAGATTGTAGACGCGCTCAAAAAAGCCGGCTTTGATAGCATCAGCCAGTCTAAGATTTCTCGCATGTTGAGTAAATTCGGCGCGGTGCGCACCCGTAATGCCCGTGGAGACATGGTTTATTGTTTGCCGCCTGAGTTAGGCATGCCGACCGCCAAAAGTCCGCTTAAGCAGTTAGTGCTGGATATCGTGCACAATAATGTCATGGTGATCATACGCACCAGCCCGGGTGCAGCCCAACTCATTGCACGTCTGTTAGACTCTTTATCTAAGAAGGACGGTGTACTTGGCACCATCGCCGGTGACGATACGATTTTTATCGCGCCTGCGGACGTGACTGAAATTGAAGAGCTGCGCCAGCGAGTAGAGAAACTGTTCGACAACGTTTAACAACGAGGCTAGTTACGCTGGATATCCCAAGCACAGCCGATAGATTTGTATGGGATTGATTAAGCCCAATGAACACCGACTAGATGTTTCCTATCGCCACTCCGCAGTCTCGCTAGAGAACTATCCAATGAGCCTGATTTGGCTATTTCGCGTCGGTTCCACCCAATCTTTAACCATTATTAATGACTCCTCTAAGTAAAGGACAAGCGTTAATGACTGAACGTTGCTCAATGTTGGTCCTCGTAAATAAGAGTGCTCTGCACGCCGCTTCGAAACTGCTTTTCTAAAGGTATTGGCTGTCAAAGATAAGTGTAATGGTAGATGCTGTAGTTAAGATTAAGGCATAGTCCTGAGGATACTGAGGTCAATTGTATAAACTGCCGTCAGTTGATCCCCAACAACAAAAAACCGGCCAAAAGGCCGGTTTTTATTTAACTTAATCCGATTGGATTAGAAGCGGTATTTAACACCTACACGCATTGACCAAGTAGATGCGTCTGCGTTAACACGCTGGCCTGCATCACCGTCAAAGTTGGTGTAAAGGTATGTACCGTCGTCAAGTAGACGAGCATCAACCACTGGGTTGTTGTACTCGAAGTTAACCTGACGGTATACACCCCAATCGTCATTGATTAGGTTACCAAGGTTACGGATTGCGAAGTAAACTTCACCACGGTGTCCGTCCATAAAGCCAGGCAGTTCCTGAGATACACGTAAGTCTACGCGTGTCCACCAGTTACTGTTCTGAGTATTACGGTCAAGGATTGAACCGCGCGCACCTTCAAGACCACGAGTACGGATAAATGCGTTGAACGCGTCTAGGTCAAAGTTGTCACCGTATTGAACGATTGGATCGTCAACTAAAGGTACGTACAACAATGAACGGTCTTCAAACGGACGCTCGTCACCAAAACCAGGATCCCAGTCGAAGTTGAAGCTGTACGGCTTACCTTTCACACGTTGTGCAAATAGGTTAAAGCGTGTGTCATAACCGTCGAAGATTTCCATCTTGTAACCCATGCTGAAGGTAAAGCGATGCTTAACTTCATAGTTACTGGTTGCCACTTCTGGGTTGTTGTAATCAGCTGTAGACAAGTTACCGTAGTTAGAGCTTGCGGTTGAGCTGTTCATTGGGCTGCCTTCTTCAGCATCCATGTAAGCGTATGCTGCACCAACACGTAGACCACTGTCGTAAGTCTTGTTGGCAAACACTGAAACAACCAATGAATCGCCGTCATCATCAGCGTTAGTCAAGAAGTAGTCTGTTGTACTACGGCCAGAGCAGTCACTGCTGGTTGGGCTAGTGCGGCAATCTGGGTCCAACAAATCAACATCTTCGTAGATTGGACGACCATCAGCGGCACGACCTACACGAACTGTATTAAGCGCGATAGTCTTGGCTGAATCCTGTTGACGTGAGTAAATTGCGTCGATACCTGCAACTGTACCATCTTCAAACTCGTGTTGCGTACCTAGGTTAAACTTCCAAACACCAGGAACGTTGAAGTCTGCGTCTAGTGCGTTAACTGCACCGTCACCACCGGTCAAACCGTCGATAGAAGCTTGAGGTACATTGAATAAGAATCCAGGCGTGTTTGCTGCAATCAAGCCAGGACCGTCTTCAATTGATGAAGCCAGAATCGTTACACCATTATTTGAATAGTTGTTAGACAACCAAACATTTGGGTTACCACCCGCGAATAAACCAGCGCCACCGTATACAAACGTGCTGTCATCAACTACGTAGTTGAAGCCCAAGCGCGGTTGTAATAGGTCCATGTCTGGAGCAACGGCGTTAGTGAAGCCATAACGTGTTTGGAAGCTAGCATTGGCAGTTGGAGTATCGTCAGAAGTCCACTTGTCGTAACGCAAACCAAAAGTCAGAGTTAGGTCAACCGTTGCTTCCCAGCGATCTTGTAAGAACACTGTGGTGTTTTCAAAGGTAAACGCTGCAGCGCCATCGTTCGCATCTAGTGATGCTGGAATGTTATATTCGATTTCGCTCGCGATACCGTTACGGAAATCGTCTAATGAAGCGAATTCAAAAATACCCTGGCTACCTGGAACGAATAGGTTAAATACGTCAACTGCGCCATACTCTACACCACCGGTAATTTCGTGATCACCCGCGAAGTAAGTACCTGCGATTCGGAACGTATCTGTATCGTAATCTAGTTTGTTTGCTTGACGGAAACGGTCAGCACCTAAGAAAACGTCAACACTGCCGACCACATCGCGGATCACGACATCACCGAAATCTGGATCTGAAGTGAATGGTGTTTGACCATTACGTACTTCTTGCATACCCACACGGATTTCAGTTGAAAAATCGTCCGTCCAGTCAGAGAATAACTGCAATGAGTATGATGTTAGTTCATTAGCACGTCTGTAGTAACGATCGTTAAACGCGTAGCTACGTGAACCAGCACCAGTTGCACTGATGGTGTTACCGTCAGTGTTTTGATACGTCAATGACGCACGCTGACCGTCCATGATTTCCCAATCTAGCTTGATAAGGACTTTTTCTTCGTCTTCATCAGCTGCAGTTAGGATATCACCCGCTTGATAACCATAAGTGTTAAGTGCGATATCACGGATTTCGTCGAGTAAACCAACAGTCAAGCCATCGATAGGCTCAGCGAAGCCCGCGCCTTCAGGGCCGTCTTCAAATAACTCAGTTGGCTCGTGAGTTTCATAAGCAGCAAAGATAAATAATTTATCTTTGATGATTGGTGCACCAATTGTGAAACCGTAACGCTTCTCATCAAAATCAGGAACATCAAACTTTTCGCCTTCGATTGAATCACCTTGCATTGCATCGTTGGTGTAATCAATCCATACGCTACCGTGAATTTCGTTGGTACCTGAACGAACAACCGCATTTACGTTACAGCCAGTGAAACCACCGTAAGTTACGTCAAATGGTGCTAATTGCACGTCAACCTGATCAATTGCGTCGAATGGGAATGGTAGACGCTCAGTTGGGTAACCATTGTTGTTCAAACCGAAGTTATCGTTTTGTGCGATACCGTCAACAGTGATGCTGTTGAAACGGTTGTTTGCACCACCACACTGGATCGCATCAGAGTTTGATGGATCGATTGTGATACGTGGGTCGTTTTGGATAACGTCTTTGATGTCACGTGAAATAGACGGTTGGAACTGAAGGTCTTCAAAGTTGAAGTTAGATGATGGACCTAGTGCTTCAGTAACAACACCACCCGCAGCACCCGTTACTACGATACGTTCAATGTTAGAAGAAGTTTCCAACGCGATGTCTACGTTCGCTGGTTCACCTAGGTTTAGGTAAACATCTTCAATAGTACGCGAACCTTGCGCGTCTACAACGGTAATAGTGTAGGGACCGCCAACACGTAAACCACGTGCAACGAAGCTACCGTTTTCGTTAGTTTCTAGTGTACGAACTGCGCCAGTACGAGTATCAGTTAGAGTAACGGTAGCACCGCTAATCATCTCGCCAGCTTGAGTTGCTACAGAACCACGAATGGTTGATGACGTATCTTGCGCCATCGCTGCAGTAGAAAGACCTACTGAAACAGCAACTGCAATCGCAACACGATTGAGTTTTGATTTAAGTAACATAGTGTGTTTCCTATTATGTATCGTAATACTTTGTTCAACGCGGTGGCTTATTATTGTTATCAGCACGTTGAGTCCAATTCAAAAAGCTGCGGAAGTCTATATAAGAAATATTGCAACTTTATGACAATCAGCCGCCTAGTTTGGTACGAAGTCGCGTAAAAATCCAGCAAAAAAGTCATTTTCGGCGATAAATCAATCAACTTTGAGCTAATTGGTTTAATTGCCATACCAACAAGCCAGCTCTCTCACTATTTTAGTCCTGATTGTATGACAGTTTAATGATGCGGCTATCGAACCAGAGCGTTCCAGCCGTTAATCAAACCCAGAGTCGCAGTGATTAAAAACCTACGACAGTTAACAAGATAAGCGAATATTGCCCCTAAAAAATTGCCAAAAAGTCACTAAACACGTATCTTTGCACGAAGTCAGCAAAATTTCGTTTTATCATGCAAAAGCCGCTTATTATCGCCATATCTGGAGCATCCGGTTCCGGTAAATCCTTGTTTACTGAAAATCTCCTCAAAGCCTTTGCCGAACAAGGTCGGCCGGTGCAAATCTTGCGCGAGGATCACTATTATAAAGCGCAAGACCATCTACCGATGGAAGAACGCGAAAAAAATAACTATGACCATCCCAACGCATTTGAACACAGCTTATTAAAAGACCACCTTGAAGCTTTGCGTAATGGCGAAGAAATTGATTATCCCCACTACTGTTATAAAACCCATACACGCTTACCTGATACGGAGCGCTTAAAACCAGCGCCGGTGATCATACTTGAGGGCATTATGTTGTTGGCCCGGCCTGAGCTTTTGCCGTTGTATGACGTTAAGGTGTTTATCGATACTCCGTTGGACATTTGTTTAATGCGTCGTATGATGCGAGACGTACGTGAACGCGGCCGGACGCTAGAATCCGTAGCGACCCAGTATGAGTCGACCGTGAAGCCCATGTACCACCAGTTTATTGAACCCAGTCGGTTTACGGCTGATGTGGTGGTAACTCAGGGTGGTAAGAACTACATTGCACTGGATGTCATCTCATCGCACATCAAGCAAGCATTACAATAAAAATAAAAAGGTAACCCTACACATGACTGGTATTTTTGGCATTCTTTTGCTGCTCGCATTGGCTTACGCCATTTCTTCCAACCGTCGCGCCATTCGCTGGCGTACCGTGGGCGGTGCTTTCGCTATTCAGGCCGGTATAGGTGCCTTTATCCTGTATTTTGAACCTGGCATTCAAATGCTGTTGAGCCTTAGTGAATTTGTTAAAAACATCATTGGCTATTCGCAACAAGGCATCGACTTTTTGTTCGGTCCTGTTGGCAACCTTTCGTTAGGTTTTATTTTTGCCTTCAATGTACTTCCAGTCATTATTTTCTTCTCTTCTTTGATCACAGTCCTATATCACATTGGGATCATGTCATGGGTTATTCGAATTATTGGTGGTGCCCTGGAGAAGCTTTTAAAAACATCGCGGCCAGAATCTATGTCCGCGGCGGCCAACATTTTTGTTGGGCAAACTGAAGCACCATTAGTCGTGCGCCCGTTTATTCCGAAAATGACACAGTCTGAACTCTTTGCCATTATGGTTGGCGGTTTGGCATCCATTGCTGGCTCAGTATTGGCCGGTTATGCCGGATTAGGCGTCGAAATCAAGTACCTGTTAGCGGCTAGCTTTATGGCTGCGCCTGGCGGACTGTTAATGGCTAAGTTGATGCAACCTGAAGTGGATAAGGTGCATAATGAACTGGCCGAAGTAAAAGAAGAAAAAGCCGATTATGCGAATGTGTTTGATGCAGCCGCCAGTGGGGCTTCATCAGGCTTGCAGTTGGCGTTAAACGTGGGCGCTATGTTGCTCGCATTTGTCGCCTTAATCGCTCTGTTAAACGGCATGATAGGTGGGATTGGCGCTTGGTTTGGCATGCCAGACCTTACCTTTCAGATGATCCTCGGCTACATTCTGCAACCTTTAGCTTGGGCGATCGGTGTACCTTGGGAGGAAGCGCGCTTAGCCGGCAGTTTTATTGGGCAAAAGATCGTCGTCAATGAGTTTGTCGCCTACCTCGATTTCATTAAGTACAAGGAAGAGTTGTCGGCAAGTACGCAAGCCATCGTAACCTTTGCACTGTGTGGTTTTGCTAACTTTTCATCGATTGCTATTTTAATGGGAGGGATCGGAGCCATGGCGCCGACCCGCCGCAAAGAAATTGCACAATTAGGTTTGAAGGCAGTTTTTGCTGCCACATTGGCCAACTTAATGAGTGCAGCGCTGGCTGGCGTATTCTTATCGCTGGCATAATTGGCTGACACCACCTGCAGTTTTTTTTGACCCGAATCAATGACCTCCACTGAAAGCGCGCTATAATGCGCGCCTTCGAAGTGAAATAGAGATGACTATGACTCAGCGATTAGTTGCTGTCGATTATCAGGCAGCCAATGCAAAAGAAGAGTTCGTGCGCTCCTTGCGCGAGACTGGCTTTGGGGTGTTAAAGAACCACCCTATCCAACAACAATCGGTTGCCGATATCTACGCCAATTGGCAAAAATTTTTTAATAGCGACGAAAAAGAACAATACACCTTTCACAAAGAAACTCAGGATGGTTTTTTCCCGAGTACCGTGTCTGAAGTCGCCAAAGGGTTTAAAAAGAAGGACATCAAAGAGTACTTTCATTATTACCCATGGGGCCAATGCCCAGCTGAATTGAAACAACAACTGCAAGATTACTATGATCAAGCCACCTCATTAGCAGCTGAGCTACTTTCTTGGGTTGAAGAGCTTTCGCCCGCTGAGGTAAGCCAGGGTTACCGAGAGCCTTTATCACATATGATCAAGGACAGCGAACAAACCCTATTGCGCGTTTTACATTACCCGCCGCTTGATGGGTCAGAAGAACCGGATGCCATCCGAGCTGCTGCCCATGAAGATATCAACCTGCTTACCATTCTGCCTGCAGCCAACGAGCCAGGCTTGCAAGTAAAAGGGAAAGACGGCGGTTGGATTGATGTGCCTTGTAACTTTGGAAATTTGATCGTCAATATCGGTGATATGTTACAGGAAGCTTCTGGCGGCTATTTTCCCTCTACAACGCATCGCGTGATTAATCCGGAAGGCGCCGATCAAACTCGAGCACGAATTTCATTGCCATTATTTTTGCACCCTCGCCCAGATGTCGTGTTGTCTGGCCGACACACTGCCGACAGCTACCTTAAAGAGCGGTTACGCGAACTGGGGGTTATCTAATTTTCTTTCGCTAGGCGCTTATCAACGTTATTGAGCAGCGCCCATGCGACATCAATCGCTAGTGCTAAGTTGGCGGGATCTATTCTATCGGCGCTGTCTTGTGCCGTGTGATACCAAGGATGCTCCCCTACTCCCAAAAACAAGTAGGGTATTCCTGCATCAGCAAATACGGCATGATCACTGGCGCGTTTAAAATTAATCTCAGTATTAATTGAGCGTCTGCTGCGAGCTTGGCGATGATCTTTTATCAGGCGCACTTGCGAATCCAACAACACTGTCGCATTGATATCTTCAACCAGCGCATTAAAGGCAGGGTGTGATTGCGTGCCAGTTAAGTACAAGCGCGGAGGACGACCAAACTGTCCAAGCATATCTAAATTAAGGTTGGCTACAATATGAGCCAACGGGAACTCCTCCTGTTGCAGCATGGCCTTGCTACCAATTAACCCTTTCTCTTCCGCATCAGTTGCGGCAAATAATAAGCCATGCTGCCAAGCCTTCGTTTGGCTGAGATGAGCCAGCGCAAGCATCACAGCCACCCCGGAGGCATTGTCATCCGCCCCTGGATGAACACGCCCTTGTATACGTCCAAGGTGGTCATAGTGAGCGGTTAGCACAATAAGCCCGGAATCTTGCCCATGAGTCACAGCCAGGACATTGGTTCCTGAAAAATTGTTCAATCCACTTTTCAAAGTAAACGGGTGGTAGAAATTATCTCCACCATTCAATGCCTGCAACTGGGCTTGTTTAAAGCGCGCGACAATCCGCTGCTGCGCGTCGATGCTACCTTGAGAATTAGGTTCGCGTCCGTCCCGTTCGGGTGCTGATAAATACGTTAAATCCTCCCACGCCTGAGCATACACATCAGCATGGGCTTGTGGCGCGTTTACGGCAATGCTAAATAAAATGATAGGCCAATACTTCACTACGCTGGCTTTACATGTGTTGTAGTTTTGATAGCTTACCCTCATAGCGCGCCTCATCTTGAGGATTCGGGGCTCGCCGTTTGGCCATTGCGAGGTATTTTTCGGCGCGGCTGATATCGCCTAGTTCATAATAGGTTTTACTCAGACCAAACAAGATTTCATGCTTTTCTGTATCTAAACGATGCGCACGCACGAAAAATTGTAAAGCTTCATCAAGTTTACCTTCATCAAATGCCTGCTCTCCCAGAATAAAATGGTAGAAGGGATTATCCTGACGCTGGCGTTCAACGCGACTGAATATGCTTTCTGCGAGCTCAGTCTCACCGTTTTGGCTGTGTAAAAATGCCAAGTTTTCCCACGCGGTAAGATTGTCATCATCAGCTTCTATGGCCCGCTCGTAGCTACGTTTTGCTAGCTCCATATGCCCCGTGCGCCGATATAGAATACCTAAGTTAACCCAAGCGCCATCAAAGTTTGGATCCATCAAAATAGCCGCTCTAAAGTATGCATAGGCACGTGTGTATGCATCATCAATCAGCGCATCCGCGCCCTTGTTGTTATAAAACATGGCAAGCGCTTGCTGCTTGGTCACTTCGACAATTGGGAAGTGTCTGCGGCTATCCTGTGGGTCAAAATCAATCACCACGTCAGAACTCAACAATTGAATCACTTGCTGATCATGCTTGGGACGCACCAACACATTGACATGTCCATTGAGTAAAGAGAAGCCATCGCGACGAGTCCAATATTCGGGGATTTGAATATCCTGAAAACGCGCATCAAAACCAGCGTATTCGGCTAATGCATAGGTCATAATAGACATCGATAAGCAATTAGCAGCCCCGGTTCTAAACGTGTCTGATGCTGTAGTATTCGCGTCGTTACTGTACAGTAAGTTGAGATCGGAGCGGTCGAAAATACTGCTCACTAAGGCTTTAATTTTCTTGGTGGGATGGTCGTGTTGCCAGGTAACGCGATTAACAAAAGATTTCGCTTCTGGAGTTAGTTCAAAAACCTCTTCCTCGGTTTCAATATCAAATAAATGGTAACCGGTAAACGCATCGTCATTGAGCAACTGATGTGGGCTTGCAGTCAGCGTGACAGGGGTACTTTGGCAGGCGCACAACCCTAGCGCTGCTATGGCTAACAATAATCGTGGAACCTTTTGCATACACCACCCCACCGAATGTTAACAATATGTTAAGCATATACAGTCAGACAATATACGCCAAGTGAGTTCCCCGTAAAATAAGGTCGTTCGTCGAAAATAATAAACTGGGCAAAATTCGAGACTTTGCTCATGCATTAAATTCATTTAACCCAAATTAGCTGCTTTGCAGTGAATTCTAGCTTAGTCGAACGAATCTCCCACTTGCTGTAGATGCAAAGTTTACTCGTTGCTGAGTTACAGTAGGCACACTAGAAAAAAGGCGCAGCGGTGACAAAGCTACCTGAAGCATTCGGATTTGCTTGAAGCAAGCACGAACACTTGCTAAATTAATGTGCATTGATTTTTGGTCGATTTGGCCAGTCGTAGACAAATCAATCTGCAGCAAGAGAGCCTTTGTGCTCACTTAATCGTAGCTTACTGAATCGCTTATTAAGCTCCCTTCAATTCGTATAGTAAATTAGCAAACATGAAATATCTTTTTGGTATTGGCGTTGAAAAATGCGGTACAAGTTCTATGTTCAAGCTGCTGGATAACGATCCGCAGTTCAATACCACAACTAAGAAAGAGACATTTTTCTTCAGCAAAAATTACACCACAGAAAACGATGCATTTTTCGGTCTTTTTAAACAAGACCCGCGACAATTTAGTGGCTACAGCGTGGATATCACCCCGAGTTACTTCCGCAATCCCTCTGCGCTTAAACGAATCAAGGAGCTTAAAGGTGAGAAAAAAATACTTATTATGCTCAGAGATCCGATAAAGAGGGCTTACTCACATTACACCCATGATGTTGTGCATCATTTTTCTACCGGTCAAAAAAGCCAAAATTTCAGCGCTGATATCTCCGCCTCCTTTGAAGACGTGGTTTGGCAACGACAGAATTACTACTTACCCAAGTATGCAGAGCTCGTTGCCAACGCTTTTGAACTATTCGGTCGAGACAACGTGCATGTCATGAAACTCGAAGATTTAATGCAGCAGCAGGAACGTACCTTGGTAAATTTCTCCGAATTTCTAGGACTAGACAAAAATGCCTTAGCAAATGCATCGTTACCGCATGCAAATGAACGGAAAACTATCCCTCAAGTCGTGGCCCACTTTAAGCAATCTGATGGAAGTTACTGCATAGCGCAGCAAACATCCGATTATGAGGCAACTTTGTATAGCGACCTCTCTTTAGCACAAGTCCATCAGGCCTTGAATCAGCAGAATGAGTTCACCCTTTCACTACCTTCCGCAGAGATTGAAAAACTGCGTGGTTATTATCGCGGTGATATTATGCAATTAGCCAATTCCGAGGGCATACAATTTGATATCAATCGGTTAAATTATGTGTTGTCGGCCTCTATGTGCCAGCCAAATTATAGAGCGATAGACGAGCTAGTGCGAAATTTACCAACGCCACGCAATGAGGCGCGAGAGACAGAGAAGAGTATGGATTTAACGGTCAAGCAATTGAAAATTAAGACATCTAAACTGGTGGATTTCTTAAAAGCTCCAGATCGGCTCGGCAGGTTTCGCCGCCAACGAAAAAAAACAGCTAAAAGTCAGTCACTTAGAAACACTATTGATTATTCAAAAAATGGCCAATGGCCTAAATCTCCTGAGCTTCGCCCTTGGTTTGACCAAACTGATGCAAAAACGTATATCGCTGCCAAAGACCTACCAAAAGACGATAAAGAAATGCTCAACCAGTGGGTCGACAATGGTTTCGTAATCGCCAATGTTCTTGATAGCAAAACCTGTGATTTGCTTAAGAGTGAGATGGAAAATGGTATATGGCGTGGCCAAAAACGCTATCCAAACCTGAATATTATTGGTTTACGACGCGAGGATGAATCACAGCCTCAAAACCTCTCACAAGAGGAATTACTGTCCTTACCCGAAAGTGAAAGGCAGTGGATGCAATTGAATAATAATTGGCGCATTCATGGGATGAATGAGTTTTCTGAACAGTTTGAACAAGTGAGCGAAAATGAGACTATTTTACGCATTGGATCGTTGCTGTTCGACAAGCCAGCTGAATCAGGTTTTACCTTAAGTTTTGGAGTTGGTAGCCAACAAAAACTGCATCAAGATTATGCTCAATTTCATATTTACCCACGCAATTATTTGATCGGGTGTTGGATAGCATTGGAAGATATTCATCCGGACAGTGGCCCTCTCGAATTTTACCCGGGAACACACAAATTGGGCTATTGGAACAAACACGATAGCAATTATCCACAAACGAATTTGCGTACCTTATCCAAGGCTGAAAACGCTGAATATTTTGCCTGGTTAAGTGCTGAAGCAAGCAAAGTGTCAGAACGGCGAGAGCTCATCATCAAGAAAGGCCAGGCATTATTCTGGCATGCTTGTCTTGCGCACGGCGGAAGCCCACGCAAAGACATGGGGATAAGCCGGCATAGTTTAGTTCTGCACCTCATTCCTAAAGATATGAATGTTGATAAACGATTTATCATTAACGAAAAAGATAAAGTCTAAATTCACAACTAAGCCAGCAAGGAACGCTTTACTTTCAGCTGTTCCACGTTGGCCAATGCCGTCATTACATGGAAATAGAGAAATCATACATAGATGCGATTCCTTAGCATTAAGTTAGTCATTATTCTTAACTGCCAAATATTCATACTTCAGCATCAATCTGGTCGGTAAATCACAGATTACAAAACTTTCATCAACCAAAAAGAAAACGCAGCTGTATTGACGTTATGCAATGTGCACTGCATGACCTAATTCAATTAACGACATTATTTGAGGTGACATTATGAACATGCGTTTAAAATCTACGATTATTGCTGCTGCACTAATTGGTGTAGCCGGAGTTGCTGTTGCTGGCGGTAATTACACGAAAAGTAAACACAGCCAACCCGATATTGTTGACATTGCTGCTGGGAATGCCAACTTCACAACGTTAGTAGCAGCATTAAAAGCGGCTGATTTAACCGAGGCGCTAGAAGGAAAAGGACCATTCACCGTTTTCGCCCCCACTAACGATGCTTTCGCCAAATTACCAGCAGGGACTGTCGAGACGTTATTAAAACCGGAAAATAAGCACAAATTGATTGATATTCTGACTTATCACGTGGTTCCGGGAGAGATTTATGCCAAAGAAGTGGTAAACCTCTCTAAAGCCAATTCTTTGCAAGGCGACAGTATCGACATAGCCGTATCCATGGGCACAGTCACCGTTGATGGAGCCAAGGTTATCCAAACCGATATAAAAGGTAGCAATGGTGTGATCCACGTTATCGACAACGTGATTTTACCAAATTCATAACTTCAGAGCCCCGTCACATAGCAACGGCGGGGCTTTTTACCATTTATTTCGCACCTGTCGTGCTATAGCCATTCCCAAAACCAATGCTTTCTTTTATGCTGATCGTACCTGTTGGGTAGCGAAGACATAGTATGAAAAAACGAGTTGTGTTTAATCAAAAGGGTGGCGTTGGTAAGTCTACGATAAGTACCAATTTGGCTGCAGCGAGCGCCAAAAGGGGTTTAAAAACACTTTTGATCGATCTCGATGCGCAAGGCAATGCGACGCATTATGCCGGTATCGATGTTACCGAGGACACACATACGGTCGCCGACATGTTTAAGCAAACCGTGGGCTGGTTCAGTAAAGCGTTAACGGGAGAAGATTTTGTCCAGCCATCTGCGTTTGAAAATCTGTTCGTCATGCCCGCAGACAAAAGTTTAGCTAACATTGAGCGCGAGTTGGAATCACGCTATAAAATGTTCAAGTTACGCGATACTATCAAAGAGTTAGAAGGTCAATATGATCGCATCTATATTGATACTCCACCAAATTTCAACTTTTATTCTAAAGCTGCACTAATAGCTGCCGACTCGTTTTTAGTTCCTTTTGATTGTGACGATTTCTCAGCTCAGGCGATCCAGCGTTTGCTGGATAATGTCATGGAACTTAAAAGTGATCACAATCCAGACTTGGCCTGTGAAGGCATTATTATCAATCAGTTTAATGCCCAGGCAAACCTACCCAAGCAACTGGTTGCCGGTTTAGTTGAACAAGGATTACCAGTCCTCGAGTCCAAACTTAGCTCTTCCGTAAAGGTACGTGAATCACATAGCCAGCGCCGTCCATTGGCGTTCTTTGCCCCAAGTCACAAATTGAGCCTACAATTCGAGGAACTCCTCAACGAACTCGAGTCTTAACCGATCAATCGTGCGCACCAACGACCCAATGTACGGCCTTACCGCTGCCATTGCGACTCAGCACGGCAAAGCCGACTACATCGCTAAGCCACTGGCAGCAGCGCTGGGTTGGCAAGTGGTTAACTATACTGGCTTCAATACTGACACGTTGGGCACCTTTAGTGGCGAAGTAGCGCGCACGCAATCGCCCTATGAATGTGCCAAACACAAAGCATTGATGAGTTTACAGCACCACGATGCAGAGCTGGGTATTGGCAGTGAAGGAAGCTTTCAAAGTGACGGTTTTGGCTTATTTGCGCTCAATACGGAGATCCTCGTTTGCGTCAATCGAGACGGCAAAGTGATTGCTAGCGCTAGCGCACAACAGCCGATTATGTTGGAGAAACTGACGTTGGCTCTGCCACTCGATGTGAATTGGAAATCCCAGGTTAGTACCTTTATTGAAGAAGTTCCGCCTGGTCAGGCCGGCATGATCATCGCCAGAGACAGCAAAAAGTCAGCACTGGCTGCGCACAAAGGCTTGTTAAATGCAGCAGCAATAGAACTTGCCGTGCAACAACTCGGTACAACTGCTAAGGCGAGTTTGATAGAATTGCAGTATGATTTTAGGGCTATGCACTGCCCACAACGTCAAGTCACTCTGGAGCTAGCTGCGCAAGCGCTTGTCAAATACTTAACCAGTCACTGTCCACAGTGCGCAGCGCGTGGTTTCGTGGTCAAGCAACGCGTGGCAGGGCTACCTTGTCGACAGTGTGGAACTCCCAGTAGACAGCCCAAAGCCCATGTTATGACCTGCCAGGATTGTGGATTTAGCCAAACCCAAGCAGTCGAAGCGCCGGACACAGATCCGGTCAATTGTAATTATTGTAATCCATAAAGATGACCGACAATACAACTCAATTTTTGCGATCCGATGAGCCAGGTATCGCGCAAGCCGCTGCTATCTTAGTGCAGGGAGGTACGGTTGCCGTACCCACGGAAACTGTTTACGGTCTTGCAGCAGATGCAACCAACCCGGCAGCAGTAGCAAAAATATTTAGTGCTAAGCAACGCCCCAACAATCACCCATTGATCGTACATATTCACAGTCTTGAACAACTCGATTCCATTTGTCGCGATATTCCAAGCGTAGCACGCCAAATAGCGGAACATTTTTGGCCTGGCCCCCTCACGTTGATCCTTAAAAAAAGCCCGCTTATTGGAGCTGCAGTTACCGGTGAACTGGACACTATCGGGGTGCGCATGCCGGCACATCCCGTGTTCCGTGAAATTCTAAAACGCGGTGAATTAATCGTCGCAGCCCCCTCTGCTAATCCGCACAAGCAGCTCAGTCCGACGTCTGCACAGCAAGTATTTAATGAATTAAACAGCAAAATCGACGCGGTGATTGACGGTGGAGCCTGTGAAGTTGGACTGGAATCGACGATCCTCGATATCAGTAATTATCCCACGCAACCCTTACGTATTTTACGTGCTGGACCGATTACGGCACAGCAGTTATCCGAAAGTTTACAACTGCCTGTGCAAAGCTATCGCAGCCATCAATTGCAAGTTCCTGGAAACATTAAGCAACATTACCAACCTAAAGGCAGACTTCAGGTTAAAACGACACAAGAATTAGCAGACGCTCTAACTCAATGGCCAGAGCATACCGCTTGCGTTCATTACAGCACCGAGTTAACTCGCGAGATTGGGAATAAAAAAATCGACGGGTTTGTGCAACTCAGTGCTGAGAAAGCTAGTTATGCCCGAAACTTATACCAATCGCTTTATCAGCTCGATAACCAAGGTTTTGCTCACATTTGGGTGGAACAACCACCAAGCGACGAAGCTTGGGATGATGTCAATGATCGCCTAACTCGCGCTCAAGCTTAACCCGAAAGTCACTTAAACCAAGCCGCAATCACGCGACATATTTTCTATCGATTTCGGGTGCACGATAACATTGTCTTCGATACGAATACCACCAAACGGTTTGAACTCCGCGACTCGATCCCAGTTAATGTACTGGCTGTTATCAGAACTACGTAAATCATCCAATAGACTGTCGATAAAATATAAACCAGGCTCAATGGTAAACACTTGGCGCGCCTCAACGGTGCGAGTGCAGCGCAAGAAGGGATGATCATCTGGCGCTGGTTTGGGGGTGCCGCGCTCATCGGCAATCAACCCGCCTACATCATGAACCTGTAATCCTAAAAAGTGCCCAATACCATGTGGGAAAAAAGTACGACTAATCCCTTTATCAACAATTTGTTGGGCGGAGAGATTAACAATATGCGCGTCACTCAATATTTCCGCTATACCGTCATGAGCTTTGCGATGAATATCCGCATAATCAATACCTGGCTGCAATTCTGTTGCGAGTAACTTAGTCAAGTTGTCCACTCGAGAGATTAAGTCATTAAATTCATGCGGCTGATTACAGTACGTTCGTGTAATGTCAGCGGCATAGCCATTAAATGAAGCACCTGCATCTATCAAAAAACTGCGGTGTTGCTGTGGAGGCTGAGACTCCAAGGCCATGTAATGTAAAATCGAAGCATTCTCATTGAGAGCGACAATATTGCAATACGGCACTTGATTCTCGCCCTGACGAGCTGCATTCAAATAAGCTAAATTGATGTCAAACTCGCTTTTGCCCTGCATAAACGCCTGTTCTGCGGCGCGGTGTGCAGCTACCGCGGTTTTGTTGGCCAAGCGCATACATGACAGTTCATAGTCAGTTTTATAGGCGCGATGATAATGCAGATAATGCATAACGCGATCAGGGTTTACTTGATGAAAACCGAGCGCCTGCGCCACCTCAATGAATTCGCCGACGTAGGCGTACTTATCTTTGTCGTAAGGTAAGTGCTTTTCCACTGCATTGGCTTGCTTCAATAGCACAATATCAAAGTGCTGGGTCCAGAACGCTGCCGGCTCTGGCGGAACCTTATGCCAGAAATCCACCGGACGATAGAAAATCAATTTAGGTTTACTGACCCCATCAACCACTAACCAACAATTCGGATTGTCGACCACTGGAAGCCAAGCTTTAAATTGCGGGTTAACATGAAATGGATAATGATTGTCATCGAGGAACATCACCTTGCTCTGCCCCGAATGAATGACCAGGCCATCCAGCGCTTCGTTCTCCAATGCCTCGCGGGTCCGCGCCTGTAAAATTTCAATGTGCTTGGCGTAGTCTTCAGCTAGTGCTTGCATATATTCCTTACTCGATTTCAGTATGACCACCCGCTGTCGGCGGGGGCTTAGATTATTGCTTGGGGCTCATTTGCATGTGCTGCAACTGCTCAAACACATCGGTTTCCAGCCCCAACTGCCGTTGGTATATGTATTTATAGGCTAACACGGCTTTGACATAATTTCGTGTTTCTCGATAGGGGATCGACTCGATCCATATGTCTGCATCCTGCGCCTCTTGCTTTGGCAGCCAGTTTAACACGCGCTGCCAACCTGCGTTATACGAGGCGGTGGCTAAGACTGGATTGTTATCCACCTTTTGCATCAAGTACTGTAAATAGCGCAGACCCAAAGAGATGTTCCTCTCAGGCTCTAGCAATGCAGAATAATTAACCGGTTGCTTGGCTAAATAGTTTGCTGTGGTCGGCATTATTTGCATTAATCCGCGCGCTCCAACCTGCGAGACTGCATCCACCATGAAAGAGCTTTCGCGTCGAGTGATGGCAAGTGCCCAAGCTGGGTCGACTTGATATTCTGTCGCCAAGGGCTGCAATGGCGACTCACTCGGCACAGGAAAGCGGCGTACTACATCATCCATGTAATTTAATTCGGTAAATAACTGGATAGCTTGGTCAAACCAGCCCCAATGATGAGCGAGTAATGCTGCTTGAATTTTAATTTCCGGTGACATGGCTTGTAACGCAAAGCGCCACTCACGGCGGGCTTCAGCAAAGCGCTCACTGCGTTTTAATTCAAAGGCGCGATTGATTGCCGGGTCGCTAAGCAAAAGTGTTTGAATTTGTGCATCCCAAATTGGCTCACGATGATTAAACTGCGCTGGCCGATCTAACTGAGCGCTGGCCAGGAATCCATAATAGTGGCGTTCTTGCGCAGCATTATTAAATCGTTCTGTAGCCTTTTCTTCCACTTGCAGTTGCTGCCAACTGCGCCCCATCCAGTATTCATAAGAAATATCCTGCGCTGCTAACTCGCTGGCTTGCTCGATTATAGCCAGTGTTTGCTGCCATTGCTGCTGGCGAATGCTAGTAGCTACCTGCCAACGCAAGATTTCTTCATTAACATTAAATTCCTGCGCTTTTTGTAACCAACTAAGTGCGTCTGGGTGTTGATCAACCGCTAACGATAGGGCGATAGCACTGACAATGTCCTCTCGCTGCTGTTCGCTCAGTTGCAAACCATCCGCAAAGGTTTGGTATGCAGTAATGACCTTTTGCGGTTGTGACCACGCCAATTTTTTCATTGCATACGTAAATGCCTCGCCTTCTTGCAGCAAGTACTGCATAGGTAAACGCTTGGCATTAGTGAGACGAGCTGGATTACGCTGAGCATCCCGCCATAACTGGGCGAGATACTTATGTTGTGGTTTCAAACTGCGCGCCAGAAAACTAGCGAGTCGATAATTGCCTTCCTGAGTGGCCAACTTAACCCGTTTGAGCGTGCGTTCGGAGGTTTGCAATCCGGCCTTTTTCCAGCGCGCGAACAATGGATCACACGCACTGGGTTGTGAGTAAGGAACCATCCATAGTTTCGCGACGCTCGAATCGAGCACCTCTGCATCGACGTCCTCGGGTAGTGTTTGACGCAGATAATAGCAATCTAGTTCTGCACTCAACCCAGCATGATAGTCATGCACAAACGCTTGGTTAGCATTCTGGTCCTGTAACAACTGCAACCATCGCTTACGTACATTTCTTGCCACAGGTTGGCCATCGTAACGTGTAAGGAACTCGCCAATTTGAGCTTCAGATTGGCGCGATAAACTGGCAAGCAGCCAGTACTTCCATGCATAAGGATATAAGGTGTAACCCTCAAGCGCATGTAACCGCGCCTGCATGTCTGTGGCGTCAATGTTGCGTTGGGTGCGGATAATGGTCACAAACTCGTCGAATTGCTCGCGAAAGCGCTCTGTGTCGGCGGTACTAAAAGGGTCTACCGCAGCAACCAACGGGCTTTGTGGGAACGAAACGATCGGGTTGTCAGCCGCCAAGACAAGACTATGCCAAGCTATAGATACAAAAAATAGTCGATATAACCCAGCCAACTTGAGACTTTTAACACGGCTAATACGCAGCATCGACGCAACTAAAAGTAACCTTTGCATAAACATA
Source organism: Neoalteromonas flava (assembly GCF_002807685.1). Lineage (GTDB taxonomy): Bacteria > Pseudomonadota > Gammaproteobacteria > Enterobacterales > Alteromonadaceae > Alteromonas_E > Alteromonas_E flava. The sequence continues at coordinate 299,386 of NZ_PEAX01000005.1, read as the reverse complement.
GAGTAGCAAGATTTGGCGTGCGTTTCAGCGAACTTCATCGCAATTTACTGACTTTGCACCTTGAAAAAATAGCAAGGCTACCTATCTCTAGACTTTCAAACACGTGTTTTATTTTTTCGTTGTGTTTCGCACCGATTTTAACGAGAATCTCGACCCCCTACGCATAAAGTGGTGTGAGTCATCTATACTTATGCTCCACCGCGATGAGGAGATATACAATATGATTTACTCAGGTAGCTGTTTAACAGTTGCAACCATCGACTCGGCCAATGACATCGCCGAGCTCGTATTCGATGCCTCGGGCTCGGTCAACAAGTTTGATCGTCAAACCGTTGAGGAGCTAGACCAAGCCACACAAGCCATCAAAGCACAGACTGGTCTCAAAGCACTGATCGTGCGCAGCGCTAAGCCTGCGTTTATTGTCGGTGCCGACATCACCGAATTCACGGGCTTGTTCGCCCAACCCGATGATGAAGTACTCGCTTGGGTAGCAAAAACTTCGCAAGTGTTTGATCGCTTTGAAGATCTTCCTTTGCCCACGGTATGCGCAGTGAATGGTTTTGCCCTTGGTGGTGGTTGTGAAATGGCGCTCGCCTGTGACTTACGTGTGGCTGATACAACTGCACAAATCGGTCTACCTGAAGTGAAACTTGGCCTAATGCCTGGCTTTGGTGGCACGGTGCGATTACCTCGCGTCATTGGGTCAGACAATGCGCTTGAATGGATGACCACAGGACGCGACCGGAAAGCGGCTAAAGCATTGGCTGAAGGCGCTGTGGATGCTGTGGTTGCACCAGAAGCATTGCGCGATGCCGCAATTTCGATGGCACAAGATGCAGCTGCTGGCAATATTAATTGGCAAGCCCGACGGACGCAGAAAAAGTCTCCTTTACAGTTAAATAAAAACGAAGCCATGATGAGCTTTTCAACGGCTGCGGCCATGGTAGCTGCGCAAGCGGGTAAGCACTACCCAGCTCCACACATGATGGTTGAGACTGTAAAAAATGCAGCAATGCTGGATCGTGATGGTGCGTTGAAGCTAGAGAACGAAGGCTTTGTTAAATTAGCCAAAACTGATGCAGCAAAAGCGCAAATTGGCATTTTCATGGCTGACCAACTGGTTAAGAGCAAAGGTAAGAAGCAAGCCAAACAAGCCACAAAGCAAGTTAAGCAAAATGCCGTTTTGGGTGCCGGTATTATGGGCGGTGGAATTGCCTACCAAGGTGCGGTTAAAGGTATTCCCACAGTGATGAAAGATATCAATCAAGCAGCACTTGATTTAGGTATGAAAGAAGCATCCGGCATTTTGTTGAAAGGCATGCAGCGCGGCAAAGTTGATGGCGCCAAGATGGCCACAACGCTTGCCAACATCACGCCAACGTTAGAGTACAGTGCAATCAAAGATTCTGACCTAATTGTTGAAGCCGTAGTAGAAAACCCGAAAATTAAAGGTATTGTACTGGGAGAGACTGAAAGCGCAGTCGCAGATGATGCCATTATCTGCTCGAACACCTCGACTATCTCCATTAACCAATTAGCCAAGAGCCTAAAGAAACCTGAACGTTTCTGTGGCATGCATTTCTTTAATCCAGTGCATAAGATGCCTCTGGTTGAAATCATTCGTGGTGAGGATACTTCAGACGACACCATTGCCGCGGTTGTTGCAACGACCTTACGAATGGGTAAAACCCCTATAGTGGTTAACGATTGCCCCGGATTTTTAGTCAATCGCGTATTGTTCCCCTATTTTGCTGGTTTTAGTCGCTTAGTCTTGGATGGCGCAGATTTTACTGCCGTCGATAAAGTTATGGAGAAGCAATTTGGTTGGCCGATGGGCCCTGCCTATTTGCTTGATGTCGTTGGTATGGACACGGCTGATCACGCCGCAGGTGTAATGTCTGAAGGCATCCCTGAGCGTATGCAAAAGATAGACAATGATCCTGTGACCGTGATGTTCAAGAACGAACGTTTAGGTCAGAAAAACGGCAAAGGTTTCTACGATTATGGCGTTGATAAACGCGGTAGACCGCAGAAAACTCCGGCGCAAACAGCCTATGAACTGTTGCAACCGCACGTCGCTGAGCGTGCCGACTTTAGTGCCGAAGAAATCATCGCGCGGACCATGATCCCAATGGCTAACGAAGCCATTCGTTGTTTAGAAGAAGGTATTGTTGGTAGCGCAGCAGAAGCCGACATGGCGTTACTCTATGGGCTTGGTTTCCCTCCGTTCCGAGGCGGAATTTTCCGTTACATCGAAACCATGGGATTACAGGCGTTTGTTGATTTAGCTGACAAGTATGCTGACTTAGGCCCTATTTATCAGGTCTCTGATGGTGTTCGCGAGATGGCTCGCACCGGCAAATCATACTTCGCATAATTCAGGCCTAAGGAGAATCTTATGAAAGACGTAGTAGTTATTGATTGTATACGCACCCCGATGGGTCGCTCCAAGGGCGGTGTTTTTCGCAATGTTCGCGCAGAAACCTTGTCTGCGCATTTGATGAGCAAGTTGCTGGAGCGCAATCCCAACGTAAATCCAGCTGAAATCGAAGATATTATCTGGGGATGTGTACAGCAAACCAAAGAGCAGGGCTTTAATATTGCCCGTAACGCACAGCTTCTTACTGATATCCCGCGCAGTACTGGCGCCGTAACGGTAAACCGTTTGTGTGGCTCGTCTATGCAGGCATTGCATGATGCAACCAAAGGAATTATGACCGGTAACGGTGATATCTTTATGATTGGTGGCGTAGAACACATGGGGCATGTACCAATGACCTTCAATCTGGACTTCCATCCAGGGCTGGCAAAGTACACGGCTAAGGCCTCAGGTAATATGGGGATGACCGCAGAATTACTCGGTCGCCAAAACGGTATTACCCGCGAAATGCAAGATGCGTTCGGTGCGCGCTCACACCAACGTGCACACAAGGCTCACCTTGAAGGTCGCTGGGCAAATGAAATTGTGGGCATTGAAGGGCATGATGAGAATGGTGTGCTCAAGTTAATTGACCGTGACGAAGTTATCCGCCCGGATAGCACAGTGGAAACCATGGCGAGCTTGCGTCCAGTATTTGATCCCGTTAACGGTACCGTAACTGCTGGCACCTCATCAGCGATTTCTGATGGAGCTGCAGCCATGTTACTGATGTCTGCGGACAAGGCCAAAGAGCTCGGTCTTACACCGCGCGCGAAGATCCGCGCTATGGGCGTGGCGGGCTGTGATGCAGCAATCATGGGCTTTGGTCCAGTACCTGCAACACAAAAAGCGCTCAAGCGTGCAGGTTTAACTATGGCTGACATCGAAATTGCCGAATTCAACGAAGCCTTTGCTGCACAAGCGTTATCGTGCATCAAACAACTAGGTTGGCTGGACAATTACGATGAGAAAGTTAACTTAAATGGCGGCGCCATCGCCCTTGGCCACCCACTGGGTTGTTCAGGAGCGCGTATTTCTACCACATTGCTTAACCTGATGGAGTCTGAAGACAAAACATTAGGCTTGGCTACCATGTGTATTGGCTTAGGTCAGGGGATTGCCACGATCTTTGAGCGCGTCTAAACCCAAGCGCTGATGAAACTTCAAGAGGCCCCTAGCCGCAAGGTAAGGGGCCTTTTTTATTGCTTTGATGGCGGAAGTCAAGATTCATTGATCCCATGCCATCTGCGGTTGAATGGGTTTTGAATTTTGAGTTTTGAGTTTTGAGTTTTGAGTTTTGAGTTTTGAGTTTTGAGTTTTGAGTTTTGAGTTTTGAGTTTTGAGTTTTGAGTTTTGAAGGCTATATTTAAATCTCAGGATCTACATTACAAGGAAAACTCATGTTGCATAAAACAGTTCGTATAATCGCTATTTCACTTTCATTGCCGCTATTCGTGCTCATGGGATGCACTAGTTCTCAGCCATTTATTCCCGTGGCTCAATATACATCAGATACTGCATTGTTCGTTTACAGCCCGCTGCAAGTCAGGAATGGGCATGAAATACCCGTAGTGCATATCAATGGTGAAGAGGTAACGCGCTTAACCAATGGCGCTTTAGCTGTGGTCAACCTTAAACCGGGACTTCACGAAATAACCTTGTACAAAATGGAGACTCCATTCACTGTGAAAAGCCAAGCGTTTTATGCTGCAACCTTCACTATTGAACAAGGTGAAAGGCTTTATTTCCGGTGGCAAGAAGATAAAACCTACGATGTATCCCTAACTGCCGATAGTTTTGCTGGACCTATGGATTATCGCTTCGTACCCGCGCAGATCGCTAGTACTGAACTGAGTGAAGCTAAAATTAAAACGGTTACTGTACTTCCGGTTCGAGCACCACTTGAATCATAAACATTGATTGGTCCCGAGTTTTCTCGGGACTTGCTATTACAGATACCCAGATGCCGTATAGAGCCCTAACTTTTATCACGCTTGTATATCTCAGTGCGATTGGGATGACTTGGGGACAAGCGTCACTTACCGACTCTGAAGCATTTTATCAAAACAGTATGAACGTACCGCCACTGATCGCGGCAAATACCAATATTAATGTAAATAGTTGTAACCCGCGTGAACCAGCAAACTCGCACGCGTACTTGAGCAGCGCAGAGGTAAACTACAATCAACCGAGTTGGACTCAACGCGTAGCCGCCAACCGAGAATGGTTTTCTAACACTAACAACTTAGGCCGACTGCTAGTCATCGACTACGCGACGAAGGATGAAAGTACACTTGCGTTTCGGTATCTATCCAATGGCCGTGAGCATGAACTCTATGAGCCGTGGAGCTCGTCTAAAATATTTGCTTATACGGGTGCAGTTGCAAAATTGCGCGAACAGGGGATTGGCGCAACAGGCTCCATAGGAAATGTCAGCATCGCTGACCTTATTACCAGCATTAATAGCTATGAGCCAACCGGTAATGCACCTGGAGATTCCAACGCAATTGCTACGTTTTTCGCTAATATTGCCGGACGTAATTTTTTAACCGAACTTTTTCATGAGCGCTGGCTGCTGCTGGAAAACCCAGCAATCCAGTTTCGTGGCGCCTACGGTTCTCACGCATTCATCCCGCCCAAGGAACAATGGCGTTACGGAAATAATGCAGTCTCATTGGCACCCTATCTGAACGCCACCGAAGACCCTGGTTATCAAACCTATCGCTGTGAAGATTGTGGATTAACTGGCAATAAAGCTATGAGCGCCTTGGCGCAAGCAGAATGGCTCAAACGCTTGGCGACTCATGCACGGGTAAGCACTACACGCCATCCTCGGCTTGAGCAGGAAGACATTAATATTCTGTTTTATGGTGCTGATGGCCTAGGTGGCATGATGGCTGGAATTAGCCGCATGATGGCAGATGCCATCGCCCAAGCCATTGAACCAATAAACACAGGTGAGAGTAAAAACGTATTGGATAGTGCAACTCAAGGTCAATGGCGCATTTTTCAAAAAATTGGCTGGGGGCCAAGTGAAACTCGCAGGGCCGGCGAAGTTGTGATGCTAGCGCACGTTTGTTTGCCTTATTATCAAGGCGGGAGAGAATTTACCCTTGCTGCTCAGACTGCGCAGAGCGGTAACGGCGAATTATTTGTTGGTTATGCTGGGATAAAAATGCAGCACCTGTTGAATCGCAGTATGCGCAAATTACTCGCAATGGATGAAGTCTTAGAAAAGACGCATTAGCCATCATCGAACGTTGGACTCGGTCAAACAGTGCGTCAAATATTGGTTGTGTTTTTTGTTTAACCAGCGTTAGTATGAATTCAGGCTCTCGGCGTTAGGATAGCTATGCAGAGGAAAAGTAGGACATTAGAAGAATCTATCATTCTTACCATCAGTGGTGCTATTTCACTGAGTCTCTTACCTTTTGTCATTATTCGTTTTTTACAGAATGACATTCCTGTTGCCATCCTAAATAGCACTGCCGTTTCGATCACCGCAGCCATTTTTCTCCAAGTATACATTACCCATACGGTCTATTACGCCCGCTGGGGTCTTGCACTTTTAAGTGTGTTCGTAATGTTAGTCACAATCGGTCTAAGAGGACCGGATCAGATTGTCTGGGCATATCCGGCAATCACTACTGTGTTTTTCTTGTTAACACCTCGGGTAGCTGTAGTTATCGGTTCGCTGTTTATCTCTGCCGTGATCCTGATAATCTGGCCACAGATCGATGCTTTTTTTGCACTTAAATTTGCCGTTTCTGCTGGTGCAACATTGCTATTCTGCTTCGCGTTTGCCAGTCGTACACGACGACACCAAGAATTTCTCCAACACATGGCAACTTCAGATCCACTAACCGAAGTGGGTAATCGACGAGCGATGGAAGAAATGTTGATAAAAACGATTGAGCGCTTGCGGCGTTACCCAGAACAAACCTGTTCGTTAATAATGATGGACATCGATCACTTTAAACAAATCAATGATCAATTTGGACATAGTGTTGGCGATGAAGTGCTGAAGCAGTTTGTGCACGTGGTAGGAGAGCGCATTCGCAAGACTGACGCACTGTTTCGTTTTGGTGGTGAAGAGTTTGTGGTTATTGTTGAAAATACGGCGCTCAATGAGGCAAAGTTACTGGCGCAAGAGTTGGTTGATGCTGTTCGAACAACCAGCTGGCCTGAAGCCACCTTAACTGTCACTATGTCATGTGGAACCGCTGAATTTACCGGCCGAGAAACTGCGTACGAGTGGATTGCCAGGGCAGACTCCGCAATGTATCGAGCCAAAGCGATGGGCCGCAATCAAAGCCAATTTGCAGACTAGCGAGTTAACCCACGTATTCTCTTGGTACCCGCTCAGAGACCCGCGTCAATAATTCATAATCAATCGTTCCAGCACGAGCTGCAACCTCTGCGACGCTAACATTGCGACCCCACAGTTCGACTTGATCACCGACAGCTACCTGGGCGTGATCGGTGACATCAAACGTCAACATGTCCATTGACACTCTGCCGACCAGTGGGATGTGCTGCCCCTTACACCATGCGGGTGTACCACTCGGCGCATGGCGTGGATAGCCGTCTGCGTAGCCAATGGCCACCGTAGCAATTGTTGATGGTCGCTCGGCCTGCCACGACGCACCATAGCCAACACATTCTCCAGCGTCGATGTTACGCAAAGCGATAATTGGAGCACTGAGTGTCATTACTGGTTGCAAACCAATATCCAGCGGAAGTTGACTCGACTGCCCACCGTAAAGAGCTATGCCTGCACGATTCCAGGCTCCATGACTACTCGCCCATTGAACAATGCCTGCGGAATTCGCCATGCTGCTAGGAAAAGCATATTGTTTAAGTATCGCGTTGAGGCGCTGTATTTGATCTTTTGTGTGCTGGTTCTCTGGTTCATCGGCGCACGCGAGATGACTGAAGATGACCGTTTCTTGATTAAATAAATGGTTAAACTGTTCAAAAACGTTGGCCAGTTCGTCAGGCATAAACCCTAAGCGATGCATACCCGTATCAACTTTTAGCCAGAGTCTAGCGGCTATGTTGGTGTTCTCACTTAACCACTGCAATTGCGCGGTGCGGTGTGCAACTAGAATAATATCATTGGCCAGTGCCCAGCGCGTCTCACTCTCATTATATGCCCCCTCCAACACCACAATCTCTTGCTTGCTTCCCTGTTCGCGCAAACACTTTGCTTCATCCACAAAAGCCACAGCGACACAGCTTGCATCGTGTTCAAGCGCCCGCGCGACCTCAATAGCACCATGCCCGTACGCATTGGCCTTAATCACTGCCAAGGTATTGCCGTTGACATTATGTTGTTGCAACAATTTGAAGTTATTCACTAACGCATTTAAATCGATGATTGCGGTGGTTTTGCGGGTCAAAGGTCTCTTCCGTCGAGTAGCTTAATAGGAATAATATTCCAACATATACTTTACCAAAAGAATAAAGTATTCTTTTTTGATGGGTAACGCTTTCAGACGCTAAACATACCGCAATGCTTGATCAATATTCCAGTCTTGATGTCGTTGTTTTTGTTAGTTATGCGCTACTACTGTTAATTACTGGATATTGGTTTAATCGCAAAGCTAAAAGTGGAGCTGACTTTTTTCTCGCAAATAACTCCATGCCAGTATGGGCGGTTGCTATATCGGTATTGGCAACATCGCAATCTGCAGCAACCTTTCTAGGTGGACCGGATCAGGGATATCGCGGCGATTTAAGTTACCTTGCCAGTAATATCGGAGCCTTAATTGCAGCGTTCTTTGTTAGTCTGATTTTGATCCCACGTTTCTATCAAGCGCGCGTCATGACCGTATATGAATTATTGCATGACCGTTTTGGCGCAAGCGCCAAGCAACAAGCAGGATGCATATATCTTTTTGGTCGGCTACTCGCCAGTGGAGCCCGCCTTTACATGGCCGCTATAGCAGTCGCCATGATCCTATTTGGAGATATAGCCCCAAGCAGTGTGCTCAGTGCCACCGTAATCATCTGTGTTGGCGGTCTTGCTTACACAGTCTATGGTGGTGTTCGCACTGTGATCTACAGTGACGTTATTCAATGCTTCGTGTATGTCAGCGCTGCTATAGCCGTCATTATATGGCTACTCATCTCAATACCTGCAGATTACTCGACGATTATCGCGGCCCTACAAGCCCCAATTGATGGCAGCGCTTCAAAACTCACTTTGTTTGACTGGCGGCTGGATTTTTCTGCTGGCGGCGTATTCACCATGGCCTCAATATTGACTGGATTTGTGCTGCTGAATATTGCAGCTTTTGGCTTGGATCAAGACATGACTCAACGCGTGCTTACCTGCAAATCTGCGCAAGATGGAGCTGCAGCAATGATAAGTTCAATAGTCCTAGTGATCCCAGTCATGCTGCTATTCATTACTATCGGACTGTTATTGTACATTTTCTATCAACGCCCAGACTTAATGATGATGGCCCAGACTGATGCGACAACGCCCAGATTCGCCGGCGAGACAGTTACAATCTTTATGTATTACGTGCTCACCCAAATGCCAGCGGGGTTAAAAGCATGGGTTACCATAGGGATAATTGCTGCGGCGCTATCAACGCTAAACTCGGGCTTAAACTCCATGGCTTCGGTAATCGTCAATGATTTACTAAAGCCCTTCTATGCTAAGCAGAGCAAAGTGTTATCGAGTAATCAAGAAGTCCGCTCTGGGCAATGGGCTATGGGTGGCGTCGCTATATTACTCGCGACCGTAGCGGGTATTTGCTTTTATTGGCAACAGTATACTGACACTCCGTTACTACAATTTGCACTGAGTGTTATGGTGTTTTCTTATAGTGGCCTATTGGGCGTTTACTTCACCGCAATTTTCACCCAGCGTGGCTCAAAATTAAGTGTCCTACTTGCTCTTATCAGCGGTTTTATTGTGCCTTTAGCCCTGCAGCCCTACATACTTAATCAGTGGCTCTCCAGCGAAGAAACCGTCACGCTAGGTTTTACCTGGCAACTCTTGCTTGGTACGTTAACCTCCAGTATCGTCTGTCTATGTGGAGCTAAGCAGCCACCCACAGCGAGTCAAAACCGCGCACAACCAAGAGCCAGTTAACTTAATGCAGCATCATAAATCCTCCACAACAGCGCAATTGCTCAGTCAACTCAGTACAATTGTGTCTGAAGGGCGCAACCCTGACACGATGGACATTGATCTTCTCAACACAGTTGACATACTCAAACGCATCAATCAGGAAGATCAAAAAGTCGCGCTTGCAGTGCGTGACTGTATCAGCGAAATAGCGCTTGCAGTCGACACCATCGTCGCCCACTTGCAGCAGGGCGGTCGGTTGTTTTACCTCGGGGCGGGCACCAGTGGTCGCCTTGGCATACTGGATGCAGTCGAATGCAGGCCAACATTTAGCGTTCCCGATACACTGGTGCAAGGGATCATTGCTGGTGGAGAACAGGCTATCCAGCACGCGGTGGAAGGTGCAGAAGATGATGCTCAAGCTGCCATTCATGATTTACAGCGTGTCAAGCTTACTCACGCTGATGTATTGGTTGGTTTAGCGGCGAGTGGCCGTACTCCTTATGTGGTCAGTGCGCTGCAATTTGCTAATGATATTGGGGCGCCAACGATTTCGATCACCTGCAATCCTAGCTCACCGGTTCTTGAGACCGCCAAGATAGGGATCTGCGCCGTAGTGGGCCCTGAGTGTTTAACTGGCTCGACGCGGATGAAATCCGGTACGGCACAGAAGTTAATCTTAAATATGCTCAGTACCGCCAGTATGATAAGGCTGGGTAAGACATATCAAAATTTGATGGTGGATGTGAATGCCACAAATGAAAAATTACGTGCACGTGCAATCCGTATCGTCATGCAAGCCACCGGTTGTGAAGCTGAAGCAGCAGAGTACGCGCTTGATCGCGCTGGCAATCGTGCCAAGCTCGCAATCTTAATGCTACTTACCAATACTGAAGTCCAAGAAGCTGAAGAGCTATTAAGCCAGCATGATGGCTTTTTGCGCAAAGCGGTGGATACGCAAGGTGGTTAACATTTTTCGCTGTTTTAGCGTTTTACTCGTATTGCTGCATAGCAACGTCTACGCAATCATTGTTGGTGCTGAACGGCCAACAATGTACCTACCAAAGTTATCCAATAAACAGGTTGGACTGGTGGTAAACCCTTCGTCACGAGCATTTGACCAACACCTTGTCGATTACTTAGTGAACCAAGGAATTACGGTATCGGCAATATTCTCACCTGAGCATGGTTTTCGTGGTGATAAGGGTGCAGGGGAAAAGGTTGCTGACGACAAGGACAGTGTTAGCGGAGCACCGATTTATTCGTTGTATGGCAAAACACGCAAACCTACCGCGCAGATGCTACAGAACGTTGATATCCTAGTTTTCGATATCCAAGACGTGGGGGTTCGCTTTTACACTTACATCAGTACCCTGCACTATGTTCTCGAGGCTGCGAGCGAAGAGAACATTCCAGTCATCGTACTGGATCGACCCAATCCAAATATTCGCTTTATTGATGGACCAATACTGGAGCCTGATTTTCAGTCTTTTGTTGGCATGCATCCAATCCCAATATTGCATGGCATGACGGTTGGAGAGCTGGCACAGATGATCAAGGGTGAGGATTGGTTAGATAACTCTAAGCCGATTAATTTAGATGTTGTTCCGGTGGCAAATTACACGCGTAGCATGCCCTACTCGCTGCCAGTTGCTCCCAGCCCTAACTTACCCAATGATCAAGCAATTCAGTTGTATCCTAGTCTGTGCTTGTTTGAGCCCTCTATCATGAGTATTGGCAGAGGAACCCCTTTCCCCTTTCAGGTTATCGGCCATGATCAGGTGCACTTAGGGCAATTTGCTTTCACTCCCATCAGCATGCCAAGCAGTGCTCCGACACCCAAACTTCAGGATACCCTGTTAATGGGGCTCGACTTGCGAACCAGTGAACAAAAGGGTCTGGATCTAGAATTACTGATTGAGAGCCTGCGCCGAAGCCAAGCATTGAATATCGAGTTTTTCACTTCTCCGAGCTTTTTTGACAAGCTGGCGGGAAGCGATAAACTGCGCTTAGCTTTACTACGCGGCGAATCTGAAGCTACCATTCGAGCCGGTTGGCAAGCGGGCTTATCCGAGTTTAAGCAACTCCGTCATTCTTATTTGCTGTATTCCGAAACATCACCAAATAACCAGGCGCACTCACCCACAACAGAAACAGTTAACTCTGATGGACCACCTGAGTTAAAGCCATACAGAGCATATCGATAACCATTTCTTGTGACGTTCTAGCCATGGTTGATGACAAACACAATGCGTGCTCTTCCGCGACAGAGTAAAGCTGAACATGCGCCAGACGCGAAATTGGTGTGCTGCCATACTTAGTCATCGCAATGATCCTAGCTCCGTTATTGTGCGCTTTACTCACCGCACTTAATACATCTCGCGAAGTACCAGAATGACTTATGGCGATAACCACATCAGACTCACCAAGCGCTGCCGCAATGCCTAACTGAGCACGACCGTCATGTTCGGCCATCGCATGGATACCTAACTGATGCAGCCGGTATGAAAAGTCCTTACCCACAAGCGCCGAACCTCCAACCCCGCTGATCAGAATTCGTCGCGCACCTTTTATCAGCTCCACTGCGCGTTCAAACACCACAATTTCATTTAACTGGCGGGTTTCATGTAGGACGGCAATCTTACTATTCACCAACTTATCAGCCATTTCCTGATAACTATCAGCTTGTGTAATCTGGCCCTTTAGGAGAGGGTTTGGAGTATCTGTATTGAGCGCTTCAAGCACGGCAAATTTGAGCGCAGGGTAACCACGATAACCCAACTTTTGTGCAAACTTTACTACGCTGGATTGACTGACACCCGCGGCTCTCGCCAACACTTGCGAATTCATATCTTTTACAGCATCTGGCGAATCTAGTACGAACGAGGCTAGCTTTAGCTCGCTTGTAGAGAGACTTTCGAGGACAGCTTTGATCTTTACAAAGACAGACATAGCCATGCTAAACAATGAAACTTCAATTCAGTATAGAGATTCCATCAAGAATGTGAATTTTTTATTCGAATGTTTAGTGATAATCAGAATATTTGTCTGCGGAGTGATAAAATCTTCGCTATAGTAGCCACAATAATTGTCTGCATGGAGTGATTACGATGTTGACTCAAGATGCCTTAGTGCCAGTGTGGGCAGAACTCGATCGACAGCACCTAACGCTCGACGATATTGCTCCCATACTCCAACAGGTAAGCACTCTACCCCACGTCACCGCGGCAATCATTGGACATAGCTACGAGGGGCGTCCGATCCATCAGTTGAAAATAGGACATGGCGCGCTAAAAATCCTCGCTTGGACCCAAATGCATGGCGATGAACCAACCGCCTCAGCAGCAATCCTGGATTTATTGCAACATTTGGTATCTGGCCGAGTCATGCCGATTGAAGAGTTTCTGACCCAATTTACGCTGCTTGTTATACCCATGCTAAACCCGGATGGTGCGGCGCGCCGAATCCGTATCAACGCCCAAGGTATCGACATTAATCGTGATGCCCTAAAGCTTACTAGTCCTGAAGGTCGCTTGTTGATGAGCGTTGCCAAGCAATTTAAGCCAGATGTTGCATTTAACTTGCATGACCAGAACCCGTACTACAGTGCAGGACGTTCACGTAAACCCTCCACCATTGCATTTTTGGCACCCGCCTACGATGAAGCAAAATCAATTAATCCGGTACGTGCCAGAGCTATGCAACTGATAGCTGCAATACATGCTGAGCTGAAAACAACAATCCCAAATCAAATAGCGCGCTACGATGACACGCATTCTGTGCGTTCTTTCGGCGATACGTTAGCTGGTTTAGGTGCCAGTACAATCTTAATTGAATCGGGCGCGCAATATAATGATCCCAATCGTCAGACTGCCAGACATATGAATATTGTCGCGATTTGCCACGCTATACGCATATTGTTTAATGGTCAGTGGCAAAACCATTCTCAAGCTGATTACTTTGCAATTCCAGAAAATCTTGAAGAGGGCTTTGCTGATATTCTGATCCGGGACATCACCCTAAACTCAACAGGCCAGCATCAACCCTACATTGCAGATGTTACCTTTAGAGTAAGTGAGAAAACCGCACTTCCACTGCTAGATGCCATTGGTGATCTGAGCCATCACGCGGCCTTTCAGGAAATCAACGGTAAGAACATAGCTCTGCAATCCGGGAATGGTTTTGCGTTACAAAATCCGCTTAAATTAACCCGCGAGAAATACCGCGAGTTACTGCTTGCTGGCTACAGTTATTTTGTTGGTGAACATCACTGGATTGATAATACCAGTCAATGGCCAATGCTATGCAAAGCGAGCGCAGAGCATGCTCTCCAACCGGGTTGTGACGGCTATGTATTGCTCGTTGAGAATGGCAAAGTCCGCGCGGCAATACTTGGGAACTGCTATATATCGAACCTTAGAGAATGAGCCGGTATTGATGAGCCTATCTATTGCAAGCGTGCCTACCAGTAACCTTGATAAACCCGGTTGGTATGAGCGACACCAACAAAAATTAGCGGAAATCCAAATGCGTGCGTCGAGTATTCGTTGGGTATTTCTTGGTGATTCTATTTTTCAGAATTGGGAAGAGTTGGCGACCGATTCATGGCAGCGGCTTCAAAGCGGCTTAGGGGCTTTGAATTTGGGTTTTTCTGGTGACCGCACGGAACATGTGTTGTGGCGAATCGAACATGGACAACTCGATGGTTATGCCGCGGAAGGAATTCTCCTTTTAATTGGAACTAACAACAGTGGGCATCGTAAAGACCCTGCACATGTAACGGCCGCTGCCATCCAAACCATTGTCCAGCAACTCAAGGCGAAACAACCAAACGCGCGCATTGTTTTGCATGCATTACTACCACGCGGCAAACGACCAACCAATCCATTCCGCGCTGTAAATAACGCAGTCAATGATCACATCAAAAATCGAGCAGTAACGTTGAACGCTACATGGTTTGAAGCGTCGCAGCTATTCATTGATGAGCAAGGTTTAATGAAAGATCAGGTAATGGATGATTATTTACATCCGAATGTTGAGACATACACTGTATGGGAAAAAACATTGTTATCTTGGCTACAAGGCTGATTTATACACGCAAGAAACTTGCTACTCAATCGATAAAGGTGTTGTTATTTTTGTATCATTTTTCCAAACTGTATTAAGCTTAATATCGTGAATATCTTTATTAGCCTTAATTTTCTGAGCTAATAAAACGTTGTTGGATATAAATTTCGCTATGGACAGCTATGCTTGTGGGTAACGAGGTATAGATGCATCATAATGTCCAGCGGACTGGCTTAGTAGGCGTAACAGTCTTAGTAGTAGTTACCATGTTCATCAGTTTTGTTGCCAGAGCAAACGATACGCTCACGGTGAATTTCTGTGTACCCAATGCTGATGTTTATCCTTTTTTTATATATCAAAATGCCACGTTGACAGGGACTAACCCCGACATTATGAAGAGAGTCTTTGAACAAGACTCTCTAGCTAACGTGCAACTAGAATTTGTACCCCGTCCCTGGAAGCGTTGCGACGTTGAACTTAAGGCCGGAACGGTAGACATGATCGTGGGTAGTTACCGATCAAGCAGAGATTCTATAGGCATTTACCCAAAAGAAATAGGCGCGGCTTATGCCAAGGCCATATTTTCAACAGTTGAAGTGTGTTTGACAACATTAAGCAACGAGGCTCTTATTGAAAAGGTTAGCGCCGGTCTCAAAGGAGGAAATAAGCTCACCGTTGGCGTGGAAGCGGGTTTTTCGCAGCAACACAGCGACAACGTCGTCTTTGAGTGGCTTGTTTTATACAACTATTTAGAAAAATATCGGTTACTTGAAAAAGGTCGTGTTGATGCTATTGCACAAGTATGTAGTATCGACAAAAATCCAATTAAAACCAAAGTAGAAGACGCAGGTTTTCAAAACATAACCACTATTTACCCCCCGTATTTGTCGAGCGATGGTTTTGTCATTTTTAGTGAGCAATTCATTAACCAGCATGAGGAAATTGCGAAAAGAATTTTAGATGGGCTTGAGAGCATTGATAAACAATCCATCTTCGAGAATTACAGGCCGTCAAATCAATAAAACACAATCGCGCTAGCTTATTTATCTAACCTCGCTACACACCATTAGTTATGCGTGCTTAAGATAGAAACTTGCCGCCTAAATTAGCTGTTTCATGCACGCCAGTTAATCGATAGTCATGGCCGAACGAGGGTAAGAATCCTCAAAGTTCGCAAAGGTATGTGTAACGATATGGGAATGGATGATTATTTGCATCCCAACGCTGAGCTAGAAGAGCCGTGGGAGGACCTCATACTGTCACGTTTAGCATACTAGAGTCATGTTTTAGGATGCCCTTGTGGAACTGGTTTTACTATTCGTTAAAAGGCGCTAGACTGAATAGCGACAGCTTATAAAGTGAGCTTTAAGTATGAAGTTTAAGAATGCTAAGTTAACTCTGGTCGTTAAATGATTTTTAGTAGTACTGTTTGTATATTCCCTCCAATTAAATTAATCGGCGTCAAGGTGATCGTAATTTGAACAAGCCATTTACCGAACACCGGCAAGTACCCTCTTCTTTCCGGCAGTTATTATCTTTGTTTGGTTTTCTTTGTCTGTATTTGATTGCACTGCCAAATAGCGTCGCGTCTCAAATTATCACTATCGCCTATGGAGATGCTTACAAACCCTTTGCATACGCGGGTGATAGGGAAGCTGAAGGAATTCAGGTGGACTTTGTAGAAGAGCTACTCGTGACCCGGCTAGGCCTGACCGTACAACATGTGTCTTGCCCATGGAAACGTTGTCAACGCATGGTCTCCGAAGGCACGCTCGACGGTTTTTTTACTGTACCTACCAGCGAACGAGAATCCTACACACAAGAGTCAGAAATACCGTTCTACACCACCGATTTTGTTATCCACGTTGCGCAAAAAAGTCCAGTCATTGAGCAATTACGCAAGGTAACATTTGTCCCTGAACTGTTGGCGATGCAGGAGCTACGGCATGTATTTATGCGTGGTTCAGGTTGGCATGAAGAAATGCTTAAAACCGCTCAGAATGTAACCCGTGTCGCAGATGCGTCTGTGATCCCCATGATGCTTATCCAAAATCGTGCCGATCTTTACATCGAGCAGGCCGAAATGTTTCAATTTCAAGCCGCTCAGCTTGGTTTAGATGAACAACTCTTAACGCTACCTCGCCCGATTATTCAGCGCGTTAATTGGCATTTATTTATTAGTAATAAATCTTCCAACATTACCCTTCTACCGCGCCTCAACGCCTTACTCGCAACGCTAAAGGAAAGTGGAGAACTAGAACAACTGCAACGCGAAATTTTTGCGCGCTACAAAATCAAATACATCGCTAAGTAAAGTAATGCATTGTTAAATGCACGACGCCCTTGCGCTCATAACTCGCTGATCTTAAGCATTAAATTGTGCCTAATGTTCTCGACAATCCCTAATCAGTATTGCTTTTACTCTGCTCCAGCAATACTGAAATTTGCTGCTGAATGAGTGCTATTTGCTCCTTCTTAAGTTGCTTTTCTTCGGCATCTGTCGTTACAGATAGAGCTTTGTGCAATTCCTCTAGCTCAGACTGCAACTGCTGGACTGATAATTCTTGTTGCTCAGCTTGTTCAGCTTTATCAAAAGCAACCTCTTCGTGCTGCTCGTTATGCGCCTTTACCAATTTTTTCTTTGGTGCCTGTGGGATTACAGCAATGTTCGGATCGGTGGGCCGCTGCGCCATGTAATTGGGCGACAAGATTTCAATGCCGCGTTGATGAAATTCGTCGAGTATCGCCCTGTGCAATTTGGATTTTGCCGTTAGTAGTCCTTTAACCTCTGTTAATAGCCCTGAAACACGATAACTGACACTGAAATCCCCTAACTCTATCACTTGTACAAACCCTTCGCTTAGTTCTGCCTTTTTTGCAGCACTGGATAAGACATCTTCTACAGTTTCATGGTGCACATCATAGCCAATACTAACGTTTGCAGTAATTAAAGTACCGGAAGAGCGAATAACCGAAACCGGATGCGCTATCAAGTAGCTATTGGCGAGAGAAATAAGCTCGCGTTGCTCGGTTTGAATTTCTGTATCTAATAATCCCTTTTCAGAAACCCGACCAAAATAGTCATTGCAGCGAATAAAATCGCCAGTACGAAAGGGCTTGTTTAGCCGTAAGACAAACCCGGCCATTAAGTTACTAACGATGGTCGTAGAAGAAAAAGCAATAACACCGGAAACCATTACGCCGAGTAACGCGAGCACTTGGTTGCGTGAGCCCTCACTAACGGGTAGAGAAAGGATGACTGCAACAAACGCAATAATAACCAATAACCCAAAACCCAACTGGCGCGGCAAGCGCTGTTCCACGCTGAGCTCAGGCTTGTTGAGTAATACGCGGTGCGCCGTAAAAACAACCATCGCAGTTACGATAAGCGTAATGAGAAGAGGCCCTGATTGGGTTAAGCGTTCCATGGTTATCCTTACAAAGTAATACAATCATTCGTCATGATACTGCTGCGGCACTACAAAGGGGCGCGAATGGACAGAAACTCTGGAAGTCAGCCCATTACGTCGATAACCGCAGTTCAGCTTACTTCAATCCTAACGAATCAGAACATAAATATCAGCCTAGTTCTTTACTTCGGTCGCACACAAAAATTAAGTCCCTTTCGCCTCAAGAGTGACCGCACTGGTCGAGGGGTAGTTGCAATATACTCATTGGCATTTAATCTTTCAGCTAATCAATAAGCGCAGAAGGGTGCCATACAAATGCTGAAGAAAAGCACGTTTACAGGTCTTTTATTGGTCGTATGTTCAGCGCATGCAAACAACATTACAAGCACTGAGGTGTTAACCGCATATCCGGAATACACCGGCGAGTACCCTGGTTTTAGTTTAGTCCTTGACGAACGGTTCGACGAATTTAATCAGGCGATTTGGAAAACTGGCGATGGTGCTGTAGGGGTTGAGTCCGCCTGTCGTTTTCAACCACAGGGGGTGCAAGTTATCGATGGCATCCTAACCCTGTTAGTCCAAGAAGAAGCTATTGCAGCTGGTTGGTCGGATGATCACCAGCAAGAAAAAAATGCCTACGAATTTTCCTGCGGTGAAGTGCATACGCATCCGCACTTAAACATTCGCTATGGGCGTCTCGAAGCCCGCATGAAAGCCCCTAATCGAGCCACTGCTTCAGGTTATATTTCCTCTTTATTTACCTATACCAATGATATTGATCCGCAGGCTTCAGCCGACGCTATACTTGAGTGGGAAGAAATTGACGTTGAACTTGAAGGTGGGCGACCGGACAAATTTCAGGCAAATTTAATCTACGGTGTAAATACATGGGAATGGTGGCGCACTCGGGCTTACGGCGCTTGGGAAGATAAGATCGTTGTTGGGCCCGTGGATGAATGGCGTGTATTTGCCATCGAATGGTTACCCGATGCAATCAAGTGGTATGTGGACGGCGAGTTAGTTAAAACCCTGCATCAAGATGATACCGACTGCAAACCCAAGTGCATCGGCGAACAACGTTTCCCCGCCCCTATTCCTGACAATCCTACGCAACTATTCGTTAATTTTTGGATCCCGAATGACGCAATTCAAGATACCTTTGGTGGCAACAAAGCGCGTAACCGCTACCCAATGAAAACCGAATATGATTGGATCCGCTATTATCAGCTTGATACCCACCCTGTTGAGTGGTCGGCAAGCCCAGAGCAATAATCGTAGCGGTTAACTAGGGCAGGGTTTGCAACTGATGTTTAATCTCCGCGCGCACAGCATCCGCGCGCGCGAGGATCAGCTCTACCGACGTATTGTGTTGTTGAATTTTATCCCAGTGTTCGTTCCAGTGCTGCTTTAACTCGCTGGTTTGCGATTCAACTTCGGGGGAGATCAACGCACTTAACTCATGGATCAGACCTACTTTTACCCAACCAATCCGAGGACTTCCCTCTTCCGCATTATTGTCATAATGCAACGCATAAATATTTTGCTCTAACTCAGAAAGTAATACGAGGACCTCAAACGCAGCCTCACGGATCGTATTATTGTCTTCTGTCACTTCTAAACGCCACGTGTTGTAAGTAAAGCCAACAATCGCAAAAACCACACTGAACATAGCCGTCAGATAATACAGAGTAAATTTTTCACGTATGGTCACCAGTGACTCCTTGGGTCTGTCGTTAATGTGCAAGTTAGACCGTATTAAAAATAGAAAGCTTTCACCAGAACTTTTAGCACTGGTCTTCTTGTGGTCAATCGAACTTGCCCTTCACACACAGATAGCCCGAATAACCTTTGCCGAATCTATTCGGGGAGCAATCCATTAACAGTTACCGGTAAAGTACCATTGGCCCCCATATGACCCGCTAAAACTTTGGCTAAGGCGTCAAACATAAAGCCGCGGGGCTGTGCATTGCTATCTGCGTATACGCGATAATCATAGGTCACAAGAGCAAGATCCAAATGGGCGGCAAATCGTTCGATAACATAAGGCGCACGCAGTGCAGCAAATATTCGTATTTTTTGTTGTTGTGAGGCGCGTTCAAGTACCTGTCTAATAATGCTGTACTGCGCCTCTTTATCGATGCGATTTTGCCAGTCGACCCAATCGTCCATCCCGCCCATCTCGGCCATACTGTGTTGTGGAGAGATATCACCAATAAGTACTGCTGCTGCCCCATCTAGTACTGTATTTACTCGTTCTGTGTCGATTTCATTGGCTAGAGAAAAACAAGCGTGAACCGGAAGCTTAACGTCGTGGAGAGCAGCTTCCATCGCAGCGCATCGCGCTGCATCTGGCATCAACATCAGAATGGGCTTGGCGGCAATAGGCAAATCAACCTTTTGCACGACTGGCGTAATTGCCGCTTCAGCAAGCGCTGACTCTAATTGATCAAACCGCGGCAATGGGGTTGATGTTTCTTTAACTTTGGTTACCAGCGACTCTTTCAAGCGCTGAATGCGTGTGACAGATTCTGCCAGCTCAGAAGCAGAAACCATACCGATGCCGGCACTTGCATTGGCAGCCCGTTGTGTACCGATCTGCTCTTGCACCGATTGCATGAGCTGATTGTATTCGATGATGTCTTTTGGCGTCCTGATGGTAAAGGGCATGAGCGCGATATCTGCTCCCGCATAAAAAGTTTGTAACAGCGCTTCTGCCGGTGCCATGTAATGCGCGATGCCTGCCATATCCATGGCGTCGGTAACAATGATACCTTTATAACCAAGTTCCTCGCGTAAAAGCGTGGTCAATATAGTCCGCGATAAGGTAGCCGGTAGAATCGTCTTATCACCGTTTCGGGTCTCAAACTCGCTGCTGTCCAGCGCAGGGTATTGGATATGCGCCGTCATTATCATTTTGGGATGTGCATTATCGGGGGCATTAATCGCTTGTTTAAAAGGTAATAAATCCACCTGCTCAATCAACTCACGTGAATGCGCCACATTCGGCAAACCAGTATGACTATCAATATGGGTGTCACCATGGCCGGGGAAATGCTTCATCGCAGCAATGATACCGTTCTCTTGCAGTGCCCTTACCGCGGCAAGCCCTAACTCGGAAACCACTCGGGCAGACTCGCCATACGAGCGCACATTGATAACCGGATTGAGGGGATTTACGTTAACATCTACGGTGGGTGCGAAATTCACATTCACCCCGATAGCGGTTAGTTGCTTAGCTATTGCAGTATTGATGCGCGTTGCAAATGCAGTATTTTCTCGCGCATAGCTCGCTCCAATTGCCATATTGCCGGCAAATGCATTGGTCTCACTAACTGGGAGCCTCGATACACGGCCACCTTCCTGATCAATCGCAATAAACAATGGCGGTAAACCAGCATCAGCTACTGCGCCTTGTAGATCTGCAATTAATGCTTTTACTTGTGTTGCTGAGGCGACATTTTCTGCAAACAGGATCACACCACCAATTTGGTGCTGCACAATCAGCTTTTTTAACTCAGCAGGTAACTGAGTAACCGGCTCACGGCATTGTTCAGACTGCGTATTTGATGGACAAAAATAGCGGATATCCAACATTTGCTTCTGACCAAGCATAAAATTTAACGGCTTTGCGCTTATGGGTAGGGCAGTGGCTAACAGCATAAAAAATGCTACCCAAAAGCAAGACCTGAATGTGATGAAGTGCATTATAAAGGAATGTCCTCTCAGCGTTTTATAGCCCAGCGTTATGAGCGACTGTAGCATAGTTTTGTAAAGTAAGGCTTTATTCAAACTCGTTACAAAGTTAATCTGCTAGCTGTTGTTTGCTGAACAATCGCCAACTGAAATCAATAACTAATATGATACAGATTGTAAGGAACTTATCGCGGATACCCGCACGGCTTTTGACGTTGAGTCTGTTAATGCTGTTATCAAGCTGCGCGATCCAAAGCCTAGTGCAAATGCCTTCGGCCAATCAAAATCAACGAGTAAAGGCGTTGGTCATGCATTTTACTGCGCTAAATTATGCCGATTCAGTCACTGCACTGGTCGATGAAGGCGGGCTCAGTTCACACTATCTAATACCTGAAAATGGCGATGAATCTTACCCTTACGATAAGTTGAAAGTATTCCAGTTAGTAAAAGAAGAAGCGCGCGCTTGGCACGCGGGACAAAGCTACTGGCAAGGTATGAGTGGCTTAAATGATCAATCGATCGGTATTGAAATTGTTAATATCCCCGAGTGCGCTCGGGACCAAGCACTTTCTTCAAGTCGAGCTGAAAATGCCGCTAACCGTGTTTGCCTTTTTCCCGACTATGATCCTCAGCAAATTGAACTGCTCATTGAGCTGAGCAAAGAGATTTTGGCGCGCAATCCTGATATTCACCCAACCGCGGTTGTCGGTCATGCTGATATAGCGCCGCACAGAAAAAGTGATCCTGGCCCTCGCTTCCCTTGGTATCAGCTTTATCAGGCGGGGATTGGCGCCTGGTACGATAACGCCGAATTTATCGCTTATTGGCGTGATTTTAATCAGCGACTACCGCATATTGGACTGACCCAAGCAGCCTTGCAAGCTTACGGCTACGGCGTTACTGAGACCGGAATTTTAGATGCGCCTACCCGCGATACGCTGGCCGCTTTCCAGATGCATTTCACTCCTTGGCAAGTGGATGCTTCCAATAGTAGCCAAACCAATGCCGCGCTATTTGCTCTTTTGGATAAGTACTTTCCAGCCAAACTGAAAGCCTTGATGTTTCGTTATCAACGCGAAGCAATAGCGGGTCCAGTTCATAATGTGGTCCAACCGATAGGCCAGATAGACCGGATTTTTCCAGACGCAGAGCCGTCAGACCGCGAACTTGTCAATAATAAGGCTCGCTTCAAAGCCTACCAGGGGCGCGGTACGTTGCGTTTGGAAAATATCTCTGCCAAGCCGCTGACTGCGGATATTTTTGTTAATGGGCAAAAACTCAACTTAGCCGACGAATTCAAGCCTGACATTCATTATGAATATTCATTGTCACGCCGCACCCGAGATGGCGTCAATGCGCTGGCTATAAGCAATGTGCAACCAGAGGATAGTCAGCTTAAAGTCGTTATCCCCTACCCTGAACTACAGAACCAAGCGCACACAACGATTGATTTTAGCCTCGTCGATCAATTAATCACTGCAGATGTTGCCAATGGATTCCCAGGCGCAGTCTTGTTAGTCGCTCACCAAGGTTCCATCATAAAACACCAAGCCTACGGCTTCGCTAAACGTTACGATGAACAAGGCCGCGAATTAGCCAGCCCAGTGCCAATGACAACAGATACCGCGTTTGACATTGCCTCTAATACCAAAATCTTTGCAACAACACTGGCAATTATGCGGTTGGTGGAGCTTGGCTTACTCGATATCGACAAGCCGTTGTATCACTATTTACCCGAGTTTCGTGGTGCTGGGCGCGATGCCAGAACAACGCGAGACCTACTGACTCACACTGCAGGTCTGGCACCGGAAGTGCAATTCTTCCGCCGTGACAATTCAATGGGCGAACGATTCTTTTCGCAACAAGCAGAGCACACTAAACGTCTACTTTTGACTCAAGTTCCCTTACTTACCAGCAATGGGATAAAGATGAGCTACAGTGATAGCAGCTTTATGTTGCTGGGTATTCTCGTGGAGAGAATAAGCGGTTTACCCTTGGATACCTTCGTTGAATCTAATCTTTATCAACCGTTAGGGTTAACCCGCAGCGTCTTTACCCCTAGGCAAAAACTTAACAACGAGCAACACTATGCTGCAACTGAACTAATGGGTAATACACGGGGTGGCCGTATCAACTTTGACAACATTCGCACTCATACGCTTGCAGGTGAAGTTCACGATGAAAAAGCGTTTTACAGTATGCAAGGTGTCGCGGGGCATGCAGGTCTTTTTTCTACGGCGCGCGAACTCGCGATTTTGGCGCAAATGCTACTCAACGGCGGCGGCTACGGCGAGCAACATTTGATGTCAGAGTCCATCATCAATCAGTTTGTCTTACCCAGTGCCGTCGATAATGCCACTGGATTGGGATTTCGACGGGCTGCAGGCGGAGAGCGACGCTGGCAATTTGGTCCGTATGCCAGTGAGCGGGCATTCGGTCATACCGGTTGGACGGGCACACTCAGCGTCATCGATCCGGAACATGATTTAATTATTATTTTACTGACCAATAAGCGCCATACTCCGATTCATACTGTGTTTGATAATGCTGGTAACGAGACTGTTGCTTTTGCGGGTGACAGCTTCGAAACCGGCCGTTATGGCAGTATTGTTAGCCTTATTTATGAAGCTGTATTGTTTAATGACTAGCCTGGACTTGCACCTTAGTGGCCCTTGTGCAAAGCTCCAGCAGCCCCAAAGCCAAATAATTTCATAAGGACCAACATGGACTGGATTTCAATTATCCCACCACTCGTAGCTATCGCTATCGTGTTTTGGAAAAAAGAAGTTATTCTGGCGTTGTTGATGGCCGTACTGTGTGCTGAAGCACTGCTTTTAGTCGGTAGCGGTGAGCAAAGTGTGCTGCTGAGTCCAATTAATAGTATCGAACGGGTGATTGCTATCGTTACTGATGGTGGTAACGCACGGATCTTATTATTTAGTATCTTGATCGGTGCGCTATTAGCCTATCTCAGAGACTCCGGTGGAGTTGCTGCAACGGTCGCACTATTAGTAAATAAAGGTATTGCGAAAGGCAAACGACAAGTCGGCGGCTTAACCTTTTTAACCGGCATTGCTGTTTTTATTGAGTCAAACTTAAGCGTGTTGACGGCGGGTATTTTATCCCGTGGACTATTCGATAAATTCAAGATGAGTCGGGCTCGCTTGGCTTACATCATTGATAGTACCAGTGCCCCCGTGTGTATATTAATTTTGTTGAATGGTTGGGGTGCCTTTGTCTTAGGCCTGCTGAGTACCTATGAATTAGATAAACCACCAGCAGCTATTTTGTGGGGCAGCGTGCCGTTTAACTTTTACGCCATTTTTACCCTAGTGATTGTGCTATATACGATTTTCACCGACAGGCTACACGGCCCAATGAAGCAGGAGGAGACGCAACTCAGTAGTACCGATTCTGAGCTAAGCGCCGCACCCGCAACTAAAGCGCGTTTTATGCTAGTTCCGCTGTTAACCATGGTTGTTGCCATGCTTGGCTTTATGCTATGGACGGGAGAGGGCGATCTTGCTGCCGGCAGTGGCAGTAAATCTGTACTTTATGCTACGGTACTCGCCTGTATGGTCGCCTACTTTTTATTGCTCTTCCACCGACGATTTAGTCACCAAGAATTAGTGACTGTCGGTTTTAAAGGGATGGGCGAACTATTGCCCTTAGTAACCATTGTTTTACTTTCGTTAACCTTAGGTGCCAGTCTTAAAAGTTTAGGTACTGGGGTATTTGTCGCCGGGATCGTTGGTGAATATTTATCTGTCTACTTGATCGTACCCTTACTGTTTGTGGCCGGCGGGATCATGTCATTTACTACAGGTACTAGTTGGGGCACCTTCGCGATCCTTGTACCGATTGGCGTTCCCTTAATCCAGACGCTAGGACTGCCTCCAGAATTAGTATTGGCCGCCATACTTGGCGGAGGCATTTTTGGCGATCACTGTTCACCCATTTCTGATACTACGGCGGTATCCTCAATTGCTGCAGGTTGCGACCTACTGACTCATGTGAGAACGCAACTCCCCTACGCCTTATTTGCTGGGGGACTCAGCTTATTAGCTTTTACATTTGCAAGCTTTGTGATGATTTAAGCGCTTACGACGCAAATAATTGCTCTATGTCAGCAAAGGCTTTGAATTCAAGTGCATTACCGCAGTAGTCGAGTAGAAACATGGTTGATTGCTCACCAACTTCGCCTTTAAAGCGCGTATAAGGCGCGATAACGAATTCAAACTTTTGCGCTGATAGCTTATCTGCCAATACTTGCCAATGCTCTGGTGGTAATACAACCCCAAAATGTGGGACAGGCACGGCTTTACTATCAACTTGATTGTGCTCAGGTGCCGATGGCATTCGCGCGACTTTATGCGTGACCAATTGATGGCCAAAGAAATTCCAATCAATCCATTGTTCACTGCTGCGCCCTTGTGCACAGCCTAACAAGGCTCCATAAAACGCGCGTGCATTAGTTAAACTACTCACCGGAATGGCAAGATGAAACGGAGAAACTGTCGCTGTTGTCAATCTACTAGCCCCTTACTGCAGTTTTTTCAGCAAACTTAATTTAGTCTTATTAAACGGCGCGTAGCGCACGTCTAAATCAAACCAAAAACTGCGCTTCATCACAGATTTCAAATGACTGAACGTATCAAAACCCCATTTACCGTGGTAGCTCCCCATCCCTGAATGTCCAACACCCCCAAAGGGTAATTCAGGGTTGACCATAAACATAAAGCCGTCATTGATACATACGCTGCCCGCGCTGGTCTTCTGCAGAATTTTTTGTTCTAACTGGCTGTTCTTAGTGAACAAATACATGGCGAGCGGCTTCGCCCGCTGATTAATTAAGCGAATGGCAGCATCCATTGATTCAACCGGAATGATCGGCAGAATAGGACCAAAGATTTCTTCTTGCATCACTGTAGAATCTAGCTTGGGATCTAACACTATGGTTGGCGAAAGGTAACGCTCATCAATATCTACAACGCCGCCATGAATGACATTTTGCCCTTCTAAGTAACTTGCCAAGCGTGCGCAGTGACGGGTATTAACAATGCGCCCATAGTCGGCCGAGGCGCGTGGGTCATCACCATACTGTTTAATCAGTTTGCGCTTGATAGCATCCAATAAGGGTTCAACGAAGTCTTGCTCAACTAACACGTAGTCAGGCGCAACACAGGTTTGCCCGGCATTCATCCATTTAGCCCAAACAATGCGCTGTGCAGTAACCTCAAGATCGGTATTTTTATCAACAATACAGGGGCTCTTGCCACCTAACTCTAACGTCACCGGCGTTAAATGTTCCGCCGCCGCGCGCATAACAATTTTACCGACCGCTTCTCCGCCGGTATAAAAACTGTGCGCAAAAGGCAATTTCAGGATCTCAGTAGTTTCCTCTTTGCCCCCCTCAATTACGCAAAACGCTTGATTATCCAAATACTGTGGAATTAATTTGGCAATGAGGACGGATGTCGCCACCGAAAGTTCGGAAGGTTTTAATACCGCGCAATTACCCGCGGCTATCGCTGCGATAAGCGGTGCTAAAACAAGTTGAAAAGGATAATTCCATGCACCAATGATCAGCACTACACCTAATGGATCAGGCTTAAGGTAACTTTTGCCGGGTTGTGCTAACAGGGGTGAAGAGACTTTGCGTGTCTTCATCCAGCTTTTTAGGTGTTTTAGCGTGTGCTTGATTTCTGCTTGTAAATAACCAATTTCAGAAATCCAAGCCTCCATCTCACATTTACCGAGATCTTGCTTCAAGGCCTTTTGGATGTCTTGTTGGTGTTCTTCCACAAGTCGACTAAGCTGTTTTAGCTGCTTAACGCGCCATTGGTATTCAAAGGTCACCCCCGAATTAAAATGCGCATCGAGTTTCGCAAAGGAATCCTCAATGTAACGAAAATCGTCTTTACGATTAGTGCCTGAAATATCAGAAATAGTCGCAGTCATAGTCCATCTCATTCTCGATTTAATCGGTGCATTATTGCACACCACATAGGCTATTAGTACGAGATTTCGTGCTGCTTGATCAGTCAACCCTTGCGCCAACATACACACGAAGTAAGCCCGCTTATATTTCGGTTATGGTGGTTTACCAATGCTATTTCAATGCACTGGTATGTTTATGATGTGACCAACCAACATTTAGTCAATCTGCTCATTTTTCTTTGGTGAATTATGCCACCACCTTTAAAAGACAATTTAAATCATTGTTTTTTAGTGCTTTTATTTTTGGCTTCGATATTGCAAAACAGGCGATGTACGAATAACGAGTAGAAAAAGGAACGCACATGTATACCGATGAAGATTTAAATCAGGCGGTGCAAAACAATATTCTCACTTCTGCAGCAGTGCAGGATTTTCGCCATTACATAAACCAAACTCGAAACTCGCATGCAGTTGATGAGGAAAATTTCCGTTTGATCAACGGCTTTAATGACATTTTTGTGGTTATCGCCAGCGGATTATTGTTGGCTTCTCTAGCATGGTTAGGCTATTCAGTATCTCCCCCACTTGGCGGTATCGCCGTCGCATTGGGATCGTGGGGACTGGCAGAGTATTTTGTTATCAAACGACGCATGGCACTACCCGCTATAGCGCTGCTGTTGTCCTTTTTACTTGGGCTATTTGCGACTCCCATTTTGTTTCAACCTGAAACCAAAGAGTTTGCCCTAATTGCTTCAGGCCTATTAACCACCGTCGGTGCGATTTGTCATTGGCTTCGCTTCCGTGTACCGATTACTGTGGCAGCAGGAGCCGCTGCATTGACTGCTGGTATCGTCGGCGCCATTTTGTATTACTTCCCAGCAACAGTGTTCTATGTGAATAACATTCTATTGACCTTTGGCCTGCTGATTTTCGGTTTGGCTATGTACTGGGACAGCAAAGACACTAAACGTCAGACGCGTGCCTCCGATGTGGCTTTCTGGCTACACTTATTGTCTGCCCCAATGATTGTGCATCCGATATTCCAAAGTCTTGGTGTACTTGATGGTAATGGTGGGATCATGATTTCGTTAGTAGTTTTAGGGTTGTATGTGTTATTGGCCTTGATCAGTATCGCAGTAGATCGCCGCGCCATCATGGTTTCAGCGCTAGTGTACGTAATTTACACGTTCTCCAGTTTGATGGAGACATTCGGCATGGTCACCTCAAGTTTTGCGATTACTGGCTTATGCATCGGGTCTTCGCTGCTATTGTTATCAGCGTTCTGGCATGGCTGCCGCAAGTGGGTTCTGAAGCTGGTTCCTGCACAAGTGCAAGTAAAGCTACCTGTCATCAAAGCATAAGCAATTCCCAAATTTGAAATTCGTTGTCCTGAAAACCAAGAGAGGCTATTGCCTCTCTTGGTTTATTTGAGCATTTTTCTGATAAGAAAAAAGAGTGCCAAACCACATACACAAGCAAAACAAAAATCCACCTATAACGCTTAGCATAAAGACGTTTAATATAGATGCATGTACGCTTTGTGAAATTTCAGCTCTTTGTACCAAGCTCAATGTGAGAAAGTACAGTGGAACAAAAATCGAAGTTGTGTAAATTAAGAGGCCGCGCCAGATGAAAAATCGGACAAAGCCTTGACGGTATATTTCCTGCCATTTTGCCCTTTTGCTCGGATCCCAGTCTTTATACATACTCGACGTCGACATCAAAATATTTCGGATGCTGATTCGGTTTAGGCCTTTCACAGAATTGAATCCCATTACTCGTCCGTTGTATCACTATTCGATTCTGTTGATTGATTAGAAATAGAAGCGCCACTAGCAAAGCCACTTCCAACGGATCTTATTGCCCAACCCGCTCTCACAAAGCCAGAAGTTGCTGCTGCCAATCCACCGGTAAATCCAGATAATGCCCCTAGTGCAATCCCGCTCATAATTCCACTCATACTCGCGCCATTGACTGCTTGACTAATTCCACCTATCGCTCCTCCTATAACCGCTCCTATTGGCCCAACGCCACCATTGACTCGCTCCATCTCATTTATGGATAGTGTTCTCATTTCAGTATCCTTACGTGATTAGTTAAAAAACTAAAAATTCAAAAGCAAATACATCCTTATCTGCACATAAAGTAAAACATACTGACAACTTGGGAACTACTGATCTTAGGGATAAAAAAACCAGCCGAGCGGCTGGTTTTTTTGTGTAAGTAGAAAAAGAAATTTACGCGTCATAAGGATGGCGAACAACCATCGTGTGTGCGCGGTCCGGTCCAGTGGAAATGATATCCATCGGTACACCGGTTAATTCTTCTAACCGCTTAATGTAATTTTTAGCGGCTTGCGGTAACTGCTCGAAATCAGTCAAACCAAAGGTGTTTTCTGACCAGCCTGGCATGCTCTCATACACTGGCGTAACTAACTCGTATCCATCTGCTGCCATTGGCGGAACATCTGCAATATTACCTTCTGCATCTTTATAACCAATACAGATTTGGAGTTCTTCCAAGCCGTCTAAAACATCAAGCTTAGTTAAGCAGAAACCAGTAATAGAGTTAATTTGCACAGCTCGTTTCATCGCAACCGCGTCAAACCAACCAGTACGACGTTTCCGTCCAGTAGTTGCACCGAATTCATGCCCTTTAACACCTAAGTGCTCGCCAACGGCACATTCAAGCTCTGTGGGGAAAGGCCCTGAACCAACACGGGTGGTGTAGGCTTTAACGATACCCAGCACGTAATCCAAGTTTAACGGCCCAAAACCAGCACCGGTAGCAACACCACCAACAGTAGTATTCGATGAAGTCACATACGGATAAGTGCCGTGGTCAATGTCTAATAAGGTACCTTGGGCACCTTCAAACATAATGGCATCACCACGCAAACGCGCTTTGTCTAGCGTATCAGTAACATCGACCACCATCGCTTTGAGCATATCGGCAACAGCTAACGCTTCGCTCAAAACAGTATCAAAATCAACCGCTGGCGCTTTGTAGTATTCAGTCAGCATAAAGTTATGATAAGCCAGAACTTCTTTTAACTTGCTGGCGAAATCCTCGGGATTAAATAAATCCCCGACGCGCAATCCACGGCGCGAGACTTTATCTTCATAAGCTGGACCAATACCACGCCCAGTAGTACCAATCGCCTTATCACCGCGAGCTTTTTCGCGCGCTTGATCCAGTGCAATATGGAACGGCAGAATTAATGGACAAGCCTCACTGATGACCAATCGCTCGCGCACAGGTACGCCGCGATCTTCAAGCATTTTCATTTCAGTTAATAATGCTTCAGGGCTTAGTACGACACCATTACCAATCACACAGGTTACGTTGTCACGTAAAATACCGGAGGGTATCAGGTGCAACACCGTTTTTTCACCGTCAATGACAAGCGTGTGACCGGCATTGTGCCCGCCCTGATACCGCACCACATATTTGGCGCGATCCGTAAGTAAGTCAACAACCTTACCCTTGCCCTCATCACCCCATTGGGTGCCGAGCACTACAACATTTTTAGCCATGGAAATTTACTATCGAAAAAATAGACGCGGATCCTACCAAAAAAAACCTCAACTGTTGACCTTTTTTCGAGCAGTTTAGACAACAACCTAAAGGTGTTATGCAGTGCACTGATTTATTTAATAAAAGTTTTATTCATTTAATTAGGGAGGACCGTTACCTCTACATTAAACCTAGCGCACATTTCGCCATAAAATGCTTAAAAGTCGAATCCTGAGCGCTCGGCATCGCAGTCATTAGAAACCACACGCCACGGTGCAAACGTATGTAACGTGACTCAATGTTAGCAATATGTAAATCTAGCGAAAATCGTGTAAACAGAGCTCCCTATGCAGAAACGAGCGTTAATAATCCTAGCCTTAGCCAGTCTCAGCGCTACGAGCGCAGAATCTACTGACGTTTTTTTTGGTACCAGTGAACCGTTTGCCAAAGAAGCTATTTACTTCGCGTTGACCGACCGTTTTGTCGATGGTGACCCAACCAACAATCACGCTGAACAGGGCAAAGATTACGCAGAGGGGCAGTGGTATACCTTTGACCGCCCCTTGCTTGGCCCAAATGGACAGTCTGCTAACGTGGGGTATTTGGGCGGTGATTTTCGTGGCGTGCTGAATAATGCTGACTATATTCGTGACATGGGTTTCACTGCGATTTGGCTTACCCCAATTTGGGATAACCCAGATCTTGCCTTCAATGGAGGTGAAACCATTACTTATGCGGGCGGCTATAAGGATGGCGGCAAGACTGGCTACCACGGTTATTGGGCACACAACTTTTACCAAGAAGACGAGCATCTGATCTCAGCAGGGCTTAAATTCAAAGATTTCACCGCTGCACTGGAACAGAAGGGCCTCAAGTTTGTACTCGATATCGTCGCCAATCATGGCTCACCGGCTTACAGTATGGTTGAGGATCAACCCCTCTTTGGCGAGCTTTATGATGCTCAGGGCAACTTGGTAGCTGATCATCAAAATTTACATCCGACAGAGTTGAGTGATGATAATCCCCTGCACGCGTTTTATAACCGACAGACAGGACTTGCCCAATTATCTGATATCAATGAAAACAGTAATACAGCTTACAACTATTTGCTCAATGCTTATCGCTATTGGCTAGCGCAGGGAGTTGATGCTATTCGCATCGATACCATTAAGGAAATGCCACATCACTTTTGGAAACGCCTAGCCGATGACATTCGCCGTGACTATCCAAGTATGTTTATGTTTGGTGAAAGCTATTCCTATGATGCAGAATTTATTGCGCAGCACACTCAGCCTGAAAATGGCGGTGTGAGTGTATTAGATTTTCCTGGCCGTCAGGCCATAACCCAGGTATTTGAAAATCCTGCGAGTGATTTCGCCGACCTCACGTCGTATTTACACCTGACTTCAGGCATGTATCAAAACCCCTACGAGCTGATGACCTTTTACGACAATCACGATATGGCGCGCATGAATGCTGATGATGCTGGTTTTATCAATGCAAACAACTGGCTATTCACCAGTCGTGGCATCCCGGTAATCTATTACGGCTCTGAAATTAATTTTATGACCGGTAAGGCCGAGCACGAAGGCAACCGCAATTACTTTGGGCAAGAAAATGTAGAACGGGCGAAACAGCACCCTATTCAACAACAACTCAGTCGTGTAGCCAACTTACGCAAACAATTACAGGCATTACAACAAGGGCTACAATTCAACCTTTCTTTTAGCGGTAATGTCGCAGCATTTTATCGAGTATTGCAATTTAACGGTGTTACTCAAACCGCCTTGGTGGTGCTTAATAAAGGTGGGGCAACACAAGTAACGCTAGAGAAATATTTAAATAGCGGTACATGGACTGACGCTCTTACTGGTGAGAATATTCAAATCGATGCCAATAAACCGTTAACTTTAGACGTAGCCGCCAATGATTTACGGGTATTGGTTTTGGATGAACCGCTTGCTGCACCTGCGCTTATCGCCGAGTTGCGCCGAGCTCAACAAGGAATTAAAAAACTTGTTCAAGAGTGATCAACGCAATAAAAACCATAAGCTGATCACCCCAGTTATTACCAGGACCCCACCCACACGACGCAGTTCATTTGGGGATTGCAGGCTGATAGTCAGCATAAATTTTTGCCACTTTTTTGGAAATAAAAGTGGCCCAATGCCTTCAATAATCAACACTAAAGCCAATGCAATAAACCACATTGAGTAATCCATTACAGCGCGTGCTCGCTCAAGCAGGAAAAGTCGTACTGGTTTGGATCATGATAAAGCGCAAAACCAAAGCGTAACCTTTCTGCTCGATAATCTGTGAGGATTCCAGCGTTAGCTAATTTATCATGCAATCGCGCTGCAGTTGCTGCATCGGGTAATGCAAAGGTTAAAAAATGGCCATGATTCGATAAGTCGTGGCATAACAGACTATCGCGATTAAGCAGAGGATGTTTAAGCGCATCTATGTGCGCAAGAAATTGTTGTTGGCAAGATTGAATAAACGCGTTGATCACATCGACACTTAGCGCTTCTTCGGTAAGCATATTTAATACCGCGCGCAAACGATAAATCGCAGAAAAATCCATCGTTGCTCCGGCGAAGCGCATGCCCGTTTTGCTGTATTTAACCTCACCCTGCTTGGCGCTGCTCAGCTCGCCAAACTCAGCATACCAACCGGTATAAACTGGGCGCAATTCACAGCCGACAGGAACCACCGCAAAACAAGCGCCCTCGCCACCTTGAGCATATTTATAACTACCCGCTAAATAAAAAGCGCGATGGGCGAGCGGGCTGATATCTGTGGGTTTAGCCATAAAGCCATGGTAGCCATCGACCACAACTTGTGTATTGGAGTCAGTAACCGCATTAACAATTGATGGAAGGTCTTCAACAACCACGCCTGAATTGAAAAACACCTGACTAAAAAACACTAAATCATGGTAGTTAGCATTTATCGCCTCAATGAAGCGCTGGGTGAAAGTCGCATAAGGTGCAGATGGGATCCGTGTTACGACTACCTGCTCTGCCTCTTCCATGCGCGCAACTTGGCGCGAAAAGCTGTGAAATTCGCTGTCAGTGGTTAAGATCCTTATTGGCCGCCCAGACGGCAAACAGGACATGATCCGGTAAAGCAGTTCGTGGGTGTTTGGGGCAAACACAATTTGTTCTGGATCCGGCGCATTAAGGATGCGCGCGATTTGCTGCTGCACGTCGGGGATACAATCACTGAAGAAATAGCCCCATTTTTCGTCGACATATCGTGCCGTATCATCCCAATATTGCAACTGAGCGTCGCGTGTTACATCAGGCCAAAAATAATGGCTGTGACAAGCAAAATGCTGTTTATTTGGGTTAGCCGTTAAAAAACGTGAGTACAAATGCTGGTACATAGCAAAATAATTAAAAAGTGCCGTAAGTAGCTGACGAGCATGGTAGCACGTGCGTGGTTAGTTCGATATATTTTCCCACCCTCTAAGGGGCCAGTGGCAAACTCAGACTAAACACAGTACCTCGCCCTACTTGACTACTTACACTGATCTCACCGCGCATCAATGCGGTTAGTTTTTGACATATAGCCAAACCCAGACCAACGTGGACACGATCATCACTGCACTGATTGGCTGCTTGATAGCGGGCTGCGAAAATAAATGCCAATTCACTTTCAGCAATTCCATTTCCCGTGTCTTTAACCTCAATACAGGCGAGTGTTTCTTGGCGCGTCAACACCAATTCAATTTGCCCATCCTCAGGCGTGTGCCGGATCGCATTATCTAAAAGATTCGCCACAATACGTTCAACTTTGCCTATATCTGCATGCACAAAAAGATCCGGTGCGTCGGCTTTGACGCGCAGAGCAATATTCTTGCTCGTCAGTTGGCCGGAAAAGGTAGCTGCGACGTCATGTAACAGTTCGGCGACTGAGAAGGCCTCTTGCGTGAGTGTGACTTGCCCTGCTTCTAAATAAGCAAGCTCGAATATTTGCTCAATCAAGCGCTTTAAATTGCCCGCGTTTTTCAACGATATCTCGATAAAACGCTTGCGCTCATCAGCACTCAATGTGTCGTTCTGAATATCCAGAGTTTCAATATAACCCTGAAGGTTGGCTAATGGCGTGCGTAGGTCATGGGACAGATCAGCTAGCAATACGCGACGTTGAATGTCGGTTTGCTGCAATCGATCAAACTGCACGGTGATATGTTCCATCATATCGTTGAACGCACAACCCAAACGATGAATTTCATTATGACTTGTGCGCCGCCACTGACGCTTTACCTTGGCGATGGCATTAGCATCAAAACTGGCATCACGGACGGTATCCATATCATCACTCAACTGCTTCATTGGCCGCGTAAAAGCTTTAAATAGCACCAATAATGCTACCAACAAAAATATCAGCGCGGCTGCTGCAAAAATGGCAAATTGTTGGGTGGCAGCGCTACGCTTTAAGTTCGCAAGGATCGAGTCATAGGCCTGACCACCAATAATGATGTAGATATAGCCTTGCAGCCCTTGCTCAGTAACGACAGGGGCAACAGAAAATATTTTGCTGCGTTGTGAATGGCGTGGGTCGTTCCCCAAAATAGGCAAGCTCGCCGCATCACGTAGAAAATCAGTGATAGGCTGAAGTTCAACAGAGTCGCGGGCTAACTCGCCAAGCTCAGACGCATAGCTCAAAATCTTGCCATCGGGATCCAGATAATAAAATTCAAAACTTGGCCCCATCACCATCAAGGTATGAAACAGATTTTTCAATGCACTATAATCGTAAACGCCTTGCGCGAGGAGCGGATTATCATTCACTAAGTGCGCCGCCAAATCAACGTGCAAACGTTGTTCAGCTTCTAAACGCGTATTGTGTTGCAACGTCGCTGACGCATACACAAATACACCAACAACTAAGATAAATACACTGACCAATGAAATGGCTAAGCGCTGGTAAAAGCATAGCTTCAACACTGGTCTTGTACTCCCAAGGCATTTAATTTGTAGCCAACGCCCCACACTGTTTGAATAATGAGTGGCCGCGTCACATTCGCCTCTATTTTCGCGCGCAGTCGATTGATATGCGAATTCACCGTGTGTTCGTATCCACTGTGGTGATAACCCCACACTGATTCCAACAGCTGTGCCCGTGAGAACACCTGATTAGGGTGTTGTGCCAGAAAAACCAGCAACTCAAACTCGGTCGCGGTTAAGTCCACGGGCTGCTCACGTAGCAGCACGGTGCGGCGCTTGGTACATATCTGCAGCTGACCGATAACCACGGTTGCTTGAGTGTCATCCTGCGACTGAACAGCGCAGGCGAGCATGTGCACTTTACGTAATTGGGCGCGGATCCGAGCCTGCAATTCGCGCACGGAGAAAGGCTTAGTTAGATAATCATCAGCACCCAGCTCTAACCCCAACACCCGATCCATCTCCGAGTCTTTCGCGGTGAGCATGACAATAGCTTGCTCAGGCTTGCGTTGGCGTACCTCGCGACAGATATCCAATCCACTGACATTCGGCAGCATTACATCCAGTAGTAACAGCTCATATTGGTTGTCTAACGCCTTTGCAAGTCCAACATCGCCGTATGCAGCATGATCGACAGTGATCCCTATTTCCGCCAAATTCACTCGTATCAGGTCGGCGATATCATTATCATCCTCAACCACCAATACACTGTCGTTCATGCTCCACTTCCTACTCTATTCGGGTTACAACTACCCGCATTACTGGATTGTCAAACTTGTGCTGTACCGTCAACACGGAGTCCATTAATCCATCGTCTCCAGTTACTACACCACCATGCATTGCAACGTAGTCAACATCGTCACGCGTCGCGTTATAACCTTCACCACCATCAACAGGGCCTGGAATAGTGCCTTGTGCTTCAGAATTAGCTTCTGTACCCGCATCGTAGGCTACCGTCGTCGTCATCCAGCTATCGCCCACGGCAAGTTCTGATAGGGATATTGCATTAAGACCGGTAAAAGCATCATTTGTATTCACCAGCATTGTGGTAATGGATAATAATGCATCGGTTGTGTCTTCGACTGTCACAGTAATGGTTTCATTGTTTCCAGGACCAATCGGGGCCACTCCCGAAACGGCACTTAACGCTATATCTAAAGCGATAAGCTGGGAGTTGTCGCCACCTTCCGCCATTACTTCGATGGCTTGCGAAGCAGGCTCACCAACTGCAAACAATTGCCCTTCTGCATGCAGTATTATTGCGGCTGGAGAGAATGGCTGCGCATTGGTCAGGTTAGTGAGCGTAACTTCATAACTTACCATTACAGGTGCAGGTGGCGGTGGCTCAGGTGGTGGTGACGGCGGCGGCAAATCGTCGCTATCACTGCCACAGCCGGAAAGTGCAACACTGACTACGGTTGCCAGCAACAACTGGCGTTTAATTGGATTGCTAATCATGGCGGCCTCCCTATTGCACCGTAACCGTGACTTTCGCGACCGGATTAAGCCAACGATGGACATTATTGGTTACATCACTGATGCCACCAGCTGCGTCACTATCACCTAAATTGCCTGGGTGAATATGTACGTTGGTATTTGTCGACATAGTAGTCACCCCTGTTCCGTTCATACCTAGTAGAGGATCTAGAGGTGGCGGGACTGGCATGCCGGGCATGCCTGGCATGCCACTGCCCCGTAGCTCGTCATTGGCTTCGGTACCGGCATCATAGGCATTCAGGTAGAGTGTGTAGGTTCCAGCTTCACTCGGGATTGGCCAATTATCTAAACCAACAAAGCCATCATTGGAGGGCAGGATCATTGCTACGATAGACAACACATCGTTACTTTCAGCAGTACTTAACATTGCCGTGGTTGATTGTGCTGGCGCCAGTAAACCACCGGCTGGATTCGCCACTGCATCAGCACTTATCGCACTACCAATTGCAGCTAGCCCATCTAGACTACCACCTTCGGCCATTGCCTGAAGCTCTGCAGATGCCGGGGCCCCCACATCAAATAATGAATTCTCATCGCCGTGGGCCACGACCAGTAAAGGCGTAAAGTATATCCCTTGAGTAAGGTTGGTTATTTCAACGGAGAGTTCAGCCGCTGATAACGTTGACGCAGTGCCTAAATATAGCGATGCCGCTAGAATTGAATAACGCTTTTTCATAGATTCCTCGTGAGTAAATGTCATTAACAACGAGGAAAGTGTGCGCAACAATTATCGCAAAAGTATCACGAAAAGATCATAATTTGCTGGCAATTAGAGCTACAATGCTTCGCAAGCGCTAGCTTGAAACCATCGGCGACAATGAGCACTAGCCAACCATCACGGTAAATATGTACCGTGACAGTTTGAATGCTTAGTTTTGGATACGGTAAACGCTTGTACCAGCCTATTAATACAACAAGCTATAAATTTTGCGGCGGTAGGTGGATTTTAGTGCATCACCGTCAGGCAGTGCATTGACCATATCTAAAAATAACTTTTTCGCATCACCAAAATTCAAATCTTTACTGATCACGCTATACAATAATGTCAGAGCTTCTTCATGTTTATTAGCTTGTTGGAGCTGAACTGACAGCTGTACTTGGGTTTCCATGTCATCAGGATTTTTCTCCAACTTGGCTTGCAACGCTTTGATTTCAGGAGACTCCGCAGCCTGTTCAGCCAATTCAATTTTGCCTTGCAATGCACTGTAGCGACCGTCTTGATCCACTAGCCCAATAGTACTTAGTATCGCCTTGGCTTGGTCGATGTAGCCCTGTTCAATAAAACAGTCAGTCATCATCAACTTTCCATCAATGTTCTCTGGATTGATTTCATAGGCCTGTTTGACCAAAGGGAAAGCTGCTGCATAATTCCCCTCACCAATTAACTGCGCGCCTTGAGCCAGTAAATCTTGTTCCGGTGAAGGCAAATGCTTTGCAAGCATTTCACGGATCTGAGCTTCTGGTTGCGCTCCGGCAAAACCATCGACGGGTTGCCCGTCCTTCACTAACATCACGGTGGGAAGGTTACGCACGCCAAACTGGCCAGCGATTTCTTGCTGTTTTTCACAGTCGACCGTGGCCAAAATCATGTCGTTGGGATATTCCTGTGCGATTTTTCGCAATATCGGCATCAAATCCTTACACGGCTCACACCAATCAGCCCAAAAATCCACCATAATCAGTTTTTCATGGGATTGCTGAATAATCACCTGTTGGAAGTTTTCGAGGTTAAGTTCTACGATATTTGTCGCAAGGTTTTGCATTGAATTCACGCCGTGCTTTTGCCAAGATGGCTATAATATGTGGTGTTAAAGTTGAATATCAACCCAATCACAACAAAGGTGCGCGAAGGCGCAGCGTCGTAGAGGTCGAATAAGGAATTGGTTATGCAAACGCAACAAAAAATGTATTCTTCATTTGTCGAGTTTTATCCGTATTACTTAAGTGAACATCAAGATCCACGTTGCCGCCTTTTACATTTCATTGGCTCATGGTTGGTATTAGCTGTAATAGGCACCGCCATTTACACTCAGCAATGGGTCTTATTGTGGCTAATGCCGGTCATCGGTTACGGCTTCGCTTGGGTTGGTCACTTCTTTTTTGAACACAACAAACCAGCCACTTTCACTTATCCGTTTTACAGTCTGTTAGGCGATTGGGTAATGTTTAAAGATATTTTGATTGGCCGAATTTCCATTGCGCAGAGTGAGCATAAATAAGTATTCAGAAAACACATTGCTTTCCCATTTAGAGGCTGCTTTGCGTCCAAATTCTGCGCTACGCTAAACCAACATGATAGATCCGAAGTTTAATCAATTCGCGGCGGCAAGCAGTATAAGTAGAGCAAACTCAGATAACTTATTGGATCATGTTTAAAGCGATTTATGCCCTCATTCTGTGCCTTATTACTCTTCCCGCTCAGGCTGGCTATCAAAGAGGGTGCGCCGATCCGGCATATCATCAATATATTGAAAGTCGTTTGGCTGCGCTTGAGGCTCGCGCGAAACGTCAACTCGAATTAACAGAGCAAACCTATACTCTCAGTCTCCAGGCTGATAGCAGTCAGTATCAGCTAATGACTCTCCTCGGCAGGCATTTAACGTACAGCGCACAATTTGAACCGATTGTATTGGTTGAGCGCAAAATAGAACGTTTATTTGAACACGCAGAACAACTCAGTCGTGAACAGGTGATAGCGGGTGAAGTTATTGACGGATTCAGCAATGAGAACCACGCTGTAGGTATCGCTAGAGCATGGTTAGCCTATCGGCAAGGTGCCCATTCGCTCGCAAGTGAAGAAATGCTAAATGCTATCGACAGCAATCGCTCTATCCTTCTAGGTGCCTATGGTCCTGACTTTGAGCTGGTTAGGCACATGTATCATGATGGCCATATTCAACCTGTAATGGATTACATTGCTAAAACTGAACAGTTTTGGCTTGGCGAGCGCGCAGAAGCGCTGCGCAGTGTGTGGCGCAAAATGATTGAGGCTGAGTGTAAAATTCAGTTCGATTCTGTGGATCTGATTAAAGCTGCAGAATTAGGGTTGGCAAGTAATCAATTAGATTAGTGATATCGAACAGCAGAACAGCTTAACACTGTTCTGCTGAAGGACTGATCGCGCGGTTACTTCGGTGATACCTGCAACAACTTGCCGTTAGGCTCATCAGTGAGCAGATAAATCAATCCATCGTTGCCAACCACCACATCACGAATACGTTCCCCTCTGTCACGCAACAGCTCATGTTGAGCCACCACAGCGCCACTGTCATCCAGTTCGATACGACGAAGATGGTCAAACTTAAGTGAGCCTACTAAGAGGTCGCCTTGCCAGTCACTAAATGCATCGCCCTGATAGAAATCCATTCCGCTCGGCGCGATTGATGGATCCCAATACATAAACGGTTGCTCCATGCCTTCTTTCGCGGTGAGCTCGGATACCGTTGAGCCATCATAGTTCACACCGTAAGTGATCACTGGCCAACCGTAGTTATTACCTTTGCCTAAGATGTTGACTTCGTCACCACCTTTAGGACCATGCTCGTTTGTCCAAACGGCTCCCGTTTCCGGATGCACGGTCATTCCTTGCACATTCCGGTGGCCATAGGAAAACACTTCTGGCGCTTGGCCAGACACAAAAGGATTGTCTTCAGGTACCGAGCCATCGCGCTTGATCCGTGCAACTGTGCCAAAGTGATTGTCAGTATTTTGAGCCTCGTGACGCTGAGAACCGCGGTCACCCATACTGATGTACAAATCGCCCTGCCCGTCAATCACTACACGACAGCCAAAATGAAAACCTGTATCAATGCGTGGATCGGCGGTAAATAAAACACGAACATCTGTCAACGCTTGCCCATTAAGGGTTGCGCTCGCGACGGTACTTGTTGCCCCGCCTTCACCAGGGCTGCTGTAACAGAAATACAAGGTATTGTTATTGGCAAAATCAGGGTCAGCAGTAATTCCTAACAAGCCACCTTGATTTTTCGCTACAACCTCAGGCACCCCAACGATAGGCTCACTCAAGACTCCTTGGCTAAAGCGACGCATCGTTCCTGGGCGTTCATTGATAATAAAATCACCGTTGGGTAATTGCACCATACCCCAAGGATGTTTAAGGCCATCGGTTAACTCTGTCACGTTCACTTCAGACCCAGCATGATTGTGTGCATTAACATTCAACGCTAATCCAGTAGCTAGTAGTCCACACAATAGAATTTGTTTTTGCATTATTTATTCCTCAGGCGTTAGATTGAGTCGCGCGCAACATCCAAGCAGTTTTTTCATGGACGCGCATGCGGTCAGAGACAAGTGCAGCTGTGGATTCATCATCGGCCTCTTGCGCAGTAGAAAGTACAGCACGGCACGTTTTCACCACTTGTTCATGACCTTTGGTTAACAAAGCAACCATTTCATCTGCGGCAGGTACGCCTTCAACTTCTTTGATTGAGCTTAATTCTGCAAACGCTTTGTAGGTGCCAGGCGCAGGTACATCCAGCGTGCGGATCCGTTCAGCGATATCATCGACTGCGATGGCAAGCTCGGTGTAGTGCTCTTCAAACATCAAATGCAACTCGCGAAATTGCGGGCCGGTGACATTCCAATGAAAATTATGCGTTTGTAAGTACAGCGTGTATGAATCTGCTAATAGGCGCTTAAGTCCATCAGCTATTGCAATACGATTTGATTCATTAATTCCGATATCAATTTTGTGCATGTTCACTCCTGTTTTCTTATCTTCCAGCATACCGACTAGATCTGCTGAAGCCAGAGGAAAGCGTTAAACGTCTAACCATTGTCGTTTAATGGATTATCACTGTTAACGCAGAATAGTCGATTTTAGATTAGCCTAAATTGCGATTTAGTTAGTGATGATGCTCGTGTGCATGCCCTGCGTCATCGACTGACTGAACGGTCACCTGAGTCTCAAACGCTTCTCCGGAATCCAGATGTAAGGTAAGCATAAACTGTTGCCCAGCTTCCAAGCCCGACTTAAGGCCTAATAACATGACGTGATATCCGCCTGGCGCAAACAGTAAGGTTTCTCCGGCGGGAACGAAAACCCCGTCTTTTTGCTCACGCATTTTCATCATATCGCCATCTTTAATCACATTGTGTATTTGCGCTTCGCTAGCAATAGTCTCAGGCACCGACGCGCGCTCTAACACAACAGTGCGCTTACTGTGATTTTCTACTTGCAAATAAACAGCCCCGGTTGGCGCTAACGGAAACGTAGCTCGCGCCCAGGCTTGATTAACACTGATTGGCGAAC
Source organism: Neoalteromonas flava (assembly GCF_002807685.1). Classification (GTDB taxonomy): domain Bacteria; phylum Pseudomonadota; class Gammaproteobacteria; order Enterobacterales; family Alteromonadaceae; genus Alteromonas_E; species Alteromonas_E flava. The sequence goes on along the minus strand of NZ_PEAX01000005.1, from coordinate 256,533 downwards.
TCGCAACTGCGGATGGCAAGCTCAGCAGACCTAATAACAGTAAAGTAAAACGACTCATTCGAATATGAAAAGGCATACTTCTTCCCCTAGGTGACAATGAACCTGCTCGGTTTAAAAAAGGTAAATAATATGCTGTTTTAGATGCAACGCTGATGTTCACCAAGCAGACATTTAGGACTTCAACGGGCGTTCATTAGTACATGCTTTTAATCGGTATGCAAGTGACTTTAGATGTCACTAAAGCTAATGGCAAACTGCAAAAGATACTGGCATTTTCATTGCGCACTGGTGAGCTGCGAAATTCGTGTAAATAGCGCTTTAAAGTCTACTGGTTTGGAGTAAAACTCTGTATTTGCCAGCGCATTAGCTTGATCTTGGTACTCTGGAGTAGTATGCCCTGTTAAGAAAATTATTGGCGTATCTCGATGTGTTGCGCTCTGCCTTAACTGCTGAGCAACCTCTATGCCACTGACATCAGGCAAACCGATATCCAACAAAATGAGGTCGATTAAGGGTTCGGCACGAGCTAATTGCAGGGCTTGCTGGCCATCAAACGCTTGCAATACTTCGTAATCACGCAGTTTTAAACGCTCTGTAATGAGAGTTTGATTTATTTCGCTGTCTTCTACCGATAGTATTTTCAATATCATTTACCCCTTAATTGGTAGGCTTAAGGTAAATGTGCTGCCCTGACCTAGCTGACTCTCGAGAACCATTTCTCCACCCAGTAACTCAATAAATTGCTTCGAAATACTTAATCCAAGGCCTGTCCCTTTAAACTTTTTAGTGGCACTAGAATCAACTTGCGAAAAGGGCTCAAACACTTGTTTATGACGACTTTCCTCAATGCCGATCCCAGTGTCGATGACCTTGATGATCACAAACGGGCCATTAGCGCGGTTTTCTTGCAATAACTCAATCGTTATTTGCCCGTTTTCAGTAAACTTATTCGCGTTTGAAAGTAAATTGAGTAAGACTTGTTTGAGTTTTTGTTTATCACTCTCAATGACTACTCCCAGTTTAACTGGCTTAAATAGTAATTGGTTGCCTTGCTTCTCGGCTAATCGTACTGACAACTCAAACACCTCATTAATCATCTCATCTATTACAAATGCTTCACGATTAACATCAATTGCACCCGCCTCAATTTTAGCCAAGTCTAAGGTATCTGAAACAATACCACTTAGATGCTTGGCCGAAGAGATAATATTATCCAAATACTCAGCTAGCTTGGGATCATTCGGATACTTAAACTCGAAATATTCTTGGATTAACTCTGTGGTACCCAATATGCCATGCAACGGCGTGCGCATTTCATGATTCATGTTGGCAATAAAATCACTCTTCGCAATATTGGCACTTTCAGCTTGTTCTTTCAAAGCCATTACTGAACTCAACATTTCTTTGTTTTCTCGATCTAATCGATATGCCTCTGTCAGTTGCGCACATGTCATCATCAAAGGCTGCAAGAACTCCACAATTGATTCATCAAAGCCGTTGGGACGATTGGCAAGCCCTGCCATACCAATAAAACGATCGCCCAAATGGAATGGAAGACCCAAAAAGTGATTGAGGTCAGGATGACCGCTAGGAATCCCCCCCGCTCGGGGGTCGTGCGATGGGTCATTCGCAATAACCACCTGACCTGTTTTGATTACCTGCCCGAATAATGTATCTAAATTGTGAAACTCTAGACCAAACGGCGCATTCTGCTCATAAAACATTCGGGTTTCTTCATTCCAAGCAATATTCGTTAACGCGTGCGTTTTTAAAAATAGCTGGCCTTCTGCGCTGGTTTTTATCTCTCCAATAAAACCATACTCGCTATCTGTTAGCTCTAACAAGGCTGTCAACATGTCGTTGAACAAAACTCCCGCGCTAGTGCCTGTAATATATTGGGTTTGAGCAGTCTGTATGGCTTTTAGAATTTCACTGGCTTGCATAGGCCTAATAACACCACGTTTGGCTGCACAGAACCTGCAGCAATGAACTATTAATAAACAACACTAAAGGAATAGCTGTTTGACTACTTCATGTCAATAAAATAAACCCTGCGATTATCATCCAATCACTGAAGTTGCGCTATGTAGCAATATGAAAGACGTGCTATGACGTTGAACCGTCACTGTGGTATCAGCATTAGCTAATATGGGAAACGTTAGAAATGGTGCCGACTGCCGGAATCGAACTGGCGACCTACTGATTACAAGTCAGTTGCTCTACCAACTGAGCTAAGTCGGCACACTGTAGAGGCGCGTATTTTAGGTACGCCTAACATTTTGTCAAGCGCTTTTATGCGCCGTTTAAACCTTTTAATTTTGTTACCTCGTCTGCTAAAACAGGGAAATTTTCAGCCGGTAATAATTGCGCTAGAGCGGCAAGTCGATCCGCTAACTCTGCATAGTCAGCCGCGACCACATTAATGTGCCCCATCTTGCGCTTCGCGCGCACCGTTTTACCGTACCAATGTAAGTGACAACCCGGTAGTCCTAAAACGTCTTTCGCAATGCTACCGCACCCAATGATATTAACCATTGCACTGACTCCAGTGACGGACATATCGCCAAGTGGCAAGTTCAACACTGCACGTAACTGATTTTCGAACTGCGAAGTCTGTGCTCCATGTAGCGTCCAATGCCCTGAATTATGCACCCGCGGTGCTAGCTCATTAACCAATAATTGATCACCCACTTGGAACATTTCAACCGCAAGCACACCGACGTAGTTGAGATCATTCACAATTTTATGGAAAAGCGCTAACGCTTGCTCTTGTAACGCGGGAGTTAACGCAGGCGCAGGCGCTACTGACACGTGCAATTGCCCTTGATAGTGGCGATTTTCCGCCAATGGGTAAACGCTTATCTGCCCCTGCGCATTGCGCGCACCAATGATCGAGAGCTCGCGCTCAAAAGATACCATTTCTTCGGCAACAATTGGTACTGCTGCCAAATCAAGCTTTGCCAACTCTGCCGTTAGATCAGATAGCGAACTCGCTTCCGTCAAACGCCACTGACCGTAGCCATCATAGCCATCCAAGCTCGCTTTGAAGATAATTTTGCTACCCAACTCGGCAACAACATCTGGCAGCTGGTCAATGTGGGTAATTATCTTGTGGCGGCAATTTGGGATCGCTAGACGGTCTAAAAACTGCTTTTCTAGCACGCGATCAGCACCAAGTCGAATGGCATCAAAATGCGGATATAATTTTTGGGATGCCTGAGCCATCGTAAGTAAATCAACGGGCACATGCTCAAACTCAACCGTCAATGCCTGTGCGGCATCCACAGCATCTTTGAGTGAATCATTCAACGGTGCTTTGTCAACCGGATTTACCAGCTGCTGATTTTTTACATTAACCGCAGCGACCTCTATACCCAATGGTGCGCCGGCAAGGCTAAGCATTTGCGCCAATTGACCATCGCCAAATACAACTACCTTCATGCATCTAGTTCCAAATCAGCGGCGGCTAAAACCTTCTCGGTTTGTTCCTGCCTAAAATCCAAGATTGCTTGCCGCACGGCAGGATTATGTAAAGCAATGATTTGAGCTGCGAGTAAGCCGGCGTTAGCGGCACCGGCTTCGCCGATGGCCAAGGTACCCACGGCAACTCCTTTAGGCATTTGCACAATCGATAACAATGAATCCATACCACTTAGCTGACTTGAGCGAACCGGGCAGCCTAGCACTGGCAGATGTGTATGCGCGGCTATCATGCCAGGCAAATGTGCAGCGCCACCAGCACCAGCAATGATTACGTCAAAACCGTTATCTTCTGCGTTTACAGCAAACTCAGTCAAACGATCAGGTGTGCGATGAGCAGAAACAACCTTCGCTTCGAATTCCACGCCAAAAGCCTGCAACATCTTCGCCGCATTTTGCATGGTTGGCCAGTCTGATGTTGAACCCATTACTATCGCTACTTTATTCATTTCAACTCCAACTTTAGTCACAGCCTTTGAGCAGGCGCCTGTACGCAAGGATTAAAAAGGCGCAGAGTATACCCTAAAAATAGAATTGTTCCCATTGCTTCGAATGACCGTACTAAAGCAGTGTTGATGGTAAATAAGATGTCTAAAACCATTGGTTTCTGCCAGTGTTGGGCTCTATGCTGCAGAGCGTTGACGCCAAACTGCAACGACACAGCATTTACATTTTATTATGGTTTTTGTATTTTGTTTTACGTTTACCTATAGGGTGCGATATGAATTCGTTAACGTTTCGGCTGTTACAAGTCTACCAACAAGTTGTTGATAGTGGCTCTATCACGGCTGCATCGACAGCGCTGGGGCTATCTCAACCTACTGTTTCTTTGCAGCTTAAGAAACTCGCGTCGTTGTTTAATATGGCACTGCTAGAGCAGCACCAAGGCAGATTAAAGATGACTGATGCGGGCAAAGCGGTCTACCAATGTGCTCAAGAGGTGTTAAGTTCGCAAGCCAGACTAGATAGCTATATGCAGGCCTTACAAGGGATGGAAGTAGGCTCCTTGAAAATCGCGGTGGTTACCACGGCGAAGTATGTAGTGCCGCCTTTATTGGCCGAATTTTGTCAACTTCATCCGGGCATTGATATCACTCTAAAAGTTGGCAATCGAGCGCAAATAATCGAGCGTTTACAGAACAATCAGGACGATATTTATATTTTTAGTCAGCCTCCCCGTGATATGGCGATCCATGTTGAGCCGTTTTTGCTCAATCGATTGAGTGTAATCGCGCCTAAAGACTACACAGGTCCAAATCACTGCCATCTAAGCGAACTAACCAATCAACGCTTTCTATTGCGGGAGCCTGGCTCAGGCACTCGGAAACTAGTGGATGATTATTGCCAAGCGCAAAAAATTGAACTCAATAACGTCATGGTCATCGAGAGCAATGAAGCCATTCGACTATCCGTATCGACAGGCTTAGGAATTGCGATAGTCTCTGAGCAAACCTTGGCGCATTCGCCGTCAGATGACCTGACATTTTTACAGGTTAATGATTTCCCGCTACAGAACTACTGGCAAGCGGTTACTTTAAATAGCCGACCGGAAAGTCTAGCGGCTTCTGGCTTTAAACAGTTTCTGCGCGAACACGGTGATATTGATACCCAGAAGAATAACTAAAAGCTTTCACAGCAGGTTGCGCGTCAATGTTCTAATAACTTCTGCACGTGTGATGGGTTTACTCATGTAATCATTCATGCCTGCTAGTAGACAGCGCTGCCTGTCTTCTTCAAAAGCATTAGCCGTAATGGCAATAACCAATGTATTAGCTTTGTCGTTGTCCAAACGCCTAATCGCTTCAGTTGCTTCATAGCCATTCATTTCTGGCATTTGACAATCCATCAATATGGCGTCGAAACGATATGCCTCTACAGCAGCTAGTGCCTCTTTGCCATTGCGAGCACTAACAACTTTTACTCCTTCTTTACTGAGCATATCGGTCAGTATCTCTGCATTCACCGCATTGTCTTCTGCAATTAATATACGCAAACCCGCGGGTAACTTGGGCAAACCCACTGCCGCAGGCTTATTATCCGAGTTGGCCTCTGCCATTGGTATGCTTATCGAAAAAACGGTGCCTTCACCTGGTGTACTATTAACCGCAATATTGCCTGACATCAGTTCAATCATTTGCTTGGTAATAGCCAAGCCTAGTCCCGTGCCACCGTACTGCCGAGCAGCAGTAAAATCTGTTTGCACAAACTCATCGAAAATAGACTGAAGATCTTCATTAGCTATCCCAACACCAGTGTCGCGAACCAGTAAGCGCAGAACGCCACGATTATATTTAAGGGTTAACGATACTTTGCCAATATGCGTGAACTTTATAGCGTTATTCAACAAGTTATTTAATATCTGGGCGTATTTGCCAGAGTCACCTTGCACCAGCGGCGGCACCTCTTCTGATATCTCGCAGCTGAGTCGAATACCTTTTTTTAATGCAGCTTCAGAGTGCAATTCACAAGCGTTGCGAGTTGTAGCTACGACATCAAACGGGTAAACCCGTATTTGCATTTCGCCCGATTCAATTTTTGACCAATCCAACACACTGTCTAAAATTAAGAGCAGGTTTTGCGCAGACTCTGCAATAACCTTTATTTTGCGCTCTAGAGGTTTACTTAAATCTTCCGTTAATAAATTTTCGCAGCTGCCAATAATACCGTTCATGGGCGTACGGATCTCATGTGACATATTGGCCAGAAATTTAGATTTTGCCTCACTAGCGACTTCCGCCATTTTCAGGGCCGTAGTCAGTGAGTGAGTTTTCTCTTCTACGCGTTTCTGCAATGTCGTATTCAAATGATTCAGCTCTTTGTTTAGCAACTCCTGCTTGCTGCGCGCGCGCTGCAACTCATTGAACGTGTCCACTAAACGTTTACGCAAACTCACAAATTCGCTATTTAACGCATCCACTTCGCGCAGATACAAACGGTTGCGTTCATCATGCTTAAATTCGGATTTGTTTGCGGGATCAAAAACAGCAAATTGATGCATTAGCGTACGCATCGGTCGAGACACTAAACTGGCAACGAAATACCCCATAATAATGCCCACAGCACCAAGCAGCAGGAGCACCACTAATGCCAACAACAAATATTTAGAAGTCGCTTCGATATACTCGTCTTGAGGATAAAATACGTGAGTGGACCATTGTTTCGGTCCATCGTGTTTTGATTGTACGAACCAATTTTTTCCAGCCAGAGATACGGTTGCCTGATTACACTTGCTGACTAGGCAGGGAAAAGAACCGATATCAAACAAGCGTTCAAATTCAAGGCTACTGTTGGCGTATACCACCTGATTAAGTGGATCGCTGACCATGGTAACAAATCCAGTGAGATTGCGGTCATCGTACAAATTGAACTCATTGAGCCCAAGCGAGCCTTCAACAATTCCGATAAACTCACCGTCCTCGTTGTACATTGGTGCCGATACAGCAACAATGTTGTCATTACCAAAACCGCGCCCCTGAAACGCTGCAGAGATATAGGGGCGTGCAGTCTCTTTGGCTCGATAAAAATAATCGCGACTAGCGACTGAGAGAAATCCGGTACGCTTCGCTAGCGTCAACACGGATTGTGGGTAAGCGTGAGTGATATTACCATCCTTATCAGTGACTAAGAAGGTAAGAAATTCTGGGTTTTGCGGCGCCAGTTCGGTTAATACACGATCACTTAGCTCGGGGGAACGTTCCAAGATACGCGAGGCTAGGGTAATCGCCGATTGATGGCGAGTGAAAAAGCTAGCGAGTTGATCACTTAGCACCTGCGAACGTTGTTGCATGTAGGATAGCAGTTGTTGTTTTTGCTGCGCTTGAAAATTGGCGATGTAAAAATAAATCACCGTCACCAAAGCAATAAAAAACACACCGGCAAAAAAGTATTGAAACAACACTCTCACTTCAATCATTGGCGTTTGACTGGAAGGCCAGATCATAAATCGCCCAATGAATAAAAAGTGCCCAATCACTAGACTAATAATGGCTGAAAAACAGGTCACTGCCATAGCAGTAAAAGCAAGTACAATACTGTACGGATTGGCACTATAAAACAGCATTATTAGCAGCGGAATAATAAACGCTAACCAATAACCAAGCCCGATCACTAAGGTTCGCTTGATTGGCCTCTTATAGCAATAATATGCCACCACGATGGGTTGACTCAGCATAACCGCAATAACTAGCGGATGATATAACTGCACACCCAATACTGGAGAACCATAAATAACCGGTGACCAGTACGGCAAACTAATAAAAATACTACTTAGACAAGCGGTTTTAAAGCCAAACAGTAGGCCTATAAATATGGCAAATGCAAAGCCGAAAGAGAACAAGCCTTGCGTTTCAAATGGCGGGGGGATCCAATGTAATAGCATTCCGAATAACGACAACAGCGTTGCCGTTATTCGTTTATTTTTGAGCAAAAACTCGATCACCATTGGGCCATTAGCTCGAGATTAATTATTAAACAAATAATCAACTGTCATATTGGTCAGCAAATCCACGCCGAGGCGCATACCACTGTCATCTACGTAAAACTCTGGCGTATGGTGTGCAGGCGCATCCTCAGCCTTAACATCCAACGGCTTACCGCCCACCCATAAATATACACCCGGAACTTGCTCCTGGAAGAATGAAAAATCCTCAGCACCGGTCACAGGCTTAGAATGCAATGCATTAGCCTCTCCAGCGGTACGCTGAATAGTGGGCAACATCGCAGCCATTAACTCGGGGTCATTGAAGGTAATTGGATAGTTATAGTCAAGCGGCAGAGTTACCTCCGCCGTAGCACGCATACTTTCCGCTATTGCATGCACTTTGCGCGGCAATGCTTCATAGATGTGATCACGTGCTTGTTGATTGAGTGTACGAATCGTTCCCACCATCTCAACTTGACTCGGAATAATATTCGAGCGATTACCACCATGAATAGAACCAATCGTGATCACGGCGGCATCGTCAATTAACTTCAACTCGCGACTAACAATGGTTTGTAAACCCATAATAACTTGTGCAGCCGTAGTTACCGGATCAACACTCAGCCAAGGGTACGCGCCATGTGCCTGTTTGCCGTTAATGACTACTTTAAACGGGTCAACTGCTGCCATAACGCCACCCGCGCGATAGCGTACCTTTCCCACATCGGTATCTGCACTTATATGTAGCCCAAATATCGCATCTACATCTGGGTTCTTGAGTACACCTTCCTGCACCATGACTTCGGCCCCGCCGGTTTCTCCTGCTGGCGAACCTTCCTCCGCTGGTTGGAAGATAAATTTAACCTGTCCGCGCAGTTCATCCTTTACATCAACTAAGATCTTCGCGGCCCCCATCAGCATAGCCATGTGAGTATCATGACCACAGGCATGCATGACCGGCACATCATTGCCATTGAATTCGCCACGTTGTACTGAACGATAAGGTAAATCATTCTGCTCCAAAACTGGCAGTCCATCCATATCGGCGCGCAGCGCCACCACAGGACCAGGCTTTCCGCTATCTAAAACCGCGACCACACCGGTTTTAGCTACACCGGTTTGCACTTCAAGCCCTAAATCACGTAGGTACTTTTCAATGTATGCTGCAGTTTTGAATTCACGATTGGACAACTCGGGGAACTCATGAAAATGATGCCGCCAATTGATAACTTGCGCTTCAATTTCTCCGCTCATTTCACTGAGTTGGGTGGGGCTAGGTTTAGCTACCACACTGAATGTGGTCAGACCAACAAAAAGAGATAACACCATTTTTTTCATAAGACGGCTCTGCCTGAAGTGATTAAATAGAGATTACCCTATCATTTGACCAACCCCAAATAAAAAAGCCATGTATTTAACATGGCTTCATCTTCTATTGGCGTGTGTAACGTTAGCTTTTTTGCCGCTTCATCGCGTCAAAAAATTCATTATTAGTTTTACTCATCGCTAAGCGGTTAATGAGAAACTCCATTGCATCAATTTCCGACATTTCATGGACAATTTTACGCAATATCCACATCTTCTGGAGCTCGTCCTGAGTGGTCAGTAATTCCTCGCGACGCGTACCAGAACGATTAAAATCAATTGCTGGGAATACCCGTTTTTCTGCGATCTTACGATTTAAGTGCAGTTCCATGTTACCGGTGCCTTTGAACTCTTCATAAATAACTTCGTCCATTTTCGAGCCGGTATCAATAAGTGCAGTAGCAATGATGGTTAAACTACCGCCCTCTTCAACATTCCGTGCAGCACCAAAGAAACGCTTCGGCTTGTGTAATGCGTTGGCGTCAACACCACCAGTTAATACTTTACCCGAAGAAGGTATTACCGTGTTGTAAGCCCGCGCTAGACGAGTAATCGAATCCAATAAGATAACCACGTCCTTTTTATGCTCGACCAAACGTTTGGCTTTCTCGATCACCATTTCTGCCACTTGTACGTGGCGACTGGCTGGTTCATCAAAGGTCGAAGCTACGACTTCACCCTGAACCAAGCGCTGCATTTCTGTAACCTCTTCAGGCCGTTCGTCGATCAACAACACCATTAATTGGCATTCAGGATGATTGGCGGCAATCGATTGAGCAATATTCTGCAAAAGTAGAGTCTTACCAGCCTTGGGTGGTGCAACAATCAAGCCCCGTTGGCCACGGCCAATCGGTGATGCCAAATCCAAAACCCGAGCGGTAATGTCTTCAGTACTTCCGTTACCTCGCTCCATGCGCAAACGCTCATTGGCATGTAACGGTGTTAAGTTTTCGAATAAAATTTTATTACGTGAATTTTCCGGCTTGTCGAAATTAACTTCGCGGATTTTTAATAGGGCAAAGTAACGCTCACTGTCTTTGGGTGGGCGGATTTTCCCAGCAATAGTATCGCCCGTACGTAAATTGAATCGTCTAATTTGGCTAGGCGATACATATATATCATCAGGCCCCGCCAAGTATGAAGAGTCTGCAGAACGCAAGAAGCCAAACCCGTCTTGCAAAATTTCTAACACACCATCGCCAAAAATGTCTTCACCACTTTTAGCATGGGTTTTTAAGATTGAGAAAATAATGTCTTGCTTGCGTGCACGAGCCATATTCTCGAGGCCCATTTCTTCGGCCAACGCAACTAACTCGCTGATAGGTTTGTTCTTAAGTTCTGTTAAATTCATATTGGTGGGTCTTTGTACGTAAACGCTATTGTGCGTAATCTTTTTTTCGAAAAGAGTTTTATAAAGCTCAGATTTGAAAGAAAATTGGAAAGCTCCGGTTTGAGCTGTAAGAAACTTAGCACCATATTCCCAGTTCGTCTAGTCTGATGACTGAATATGATGAAAATTATTGTATTTATTACAGCACAACCTTGTTTTCTGATGAGAGCATGACTATTAAGCAGTAGAGATAGTGAGCATAAATCTTAAGGGTAGCAACCACTCCCAATCTTCAGTGATATGATCCAAAACTGGTTTTGACTCACAATAAACTAAAAAGGTTTTTTAAAAGGTACTTATGACACTTCCAATTCTAGCCATCATCTGCGGACTTCTTGTGTTGTTATGGAGCGCGGGTAAATTTGTTGATGGCGCGGCAGCCACTGCCCGTTATCTGGGAATGTCACCATTATTAATAGGCATGTTGATCATTGGCTTTGGCACGTCAGCGCCGGAAATGATTGTGTCTGCATTTGCCGCAAGCCAAGGGAACCCAGGATTAGCGCTGGGTAATGCGTATGGCTCAAATATCGCGAACATCGCTTTAATTCTGGGGTTAACCGCGTTAATCAGTCCTATAGCGGTCAAATCACAGGTGTTGCGCAAAGAGCTTCCTTTGCTTCTTGGGGTTACCCTGTTTTCAGTCTATCAGTTGCTAGACCGTGAAGTTTCTCATGATGACGCTTTCGCGTTGCTAGGTATTTTCGCGGGATTAATGGCGTGGAGTATCTATTCTGGGATGAAAGGCGGTGAGGATGCGTTAGCCGATGATGTAGCGGCGGAAATCCCAGAACATCAACCACTAAAGAAAAGCCTAATTTCGCTGGGTATCGGCTTGGTACTTCTGGTCGCAAGTTCTCGTTTACTGGTCTGGGGTGCCGTTGATATTGCCACTGCCTTCGGTGTTAGTGACGTGATAATAGGCTTGACCATTATCGCTATCGGTACGTCGTTGCCCGAACTGGCTGCCGCTTTAGTGGCCGTCAAAAAAGGTGAACATGAACTCGCATTGGGTAACGTGATCGGTTCTAACTTATTTAACACGCTTGGCGTGGTTGGCCTCGCTGGGGTCATCGCCCCCATGCAAGTCGATGCTTCATTCCTTTACCGCGACGCCTTGTTGATGATTGGCTTAACGGTTGCTTTGTTCATTTCTTGTGTTGGCATCAAAGGTCCAGGCAAAGTTAATCGCATCGAAGGCGGTATTTTTACTGCAGTGTACATCGGTTATATGTATTATTTAGTCATTTCTTCGTTCTGACGAATTGCCTTGTATCAATACTAATTCTATCGCGCGTTTCAACTCTGTCGCGTAAACCGGCTTACAAATGTGGTACTGCATTCCTGCTTTCAGGCTCTGTTGCCGGTCTTTTTCTAACGTGTTGGCAGTTAGTGCGAGCATTCGAGGCTGTTTATCATATGGAAGATGCTGTTTGATAAATGATGCTAAAGAGTAGCCAGTTTCATCGGGCAAATTCAAGTCTATTAGCGCAACATCAAACCGGTGAGTTTGTAAAATTTTTCTGGCTTCGCTGCCACTTTGCGCAGCAATAGAACGAAACCCAAAACCAGTTAAAATTTGCACCACAAATTCCGAACTAATAGGGTCGTCTTCAACAATCAATATATTGATTTTCTGGGGCTCTGGAAGGTGATTGCGATACTTCGCTGAGGCCAGGGTATCCAAGAAGCGGCGACTATCAATGGGTTTGGAAAACACCTGTTGAACGATATCGTAATCTGCAGTGATGTTTCCCAAAGCCGCAGGGTCTGCAGAAATCATAATTACGGAAAAACGATTCTTCATCGCGGTTAACATATCGAGCGTCTCCAGGCCCGAAACCTGGGGCATGTGGACATCAAGCACAATCGCATCAAAATTATCGCCTTGGTTTAAGCTTTGTAAAAGTCCTGTGCTTGATTCAAACAATCGAACCTTGCCACCGGCACTTTCGATTAGATATTTTAAGTAGTCTCGGCTCGTCTCTAAATCATCCACGACAGCGAATTCACCGTTGATTTTAACGGAGCATTCTTGGAAGAGGTCTTCCTCAATAGTGTAACCAACGGGTATAGTCAGGGAGACTACACACTTGCCAGCATTTCGTTCAACTAGCAAAGTTGCCGGCATAAGCTGCATGTAATACTTTACAATCGCGGCTTTGTCATAATCCCAGCCTCTTTGGCTGTCGTTCAACATTGCATCGTTCAGCCAAAACCTCTTGAATTCAACGGTTTCTTCCTTACTGCTTGTGCACTGAAAGGTTAATTCCAACCGCGTTTGTTGTAAATCAACTGTCCATTGAATGGCATGGTCGTAAAATGCCTCAAAGATAGAGTTAAGTAAGCCGAGACAAATTGAGGAGACTTTACTCGAGTCTGTAGATACGCTTATGTTGCTTTGAGGTAAGCATTTCGTGCGTAACTGACAATTCTGCCCTTGGTGAGACATCAAAAATTCGGCAGCTATATGATCTACTAAATACATTAAATTTATTTGTTGATTATTCACCCGAATGTTAGGACTGCCAATGTCAGCAACTTCTGTTATCGTTTCAATTTCTCGTAAAAGCTGAAAACTGGCCGCTCTACCTTTTGTAATAAAGGCAGTCTGCATAGTTTTACTTGGTCTGTTAGATAATACCTCCAAACAACCCACTATGGTTGAAATGGGAGTTCTTAACTCATGCTGCATAGATGAAAGCAACTTTTTCTTGTATTGAATAGCATTACGAAAGTCGCGGCGGCTGGTTCGGACACGATTGGTTAAACGCTGAAACATGCTATGGTGTTCATTGCCCAAGCGTTTAAAGGTTCTAAACAAAGATGTGGCAAATACACATATTCCGACGATTAGGAGTAGCATTAATACCATACGTCGCTCAGCATGCCATTTGTAAAGGTCGATCTTAGTCTGTTGAAGAGCATGAGTTAACATTTCTATGCTAGATAGTTGAGCACTTTCCAAGGCACTATTGGCTTTTTCAGTGCGCAGTATGTTTTTTGCTGTTTCCGCCAATTGCGTTTGCTGCATCAATGAAGACTGACTGTGAATATCCCTTGCGAGGGATGCTAACTCTTCGCCTTTATCAATGCCGTTGGGCGAATTTATATAAGTAAGTTTACTGAGATGATTATCAAGCGTTTTTTGTGTTGTGTAGGTTTGCCATTCCAAAACAACCGTTACTAAAAACAATAAAAGAAGACTACTTCCTTGGATCAAGTGTCTCCGACTCAGGCCCTTTAACCATCCTTGATGAGTAAGCATATTACCTCGTGATAACGCAATCAAAAAAGCCCTCAATTGCGAGGGCTTTTTTTGGAACTCTTACATATGATTAGATATGTTCGTTCAAAAACTCCTCTAATTGGGTCTTAGACAAAGCACCAACTTTAGTAGCTGCAACATTGCCATCCTTAAATAAGAGTAGAGTAGGAATGCCACGAATGCCATATTTTGGCGGAGTTTCGTTATTTTCATCGACATTCAGTTTACCAACTGTTAACTTGCCTTCGTATTCACCAGCAATGTCTTCCAAGATTGGTGCAATCATTTTACAGGGGCCACACCACTCAGCCCAGAAGTCAACCAGCACAGGACCCGCAGCATTGATAACATCTGCTTCGAACTTATCATCAGTTAACTGGATAATTTTGTCGCTCATTCTTTTCTCCGTTAATGGTCTGTTGCTGATACTTTTTCAGCACTCCCATAAGTGTTATATAGAATCTGTTTTTAATGCAAGCACTGATAAGCTATAAGCTATGCAAACAACTCATTTAACGACCACACATTTTTCTGAATTGCCGATCCATAAAGACGTGATCGCTGCACTTGATGCCGCTAATTTCAAACATTGTACCCCAATTCAGGCGCTGAGCCTGCCACCTAGTCTTGAAGGGCTAGATGTGGCTGGCCAGGCACAAACCGGCACAGGTAAAACCATCGCGTTTTTAGTCGCTACTTTTCATCATCTATTATCAAACCCAGTGGATAAATCCTCTACGCCTCGAGCCATTATTATGGCACCAACACGCGAACTAGCCGTACAGATTTATAACGATGCGGAGCTACTAAGCAAGCACACTGGCTTATCGCTTGGTTTGATATATGGGGGCGAAGGATATCAAAGTCAACGTGAAAAACTAGAAAAGGGTGTCGATATCATCATTGGTACCACGGGCCGGATTCTGGATTATTATAAACAAGGGGTATTTTCCTTGGCCAACATCCAAGTCGCGGTATTGGATGAAGCTGACCGCATGTTTGACCTTGGCTTTATCAAAGATATTCGCTACTTATTCCGGCGTATGCCCAAACCCAGCGAACGCTTGAGTATGTTGTTTTCGGCTACTCTGAGTTTTAAAGTGCAGGAATTAGCCTATGAACACATGAATAGCCCTACTCACGTGCAAGTTGAACCTGAGCAAATGACGGCGACGCGGGTGCAAGAGGAGCTCTTCTACCCTTCGGATGAAGATAAAATCAAACTGCTCCTCACCTTGCTTGAAGAGGAATGGCCAGACAAAGCCATTGTCTTTGCCAATACCAAACACAGCTGTGAGCAAGTTGAAGCTTGGTTAAAAGCAGATGGCCATCGAGTGGGTATGCTTTCTGGCGATGTTCCGCAGAAAAAGCGCCTTGGTATATTGGATAAGTTCACCCGCGGAGAACTCGATATTTTAGTGGCGACCGACGTCGCCGCTCGCGGATTACATATCGACAAAGTAACACACGTATTCAACTACGACTTGCCAGACGACGCAGAAGACTATGTGCACCGTATCGGGCGCACGGGGCGTGCAGGTCAAAGTGGTCACGCAATCAGTTTTGCCTGCGAAAAGTATGCGCTTAACTTACCAGCTATCGAAGAATACATCAGACATTCCATACCCGTGACAGATTATGATGCAGCAGCACTTTTGGATGACATCGAAAAACCTAAATTCCAGCACAAACGACGCCCCAATGACCGCGGTAAGGGACGCTCACCACAAGGCGGACGGAATAAACGCCACAGCGGGAGCCGAGGAGCTCGTTAGCAATGGATAACACGTTTGGATTGCCGACGTTACGCGGTGAGTATTATGCTGCCGTGGACTTGGGTTCGAATAGCTTTCACATGGTCGTCGTGCACGTCATCAATGGCAACGTGCAAATCGTTGGGAAAATTAAACAAAAAGTGCGTTTGGCTGCAGGTTTAGATGAAAATATGAATCTGGACAATGCCAGCATGGATCGTGGGTGGAATTGTTTACGTTCCTTTGCGGAGCGTTTGCAAGATATCCCGCGCTCAAATATTCGTATCGTTGCGACAGCGACTTTGAGACTGGCGCAAAATGCACATGCTTTTTTGCACCAAGCAGAAGAAATTTTAGATCACCCGATTAGCGTTATTAGTGGTGAGGAAGAAGCACGTCAGATATACCTCGGAGTTGCCTACACGTCAGCCAATCAGGGTAGCAGTCTAGTAATTGATATTGGTGGCGCAAGTACCGAAATTATTTTTGGTAATGACATGACGCCTATTGTTGAAAATAGCCTGGACATGGGATGTGTAACCTTTATGGATCGCTATTTCGGCGATGGTCAATTGGCGGAAAGTAATTTTAACGCGGCACAAACCGCAGCAACGCAATTGCTCGCAAGCGTAAAGGAAGAATATTTGTGTTTTGACTGGCGCAATTGCCTCGGCGCCTCAGGTACTCCTCAGGCCATCGTAGAAATTTTAGTGAATCAACGTATCAGTGATTCAATCCGCCTTGATTACCTTTATCAACTGCGCCAGCAATGCATCGACTGTGGCAGCATGGACTCTTTGAATATTGAGGGTTTAAGCGATGCTCGCCGAGCTATATTTCCCAGCGGACTGGCCATACTAATTAGTTTGTTTGAACAGCTAAATATTGCGGAAATGAATATTTCCGGCGGAGCTTTGCGGGAAGGCTTGATTTACGGCATGTTAGATTCCATGCAAGACAACGACCGGCGTACCCAAACGTTGAATCAAACCATGCAGCGTTTTCGTATTGATGTAGAGCACGCACGCACCGTGCACAAGGTGGCCGCGGGATTGTCCAGCCAAGTTTGTGAACAAACGGGTATCTGTAATTTTGATACTGATGCGGTGTTAAAGGCTGCCTGTATGCTGCACGAATTAGGCTTGCATATTGATTATAAACTGTATCATCAACATGGCGCTTACGTGTTGTCGCATATCGATTTACCTGGCTATACGCTGTTGCAAAAAACCACCATTCGACACTTGGTCAGCAATCACAGACAAGCCGTTAATCTCGACGATTTTGACGGCTATCACGAAGAAGTTAAGCCCATGGTCCTAAACTTATTGCGTGTATTGCGCATCGCAGTGGTGCTTTCTATCAGACGGGCCAACTTGGATATGCCAGCAATCAAACTAGATTTAGAGGGTGACCATTGGCGCATGGAATTCCCACCCGACTGGCTCAAAGCACACCCGCTTCTCAAAGCCGAACTCAATAATGAAGCTTGGTTGAGCCACAAAGCCGGATGGCAATTAAGTTTTATTTAGCCTGCAGATAGGTTGCAGCTTGTTTAGCGAAATAGGTCAATATCCCATCTGCACCGGCGCGCTTAAAAGCCAACAAGGATTCCAAAACGACAGGCTCTTCGGCTAACCAACCATTAGCGAATGCAGCTTTGTGCATGGCGTACTCGCCGCTAACTTGATACGCAAAGGTTGGCACTGCGAACTGATCTTTACAACGGCGCACAACGTCTAAATAAGGCATGCCCGGCTTTACCATGACCATATCTGCCCCTTCAGCAATATCTAGGGCTATTTCGCGCATCGCCTCGTCCGTATTAGCAGGATCCATTTGGTACGTCTTCTTGTCTGCCCCTTTAAGATTTGCCGCTGAACCGACAGCATCACGAAACGGACCATAATAGTGTGAAGCATACTTGGCTGAATACGCCATGATGCAGGTGTGGATATGCCCTTGTTGCTCCAACGCCGAGCGAATGGCACCAATACGCCCATCCATCATATCTGACGGGGCAACAATATCTGCACCAGCCTCAGCATGGCTAAGTGCTTGTTTGATCAAAACGGCTGTGGTTTCATCGTTCAGCACATAACCGTCATCATCCAATAGTCCATCTTGCCCATGGATAGTAAAAGGATCTAAAGCTACATCAGTGATCACTGATATCTCAGGAAAACGTTGCTTAATATTTCGCACGGCGGACTGAGCAAGACCATTTGCGGCATAGGCATGCTCCGCCATTAGCGATTTGTCTTCTGCTGGCGTAACCGGAAATAGCGCAATTGTTTTCACTCCTAAAGAGAGTAACTGTTCACACTCGCGCAATAACAAGTCTACAGACAGACGCTCTATACCGGGCATCGAATCAATCGTCTCCCGTGCGTTTGTGCCGGGCAATACAAACATAGGATAGATCAAATCGTTGGTGCTTAACTGATGCTCACTAACGAGATCTCTAAGGGAAGTTGTTCGACGCAGCCGACGCATACGTGCGGCTGGAAAATGGGAGTCTGAATGCATAACTAGGATTCCTGAGATTTTTTACTGAAGGCTCGATTGATAACGCAATTCCGGCCGTTGCGCTTAGCGTCGTAAAGTAAACCGTCGGCAAATTCGACGAGTGTATTTTCCTGCCCTTCATTGGCAATCGTGGCGGCGGTTACGCCTGCACTTAGCGTCACTGAAATAGAATGATCATCAGTTTCAATAGGCGTCTTCTCCACCGCTTTACGGATCTCTTCTAACAGCTGTGTTGCGCCCAACAAGTCTGTATTAGGTAAAATAAACGCAAACTCTTCGCCACCGTAGCGACAAACTTCATCGCTGGGGCGCTTCAGTTGAGTTTTAATGATCTGAGCTATCTGCTTCAAACACTCGTCGCCGGCAATATGGCCATAGTCATCATTTACCTGCTTGAAATGATCGACATCTAACATCGCAATAGCGAGAGGGGTTTGCTCTCGGCGACTGCGACGACTTTCCGCCAGTAAACGCTTATCAAAGTGTCGTCGATTGGGCAATGAAGTTAACTGATCCATCGCACTAAGTTGTTCTAATTCGCGATTGGCCTCAGACAACTCGCGTAACGCAATTTCTAACTCAAGTGTTCGCTCCTGCACGTTGTACTCGAGTTCATCTTGACTTTGTTGCTGTACGCGAATGAGTTCGTCTTTGGCTTTGGTGGCCGCTTGCTCCTGCTCTAGCGCTAGCGCTTGGGCCGCTGATAAACTATCACGCTGCTGCGAATAACGCATGGCTAGGATCAAGCCCAGCAAGACGGTTTCAATTGATGCCCCAAAAATCAGGATGTAATGCGATGATATTGGTAACTCAACCAAGTCCAGATTATCTAGCGTCGCGGAAAATCCACTAAGCAGCAAAAAAGACCAAGCCAGTGTGTAATAGCGCGCGACTTCGCTGCCGCGCACTGACAACCATATCCCACAAGCCAAAATAGCAATGACTGCCGATAGTAACATCAACATAAAGATCTTAATCACAATGGCATACGGAGCGATACAGCTGATAACTGCATACATGGCGAAAATCACCGCGAGGACTTGCAAAGTTTTATTCACGCGCTTGCTATAACTTGCAACGTCGAGCGTTTGATAGGAAAACACCACAGCAAAACACAATGTCAGTGAAGCAAATATGGCAATGGCTCGCGCTTGAATAAAGGTATTGCCAGGCCACAAATACTGGAAGGCAAAACCATGCAAAGTTGCAATCGTCACACCTAGGCCCAGCACGTAACCTGTGTAAACCAGAAAAGTAATGCTGCGAGTGGTGATAAAAAAGAATAAATTGCTGATCGCCATAGCGACCATAAAACCAAAAAACAACGCCATGATGCTGGCATGTTTGGTTGAATCCGCAATGTAGTCGGTGCTTTGCCATACACTGACGGGGAAGCGCACCGTTCCGGTGGTCTTTACCCGTGCATATACCCAAGACACATCAGCAGCATTACGCAGCGGCACCAAAAACAACGGATGAGGAATCGGGCGCTCGGAAAAGACTAACGTATCGCCCATCTGGTAACGCTTGATCACATTCGCGCCACCGGGCATAGTCGGTTCAGAGAGTAAATACAGCGTAAGCTCATCCAGCATCGGATAGTCAACTTCTATGATGAAGTCACCGTCTGCTTGTATTTTCACCCTTTCAGGCAACTGAAAACGAAACCAGAATGCGGCCGTATTCATACCTAATGAACTGTCTTTACCGATACTCAGCCACTGCTCACTTGGTAGTTGAATGATATCTGGCAATTGCAAGTCTGCTGAGCCATCGAGCACATATTCGACGCCAGCAACACTGTTTTGTTGCTTTTGCACCAAGCTGAAAAATACCAACCCCCATACCACTACAAATGCAACGGCGCTGACAATACCGAATCGCCAGCGCTGCCGGGTCGCATCGACTGAAATAGACTTTGCATTAGTTGATGTCATTGTTACGCCATAAAAGCTGGTTAGTATTGATAATACTCGCTTGGTTTACTTCTTCAACAGTGACTTTTTTTATTTCAGCAATAATTTCAGCAATATAGGGTAAATTAGCCGGCGTATTATTACGTGCCCTCGGTTTCAGGCCCTTGGGGAACAAATACGGTGCATCGGTCTCAATCACCAAGCGATCGAGTGGCAGGTAAGCCATCGCCTCGCGCAATTCATGCCCACGTTTTTGGTCACAAAGCCATCCCGTAATGCCAATATAAAAGCCCAGATCTAAATAAGCCTTTAGGTGCTCTTGATGTGAGGTAAAGCAGTGCACAAGGCCACCATCCAAACGCTGGCAATAGGTTTTTAACAGTGCATACTGATGCGCAAAGGCATCGCGTTCGTGAAGGTACACTGGCAACTGTAATTCGCACGCTAGCTCAAGTTGTTGTTCAAATACCCGCAGTTGACCGGCCTGACTGGAAAACATCCGATTAAAATCAAGACCACACTCACCGACCGCAGCAACATGGGATGCCGCAAGATTTCGATGTAAATCTTCTAACCAGCTAGGGCTAACGTTATCGGCGTTATGCGGATGTACGCCAAGAGTACAACATAGCGTGTCAGGGTACTGTTCGACCCAATTTAGGCACTGTTGCCATTCACTTTCTTGTGTCGTAATAACACACAAACGGTCAACCCCGTTCGCCTTTGCCTGCGCCAGAGTTTCTGCCAGCGGCATACGCGTATCAAAACAGTTAACTCCTGCGTCGAACCAACGCATGGATTATTCGTCCCGCTTGACCTTCATGCGTTTATTTACATCATCAGTACTTAAGTAAAAAGCCCCAAGCACGCCGCGCTCAACATAGACAGTATCTCCCACTGAAACTTTCAAGGTACTGCTGTCTTGTTGCCGCCAGCGCTGACCATTATCCAGCGTAATTAGGCGCTTGCGCCGAGCATCGGTGCTGATCTTAGTAATGACTGCATACAATTTCTGGATCATCGCGTCAGTGTCTTGGCGATGCTCTAATCCAAACTGCGATTCTGCATCATTAACCGGCGCTGCAGGAGCATCTACCACTTGACGCGCAGGTGCTGCAGGCGGTGTTACCCTTGCCTGCGCCGCTGGAGGAGTTACAGATGCAGAAGGCAATACCAGTTGCCCCCCTTTATACTCACGCACCGACTTAGCCACACGATCATAACAGACTAGGCGTTGCAAACTATTGGCTTCACTGCTGCAGTTTTGAATAGCATCTTGCAACGTCTGTGATTGGGCCAATACCGTCGCAGAATTGGCGCCTAAAAGAATTGCCGTCAAAACCAAGCTGAATGCGCGAAAAGAGACTCGTTTCATGTACTTTCCTGTTGTTGTTTTTTTGCCGAGTATAGACCGCCCACGACCACACCAAGTTCAAATAAAAGCCACATGGGCAGGGCTAAAAGTGTTTGTGAAATAACATCCGGTGGCGTTAATAGCATACCAACGACAAAAACCCCGACAATCACATAAGGACGCTTTGCCCGCAGTGAGTTGGCGTCGGTAACGCCGGTCCAACACATAAGAATAATCGCGATAGGAATTTCAAATGACAATCCGAACGCGAAGAATAGTTTCAACACAAAGTTAAGATAACTGTTGATGTCGGTACTTACCAGAACCCCCTCTGGTGCGACACTATTAAAAAACGCGAAGGCCAGCGGAAACACGACAAAATAGGCAAATGCCATCCCTGCATAAAATAATAGGGTACTAGACAAAAGTAGCGGCGCTACCAATCGCTTTTCATTTTGATAAAGCCCAGGGGCAACAAATCCCCAAACTTGATATAGGATGTACGGAATAGCTATGAAAAATGCCAGTACCATAGTGAGTTTAAACGGCGCAAAAAAGGGCGACGCTACATCTGTAGCAATCATGTTGGCACCTTCAGGCATCGTCGCCAGTAGGGGCTGCGCGAGCAAATGATATAGATCCTGAGCAAAATACGCCAACGCTAAGAAAACCACCAAAACACTCAATAACGCTTTGAGGATCCGGCTGCGTAACTCGATAAGGTGGGATATAAGATTATTTTCAGGATTTTGCATGCGTATCTTGCTGTTTATCTGCCGCAGCGTCCGCTGGCTCATCTTGATCTTGCGCAGGTTTTGATTTGTAAGGTTGTTGTACTGACTCAGCCGCCACTTTTAGCTCCGCTACGCTACGTTGCAACTCCGGCGACAAGTTTTGCATATCCATAGATTCGGCTTTGCGTAAATTTTCATGCAACTCATGGATGCGTAATTGCTCGTCCATTTCTGCCTTGAAACCACTGGCCATCGACTTAACACTGCGAATCGTGCGCGCAGTCGAACGTATAGCACCGGGCAAGCGCTCGGGCCCGAGGACTAACAACGCCATCACACCAATGACCAATAATTCCCAAAAACCAATATCAAACATAGAATTTATGCGTCAGTTTTATCCGCTTTTGTCGCCTGTGCAGCTGCCTGCTTGTCATTCTGTTCGGCCACTTTTTTCGGTTCTTCAAAATCTGCATCTTGGTCGTTCACAGCTTTCTTGAAGCCTTTTACCGCTGAGCCTAGGTCACTGCCCATGCCGCGTAATTTTTTAGTGCCAAACAATAGAACGACAATGACCAAAATGATCAGTAGCTGCCAAAGACTAATTCCACCCATACTTCACCCATAATTGGTATCTATAATGCATACACTGCATTGTGTCACAACCCACCTATCCAATGCTACGAAGATTTGCCATTATAGGTATTAGATAGTCGCAAAAATTGGCCTGCTCGTATGGTGGTTTTTACAAAATGAAACATCCTTGCTGCAAACATAACAAAGTACGGGTCATTGCTGGCTTCTTCAGCCTGCTGCCCTGTCTTGTTCTGGCGCAAGAAATTGACTCAACACATGAGAGTGATGCGTGGTTCGATGCGTGGCATTCCCAATTTGAAACAGCAATGGACAGTACTGCACAAGATTTGGATGCCTTTTTTGCGCTTGCCAATGATCGGTCGCATGAAGATGCAAGGGCTTCAGGTCGCATCCGTATAGGTTGGGAGCCGCGCAGCCGCGACTTTGCTGAATTTGACGTCCGCTTTAGAGTCAGAGTAAAACTTCCCGCACTTAAAAACCGCGTGGATTTACTCCTTACCGATGATGAAGATGATTTGGACGAAAATAGCGTAAAAGCCTCGCGAAACGATCAATTAGGCCGGCGTGATCAAACAACATTGTCTTTGCGTTTTAGGCGCAGTCCGGATGCAAAACTATCCCATCGCATCGGATTTGGTCGCCGCGATCAAGTGTTTGTCAAAAGCCGTTATCGCAATCATTACGACATTGATCCACAAAATGCGCTGTTCTATGACGCCGAACTTTACTATTACAATCGAGACCGCTTGGGCGGAGAACTTGGTTTAACCTATCAACACCTTATTGACGACCATACGCTTTGGCGACTCAATAATCGGTACTATTACCGCGATATCAGTAATGACTGGCGCTGGCGTCACGAGGCTCAGTGGTTAAGCCAAACAAGTGCGAATAGTGCGTTCATTTACACGCTGTTTGTTGAGGGAATAAGCCGCCCTAACATGCACACAGAGCAAGTATTCACCAGTGTGCGTTGGCGTACAAACCCAACTCGGCATTGGCTATTTTATGAGGTCGAGCCATTTGTTCTTTGGCTCAAAGAGGAAGACTTCAAGCCATCTTATGGCATTGCCCTGCGGCTTGAAGTCCATTATGGTCGAATCTAATTAAGGGCGTAACGCTTTTTCACCTCTCGCCAACCCGCAAACACCGGTGCGCGAAGATTCGATAATTTCAGTACTTTGTGCCAATGTAGCAGCAAATGCATCCAGTTTGTCGCTCGTTCCCGTAACCTCGATGGTGTAGTTCGACGCGTTCACATCGACGATCCTTGCCCGGAAAATATCGACATTACGCTTTACTTCAGCACGCGCCAATTCAGTTCTAGTGGCAACTTTGATCAACATTAGCTCACGCTCAACGTGTGCGCCCTCTGTTAAATCAACAACCTTCAAAACATCAATCAGCTTATTCACCTGTTTAGTGATCTGTTCTATCACTTTATCATCGCCATGGGTGATGATTGTCAGGCGCGATAAACTGGGGTCATCCGTTGGTGCAACACATAAAGAATCAACGTTGTAACCGCGCTGAGAAAAAACCCCAACAATTCGAGACAGCGCACCCGGAGCATTTTCCATTAACACAGAAATAATTCGTTTCATTAGGTACGCTCCGTTTTGCTTAATCGCATATCATCCATTGCACCCCATTTAATTTGCATAGGGTAAACATGTTCATTTTGGTCAACCGCAATGTCCATAAAGACTAAGCGATCAGTTAGCGAGAAACACTCTTGCATCGCCGCATCCAAATCCTCTAAACGGTCAACTTTCATGCCTACATGGCCATACGCCTCGGCGAGCTTGACGAAATCAGGCATTGAATCCATGTAACTATGCGAGTGGCGACCTTTGTAAATCATGTCTTGCCACTGACGAACCATTCCAAGTGCACGGTTGTTCAATGAAATAATTTTGATCGGCAAGTTATATTGCAAACAGGTTGATAGTTCTTGGATATTCATCTGAATACTACCGTCACCAGTGATCACAACCGAAGTTGCCTCTGGATGCGCAAACTGCACTCCCATAGCCGCCGGTAAGCCGAAGCCCATAGTGCCCAGGCCTCCCGAATTAATCCACTGGCGTGGTTTGGCAAACGGATAGTACAGCGCAGCAAACATTTGGTGCTGACCAACATCAGAGCTGATGAACGCTTCTCCATTGGTGTGTTTATACACCGCTTCAACCACTTTTTGCGGCTTAATGACATCGCTTGAATCTGCGTACTTCAGACATTGACGCGCTCGCCATTGATGAATTTGCTCCCACCAATCTTGTAAACGTTCAGTTTGCTGAGATAAGTCACGTTCGGCTAATTCTGCGAGAAACTGCTCACACACTTTGTCAACCGATCCCACAACGGGAATATGTGCATTAACGGTTTTTGAAATTGACGCTGGGTCAATGTCGACGTGGATGATGGTTGCATGCGGGCAAAACTTATCCACGTTATTCGTGACCCGATCATCAAAGCGTGCCCCCAAGGCAACAATACAATCCGAGTTATGCATGGATTTATTGGCCTCAAGAGTACCGTGCATACCCAACATTCCCAAACTCTGTTCATGAGTGCCTGAAAAAGCGCCCAGTCCCATAAGCGTGCAGGTAACAGGGGCTTTCAATAGCTCTGCCAGCTCTGTTACTTGGGCTGAAGCATTCGAATTGATTGCCCCGCCACCCACGTATAAAACAGGACGTTCGGCATTAACGATCGCTTCCACCGCTTTTTTAATTTGCTTGCGGTGACCACGCTCCGTTGGATTGTAAGAACGCATGCTAACATCGTCAGGAAACACGTAAGGGTGGGATTCTTGAACATTCACCAGATCTTTGGGTAAATCAACCACAACCGGACCCGGACGACCACTGTTCGCGATGTAGTACGCTTTGGCAATTGCCATCGGAATGTCTTCTGTGCGTTTAACTAAAAAGCTATGCTTGACCACTGGTCGCGAGCAACCCACCATATCAGTCTCTTGGAAGGCATCCTCACCGATATGCATACTGGGTACCTGACCCGATAACACGACCATGGGAATGCTGTCCATGTAGGCAGTTGCAATTCCAGTCAGTGTATTCGTTGCACCGGGGCCTGAAGTAACTAGCACTGTACCGGTTTTGCCTGTTGACCGCGCATAGCCGTCTGCCATGTGCGCCGCAGCTTGCTCATGACGCACCAGAACATGTTTGACATGGTCCTGCGCAAACAGCGCATCATAAATGTCCAATACCGCACCACCTGGGTATCCGAATACGTGGGTTACGCCAACATCTTTGAGCGCTTCTACCACCATGGCTGCGCCTGACATCATTTTCACTCGCACATCTCCTGAGGTTGGCTATTTTCAATAGCGATTAAGAGCTTGATTTTCGAGTGACTATACCGAGGACAATTGGGTATTAAAACAACAGTTTGAATAATAGTGAGGCACATATCCCAAAACAGGGGATTTTTGGGATGAACATCCTAAAATAGCGAGCCAAAATCGCTCTTTTAGGGGTTTTTTACATTTTATTTACATTATTTTAGGCTAAAAATCCTAATCATCTATAACGATATCTGAGTCTTCAACGTCGTCTATTGCGTCATCAGAATCATCATTCGAAGTTACTTTACTGGAACCGTAAATATTGCCCATTTTAGGGCGATTAATACGCTTCTGATACTTAACCCATGCTCTCTCCATGATAGATTCAGGTTCACTGCGTCCGTAAGCAGCCTCCAAGAACGCATGGTCGTCTTCTGTTTCAGGGGCTAGTTTTCCATCGACTAACGCAGCCATCAAGCAACCGTATTGACTTAATGCTTTGCTTTCATTGATAGAAAAATCACCAGAACGCGAAAAGCCATAAGGATAGTTTTTCGGATCGCTGAATAACCGTTTTAGCAAATCGATACGAGTTAAATTCGCCATAACATTAAACCTTCCAAATCAAGGGTTAGGAAACTATTTATTGTTGCTTTTTAGGGCGAAATTTGACTGCTGTCAAACGGCTTTTGCATTAAATTTATGTGACGGTTATAGGTTATTGTTTTTTCTTTACTTTTGGTATCCAAGCCCAGACCATTTCGCACAGGACCGGCTCTACATTGAGAGCATCAGTCACCTTAACCTGCACAGTAACCTCGCCTTTTTCTGCCGTTCGTAACTCTTCCAGTTGCTGACCGGTGAGTTCAGCAATTGCCTGCATATCTCCCGTAGAACGTTTTACGTAGCTTAAATTCATGCTTTTGATCAGCGGTAACTTATCCCCCGGCAGGTTGACACCAACAATAAAACCTGTTGCTGATTCTGCTAACAAGGCCATGCCTGCGGCGTGCACACCGCCAATATGGTTTTGCACTTTTTTACGGTTCTTCTGTCGAAACGTCACGCTTTTGAGATCGGTTTCAACAATATCAACACCCGCAGTGCCAGCTAACTTTACTTTAAAACGAAACATCCAGGTCATTAGTCGAGAACTCAACCACGCTGGATATTGATTAACCTTGATAACAAAATTACGTAGTGGATTACCTGACACCATGCTTAAACCCCTCTGGTTAGACCAGTTGAATGTAGCGGGTTACCCGGCGAATTGCAATCGCAATGATTACGCGACCTCTGAAACACACTGGCCGACACTCGGTCGCTACCCACGGGGCGCAGCTATGCTAATTCGATTGATTTAGATGTTACTGAGAAAATTTGGAGCGGGAAACGAGACTCACACTGGCCGACACTCGGTCGCTACCCACGGGGCGCAGCTATGCTAATTCGATTGATTTAGATGTTACTGAGAAAATTTGGAGCGGGAAACGAGACTCGAACTCGCGACCCCAACCTTGGCAAGGTTGTGCTCTACCAACTGAGCTATTCCCGCTTTGAGAGGTGCCTTCTTTCGAAGAGGTGCGCATTTTACAAAATTTTTGGATGAGCGCAACCGAATTTTAAAAAAAAAATATAATTTACGTCCAAAATCGACACGATGACGTTTTCGCTTCAATTCAAGCTATCTAATTTGTCCAACTCTGAGCATGATTCCTTTCTATCTGACAAGTCGTTTGTCGGCTAACGAGCAAAACAAACAATAGCCATCCTACTGCCCTTTGCCTTAGCGATACGAAGATTAGCACTCAAATAGAAAACACATGCTCACGATAAAACTTTAATTCTTCGATGGACTCACGAATATCGTCTAACGCTAGATGAACATTCTTTTTACTGAAGCCTTCCAATTTCTCTGGCTGCCAGCGCGCTACCAGCTCTTTAATCGTACTAACGTCGACATTCCGATAATGAAAATAGTCTTCCAACGTCGACATATACTTAACCATAAAGCGTCGATCTTGACCGATAGAGTTACCACATAATGGTGACTTTCCTTTGGGCACATAGTTTTGTAAAAACGCGATGGTTTGCTCTGCTGCCTGGGTAACATCCACTGTACTTTCTCTGCAGCGCTGGGTGAGCCCTGTTTTACCATGCGTTTCTATACACCAAGGATCCATATTATCGAGGACTTCATCGGGCTGATGAATCGCAATCACGGGGCCTTCCGCGAGTACGTTAAGTTGTGCATCTGTCACAATTGTTGCAATCTCAAGTACCACACAACTTTCCGGATCGAGGCCCGTCATTTCCATATCAATCCAAACTAAGTTTTTATCA
Source organism: Neoalteromonas flava (assembly GCF_002807685.1). Classification (GTDB taxonomy): domain Bacteria; phylum Pseudomonadota; class Gammaproteobacteria; order Enterobacterales; family Alteromonadaceae; genus Alteromonas_E; species Alteromonas_E flava. The sequence continues at coordinate 228,073 of NZ_PEAX01000005.1, read as the reverse complement.
TTCAGCATCATAGGTACTCTCAATAGGTAGAATAAATCGATTAAAGCGTGGCACTTCTTATCGGCAAACGGTAACATGACAAGGCAATTGAGCCAACGATTAGAAGCCTGTGAAGAAAAAACGGCATTTAACGCACCAACAAAAGCGCAGGATCAGTGCGAATCGGACGCGCCGCTTAGAACAGCGGCAAAAAACTGATACCACAGCCATTACTCAAGACACCCCAATGCTTTCCGGCACCGTTATTGGTCGCTTTGGTCAACACGCTGATGTCGAAATCTCACATGACGAGACACGCCGTTGCCATATTCGTCGAAGCGTGGATTCCGTGGTGTGTGGTGACCGGGTTGAAATTAGCACCGGGCAAGACAGTGCAGGCGGACTAGAAGGCGTGATTGAAGCGGTGCACGACAGAAAAACTGTGCTCACCCGCCCCGACTTTTATGACGGTATAAAGCCAATAGCAGCCAACATCGACCAAATTATTATCGTTAGCTCAATAAAGCCAGAACTCTCCACCCACATTATTGACCGCTATTTAGTTGCGTGTGAAGACACCCAAATTCCCGCTGTCATTGTGATCAATAAAATGGACCTGTTAAGTGCCGATGAACAGGAACAGGTGCAAGAGGATATCCAACTGTATCGCGATTTAGGGTATCCGGTAGTGTTTACCAGTTGTAAAACTGAAGATGGATTGCTGCCGCTACAAACTATCTTAAATCACAAAGTCAGTGTGTTTGTTGGTCAGAGTGGCGTGGGCAAATCCAGTCTAATTAACGTGTTGCTCCCAGACGCTGATGAACTCACCGGCGAGATTTCAGATACCTCGGGGTTAGGCCAGCACACAACCACTACAGCCAAGTTGTTACATTTCCCATCAGGTGGCGATCTCATTGACTCTCCCGGTGTTAGAGAGTTTGGTTTATGGCACTTACCAGTAGAGCAAATAACCCATGGTTTTGTCGAATTTCGCGATTATTTAGGCGGTTGTAAATTTCGCGACTGCAAACACCTCAACGATCCAGGCTGCATAATTACACAGGCAGTCGCAGACGGCGAAATCTCACAACAACGCTTCGAAAGTTATCACAAAATTTTGGCCAACCTTGACGAGGCACGCCCTAGTCATGCTCAAAAGCCCGGACGCAACTAAGATATAGCTAACTGGACTGTTCAATCACACTAATATTGCTATTTAGGCACTCAGAATAGTGTACAATTCAGCGGTCATTATTGCGGAGTTGAGTTTGTGATTAACTGGTTTAAGGTCAACGTACAATATATCTTGCCTAAACATTTGATTTCCCGTTTAGTCGGTTCATTGGCCAGTGCCAATGCGGGCTGGCTAACCACATCGTTGATTAAAGTTTTTATTAAACAGTTCAACGTAGACATGCAGGAAGCTGCCGAGCCAGATCCAGAAAAGTATCCAACCTTCAATGCGTTTTTTACGCGCTTACTCAAAGACGGCGCGCGCCCCATCGATTCAGATGATTCGGTGTTATGTCACGCAGTGGACGGCACAGTAAGTCAGCTTGGCCCGATCCGTAACGATGCCATCTTTCAAGCCAAAGGGCATGACTATAGTCTTACCGCTTTGCTCGGTGGCAAGCCAGAAGTCGCGGCCCCGTTTAAGAATGGAACATTTGCTACGATCTATTTATCACCGCGAGATTACCACCGCATTCACATGCCAATTGATGGTGTGTTAACCGATATGTTGTACGTACCCGGCGATTTGTTTTCAGTTAATCCATTAACGGCAGAAAACGTACCCGGTTTGTTTGCCCGCAACGAACGAGTCGTTGCAATATTCGATACCGATGTTGGAAAAATGGCTATCGTACTGGTGGGCGCTACGATCGTGGCAAGCATAGCTACCGTTTGGGCGGGCACCGTAACACCACCCGCAGGCCCAAATGTTATGCACTGGCAGTACGACACTAGCAATCCTGATAACATCATCACGCTAAAGAAAGGCGAGGAGATGGGTTTGTTTAAGTTAGGTTCGACTATTGTCGCCTGCTTTGAACCTGAAAGTATCCAGTTGGAAACCATGCAAGCCGGTGATGTTACCCGCTTAGGTACGCCATTTGCGAGAAAACTGGGCGTATCATAACGCCCATGGATCCCATTAAACGCAGCCTAATCTCGCTGCATATTACCGTCATTTTGTTAAGCGCCGCGTCTTTGTTTTCGGTGCTTATTCCTTTGAATGCAATAGATATCACCTTCGGACGCTCGCTTTTTGCATGTCTCGCCTTGCTAGCCTTTATGCTAGCCACGCGATCTACGTTTCGATTGGCAACACCACGTTGTTATTTCGTCGCTGCCGGGCTAGGTGTACTAATGGCGGCGCATTGGTCAAGCTACTTTGCCGCAATGCAGTATGCCGGGGTATCCGTTGGCATGATTGCCTTGTTCACCTTTCCTGTGATCACAGTTCTCATAGAGCCACTGTTTGAACGCTTTCGTCTGGCCTGGCAAGACATTGTGAGTGCTTTAGTGGTGATTATTGGGATTTATTTAATTGTCCCCACCCCCAATATCGCCGACGACACCACATTAGGCGTCGCCATTGGGATCAGCTCAGCCGTATTATATGCTCTGCGCAATTTGCTACACCGTAAGTATTTTGCTCACTATGGCGGGGCACGCACCATGTTTTACCAGATTTTAGTCGTTTGCGTGTGCCTTGCACTTTTTGTATCACCAGATTTTCTGCGGGCGAGTGCAGATGTTTGGTGGCAGTTGGTGATCCTCGGTAGTGTATTGACCGCATTACCTCATGCATTGGTGGCGTCTAGCTTGCAGTATCTACGTGCCAAGACTTTCTCTTTGATCGCCTGTATGCAACCTTTTTACGGTGTTATTCTCGCTATTTTAGTGCTCAACGAAAATCCTAGTCTTAGCACATTGATTGGTGGTATTTTGGTGGTCTCTGCGTCCGTTTACGAAACCATGAATGCACACACTCGACAAGCAACCAGTGGCACGTAAGAGCGGCTTAAGCAAACTGTTCGATAGGTAAAAAGATGCATATTTTTGCCCACCGCGGTGCCAGCGGGCACGCGCCGGAAAATACCCTGGCAGCTATTCAACTAGCCTTAGACATTGACATCTACGGTGTCGAGATAGATATCTTTCAAGTAGAAGATGAGTTTGTATTAATGCACGACCGTTGGCTGACCCGTACCACCGGGGAAAAAATACGGATTGATCAAGTTAGCCTACAACAACTCAGTGAACTAAACGCTGGCAGCTATCTCGATGCACCGCAGAAGGTTCCGACCCTCGCCGATGTGTTGCGGCTGAATTGGCAGAACAAAGTATTAAATATAGAAATAAAAGCCATTAAGTCGATACAGCAATTATATGCGTATATTGAACGTCATCGCCCCGCCACACTCAGCCCCAACCAGATAGTATTATCTTCGTTTAATCATCTGCTGTTACTAGATGCTCAAGCGCTTGAATTGCCCTATCCGCGTGGTTGGCTAAGTGCATCGATGCCAGTAGGCAAGGCGCATGAGGCTGAAGTGTTGGACTGTCAAATATTGGGGATAGATGCAGACGTACTTAATGTTGAGCTCATCAACGATGCCCATCAGCGTGGCATAAAAGTCGCTGTGTATACAGTAGATGAAACGGATGATATCGACTGGCTTAAAACGCTTGGCGTGGATGCGGTGTTTACCAACTTTCCAGCTCGGGTGCTCCAGCACCTGCAGCAAAGAGACTCTAGTTCGCCGCGTTAACGACTAGACAGGACGGCTTCACACTCGGTTCTTTTGGCAATTTTATGGGCTCTGCATAAGCGCAAGTTCATTACGTGTGCTGCAATAATCAAACTGGCCCCCATCGCAATGGTGATGGGTTCAAACGCTTCGCCCAAGATATCTTTATTCCAGTAAATCAAACCGCCAGCAAAAAGTGCTAATGCAGGCAAAATTTGGCGGTGGTAACGGATGTAACCGACGCTTAAAGCGGCCAGACCCACCAACAATGATAGACTCAAAATTGTGCGTTCAAACCATGCTTCTGCCACAAACGAGCTTGCAATTAATGGTGCAATAGGCAATAAAAGCGGCAACGCAAGGCAGTGCAACGCGCACAACCCTGACACCCAAATGCCCAATTTATCCATTAATAAGCGTGTGTTATCTGACACGAAACAACTGAACCTGACTTTTGCTAAAACGAAGAGACGTTATATTATAACAAATAAAGTGCGGAGCAAAGTAGAATTTAGGGCGATAACTCCACGGATGATTCTGCGTCGGCGCTTAATCTCTCTGTTCCGATATCCTTACGCTTGTCTCGACGCACGATACGTGGGCTTTCTTGCGGGTTGAGCAATTCAGTCACTGCGACAAATATCACATCATTCTGCGCAGCCAAGCGGCGTTGCAATACGGCAAGTGTCTGCGGATGCGGATGTCCTATCCCCAGCGCTTCACCATATTTACGTGACAATCTGACCAGACGGTCAAATTGCTGTTCAATTGCTTCTTCACTTAAATCATGATCAAGAAAGACTTTGCGCTGTACACTTGGGATCCCAAACTCAGTCGCGATGGTAAACGCCTTGCTGTAGCGGGTAGTGCGACTATCCACAAAAAACAAATCATGCTTGGCAACCGCTTGCATTAAGGTTGTCATCGGAAAACTCAACTGGGTGAGTTTACTGCCCATATGGTTATTAAGCCCAACGGCATGCGGAACTGAGGCCAGCGCGTCTTCAAAGGTATCGATCAAATAGTTCGCATTCATGGAAGCCAATAACGCACCCGGCCCTAGGTTTTGTGGGTGCAAGGTCTCCATGGGTAAATGCAGCATGACCACTCGACCTTGCTGATCCGCCATTGCTGAAAAGCGCTTTGAGTGTTGCGTGTGTGGCAATATCGCGAAGGCCACGTGTGAAGGCAGCTCAAAGGCGTGGAAGTCAGTATCGCGATAACCCATGTCGTCAATGATCAACGCAACCTTGGGGACCGTCTTAGCGAAGCTGCTCGGCGCGACAACCAAGAGGGCCGAACAAATAAGTGAAATTAAGACTCGAGACACAATCAATGCTAGGATGTTTTTTCATTAGCATAACAATGCAAGCGTCCAATTGCGACAGTTACGTTGGGATACGCATTTGCATAGTCACCGGGGGCGATTAAGAGTGTCAGATATCAATTGGAGCGACGCCATAACTCAAGCACGCATAGCTCTGAGTGATGCGAAAACTCCCCCATACTCAACCGCGCTTGAATTTAGTCCATTCTTTAGTGCTGGTCACCAATGCCATATTTTTCTAAAACATGAGCATATGCAGCATACCGGTTCATTCAAATACCGTGGTGCCTTAAACAAATTACTAAATCTTACTGATAGCCAGCAACAGGCAGGAATAGTGGTAGCAAGCACTGGCAACCACGCCATGGCATGCGCCTTCGCTGCAGCCGATCTGAATATCGATGCGACAGTCCTAGTACCTGAAAGCGTGGATGAATGTAAGCTAGCGCAAATTTCTCGATTGGGAGCTAATGTTATGCTCGTTGACGGTGACTGTCTGGCTGCAGAAACCGCCGCTCATGCGCTGGCTGAACGCGAAAATAAAACCTACGTATCGCCCTACAATGATGTGCACGTAATCGCAGGGCAAGGAACAGTGGGAATTGAATTAGCACAACAATTACCTGATTTGGATGCGGTATTTGTTGCCGTCGGCGGTGGTGGGTTAATCGGAGGCGTTGGTCACTACCTTAAATCCCTTCACCCGCACGTCGATGTGATTGGCTGCTGGCCTAGCTCAGCGCCAGTAATGGCCCGCTGCTTGGAAGCCGGTCAAGTGATCGAAGTTGCGGAGCAGGCCACCTTATCCGATGCAACGGCTGGTAACATCGAAGCAAATGCACTGACCTTTCGCCTATGTCAGCAAGTCATCGACAAACATGTATTGATCAATGAACAGCAAATTGCCACGGTTATCCAGCAAACGTTAGAGCACGAGCGGCAAGTGATAGAAGGCGCCGCTGCGGTCGCGATTGCAGGTGCATTAAGTTTGAGTGAACAGTACGCGCATAAACAAGTGGCGGTTATCGTATGTGGCCGCAATATCGCCTTCAGCAAGCTATCGTCTATTGTGCGCCAACATGCGAATCAGTAATTAGCGCCACTGCAACCAAGCGCTAGGGTTGAGCGCTTTGCCTTTATGCCGAATTTCAAAATACAAGTTTGGACTTGCTTGCCCACCACTGCGTCCTACCAGCCCAATTGTTTGCCCAGCCGTAACCAGATCCCCTGGCTGGGTGAGTAGCGCTTGGCTGTGCCCGTACACACTCATAAATCCCTCACCGTGATCAATAATCGTTACCAAGCCGAAGCCCTTAAGCCAATCCGCATACAATACTCGACCTTGATAAACGGCTTCGATAGGACTTCCTTCTCGCCCTTCAATGATCACACCGGTCCAGCGCACACTGCCCTGACGACGGTCACCAAAGATGCGCCTAAATCGTCCGTCGGCTGGCATAGCAAGTTGACCTTTTCGATGCTCTAATCCATCGAGTTCTGTGGGTTGTTGCTGGGCGCGCTGACGCGCTTGCTCGATGGCATTAACTAAAGCTTGTGCACTGGCTTGCAGCTGCTCCACTCGCTCCGCGTCTGTTTGAATTGATTGACTCAGCGCTGTTAAGGTGGTCTCTCGCTGACGTTGTTGTTCATCAAGCGCTTGTTGCTGCTGTTTTTGCTGCGTTAGCAACTCACTTAAACGGGTAATGGTTACGCTAAGATCGCGATTAATCTCGGCTAAGGCGAGCATGTCGCCGCGAAATCGTTCAATTGACTGGCGCCGAGCTTCACTCACGTATTGATAATAACTCAACACACGTTCAAATTTTGCGGCATCCTCTTGATTTAACAACATTTTAGCGTAGTCATAATTGCCAGCCAGAAATGCACTTTTAATTTGCGCCGCGAGCTGCATTTGCTGCTGTGCAATCTTGCGTTCAGTGTCTGCTTGCTGCTGCTCAAGATCACGCTGTTTGACGCGGTTGTCTTCCAGATTTCGGTTGGTTTTCGAAAGCGCCTTGGCGCTGTCCGAAATAGCGATTTCGGCCTGCTTTAATTGTGTTTCTAGTGCTTGTGCACGGGCTTGCTTCTCTTTTAACTGTGCTTGAGTTTCTCGCAGCTGTTGCTGAATTGCCTCTAGCTCTTGTTCACTCGCTTCTTGTGCACTGACAAACGTAGTGACTAATGCGCAGATACAAAAAAGCACCATGCGACGGCAAAAACCTTTACACAGTGCTTGATGATGTAGAGACAGCAGCGACAAAAGTCATTCCTCAGGATAATCGTGCTGTCAGTCTACCCAAGATACTTGCAACAAAAAAGTGATGCGTGGGCTTATTTCAATTCCAGAATGGATTTACCCGTCATTTCGCTGGGTTGCTCCATACCCATAAGATATAACATGGTCGGCGCAACATCACTTAAGGTCCCACCGGTTCTAGCTATAGCGTCACGCCCAAAATAAATAAACGGGACTGGCTCACTAGTATGTGCAGTATGTGCTTGGCCAGTACAGTGATCTCGCATCTGCTCAGCATTACCATGATCAGCGGTAATTAGACATTCCCCACCCTGTTTTTCCAGCGCTTCCACGATGCGGCCAATTGCAGTATCGACTGCTTCACAGGCTTTCACCGCAGCATCAAAATTACCCGTATGACCAACCATGTCGCCGTTAGGGAAGTTACACACAATTACATCAAACTCACCCGACTCAATCGCAGCGACCAATTCATCGGTCAACTTTTCTGAATTCATTTCAGGCTGCAAATCGTACGTTGCCACGTCAGGCGAAGGGATCAATACCCGTTTTTCACCGTCGAATTCGCTCTCTCGACCGCCACTATAGAAAAATGTTACGTGGGCGTATTTTTCCGTTTCAGAAATTCGTAGTTGAGTTTTATCATGTTTCGCCAACCACTCACCCATCACATTCACTAGGTCTTCAGATGGGAACGCGACTTGGGAAGGGATATCTGACGCATACTCGGTCAATGATATAAACGCGGCTAACTGTGGGTGTGACTCGCGACTAAACCCAGTAAATTCTGCATCGACAAACGCATGACTCAATTCACGTGCCCGATCAGCCCTGAAATTCATAAATATAACGCAATCATTGTCATTAATAGTCGCTTTATCACCAATCACAGTTGGCTTCACAAACTCGTCATTCTCGTCGCGAGCATAGGCATCTTCCAATCCAGCCACAGCGCTATCAGCGGTATACTCTGCTTTGCCTAACGTGAGTAAATCATAGGCTTGCTGAACCCGATCCCAGCGATTATCGCGGTCCATCGCATAATAGCGCCCTACTAGTGAAGCCGTGCGACCTGTTCCCAACGATGCGAACAACTCGTCAGCCTTTTCAAGGCTTGATTTTGCGCTGCGGGGAGGTGTGTCGCGGCCGTCTAGAAACGCATGCAAGTAAACTGCTTTCGCGCCTTTCGCCACTGCCAATTTCAGCGCAGCAAATATGTGTTCTTCGTGGCTATGCACGCCGCCCGGCGACATTAAGCCCATAATATGCACTGCACCGTCTGCGTTGATGGCTGTCTCGATACCTTGAGTTAATACAGGATTGCTGGCAAAGGTGCCCTCTTCAATCGCTTTACTCACACGCGTAAAATCTTGGTAGACCACCCGTCCCGCACCCAGATTCACGTGCCCTACTTCACTATTCCCCATTTGTCCTTGAGGTAACCCAACATCCAAACCTGAACCCGAGATCAAGGTCGATGGGTACTCTTTTGTCAGACGGTCCAAATTAGGCGTATTGGCTGCTGCGATCGCATTATTGTCGGTGTCTTCGCGATAACCCCAACCATCTAAAATTAATAGCGCAAGCGTTTTCTTGCGATGTGTTGCAGCGTTTTCCATAAAATCCTCAGCGGTCGCAATAGAAAAAAAGAGAGATATTCAGGCGTTAAAAAATACCAGTAACCGAACGGTTAATAAACAGCTTTGCCAATCTGAATTAGATCCAGATGCTATAGATATGCCGCTTTGTTTACTACTGGGACTACGTATAAGTTGCTGCGGATCATACGTTTACCGAGTTGGCTCATGGCTGCTTCGCACTGCCGTTGAGCATATGATCGCCATGATGTATGCACTAGCAACGCTTGCTAAATAAGGCCAGCTACTCGTTACGTACTCACCATTCTGTGCCAAAGCGCCTGTAATAAGGCCTTCTTGGCTTTCAAAATTGAGAATTTTCTATATACTTTGCGTTCTTTTTACCGCGCTTCACGGAGCCAGAATTAATGGAACAAATCATCGAGTTCGCTGGAAACAATTTCATATTGTCAGCGATTTGGGTCGCACTAGTGGTTATGCTGGTGTACAGCTTTGTTAATAGTGCTTTTTCGCCCGTCAAAGAAGTTAGTACGCACGACGCGACACTACAAATTAACAAACAAGATGCCGTCGTTCTCGATATTCGCCCTCCAGCGGAGTTTAAAAAAGGTCATATCCTGGGCTCTCGACAGTTAAAACCTGAAGAAGTCCGCGCAGCCGACTTTGGTAAACTTGAAAAATATAAAGATAAACCCATTATTGTAGCTTGTGCCATGGGGCATAGCGCACGCAAGACAGCCTTGCAACTGGTTAAAGCCGGTTTCCCGCAAGTGTCTGTATTAAAAGGCGGTATTAACGCCTGGACGGGAGCTGGTCTTCCAGTAAGCAAATAAGACGGAAAAATGATGAGTCAAGTTGAAATCTACACCAAAGGGTATTGCCCATTTTGTCACCGAGCAAAAGCGTTACTCGAGCAGAAAGGCGTGGCTTACACTGAGTATCCTATCGATAAGCAACCCGAATTGCGTGATGAAATGATAAGCCGCGCAAACGGTGGTTACACTGTGCCGCAAATCTTTATCAACCAGCAACATATTGGCGGATGTGACGATATGTATGCACTCGAATCTCAACAAAAATTAGATCCACTCCTCGCAGCGGATTAAACCTAATCAATACAGGCAGTATTATGGCAGACGAACAGCAAACGAACGGCGCAGCTGGCGCTGAGCAACAGAACCAAGCTCCACAATTTAATATTCAGCGCATCTACACAAAAGACATTTCTTTTGAAACGCCGAATTCTCCGAACGTATTCACCAAAGAGTGGAAGCCAGAAGTTAAATTGGACATCGATACTCGTACCAACCAAATTAACGAAAACACTTATGAAGTAGTGCTGGCGATCACCGTAACTGCAACCTTAGGCGAAGAAACTGCATTTTTGTGTGAAGTGCAGCAAGCAGGTTTGTTTAATGTTGGTGAAATGCCGGATCAAAATAAAGCACACTTGTTAGGTTCGTATTGCCCTAACTTACTCTTCCCGTATGCGCGTGAAGCAGTATCTAACCTAGTTAACCGTGGCACTTTCCCTCCATTGAATTTAGCGCCTGTGAATTTTGACGCGATCTTCACTGCATACATGCAGAAGCGCGCCCAAGAGCAACAAGCCGCCCAACAAGCTGACGCATAAGATGAGTCAAACGCCAGTCAGTGTCTTTGGCGCCGGTTCGTACGGGACTGCGCTGGCGTTTTGTTTAGCCCGTAACGGCGTGCCTACCTATTTGTGGGGGCGCGACAAGGGGCATATGCAAGCGCTTGAGCAAGAACGTGAGAATACACGTTACTTGCCAGGCGCCAGTTTTCCGCAAGACTTACACGTGGAAGCCGATCTAGTTGAAGCCGTTAAGCGCAGCCAAGATTTGCTCATCGTTGTTCCAAGCCATGCTTTTAAGCAAACGCTGGAGACACTCAAACCTTATCTCAATGAGCAACACCGTATTATTTGGGCTACCAAGGGTTTAGAGCCCGGAACGGGTCGATTATTACGTGATGTTGCGACCGATATTTTGGGTACTGACCGACCTCTGGCAGTGCTTTCTGGCCCTACCTTTGCTAAAGAAATGGTTGCAGGATTACCCACTGCGATTTCATTATCAGCAACGGATCAAACTCTGGCGCAGGAATTTGCCGATAAATTGCACTGTGCAAAAACCTTTAGGGTGTACTACAACCCAGATTTTATTGGCGTGCAATTAGGCGGTGCAGTTAAAAATGTAATTGCCATTGGAGCGGGACTTGCGGATGGTTTAGGGTTTGGGGCCAATGCTCGAACCGCACTGATCACTCGCGGTTTAGCAGAGCTGACCCGCTTGGGCGTGCAATTAGGCGCACAACCAGAGACTTTTATGGGTATGGCTGGCCTCGGTGACCTAGTTCTCACCTGTACTGACAACCAAAGCCGTAACCGTCGTTTTGGGATTGCACTTGGCAAAGGTGTTAGTGTGGAACAAGCAATGGCGGATATTGGGCAAGTGGTTGAAGGCTACCGCAATACCGAAGAAGTGCATATTCTCGCTCAACGTGAGGGCGTTGAAATGCCAATCAGTGAACAAATCTACCAAGTCCTCTATCAGGGCAAATCGGCCAAAGAAGCCGCCTTGACCTTGTTAGGCCGCGAGCAAAAGGCCGAATAAACTCGACTAATGCCCTTTGCTCGGCTGTGCACGCATGCGGCGTCGCACAATCACAGCGTAAAGGATCGACGGCAGAATCACTTGTGCTGTGGCTGATTAATTACCAATTGTTCTTGCGCAGCACTCCGCTGGGCTGGGTATTAGATGGCAAGGCGCGAATCAAACTCAAATAGTTTTCATGTAACGCGCTTCTAGCCCTGAGACCAGTGTTTAACGACATCCTTACGAACTATGCTGGGTAAACACTGTATTCAGGAGTTTGCTATGAGAGCTTATACAGGTTCGCCAGTGTCTGGCGCGACCTTAACGGAGTTAATGGTCGCACTGGGGATCAGTAGCTTTTTATTAACCACTGCCGTTCCCCCGCTATCTGAGTTGTATCGCAAGTCACAAATCATCGCAGAGTTAAATTCGCTCAGCGGGGTTATCCAAGCCACCAGAGCCTTGGCCATCGATCAGCAGCGCACATTATCGTTATGCCCCACGCAGAATTGGCAGCGCTGTGACTTTTCTGATTGGACACTGGGAAAGATGGTATTTGACGATCGCGATGGCGATAAGCATCGCGATCCTAATGAACCCTTATTGTTGAGTTCAGGTAAGATTGACAATCAAATCAAAAGTGTTGGACCTAAGCGCCACATCCGTTTTCATGCCAATGGTCAAACGGCCACACCAGCAACCCTAACGTTATGTCCAACCCAAAAAACGCCACAGTTAAATCGCGCGCTAATAGTATCGATGCAAGGTCGGATCAAATTGAGTCGAGACACTAACGGCGATGGAATTCATGAGCTAAACAATGGTAAAGCCATTAAATGTTAGATTGCGCCCGCCCTTTCTGGCAGCACGATAGTCTGCGCTGCGACACAGACTTCATGTTCAGTTCGATCAAGGCTTAGGCATGGTCACCGCGTAACAATTGCACCTTTGCTTGCAGCATTTCTGCGTTTGCGGCAGTCGCCGGAACGGGCTCAGCAGCGATTATATTCACCTTAGACCAGAAGCGCTTACCCGATTTAAACATACCGCTGCCCTGATGACTGAAAAACGAGCCCCATAATCCTTGCAGCGCCATAGGGACAACCGGGACCGGCGTTTCTTGCAAGATCCGCTCGACGCCAGTTTTAAACGGGTTGATATCACCACTGCGAGTCAATTTACCCTCTGGGAAAATACACACCAGGTTGCCGTCATCCAATTCAGCCTTAATCCGTTTAAAGGCATTTTCATAGGTTGCCTCATCTTTCGCTTTGGCACAGATTGGAATGGTTTTAGCTATTTTAAATAGCCATCCTAATACCGGGCTTTTAAAGATGTTGTCGTCCATCACGAAACGGATCGGTCGACGACAGGCACCGGCCAACAGCAACGCATCAACATAACTCACATGATTACACACTAACAATGCAGCGCCTTCATCAGGAATATTATCTAGCTCTTTGTGGGTCACACGATACATGCTGTGACTTAACATCCAGATCATAAAGCGCAGCACAAACTCTGGCATTTGGCTGTACACATACACGGCCACTACCGCATTGAATAAAGCAAGTACCAGAAAATATTGCGGTATGGATAAATCCAACATGCCAAGCAGCACAATACCTGAAAGCGCACTGCCCACCATAAACAGTGCATTAAAGATATTATTCGCACTGATCACTCTAGCGCGCTCTTCTGGCTTCGCGCGCTGCTGCAATAATGCATACAAGGGCACAATAAAGAAGCCACCAAAGATACCAATCAACGAAAGATCAATCAGTACCCGCCATGCATAGCTTTGTTCAAAAAACGCCTGCGCTGCCAACAGTTGTTCAGGAAGTAGCGTCGGAGTTGCAAAATACAAATCCACACCAAATACGGTCAGTCCAATAGACCCGATCGGCACTATCCCTAGTTCAATTTTATGCCCCGATAGACGCTCACATAGCATTGAGCCGACCGCAACACCAATCGTAAAGGCACACAACAACACAGTGACCACTGAACTATCACCACCTAATGAATCTTTGGCGAAGTTCGGGAATTGAGTTAAGTAGCCCGCACCCAAAAACCAAAACCAACTGATGGCAAAAATAGACAAGTAAATTGGCCGCTGTTCAAAGCAGATCCGCATAGCCTGTTTGGTTTGACGAACCGGTTGCCATTTGAATGCTTGTTGCGGATTGGTCATTGCTATAGCGGGTACTTTGCGCGCAGCCAAATATCCGACAATTGCTGTAGCTACCAGTACACACGAAAATACAAACAGCGTGTGTTCCAACCCCATAATCAAACCTGCACCTATGGTGCCCAACAAAATAGCCACAAACGTGCCCATTTCGACCAGTGCGTTAGCACCGATTAACTCGGTTTCATCCACCAGCGACGGCAAAATTGCGTATTTTACGGGACCGAAGAAAGCCGATTGGGTGCCCATTAAGAATAAGAGACCGAGCAGTACCATATACATTTCGTAATAAAACGCGATGGCGGCAAAAGACATCAGTACAATTTCGACCAGTTTTACCCAGCGAATGATGCGCGACTTTTCCATATTATCAGCCAGCTCACCAGCGCTTGCAGAAAACAAAAAGAAAGGCAATATGAATAATCCTGCAGCAAGGTTCATCAGTATGTCAGTGGAAAAGGGTAAATTGCTCGCCGCAGTAAATGCCATAAGCAACATCAAAGCATTTTTAAAAATATTGTCGTTAAACGCACCAAGCGCTTGAGTAAGAAAAAACGGTAAAAAGCGCCGGGTTGTCAGTAATTCAAATTGAGAGCTCATTGGTTCATCCTCTAGCCGTTTTTCCAGGCGCGCAAATAGTTATCCAGGAGATCATGCAACATAACCTTTGGATCAGTGTTCATATTCAGCGATAACTTATCATCCAACGTTAACAGCGTTATGCCATGCACGCTGGCCCACAGGGTATTCGCTGATAACTGCGTTTGCACTGGCGAGTGCGAGTCATTGATATCGGCTAGACATTTTGAAACGAATTCAAACAAGGTGTTAATTCGCTGCTGCATCCAATCCGGAATATCTGCTCCCGCCGGTAATTTATGTTCGAATACTAAGCTCCATAAGTGTGGCTGCTGGCACGCGAAGGCCAAATAGCTCTCTGCAATTGCATACAAACGTTGCTCTGGATCTGTGAACTCTGCCTCGGTGGTTGTTAAACTTTTCAGTAAGCGATCCAATGTTCTTGCGTTTACCCGCAGCAATAACATCGACCAGTTGCTATAGGTATGAATGAGCGTGCTTGGCGCATACCCAATCATTTTGGCAACTTTACGCAAACTCAGTTCAGATGCTGGTAAACGAGTGAGGAACTCTTCCATTTGGGTGAGCACCAACTCGTTGAACTCATCTGCATTATGATCGTTTCTTCTTCCCATCGTCTGCTTAAACCAACTCATTATCGAACAGTGTTTTTTTAGACTATCCCTAATCCATCGACTGGTCAATAGCGTTCAAAAATTAATTGAACAGTGTTTTATTTTTTCTTGACTTTTATCGAACAGTGTTCAATATATTAATCGAACACCGTTTCATTGGAGAAAGAAAATGTTCAGGATTAAATCAACACTAGTAATGATAATGACCTTGTTATTGACCCCATTCAGTATGGCAGCAGGCTTGCTAACGCCTGTGGGTCAAACTCAAGCACTGAGTATTCAGCAGCACCAAGTTAAGGTAACAGTTGACCATAGCTTCGCCGTGATTGAGGTCGAGCAAGTGTTTAGTAACCCGCATACCCTGCCGTTAGAGGCCATATATTCATTCCCGGTACCAAACAATGCGAGTGTTGGCGAATTTACTTATTGGCTGAATGGTATTCCGGTACATGCTGAAGTTTTGGCTAAGGAAACAGCCAGAAGTGTCTACGCTGAACAAAAGGCTCAGGGGCGAAATGCTGCATTAGTGGAAAAAAATGACTACTTGGATTTTCAGATCAAAGTTAGCCAGATCCCCGCGGGCCAAGACGTCAGATTAAAGCTGGTTTATTTACAGCCCGTACATGTCGATCATGGGATTGCGCGCTTCGTGTATCCCTTGCAGTTCGGTGGAACTGATGAGGCTCAAAACGCCTTCTGGACAGCAAACGAAGTTGTTGAGCAAAACTTCAGCTTCGATCTAACCCTCAATAGCAGCTACCCAGTCGCAGATTTTCGTCTTCCGGCTCATCCGCAAGCCCATATCAGCAGCCAACACGAGCAAAACTGGAAGGTTAATTTGACCAATAAAGATCCGCAGACCGAAGGGGTCAACCAATACCGCTTGGATCAAGACATTGTCGTGTACTGGCGCCTCGCTAGTGACTTGCCTGGTAGTATTGACATGATGACCTATCGCGCGACGAACAGCGAGCGTGGCACGTTTCTGATGACCTTAACACCGGGTAATGATTTAGCGCCGCTTTCCCAAGGCCGTGATTGGATTATTGTGCTGGATTACTCAGGCTCGATGGCAGGTAAATACCAAACACTATTGCAAGGTGTACAGGCTGGCCTCAAAAAACTATCGCCAAATGACCGTATCAAAATAGTGCTGTTTAATGATAGTGCAACCCTAGTGCGCGAGCACTTTACCCCAGCCACGCCGACTGACATTAACCACCTGATCCAATCACTCGATCAGTATCATCCTGATGGCGGAACTAATCTCTACGCAGGCCTTGAATCAGCGCTTGATGAATTAGATGCTGACCGAACTAGCGCGATTTGGTTAGTTACTGATGGCGTTGCCAACGTTGGCGAAACTAAGCAGCAGGCGTTCATAAAACTTATGCAACAAAAAGATGTGCGCTTGTTCACATTCATTATGGGCAATAGTGCAAATCAACCGTTACTGAATGGCCTCACTAAAGCAAGTAACGGTTTTGCCTTAAACGTTTCCAATAGCGATGACATTACCGGCCTACTATTGAACGCGGCAAGCAAAGTCAAACATCAATCACTGCGTGATATTGCAGTTAACTTTACCGGAGTGAAAGTGGCCGATGTGCACCCGGTCGACATTAAAAGCTTATATCGAGGTCAGCAATTGGTGTTGACGGGGCACTATTGGGGTGACGGAGAATTACAGGTTGAGCTTACCGCTAAACGAGGTAGCGAGACGGTGAGCTATAATACCCGCTTCCCTATCCCGACTTATAATGAATCGTATCCGGAACTCGAACGCCTCTGGGCCTTCAATCAAATCGAAACTTTGATTGAACAACAACAAGACTTTGGTGAGGATGCTGATCGCCAAGATGCGATAGTGGATTTAGCTATTGAGTACGGTTTAGTGACCGACTACACCTCAATGTTAGTGGTGGAAGAAGATGTGTTCGCAGCACTCGGCATCGATAGAGCTAACCAACGCCGCATCGAAAAAGAACAACGAGCACGCGAGCAGCGTCAGCTAAACCCTATTAATACTACTAAAGTTGACCAACAAGCACCGATGTTTAACCAACCCCGCGCCACCTATTCCAATTCTTCGGGTTCTGGCGGCAGCATGGGTAAATGCCTCTTAGTATTGCTGTTAGTTTTGGTTGGCTACCGAAAATACACCCATCTGAAACTGCGCTTGCAGCATATGAGTTAACACTTTTAGCCCTCTTCTCCATGTTGAGTAGAGGGCTCAATCGTTAATATCGAGAATCATAGGATTCGTTGAATATATAAAACTAATATTGATTTAGAAGTTAACCAGAATCGGCTGTGTACGTTTTTCAGCCTGTCATCCTGACGAAAGTCAGGATCTGCTGTGTACGTAAAGCGGTCGTTGATAGTTGAGCCAATACGATGTCAGCAATGGGTAATAAACGATCTCTCACTGAATGTTTCATAGCTTTGGTTTCATAACATTACTGACCGCATGTAATTTACGAATTGAATGGCCGCTTTCGTCTGGTACCACAGAGGTAAATCGCGATTCGAATTTACAATAAAATCTACATTGGAATATCTTTCGATTTACGCCAGAAACACAAGTGCAGAATTATGTGAAAAATGCCTAAAGTAAGAGGTGAATAGAAAAGGTAAGCCACCAAAATGTTAGGGCTCAATGACAACCATAGTGCTTCTGTGTGCGTAAGAGCAATAACTATGCTAAGTGAAATAACACCTGCCAGCAGGAAAATTAAACGCTTTAAGAAAGGTACATACAACCCCCAACAAAGAGACGTTAGCGAAATAAAACCTAAAACTCCGCCAACACCTAGCAAAAGTGCGCTTACAGCAAATTTAATCTCTCCCTCTACAAGGGCGACTCCCCCCATGTAGATGATAAAAATCGATAGAAACACCAAAACTAAACTGGGTACCCATGCGAAAATGGTAGTAAGACCTATAACTATTTCCCGGTAGGCAGATTGAACCGGAACTAAGACCTTTTTATTACTTTTCATCAGACGCGGGGGTATTACTTGAAGAGTTAGCATCACCTTTGGAATAGATATAAACTGAATCTGAAGACTGAGACTTGAAAATACCGACTCTTTTGGCGCCCGTGCTCACGAAGTGACTGTACACAGAGTTAATTCGCTCTGTTCCACCATTTACTATAGATATTCGATCATAAAAGCATATAGTGAAATCCATTCTGACCTCATCTTGGCTGCTTTGGTCATCGATAACTAGAACTTTCAATTCATTTTTTAAATGCTCAGGTAAAACGGTATC
This sequence comes from Neoalteromonas flava, assembly GCF_002807685.1. Classification (GTDB taxonomy): domain Bacteria; phylum Pseudomonadota; class Gammaproteobacteria; order Enterobacterales; family Alteromonadaceae; genus Alteromonas_E; species Alteromonas_E flava. The sequence continues at coordinate 209,852 of NZ_PEAX01000005.1, read as the reverse complement.
AGCAACAGTATAATCTCCATTCTCCATCTTATTTATTATGCATGCCAATTGTTCACTATCTACTATCAAATATTTTGGATTAGAAGAGTCGCTACACGACGCTAAAATATACGTAGCGAGAACTATAAATAGAATTTTAACTTCCATGTCTTTCCTTTGAGCGTCTATCAGGATATTAGTAAAAGTTAATAGTAACACTCACCAACATCAAAAAAACATAACTTGAGTTTTCAGAGGGGGTAAGAGCTGAACGTCCGCTTTACCTCAACTCTGATTTTTCATTTTCTCGATTACCGTTCGGGATTGAACGACTGCAAATTGTCTTTTTGAGTCACTTAACGTGAAGCCCAATTCAATGCTCGCACGAAACGAACTCACGATAATGAAGCTAATACTTACTCATTAATTGTGCTGAATCTTCGTACCAACGAATAAATACCGATTATCAAAGCAACTAACACGAGTATTAAACCCAAATAGAATAAGCCACTATCAAGTTGTGTAGCCTCTGCATTATTCGCCTGCACCACTAACCAATGTACAAAGCAGAGAAACACCGCAATCCCTACGGCAAACAAATTTAGCCATCTTGCAATGTAACCAAGAGATTCACTTTTTCTTTCTAGTGAGAGCCAGTAAGCTTTATTCGGCAGATTAATGGCTTCATCTGGCAGTGATGTAATGAGCTTGCCAATGCCCCCGACAAACAGTGTGGAAAAAAAGACAACTACTGCCATTAAAATTAGATAACTATCACGGGATATAAAAGCGTCTGCTGTTCCAGCAGCATCAAAATGTGAAGCGACTTTTGCTGGCATACCACTGCCCGTTAACCATATAAAAATAACGGCACCGATTGCTGTTAGTAGAGTCATTTTCATCTGGGCATTTCCTTTTGCGTTCAAACTTGCAGATGAGCAAAATTAGCATCCAATTAACTGATTTCCAAGTGAGTTTATTGAGCAAAATGCAAAAGTTCTATGCACTCAACAACGGTTAATACCTCAGCTATTAAAATTCAATTGCGTGCTAAATGCAGACTTAAGCTGGGTAACCTCTGCAACTAACCCCACTAAATAGGTTATAGTCATAGGTAATACGATTTAGTAGGAATTTACTCATGGCAACAGCCTGTGCTCTTCATATCCTGGTCAAAACTGAAAAGCAGGCGTTGGATATTTTAAAGCAACTACAACAGGGTAAAGATTTCGGCAAATTGGCAAAACGTTATTCAACGTGCCCTTCGGGTAAACGTGGCGGTGATTTAGGTGAGTTTCGACGTGGTCAGATGGTCAAGGCCTTTGATGATGTAGTATTCAAAAAGCCCATCCTGACAGTGCATGGCCCTGTGAAAACACGCTTTGGTTATCATTTGATCAAGACCTTATATCGCAACTAAAACTATAATGACTCACGATGTAGTCTTGAAACGCAAATGACTTTGGCACCAAAGCGCTTGCTTCTCAAATCACTTCAGGCCACATAAAGGCAAAACTGCCCGCAGTCACACCAGCATAGATCACAGCATCTAACAAATAACGCATGCAATTCGACCAGGGTTGCCCCATCCAAATGCTATAAGGAATTTGCGCCCAACCGTAGGCAACAAAGGCTGTCGCAAGAACATGTCTGAATACCGTCATGTAGTCTGATGAAGCGGACATAGACAGTGTTGCGATATACCCAATCAAAAGTGAACCAACAATGAAGAACGCGACTTGTTGACCTAACAGTTTACCCATCGGAGGCATACCGTTTGGCATCACACTGATCATCGCTACAGGACCGTCATTAAACTTCTTTTGCATGGATTCTTCACCCATGGCTTTCATGTCGATGCAATGAGGCAAAGTATACAGCGCTGGCTTGGGAGCGCCGTTGCGCAAAGCGGTAGCTACCTCGTCTTCGTTTGGCAGCGACTGGTAGTCAGCGTTATGGTATTTGAACAACATATGGATTAGGGAACTTGCCACCCAACACAAGCCTCCTGCGATTAAAATAGCCAGCCACAACTCACTTAAAGAAACCGTCATGATATTTACTCGTTTTGTTTTCCAACTCCAACACTAGAAGACATTTGTAGCTTTAGCAATATGGGTAGTACTTAGCGCTTAACGCTTCGGGAAGTTATTGGCGCTCAGTTCGTTTAACGTGCTCAGTTAGTGCCCTTGAAGCACGTTAGATGCAGTTTTCGCCCTCCAAAATACGTTCCAGAGGACAGGTACACGAAGACCTAATGTCTAATAGAATAATTCTCTCAAATGCAAAAGAGCGTTTGATTAACGTCATTAAAGGAGAGAATGATGAAAGAGTTATCACAGCAACAAATAATGGAAGTAAGTGGCGCCAGTTTGACTGGCGATTTAGTTGGTATTGGTCTTTCTACTGCTGGCGGATATGGCGCAGGTAAGATAGCAGGCATCGCATTTGGTATGGCTTGGGGCGGTCCTATCGGCATGGCAGTAGGAGCTTTGGTTGGTGTCGGGTTCGCACTTGCTACCTCTGAACGAGAAGAGCAACGTATTGAAGTCAGCACCACTGACGAGTAACTTGTTATGAATGCTGAACACATCGTGTTTAGCATTTTCTAGAGGAACATTTGATTGTTTACAACAATATTTTTCCGCATTAGCTGTCTCTTTGAATTAGCAGCAGTAATTCTATTCTTATTTCGTGGCGAAAACACAATACCGATTATTATCGTGTGCAAATGGGCGATCGTTTCTGTCGTATTTGGATTTGAAAGACTTACTCATAGCCCTCGGTCGAGGTGAGACTATTGATGGTTGAGCTTAATTATAAAGTTCAGATAGCGTATTAAGACATGTTAGCAAGCGCTCGGATAGCCTAACTGACGCCAAGTCTCATACACCACTACCGAGACAGCGTTGGATAAATTCATGCTCCGACTGTTGGGTAACATAGGAATACGAATTTGGTGCTCTGGCGTAAAGGTGTTCATCACCTCGTTGGGAATTCCTCGGGTTTCAGGCCCGAATAGAATGGCATCGCCTGCTTGAAAGCTGACGTCTGAATGGTATTGCTTTGCTGTGGTTTCGCAGGCGAACACTCGCGCTGGTTTGCGCTCAGCTAGATAGGTAGCAAAATCCGCGTAGCGTTTTACTTCGGCGAACTCATGATAATCCAATCCTGCTCGCCGCACCTTTTTATCGTCCCAATCAAAACCCAATGGCTCAATAAGATGCAATGAATACCCTGTATTGGCACACAAACGAATAATATTACCGGTGTTTGGCGGGATTTCAGGTTGGTACAAAACAATATCAAGCATGTTCAGCTGGGTTCTCTTGGGGTTTACATACAAAATCGAATAGTGCATTAATCGCTTGATCGCGGTAGCTATCACTTTCGAACAAAAGTTCATGCCGTGCGCCTTCGATCGTGCTCACCGTCGCATTGGGTAATTGCGCTACCACTCGACGGATCCGTCGATTATCAACGACTTTATCTGCGCCAGATACCAGCACTCGGGTTGGTAAATGAAAGTCTTTAGCAGTGCTCTCAATGCGAGCCATTGCTTTTGTTGCCTCAGCTAACCAGTGATACGTAACGCCCCCTAGTTGCAATGAGCGTAGCTGCTTATACTCAGCTCTAAATTGACGGTAACGAATTTCACTGTGCGTTAAGGTATTAAGCTGAAAAGGGATCTCAATATAAGGGCCTTGTCCGAAGGCATACCACGCTTTACGTCCAAACCAACGATTCGCCAATAAACCAGCCGAGAGTAAAATGTCTAATAACGGCGCAGGAATGCTCGGCTTAATACCAAACATTGGCGAACAAAACATCACTCGACTGAAAAGCTCTGGGTGCTGCAACGCAGTTAGGTAACCAACCGTACAGCCCATCGAATGGCATGCAAGTACAGGGGGAGACTTACTTACCGGCAACACTACCTGTTCTACAAATCTTGCCAAGTCCTTGGTGTAATCCACAAAATTATCGACATAGCCGCGCTGAGAGTCCTTTTGCATACGCCCAGACAACCCCTGACCACGATGATCGAGCATATACAAAGCGATATTATTCAGATAGCACTCGTAGGCAAACGCCTTGTACTTCACTAACGTTTCAATGCGACCATTGGAGAATACTAAATGGGCAACCGGTTGCGCCGGCTGCACAGTGGCATATTGGATATTGATACCGTGTTCGCCAGTGAAACTATCCTGCACCACCTTAGATTGCCAAAAGTCTTTAATTTCATTGTCGTAGGCGGTTGTAAGCGCTTGCTCACTAAGAGTTTTCCACATCGTGTACTGTATTGGTTAATGGAATTTCAATGCAAACCATTAAGCCCTGTTTATCCTGGCGTAATTGTGCCTGTATATTACCACCGTGACGCTCAATTGCACGCTGTGCGATACTTAGACCCAATCCGGCGCCTCCGCTATCCCGGTTGCGGCTGGGATCAGTGCGATAAAACGGCTTAAATAGGGCGTTCAATTCTTCAACATTCACGCCTGGGCCATCATCACTCACGCTAATCAGTAACTTCGAACTTACCGTTTTAATACCCACATCAACGGCACTTTCTGCATATCGAATGGCATTTCGACAGACATTTTCTAAGGCACTTACGAGTAACTCTGGGCAAATACTGGCTGATGCCTGTAGCATCACTTCGGTATCGCTGAAGGTGATACTTTTACCGTGTGCATCGGCTTCAAAGCGCAAGTCTTGTAGCAGTGGATACAGCAAAGACTCAATAATCGTGGCTATGGAGTATTGTTGAAACTTTAGTTCAACGCTATTGCTAGTCAGTCGCGAAAGCCATAGCAATTGAGCAATCATGTGCTCCATTTGCTCGCTTTCCTTGCTGATCCGTTGCAAAACCTCAGCTGAAACTTCCGGTTGCTGCTCTGCAACGCCTATAGCGATTTGCAGGCGCGTAAGGGGCGAGCGCAGCTCGTGCGAGATGTCTGCCAAAAAACGTTGATGCTCAGTGAATAACTGTTGCAATTGCGCAGCCATTTGGTTGGTAGCATGCGCCAATTTTCCAAGCTCATCTTGACGCGGCTGAGTCAGTGAGACACGCGTATTCAAGTTTCCACTCGCTAAACCTTCAGTAGCGCGTTGGATCTCTTGTACCGGCCGGGAAAAACTGCGCGCCAGCCAAAAACACAATGCGCCACTCACCACAAACGCCACCGCCAAGATACTTAATGCCATCGGCAAACGGGCGTTTTCATTGATCCGCATTGTGCCAACAAACACGGCTAGATTTCGCTGCCCCAATTGAATAGTTTGCGGCCCAATAAACTGAGTATTAGCGCGCGTTAATACCAACACCTGCTGTCCTCTTGCGAGATCAATGTAGGGTTGCATCGCGCGCCGGGGAGGCGGTGGAAAACCAAATTCAAACTGTTCTGACTGTGCATCAACCACGAACACTGCGGTTTCAAAGCGCCGCCCTACTCTGCGTAAGGCTCGCTCCAAATCTGTACGATTCGAGATTGGCAGTTCACTTAAACGTTGTGCCACTGCATTTAACGTGTTGATTTGTTGTTGAGTTGGCGTCGCGTATTCCGGCGTTGCTACAAAGTAGCGAGCTGTTAACACACCTGCGCCTAAACTCACCAAAGTAATAAACCAAAACCAAAAAAAAATTCGGCCAAAAAAACTGTGTCGAGGATCCAGCCGGCGCCACTGCATTACATTTGTTCACTCATAGTATAACCGGCACCCCGCTGAGTTTTAATGACATCGCTTAATCCCGCATCGGCGAGTTTTTTACGCACATTACTAACATGCATATCAATACTGCGATCAAATGGCGCTAGTTTGCGCCCCAACACTTGCTCACTGATCTTTTCCTTAGTCACCACATGTCCGGCGTTTAACACTAATAACTTTAACAACATAAACTCTGTCATGGTGAGTGCTAGCGCATCGCCATTGATAAAAGCCGCTTGTTTGGCCTGGCTAATGCACAACTGAGAAAACTGAATGTCCTGTTGGTTAACCGCTAATAAGGCGTGTTCACTGCGTCGTATGAGTGCCTTCACCCGTGCAGATAGTTCCCGATGATTAAATGGTTTAGGGAGATAGTCATCAGCACCTAACTCGAGACCCAACACGCGATCAAAATCATCACCTCGCGCGGTCAGCATTATTACCGGGGTTAAATGAGTTTGGCGCAGCTGCTTGAGTACTTCAAAACCATCCAACTGCGGCATCATCACATCTAATAAAATCACATCAATATCGTTTCTGGACGTAGCTGCATCGAGACCAGAGCGTCCATCGGAACATATCGATACAGCATAACCTTGCGGTTCGAAATAACTTTTCAGCAAATCCGTTAACGCGCGGTCGTCATCAATTATTAGAAGTTGTCGGTTATCCATGAGTAAGCAGAAGACTGTTTTGGTAAGCGTAGACTACGAGTTTAAATTAGTGAATTCATCTTTTCGCGGTTAACTTTACACAACCTTTACACTGGCTTTGCGTTTCTTTGCATCCAATTTTATAGACTGAGGGTGTTGAAAAATAACACTAGCCCAGAGGTCATTAATATGAAAAACCCAACCATTCGTTCTTTACTTTTTATTGGTGCGATTAGTGCTGCTAGCATTGCAGTTGCACACCCGCAAGATGCACACCAAAACCCTATGTTGCAAACCTTAAAACAATTGGACCTAGGTGCGCAGCAAAAACAAGATGTAAAAGCTTTGATGCGGCAGGCGAAGGCAGATCGCGCGGTTTTTAAAGCTGACCAACAGGCCTTTCGTCAAGCGATGAAGGACATCGTTCAAGCCGAAGATTGGCAACCTGAGTTAGTAGAGCAGCTGCTTGCCCAACACGCCGAGCAACATAAGTCAGCACTGCGCGACCGTGCCGACTTACGCCATAATATTTGGCTATTGTTAACGCCCGAGCAGCAAACCGAGTTTATGCAGCTAGCACGGCCACAAGACAAAGAGCGACCTGATTGGAGTGAGCGTCTACCTCATATGGCAGAAAAGCTTTCGTTGTCAGACGAACAACAAGCAGTCATGCAAACGCTCCTGCAGGAAACCAGCCAAGTTATCGCTCCACTTAAACAACAATTGCAAGCGTTGCGAGCACAGGAACGCGCACTCATTCAGGCTACCGAATTTGACGTAGATGCATGGGAAGCGCTGTTCAATGAATATCAGCCGGTACAACAACAAATCACACTAAACCGTACTTACCTGCAGCATCAGATGTTTAACCAATTGAACGAAGCGCAACAGGATAAGTTGGAAGCATTAATGCAACGCAAACGCCGCAGGGGCTAAGCCCGCTGTACTGGGCAATAACAACCTTCAGCGTCAACCGGTATCGTCGCGCCTATACTTCGTTCAGGAGTTGACTCGATAAAAGATTCGACGATACCGTTCCCAGCAGAACAGTATAAACCTGCGGAATAGGGGCCGAAATAAAGTAACTTTTGTTCTGCAGAAATGACCGCAACTGCCGGAACTGCAGGTACAAACAGCCCCAATGCCTCAGCTTCAGCTGCAGTAAAGCTGATATTCTTAAAGCCTTGCTCTGTCGCTAAACGCTCCACTGATGCAATGTGTGAAGCTGCTACCCACTGACACATGCATTCGTTATCTTTTATGTGCAGCACGGTTTTAGCAGAAGCCTCAATCAAGCTTGTATCATTGAACAGAGAGAACGTCATCGCATCTAAACGCTCAATCTGAGTCAATAATTCGCCATTTTGATCGAAAGTAATCAGTTGCCGCGCCGAGAATCCAGCCATCAGCACCCCAATCCCGAGTAGCCAAACTAAAGCAATGATAACCACCCAGAGCGATGCCAATATTGCAGGACCTTCAACCTTCATCTACACGTCAAAGGTTTCGAGTTGTTCGTTAAGCGACGATATTTGCACCTTCAAGGCATCAATACTCTTCGCCGTAGTTGTAGCCTCACTCTGTTGCACATTGGAGGACTCTCGCAGCCCATTCGATGAGGTTGCAATGGAATTAGACATTAATGCTTGCTCTTCCGATGCGGAGGCCACCTGCTCAATGTTACCTGCCAACTCTTCTATACGTTGGGTCACACTGACCGTTTTTTCTCCCGCCCCCTTCGACAATTCAACGCTATTTTCAACCTGAGTGACACAGTTACTAACCTTTTCAACTGAGGCTGCCGATTCGCTCATCAATTGCGCCGTAATTTTGGATATTTCTTCAGCATTCTCACTGGTTCGAATAGATAACTGACGCACTTCATCTGCTACAACGGCAAACCCTCGACCATGCTCTCCCGCTCGTGCCGACTCTATTGCAGCGTTGAGTGCCAAAAGGTTTGTCTGCTCGGAAATCGACTTAATAGCTGCCATCGCATTGTCAATGTCGTTACACATCTCAGACAAGCGACCGATTGTGTTGCTCGTGTCTCCTAATGCGGCATGGAGTGCTTGGATATCACTTCTAACACTATCTATTGTAGTTTTAGTTGCTTGGATTTCTTGCTGTGAGGTTGTCGCCGCGACTGATACATTCTCAGCTTGTTTGGCAACGTTTTCTATTGTTGAACTCATTTGTTCGATGGCGTGAACGATGGAGTCGACCTCTTGTGAACTTTGGGTTAGCAACGCCGACACTTTATCTGCGCTGCTATCGACATCTTCGACAATTTTCAATACCGATGATGCGGTTTGTTTAGCAGCATTGATGATCGACTTAAAGCCACTGATGAGTCGTTTAAACTCTTCAATCTCTTGCCCCTCGCCCTGAATATCAACGCTTAAATTTATTCTTTTCGGATCAGCAAAGATTTTACTGATGGTAGAAGTAAGTACGAATCCAGCCATCGCTTCACTGTAACTTTTGCGGGTTGTGAAAATTAAAATTCCACCTTCAGTTAATGCAAACCCAGCATGGATCGCCAAAATCCAAAGCGTTACGTACCCTTCTTGAAATATGTAAACGCCCACTTGGTTAGACTGGAGTACGAAGAAGAGAATATGGTGCACTGCGACAACCACGGTACTAATCGCAATCACTTTCCAGTCGCGATAAACGCTTAAAATGGCTAAAAGAACAAATATTTCAAAATGCATCTCCACTAAACCCGAGGTTTGCTGGATATGCAGTGCGGTAATCAACTGCACTGCGATTCCAACTATGTAGCGGGTCATCGGCGCTGCAGGGTTGATCTGCAGAAGTGCGAGTGGAAATGCGACGATCAGACCACCAATGATAATCGCCTCGAACCAGGTATCAGTAAACGCGGCGATAAACAGAGCCAAAGCGAACTGAACGATCAATACAATTCGGAAGATACTGTTTGCTTGTGCTGTCCAACTATACATTGTCATATTTTGCCTTTTTCTCGGAAAATAATGCGACTTTGCTCTGCTACAAAAGAGCCATACTCACACGCGTCATTAAACCAATCATAACTACTTACAATCTAGTACATCGAAGCGTTCTCTGCATTGGAGTCAATGCAAAAATAATGAAATCAGCTAATAATTGGGTACGTCTCGTGTGTAGTCTGGAGCTAAAAACAGTGGCGAGGTGATAATCATATCCGCACTCGACCTGTTGCAGGCAACGGGAACATTCCACACCGAGCACAACCGCAGCAATGCTTTCACATCGGGATCGTGTGGCGCTGGATTTAATGGGTCCCAAAAAAAGAATAAAGCATCTAGTTTATTATCAGCGATTAGCGCGCCTATTTGTTGGTCCCCTCCAAGCGGGCCGCTTTTAAAGCGATGAATACTCAAACCGGTTTTATCGGCCAATAATCCTCCGGTAGTTCCTGTTGCGACTAACTGACACTGCCCCAGTCGACTAACATTCGCCTCCACCCAAGCCAGTAAATCGGATTTTTTGTGGTCATGGGCAACCAGCGCCACAGTTGGTTCTTGCATGCTATTTACTCATTTAATTGTGGATTTATGTTCATAGTGCCATGCCTATCGTTAGATAGCGACGGGCATTCAGGCTATAAAAATGCACTTTTAATGAATTTTTATTCTTTTTTATTTCATATTTATTCTGATTGTTGTATTCTTTGCGTGGAATCAATTTGCTCTAATTTGAATACGATGAAAAGGCATTTATCTGTAACACTAAAATACTCCCTGACTAGCCAAGAATCACTTAAATTGCGATGTAAGTAAATCTCATTGGCACCTTTTTATCTTTGCTTGTGGCACTGTTCTGTTGGAACAACAAGCAAAGATAAAAAGTTCTTTTAATTCCAACGAAATGAATAAAAATGAAAGTATGCATTATTGGAGCTAGTGGTTATACCGGCGCTGAGCTTGCGCGGTTAGTTAATAACCATCCACAATTTGAATTAGAGCAACTTTGCGTCAGTGAAAACAGCGCAGATGCAAACAAACGGTTGAGTGAGCTGTATCCAGCTCTGCAAGGCTGTGTCGATTTCCCTCTCATTCCTATTGGAATGCCAGACTTAACTCAGTTAAGTAACGACTTTGACATTATTTTCCTCGCAACGCCCCATGAAGCAAGCCATGATTGGGTCGGTACGCTATTGCAAGGGAGAGCCAAAGTATTTGACCTTAGCGGTGCGTTTCGCTTGCAAGACCGTCAGGTTTTTGAGCACCATTATGGTTTTCCTCATGCACACCCCAACACGCTATGCAAAGCCGTATACGGATTGGCAGAGTGGTATGCCTCTGACATCGCACGGGCTAGTTTAATCGCGGTTCCTGGGTGTTACCCCACAGCCTCGCTACTGGCCACCAAACCGCTGATGCAAGCTGAATTGCTTGATGCGGCGCATTACCCGATTATCAATGCTGTTTCCGGGGTTAGTGGTGCTGGTCGCAAAGCCGCGCTAAACACGAGTTTTTGCGAGGTCAGTCTGCAGGCCTACGGGATCCTTTCGCACCGCCACACACCTGAAATCAGCGCCTATTTAGGCTCACCAGTGATTTTTACGCCGCACTTGGGTAATTTTAAACGCGGCATTCTTGCGACTGTAACGTGCAAATTAAAATACGGCGTTACCGAAGCACAAGTGAATGACGCATTCAGCCAGGCATACCAACAAAGTAGTCTGGTTAGACTCAGAACACAGGCGCCCAAAATTGACGACGTGGTTCATCAAGCATTTGCCGATATTCACTGGCAATACTCTGCACAGAACGGGTATGTGGTTATAAGCTGCGCCATTGATAACCTGTTAAAAGGTGCCGCGAGTCAGGCCATGCAATGCGCTAACCTCGTCTTTGGTTTGCCTGATTGGGTTGGGTTAGTCGCCCATCAAGGTGGCCACCATGAGTGAGCCTGTAGTTATCAAGGTAGGTGGTGCGTTGTTGGAGAATACTGCTGCACTTAGTAGCTTTATTCAAGCGATTGAACAAATTGCGGCTGCGCGCGCGGTTGTCATTGTGCACGGCGGCGGTAACGGTGTTGAAGCCTTGTTGGCGAAGCTAGGCTTTCAATCTGAAAAACACCAAGGCTTGCGAGTCACGCCAGATGAACAAATGCCGTATATCGCCGGAGCGCTGGCCGGCACAGCCAATCGACAACTCTGTGCAATCGCTAAGCAACAAGGATTACGCCCTGTAGGCTTAAGTTTATTCGATGGAAATAGTATTGAATGTGTTGCCATCTCTGCTGCACTGCACGCGGTAGGTAAAGCAACACCGAACGATCCTGAACTGCTGTTAGGATTGCTTGAGAAGGGTTACGTACCGATCGTGAGTTCAATTGGATGCAACACTGAGGGTCGGCTGTTAAATGTTAACGCGGATCAGGCTGCCACTGCCGTGGCTGAGCTGTTAAATGCTGATTTATACCTACTTTCTGATGTGACCGCCGTTTTGGATGATAACAACAAGCCGCTCACTCAGTTATCAGCAACACAAATTCAAGTGTTGGTCGCCAATCAAACCATCAAAGATGGCATGTTGGTCAAAGTCAATGCGGCACTACAAGCCGCTAATCACCTCGGCAAGCCGGTAACCATCGGTAGTTGGGCGGATACCGGATCCTTGATTGCTAATGCGACTCAGCAAAATCATACGCCTTTTGGCACTCAAATCATCCCGCACACTTTAGGTTAATGCGAAATGACAAAGAAAAGCTTACTCACATTTTATGACTGGCAACCAGCTCAGGCGGAAAGACTACTCGCACTGGCGTTGCAGGTAAAACAAAATCCACACCAGTATGCAACTGCTCTGGCGGGGAAATCCATCATTGCGTTATTTGAGAAGCCATCGTTACGTACCCGCGTCAGCTTTGATATTGGTATTAACAAGCTGGGTGGACACCTAGTGTATCTAGACAGTCAATCAAACAATCTGGCAGGCCGCGAAGACATTAAAGATATGGGCGCAAACTTTGCCTGTTGGGCCGACGCAATTATTGCCCGGGTATTCAAACACGAAACGTTAGAAACCTTGGATGCAGCGGCAAAAGTGCCGGTAGTTAATGCATTGTGTGATCGGTTTCATCCTTGCCAAGCCATGGCCGACTACCTCAGCGTGCTTGAAACCTATGGTAGTGTAAAAGGTCGCACGCTTGCTTACGTCGGCGATGGCAACAACGTGACGCATTCGCTCTTACTTCTTGGCGCGTTACTAGGTTGCAATCAGTGGGTAGTGACCCCGCCCGGTTTTGAAGTCGATACTGATATTCTGGCCAAAGCGCAAAGCATTGCACAACAAACTGGCTGTGACATAACGGTCACGACAGATATCAATGCGCTAGCGAATAGCAGCAACTCGATAGATGTCATCTATACTGATACCTGGCTGTCAATGGGGGATAACACGCCACTGGCTGAAATAAAACAGACTTTTATGCCTTATCAAGTCAATGAAGCATTAATGTCACTCAGTGGCGCAAAGCATGTGATGCATTGTCAGCCAGCGCACCGGGACTTAGAAATCAGCGGTTCGTTGATGGACAGCGAAGCATCACTATTGATGCTCCAAGCAGAGAACCGCATGCATGCACAAAATGCAATTTTAATCGAATTACTCGCAACAACAGAAGGTTAGGACAAATTTTCATGAGCGCAATCAAAAAAGTGGTATTGGCTTACTCCGGCGGTTTAGATACTTCAGCGATTATTCCGTGGCTGCGTGAGAACTATGCCTGCGAAGTGGTCGCATTCGCCGCAGACGTGGGGCAAGGCGATGAAGAATTGGAAGGCTTACATGCTAAGGCAATCGCGTCCGGCGCTAGCGAATGCTATATCGTCGATTTAAAGGAAGAATTTGTCAGTGATTTTATCTTCCCCACGATAACGACCGGCGCCGTATACGAAGGCGAATACCTATTGGGCACATCGATGGCGCGCCCAGTCATCGCTAAAGCCCAAGTCGAAATTGCCCGCAAGGTCGGTGCCGACGCGCTGTGTCATGGCTGCACAGGCAAAGGGAATGATCAAGTGCGCTTTGAAAGTACCTTTGCCGCACTGGCGCCTGATTTAACCGTCATCGCACCCTGGCGCGAGTGGGACATGGTATCGCGAGAAGATTTATTGGCCTACTTGGCAGAGCGTGACATTAAAACGTCAGCGTCGGCGACCAAGATTTATAGTCGCGATGCCAATGCTTGGCATATTTCGCATGAAGGTGGTGAATTAGAAGATCCTTGGTGTGAGCCCAGTGACCAAGTATGGACTCTCACGACCGCTCCCGAACAAGCGCCCGATGAGCCGGGGCGAGTGACGCTGAGTTTTGAGCAGGGTCGTTTGACTAAAGTCGATGGCGAAGCATTATCGCCTTATCAAGCGCTGGTGAAGTTAAATGAAATTGCCGCTCCGCATGGCGTTGGGCGCATTGATATTGTTGAGAACCGTTTAGTCGGCATGAAGTCCCGCGGTTGCTATGAAACTCCTGGAGGCACGGTTTTACTTAAAGCCTACAAAGCATTGGAAACACTTGTGCTCGATAAGGCCGCGCTCAAGTACCGCGAGCAAATCGGCTTGGAATTTTCCCACGTCATGTATGACGGGCGTTGGTTTACCGCGCTCAATGATGCACTTTTAGCAGGGGCACAAAGCTTTGCTCAACAAGTCACTGGCGACATCGTTGTGAAACTCTACAAAGGTCAAGCGACAGTCGTGCAGCGGCGCTCACCCAACAGCTTGTATTCTGAGGATTTTGCAACCTTTGGTGCAGATACCGTGTATGACCAAAGTCACGCTGAGGGCTTTATTCGTTTATTCAGCTTGTCCAGCCGGATCAAGGCATTGAAAAACCAAGCGCAGAAGGACTAACGCAATGGCACTATGGGGAGGCCGTTTTACGGGCCAAGCAAGCCAAATGTTCAAACAAGTCAATGACAGTTTGCCGTTTGATCAAGTGATGGTAAGCGAGGATATTACCGGCTCTATGGCTTGGGCCAATGCGATTCATAAAGCCGGAGTGCTTAGCGCCGACGAACATAAATTGTTAATCGCTGCGCTACAGGAGCTACTGGAGGAAGCCGAACAAGGCAAATTGGAATTTGCCACGAGTCAGGAAGAAGATATTCACAGTTTCATCGAATCCGCGCTTATTGAGCGGGTCGGAGATATTGGTAAAAAACTTCACACCGGACGTAGCCGCAACGACCAGGTGGCCACCGATTTCCGCCTTTGGTGTCGGAGCCATATCACAGCACTGAGTCAGGATATATTGCACTTGATCCAAGCGTTGTTGCATTGTGCTGGGCGTAATCAAGCGGTTATTTTACCTGGTTATACGCACCTCCAGCGCGCGCAACCCGTGCGCTTCCCCCATTGGTGCTTAGCCTATGTAGAAATGCTTAAGCGCGATCTTAGCCGCTTACAAGATGCCCAAGAGCGATTGAATCAATCGCCGTTGGGTTGCGGCGCCCTCGCCGGTACAACCTACCCCGTCGACCGTCAGGCGATTGCTGACGAACTAGGATTCAGCAGTCCTTGTCTGAACAGTCTTGACGCTGTGTCTGATCGCGACTTCGTATTGGAATTACTGTTTTGTGCCTCCACCAGCATGATGCATTTGAGTCGAATGGCGGAAGATCTCATTTTTTACAATTCTGGCGAAGCTGGATTCACTCAATTGTCAGACGATGTGACCTCAGGTTCATCATTGATGCCACAAAAGAAGAATCCAGATGCCTTAGAGTTGATGCGAGGTAAATGTGGCCGCGTGTTCGGGCATTTGCAAGGGCTTTTAGTCACAATGAAAGGGCTCCCTTTAGCCTACAACAAAGATATGCAGGAAGACAAAGAAGGTGCCATGGATGCCGTTAAACAATGGCATATCTGTTTGTCCATTGGCGTTGAAGTACTCAATGGCTTGAGCTTAAACGAGGAACGCTGCCGCAAGGCCGCGCAGCAAGGGTTTGCCAATGCGACCGAGCTTGCAGACTATTTGGTTGATAAAGGGATCCCCTTCCGTACGGCGCATGATCTGGCGGGCAAGGCGGTATTACTCGCGATTGAACAAAAATGTGCGATTGAGGACTTAGCGCTTACTCAATTAAAAACCATTGCTTGCGAAATTGAAGAGGATGTATACCCAGTATTAATGCTCGACTACCTAGTGGATAAACGTAGCATTCTGGGTGGTACTGGCACTGTACCGGTTAACGATGCGTTGTTCGCCGCACATGCTTGGTTAGATGAACAGTTAGATGCTGAGAAATAAACATGGCCATCAGTGATAAAGACAGTGTTCGTTTATTTCGTAGCTCTGCGCCCTACATCAATGCACACCGCGGTAAAACCTTTGTATTGATGTTTGGGGGCGAAGCAATTGAGCATGATAATTTCGCCAATATCATTCATGATATCGGATTGCTATCCAGTCTGGGGATTCGCCTTGTATTGGTCCATGGCGCGCGCCCTCAAATCGATCAACGTGTGGCATTGCGTGGCATGGATGGGCGCTTTGAATTCGACACACGGGTTACTGATAAAGCGACCCTTGAGTGCGTAAAGGATGCTGCTGGCTCGGTGCGTTCGCACATTGAAGCGTTATTAACCATGGGGTTACCCAACTCACCTATGCACGGCGCGCAGATCCGTGTTTGCTCCGGCAACTTAGTGGTTGCCAAACCCATGGGTGTGCGTGACGGCATTGATTTTGAAAATACCGGATTAGTGCGGCGTATTGACGTTGACGGCATTAACGATCACCTCAACGATGGTTCGATTGTTTTGTTATCTCCCATGGGATACTCCCCCACCGGCGAAGTGTTTAATTTGTCCCATGAAGATGTTGCCACACAAGCCGCGATAGCTTTGAAGGCAGACAAGCTGATAGTGTTCTCCCATTGGTCAGGCGTAGTCGACAAAGAAGGGAAATTATTGCGTACCTTGGAGCTTGAGCAACTGCGCCAAATGATCAGCGCCGAACAGATTGAAACCGAAGCCAGCGTGTTGCGTGCACTGACTACAAGCGTGTCGCAAGATGTACCGCGCGCCCACTGCATCAGTTATGAGAAAGACGGCGCACTACTCGAAGAACTCTTTACCCGCGATGGCACAGGCTCCCTCGTTTTGCGTAACCACTATGAACAGCTGCGCCGTGCAACTATTGAAGATGTTGGCGGCATCTTACGTTTAATCAAACCTTTGGAAGAAAGCGGTGTTTTAGTTAAACGGTCGCGCGAACGCTTGGAAAGTGAGATAGAACACTTCAGTGTGATTGAGCGCGATGGCATGATCATTGGCTGTGCCGCGATATACGTGTACCCCGATGATGCTTGTGCCGAGTTAGCATGTGTTGCAACCCATCATGAATATCGCGGTAAGAATCGCGGCGAACGCTTACTGGAAGAAGTGATTAAATTCGCTAAGTTACAAGGTATTGAGCGCTTATTTGTGTTAACCACAGTCACCGCGCATTGGTTTTTAGAGCAGGGCTTTAAACCAGCCGACTTAGATAATTTGCCGGCACAAAAGAAAGAGCTGTATAACTTTCAACGCAACTCTAAGGTGTTTGAACTAGTGATCAGTTAGTGGCCCGTTTATTCGGCCTTTTTATTTAACGCTTATCCTGCGTAAAAGGTTTTATCGAGCGGCAATTGATGCTTTTGTGCCCATTGCTCCAGTTCGTCTTCGGTCTGCACGCGTTCAGGGGCAAAGTTGTACTCGTTAAAAAAGTCTTCGAGATGCTGACCTTGTTCGGGATGATTAACAATCCAAGCTTCAGCTACCTGATTGCGGCGTTGAATATCAATCACGTAACCGCTGTTTTTCCCTGCAATCTCTGGCGCAACGAACCACTGGCGTAGATCGGCAATCAAGCCCCATGTCTGACCGCGCATGGCACGTATGTTTTCAATTAACTCTGATAAATATGCCAAGTCAATAGCCGTCGTCCATTGGCCACTCAAGCGCACGTATATCATGCGCGGCGTCCGTTTGATGGAATAGGATGGACTACTCATGCTCGGGCACAAATGCAACACAATAATGATCAGGGAAACTGGCCCCCAATTTCTCAGCGAACACTTTACAGCGCACGGTTTTTTGGGATTTTGTCATAATATTGACTTTCATCATCACATGCTCTTCCTTACTTAAATGCATGGTTTCCAATGCCAGTTCCCACTGCCGCTCAACAACAATCTGATACTCAGGATCCGGGTAGGCATTGAACCACCATGCTTGTTTGTCCGGAATATCTTCGAGCGTCCAGCCAAAGAGCGACTCAAACGCTGGATTTACATAGACACATCGATGATTTAAATCATCGCCAACCGCGTTAGCTATTAATACTGGGGTAGGTATTACTTTTACAATACTGGTCGTGAAATCAGCCATTATCGCCCTCTAGCTAGCACTCTCATTTCTGCAGGATAGCGCAGCATGCATCGTTATGCGAGGGGTAAGCGTAAGACACGATAAATTCGCGATTTTGTTGAACGCCAATGATTTTTGGGTTCATGCGGTGCTAACGCAAAAACATTCTGTATTTCGTTATCTGACAACTGTGCTGGAGCCGCATGCGCAAAGTATAGCGTTGCGTTTTTTAAAGCGGCAATCCGCTCCAATGAACGCTTGTATTGATTTGGGTGGCACACTGGGTAAGGTGGGACATATCGATTTTTAACCCTAACGATTAGGTCAGCAATATAGACTTGCTGTGACGGCGTGTGCAACAGAGATAAATCATGATCCGTATGCCCCGGCGTATGTAATACCTGCCATTCTGGAAAACCCGGGATTGACTGATAGTCTTTGACAAGTTCATCGGGACGTAACACGGCAGAGTACCAAATACTCTTGCGCGGTTTACCGAGTCGTCCGGCAACCCAAAGCGCTAACCCTATATCAATTATGTGAGCTAGACGACCGCCCAATCCC
The DNA here is from genome assembly GCF_002807685.1 of Neoalteromonas flava. Lineage (GTDB taxonomy): Bacteria > Pseudomonadota > Gammaproteobacteria > Enterobacterales > Alteromonadaceae > Alteromonas_E > Alteromonas_E flava. Next base: position 191,564 of record NZ_PEAX01000005.1, on the reverse strand, counting down.
GTGTACCAACGTGCTGCTTTGGGGTGCGCGAAAATACGACACCCCGTGAGCTCTCTGAGCTTATGCGCCCCACCCGCATGATCCGGATGCATATGGGTAACTACTAATGCAATAAGATCGGACACCGGACGCTGTAACTTCTGCTCGATAAATTCAGTGACGCGCCGAACGTCGGCTTGGCTACAACCATCAAGTAATAGCAAGCCATGAGCATACTCAACCAGATAGATATTCTGAATATAACCTTTGAGTTTGTGTATGTGCATGGCTTAAAGCTAAATACTGACCCGTTTATATGGACGGTACTGAGCTTGCCAGAAGTTGCGCTCTATCGCAGCGTGCAACATTTCATCGGATTGTTCTAGCGCTAATCCCTGCTCAACAGCGACTTTGGCGACTGCAAAGGCGATCTTTTTACTCAACTCTGCGATTGTCGTCAGTGGCGGAAGCAGTTCATTCCCTTGACCAAGCGCTAAAGGAGACGCATCGGCTAGGGCGTTACTGGTCGCCATTAGCATTTCGTCGCTGATCAATTTAGCTTTACTGGCGATAACGCCAAGGCCAATACCTGGGAAGATATAACTATTGTTGCACTGCGCTATTGGGAATAATTTACCTGCATACTCAACCGGCTTAAATGGGCTACCTGTCGCGATAATTACGTTTCCTTCAGTCCACTCGACGACTTGCTCAGGACGCGCCTCAACCTGCCTTGAAGGATTGCTCAATGGAAAGATTATCGGTTGTGGACAATGTTTAGCCATAGCGCGAATAACTTGCTCAGTAAACAAACCTGGCTGACCCGACACACCAATCAACACATCAGGTTTCGCACAGTTAACAACATCCAATAAACTTGCATAATCGCCGCTGTAACTCCAGTCAGCAAGCTGTTCGGTAGATTGCTGCAAACGAGCTTGAAAATCCCGTAAACCCTGCATTCCTTCAGTTAGTAGACCAAAACGGTCGACCATGAAAATTTGTTGCCTTGCCTGCGCGTCGCTTATCCCCTCGCTAACCATTTGTTGAATGAGCATTTCCGCAATCCCGCAACCGGCAGATCCGGCCCCGACAAACACCACTTTCATCTCTGATAGCTTTGCCTGTTTGACCCGACACGCGGCCAAAATTGTTCCTAAAGTGACCGCAGCAGTGCCTTGAATATCATCGTTAAAACAACACACCTTGTCGCGGTAACGCGTTAACAGCGGCATTGCATTCGGTTGAGCAAAGTCTTCAAACTGCAGCATAGCCTCTGGCCAACGGCGTTTGACCGCAGCAATAAATAGCTCTACAAACTCATCATATTCAGCCTGTCCGATACGTGGGTGACGCGAGCCCATGTACATTGGATCATCCAATAATTTCTGGTTATTGGTGCCCACATCAAGCATAACTGGCAGCGTGTAAGCTGGGCTAATCCCACCACAGGCGGTATATAGTGATAGCTTACCAATCGGAATTCCCATGCCACCAATCCCCTGGTCGCCAAGACCTAGAATCCGCTCTCCATCGGTCACGACAATCACTTTTACTTTACGCTTAGTTGCGTTACGCAAAATATCATCGATTTGATGACGCTCGCTGTAAGCAATAAACAACCCACGTGACGAGCGGTAAATGTCGGAAAACTGTTCGCACGCGTCACCCACGGTTGGGGTATAGATGATTGGCATCATCTCATCGATATGTTGCTGGATCAGGTTGTAAAATAACGTTTCGTTAGTATCTTGGATCGAGCGTAAATAAATATGTTTATTGAGTGGGTTTTCAAAGCTGCGGTATTGCATGTATGCACGCTCTACCTGCTCTTCAATAGTTTCGTAACGTGGCGGTAACAGTCCCGTCAGGTTAAAGGTTACACGCTCCTCCGAGCTAAATGCGCTCCCTTTATTCAATAACGGGGTCTCTAATAAAGCGGGACCTGCATGCGGGATATATAGGTGATTGTTTTTAGCCATTTGCAGTCTCTAGTTAATAATGTAAAGCTAGAAAATCTCATCATTTTCTGGCGCTGTAGTCTGTTCAGTTGCCGGATCGACAATATCCTCATCAAGTACATATTGTGTCGGCTCTGTGCCCGGAATGAAATACTCAAATAAAGTGGTGTGATCAGTTCGAGATGTCAGCAGACCAGTCGAACGGTCTACTCTGACTCGTAATATCCCATCCGGAATCGCCGTCGGTTGCTCCTCAAGATCAGCTAAAACCTGTTGCATGAAACGGATCCAAGCAGGTTGAGCGGCCTTTGCACCATCTTCTACACCCACTAGACCGTTACCAATCCAGTTATACTTTTCCGGGTTCATGTTGACCAAATTCTGATTGCGCGTGACGCGGCCCAATTGACGACTCATATCGTCAAAACCAACCCAAGACGTTGCTACCAAACCCGGAGCAAAACCGCTGAACCAAGTGTCTCGAGAATCATTGGTAGTTCCCGTTTTACCACCGATATCTGTGCGTTGCAGAATGTTTCTTGCGCGCCAACCAGTCCCTAACCAATAGGTGTTATGCGACCAACTACCATTGGCTCGCACGGCTGTGCGCATCATTTCTCGGGTTAAAAACGCATTGTGCTCAGAAACCACGCGTTCAGCTTTGAGCAGTGGCGGGGCATTCTGTTCGGTCGTTTCTGCAGTACTCAAGTCATTCCCAATAGAGGCAAATTGCTCAGCCAACAGCGCCTCGATGTCATCGCTGTCTACCTCTTTTGCGTTGAGATCTGTCACCTCTTGTTCACATGGATCGCAGGCTAGCGGAGGATTAGCTCGCCAGATTTCTTCGCCTAGCTCATTAGTAATGTGGGAAATAAAGTATGGCTGCACCAAAAACCCGCCATTAGCAAATGTCGCAAATCCCCTGGCGACCTCGAGCGGAGTGTGCGAACCGGAACCTAACGAGACGGTTTCATCACGCGGAATTTCTTCACGTTCAAAGCCAAAACGAGTTAAGTACTGAACGGTTTCGTCCAGTCCTACACCGCGCAACAAGCGCACCGACACTACGTTCTTAGAGCGACCCAATGCATAGCGCATGCGCACAGGGCCATCGTACTCAGCGGGTGAATTCTGTGGGCGCCAAGCAATTCCGCTGCTCGCGTCCCATTGATTTATCGGCGCATCGTTGATAATGCTCGCCAGCGTGTAACCACTTTCAATAGCCGCAGAGTAAACGAATGGCTTTATGTTTGAACCGACCTGACGCTTTGCTTGAGTCGCACGGTTAAACTGACTTTGATAAAAATTATAACCACCCACAACGGCCATGACAGCACCATTGTATGGATCAAGCGCCACGAACGCAGAACTAACATCAGGTATTTGCGATAATCGCCAAGCATTGTCCTGCTCTCTTACCCAAACGACTTCGCCTGGAGATAGCACATCAGCAGCCACTTGAGGATCAGCACCTTGTTTGGAATCACTAATATATTCGCGTGCCCATGCGATACCTGGCCAGTCGATACGCAGCGATTTCAATTCTCGCTCTTCTGAAACCGATAAAACTCTAACACTAGATTCGCCAACCTCAACTACAACCGCTGGGCGTAGAGGGTCAACCCAATTGATATTCAGTAAATGTTCAAGAATAACGTTCTCACTGACGGGTAATTGAATAGCTGCAGGCGTTTGCTCAATAACCTCATCCAGCATTTGCTCGTCAACGATGTCTAATGAAGTTTCTTCCAGTGGTTCCTCAGGCGCTAAGTCTGCTATTGCAACGGACTCCGAGTCACCCGGTGGTTCCGGTTCTGACTGCCAGAGCTGCCCGATAGGCCCCCGGTAACCGTGCCGTTCATCATAATCATGGATGTTGCGTATCACGGCCTCTTGTGCTGCTAACTGGAGGTGTGATGGAGTTGTGGCAAAAACCTGATAGCCTCCGGTTTCCGCTTCTTCTTTACCATAGATGCTAATCATTTCGTTGTAGATAACATCCGCTAAATAGGGCGCATCCACTTCTATTTCGGCGCCGTGTTTGCGCGCAGTGACGGGGGCTGAATTGGCCTGCTCGAACTGCTCTTGCGTGATAAATCCCTCGTCAAGCATCCGTAATAACACGATGCGCCGCCGCTCGATTGAGCGATCGGGACGACTGATTGGGTTAAGTACCGAAGGTGCCTGCGGTAATCCAGCGATAGTGGCGATTTCCGCCAAACTAAGCTCGTTAACCGACTTCCCATAATAAACTTGTGCTGCTGCGCCCACGCCGAAGGAACGGTGCCCCAACTCCACTTTATTCAGGTACAACTCAAGTATTTCGTCTTTACTTAATACTTGCTCCATATGCAGTGCAATAAAGATTTCTTTTATCTTGCGAATATAGGTTTTTTCCCGCGTAAGAAAGAAATTTCTCGCCAACTGCATAGTTAAGGTGGAAGCCCCCTGACTCTTTTCGCCAGTTAAAACCAGGTTAAGCGCTGCTCGGAAAACGCCAATAGGGTCGATCCCAATATGTTGATAAAAACGGCTATCTTCAGTCGCTAACAAGGCCTGTTTTAGCTGCTCTGGAACTTCCTCCAGCGCCAGTGGTATACGGCGCTTGACGCCGTATTGGGAGATGAGTTTGCCATCATGGGTATAGATCCGCATGGGGGTTTGTAGCTTTACCTCCTTTAGTACATCTACGCTGGGCAGTTCAGGTTTGATATAAAAATAAATACCTACAAGTCCTGCAAATCCGATGATGGACCCAACGATAAAGGTGATGAATAACGGTTTGATGTACTTCACAAAATTTCAGATTCCGAGGCAAAATCGAGGAAATGGCTTATATTATAACTAATCACAAGAATAAAATCGCTGTTGAACATTTAACCATCACAGCGGTTTTTTTGCTGTTTGTTAGTATGAGGTTTATCGGTCAATTCGACAATTACTTGTCTAGGATTATACGTAAGTGTCGATAATAGAACCATATTATTGAAAATAACGGCGTATGATGGCTTTCTCGGATTTATAGCCATGAAAACGCCAATGATGCGGAATAACGATTTAATGAAATCTCTGTTCAACAGAAGCGCTCAACCCATAATAGGGCTGGATATAGGCACTCGCTTCATTAAAGCCGTCCTGTTAGAAAAAACAGGCGACACGTACACCGTTGCTGCGCTAGCGTGTGAACCCATTAATGGGAATGCGTTTGCTGAGCGTGAGCTGAAAGACTTTGATGTGGTTAGCCAGTGCCTCAAAAAAGTAAAGCTTGGGCTTAAAAAGAAAAAGGTCAAAGACGTGGCTATTGCAGTCGCTGGCCCTTCAGTCCTGACCAAAGTTGTACAAATGCAACCTGACCAAACGGACTATCAACTGGAAGGCCAAATTGAGATTGAAGCAGATAGCTTGATCCCCTATCCACTTGAGGAAGTTTACTTAGACTTTGAAGAGTTGGGGCCAAGTAAAACCCATATGGATCAAGTCAACGTCTTACTTAGTGCGGCGCACAAAGATATCGTCGACGCTCGTGTGACCCTTATCCGCGAAATTCCATTTGAGCCTAAAATCATTGATATCGAAGGCTATGCAATGGCTAACGCAGTGACTGCGTTTCACGGTGCTGACGAGCAGTCGACTGTATGCATTAATATCGGAGCTTCTCTATTACAAGTCTCTGTGACCAAAAACGGTAACGTTGAATACAGCAAAGAACATAACTTTGGTACCGATGCACTTTTACAGGATATCTGTGCCTCGATGATGCTCGAGCGTGATGACGCGCAAAACCAATTGCTTAACGGTGAATTACCGGAAACTTGGAAGCAAGAAATACTGCCAATTTTTGCATCTAGTCTGCAACAACATATCAACCGTGCCATGCAAATGTATATCAGTGCAGCTCACGCTAATCGACCGGAAAAGCTGCTACTTAGTGGCGGAGGTGCGGTTATTACTGAGTTAGCGACGTTGCTAGAGCAGGATTTAGGTGTAGCGGTTGAGGTGTTTAACCCATTCAGTAACATGCAGTTTGCTAAGCATATCGACGTGGAGAAAGCGCTGGCTATCGGACCACAAATGGTTATTGCGGCTGGGTTAGCCAGTAGGAGTTTTAATCCATGGCACATATAAATTTACTCCCTTGGCGTGAAAAACAGCGTCAGGCCCAAAAGCAACAATACTTAGGTGCGTTATTTGTTACTGCGGTTTTTGTTGGCTTAGTGTTTTGGTTTGTTGGTGCATTTATCGACCAAAAAATTAGTCACCAAAATGCGCGGAATGATTTTTTACGTACCCAAATTGGGATTTTAGATACCCAAATTGACAAAATTAAAACGATCAAAGAAGCTAAACTCGCAATTGAACAGCGCATGGCACTCATTGAGCAACTACAAACCAGTCGTAACATCGCTCCGCGTGTATTCGATGAATTAGCGCGTATTGTGCCACCGGGCGTTGCGTTCAGAACGATGACCCGCACGGGTAACCGAATTGATATCGATGGTATCAGCGACAGCAACAACCGTTTATCCGATTTTATGCGTCGCTTGGAAACCTCAGAGGTGTTCTCAAATGGCGTGCTGTCCTCTATTGTCGCGGATACCTCATCAACCGATGCGGTCAGCGAATTTAAATTGACATTTTCTATCAGTCCGCGAGTAGCACCACAGCTACAAGTTGCGACGTCGGAGGGCAAATAACATGCAGTTTGATTTTGCCAAATTAAAAGAAATGAACGAATTGGATTTCGAAAATGTCGCCGTATGGCCGTTCGAAATCAAAACTGTCGTCGCCCTTGTTCTCGCGATTGTGGTCGGTATTTTAAGTTACAACCTAATTGTGAGTAGTAAACTCCCGCAATTGGAGCAGGCCGAATTAAAAGAGGTCGAGCTAAAACGTGAGTTTGAGGCGAAATATCGTATCGCGGTCAATCTAGAGGCCTACCAAGAACAGCTAGCGCGCATCGAAGCAGACTTCAGCTCAATGTTACGTTCATTGCCGACCAGCAATGAAACGCCTGGATTATTGGATGATATTACTTATGTGGGCACTAGCGCAGGACTCACTTTCCGTTTGCTTAATTGGCAGAATGAAGTTCCGAAAGAGTTTTATACAGAACTTCCGATTGAACTAGAAGTTAAAGGCAACTATCACGAGTTCGGTGATTTTGTGTCCTCAATCGCCGGTCTACCGCGAATCGTAACTTTGCATGATTTTGAGATTATCAGTGAATCTGATGGCCTTAAGTTACAAATGCAAGCGAAGACCTATCGTACTGCATTAACCTCGTCACCCAATGCTGGGGCTGCAACGGGAGGTGCGCAATGAAGCGTAGCAATTTAACTCTCTGTCTTACCGCCGTTGTACTGGGTTTAACGGGCTGTACAGCTGACATTAGTGACTTACAGGCGTATACACAGCAGGTTAAAGCGAATACCCAGGTACGCATTGAGCCCTATCCTGAGTTTGAAGTACAACCACCGTTTGATTATTCTGCTAATCAGTTACGCAGTCCATTTGTGCGTCCTCGCACAATTGAACAGCCAGCCGCAGAGGTGGCTAAAGCAAACTGTTTGCAACCCGATTTTGGCCGCAAGAAAGAAGCACTTGAGAATTATGGAATCGATGCTATAACCATGTCCGGAATTTTTAATGCCAATAATAAAAAGTGGGTCTTATTTAAAACCAATGATGGAGCGTTACACAAAGCTTCCTATGGTAATCATTTAGGTTTGTTTCACGGTGAGATTACTGTGATTTCAAATCAATCAGTGACAATTACTGAATTACTTCCAGATGGCGCTGGCTGTTGGCAGCGAAAAGAAACTGAATTGACTATGGCGTCATTGGCAGGAGAGAACGATAATGTCTGAGCGTTTTATCTTTAACAAGAAATTAAATCAAAACCGCGGTCGCAAGTACCTATGGATGGCAATGTCATTGGCAGTGTTTGCTGCTGCAAGCAGTGTGGGCGCAAAAGCATGGGCTCAAGATATTGAATTACTCGATCCAAACGCCGAAATCCAAAGCGTTTACAGCGCAACCCTAACCGGCATTAACTTTACACGTGGTGCCAACGGCCAAGGAATCGCCAATATTACCTTCGATTCATTGCCAAGCAACTCACAACTGATTGAATCTCAGGGCAAAGTGACGGTTACATTACCCGCGACCCGTCTGGCTGATGATCAATTCGTGAAGATTGCAGTAAATGAGTTTGGCACCCCCATCACGCATATTGAAACCTTCCAAGATGATGCCGATGCTCGTGTTGTTATAGAATATTCTGGCCAAGTCACGGCGCGCTTAAATGAACAAGAAGGTAGCTTTAGCGTCGAAGTATCTCCGCTAACCGCTGCTCAGGTGGAAGAACTTGAACAAGAGAGTACTTACACTGGCAAACCCATTTCTTTGGACTTCCAAGATGTTCCTGTACGTCAGGTGCTACAAATCATTGCACAAGTAAATGGATTTAACTTAGTGACCACAGATACAGTGACTGGCAACGTTACCATCAGCCTATCAGCTGTACCTTGGGATCAGGCCTTAGATATGATCCTGAAGATTAAAGGATTAGGGAAACGTTTAGAGGGCAATATCCTGTTAATAGCGCCTGCTGAAGAACTCACCGCACGGGAAACACAAGAGCTACAAAGCCAGCAACAAGTGCAAAGCTTAGCGCCATTAAAATCTGCCAGTATTACCGTTAACTACGCGAAAGCAGAAGGATTATCAGAAATTCTCAAAAATGGCAGTGGTGGAATTTTAAGTGACCGTGGAGTCGTTAGCGTAGACGAGCGCACTAACACGCTGCTGATCCGCGACACCCAAGAGTCTATTGATGAAGCGCGTCGTGTCGTTAAAGAGCTCGACATTCCAGTTAAGCAAGTATTGATCGAGAGCCGCATGGTAACAGTGCGCGACAATGTCGATGAAGAATTGGGTGTACGTTGGGGTTTCTCTGACCGTCAGGGAGATGATGGCGTGTCTGGTTCAATAGAAGGTGCCGATTCGATTGCCGGGGGCGTGATCCCATCTATTACGGATAGACTCAACGTTAACTTACCGGTTACTAACCCAGCAGGACGCATCGGCTTCCAAATTGCAAGTTTGGTTGACGGTACTATCTTGGACTTAGAACTGTCTGCCCTAGAGTCTGAGAATAAAGGTGAAGTGATTGCAAGCCCGCGCATTACTGTAGCTAATCAACAAGAAGCATATATTGAGCAAGGTACCGAGATCCCATACGTACAAGCGACTTCTAGCGGTGCAACGTCAGTGGAATTCAAAAAAGCCGTATTAAGTTTAAAAGTAACGCCGCATATCACTCCGGATAATCGTATTATCTTGGACTTGGTGGTAACTCAAGATACCCGCGGTGAGACAGTATCTACATCGACCGGTCCAGCGGTAGCCATCGATACACAGGAAATCAGCACACAAGTATTGGTCGAGAATGGAGAAACAGTCGTTCTGGGTGGTATTTTCCAACAAACCAATACTGACGATGTAACAAAGGTTCCGCTCATCGGTGATTTACCGGTCGTCGGAGCGTTATTTAGAAATAAATCAACAATTTACCAGAAACGTGAATTATTGATTTTTGTCACTCCTAAAATAATGAACGAAAGCCTTTAACACTAAGCATCGATTTTTAGACTAAAAAAGAGCCGCAATTTTTGCGGCTTTTTTAATGAATTCGCCGCGAAGCTTGCATATTGCCTAATTTAACTGAGATAATCGCGCCCTCGAAATTTTTAACGAGGTCTGAGGAGTCGTGCACATGGGCGATTTCCCCAATGCACGCATGAACGGGTAGTCAGCAGAGCAACAATTCGCTGCCCTATTATCAATATTGAGTTGTGAAAATAGCAAACTATGGCTGAAAAACGTAATATCTTTTTAGTTGGTCCAATGGGCGCAGGTAAAAGCACCATCGGCAGACACCTCGCAGATGAACTCCACCTTGAATTTTATGATTCGGATCAAGAAATAGAACGCCGCACAGGTGCTGATATTGCTTGGATATTTGATTTAGAAGGTGAAGAAGGTTTCCGCAAGCGCGAAGAAAACGTAATCAACGATTTGACTGACCTGCAAGGGATTGTACTTGCAACGGGTGGCGGCTCGGTCGTCAGTAAAGCAGTGCGCAATCGCCTATCCGCGCGCGGCATAGTGGTTTACTTACAAACCACAATCGATAAGCAGGTGGCACGTACTCAGCGCGATAAGCGTCGTCCATTATTGCAAAACGACAATCCAGAACAAGTTCTGCGCGATCTCGCTGATGAGCGGAATCCGATGTATGAAGAAGTTGCTGACTACGTTGTCGATACCGACGATCAAAGCGCACGCGCTGTGGCCAATCAAATAATCAGTAAAATCGGATTGTAATCGTACGGAGGTTCACCCATGAGCGTAACGGTAGACTTGGGTGACCGTAGCTACCCAATCATAATTGCAGCGGGTCTTCTCTCTCAGTCCAACGAGCCGCTAATTAGCAATATCAAGAAAAAGGCAATCGTCGTGACGAATACGACGATTGCGCCACTGTATTTATCGATAATTCAAAAACACCTCGGTGAGCAATTACTCCATACCATCATTATTGAAGATGGTGAGCAGCACAAAACCTTGGATACCTACGCCTCTATCATGACCGAGTTACTCTCGTGTGAAGCGGGTCGGGATACCACACTAATAGCCTTGGGCGGCGGAGTAGTTGGCGATTTGACAGGTTTTGTTGCAGCCACTTACCAGCGTGGAATGCCGTTTATTCAAATTCCCACGACATTATTGGCGCAAGTTGATTCTTCTGTTGGCGGCAAGACAGCAGTCAATCACCCTTTGGGTAAGAATATGATCGGCGCATTTTACCAGCCACAAGCCGTATTGATTGATACAACGACATTAGCCACTTTACCCGACCGTGAATTCGCCGCAGGTATGGCCGAAGTGATAAAATACGGCATAATCTATGATGCTGATTTTTTTGCTTGGCTGGAGAGCCATGTCGCTGAATTACAAAACAAAGAAGCGCAAGCTCTGCAATATGCGATTCGACGCTGCTGTGAGATAAAAGCAGAAATAGTTGCCAAAGACGAGAGAGAAAGCGGTATTAGAGCGTTGCTCAATCTTGGTCATACATTCGGTCACGCCATTGAAGCCGAACAAGGTTATGGAAATTGGCTACACGGTGAAGCTGTTTCGGCTGGTATCATACTTGCTTGTAGTGTTGCAAGACGCGAATTTTCGTTCTCTGAGTCAGAATTTTGTCGGGTAGAACACCTGCTACAAGCATTTGGTTTACCAGTCGTGGGACCGCAGGATATGAGTTATGCCAGTTACATGCAGCATATGCGGCATGACAAAAAGGTCCTCGACAGTCGCATACGCTTTGTTATTCCAACCACGATTGGGAACGCCATAGTAACCGATAAGATCAGCGATGAGTGCCTGCAAGCAGTATTAGTCAGAGCATAAAACAAGATCTTAAGCTAAGAGTCTGAACGTTCGCTACACTTATTGATGAGAGTGGAAAAAACAGTGAACACCGTGTACTCCGAACTGCATGAACGTTTAAATCAGATGGTGAACTATTCATCACAGTTGATCTTTGTCAGCAGTGATACTATTGCCGCACAGCGCAAGACCCTCGAGAGCTTTCTGGCAACCCAGGACGAACAAACTGATGTTGCTTTTATCACAGCGAATCCAGAATTAGATATTACCCAATATCGGCGGCAACTGTGCCAACAGCTATTAGGGCAGGTTGCAGGTAGTTTCATTCGTCCTTTAAATGAATTGCTGCAATCTCTAAATCATCATGATGGACCCGTCTTGATTGGGATTATGCAAGCCCAAGAATTGCCGAATGAATTTCTTCGTGAGTTATGGCAGCTGGTGCTGCAAAGTCGCTTTGCGGCCAATAAGCAACACCTAAATATTGTCTTATTTGGTGAAACTGACTGGGCAGAGCGAGCTCAGCAATGGCTTCCAGCGACCAATACAGCGACCCCGCTATTACTAAGTTCTGAAGTTGTTAGTGGAGCCACCAGCGATTTAGATCGACTAATTGCAGAAAAACGTGCGGCCTTCCAACGCCGTCTTGCTGATCGCGCAAACGTTCCTACACAAGCCGAATCAAGACCAGCATTTACTCGCAGTCCGATATTTGCGCTCCTTGCAATCGCTGTATTTATCGTCATATTCGGCGGTTTGCTGTGGTGGCAATATCCGGATAAAGTCGCTGCGCTATTCGGTTTTGAGGGCGAATTAGTCGAATCGTCTTCTGCAACTGAAGCCCCCACCCCAGTCAGTGCCTCATCCGAAATGGAACCAGTATCTGCCAACCCGCAGAGCGCTGACGGAATAAATTCAGACTCAGTCAACGAACCCGCAGACTCGGTTACCGAGCAATTGTTGGTCTCTCGCTGGCAACGTGATAACGAGACCGCAAGCATGGATTCCGAACAGCCATCTAAGGTTGCACAAGAAACATTGAACACTGCTCTAATTCCGGCGGTAGCAACCAAATCACAACCAGTAACGCTAGAACAGGGCCCAGCAGATGAAATCTCTGACCCAAGCGCGTTAAACAACGCGCAGCAAGCGCAAGAGCCTCCTTCAAAGACAGATGAGAATCAATCTGTCTATGCGGAGTCACAGTCGATTAAAAGTCAGCCGGATCAAGAATCTTTCGCATGGTTACCCGAAGGACTCGCAGACGGGTTTGTTATTCAATTGACCGGAGTGAGCACGCTAGGGTTAGCCGAACAGTTCATTGTCGACAACAATTTGTCAGCGTTAACTTGGGTTTATCAGGCACAGCTAAATGGCAATCCTTGGTATGTCATTGTGACCAATAAACCGTATCCAACCATTGCTCAAGCACGCGATGGGATTAGTCAACTGCCCAATTACAACCAGGTGAGTGCGCCTTTTGTTAAATCGATAGCGCAAATTAAACGTCAACAAATCAATGTAGATTAACGTGTAAAGCTTGTTTGAACATGAGCAGATGGTTACAATTTGAGAACGAATTCGGCCTGTAGTTGCGCGAAAAATGAAGAACAAAAAGACCCGCGCGTTTTTGAAGTGGGCTGGCGGCAAGTATAGCCTTGCTGAACGTATTGTTAATCTGCTACCTGAAGCAGAAAAACTCATTGAGCCTTTCGTCGGTGCGGGTTCGGTTTTTCTCAATAGTGACTTTGAAAAATACCATCTTAACGATATCAATCCCGACTTGATCAATCTTTATACGACGCTCAAGCGCCGACCGCAAACCTTTATTAACGATGCGCGTAGGCTGTTCACGGATCAGAATAATACTGATGCTGCTTATTACGCCTTACGCGAGCAGTTTAACCTAAGCACCGATCCATACGAGCGTTGTCTATTATTCTTGTATTTGAATCGACACGGTTACAACGGGTTGTGTCGATATAATCGTAGCGGGGGCTTTAATGTTCCCTTTGGGCGTTATGTAAAACCCTACTTCCCAGAATATGAATTGGAAATATTCGCTGAAAAATCCAAACGCGCAACATTTACTTGCTTATCGTTCAATCAGGTATTTAGGCGGGCAAGAAAAGGATCAGTGATGTACTGCGACCCCCCCTATGTACCAATCAACACTACAGCAATGTTTACCGATTACAGTAGCAAAGGCTTTAGTCTAGATCAGCAGGTTGAACTTGCAAAGCTAGCTAAACACGCAGCATTCAAACGACAGATCCCCGTTCTGATCAGCAATCATGATGTACCATTCACGCGTGATATATACCAGCACGCCGCAATCACTGAGTTAAAAGTGAAGCGCTCGATTAGTCAGAATGCCAATAATCGGATTGCCGTTGGAGAATTGTTTGCGCTGTATTATCGATAGTTAGTAAGAGTGCGGGTTAAAGTAGTAGATCCACTATCATCAATAGGCCTGCAATCAGCAGGAGCACCATGAAGATCCCCACCACAATAAATGGCACAACACTGGTCTGAGTAAAATCTCGTTGATGATTAGCTTGACTCTGAACGCCAAAGAAACTGGCCATTACACTCGTAATAACTTGCCAAAACGTCGGGCGGTTGGGGGATTTGGTCATACCGCCTATTCTTTTAAAGCGAACTTGTGGGGCCAGAACCTACTCTATCATTGTGTTCTGAATCGTTGCTGTATAAAAGTTCGAGCAAATCTAAAAAATGAAATTGATACGAACGCGATTTGCCGCCGATCCAATCAAACCAGCCGATAGACTCATTGGTTTTTGTTACACATGTGGGTTGCGTTTGAAGGTCAACTGCGAATTGTTGTTCACAGTTACCTTGCCACCGCGGCTTTAGCGCGCTAGCACTTAACACAAAACCAAGCGTAAACACGCCTAATGCTACACCGAATGATTTTTTGCTACATGACTTCCAATTCATGCGCGCTCTCCCATAACTCACATAGACTTAAGTATACGCCGGGTTTGGGGATTCGGAAAGAAACTTATCGGATAAAGTTGACACTTGGTCGGCTAATCAAGGTTTGAAAAGCAATTTAGTTAGCGCTAGCAGTAGAAAACGTGCACTAAAAAGCGCGGCCTAAATAGACCGCGCTTTTCACATAACTTGCGTCTTATAAAGAGAAAGTTTTGCCGATAGTGAATACTAATGATTCGCTATCATCTAATTCACTGCCGCTAACCACTAAAGCTGCCCCGATATCAAACCCTTCATACTCGGTAGAATAACCGAACTCGCCGTATTCACCTGAGAATTCGCGTCCAAATTTACCGAAAGTCGCATAAAAGCCTTCATGCTCAAGCGTAACCGCTACGAATTCATACTTAGACTCAGTATTTGCTTCGTCGCCTACAACGCCATCCCAGTCACCGATGCTATACTCAAAGCTAACAAAGCTGTATGACAAGCCAAAATTTAACTCATTATATGCAGAATCAAAATCGCCCGTGTACTGATACGTGGTAAAACCAAAGCTCATACCAACGCCATTTTCGAACTCAGTACCGTAACCACCGTACAAGTCTACTTCCAAGCCATCTTCAACTTCCGCTGCCCAAGTACCAACAAAAAATCCGTCTTCAGATTCAAAGTCAACGCCCGCATAAGCCGATGCTGATTCAGCTTGCTGAATACCGCGGAAGTGGTAATCAGACATCAAACCGGCGTTTGCAGACCAACCCGCAACAGCGGTGTGGCTGACCACAGTTGAACCTAATGCAAGTGCTGTGAGCGCTGCTAATTTATTGAGTTTCATGTGTGTTCTCCATTGATTATATTCTTAGCTTTTTACTCTGCTTTGTAAGCGCCAGTAAATTATTCTGTCTGCAGTGTATTATTATTGTTCTACGCAAACACCACGCAAATCTAGTGCCGACATTCCGTTTGATAAAACACTCGCACAATAATTCATAAGCTACTGTTTTTAAATGATTTTAACAGGGCACCTATAAAGCCGAGAGCATTGCCAGACGAACATATTGCACCATTACACTCCAATTGCACCACTTTAGTGCCATTTATAAATAGTATCAAGCATTTGCGAAGATTTGCTATGCTACGCCAATCTTTTGCTGTAATGGATAGATTACGTGAACTCTAATTTCCTAATCGCACCCTCTATTTTATCGGCTAATTTTGCCGCGCTCGGTGCCGATGTAGAGCGTGTTTTGGCCGCTGGCGCGGATGTTGTGCATGTTGATGTTATGGATAACCACTACGTTCCGAACCTTACGTTTGGTCCAATGGTAGTAAAGGCATTGAAATCCTATGGCATAACAGCCCCTATGGATGTACATCTGATGGTCGAGCCTGTCGATGATTTAATTGCTGGATTTGCTGATGCTGGTGCCGACATGATTAGTTTCCACCCGGAAGCTTCTCGGCACGTCGACCGTAGTATACAGTTAATTATTGACGCCGGTTGCAAGCCAGGTTTGGTATTAAATCCTGCGACGCCGCTCAGTGTCTTAGAGCATGTCATTGATAAGCTACATCATGTATTATTGATGTCAGTTAACCCCGGTTTTGGTGGCCAATCGTTTATTCCTTCGACGTTAGATAAGTTACGTCAAACGAAACAATTGATTAACCAACGCGGTTTAGCCACCCGAATAGAAATTGACGGCGGCGTAAAAGTCGATAATATTCGCGCCATCGCAGAAGCGGGTGCTGATATGTTCGTCGCTGGCTCCGCCATTTTCAATCAACCGGATTACAAAACCGTGATTGATCAGATGCGGCACGAACTAAGCACCCTAAACCAAGCATAAGCAGATTAGAGTTATTTTTCATGAGTAGTAAACCTATTGTATTAAGTGGCTGTCAGCCATCAGGTCAATTAACCATTGGGAACTATATGGGCGCGCTGCGTCAGTGGGTTGCCATGCAAGACACTCATGATTGCTTATATATGTTAGTTGACCTGCATGCAATTACTGTGCGGCAAGACCCAAAAGCGCTTTACGAAGCCTGCTTGGACGGCTTAGCTTTGTACGTTGCCTGTGGTATTGATCCCAATAAGAGCACTATTTTTATGCAGTCCCATGTGCCTGAGCATGCGCAACTTGCATGGGTGCTTAATTGCTATGCTCAGATGGGCGAATTAAACCGCATGACGCAGTTTAAAGATAAATCCTCAAAGCACAGCCAAAATGTAAACGTCGGTCTATATAGTTATCCCGTCTTACAAGCGGCTGATATCTTACTTTATCAGGCTAATGAAGTACCGGTGGGCGAAGATCAGAAGCAGCATCTAGAACTGACCAGAGATATCGCCACGCGATTTAATAACTTATATGGTGACATTTTAACCCTTCCGGACCCATTTATTCCGCAACACGGTGCGCGGGTGATGAGCTTACAAGACCCGACCAAAAAAATGTCCAAATCGGATACCAATCCCAATAATGTCATTGGTCTGTTGGAAGATCCGAAGAAACTGGCGAAAAAAATCAAACGAGCGGTAACCGACTCTGACGAACAAGCCCGGATCTACTTTAACGTGGAAGAAAAACCCGGCGTGTCAAACCTACTGTCCTTGTTATCGTGTGCGACAGGGCGAACAGTGGATGAGCTAGTACCAGAATACGAAAATAAAATGTACGGGCATTTAAAGGGTGATGTTGCTGATGCAGTAGTAGCTTTAGTCGAGCCCATTCAACAGCGCTTTCATGAACTTCGAGATGATAGAGCGGCATTAGATACGATTATGCGAGCAGGTGCGGAAGCAGCTTCAGAGCGCGCTGCAAACACTCTGCAGGCGGTATATGATGCTGTTGGTTTTGTGCCGCGCATCCGCTAACACCAGTGCTGTTACTGATCGACAATTTTGATTCTTTTACCCATAACCTTGCCCGCTATTTTTGTGAATTAGGGCAAACGGTAGAAGTCGTTCGAAATAATCAGATTGAGCTTGCAGACATTATACGACTACAACCTGAGTATATTGTGCTTTCGCCAGGGCCTTGCACACCCGATCAAGCCGGTATTTGCTTAGATGTGGTGCGAGAGTTTGCTGGCCAAATCCCCATTTTGGGTGTTTGTCTTGGCCATCAAACCATCGCCCAAGCACTTGGTGGGAATGTCGTTAACGCACGACAAATTATGCATGGTAAAACGTCGCTCATCGAGCATAGTGAAAAGGGCCTATTTAAAGATGTGCCAAACCCTTTCACGGCTACCCGTTATCATTCCCTAGTCGCCGAACCGGCGTCGCTTCCGAGTACTTTGATTGTCACTGCATGGGTTGCAAGCGACCAGCCTAAAATGGATGAAATCATGGCTTTCGAACATATTTCTTACCCACTGTATGGCGTGCAGTTCCACCCCGAGTCTTTACTTACCGAGTGTGGTCATCAAATCTTGCGTAATTTTTTATTCCATCCGAATAATCAATCAGTTATGACACAAATGGCGCGGTAAGCTATTATCTATTAGGAAAGCACGTCAAGAGTGCGACTTGCAACAGTAATTGCGTAAATGAAAACTGAATCTGAACATCACTTAGCAATCGTAAATCATCGCTTTGAAACAATGATGACATCTTTGTTTGAAGCGAATGAACTCATGGGCCGGGAAACTCCAGGCTTGATTACTTATGAAGACTCAGAGCAAGGTTATGCGAGGCGTGAGTTACTGATCGTTGAAAAACAAGCGATTGAAAATCGCCAGCGCGCAGAAATGACGCAACAAGCGTATGTCGATGCCGTACGCAATGACTTCCACAAGCAACTGCTCGGTCGGCTGGAAACAGAAATTCGCTTACCCGGGGCAATTTTTAGTGATTGGTTAGGCTTGAGTAATAGCGTGCCCGAACTGCTCGATCTTTTGTCTGTAAAGGCCTGCACTATTCCGCGTATTGAGCCATTAGTTGCGCGGATCCCTTGGATGTATCCTGAGCTTTTGAAAATCGTTAATGCGCCGCAGCATCGGCGCAAAGATTCGCGTGGGAAAGTCATTATTGTTGAAACCCTGCGTGCCGCTCTCAGTTTCATCAACATTGAGAACTTACAGCTAATCATACCAACGCTAGTCTTTCGCCGCTGTATCCCTCAAATTACCGATCCCTATCCAGAAATAAAACAGCACATTTGGCACTACGCGCTGAGTGTGGCGCTAACCAACCGATACTTAGCGCCGTTTTATAAAATCAGGGCAAACGACGCCTACGTGCTAGGGTTGCTGCAAGCGCTTGGTCGAAATGCTGTTACTCGAATTTACTTTAAACTATTTGAACGCTTACAAAGAGAAGCGTTGGAAAAAGCCCAAGCGAATAAAAAGCGTGACTTGCATGATGCGTTGACGCAAATAACTCCATCTAACAATTTTCTCAGCGCGCTGTGGAATGATTACGCTGATATCGTCACCGCGGAAATTCTGCAATATATGAAATTTAAACGATTGGGGGTTTCAGCAGCGATGCAATCGATCGCCTCGGCAACGGTAGCGAAAGACGCTTTACCACTCGCTCAGTTAACTGAGCGCTCACGCTGGTATGCAAAATACCGTATGCTTAAGGCCAGTAAGCTTCTCGATAACAGTGACGCCAACTGTTTAATTCGTGCGACTGCGCTTGATAAACCCAAGGTGTTGGCACTAAATAGAATTGACTTACGCCATTTACCTTTGAACTTTAGCTCTTCATTGGATGAGTTAGAGTAGGCTTTCACGAGTACGATATGTCAGTCGTCGCCAATCGCGTTTATTGTTAGGTAACAGCAATCTGCTTACGCAGCCATAAATCTGCACAATAATTAACCACAACATCCTTCGGTTGCTAAATATTTTTGCAGATAACTATGCAACTCTACATTTTATTAACATGATCATAACCGATAACAGGTTCTTCGTTGGCCTGCGCGGCATTCTGGTTTTAGCTCAAATTCAGCAAATCAAATAGTTATGCAGTTTTTTTGCAAATTGCTGCATAAAGCCTTTATTTTCAAGGACTCCAGCCAGATCAAGCGAGACAAGATGGAGAAGAAATGGCATACTTGTCGGCTAGATTTTGCACAAGTTTATGCTATTGCCTGTGTGCAGTTGCAAATTAATTGAGGGTAACTAAATGAATGTAACTCGTGAAATGTTTAATGATGTGATGGTTCCTAACTATAACCCAGCAGCAATGATCCCCGTTAAAGGTGAAGGCTCACGCGTATGGGATCAACAGGGTAACGAGTACATCGATTTTGCTGGCGGCATCGCAGTAAATGTATTGGGACACTGCCACCCAAAATTAGTTGCTGTGCTCAAGGAGCAAGGCGAAAAACTTTGGCACTTGAGTAACGTATTCACCAACGAACCATCGATTCGCTTAGCGAAAAAGCTTACCGATGCTACCTTCGCTGAGCGCGTCTATTTTGCCAATTCAGGTGCTGAAGCTAACGAGGCAGCATTGAAACTGGCACGTCGTTTTGCGCTTGATCATTACGGCGAAGAAAAAAATCAAATCATTTCGTTTAAACAAGGTTTTCACGGTCGTACTTTCTTCACCGTGACCGTTGGCGGTCAAGCTGCCTATTCAGATGGTTTCGGGCCTAAACCTGGTGCGATCCAACATTGTGATTATAATGACTTAGCTGCCTTTGAAGCGCTTATCTCAGACGCAACTTGTGCCGTCATGATGGAGCCATTACAAGGTGAAGGCGGTATCATTGAACCAGACGTGGCGTTCGTGAAAGGCGTACGTGAACTGTGTGATAAACACAACGCTCTATTGATTTTCGACGAAGTGCAGTCAGGTGTTGGGCGCACTGGACACCTATACGCTTACATGGGCTTGGGTGTAACGCCGGATATCCTGACCACAGCAAAGTCATTAGGCGGTGGCTTCCCGATTGGGGCCATGCTGACGACTACAGCCATTGCTGCAAGCCTTAAACCAGGTACTCACGGTAGTACATACGGTGGTAACCCGCTGGCCTGCGCCGTTGCTGAAAAAGCATTTGATATCGTAAATACACCAGAGGTGATGGAAGGCGTCTTGGCGAAAGAGGCGTTATTCAGAAAACACTTGGATCGTATCAATGAAAAATACCAGGTTTTCAGTGAAGTGCGCGGCAAAGGCATGCTGCTTGGCTGTGCGCTGAACGAGAAATATCAAGGGCGTGCGCGCGACTTCATGATGGCGGCAACTGAACATCACTTAATGTGTTTGGTGGCTGGAGCCAACGTGATCCGGTTTGCGCCTTCGTTAGTTATCCCAGATGCTGACATCGAAGCAGGTTTAGAGCGTTTTGAAAAAGCGGTTGCTCAAGTTGTCGCTGCAACGCAGGAATCTGCCGCTTAACAGCAGCAGTAACATTACTATGAATGTTATTCGCCCTATTCAGCGTAGCGACTACGCCGCTCTGCACGCCATTGCCGAAGAATCTGGCATTGGCTTTACATCACTGCCGGTGAATGAAGGACTATTGCGCCGAAAAATTGAGAAGTCAGAAAGCTCCTTTGTTGACGGCGTTACCGAGCCAGGTAATCAGAGTTACTTATTTGTGATGGAGAACACAGCTAATCAGCACGTGGTTGGAACCACGGGTATCGAAGCTGCAGTTGGGCTTGATGATGCATTTTACCATTACCATGTAGGCAAAGTCGTACACGCATCACGCGAACTGAATATTCACAACACTGTGGATATCCTCACCTTTTGCAACGATTACTCAGGTGTCACCGAAATTTGTACGTTGTTTTTGCGTGAAGAAGCTCGCGGCGGAGTGAATGGGCGCTTTTTATCAAAAGTCCGCTTTTTGTTTATGGCAGAGCATCCAGAACGGTTCTCCGATACCGTCATTGCCGAGATGCGAGGAGTCAGCGATGAGAATGGTTGTTCACCTTTTTGGCAATGGCTGGAAGAACATTTCTTTTCAATGGACTTCCCAACCGCAGATTACTTAACTGGCATTGGAAATAAGGTATTTATTGCCGAACTCATGCCCAAATACCCGATATATACCAGTTTATTATCACCTGAAGCACAAGCGGTGATCGGCAAGGTTCATGATAAAACCAAACCCGCCCTGCAGTTATTAGAGCAAGAAGGTTTTAGTTGTCGCGGCTACGTAGACATTTTTGATGCAGGTCCAACTGTAGAGGCGCAATTACAGAATATTCGCACCGCACAGGCGAGTCGAAAATTGCCGATTGAGATTGTTGATTCGGCACCACAAAACGCCATCGACAGCATAATTATAAATACATCCATCGCCAATTTTAGAGGCGTCGTGAATCCGGTTTCCGTGGATGAGGAACGCCAAGTCGCGCAGGTAAGTGCAGACGTAGCGGCCGCTTTACAAATCCAAAACGGTGAATTTATCCGTTTTGCGCCGGTTCGATTAGGAGATACTCAATGACACAGAACACCCTATTTATTAACGGTCAATGGACGATAGGACACGGCCATGCGATCCATTCTGTCGATCCCGCCAAAAATGCCATTATTTGGCAAGGTATCAGCGCATCAGCTGAAGATGTAGATTCAGCGGTAAAAGCTGCAAGAAGCGCATTCCCAACCTGGTCACAGAGCAGCTTTGCTGAGCGTCTAGCTATCGTTGAAGCGTTTGCAGAGCAATTAAAAGCCAATCAAAGTGAATTGGCGGCAACCATTGCCAAAGAAACCGGTAAGCCACAGTGGGAAACGGCGACTGAAGTCGCAGCAATGGTCGGTAAAGTAGCCATTTCTGTGCGCGCCTATAATGAGCGTACCGGCACAGTTGAAAATGCTATGCCACAGGGAAAGGCATTTATCCGTCACAAGCCACATGGTGTCGTTGCGGTATTTGGTCCTTATAACTTCCCTGGTCATCTACCGAATGGACATATTGTACCTGCATTACTTGCCGGCAATACCGTCGTTTTCAAACCCAGTGACCTAACCCCTATGGTTGCTGAACATACGTTAAAGTTGTGGGAAAAGGCTGGCCTTCCAGCCGGCGTTATTAACCTTGTCCAAGGCGAAGTTGAGACGGGTAAAGCGTTGGCTTCACACCGCGATATTGACGGATTGTTTTTCACCGGTAGCTCGCGTACAGGCAAAATGTTACACGAGCAGTTTGCCGGCCACCCGGGTAAGATTTTGGCCCTTGAAATGGGGGGTAACAACCCATTAATCGTAAAAGACGTAGCGGACATCGATGCTGCGGTGCACGACATCGTGCAGTCAGCATTCGTAACCTCTGGTCAGCGCTGCACCTGTGCGCGCAAACTATTTATCCAAAATGGCGCGCAAGGAGATGCCATCCTCGCACGGTTAATTGAAGTGACCAAAGCCATTAAAGTGGGTGATTATGACGCTGCAGAGCAACCCTTCATGGGCGCTATGATTTCAGCTAATGCAGCTGCACAAATGGTTGCTGCACAAGAGAAATTACAAGCTATGGGTGCCACACCGCTACTGGAATTAACTCAACCAGATACAGAAAAAGGCTTTGCGACACCTGGTATCTTAGACGTTACGGCGATCATCGACGAAATGCCAGATGAAGAACATTTTGGCCCCTTGTTAAAAGTTGTGCGCTACGACAACTTTGATGATGCTATCCGTTGGGGAAATGCTACTAACTTTGGTCTTTCGGCTGGATTACTTGCCGATGATCGCAGTGATTATGAACACTTCCTCACTCATATTCGAGCTGGAATAGTTAATTGGAACCGACCGATCACCGGAGCCTCAAGTGCTGCACCTTTTGGTGGTATTGGCGAAAGCGGCAATCACCGTGCCAGCGCGTATTATGCAGCCGACTACTGTGCCTACCCGGTAGCTTCGGTCGAACTTGATAAAGTTACTATGCCGGGCACACTGAGCCCGGGTTTGTCGTTTTAACTACAGGAACACACATGCACACTCAAGTTGAAAGTTTATTTGATGCATTATGGCAAGACTATATTGCGATCACGCCTTCAGCACACGAAGTACACAAATTGCTTGCCAGTGACGGCGAAGCGATTATTAACGACCACGTTGCTTTTCGTACCTTTGATCGTGCCAAGATTAATTTGGACAAGTTAGCAGCCCACTTTTTGGCGCTTGGTTATGAAGCCAAAGGTGATTATAACTTTGAAGCCAAGAAGTTAACGGCGAAGCACTTCGAGCATCCGAACACCACTTACCCTAAAGTGTTTATCAGTGAACTACGCGTTGATGAATTATCAACAAAAGCCGCTGCGATTATCGACAAGCTGGTGGAGCAGATTGATGACGACGCGGCAATGAGAACGGATTTCCTCTACTCAGGCGCGCAGTGGCAAGTTAGCGCAGCTGATTTCCGCGAACTCGCTGAAGAGTCAGAATATGCCTCTTGGATGGCCGCTTGGGGGTTCCGAGCAAACCATTTCACGGTGAGTATTAATCAATTACAAAGTGGCCTTTCGCTGGCAGAAGTCAACGAATTGTTGAAAGACAATGGCTTCAAGCTCAATACCTCTGGCGGCGAAATCAAAGGTGGCGAAGACGTTTATCTGGCTCAGTCATCAACAATGGCAGACAAGCAAGCCGTGGAATTCACTGACGAAACGCTCACTATCCCAAGCTGTTTCTATGAATTTGCGCAGCGTTACACTTTACCTAATGGCGAGCTTTATCAAGGTTTTGTTGCAGCGTCCGCGGACAAGATATTTGAAAGCACTAACGCTAACTAACGGGTCTTCACTGCTGGTTAGAGCAGCGCATAGCTGATAGCTCGCAGACCTGATATGCTAAGCCCATTCATAACGAATGGGCTTTTTTATGCGTGCTATATGCATTCTATTTTTGACATGCTTTGTAATGGGTTGTGCCAACAAAAAAGTCATTACCGACCGCGACCCAAATTTCGATTTTACTCAGATCAAGTCTGTGAATGTACTTGCAATGGACGATGCAGAGTACCTTGCCCTGCCCTACGTGCATGAATTATTAAAATCCAAGCTTCGCAAAAACTTTGTGACGATAACTGAAGACGCCAATGCATTATTACAGTTCAGCGTGTATGTTGAAGAACGTACGAATGACCAATCAATATCTATCGGTCTTGGCTCGCAAAGTGGTGGGCGTCACTCCAGCATTGGGATCGGTACCTCGGTTAACCTTCCAATTGGTGATAGAACCGTTGATTGGCAGATAATGCAGCTAGACTTAATTGTTGATCAACAAGTCGTCTGGACAGCTCAGGATGAAGCCAAGATTAGCATTCGCGACGGCAAGGGCATGAATGAACTGCACAACAAAATGTTAGATCGTTTGCTTAAGCAATTTCCATTGGCCAAACAAACGGAGCAAATACAATGAACTATCAAGGCGGCTGCCATTGCGGCAAAGTACGTTTCAGCGTTGAATTGCCTGACAGTATAGAGGTAGAAGACTGTAATTGTAGTATTTGCCAGAAATCAGGCTACTTACATGTCATTGTGCCCAAGCGAGCCTTTTCGCTCGTCCAAGGTGAAGACGATTTGCGCCTGTATACCTTTGGCAGTGGTATCGCTAAGCACTACTTTTGTAACAACTGCGGAGTAAAGCCGTTTTATATTCCCCGTTCTAATCCAGACGGGGTTGATGTCAATTTACGCTGTTTCGACCAACGCCCCCCCAACGTTACTATCGTTGAGTTTGATGGGCAAAACTGGGAGGCTAACGCTCATACGTTAGCCCATAAGAGTGTGTGACAACTTAACGAAGTTAGCAGGCTGCTTTAGCAGCACAAGCCTATTTATGCTCTATCGACGCTGCGGCTTGTTTTGCCCGCTCAGACCATTCCTCGCCGTTTAGGTCTTTTGCAGTGAGGCCTCGGTTAATGTCTATGCCGGTATACCACCACTCGTGCGCATCAATATTGATTGGCCCCACAACGCGTTCGAAAAAGTGTACTGGTAGAACATAGTTATCGAAAGTCTGATACTTGAGGTAACTGGTATCAACATGTGCGCCTCGCGTGCTTTCAAATCCTTCCAGAGTTATGTGTAAGCGATACGTCAATAACGTGCGTTTATTAACCCATAGCGTTATATAATCTTGATCAGACTCACCAATACCCGGGCGCAACACTCCGTTGATGCGATAGTAACCTTCACCGTCTTCGTTACTATCGCTCAAGCGTTGCCAATCACTGACTCGATTAGTTAATGCTAATGGCCCCAACGTAAACAAGTAAAAAGCATCCGAAGTTAGCGCAGCTGCAGCTTGGATTTGTGGATCCTGGCTGGGCTCTTCGTTGTAGCTAACGCGCGTGGAACTTTCTGACCGATAAACCAGCTTGACTCCAGCCTCGCCGTTAAAGAGTGCCGAATAGATCCGCGGTGTCACAATGATACGCTCCTCTGAGGTTTGGCGATAAAGATGGTCCGTTACCAACGGCTGGATTTTCGTAATGAGATAGTGCCATTCACCATCAATTGCGACGTTTACGTCATTCAATTCAGTTAAATGCTCGCCCCCGTGGGCCTTCCATGAGCGCTGAAAAATGTGCTCTGCAGTCAGTCCATCAGAAAATGTCCTTGGCCCAGTTTCAAACTGTGGAGACGTCTTCGCACAGCCGTTCAACATGCTGAGACTCAGTAGCATTATAAGTAGAAAGCTGACACTAATCTTTGGCATAGAAGCCTCACAAACGAATGACAATTAACTGTTGGTTACGCTATGAGGCTAATCAAGGATTAACCTGAGGTAAAATTTCATTCAACCATACGGTTAAGATAGCGCTAGAAAATGCGCCAAAAATTGAGGGGTTAACTTTTCCGTGATTTTTAGGTCATACTAGACACTAAATTTAATTGTGTTGGTTTTAATGCTTAACATTCGTAACGCGTATTTTGCTCTTATTCCATTGCTGTTACTCCTTTCATCTTGCTCGGTGATAAAGGATGTTAAGCAAGAGCTTGCCGTGGCAGATTCTCTGTCAGTGATCAGTGGGCAGGTAGCAATACGAGACTCAATACAGCTTCGTTCTGTCCACGTATTGTTGATGAAAAAGGCGGATGATTTTGATTTGATTTTGATCAACCAAACCACTGTCGACGCCAACGGCGACTATAAATTTGCCGTAGCCCCAGGCGAGTACTTCTTAGTTGCCTATCACGACGCCAACGGTGATACGACTTATCAAAGTGATGATGAGATTGCCACCTACTATGGGCAATCGAATGGCCCACCGACCATGATTGTTATCGAGGAGCCCAGAAGTTACCAAGCTAAACAAATGACGATCAATGGCACATTAGTTAACTCTGGTAACTATTCGGTCACCATTGATTTACCTACTTCGAAGATCGCCAGCGGTAAAATCGTTTCACTTGGCGATCCGATTTTTTCCCGCCGCAATGCACTGCTCGGCATGATCCGCCCCATCGAGTTTGTGCAAAGCATCGGCGGCGGCCTTTATCTGTTTGAAGAATACGACCCACAGCGGATCCCAGTACTCTTTATTCATGGCATTGGTGGCAGTCTCAGCAACTGGGAAACCTTGATTTCGAATTTAGATACTTCACGCTATCAGGCGGTCGGCGTCTACTATGCCAGTGGACTGAGGTTAGACTTGATCAGTGATTTGATTTTGAACGGTGTGAATCAACTCCAATCACAATACGGCTTCAACGAATTTTATGTAATCGCCCACAGCATGGGCGGTTTGGTCAGTCGTTCCTTCATTAAGAAATATCTTTCCACTGCGCGCGCAGCTGAGATAGGCTTATTCACAACGATTAATAGTCCCATGCTGGGTATGGATAGCGCCAACTCAGGGGTAAAGTACTCGCCACTCATTATTCCGTCGTGGCGAGATGTAGCAGCGGGAAGCGAATTCATTCAAGACATAATGGCTTGGGATTTACCCGAGAGTATTCCCTACTTCCTCTTCTTTACCTATGAAAGCGGCAGTGGCGACGACGGCGTGGTGTCACTTGAGAGTCAAATTCCGCTCAAATTACAGCAAGAAGCTACGCAAATGTTCGGGCTCACGGGTTCACATGCCGCTGTGCTTGCTGATCCCCTATTTGTGGAGCAATTCAACAAGGTGTTGCAGCACTGAGAGCATAAATGTTCGCAGTGGTTGCAAGTGCCCAGTCTTTCTGCTTTGCTAGCACCATGATCAGCATAATGACGACTCACTAATTCCCTATGCATATGGAGCAATTGCAACAGGTTTTAACCCATGCTGAGCAGTTCATGGGAAACCAGCAACACGCCCACGCGATCGCGCTGCTAAATCAGACGCTCAAGCAAACACCGAGCTTTTATCAAGGCTGGTTGAAATTAAGCCAATGTTTATATGAGGCGAATTACTTGCCCCAAGCGCGAGATATTGCCCAACATGCAGAACAATTCGATCCGCTGACAACCGAGTTCAAGCAAATTCAGCAAGCTATTGCACAGAAAGATTATGACTCAGCGGCGCAAATCGCCAAAGTGATCCTGACCGCATGTCCACACCATCCTCGGGCCTTATTTACTTTGGCGCATCTTGCCTTGTCGCATGCAAGACCTCAAGAGAGTGTTGCATTAATCACCCAGCACTTAGAGTACGTTCCCGCAAATTTATCGCTACGGCAGTTGTTACTGGATAGTTATCTCCAAGCAGACGATTACACAGGGGCTCTGCAAGCCGCTGAAGCGCTGGTTGCCTTGAACGAATGTTTTGAAACGTTGTGGCGCTGGATTGGACTTTTACTAAAATATAGCCAAACGGGAGGTCTGTTAGATGCTTGCAGCAGAGCAGCAAAATTTGCTCACCGCGAACCATTAAAACAAAGTCAATTGGCATTAATACGAGGCCAAACGTTACGCATACTTGGTCAACGCGACGAGAGTGTAAAAGCGCTACAGGATAGCCTTCACGCTGACCCTAATAATGCTGATGCCTGGTGGGCATTGGCGGATATGAAGAATTATCGTTTCTCGGCGGAAGAGTTCAGAGCTATTCAGCGTCTTGCAGAGAACCAACGGCTACCTGGTAGAACTAGATCTATTGCAACCTTCGCATTGGCTAAAGCTACAGAATTGTCGAGTGGCATTGAGCCAAGCATGCCTCTGTATACTCGCGCAAATCAGCTGTTGCCAACCCAAAATACGAGTTTGCAGCAAATGGAAACGGAGTTTGCGCGCCGCAAAAAGGCGTTTTCAATTGCCGCATTGCAGACCCAAGCCGAGAGACTAGACAACCAACCCTGCCCTATCTTTATTGTCGGCATGCCCCGGTCTGGTTCAACGTTAATTGAACAAATTCTCGCCAGCCATCCAGAAATTGAAGGCACCATTGAACAGCCCACGCTACCAGCAATTGAACGTGTCGCTCAACAATTGAGTCAAAAACACTATCAGTCAGATTTTTTTACTGCCATATCGCAGATGGATCAAAAGGAGCTCACCCAGCTTGGCCAAACGTACCTTGATAAAGGTGCGCTGTTCAGACGAGAGAGTTGTAACTACTTCATCGACAAGCAGCCATTCAATTTTCGCTTGATAGGCCTCATCCACAAGATACTACCGAACGCTCGAATTATTGATGTGCGCCGCCATCCACTGGATTGTGGTCTCAGTTTATACAAACAGTTTTTTCATGCGGGTGTCGATTTTAGCTATCACTTACGCGATATTGCAAAGGCAATAAATGCTTATGATTCACTAATGCAACACTGGCATGCGATGCTTCCCGAGCGCATCATTACCGTACAATATGAGAGTTTAGTAACGGAGCCAGAAGAAGAAATACGGCGCTTGTTGGATAAAGTGGGGGTATGCTATGACGAACGGTGTTTACACTTTCATCACAACCCCCGCAAAATACATACTGCAAGCAGTGAGCAAGTGCGAGAACCTCTGTATACCAGAAGTATTGACGTATGGCGTAGGGTCGAGAGCGAGTTGGCAGAACTGCAACAGCATTTGCATCCCACGTTATTGTAGCGGAGTCAAATCCACTGCATCGTCACTAAGATGTTGACCTACTTCAACATAACTCAGATGTTTTCGATTAAAACCTACAATTGCACTATCTTTGTGCGTCAGGTTGCACTAGCATTTAGCATAACTCGGTGAAAATTTGCACTACACCGACGTTAAAGCGCTTCATACGGCGTTCGTCAGAGATGGCATAAAGTATGCTCAAAAAACATAAATAAAAAGCTCGTTGAGGTAAACGAAATGAAAGCACACACACAACATCATGGTATAAAGCGCTCCGCAGTGTCGTTATGCATTGCAACCGCGCTCGGTTTAGGTGCAACAGGAACTGTCGTTGCACAAGAATCGCAAGCTGAGCAGGAAGCTGCAGTTGAAGTGATCAGCATCACGGGTTCACGGATCCCAACCGACCCAAACGTGGTCTCTTCCGTTCCTATTCAGTCATTGGATAGTAAAGACATTGCAATGTCAGGTGAACTTAACCTGGCGGATATCGTTAATGACATTCCAGCTTTGATTTCCTCAACGACCTCTGAGAACAGTTTAACCGGTGCCAACGCGCTTAACTTGCGTGGTTTGGACGCCGACCGTACTTTGACCCTGGTCAATGGCCGTCGCCATGTTGCGGGCTTCCGCGGTTCACAAGCTGTTGATATTAGTACTATCCCTCGTGCTTTGGTTGAGCGCGTTGAAGTAACTACCGGTGGTGCATCAGCGATTTACGGTGCGGATGCGGTAACTGGGGTAGTTAACTTCATTTTAAAAGATGACTTTGAAGGTATTCAGTTAAATGCCACTAGCGCGATCCCAGAAGAATCTGGCGGTGAAAGCTTTGCCTTTGACGGCGCGTTTGGTAAAAACTTTGACGATGATAAAGGTAATGTGGTGTTAACCCTTACCTTGGAAAAAGAAGAAGAATTACTGCACGGCGACCGCGAATGGTCGCGCAATAATGGTTTGTACTCATCGGTACCCGATCCAAATGATAGCAGTCGTCGGATCCTAGCCAATGATATCCGTTACTGGTTGACCTCTAATGAAGGTTCAATCGCACCAACCTTTGGTGGTCGGGACATTCTTTATGTAGACATCAACAACAACGGTATCCCTGACTGTCAGGAGTCACGCGGCGGACAAGTCGGCTTTCTAGCAGGCTGTTGGGTGACCAACCCGGATGGAACGGTGCGGGTAAATACCGATGGTCCTATTTATGATGGTCTATTAAGTAGTGGCGGTGACGGCGGTAAGTTTAATTTTGACAACGACACCTTGATGCCGAATACCGACAAGGTCGTGGTTAACTTGAACGGTAACTATCAGCTTACCGATGACTTAAATGTTTTCTTTGAAGCAAAGTATGTTAACACTGAAAGCAATGTGTACACAGAGTACGACTCCTATTATGACACTTTGTTTATTTTACCGGATAACCCATTTATTCCTGAGCAGCTATTACCGGTTGTTGACCAAACTGGCGGTTTATTACTGACTCAGGACGCTATTGCTTGGGATGATGACCCAACCACATATGAGCGTGAAACCATACGCTTTGTTGGTGGCTTTACCTGGGATTATGATATTAATCACTCGCTAGAGTTTGCCGTGAACCATGGTCGTTTCACCAATACCACGGACTATACGGACCAATATATCGATCGTATTTTTGCAGCGATAGATGCGACAACGGATGCTAACGGTAATATCGTTTGTCGTTCAGATTTAGATCCAAATGCTGCTTATGAAATCGATTACTTTGCTTATAACGTTAACTATGCCAACGGCAACTTCTTCAGTGACCAGTACTACACCTTTACTCCAGGTGATGGTCAATGTGCGCCACTAAATCCATTTGGTACAGATGCACTTAGTCAAGAAGCTAAAGACTTTATTTCAGTGCGTAAGCAAGACAAACTCACAGTCGAGCAAACCGTATTGTCATTAACAGCTGTTGGTTCATTTGAAGTACTAGACAGTATCTTGGATGACGCGATTGGTTACGCAGCCGGTATTGAATATCGCGAAGAGTCGAGCGACAACCGCCTCGACCCGATTGAGTTGGGGATCTTGCCACAGGGTACGTCCTATACTCCGGGCGTTTTAGTTAGTGAAGTCTCGCCTTGGTTAAACTTCATTACCGGTATTGATAACGTTCAACAATTCAATACCGCCGGTGAGTATGATGTTTGGGATACCTTTGTAGAAGTCCGCTTACCGATTTTCCTTGATCGTGAATTTGCCTATGAATTTACCGTTGACGGTGCCATTCGTATGGCTGACTACTCAACGCTTGGTAGCGCGACAACGTGGAAGCTGGGTTTCTCATACAGTCCAATCGAAGATTTCAACCTCCGTGGTACTGTATCAGAAGCGGTACGTGCGCCTAACATTACTGAGTTATTTGACCCGCAGTTACCCATTACTGTTAACCTTAACGAAGATCCGTGTGACCCAGCCAACGTAAATGCGGGCACCAGCCAACGTCAAGCGAACTGTGTTGCCTCACTACAAGCGGTTGGAGTACCAACTTCGGACATCGTTGATGGCAATGGTAACTACATTTGGTTGAACCCATTAACAGCACGCTTCAGCGGAACATCCGGTGGTAATCCTGACCTTGACGTAGAAACGGCAGAAACTTACACCTTAGGTGCAGTATTCAGACCGTCTTTCATCGAAGGTTTGACCCTAACGCTGGATTACTGGGACATGCAAATCGAAGACGCTATTGATGCGGTTAGTGCGTCTGACATCTTAGATGGTTGTTACGACTCTGCGAACTTCCCTAATCTTGGATTCTGTAATCAGTTTACGCGTCGTGCAGACGGTGGTTTAAATAGCTTAACGACCGGTGAAATTAACTTCGCTAGAATCGAAGCAGATGGTTATGACTTCTCTGTCAACTACACCTTCGAGGTGGATGAGAACGAGTTTGGTATTAATTTAGTAGGAACTCGCCAGAGTTCATTAAATCGTTTCTTCAACCCCACTGATCCAAGTGATGTGAATGTTGTTCTGGAAGAAGTTCAAACACCAAAAACTTCCGGCAATATCGAGCTCAGCTGGACACGTGGTCCGTTGAGCATGGCTTTCCAGACAACATACCAAAGCCGTCAAGCCTACGGTGCAGTTGAAAGCTCACTGGGTATCAATGGTAACGAAGCGCTATATGCCGATGGCGGTTTCTATAGTAGCGTGACTATCCATGACATCAACGCAAGTTATGAGATCAATGAAAACCTTATGGTCTTCGGGGGCGTGAATAACCTTGCTGATGAAAGCCCATTCTTGACAGAGCTTGCATGGCCGGTTGGCCCAAGAGGACGTACGTTCTTCATTGGGGTTAACTACTACATGGAATAAGCGTTTAGCACGCACAAAAAGCCGTGACGGGTAACCTCACGGCTTTTTTATCTTCTGATAGATCCCAAATTGAATTACGTTAAAACTCATGGCTTCGGCTAGTTCAATACAGCCTTAATCTAATCATAAATCTGAATTGTCTTGTTCGTCAGCTGGCGGCTCTGGTTCCATCGAGTCTCGCAATACTGGCGCTTCCAGTTCGATTGAATCAACGCGTTGCAAGCCTCTGGGTAATTTATTACCACGGCGGCCCCGCTCGCCTTTATAATGTTCGAGATCACCGGCACTGAGTGACATCCCGCGTTTACCTGCGATGATCCGCACACTTGCTCCCTGCGGAACTACGCTAAGTACTTTGACATACTCTTCACGTGACTGTGCCCGTGCACTGGGGATATTAATAATTTTGTTACCTTTGCCCTTGCCTAATGTGGGTAAATCTTTAAGTGGGAACATTAACATCCGACCTTCAGTCGTGATTGCTAAACACCAATCGGTCTCGATATCGACCACCCGTTGCGGCGTGAGCGTTTTTGCTCCAGTCGGTAATGAAAGGTAGGCCTTACCCGCTTTGTTTTTACTCACCATGTCAGCAAACTTACCGACAAAGCCGTATCCTGCATCAGAGGCCACCAGGTACGCTTGCGCATCAGCTGCCATTAAAACATGCGCAAAGGATTCGCCAGCTACAATGGAGAAGCGCCCTGTCATTGGCTCACCCTGGCTGCGCGCAGACGGCAAAGAATGTGCATCACAAGCAAAGGCACGGCCGGAAGTATCAATGAATACCGCTTGCTGATTACTCCGTCCAGTTGCACTAGCAAGGTACTTATCGCCAGATTTATAGCTTAAGCCCTCGGCATCCACATCATGCCCCTTGGCACAGCGAGCCCAGCCTTTTTCCGATAACACCACGGTAACTGGCTCGGAAGGCACTAACTCTTTCTCTGACAGTGCTTTTGCATCACTACGCTCTACGATTGGCGAGCGGCGGTCATCGCCATAGGTTTCTGCATCAGCAAGCAATTCTTTTTTGACCAGAGTTTTCATGCGCTGGTCACTACCCAACGTCAATTGTAATTTGTCGCGCTCTGCAGCAAGTTCTTCTTGCTCACCACGGATTTTCATCTCTTCCAGTTTGGCCAAATGACGAAGTTTTAACTCTAATATGGCTTCTGCCTGAGTATCAGTCAGACCGAATCGACTCATCAGCACAGGTTTGGGCTTATCTTCGTTGCGAATAATCGCAATGACTTCGTCGATATTCAGGAAAGCAATCAATAAACCTTCAAGAATATGTAAGCGCGCTAATACCTTATCAAGGCGATACTGCAAGCGGCGCGTGACTACGTCTTTGCGGTAAACTAACCATTCAGACAGGATGGTTTTAAGATCTTTAACCTGCGGGCGCCCATCTAG
This sequence comes from Neoalteromonas flava, assembly GCF_002807685.1. Taxonomy (GTDB): domain Bacteria; phylum Pseudomonadota; class Gammaproteobacteria; order Enterobacterales; family Alteromonadaceae; genus Alteromonas_E; species Alteromonas_E flava. The sequence continues at coordinate 157,487 of NZ_PEAX01000005.1, read as the reverse complement.
GCCGATCATGTTAAGGTTGACGCGATAATTCTTCTCAAGATCAGTCGTGGCGAACAAATGCTGCATTAACTGTTCGGTATCGACACGATTAGAGCGCGGTGTGATCACCAAGCGAGTTGGATTTTCATGATCCGATTCATCACGCAAGTCACTCACCATAGGGAGCTTTTTAGCTTGCATCTGCGCTGCAATTTGCTCCAAAATTTTGCCGCCAGAAGCTTGGTGCGGTAGTGCTGTAATGACAATATCACCGTTTTCTTCGTGAAAAACTGAACGCATTTTGATCGAGCCACGACCACTCTCATAAATCTTAGCGATCTCACTTCTTGGAGTGATGATTTCGGCTTCTGTTGGATAATCAGGCCCCTGCACTATCTCTAACAGCTCAGACAGTTCAGTACGACTATTATCTAATAGTTGAGCACACGCATTAGCCAGTTCACGCACATTGTGCGGAGGCAAATCCGTTGCCATACCAACAGCGATACCAGTGACGCCATTAAGTAAAATGTGTGGTAAGCGTGCCGGTAGCACTTTAGGTTCTTTAAGTGTGCCATCAAAATTGGGGATCCAATCGGCAGTTCCCTGGCCCAATTCGTTCAGTAACACTTCACTGAATTTCGACAGCCTCGCTTCGGTATAACGCATCGCCGCAAAAGATTTCGGGTCATCCGGTGCGCCCCAGTTACCTTGACCATCGATCAATGGATAGCGGTAGGAAAAGGGCTGCGCCATTAGCACCATGGCTTCATAACACGCGCTGTCGCCATGCGGATGGAACTTACCAAGCACGTCACCCACTGTCCGGGCGGATTTCTTGTATTTGGCATTAGCGCTTAAGCCAAGATCTGACATCGCATAAATAATGCGTCGCTGCACCGGCTTTAAGCCATCACCAATGTGTGGCAAAGCCCGATCCATGATCACATACATGGAATAATTTAAGTAAGCATCTTCGGTGAAGCGCTGCAGGGGAAGTTGCTCAACGCCATCCGCGTTGATCGTAATGTTGTCACTCATAAGCTAGTTGTACTGTATTTTTGCTGTTGTTTTGGTAACAATGACGTTTGAGTTTTCTCATCATAAACGATTCAATGCCAGAGTGATATGAGCTTTACGTGTAATATGCCAATAAAAATTAAGCGTCACCTCAATAGCCTCATATCTAAAGGGAGCATTGTTGCTACCAATTTATTACTGATGTTTGTGCTTGGCACGTCGCAACTCGCCCATGCCCAAATCGCGATGCAGATTTTAGATAAGGATGACAGCGTCAGGTTGTCAGATAATTTTTTAGTTTTGCGTGAAGGTAGTAACGAGCTGCAGATAGGCGAAGTGATGGATTCGCGTCAACTGTTTAGTTGGACTTCCAAAGAGAATCCGAACTATGGCTTTAGCGACAATGGCTTGTGGTTGATGGCCACGTTCACCCATTTTACTGACAATCTTAATTGGGCTATTGATGTCGATTTCAGCCAGTTAGAAAAGGTTGACTTTTATCTAGTTGCGAACAATGAAATTATCGCCCGCTCACAGCAAGGCAAGTTGCGCGCCGAGCAGGCCTATCGCATTCCAATTTTGCGTGCAGAAATCCCAAGTAGTACGCCTATCCAGCTATATCTGCGTATTCAAAGTAGTAGCTCAAGCTTAATTGCTCCAGTCACCATCCGCTCTGAAGCACAACACGTTAAATCAATGTTGATCGACAGTCTTTTGTGGGGCATGTTTTATGGTGGCTTGATTATCTTAGCCATATACAACCTGGTGCTCTTTTTTAACGTTAAGGAGCAAAGCCTGCTTGCATACGTTGGCTATATTTCAACAGTCTTACTCTGGCAGTTCGTTTGGGGAGGGCATATTCACCTACTCGAGAGCGACGTTTTATACCCTTGGCTGATTGAGCACACCCACTTAATTTTTATCATTATTGGCCTCAGTAGTGGGATATTTACGTTTACCTTTCTCGATACTGCTAAAACAGCGCCTAAGGCTCACATTATTGTCATGCTCATGCTCTATCTGCAGGCAATATTAGGCGTAGCATCATTGCTTAACTTTATTCCCCCCATTTGGCTGAATGGAACTATTTATGCTGTTGGTGTTCTCGCCATCTGCAGCTACATTGCCGCCGGTTTTGAAAGCTATTCCAATCAATTTCAACCTGCTCGCTATTTTATTTTCGCTTGGGGGATGTTGGCGGTCGGTGCAGTCGTTGGAATTTTAAGTTTGATCGGCTTTTTACCCTCCAATCGCTTTACCGCGTATTGTTTTCAAGTCGGGGTTTTTCTTGAAGCCTGCATATTCTCCTTGGCGCTGATGGAAAAAAGTCGCACTCAGTTGGAAAGCGAAGTAGAACAAGCGACAACCGATTTACGCAATAACATGGAGTTAATCGAAGAACAAAACGCGCGATTAGATATTGCCCGCAAAGATGCAATTAAAGCGAGTAACGTAAAATCTCAATTTCTGGCGAATATGAGTCACGAAATTCGCACCCCATTAAATGCCATCTTAGGATTTAGTCGGGAACTCTTGCATGCAGCCCTGCCCCCGGACAAACAAGAACAGGTAAAAATTATTAATGGTGCTGCCGATGGGTTGCTCACCATCGTTAACGACATCCTCGATTTTTCAAAAATTGAAGCCGGCAAACTGCAACTCAATAACCAGCCATTTGCGCCCAACCAATTGCTTGAAGATATGGTGAGTTTGATGGCTAAGTCTGCCCATCAAAAACAGCTAGAATTTATTTTTGAGCTCGGTCAATTACCCGACAAACTGATTGGCGACGTTTATCGGATCAAGCAAATTCTCAACAATTTACTCGGCAACGCGATTAAATTTACCGCTAGCGGCAGTATCACTTTTAGCGCACAAGGTAGACATCTGCCGCATGGATTGTACGAATTACAGCTGGTTGTCGCAGACACTGGAATTGGCATCAGTCGCCAAGATCGAAAGAAACTATTCAATGCCTTTTCGCAAGTAGATGACGCACTGAACCGGAATTTCCAGGGAACGGGTTTAGGTCTGGTTATTTCCCAGGAATTGGTGCGTCTAATGCGTGGCCAGTTAACTCTCCAAAGCACACCCGGTCAGGGCAGTACATTTTGTGTGAAACTGCAAATGAATCAACTCAGCAACCGCTACTATCTTAGCCCTAGCGAGGAGTGGCGTGGTAAGCATGTGGTTATTTATGATCCATTGCCAACAACGCGTCATGCGAGTGCCAAATTATTAAAATTACTTGGCGCAAATGTCACCAGCATCGAATCACTCGCATTTCTGAGTGAATATGATGGGCAGGAGCATAATGTTGATTTCCTGTTTGCTTGCTTACCTCAGTATAAACTGGAACATCGCAATGATGTGCTGAGCCACTTACTGCATTTTAACGCCGGTAAACGGATCTTAATGTATTCAGGACCGGACCCCTTCAATCATTATCCAAGCTTAAGTCAGCACTTTAATACCCAACTTAGAATGCCCTTAACACCGAACAAAATCGATAGCTTGTTACAGACACAACAATCAACTGATAACAGCCCTGACAACGCGCGTCTTAATCAACTGCCAAAAGCTACCGTGCTCGCAGTTGATGATATGGAAATGAATTTGCGTCTAATTGAGACCTGGTTGCGTGACTCTCCGGTATTGTTGACGCTGACACAAAGTGGTGCAGAGGCGGTTCAGGCTTGCCAAAAACAGGCTTTTGATATTATTTTGATGGATGTGCAAATGCCAAATATGGATGGCTTACAAGCTACCCAACTCATCCGGCAAAGCGAAAACAACGCGGGGACGCCCATTATTGCGGTAACCGCTCACGCATTCAAAGAAGAGCAGGAGCGTTTGATGGCTTCAGGAATGGACGACTACTTACCCAAACCTGTCGAACTCTCTCAGCTTATCGATGTCATCAATCGCTGGTGCGTGAACCATGACGTGAAGCCCGAAAAACAGCCCAGTATCGACTGGGCGTTAGCACTAAAACGAGCCAATGGTAATGAAAATACCGCGGTCGAGCTGTTAGATGCGTTTATCAGTCAGTTACCTTCCTGCATCGAACAAATTGAGAACGCCTGGCATAGCGCCCAGTATGAAGTACTGTTGCAGCAAATTCATCGCATCCATGGCGCTAGTTGTTATACTGGAGTGAGTCATTTTCAGGCGTTATGCGACGAGTTAGAGTCAGCGTTAAAACGTCATCAGTTGGACATTCTTGCGAACTTAATACCTAACTTAATTACCGAGAGTGAGTCGGTCATAAAGGAAGGCTTGGAATGTTTAGATAAGCGGCGTTACTAGACGGGGGTGTTTTCCTGCTGACGCTGACTAATTTGTTCCTGACAACTGCGCAGCAATACGACAAATTCAGCGACTGGACGATCAAGTTCAGCGGCTGCAATGTATAAGTCATAGCCTAATCGATCACGCAATTTGCGCATCCGGTGCGCCAGCATGGCTTTGATTCCGCGCAAGACCTCACCACTATCCAGTTTAAACGTATCGTCTTCCAACAAGTCAGCGCTGCCACAGCTGCCCGTAGCGCAGTTAGCCTCTGGATTTTGCAAAAGTAATGGGCGCTGCTCCATCAAAATATTGGTAGCTAAGCGTGGCGAAATTGCGTTAATAACAGAAGCGGGGTCGCGCAGCCGTATGCCGACCATTTCCAGATCATGACTATTTAAACCTCGCGTGACACGCGGTGCGTCAATGCGTTGAATATTATCCCAACTCACCAGCCATTGGCCATTACGATGGTTATAGCGGATCCCAGCAGCAGATATTTCCAGACTAAAGTCAGGCTCACGGATCTTGAACCAACCCATGATAACGCCGACAATGCCGGCGCTAGCGACAAAAACCCCAGCCAAAAACAAATACTCCCGAAACAACGAGAGAATAGTAAACCCCGCGACAATTAGCGCACAACCAATAAGCGTTGTCGTAATACCATTGCGCTTTGACTGTGCGCGGATGTGAATAATAGGGTCATTGCCAGACATAAAAATACACCAATAACATGATACAGCCCCACAAGATAATAAAGCGCCAACGCCTGCATGTTGGGCAGTTTGTGCTCCACCAACTGTCTGTTTGCTTGCGTTTTGTCATCGAGTAAGGACACTTATTTGTTTAATTGGTATATACGATAGTATGACTTATTCAGCTCACCAACAGAATTTTACGCCGTCACTTGTGGTGTACTGGAAGCATTGACCTGATGCCTTTTCGCTCTGACACGACACAACCAAGCCACAATTGATGGAGTGAATAGCAATGAAAGGATAACCGAAAAGCCAACCCCACCAGCCAACACAACGGCCAACGGTGGCCAGAAGGTCCCCTCACTGAACAATAATAAAGGCACAAGTCCGCCAACCGTAGTGAAGGTCGTTGACAAGATATGTCGGCTACAACTCATGGTTTCAGCAATAATCGCCTGGGTGTTTCCCTGCTTGGCTTCAGGGTTTCCATTAATCGCAGCTATCACCACAATTGAGCCATTAATCGCTACCCCTATCAAACCGGCACATCCAAGCAAAGGATTAAAACCAATCGGTAATCCACTGATCCAGAGACTGAAAAAGCCTAATCCGACGGAAAGAATCGCCACCAAGACAATCACTCCGGCCATGCGTACGCTACTGAACGTAAGGATCAAGGTCGTAACCATGAGTACCAGTAACACTGGAGCATAGGTTGCAAGCTGTCCTACCGCTTGTTGTTGCTCGTCAGCATCGCCCGCCATTTTTATGCGATACCCTTGCGGCAATACAATATCGCCATTCTCTAGTTTTTCACGCAGTTGATTAGAGACGTCAATCGCCGGGACGCCAGGCAATAAAAAAGCTTGAATACGATTAAGGCGCTCACCATTTTTGCGGGTAATACCTGAGATTGTTGGCTCTAAGATAAAATCCCCTAATGCCGCAACCGTGGTTGCTGCAGAACCATTTCCTGCACCTCCTTGCAAGGGTTGATTGGCAATGTCGATCATCGATTCACGTAAGTCATTGCTTAATCGCACCCGCACTGGAATATCTTCTGTTCCTTCTAGCACCGAACCACCGATCTGGCCGCGCAATGCGGTTTGTAGCTGTTGCGCAATACTCGACAGCGACAGCGCTGCAAGTTCCGCTTCATCACTGACAGTATTGAGCCGTAGCTCGGGCTCCGTTTGGGTAATTGAGGCAATTGATTGCGTGATCCCAGGGATCTCTGTCATAGCCAAGCTGACTTGCATACCAAGCTCGGTCAACGTTTCTAAATCAGGTCCAAAAATATCAACTTCAATAGGCGCAGCAATCGGTGGGCCTTGTCCAAACGCGCGCACCACAATTTTCAGATTGGTAAACTGGGTACTTAATTCATCTTGCAACTGCCCAATCAATTCAGCGGCCGCACTTACTGACTCTGCAGTGATAACAGCGTTAGCGAAATTGGGCGTATTATCGCGCTTCATGACCTGATTGTAATATACGGATGGTGCCGAACCTCCAACGAGCCAAGTCACTTGCTTAATTGCTGGATAATTACGTAAGGCATTGTCTAACCGCAAGGTATCAGCCTGCGTTTGTTCGATACCAGTACCATCGGCTGTCCATACGTAGATTTCGAACTGATCACGATCAGCACTTGGAAAAAATACGTTCGCTAGTTGCCCTGACAGCACAAAGCCACTTAAACAAAATAGGGTCACCAAAGGCAGTGTTACTAACGGTCGCCGGATTGCACTGAGCACCAAGGCGCGAAACATGCTGCTAATTGCCGGCATTTGCCAGCCGGCTAAATACCAAGCGCGAGAAGCCGCTGGTGCTCGAGACAGGAAGCGCGCAGCTAGTGCCGCAATAATCGTTAAAGAGATAAACAAAGAACCGATCAGAGCCATCACCACACTGATGGCTATTCCACCAATGAAGTCGCCAATATTCCCACTAAGCAAAAACACCGGCATAAAACCTAAAATGGTAGTTAGCGTCGAAGCTGTGAGTGGCGCAAACAAATGCTTTAAGGTTTTCTCCAACGCTTGAGTGCGCGACAGACTATGATCTTGCAAGTTAAGACGAGTTTCATCGGTGATCACAATGGCATTATCGATCAATAATCCGATAGCAATGATGATCCCAAAAATCGACATCTGATGAATTTGTTCGCCATAAAAGCTCAAGCTGAATAATGCGAATGCCGCACATAGCGGTAAGGCGATACCTACGATAACGGAGGCCTTAATACCCATGAAAATCAGCACAACCAGCATAACAACCGCACAACCCATCAAAAGATTTTGAGACAGTTCAGAAAGGCGTTGCTCAGTGTAGGTGTTCTGTTCAAACACCAGAGCAGTGCTTAGGGTTCCCTGAAACTCATTGGTAAAACCCTCTTCTACCGCCTTTACGGCCGTGGTCCACTGGTCGACACGAACAGTTGTCTGCATGCGTGCAGCCACAAAGATAACTTGTTCACCATCAACGTAAGCAATATCGTTCATCGGCTCCTGATATTGACGTTGAACAGTAGCAACATCACTCAGCCGCAAGAACAAGCCGTCGTCATTCAGTAGTGGAATATTGCGTATTGTATTAAGACCAGCCAAAGGTTCTGCCACTTGGAGGCGAATGTTTTTTGCTTCAGTGTAAATAACACCCGCTGGCAGCTTGGGATCAGCGGCACGTATAGCCTGAGCGACTTGAGTAATAGAGAGACCGACCTGCGATAAACGTTGCGGATCAATATTTACCACAATCTCTTCTTCTGGATCACCGTAAATTCGCACCAACTCGGTTCCCGACACATTGCGTATGCGATCGGCAAATTCATTGGCTAGACGTGTAACCATCGACATTGGGGTTGTGGCTGGAAAGTTTGGCTTTAGTGCATACAGTACAGTAAACGCAGTCGCGCCACGCTTTTCATCCAACACCGGCTCACCTGCGCCATCAGGGAACTGTTCAGCCACTTCTGCGATGGCATCACGAACCTCTGAAAACAGTTGTTCATTGGTGGAGTTATCAACCCAATCTTGTAACTCGATTGAAATGACCGAAATCTCGGCCCGTGACGTTGATTCAATCTCTTTTATTTCAAATATTTCGCGTAACCTGTCTTCGATTACATCGGTAACCAGAGCCTCTACCCGTTCAGATGAGGCCCCCGGATAGGGCGTGATGACTAGCATATTGCGAGTATCAATGCGTGGGTCTTCCAAGCGCGGCAAATTGGTTAACGCTGAGTAACCCGCCACTAAAATAATGACCATGCTTAGTAGCAGTAAATGACCGCGCCGAAAAAACAACGAGTACCAGCTATAAGCTTCATGCTGATTGGTAGGTTGCATTATCTGCGCTCCGCAATAGCATCATTAATTACCGACTTGGCTGCGACTTTTTGCCCCGGTGCCAACCGATGGGTACCGGAAACAACTATTTGCATATCTTCGCCAATTGCGCCACGAATAAACGCAAACTCTCCGTCGCTGTATAAAATCTCGATGGCGCGAGGAACCACTACTGCTGCGCCTGGCTGCTCTACCGTATAAATATTCCATAAGCCACGAACGCCGTGGCTCAGTGCAGCCAACGGAACCCAGGCCCCCGCTTCGTTGACCGTGATATTCAAATCAAGTGCAAGTAAATCACCTGGCAACAAGTACTTGCTCGCCGTTTCTGCTGCCGGTTGCAGTTGGAAAACCGCATCAATACTACGCGTCATTTGATTTCTTTGTTGGCCAACAGCCCGCAACATAGCAGGGTAAGCGTGGTTTTCTCCGCGCAAAGTGTAAGTTTCACCGATACTGATCTGCTGCACTAAATCCGCAGGCATTGGCAGACGGACTTCCGTCGCACCGTCTGCTAATAGCTCAAAAACCGCCTGGCCTGCGGCCACGACAGTTCCTTGATCGACAAAGCGTGCTGTCACAACACCTGCGAAGGGGGCCCGCAGTTGACTTTTGTCAATGTTAACCTGAATGCTTTCAACCCCGGCTTGAGCTTCATTTACTGCCGCTGCAGCAGCATCTACACGTTGGCGAGCTTCATCTAAACGTTGTTGTGATTCCAACCCCTTGGCGACTAAATCAGTAATTCTCTGCAATGTACTCTGCGCTAAGGCAGAGTCAGCCTGTGCCCGTTGAAGTCTTGCCGCACCTTGTTTTAATTGACTCTGGAGTAGCACGACATCCAATTGTGCGAGCAACTGACCTTGAGCAACGCTGTCACCATCGTCCACTAAGACCTCTGCTACTAAACCGCTTAATTCAAATCCAGTGCGTGCAGCTTGCGCTGATTCAACCCGGCCGACGATGCGATGCATTTTTTGATAACTGTCTTGCCATTGCAGTGCGCTGACCTCAACCGTTGCAATATTGCGAGGTGTTTCTGTGCCTGTCGCTTTACCCTGTCCAGACATAAACAACAGAGTAAAGAGGCTTAAAAAGCAAACAACGACGATACCCAAGAGGGAAAATTTAGATCTGGTATCAGACATTCAATGGTTTCCTGAAATAATTACTGGACTATCCAGTTCATTATGTGGAATCGTAGTTCAAATTTACTGGACTGTCCAGTTTGATAATTATACGAAAAAGTAATAACGCATGAACATTTTTTAAACACAGTTTAACTCTCCTTACGTACCCGCAATGTCGTCGGTTTAGCCCGTTGGGATAAAAATAAGAGATTACGTGCAGCAAAAGACTAAAGTCTAACGACGCCCGCCGATTAACTTGCTACAATTGCGGCGTTTCAATCCTAGCCTGAAGAATTGCGATGAATTCATTTACTGGTCAACACATCTTATCGGTAGAGCAATTTGATCGAGCCGCCATCGAACAAGTATTTCGCGTCGCAGACAGCATGCAGCCTTATGCCCTTAGGCAAAAGCGCACAACCGTGTTGAACGGGGCGATTCTGGGCAACCTTTTCTTTGAAGCTAGCACTCGAACTCGGGTCAGCTTTGGTACCGCATTTAACTTGCTTGGCGGCGAGGTGCGCGAGACCACAGGTATGAGCTCTTCGGCCTTGGCAAAAGGAGAATCGCTGTTTGATACAGCTCGGGTGTTATCCGGGTATTCCGATATTATTGCGATGCGCCACCCGCAATCAGGCTCTGTAGCAGAATTTGCAGAAGGCAGTCGTGTGCCAGTGATCAACGGTGGCGATGGCGCTAATGAACACCCCACCCAAGCGCTGCTTGATTTGTATACCATTGATAAAGAATTACGTGCTCACGGGGCCAAAATCGATCACTTACATATTGCCATGATCGGTGATCTTAAACATGGCCGTACAGTGCATTCGTTGTCAAAATTGTTAGCCTTATTCAAGCAAGTGCACTTTACCTTGATCTCGCCAACCGAACTTGCGATGCCAGACAGTGTCATTGATGTCATTACTCAGTATGGTCATCAAGTAACGATCACTGATCAATTAAGTGGTAGCGTAGATGCGGATATTTGCTATCAAACCCGTATTCAAGAAGAACGCTTTACCTCGCAAGAAGAAGCGAATAGATACCGCGGTAAGTTTCGCCTTAATCAAGATATTTACACCAAACACTTCAAATCAAACACTGTCATTATGCATCCGCTACCGCGTGATTCCCGAGCAGAGGCAAATGAACTCGACAATGATCTAAACCTAAATCCGAATTTAGCCATATTCAGACAGACAGATAACGGTGTTTTGGTTCGAATGGCACTCTTTGCCCTTACACTAGGTGTCGAAAATATCGTTAGCCAATACGATCGTGATGTCGTTTGGCATACCAATAAGTAAAAGATGAGAGTTTAATGCAAAAATCAGAAGTCCTATTTACCCGCGCCCAGAAAACGATTCCCGGCGGTGTGAATTCTCCCGTTCGAGCGTTTAAAGCGGTCGGTGGAACCCCGCGGTTTATTACCAAAGCTGACGGCCCCTATATCTATGATGTTGATGGTAAGCGATACATCGACTATATCCAGTCGTGGGGCCCCATGGTCTTGGGCCACAACAATCCGACAATCCGCGAAGCAGTTGTCAATGCAGCACAGAACGGCCTTAGCTTTGGTGCCCCAACCGAAGCAGAAATCATAATGGCAGAACTGGTTGCTGAGTTGGTTCCGTCCATGGAAATGGTGCGCATGGTTAATTCGGGAACTGAAGCAACAATGTCAGCCATCCGCTTGGCGCGTGGCTATACTAATCGTAATAAGACGTTGAAATTTGAAGGTTGCTATCATGGCCATGCTGATGCGCTATTGGTCAAGGCGGGCAGTGGTGCACTGACACTTGGTGTCCCAAGCTCTCCGGGTGTGCCAGAAGACTTTGCAAAGCATACCTTAACTGTAGAATACAATAATCTAGACAGTGTGCGTCAGGCCTTCGTGGAACACGGTGATGACATTGCCTGTATTATTGTTGAACCCGTGGCCGGCAATATGAACTGTATTCCGCCGGTTGAAGGCTTCTTGCAAGGTTTGCGGGATATTTGTGATGAGTTTGGTGCGGTACTGATTTTTGATGAAGTCATGACCGGCTTTCGAGTTGCGCGTGGTGGAGCGCAAGAACGCTATGCAGTGACTCCAGATCTAACCTGCTTGGGTAAAGTCATCGGTGGCGGTATGCCGGTAGGCGCATTTGGTGGTAAACGTAAAATCTTGGAATATGTTGCCCCCACTGGGCCGATATACCAAGCGGGCACACTATCAGGAAATCCAATTGCAATGGCTGCAGGTTTAGCAGCATTAAATCAGTTACGTGACCGCGCGATGTATCAAGAGATTTTCACTCAAACTGAGCGTTTGGCTAAAGGTTTTACCGCATGTGCAGAGCAACACGGTATTCCAATGACATATAATATAGCTGGTAGCATGTTCGGTATCTTCTTTACCGATGTAGATAAGGTGACTAATTATCAGCAAGCCATCAGTTGCAATACAGCGCAATTTAATGTTTTTTATCACGCTATGCTAGATGAAGGTGTTTATTTAGCGCCCGCCTCTTACGAAGCTGGGTTCGTGTCCAAAATGCATACATCAGAGATAATTGACGCAACCCTTGCTGCTGCAGACAAGGCATTTGCTAAAGTCGCAGCGATGTAACGAGAGTAGATAAGTAATGGATATGATGGTTTGGGTTTTAGCACTATTAATCGCCTACAGCATTGTGGTGACAGTATTGTTAATGCGACGCAAATCATCACCCGAGCAAAACGCCGATAACGAACTAACTTCACCAGCGGAGACTCCAGTCATTTCTCCCTACGTCGCTTTGGTCGAAGGCGATATTGCCAACGAACAGTCGCGTTTTCAGGATAAGGCTGATGAGGCTTTGCGCTTAACTCAAACATTTCAAAAGTTTGTGCCGCGCCAGTTTGTTGATCATTTTGCCAAGCACGGCTCCAGTAGTCTCGAGCTTGGCCGCGCTGATGAAGATGACGTAGCAATCTTGTTTTGTGATATTCGCGGCTTTACTGGCTTGTCTGAGAAAATGAAACCGCAGGAGCTAATGAAGTTTCTCAACTCATACTTTCTGCGCATGAACGATCCCATTCATCAAAACGGTGGATTCATCGATAAGTTTATTGGTGATGCCATTATGGCACTCTTTGATCATCCTGATGGCACGGAACAAGACAAAGCCAATGATGCGCTGAGTGCAGCAATCGACCTAAACAAAGCGCTACTGGTGTATAATCACCACCGCGCTAACTCAGGCTATGACCCGATAAGGATCGGTATCGGTATTCACTTTGGTGCCGTAATCATAGGTACGGTTGGTTCTGATGACCGTATGGACACAACGGTCATTGGCGATAGCGTTAATATTGCCAATCGCTTGGAGGCACTGGCTCCTATTTACCATGCTGACATTGTCGTTAGTGAACAGTTACTGATCACGGCTAACAATCCGGATATCCGTTATCGTACTTTGGATTGGGTTAAAGTGAGAGGGCGCCAAACGCCATTAAAAATATATGAAGTCTTGGGGCACATGCCCAAAGCCTTACAGTCTGAAAAACTGGCGATCAGTGAGCTCATAGAAGGCAGTCTGCAGGCGCGAATAGAACAACGTTTCGATGATGCCTTGGATCTATTGCACAAAGCATTAGTCGAAAGCCCGAATGACCCATTGATCATTCACCACATTGACGTCTGTCATCGCTACAAAAAGCTAAATCTTCCTGACGATTGGGATGGTGCTTTTACCTTGTAGCTTGGTCGCGGATAAAGCTCACTGATGGCGCAAAAAACGCTGCGCCAGTTTCTGCAGCAGTGAAATCTAATAAACGATCGTAGTCACCATTATCATCCCCAAAAATCCGACTGTGCAGTTGCCGTTTAAAGGCCTTCCCCGCGGCAGAACAGGTGACCATAAACAAGCCTAATTCATGCATATCGCCATACGGCATGGACTGATCCAATATGGGAACAGGCTTACCATCAGCGTCTAAAGCTTGCATTCGCAAGAAGTGTGAACTGGCACTTGCTTCAGCACTTTCAGTATGGTGCTGCTGGGTAACACCCATGATCTGTTCTTGCTGACGTTCGGTTAACGCTTGCCAGCGCCGGAAATCATGTCTAAAGCGCTGTACATGAATATAACTACCACCGGCGAATAATGGGTCTTCGTCACCAACAATAGTGATATCCAACTTCTTTAGTCCGCGCGGATTATCAGGCGCCAGCAGAAAACCCGTAAAGTCGCGCCCGTCTAGATAACGAAAGGCATGCACCTGCTCGACCAGTTCGACATGTAAGCGAAACAAATCCATGATATCCAAACCCAGTGCAAAACAGATATCCTGTCGGTCAGCACGGATCTGAATAAATAGATCACATGGTGTTGCGGGTGCGCAGCGATCCTCGCATTGCATATCTGGAAATGGACTCAACTCACTGGGGTAAGCTTCAGGGTAGACTTCGGGCCAATAATTGACCCCGATTGCCACCATACCTGTAACCATTGCCTCATAATGCTCATTGTCGTAGTGGTCAAACAGTTCTAGCGTTTTTGCCAGCTTGGCGCGAATAGCATGAGTATCTTCATCAACCACGTTGAGCAGCAGATATTGAGCATGTAAATTGGGTTCAGCGCAAACACCTTTTTGTGGTTGGGTCATGTGTTTTCCATTAAAAACCAGCAGCTTGTCCGTCTTTTCGCGACTCTGATGCTCCATAGTATACACCAGTCTTAGGGTCGCGCATGATCGCTTGATAGCCCCCAAAGACACCGAGCGTATCGCGCAATGTGTGGCCTTTTTGCATTAACTCTCTGCGTACTTTTGGTGCAAAACCAGACTCTAAACTAATGTAGCCGCCATCTTGCATTATCTCGCCGGTAGGTTGGCTGGAGCCACTGTGCACTATTCGCGGCGCATCACCCGCTTCTTGCAGATTCATTCCAAAGTCGATCAGATTCATGACAATTTGCGCATGCATTTGTGGTTGTGTTCCACCTCCCATTACTCCAAAACTTAACCACGGTTTGCCATTGTGCGTTACAAACGCCGGGATGATGGTATGAAATGGTCGCTTACCGGGGGCGTAAGTGTTCGCATGCCCTTCTTTTAAGGTAAACATCTCTCCACGATTTTGCAGTACAAAGCCGAGATCGGGCGGCGTCATTCCAGAGCCCATGCCGCGATAGTTGCTTTGGATCAAAGACACCATATTACCTTGTTGATCAGCAACGGTAAGGTATATCGTGTCACCTTCATATTTGCCTGCATCATAACGCTTCGCCGCACGATTCAAATCGATCAGCTTGCGTCGTTGTTGCGCATAAGGTTTCGAAATAAGCCAATCCACAGGGATTTCGGCAAACGCGGGATCAGCGTAGAACTTGGCCCTGTCTTCAAAAGCCAACTTCTTACTTTCGACAAACGCATGTACATAGTCAGACGAGCCGAATCCCATGCCTTCAACGTCAAACTGCTCCATGATATTCAAAATTTGAAGAGCCGCGATACCTTGACCATTTGGAGGCAATTCCCATACATCATAGCCGCGGTAATTAGTCGCCACCGGGTCGACCCAGTTTGACTTATGGTTTGCCAAATCTTCGTAACGTAAAAAACCACCTTGTGCCTGCATATAGGCAGCAATACTGCGCGCGATATCACCTTTGTAAAAGGCATCGCGCCCGCCTGTAGCAATTTTTTCATAGGTAGCAGCAAGGTGTGGATTAGTGAATATTTCTCCCTTTTGCGGCACATCACCGTTGGGCATGAAAACGTCTGCAAAACCGGGATACTCGCCAATACGTGACTTATTTAATGCGAAGTAATAAGCCACCAACTCAGATACTGGAAAACCTTCTTTTGCATAAGTAATGGATGGCGCTAACACTGCTGTCATGGGAATACTGCCAAACCGTTCATGCAACATAAACCAACCGTCTACTGCACCAGGCACTGATACCGGTAATGGCCCGAACTTCGGAATCGCAGTCAACGACTGCTGTTTAAAGTAATCCAGTGTCAGGCTTTGCGGAGAACGGCCGGAAGCATTCAAACCAATCAATTGCTGCGTTTTGGCATCCCACACCAGCGCAAATAAGTCACCACCAATACCACAGCCAGTTGGCTCAACAAGCCCCAACATCGCATTTGCTGCGATCGCGGCATCAATGGCATTGCCGCCCTGTCGCATGATATCCAATGCGACTTGAGTAGCCAATGGTTGACTTGTAGCTGCCATGGCATTAGTTGCAATCACCTCTGATCGTGAGGCAAACGGTTGACCAGTGATCCGGTCATAGCCATGAAGTGGTGAAAAAACACTTAACAGCGTCAGTATTAATATCGCCCGTTTTAGCATTCTGCTAGCTCTTGATTTACATCACATTGCTCTAATATAACGACATCATTGCGCATTTGCCATGTGGTATAGATTGAAACTAGACGCTCGATGCATTTTTCTCGGTTAGAACACGAAAAAAGCCCCGCAATGCGGGGCTAAATGAGGTGAGCAGGCTTTTATAATTATTATCGTTAGCGCGTCGCCTGTCAGAAACGCTGGAAAGCTAGTTAGCTGCGACCGCTAGTGAATTCTGGGTAAGCTTCCAAACCACACTCACTTTGATCAACACCTTCAAACTCTTCTTCTTCTGAGACGCGTACACCCATAATCGCTTTGATTACTAACCAAGCAACCAAGCTAGTTACGAATACCCAAACGAAGATGGTTAATGCGCCGATGATTTGACCTGAGAAGCTAGAATCGCCGTTGGTAACTGGAACCAACAATAGACCCAATAAGCCAACCACGCCGTGCACAGAAATTGCGCCAACCGGATCATCAATCTTCATCTTATCTAAACCAACGATACTAAATACTACTAGAACACCACCTAGTGCACCAAACAGTGTTGCTTGTAATGCCGTTGGAGTGCTTGGCTCCGCAGTAATTGCAACCAAACCAGCTAATGCACCATTCAATGCCATGGTTAAATCTGCTTTACCGAACATGATACGCGCTAGTAATAGGGCAGCTACCAAGCCACCTGCCGCAGCAGCATTAGTATTTAAAAATACCACCGCAACACTATTCGCACTCTCGACTGTTGCCGTGGCTAACACTGAACCGCCGTTGAAACCGAACCAGCCCATCCACAGGATAAATGTACCTAAAGTAGCCAGCGGTAGGTTAGCACCTGGGATTGCTTTGACTGACCCATCAGCACCGTACTTACCTTTTCGAGCTCCCAGAATTAATACCCCTGCTAACGCTGCAGCAGCACCTGCCATATGCACAATACCTGAGCCAGCAAAGTCACTGAAACCAAGATCGCCTAATGTATACATGCCAAATACTGGGTTACCGCCCCACGTCCATGAACCTTCCATAGGATAGATGAATCCAGTCATAACAACCGCGAACAATAAAAATGCCCACAGCTTCATGCGCTCAGCCACAGCACCAGAAACAATGGACATAGCAGTTGCTACGAAAACCACTTGGAAGAAAAAGTCCGCTGATGGCGCATAGGTAGCAGGATCTTCTGCGACACCAGTGGCACCATCTGCCATTAGGCCGTCAAGGAAGAAACCGCCGCCGTACATTATTGCGTAGCCGCATATCATGTACATGATGCAAGCAATTGCGTACAAAGCCACGTTTTTAGTCAGTATTTCAGTGGTATTTTTGGTTCTCACCAAGCCAGCTTCAAGCATGGCAAAACCAGCGGCCATCCACATGACCAACGCGCCGCAAATTAAGAAGTAAAATGTGTCGAGTGCATACCCGAGTTCAAATGTGATTTCCATTATGAGTTCTCCGCAAATCTAGTTTCTGAGGTTACAGCGCTTCAGCATCTGCTTCGCCAGTACGAATACGTACGGCCTGATTAAGGTCATACACGAAGACCTTACCGTCACCGATCTTGCCGGTTTTAGCTGCGCCTACGATCGCCTCCACTAAACGCTCGACCTGATCGTCTAGGACTGCTATTTCCAATTTCACTTTAGGTAGAAAGTCGACTTGGTATTCAGCACCACGGTACAGCTCGGTGTGGCCTTTTTGGCGTCCGAAACCTTTCACTTCAGTAACGGTTAAACCGTCAATGCCTATTTCTGAGATAGCTTCTCTTACATCATCAAGCTTGAACGGCTTAATGATGGCGGTTACTAGTTTCATAGATTGCTCCCACGGGTTGTGTGTGTTTCTGTTGTTTGAGCTTCCCTCACAAGTCTTATGCCAAAAATTTAGATTATAAATTTCAATGGGTTAGAGATTGAGGTGCATGGATAACCCGCTACTTTTGCACTATTTTTGATCTAATTGAAATAAATGCACCACAATAGTGCATTGGATATTGCTTGCTCAAATGGGAACTAATTGATAACTCTTTGCTCTGATTGACCATGATGCTCATGAGTGATGATATTCGCCCCAACCATGCAGTGAAAAAGCCAGCTTCACTGCGCTTCGTTGTGGCTGTTTCATTGTTGGTCCATGTCGGAATAGTTGCTTTGCTGAGCGCGCATAAAAAACCATTAGAACCAAGTGCCAAACCACCTGCCCAAGCCATTAAAGCAAGGATTGTATATCCCACGTTGCCACGCCCCAAAGAGGCGATAAACGTAATGGACAGTGAGCACGCCACTAGTGCTGAAAAAAGTGCACCTGCAAATGCACCAACAGAGCAAGTTTCCCAGGAGCAGAACCCACAATTAATTGAAGCTACGTCCGAACAACCTCTAGTCGGGCTGGACGAAAAGCCCCAAAGTGAACCCAAGCAAGCTTCAACATCAACTTCTGCAACGCGCACAGGAAGCAGTCTGACACGTATGCGAAACCATATCGGTCTAATGCAGCAACAACAACAGCATGCGCTCGCCCAACAGCAATCCACACAGTTTCAACAACAAAAGCAATCACCTGATTTACAAATTCCTGAATATCAAGACACACTGCCCTCGCCACTAGTCAAAGATAAAATTATCAACTGTGACCGTACGGCTGCCAATGTACTGCGAATAGTGAGTCAAATTGCTGGAGGAAACTTGCGTTGTCGCGATAGTACGGATTTCAATCGTTTTATTGAAGAACGGGTTGATAAAAAGTAACGTCGATCATTTCGTCAATTTGACTAATTGAGTGGTCAAATTGATTATTTTTTGTTTTCCATAACCTTTTCAGATCTCGTGCACCTAATTTTAAATTAATTTTTATCTATATTTTTCAACAATTTAAGAAATAATTAAGAGATGGCACAACTATCGCAATAGTGTTTGCGACTTAGTAATACAACTGCCACGCAGTAAACAACAGCGCAGTTAGATCGAATTAAAGAGGAAAATATTATGCAACGCTTATCAACTATTAAAACTGCTGCCGCCTGTCTACTTGCATTATTGAGCACTGGTGCGTTAGCGCATGAAACATCAATCGAGAGCTACATGGATACAATTGTTGCGTCCCATGTCGCCGAAACCACATTTGAACTGAACAACAACACCCAGCAAATTGTAGCCAATACTGCGTATCAATTCGCCCTTGACGGTGAAGACGAAGCAACGATGGTAGCCAAAGTTTCGATTAAAACCTTAACCGCGGAAGAAGCTAAAGCAATCCCAGAAAACGGTGCTGAGTAGGAATTAAGTCATGATTGATCCGATTGTATTATTGTTGGTTTTAATGGTTCCCATCGCTGCGTTTATTATCGCCGGAGCGACCATTGCAACGCTTAGCCAAACGAATAAGATTAAGCGTAATATTCACACCATTAGACCATTAACACAAACAGCCAAGCAGGCATTTGTTTTTCACAACGCGAGTCGTTAAAAACGCCGACTCGCAGCCTGCTTTGCTTTCTTTGTCCGCTCAGGTAACCTTGTATTTTTCCTATCCCAAGGGATCCCTATGGCCGCAGGTAGTCTCCTTACATTATTAGACGATATAGCTACCATTCTCGATGACATTGCCGTTTTATCAAAAGTCGCTGCGAAGAAAACAGCGGGTGTATTAGGTGATGATCTTGCTCTGAATACTGAGCAGGTTTCCGGTGTCAAAGCCGACAGAGAATTGCCCGTTGTTTGGGCCGTCGCCAAAGGTTCGTTTGTTAACAAACTTATTCTGGTACCCAGTGCATTAGTGATCAGCGCATTCGTACCGTGGCTGGTAAACTACTTACTTGTTGCCGGTGGTTTATACCTCTGTTTTGAAGGCGCAGAGAAGCTAATTCATGTCTGGCAGACGAAACGCAATCGCACTCTTGCTCAGGCTGAAGCACATGTGCAGCAATTGCAGCAAACTTCAGTAGCAGACTTACTCACATTGGAACGCGTAAAAATCAAAGGTGCAATCCGTACCGATTTTATTTTATCTGCTGAAATTATTGTTATTATTCTTGGCACGTTGCAGGGTACCTCTTTGACCAATCAGATCGTGGTACTGAGTGGTCTAGCGATATTATTTACCGTCGGCGTATACGGGTTAGTCGCACTTATTGTTAAGCTTGATGATGCCGGTCTGTACCTGTTAAAAGCCTCACTATCAGGCTCGCTGCGTCAGCTAAAAAGACAGCTTGGACGCACTCTTCTTACTGTTGCTCCGCTCTTGATGAAACTACTTTCTATTGTCGGTACAATAGCCATGTTTTTAGTTGGTGGTGGTATCATTACTCATTACGTCGGCTTTGTGCACGCCTTAATTATGCCAATTGAGACCCTGACAAATGCACTTGAGGGTTGGTTACAAACATTTATCGCTATTGGTGTTGAAGGCATTATCGGAGTTGTTGCGGGCGCACTAATTGTAATGATAACAACCTTATGGCAAAGGCTAAAACCAAGCATATCTACTTCTGCGGATGCAGACTAAGCAGCATGCGCGTGAATTATTCCTATTTGTGCTTCTAGTTGGATCTACTATGACACACACTGAGTCTAGTTGTTGGCAATGCCCGCTTTGCGAAACGCCTCTTACGCTCAACCAATCACAATGGCAATGTGCCAATCGGCACTGCTTTGATCGGGCTAAAGAAGGTTATGTCAATCTGCTGCCAGCGCAACACAAGAACAGCAAGAACCCGGGTGATTCAAAAGCGATGGTGGCTGCCCGCCAGCAGTTTCTTAATCAAGGGCACTACGCTCCGCTTGTTGACGCTATCCTAGCGTTGTTAAGATACCACTGCGTCACAACCGACACATTGCGCCTTTTCGATGTCGGCTGTGGTGAGGGGTATTACTCAAGAACACTCAGTGCACTTTTCTCAGCACAGCAGCAGGCAGTCAGCATATATGGTATTGATATTGCGAAAGCTGCCGTACAAAAAGCTGCCAAACAAACAGTAAATGGCCATTTTGCTGTTGCTAGCACTTTTCATATTCCCACTCAGGCAGACGTTTTCGATGCGGCGATCCAAATTTTTGCGCCAGCTTCGCCGACTGAAGTGCATCGTATTTTAAAACCCGGCGGCATTTGGCTTTGTGTTGATCCGAATGAATATCATCTGCAAGAACTCAAGCAGTTGGTTTATGATAAACCCAGCTTGCACAACACTGACACTGCTGTTCCCGCAGGGTTTTCAATGCTAAGTACAGAAGAGTTAACATTCCGAATTAGGCTTGATACGCCTGAGGTTCGTGAGCAATTACTGATGATGACACCATTTTATTGGACCACATCACCAACCAAAGTCGCTCGACTTAAAGCAGAGTTAACGCAAGTTACTGCCAGTTTCCAGCTTAAGCTATTGGTTAAAGATTAAGCTGCAGACTAAGCTGATAAGGCGCTATTCTGCTGAGGCGAGCCAATACCATGTTGATGCATGATGGTTCGGATCTCGTCAATACTTTCTGGATCATCAATAGTTGATGGCGTAACGAAGGATTCATTGTCAGCAATCTGCCGCAACAGTTTGCGCAGGATTTTACCACTGCGAGTTTTGGGCAAACGCGAAACAATCAGCGTCTGTTTTAGACACGCAACCGCACCTATGTCTTGGCGGATCTTATTGACCAATTCCTGTTGTAACTCAGCTTCTTGCATCTGCACACCATCTTTCAACAATACAAATCCAATCGGCACCTGCCCCTTTAAACTATCATTTATGCCGATGACCGAGCACTCCGCGACTGCTGGATGGGCCGCTAATACCTCTTCCATTTCACCGGTTGATAGGCGATGCCCTGCCACATTAATGACATCGTCAGTGCGGCCCATAACGAATAAGTAACCATCTTCGTCAATATATCCACCGTCGCCTGAACAATAGTAGCCCGGGAATTGCTGCAGATAGCCATGGGTAAAGCGTTGATGATCACCCCAGATAGTATTGAGGCAGGCTGGAGGCAAAGGTAACTTAATGGCAATAGCACCTTGCTGATTTGCTTCTACTTGCTGGCCGAACTCGTCTAGTATGTGTACTTGGAATCCTGGTACTGGAAGCGTTGCTGAGCCAGCCTTAATAGGCATATTTGCTAGTCCGGTCGGATTCGCAGCAATTGCCCACCCGGTCTCGGTTTGCCACCAATGGTCGATGACCGGTTTCGTAGTTTTTTCTGCCACCCATTCCAAGGTGGGAGGATCCAGTCGTTCACCGGCCATAAAAATTTGCTCCAGGCGACTAAGGTTGTAGCGTTTGAGTAAGTTGCCATCGGGATCTTCTTTGCGGATTGCGCGAAATGCCGTGGGTGCTGCAAATACAGCTTTCACACCGTATTCAGCGATTACTCGCCAAAAGGCACCCGCATCGGGGGTTCTTACCGGCTTACCCTCATAGACGATGGTGGTGCAACCGTACAACAACGGAGCGTAAACAATATAACTGTGCCCCACGACCCAGCCCACATCAGAGGCCGCCCAAAAAACGTCGCCAGGTTGCATGTTATAAATTGCGTGCATGGAATAATTTAAGGCCACTGCATGGCCCCCATTTTCTCTGACTACACCTTTTGGTTTACCCGTTGTTCCAGAGGTATACAAAATATAGAGTGGGTCGCTACCTTTAACGGTGACGCAATCTACTGGCGATGCGTCGCTCATGGCCTCATGCCAATCGATATCACGCCCACTTTGCAATGACGCGATACATTGCTCGCGCTGCAATAAAATCACGCTTGATGGTTTACATTGACTTTGTTCAATGGCTTGGTCAACCATAGGTTTGTATTCGACAATGCGATTGACTTCAATCCCACAGGAAGCAGTAACTAGCACCTTAGGTTGGGCATCATTGATACGCAGCGCCAGCTCATTGGCAGAAAATCCACCAAATACAACAGAATGTATGGCACCCAGTCGCGCTACAGCAAGCATGGCAATCACGGCTTCTGCAATCATCGGCATGTAGATTATGACACGATCACCTTTTTGCACATCTTGCTGACGCAAAACGTCAGCGAAGCGCGCAACATAGTCCAGCAACTGAGCATATGTATACTTGCTCTTTTGTCCGCTAACGGGTGAATCAAAACATAAGGCGAGTTGATCGCCACGGCCATTTTTAATGTGGTGATCAAGAGCCATGTAACAGGTATTCATCTCGCCATCCGCAAACCAACAGGGCATTCCCTGTGGGTTGCTTGAAAGGATTTGCTTTGGCGCTTTGAACCAAGGTAATTTGGCGGCCTGAGTTGACCAAAATACTTCTGGTTGCTCTATAGATTGCGTGTAAATTGTCTGGTAATTATCTTGCTCTAGGCGCATAACGAAACTCGATTCATTGCTATGCCGCCAAGCCTAGCCGAATAGTCACTAAAGGAACATAAGACTTCAGACGTAGATCCCAGAAGGTTGGCAAAAGACTAATTGAGTCTTATACTCGATACTCGTTAAATAGCACTGCTTTGTTTTTGGGAGTCTAAAATTCATTTAGTACGCTTCGCCGTAAATGCAGTAATACTTGTTCTATTGTTGGTATTCCCATCAATCGCAGCCGCTTGCAAAATACAAAGCTCTGTTTCGCCTGAATTTATTGATGGCTTACACACAAAATATCTGCACTAT
The DNA here is from genome assembly GCF_002807685.1 of Neoalteromonas flava. Classification (GTDB taxonomy): domain Bacteria; phylum Pseudomonadota; class Gammaproteobacteria; order Enterobacterales; family Alteromonadaceae; genus Alteromonas_E; species Alteromonas_E flava. Next base: position 134,050 of record NZ_PEAX01000005.1, on the reverse strand, counting down.
CTAGCGCGTAAAGCCAAGTGTGAGCTCGAAATCATCCCCATGCCATTTGCCAGACGCGTCGCTTCGTTGCGCTCTGGCGAAATAAATCTAATGGTTGGGTTAAAATCGCTACATAAAGAAGTCGGTTTCGAGTTCATACGACCCAGCTACGAGACCATACAATCGAAGTACTTTATTCGTGCTGAAGACATTGAGAAATTTTCCTCAATAGAAGCTTTTAATCACGCCAATGCCGCCTTTTCTATTGACGACAACAAAATGCTTACGGAAGCGCAAACCATATTTGATGGCATTGTAAAAGTAACCAGTTTAGAGCAAAAAATCCGGCTTCTACTTAAAGGCAGAGTGGATACCTTTATTCATTTTGAATCCAGTGCTCGCTATATGATTAAGATACTTGGATTCGAAGATGAAATTGTTGCTGCCAATTTCCAGTTTAGTCAGCCACTCGACTATTTTGTCGCTATCCACACTGATTCACCGCTTTATGCGCACAAAGAGCGACTGCAAGCGATCATTCAAAGCGCAGTCGAGAACGGTGATTTCACCGCCATTCGTCGGCAACATGAGGAGCAGCTAGAAAGCACGTTAGTAAACGAGTTCAATGCCGCCCCGTAATTGCCGTTAAATTGCCGCACTGATCCGCGGCCACCACATCATGATAAATGCAGCGACAGTTCCTATCAGAGTTATTACAATGGCTGCCATCAGTGCTGAATTAACTACGCCGTTAAAGACTGCGGATTTTTTACGTTCAGCCGCGAAATAAATCTCGGCGACAAGCATGGGTAAAAGGTAACACGCATAGCTAAAAATAATATCTGCAGGGCCGTCCATCGTCGCATTATTGCCATTCGCTCCTTGATTGATCATAAACCATCCCATCAGCAGCAAGCGCAGCGACCAAACCCCATTCACTAGAATAAATGCATGCACTGCCCAACGTCGATGTTTAGCAAACTGTCGGGCGCGGGCATAGTGCCAAGCAAACCCAATCGCGACTGGGATCAACAGGCCATTTAACGTAATCCCAAGCGCTCCAAGATCACTCAAGCGAGCATCCCTGATCCACGTCAGATAGAGTCCTGTCAACGCACCAGCTAAGCCTAATAAAAGAAACACTCTGCCATTCCACCGATGAAAGGTTGGAAATCGGGTTCGGATGCTCGGGATTAACTGTAAAACACCCGCTGCACTAAGCAGAAATACCGGTAAAACATGGAGTATAAGTACGCCGTTACCGAATGAGTCACCGGCGACATGGCCTTTGATCATATGCGAAAACTGGGCAGCAGATAAATTGCCAACCAATGAAGGCTGTAAAAACTGGAAAAAAATATACACGGCAAACAGCCATTGTCCAAGCCAAATTATTCCAACCCATAATGTCATTGCATGGCGCGTAAACGCGAAGGAGGTGAGAGAGAGTGAAGACTGATTTTTCATTTGCTAGAACCACTTCATGTTTTAGTTGGGTGTATTTTGCCTGACTCTTGCTTTGACGCTGCGCAAAATCAGAATTTGCATATAGAAAGTTGGATATACCTGTTACATCCGCTAACAATTACGCGCTAATTCGACATGTTTTTTTGCCTAGACTAGACCCATTCAGTTTGGGGGACGAAACATGACCGTAGAAATCGCATTATTCGCATTACTTATGTGCAGCCTTTCTTTAATGCTGGCGCAACTTACGGTTAAGCAGAAACAATTGGAGCATATACTTTTTGCGGTCTTTTGCGGGTCACTCAGCATTGTTGCGGTGAAACAATTAAGTGCTGATACCTTAGGCCATTACCAATACCTATTGGGCGTTGGTACCTGTGCTACCTGTAATGCAATGTGGCTGATTGCACGCTCAATGTTTCATGGTGAAAAGTCCATCAAGCCTGTGCATATTGGTGTAGCTGCGGTTATTTCAGGCTTGGTGATTATTAGTCAACTGAACCGATTTATTGGTGCAGAAACCCTGATCTCAGAGACCACTCAAAGCACTATCGCTAGCTTGGTTAGCGACACTACGCAATTGTTATCTTCGACCATTTTAATGCTGACATTTTGGGAAGCTGTGCGTAAAAGTAAGGCTGATTATTTTGCTAACTGGCAGCGCTATTTATTCGCAGCGGTTTTTTTAAGCTCTGTATTACTTTGCAGTGTCGTTTTCAATGCAGTAGTGCCGGTTAGCCAGAGTGCAACATTATTTCCCTTTTTTATGGTCGTCGCAGCAACACAAATAATGCTCGCGACACAAATGATGCTGCTCTGGAAGCGCAAAGCAATAAGTGCTGAAGCTGCACCCGCAATGACTCACCATGCAGACACGGTTAATGATGACCAAATCCTAGGGGAGCGCATTGTACAGCTGATGGAAAAGGACAAAATGTACCTCCAGCATCAATTGAAGATTATCGACATAGCCAAACACTTACAGGTGTCTGAATATCGGGTGAGTCGTGCTATTCGTGGTGCACTAGCGATTAAGAATTTTAATCAACTAGTAAATCAATATCGCATTGAATATGCCAAGCACTTGTTGGCTTCACCAACTGCTGAGCAGTGGCCAATCATCGTGATCAGCATGGAAAGCGGTTTCGCTTCGGTAGCGTCTTTTAATCGCGCATTCAAATCCATAACCGGAGACTCGCCGCTCGCGTACAAACAGAGTATTACCCAAAACACACTTAATAGTGCCTCTTGAGTCAAAAAGATTGACTAAGAAATCGAGCCCAAAATTCTTTTACTCGCCAAAAATCCGCTTCCACCAGGGCTCTTTTTGTTTTTGATCTTGTTGCGGTTTTGACTCAGGCGCGGGTGCACCGAAACAATCAACTTGAGGTGCTGGCAACACGTCTAAGATCGCCGGAACACTGATTGCTTCTGCACACCCAGGCAAACTGACTTCCCCGGTTGTGCGATTAAAATGGGCTATCCCCAGCCCTGCAGGAAAGCGCCGAGAGAGTGATTTAGGTGCTTGGCGTTGTTGGTAGTCAATAAATACAGAAAGCGCACCACTTGCTCCGGTTAAGCCTGTTTGCTGATTGTCATCGTCACCTAACCATGTGGTGATTAGACTATTGCGATCAAACCCAGCAAACCAACTATCTCGATAATCATCAGTGGTTCCGGTTTTGCCAGCCATATTAACCTTTTCGAATGTGTCCCGGATCCGCTTCGCGGTGCCTTCTATGGTGACCTTGTGCAGCGCATAATTGGTCAAATAAGAAGCCGCTTCGTCAACGCGCTGCTCCGCATAGTTGGAATGTTGCCACATCAGACGGTTATCCGGTGACACCACTGCGACAACTGCATGTAAAGGCCTATACAGCCCGGCATTGGCAATGGTTTGATACATCTGACTGACATCGACCAGGTTTAGGTCGATTGCTCCTAGCGTCATCGCTGGTACCAATGGCACGTCTCTTTGAATACCCAGTCGACGCAGAGTATCAGCGACGTCTTCAAGGCCAACGTCCAAACCCAAGTTCACAGTTGGCACGTTCAAAGAATTAACCAAAGCATCGACTAATGCGACCGTGCCGCGAAATTTTTTATCCGCATTTTGCGGTTGCCACTGCTGCCCTCCCTTGTCATCTAGACTGATCGGCTCGTCACGCAGTGGCGTCGCCAGATTAAAGCGCGACGGTTCCTCCAACGCTGTCAGGTAAATAGCTGGTTTGATTAAGGAGCCTACCGGCCTTAACGCATCCAATGCCCGATTAAATCCGCTATAAGCGGGATCGGTGCTACCTACAATCGCACGCAATTCACCACTAGCGATGTCAGTTACCAGCATGGCACCCTGTAGCGAGTCAAGCTTGCGCGCTCTCGTCAACGCCCCAGCTTGCTTGGTAAGGGCCGCCTCTGCGCGGCGTTGGGCATTGATATCTAAACCAGTAAACACTTTTACCCCAGACTCACGAATATCAGGGGCCGCAAGAATATCCTGTAATTCGCGCCTTACTTTATCCATATAAGCGGGATGTTTGCCGCTGGCCAGACTTGCCCCACTGGCAATCTGTATCGGTTGATTCACCAGAGTTTCATAATCCTGTGCTGAGATTTCATTGTTCTCAAACAAAACTTTTAGCACGAGGTCGCGGCGCTCCATAGCGCGCTCAGGATAGCGTCGCGGATTATAATACGAAGGCCCCTTAACCATGCCCACTAACAATGCAATTTCAGCGGTGTCCAGTTCCGTGATGGGTCGGTCAAAATAAAAATGACTCCCCAAACCAAAACCATGCACGCCCAGATCGCCATTTTGTCCAATGAATACTTCGTTGAGGTAGGCTTCGAGAATTTGATCTTTGCTGTAGCGCGCATCAATCACAATTGCCATTAACGCTTCTTTTATTTTACGTACTAACGACTTTTCACGGGTCAGATACAGGTTCTTAACCAATTGCTGCGTTAAGGTACTTCCCCCTTGTACCGTGCGTCCTGCTGCAAGATTGGCAATCAAGGCACGGGCGATCGAAAGTGGTGCAACGCCATGATGCTGATAAAAGTCGCGATCTTCCACTAGGGTCAAAGCGTTGACCAACATCGGTGGAACTTCATTAATATTCAACAGCATACGATCTTCGCGATGACTGCTCACTAGGCGACTGACTAACCATGGCTCAAGTCGGATCATATCCAGTTGCGTTGCGGAGTTGAATGAGCTTTGGCGTGGCAGGGCTTCAAGGATCTCATGTACTCGACTACCCTTCCAACGCACACGGATCAACCGAGCCTCCTCACGGCCATCAACAAAATCAAAGGCTCGGCGGTTAAAGGTTAATTGATTGCGCGAGTGCTGGTATTCACCCGTATCAGTTACTTGAGCGACTTTTCGATAACCGAGTAGGGTCAACTCATCGATAATTTCTTGTGGCGTGATTTCTTGCTCTGTATTGATGGTTAACGCACGCGCAAAAATCTGTGCCGGAACTTGCCATTTGTTACCTGAAAAGTGGTGCTTGATAGTCGCATCTAAATAAAACAAATAAGCGCCCATCGCTACCATGGCAACAAGCATAAGCTTGAACAACAACCACCACCAGCGACGGCCCTTTGCTGCTTTATTTTCTCGCACGGGGCTCACTTTCGTTTTGGCTTTGGCTGCTTGATTATTTTTCTTCTTGGATGGCAAAGTAACTGCTCGGTGCTGACTTGAGTTTGCAGTATAAAATGCTTCGCTGGTCATTCCAATCAAATATCGGAGCAGAGCTTCGCAAGCGTTCCGTAAGGCTACCCTAAGAGCACGACGACAAATATTCGCTCCAACAATAGCAACGCTTGGTGCTGAGGGGAAAAATCAAGTAGCATGGAATTGAATTTTCTTCGAACGAGTTTTTTTCATGCGTGTATTGTTTTCCGCTTTAATGGCTGCTTTCAGTGTCCTGCCAAGTCATGCAGAAGCACTTTCAACATCTGAATTTAACCAATGCCTGACGCACTTCGACCAATTAGCCGAACAGCGCGGTGTCAGTGCGCAAACACGCCAATCATTGGCATCACTGCAATTGCAGGCACGAGTACTGGAACTGGATCGCAGCCAACCTGAGTTTGTGCAAACATTTCCAGCTTATTTTTCTAAGCGAGTAAATGCATGGCGAATTGAAAAAGGCCAGGCACTATTAGCGAAGCATAAAGAGTTTCTTACTGAACTGAATGAAAAGTTTGGCATACCGGCTCAATACTTACTTGCGTTCTGGGGGCTAGAAACCAATTTCGGCGGTTATAAGGGCACGATGCCTACGCTTGATTCGCTAGCAACGCTTGCCTGCGATACCCGCCGCCGCGCATTTTTCACTGAAGAGTTATTGCTTGCTCTGCAACTCGTCGACCGCGAAGGCTTACAGCCCGAAAGCATGCTGGGCTCTTGGGCTGGTGCAATGGGACATACCCAATTTATGCCTTCTACTTACACTCACTACGCCATTGATGGCGATGGTGATAATCACATTGATCTTTGGAACAGTGAGCGTGACGCCTTAGCCTCTGCTGCTAACTTTTTAGCTCAATTAGGCTGGCAACCGGGCAGTCGCTGGGGACGAGAAGTCATGCTTCCAGCGGATTTCGACTACACCTTGGCTGGCTATCAACAACGTCGCAGTGTCAAAGCTTGGAAAGCGTTGGGTCTCACCGACACTCAACTGGCGCCGCTGCCAGACAGTGAACTTATAGCAGTGCTGCGCGTTCCAGCAGGCCACCAAGGCCCCAAATTTTTGACCTACGAAAACTTTGGCATCATTATGCGCTGGAATAACTCCGAATTTTACGCAATCGCTGTTGGCCACCTTGCTGATCGGATAATCAACGGTGCGCCGCTCGTAGCACCTTTGCCAGAAATTCCAGCACTTGCTCGCGCCGACGTCAAACTGATGCAACAGCAACTCAGTGCGCTGGGATACGAAGTGGGTGGTGCCGATGGGATAATTGGACCCGCAACACGTGCAGGGATCCGACAGTTTCAAGCCGACCGGAATCTGATTGCGGACGGTTTCCCGAGTCCTTCATTACGAGACTTGCTCAATCGGCACACTAGTAACCAAAGTTAACGCATAGCAGAGTTCTCGTTGAAGTTCAGCAAGTTACTGCGACTGTGCTTGCATCCGTTTCTTGGTTACTTTTGTTGCGCTAGTATTTGCGGGGTCGTCCGGCCATAAATGCTTCGGATAGCGACCACGCATTTCTTTTTTGATCTGTTGGTAGCTTTCACTTTGCCAAAATGTAGCTAAATCCCGCGTCTTTTGCAGTACCCTGCGAGCCGGTGACAACAATTCAATTTGCAGCGCCAACCGGCCCTCTGCAACACTCGGCGATTGTTCAAATCCGTAGAGCCATTGCATCGGTGCGGAAATGCTGGGTAACTGGGATTGTGCATCAAAGTATTGGGGGCAAGGTGGATACTCGATGACTAAACGATCCCCACTGGGCAATTGAAAATGTGTGGGAATAGCGCGCTCAAGCCATTGTAATTGGGGCCAATCCAATTGATTTTGGAACAGTTGCGACCAGTCTATATTTGCTAATGACTTGCGTGAACGATGAGCAGAAATATGTGGCAATAACCATTCTTTCAAATCTGCTAATAAGGCCTCATTGCGCATATCAGGAAATGGCAGCAGAGCGTCACGTTGGCAAAGCAAGCGTGCCCACCGCATTCTATTCAGAAGTATAAGTCCGGCCTCTGAAATCGGCAGCCAATCAATACCATTGCGTTGTATGACCGTCTCCCACGCATGCATGATCTGCGTAGCATAATCACCGTCTCGGCCGTCGATAGGTTGGCTTGTTATGCTGATGTGAGACAATCGCTGAACCTGTGAGAGGGTCAGCTTTTGCGTCTTGTCGTCCCACCCGAATTCAACACTGTCTTGTATTTGCGCATTGAACAATTCGGTGAGCCTATTGAAATCTATTGGCTGGGCGCTACTGATGAACAGCTTACCCGAGGTGTGCATTACCATTTGTGCTATTGCCAACCAGTCAGGTAGGCGCTGATTATCAGCAGCCTTAAAATAGGCGCGTTTGCCATTCGCTAATTTATATTCACTTCCTGCCATGAGCTTAGCCACCCGGTCTGGAAATGTCATAGCAACAATTTCGGCTACAAATTCTGAACTTACAGCATTTAACCAATTCTGTTGAAACTGAATGCCCAGTGTTTTACATAACCGTTCAGCCGCCTTTAACTGTTGACTGAGCCGGCCTAATGTTGATGAGCTCAAGAAGTCTGTTAGCCATACATTTTGGCCGACTTCACTACCATCCAGTATTTGCGCGACAACCGCCGCAACGGTTAGTAACTCTGGCTTGGCAGACAGCTTAGTTTGAAGTGTGCACATCATATGCGCCAAGCGAACGTTAAGCGGTACTCTAGCAATTGCCTTTCCATGTTGGGTTAGTTTGCCATCTTCATCTATGGCACCAATTGCGCGCAGAACCTCTCGCGCATGCGCACATTGGTTCGGTGTCGGTGCCGTAGGCAATGCTAATTGTCTTAGCTCGCAGCCCCATGCTAAAGCTTGAAGATATAGATCACTAATATCACGCTGTAAAATTTCGGCTGCACGAGCTTTTGGTAAGCGCCCTTGCTGCTCTTCAGGCCAAAGGCGATAACAAACCCCTGGACCAGTCCTACCAGCCCGGCCGGCGCGTTGCGCCGCTGAATCTTGCGCAATTTGGCGGGTGGAAATTTTCTCCGTACCCAGTGCCAGCGAAAAATTAAATTGACGCTCCAATCCAGTGTCTATAACAACTCGCACCCCCTCGATTGTCAGACTAGTCTCCGCAATATTGGTTGCCAAAATGACTTTGCGTTGCCCTTCCTTTGGTTCCGCAAGCGCTTGTTCTTGAACGGCTTTGCCTAAAGCACCGTAAAGAGGCAAACACTTAACCGTAGGAAATGCACTCAGTTTGCTCTGTAAAGTGTGCAATGTCGCTTCGATTTCGCGTTGGCCGGGCAAAAATACGAGAATATCGCCCGTGTGCTCGATTAATGCATTCACGATAATCATACTCAACTGCTGGGTATTCAAGGGTTGCGTAGTGATTGGGTTGTAGTGATAGGTGATCGGAAACTGACGACCCTCTACCTCAAGTACATGGGCAGGTTGCAGCAACGGCAATATGGTATCGGTAAGCAACGTTGCTGACATGACAAGTAGGCGCAAGTCCTCGCGCAATGCCTGCTGCACATCAAGTGCCAAAGCAAAGCCAAAGTCACTATGAATGTTGCGTTCGTGAAACTCATCAAAAACCAAAACACTGACATTAGTGAGTTCAGGATCATGTTGAATACGACGCGCTAAAATCCCCTCAGTAATAAACTCTAAGCGTGTCTCTGCTGATATCTTGCGTTCACCCCTTATCTGATAACCTACCCGCTGTCCTACCGACTCGCCTAGACGATTCGCCAAATATTCCGCCAGAGCGCGCACAACTACACGCCTTGGTTGCAACACTACGATTTTACCTTGCCTTGGATAATGTTTGAGTAAATAAAGCAGTAATTCAGTGGATTTACCCGCTCCTGGTGCCGCAGTTAAAATGACGTTGCGCTCAACGAGTCGCTGCGTTAGCGTGGGCAAATGTTGCTGGATAGGAAGTTCAGTGAGTGCCACCTGTGTTGATGCCTTTTCGTTGCGGGATGACTGCAAGTTCCATTAGGATAAACGACAATGTCTGCTGATCCCAAGGCGAATGTGCATGCGTTGTTTTATTGGTATTGATTTAAGCGCCCTTAATAAGCGTGCAATTGAGCAGTGGGCTAGCGCAAATTGGCCGGAAATAACAAGCAGCAAGCCGGTGCCCGCAAGCAATTATCACCTCACTTTGTTATTTATCGGCCAGGTAAACCAAGCCCAGCAAGAGCAACTGATCACCTGCGTTGACAAGCTGATTATGCGCCCCTTTCAAGTAAGGCTGAATCAAACAGGGTGCTGGCACAAACCACCCATCGCCTACTTAACTGATAAACATCCCGAACAGGTGTTGCTGGAACTCCAGTCTAACATCGAAGCGACAATCAAAGAGCTGGTAGTGCCTGATTTACATACTCATTCAGCATATAGACCGCACGTTACTTTGGCACGGAAATTTCGTCATGTGGCCCCCCAACCCAAGGACAATTTTAGCTTTGCGCAAGAGGTAACCCATATTCATTTGTTCGAGTCTGTTTCTGGTCCACATGGGGTAAGTTACCCGATTCGGCATTCTTGGCCGTTAGGCTAGGAAAAAAAACGGCAGGTCAAGATTATTAGCTGCCGCTTTACTCAGCTTTTCGCAGCGTTTTATTTCGTCCTTAGTAAAGCCTGCATTCTCTAAAATTTGCCGAGCGACCTCCCGTGCCGCTGCTGTCTGTTGTGCATCATTGAGTACGCGTAATGCTAAATCGAGGTACTTTGCCATTCGAAGTTACCCTACTGTGCATATAGTACTTAATTTACGCTTGGCGGTCGTGTTTTGACCACAACAATCCCTCTCCAGGCCCTAAGACATAACTAATCGAATGATTTTACTAAGTAAATATCTATTAGTGAGTTAAATCGTTGCGGCTAAATCGCATAACTAAGAACAACTGTTACTAGTTTGCTCAGGATAAGATGATATGCTGGAGCTAAGTCCATCGATTTAACTTATCCACATGCAACAAACCTATCGACTCGTAATAGATTGCCCCGATCAAGTGGGGATTGTCGCCGCTGTCGCCAGCTTTTTGGCTGAACACAAAGCCAGTATCATTGAAGCTAGCCATCATACCGATCTCAGTACCGGTCGCTTCTTTATGCGACACGAAATAAGAGCGGATAGCGTCGAAGTTGACCATTCGAGTTTTACTGACGCCTTCTCGAAGCTCGCCGATCAATTCAACATGCGTTGGCATCTAACTGATTCTGCCCAAAAGCAACAGGTAGCGATCCTTGCGAGTCACGAATCGCATTGCTTAGTTGACTTATTACACCGCCATCATACCGGCGAGTTGCATTGCGATATCCCCTGTATTATTGCCAATCACAAAAGTATTGAGTCCTTTGCGACTTGGTACAAGATCCCGTTCTACCATGTCGACTTTAAAGCCCAGCCAAAAGCTGAGGCTTTTGAACAAATCGAATCAATATTAGCAGAACACCAAGTTGACTTAGTGGTACTCGCCCGCTTTATGCAAATTCTTCCCGACTCAATGTGCCAACGTTGGGCTGGTCGGGCAATCAATATTCACCATAGCTTTCTGCCCTCTTTTGCTGGTGCGAAGCCCTATCAGCAAGCCTATGATCGCGGAGTAAAACTCATCGGTGCAACTTGTCACTACGTGACAGCGGACTTAGATGAGGGCCCAATCATAGAGCAAGACGTAATGCGCATCAGTCACTCAGACAGTGCCCAAGATATGGTCCGAAAGGGCAAAGATTGTGAGAAAACAGCGCTGGCTAATGGGGTTCGATATCATTTGGAAGACCGCGTGATTGTGCACGGTAATAAAACCATCGTATTTGAATAGCCACTTGCCTCACAGACCGTGGTGCTTGGCGGTGGAATGGATTACACTAGAGCTCGCGATATATAGCGTTAAATGGGTTCAATGCCCCTAATAATAGAATAAATACAATAGTCTCAAACTAACGACAACTGTTTGGAAATAACATGAACAAACCCCTCTTAACCGCAACGGCCATGGCCTGCCTTTTGGCATTAGGTGGCTGCTCTGAATCGAAACAAACTCAAACAAACACAGCTCAATCAGAAGCTGCTGCATCAACCGCAGCTGAAGCAACCAATCAAAACCCGTTGTTGGCTGAGTATTCTGGCCCCTACGGCGGCGTGCCGCAGTTTGACAAAATGCAACTCAGTGATTTAAAGCCCGCGCTTGAAAAAGCGATGGAGCTTAACATGGCTGAAATCGAAGCTATTGCAAACAATCCTGAAGCACCAACCTTCGAAAATACTATCGTCGCCATGGAGCGAGCAGGTGGTGAATTAAACCGTGTGTTTACTTACTGGGGGATCTGGAGCTCAAATATGTCGAGCCCTGAATTCCGTGAAATTCAGGCCGAGATGGCGCCAAAGTTATCTGCGTTCTTTTCAAAGATAACCCAAAACGAAGCGCTTTTCGCCCGCGTCAAAGCAGTTTATGAAAGTGAAGAGTTAAAGTCTTTAACCGACGAAGAGCAGCGTATCACCTGGTTAACCTACAATGGCTTCGCCAGTAATGGTGCAACCCTTGATGCTGAAGCTAAGAAACGCTACGCCGATATCAATCAAGAGTTATCCAAGCTGCACACCAAGTTCTCGAACAATGTGTTAGCTGACGAAGAAAACTATGTGTTGTATATCACTGCAGAGCAACTTGATGGTCTTCCGCAATCATTTGTTGCCGCAGCAGCCGCAGCCGCTGAACAGCGTGGAGAAGAAGGTAAGTACGCTATTACCAATACACGCTCATCGATGGATCCATTCTTAACTTACAGTACTGATCGAGCGCTGCGCGAGAAAGTCTGGAAGACCTACTACAATCGCGGCGACAATGCCGACGAATTTGATAACAACGAGTTGATCAAACAGATCCTGACATTACGTCATGAGCGTGTGCAACTTCAGGGCTATGAGAATTATGCCCAATGGCGGCTTGAAGACCGTATGGCAAAGAATCCTGAAAATGCCATGGAATTAATGATGAAAGTTTGGCCTGCGGCTATCGCTAGGGTTGAAGAAGAAGTCGCCGATATGCAAGCCATTGCTGACGCAGAAGGTGCCGATATCACGATTAAGCCTTGGGATTATCGTTTTTACGCCGAAAAAGTGCGTAAAGCTAAGTACGACTTAGATTCTGATGAAGTTAAACAGTATCTACAACTCGACAAGCTACGCGATGCGATGTTCTATGTTGCTGGACGCTTATTTAACTTTGAATTTACGCCAGTGCCTGAAGGCTCAGTACCGGTATTTCATCCGGATGTCAAAGTATGGGAAGTGACAGATAAAACCAGTAAAGAACATATTGGTCTTTGGTATCTCGACCCGTTCGCGCGTCAAGGCAAGCGCTCTGGTGCATGGGCGACAATGTATCGCAGCCCAACGACTTTTGACGGCAAGGAAAGTGCGCTTACGTCAAACAACAGTAACTTTGTGAAAGCGCCAGAAGGCCAAGCGACGCTGATTTCATGGGATGACGCTGAAACTTACTTCCACGAGTTTGGTCATGCCTTGCACTTCTTATCAGCAACGGTGAAATACCCTACATCACACTCTGGTGTACGCGATTATACCGAGTTCCAATCACAGTTATTGGAACGTTGGTTACTCACTGACGAAGTGATTAATCAATATCTTGTCCATCACGAAACTGGCGAGCCTATCCCGGCTTCATTGGTTGATAAGATTAAAGCCGCCGCAACCTTCAATGAAGGCTTTAAAACCACTGAATACATGGCTTCCGCGATCATTGACTTGCTTTATCACACCACCGATCCTGCAACCATCGAACCGGATGCTTTCGAGCGCGATCAATTAACCGCATTAGGTATGCCGGAAGAAATTGTGATGCGCCATCGTTCGCCGCATTTTGGTCACGTTTTCTCTGGTGAAGGTTATGCTGCAGCGTATTACGGCTATATGTGGGCAGAAGTTTTGACCTCAGATGCCGCAGAAGCATTTGCTGAAGCACCAGGTGGTTTTTATGACAAAGAAGTGGGTGATCGCTTAGTGAAGTATTTGTTCTCCATCCGCAACGCGATGGATCCGGCCGAAGCTTACCGCAAGTTCCGCGGTCGTGATGCCAAAGTTGAGGCACTCATGCGCGATCGTGGCTTCCCGGTCAATGAAACTGAATAAACTAAATTAAGTTTCGTAAGGGCGCTTCGGCGCCCTTTTTTTTAGCGAATATTTTACCACTGTCAAAAACTCGCTATCCTTTGCTTACTTAATTTTTTCTATGTGGCCATTTGTATGCAACAACCTGATCTTTGCGAAGTTACTCAACCAGATTCAGATGTAACACAAAGCCAAGCCAGTAAACCCGAGCGCGATGATAAAAACACAGTAACCCCATACGCCTTCGGTATCGCCGATCATCTATTAGGCCTACCCATAGCGTCACCGACACGCCGTTTGCTTGCTCTGCTTATCGATTTATTCTGTGTGGTTATTTTGAGTTCGTTGAACGCGCTCTTCTTGGCGGGATTTACTGCAGTCACATTTCTACGCACGAACATTCGCCTCGCTCGTCAGCGACGCTTCCGACGCACTAGAATAGTGCTAAGTGTGGTAATCGCAATTTTAATGTTTGCTGTTATTTACGGCATCGTTGAAGCGATTAATGAACAAACATCAGAGGTTAACGAGGGACCGCTGACCGGCACGCAAGCGATCGCCACCGGGGCTCTCATGCTAGCTTGGAATAGTTGTAGCGATCTGCCCTGTAAACAAGAACTGGTTGATGACTATGCCAAAGTCTATGCCGATTCTGAACTTAGCGCTGAAGAAATGACGGCTTTAACCGCGGAATTTTTAGCTAACGACGAAACTCTAACTTCAGATGAGAGAGCTCAACTTGCGCGCTTGGCCGAGCAAAAGTTTGCAACAGCGAAAAATGATTTATCGGATCAGGCTGGGGCTGAGGTCAGTGATGAAGATTCACCTAGCACTCCTGTGAAAGTAGAACCAGAGCCGGTGACAGAACACGAATCTGAAGGCCCACTTTTCAGTGTGATTGAGACAATCGAAGCCGTTGCCAAAGATTTAGGCATTGGTGTCGGCTGGGCAGCCCTATATTTCAGCGCGTTTCCGACGATCTGGCAAGGAGCTACGCCTGGCAAACGTTTAATGGGTATTTATGTGATCAGGATAGATGGTCGTATCCCAACCTTATGGGAAAGCTTTGGTCGTTATGGTGGCTATGGTGCTGGCTTGGCCACAGGTTTGATGGGTTTTTTACAAGTCTATTGGGACCCCAATCGACAAGCTATTCAAGATAAAATATCAGAAACGCTGGTACTGCGGCGCGTTTAAAATGCGATTGCGTATTCAAGCGCTATCGCATTGTTTGAAGCAGCATTGTTGATTGTTGCGATAGAATCCACATGCTGCCATTTTTCGTGCTCCAATTTCATGCGAAAGGCGTGTGCTTTGTTGAATGTAGGCAAATCTAGCTCAAATGCCCACGCTTGACGTAGCGGCAGTTGGATACTTGCCGCATGTGAAGAACGCAACGAATGCGACGATTGTTTTTTAAGCCCTAAACCAATCGTAAATTCACCGAGCTGCCAACGCGGCATTAGCTCAAACTCTTTGACTAATACGGTATGAGAATAAACCCCAAAGCTATTTCGGCCTTTAGCATAACCAAGCGACATATCGACCGAGAAATCATCGCCAAACTGGCGCGTAATAACCAGATCGTAGGCTTTTTGTTTACAGCCGCGAAACTGGATTTTGCGCTTCTCAAATGAAAACTCTAACTCCTCGCCGACGACCGTATCTAACCAGTTCGACAAGTGTTTTTGGACGGTGGACGACTTGGCGTAAGTATTCAATGGCAGGAGCCACAGCAACATTGCAAAGCCTACGAGCAATCTCTTCATCCCATCGCCTCCGAACCGAATTTGATGAATAAAGAATAGCCGTAATTAGTCTGGCTGTAGCAGTCTAGTTCGACACTGAAGTATTAATTGAAATACGCTTCGACTAACCCATCTAATTAGTCGAAGCGATAGAAAGCAGTGAGATTATGGAATTACCGCGCAAGCAATTTTAGGCCCAGATACCCCGTCGACATCAGGCCCCTGGTGGATCATTAAACTGCGCCCGCGCAATTCTTCTATGGTCAAGTTGGCACCGAAAACAGAATCAGTTGCAGTGCCATCTGCAGCGATCGGCAGTGGCGGAAGATCCCCCTTTGGCTTCATCATCTGCATATGCATCGCGTGCGCTTCTGGAGTCATGGAACTCATGTCCATATCACCCATATCCATCATCATGTGGCCATGCCCATAATGCCCACCAGCCGCAAGGCCTGCTACACGCTCGCCTTGCTGTAAACCGGCCTCACAGCTCGGTTTTTCATGAAAATGCATACCATTCAACCCAGCTGGCAGTCCAGCCACATCAGCAACGACTCTCACGCCGCCTTCTTCTTGGGTAATCAGAATATTGCCGGCACTTTCACCTACACCAAAGCCGTTGATAAAGTTGACCTGTAGTGACAGACGGCTTTGTGGGTCATGTTTTACCAAATGCTCTCGCAGTGCGGCGTCAGTATGATCGGGCAAAGTTCCTTTAAGGGCATCTCGGACGTAGGTCAGGCCCTGTTGTACATCACCCATCTGCAAATAGGCCTCTGCCAAATGCGCCAGTACCGCTTCATCACCAGGCATCAGCTGCAAGGCGCGGTTTAGGTACGTTAGGCCCTCATCTAACTGGTTGTTTTGGATCAGCGCCCATCCCACCGCGTCAAGCACGGCAGGATTCTGCGGTGCAAGCTGCTCTCCGCGCCGGGCAAGCGCGAGACTCTCTTGCGGCGCCTTATCCAGATCAGCCCTAACAATAGCTCCCATAGCAATGGCTGGAACGTATAATGGCGCTTTTGCGGTTGCTTTATCAAACGCCTCTCGTGCAATGTCTAATTCACTACCTGAATAAGCCGTTAACCCTTTCTCATAGTACAACAGTGTTGAATCGGGATTGGCCGCTATCGCCTGATCAAACAACGGCATTAAATCAGCGTGATCAGTTGCTGCCATGCCTGCCGCATGATTATGCACTCGGTGATCATGCAAAGCGCCGAACAAGGCCATCCATGCACTAATGTCATTCGGATCGGCAGCCACTGCTGCTCTAAACGCATCCGCTGCAAGGTCGTTGTTGCCTTCATCAAATAACAAGATACCCTTTAGATAATGTGCTTGAGCAGGTTGGGGATTCGTACTCAAAGTACGATCAATCTGCCGCTTTGCACCTTGGATATCACCAGCTCGAATGAGTGAATCAATCAGTAGTAGTTGAATTCCTACAGATTTTGAAATTGTCCCAACTGCACTGCGTAACTGTGCCAATGCAGAATTTCCTCGTCCAATTCGAATCATCAAATCCGCATAGTTTTCCCATTGCTCCAATGATGCCTCACTGGTGTCCCCTAGATACTCAGTTAACGTAGCTTCAACCTCAGCATAACGTTTCGCGACGGTCAGGATCTTAGCTTTCTCTAACAAACGGTTTCTCTCAAAATCAGCATTCTCCCCTTGTGCCTTAGCAATAAGCTCAAGTGCTGCGGTAAAATCTCCCAGCTGCGCTTTCAAACGAGCACGGCTTAATAAAATTGGGAATGCTTGATACGCGGCTGTACCGTTGAGCTGAGGCAATATCTCTACGGCTGTCTCAATAAGTCCTGCCATGGTTGCAGCTTCAAAGCGCCTGGCAACAGCTTCAAGCGCAACATCGCCTGAGCCCTCTCCAAGCGTGATATCGGCAAACAGTTCTACAATTGCTGAGTGCTTTTCTAGGCGGCGATAGAGCTCCGCTAGTTCTAGTACTATTGGTGAAGCCTCTGTGATTGGTTTCGGCATCTTTGCCAATGTCACTAGCAATGCCGTTTCCGCTTGTTCTAGATTGCCATTACGCATCCCCAACCATGCCAAATAGCGAGCAGCCATTCCGTTTGGGTTTTCGTCACGCAATAGTACGCGGGTAAAAATCTGCCCGGCCACTTCGTATTGTTCTTGCGATAATCTTAATAGTCCAAGCAAATTCGTTGCCGCATGAAAATCCGGTTGCGCTTGCAATATTTTCTGCAGGGTTAATTCAGCCTCACGGTATTTTTTTTGTTCAACCAATTCGCTGGCTGCCAAATACAGTGCAAGCAAATCGTTGGGGAAACGTAGTAAATAGTTGGCTAAAGCTCTGGGGCCACGGGAATCATCGCCAGCTAATAAACGACCAACGATTTGCAGTGCGTTGCGATCCCCGATTTGCGCTCTAACTTCTGAAGGGACAATGAAACTGTCAAAATTAAGCCCACTGAGAGCCAAATTCTGCTGCTTGAGCAATTCAAACAATTCCGATTCAGATAACTTATACATCTGCTCATCGTACGTTTCTGTGACGATAGAAGCCTGTAAATTGACCGGCAGTAACATTGCGCCGAGCAAACTGATTGGAATGAGTCCCTTCATAATTCGTGCTAGCAATGTTCTATTCATTCGATTCTCCTTTTTTCGACCAATACTCCAACCATTGCTGATTGTAGGGAGCCAGCACTGCATGAACTTCATCCTCGATGAACTCCACATAAGGCTGACTAAACAGAATACTTGCGTTGTGCACCGGTGCTTGTACCTGAGCGTATGATGCAGTTCGCGTAAAAAATTGCGCATCAACTCCATCAGCGTGAACGCGCTTTTCCGCGTGCCAATGTTGATGCAGAAAATCCATTAAATCAACCGGTAGCTGTTTTGCGAGTGCCACATCTTCATAGTGTAGCGTATAAACTGGGTTTGAAATGTTAGCGAGTACTTCTTCTGCGTGCGTTTCAAGGCGTGCATAATGTCTTGCAATGGTGGCTAGCTCTTGTTGCCACGGATGCTCAACCGTAAAAGCATTAAAATAAGTCGACAACACGGTGTCCAATGGATGCCGTATGACTTTAATAATCGGTGCATCTGGGAATAATAGATTGAGCAACGGCAGACGTGACAGGTTAGTTAAATTTTTATCCGTAACTGCCAGCTGACCGCATGCGCCGTTGTCGCTCATTGCATTATCGGTAAGATAATGTGCGCACAATGTCTGACTCAATGTCTGCAATAACTCAGGTTGTATATCTTTAACCTCTAAGTCCCACCATGCCTTTCCCGTGACTGTATAAATATCGCGCTCGATTGACTCGAAGGCGATATTCTCGTCACCGTTAATACAGGCAAAATTTTCAAACAGCAGCTTTTCCACTAACGTGCTACCGCAACGCGGAAAACCGATAATAAATACAGGATTAAGAGGCACGTTAAAATTAAACTGCTCACGCAACACTGCCATATTCAGAGCACTGATCCGTTCTAAATGGAGTTCCACATTTTTTTCTTGCGCTACAACATCGGCAAGCGCGTTTAGTTGATGCAAGTTGGCTGCACTGGACAAAGCTTCTTTGCCGGCTCCAAGCGCTCGCTGTGCCAACAGTTGTTCCTGCCAATAAGCTTTTTGCAGCTCGACACTAAGAGCGTCAACGTTTACCTGAGATAACGTTCTGAGCGTCTTCTTTGCCGCCCCTTCGCGGCGTTGAATTCGCGCTGCAATAATGCGACCGAATGGGTCTTCTGGCGCTACTCGTAACGCTTGCTCTAACGTTTGTTTGGCCTCTGATAATAAATGCAATCGCTCTTGGATTGACGCTTGGCGACATAACCATACGGAGTTGGTTGGGAATTTTTCGCTGGCTTGCATTGCGGCAACCAGAGCTGGCTGCCAGTTTCCTGCACTTTCTAGCGCCTGAAACCAGTTGTGCCAATGCAATTGTTTGTCAGGTTGCTGTTTGACTAACTGTTCTGCGCATACACTGGCAAAATTGCAATCATTGGTTTGCTGGCTTATGTCATAACCCAATTGTAAAAAATTGATGGCTCGATTGTTCCGGCTGACGGCCTGTTTGATCCAGCCAAGAGCATCTGGGAGTAAGTTTAATTGCCGAGCCAAAGTGGCAAGGTTCGCCGCCGATTCAGCGGTCATATACCCTTGCTTTGGCAGTCCCTGCATCACTTGATAGGCTTGTCGTATATGGCCATTTTGCCAAGCCCAAAGTGCTTGTAAGTAAACTAGGCGATTATTGTGAGGTACTTTCGCTGCTAAAGCTTGCCCGATGGCCGCGACGGCTTGAGCATTGCCCATTTGAATCATCTGTTGCAAAGTGGCCAATGCATCTTTGACCAAG
Organism: Neoalteromonas flava; assembly: GCF_002807685.1. Taxonomy (GTDB): domain Bacteria; phylum Pseudomonadota; class Gammaproteobacteria; order Enterobacterales; family Alteromonadaceae; genus Alteromonas_E; species Alteromonas_E flava. The sequence goes on along the minus strand of NZ_PEAX01000005.1, from coordinate 114,648 downwards.
ACTTTTTTAGCTACGCCGGTCCAGGGCTTACTCGACACCTTTAGTCCACAACACTGTGCGAGACGTGAAGGACTGCCGCAATGTTCGCACTTCATGAAATAAACTTATAAAAAACAAAAGGGTAGCTTGATGCTACCCCTTTTTAACTTAAAAATTCAGCCTTATTTTGCTTTGCGGCGACGGCGCATAGCCGCCAAGCCAAGCATACCAAGGCCAGCGATAGCTAGTGTGCTAGGCTCAGAAACACTTGGGTTTGTTGAGCGATTACGCAAGTTAATAGTCACCGTACCCTGGTCGCTTAGAGAGCCGTCAGAAACCCCAAATGTTGCAACATAGGTTCCTGCAGCGAAGCCACTTGAGTCCCAATCAAATTCAAGGGTATTTGGATCAAACGTTGAACCACCGACGGCACCACCAGCCCCTAAAAATGAAATAAATGATGTTGTAAGCACATCGCCCGCATTCGGGTCTGTAACCACTAAAGTTTCAGAAATCGTATCTCCGACAAGCGCGTTAATAACAACATCAGTAATCGATGGAGCTAAGTTCGCATTTTGTGAATTCACTGTGTCAAACAACCAAACAAACTCGACAGAGCTGCCATCGCCAGCATTGATTTTTCCGCTGAATGCTTCATCTGCACCAAGATTGGATCCATTATCCGTATACAGTGCCGTGTTAGCAGCAGAAATATTGATTTGCCCACTAGCATCGATATCAAAGCCTCGGGCTTGAGAGTCAACTCCGGTAGATAAAAAGGTGTCGTCGTAAGTCAAGCCAACACCAACAGCATCTAAATTATCTGAATAGGCAAGCCCACCGATCACTTGTTGCTGGATGTTTTCTAAATCGAACTGAATTGGAGTATTGGCCGATTCACCATCCCAAAAGATAGTCGATGTGGTACCATAATTTCCACCAGCATTCGGCACACCGCCCACCCACGAACCACTGTTCCATGTGATAGTATAAAGCCCAGCCCCAGGTAACTGATAAGTAAACGTTTCATTCATCTCGCCACGGCGCACATCCGAGATGTCCAAGGTTTGAGACGTAAGAGTAACATTGGTATCACCGCCAACGGATAAATTACCAACTTCATCGACGCTGCCATGCGGGAAAACTGCTGGACCAGCAGTAGTCGAACGTCGCCAAAAAGATTTTGCCGTTAAAGTCACCAAACCAGTTGCATCTACGCTTGGCACAATCGCAGCGCCACGAAAGTGAGTCGCATTCGCAGTAGAAGCAGCAAAAGCAGAAGCCACAGCAGCGGCAACTAGTATTCCTGCCTGTTTATTTACTTTTAAAGTCATCAATCTATTCCTTAATCAATTTACGTTTAGCAAGGGCAAAACCAAAGCCCTCTCGGCATATAGATAAACCAGATATGCTTAACCTGTGCCAACTTTTATTTTATTGTTTTTTAAAGGTTTTATTTTTCAGCGTTAAAAAAGTGTAAAAAAAACCGACGATTTTATAAGCAAAACCTCACTTTCCCGATGGAGCGGAACCGACCTGTAGGCAACCGGTTGTAATCTAATTATTTGCTGAAAGAGTAACTATTAGTCTAAGGTTAGCGCGTAAATCCGCAGGATAAGGGGAAACGCTTGGAAAATTTATCGGTCGTTCTGGTACTCGTCGGATTATTGTCGATTGGCTGCCAATATTTAGCCTACCGAGTAAAACTTCCCGCAATTTTGTTTTTATTACTGGCTGGTATCGTCGTAGGCCCGGGAACCGGCTTGATTAATGCAGATGCCTTGTTCGGTGAGCTATTATTCCCTATTGTTTCGCTATCAGTCGCCATTATCCTGTTTGAAGGAGCACTGACGCTTAAATTTGCCGACATCAGTGGTCATGGCGCGATGGTCAGAAACCTCTGTAGTGTCGGCGTTTTTATCACTTGGCTAGTCGCCACTCCAGCAGCACACTATGTGTTGGGACTTAGCTGGGAATTGGCTGCCTTGTTCGGCGCTATTGTCACAGTGACCGGGCCAACCGTTATCGTGCCCATGCTACGTACCGTGCGCCCCTCAGCCAAAATTTCCAATATCTTACGGTGGGAAGGTATTGTCATCGATCCCATTGGGGCACTGTTTGCAGTCTTGGTCTTTGAATTTATCCTCGCTAAGCAAGATGCTTTTACCCATACGCTGGCTGCTTTTGGCATTACTATCTTGGTCGGTGGTGTACTTGGCAGTGCCAGCGGTTATTTGTTAGGTGTAGCGATCCGTAAACAATGGATCCCGTATTATTTGCAAAATACCGCTGTCCTTACCCTAATGTTAGCGGCCTTCGCATTTTCCAATGTGTTTGCCCACGAGTCAGGTCTGTTAACAGTCACAATCGCAGGCATGATTTTAGCCAATATGCGTAATGTCGATGTAGAAAGTATTCTTGAATTCAAAGAAACGTTAAGTGTTTTACTAATATCTGCTTTGTTCATTTTGCTGGCAACGCGAATTGACTTTGCAGCTATTCAAGCCGTAGGGATGGGTGCAGTAATCGTTATTGCGGCCATCATGTTCATCGCGCGCCCTCTTTCGGTCGCGGTTTCCGCCTTAGGTACTGGGCTGTCTATCAAAGAGCAGGCATTGCTCGCTTGGATTGCGCCGCGCGGGATTGTTGCCGCTGCGGTTTCTGCTTTATTTAGTATAAAACTAGAAGCTGCGGGCTACGAAGAGGCAAGTTTAATCGTTCCTATGGTGTTTTTAGTGATCATCGCTACGGTTGTTTTGCAAAGCCTTACCGCTTCGACAGTTGCTAAGTGGCTAGGCCTGCGCTCTCCAGAACAAAATGGTTTTCTACTATTCGGAGCCAATCATTTCTCCCGGGATTTAGCGCTTGAGCTGGCGAAAAATGATATCGTCGTGACTGTCGCCGACACTAACTGGGATGCCATTAGACTGGCACGCATGCAAAACATTAAGACTTACTACGGCAATCCGATGAGCGAGCATGCGGAGCGTTACCTAGACCTCACACTTATCGGCAGCGTATTGATTTTATCCCCCTATCGCCAACTAAACCCATTAGTCACTGTGCACTTCGAGCACGAGCTTGGACGCGATGCCACGGTATTAGGTCTTGGTACCAACGACTCTGACAAACCCCAAAGTCATCAAGTGTCTGAGAACTTCGCACAGAAAATGTGTTTATTCGATGAAGGTGTCACTTATGCATTTTTAGCCAGTGCAATGAAAAACGGCGCCATACTTAAAACAACACGTTTGACCGAAGAATTCGATTACGAAGAATATCGCGGTCAGTATAAAAACGATGCCATCCCTTTGATTTACATCCACGATAACCAAGTGGGTGTGTTTACCTCACGTGAAAAGGTTAGCCCCAAAGCAGGCTGGAAGATCGTAAGCCTAGTCTTGAAAGCCGATGAACAAATCAAAGTGAGCTGAAATCCAATTGACCGTTACCAGATCGCGACGCGACCGGATTTTGTATACACTCATGCATATTTTCGCGTCGTTTCTGCTATCTTGACCCAATCAAACAGATTGCATGATGAACGCGTTTAACTTAGTGGCAGCTGAAACCTATGAAAGAAACATTTAAAGTCCCCCACACCCTTGTCTTGTTGCTGGGAATGATGTTACTGGCTTACCTAGCGACTTGGTTGGTTCCTCAAGGTTTCTTCGCTACCCAAACGCTCGATAACGGGCGAGAAGCCGTGATCGCAGGCACGTATGCGGTTACCGATGTACAAGTGCGTTTAACGCCGTTCGACTTTTTTGTTGCGATCCCTCGTGCGCTTGCCGCAGCGCAAGATGTCATTTTTTTCGTCTTTATCGTTGGTGGGGTATTAGCGATTGCACGTGCAACAGGTACGATTGACGCTTTAATTGGGCATCTACTAGAACGCTTTGGTAGCAAACCTCAATGGCTAATTTTCATGGTGATATTCACCTTTGCATTGGCTTCCGGCGCCATCGGAACAGCGGGTGAATATATTCCTTTTGTGCTTATTCTAGTTGGTCTCTGCAAAGCCATGCGGCTTGATGCCATGACTGCCGTCGGGATGGTAGTAGTTGGCTACGGTATCGGGTATGGCGTATCGGCATTTAGCCCGTTTACCGTGATGATCGCTCAGCAAGTGGCTGGCGTTCCTTTATACTCTGGCATCGAATTGCGACTAGCCATATTTGTTCCGTTCGTTTTAATTGGATTCCACCATGTTTGGCGATATGCCAAGCGAGTGCATGCTGACCCGAACGCATCATTAACCAAAGGATTGGATTGTCCACTTGGTGATTCCGACACTGCCGATTATCCTCATTTACTACTCGGACACAAACTTATTTTGGCCGGGCTAGTTGCCACTATATGTGTTGCTGTTTGGGGGATTTCTCAGCGGGGCTGGTACTTATATGAACTTGGCGCGCTATTTGTGTGCTGGGGCATATTCTCAGCTATCGTTGGGCGCTTGAACGCCGACGAGGCTGCCAAACGCTTCATTGAAGGTGTGCAAGATCTTGCGACAACAGCAGTTCTCATAGGTGTTGCTCGGGGTATTGCGTTAATCATGGAGGATGGACAAATCTTGCATAGCCTGGTGTATGCAATGTCGTACCCACTGTCTTATTTGGGCGCCGAAATCGCAGCAGTTGGTATGTTCATTATGCAAACTCTGTTGAATCTCTTTATTCCTTCTGGCAGCGGTCAAGCTTATGTCACTATGCCGCTGATGGCACCGGTTGGCGACTTAATTGGGGTCAATCGCCAAATCGCAGTACTCGCGTATCAGTTTGGTGACGGTTTCTCAAATATGATTATCCCAACCAATGCGGTACTAATGGGGATCATTGGAATGGCAGGCGTACCTTATCACTTGTGGTTTAAATTCTGCTTCCCACTACTGATAAAACTTATGCTTGCCGCATCGGTGGTATTAGTTCTTGCTGTAGTGTTTGATTACGGCTCAGACGTACAACCTCAAATAGAGAGATTGTCCTCCCCTGCTAATTCAGCAGCGGAAATGGATAACCCGGAAAGTTGAATTAAGTCCAACTAGATGCACGATAATGGGCAGCATACAGCGGTCTGGAACTTGTCGCTAGTCAGCCAAAACAGGGTTTTTGATAAATAGAATATCCATCAGAATAGCCGGATCCCACTCGCACATTTCCTTTTCGCAGCGCAGCCGGATTGCGTCGAGTTCAGCAATAGTTGCAATAGAAAAAGCATCGCTGACAATAATGTGCACCAGTAAATATACGTCCCTGCCACATTTACTGATACGCACCTCAACGTGTTCATAAGGCACATCGCTCAAGGTCTTTTTAAGCTTCTTCTCGATAAGTGCGGATACCGCTTCTGGCGGCGCTTTATTGATGACCTCGTTAAGACTTTCTTTAAGGATCCGCAGCGGTATTGGTAACATGAATACAGCTAAAACCATAAGTAGTAGTGGGTCCACATAAGGTGAATATTTAGACAAACTCAACTGTTCCAAAACAAATGCCAGTACAAATCCCAGTAAAATAGAGGCACTTAACACACCATCAATAAACCAGGTCTGCGCATCAACCACCACCAGATCAGAACGTAGATGACGACCTTTTCGCTTCATGTACAGTGCAACAGCAAAACACCCAAGCGTTGCAAGCCCACCGTATCCCATAGCAATGCCATAATTAGTCGTGTTTCCGCCTTCTAATAAAGAGGCAATGGCGCCAAATATCGCATAAGCACAGATAGCTAAAATAAAGATAGCCTTAAAAAGATTAAGCGTTGGCTCAATTGCGGTATAGCCAAAGTGGAAACGTTCATCATCGGGTCGTTGTACTAGATTCGCCACTTTCAGTGTCAGCAATGCCATTACGCAAGCCAATAACGAATACACGCCATCAAATAATATTGCTGCTGAGGAGGTCAAAATTGCGAAAATAAAGGCTAAACCAACAAATAAACAAGCAACTAAAAACGAAATTCGTAAAAGATGTTTTTCACGTTGTTCATGAAAGCCAATGGCCATAAATATCTACAGTTGATTAAAAAGTGCGCGGATTCTACGCCGTTTTTTGTAAATAGATAGTGGGCTGAGAAAATATAGTTTATTGACTCCATCTCGATAGTTGTGCGCCAATTCAGTCATCTCGATTCGCAAAAATAATACTCAACATCTTCGCACTTTTTCATTCGCGCAAATCTATTGAACTGACTAAACTCTGCGTGCTGAAAAACAATAATTGAGCGGCCGAAGTGTCTGAAAAACAGCAAAATAAACCAATATTTCTATGGTGTGTGCCGCGCTCAATCTCTACCGCGTTTGAGAAAATGATGGCGCACTCTGGACTTTTTGCCGTGCACGGTGAACCATTCATCGATATTTACAAGCAAGGATTACGCTCTGACAAGGAGTTTCAAAGTGCCTCGCGAGCTTTCGACCTAGGCTACGCAAAATTGCTCAGTGCTGCGCAGCGCCAATACCTTTTTGTTAAAGATATGGCCTACCATGCGGCCCCGTTTATAAGCGACGACCACATTCGCTCGGCTATTCATACATTCTTAGTGCGAGATCCGCGCTATTCGATACCCTCCTTGTTTCGCATGCGCCCCGACTACTCTGAAGACCAACCCGGATTTTCAGGTATGGTCACCCTGTATGATCGTATAGCCGCGATCCAACAAGTTCAGCCCTTGGTCATCGATGCCGACAGTCTAATCGCTCAGCCAGAGGAATCGATGCGAAGGTATTTCGACTACATTGGTGTACCTTTACCGGATACAAACCGATTGTTACAGTGGCCAAAAGGCAGTAGAGAAGAATGGCAAGGTCGGGAGTCATGGCATATTGATGCGATCAATAGCCAATCATTTGTGCGCAAGTATGAAACCATCGATCCCAAGTTGTTACCAGAAAAAGTTATCAGGTCGATTGAGCTTAATCTACCGCACTATCAATATATGCTTAACCACACGAAAAGCAGTATCTAGCGAATTCATTCAATTCGGTGGTAAAGTTTCTTATATCTAATATTTAATGAGTACAGCGAAGCTAGGATGTCCAAATCTAGCAAACAAAAAAGGCCGCATTAGCGGCCTTTTCTAAACTGTTTGAATAATTACTTATTCTGCAGCTTTAGTGACAACGTCAACCAACTTCCAAGTCTTAGACTTAGAGATAGGGCGACATTCAGTGATAGTCACTACGTCACCTTCATTACATTGGTTTGACTCATCGTGAGCGTGTAGCTTAGTAGAACGCTTGATAAACTTCCCGTAGATTGGGTGCTTAACGAAACGCTCAACCATAACAGTGATGGTTTTATCCATTTTGTTACTTACCACACGACCTTGTACTGTACGAATTTTTTGTTCAGTCATTAGCTTTTAGCCTTTTCAGTCAGAATGGTTTTTACACGCGCGATGTTACGACGCACTTTTTTCAATTGGTCAGTTTTTTCAAGCTGTCCAGTTGAATACTGCATGCGTAGATTGAATTGCTCTTTAAGAAGGCTTAAAAGCTCTTCATTCAACTCTTCTACGCTTTTCGCTTTGAGTTCAGTCGCATTCATTACATCACCGTCCGAGTTACAAAGGTTGTTTTAAATGGCAGTTTTGCCGCAGCCAGTGCAAACGCTTCACGTGCTAGTTCTTCTGGAACACCTTCCATTTCATATAACACACGACCCGGTTGAATTTGGCATACCCAGTACTCAACGTTACCTTTACCTTTACCTTGACGAACCTCTAGAGGCTTCTCAGTAATTGGCTTATCAGGAAAAACGCGGATCCAGATTTTACCTTGACGCTTAACGTGACGCGTCATTGCTCGACGAGCTGCTTCAATTTGACGTGCAGTCATGCGACCACGCGCAACGGCTTTAAGACCGTATGTACCGAAGCTTACTTTACCGCCGGCAATCGCTAGACCACGGTTACGCCCTTTATGCTGTTTACGAAATTTCGTACGCTTTGGTTGTAACATGATTAGCCCTCTCGCTTAGCGCTACGGCCTTTCTTCTTAGGTGCTGCTGGAGCCTGTTCAACTGCATTAGCTGCAGGTAAACCACCCAAAACTTCACCTTTGAAGATCCACACTTTAACGCCAATGATACCGTAAGTTGTCAACGCTTCTGAGGTTGCATAGTCGATATCAGCACGGAATGTGTGCAAAGGTACACGACCTTCACGATACCATTCGCTACGTGCGATTTCAGCGCCGCCTAGACGACCGCTAACTTCAACTTTGATACCTTTAGCACCCAAACGCATAGCGTTTTGCACGGCACGCTTCATGGCGCGACGGAACATAACACGGCGTTCAAGCTGGCTTGAAATGCTGTCAGCGACTAGCTGTGCATCAAGCTCTGGCTTACGAACTTCAGCAATGTTGATCTGAGCTGGCACACCGGCTAGCTTAGATACGTGATTGCGAAGCTTCTCGACATCTTCACCTTTCTTACCGATTACGACGCCTGGACGAGCAGTGTGAATAGTCACACGGATGCTCTTAGCAGGACGCTCGATTACGATTTTAGAAAGCGAAGCGTTTTTCAACTGCTTAGTCAGATACTGACGTACCTGATGATCATTAAACAGGTTATCCGCATATTCTGCAGTATTTGCGTACCAGGTAGATGTCCATGGCTTGCTGATACCCAGGCGTATACCCGTAGGATGTACCTTCTGTCCCATTCTCTACTCCTAGTTATCCGCTACAACCACAGTAATGTGACTGCTACGCTTAAAAATACGATCAGCACGGCCTTTAGCACGTGTCTTGATCCGCTTCATCGTTGGGCCTTCGTCAACAAAGATTTTGGCAACGGTCAATTCGTCAATATCAGCACCTTCGTTGTGCTCTGCATTTGCAATCGCAGACTCTAGTACTTTCTTGACCAATGCTGCACTTTTCTTAGGACTATAAGTTAATAACTCAAGTGCCTTTTCAACGTGCAAACCGCGAATCTGATCTGCTACCAAACGTGCTTTTTGAGCTGACGTACGGGCAAAACGGTGTTTAGCTAATGCTTCCATCTCTTTCCCCTTAACGTTTCGCTTTCTTATCCGCGACATGGCCGCGGTAAGTGCGCGTTGGCGCAAATTCGCCCAACTTGTGGCCAACCATTTCGTCACTGATTAATACAGGAACGTGCTGGCGACCGTTATGGACTGCAATGGTTAAACCAATCATATCTGGAATAATCATGGAACGGCGTGACCAAGTTTTGATTGGACGACGCTCGTTCTTTTCCACTGCAGCCTCTACCTTCTTCAGCAAGTGAAGGTCAATAAAAGGACCTTTCTTGAGAGAACGTGGCATGGTGAATCCTCGCTATTACTTGTTACGACGACGTACGATAAGCTTATCTGTACGCTTGTTGCTGCGGGTTTTCTTACCCTTAGTAGGCACACCCCATGGAGTAACCGGATGACGGCCTCCAGAAGTACGACCTTCACCACCACCGTGCGGGTGATCAACCGGGTTCATGGCAACACCACGAACTGTCGGACGAACACCACGCCAGCGTGTAGCACCGGCTTTACCAAGTGAACGCAGCATGTGTTCAGCGTTGCCGACTTCACCAATAGTGGCGCGACAATCCGCTAATACTTTACGCATTTCGCCAGAGCGAAGACGCAAGGTAACGTAGGCTCCATCACGCGCAAGAATCTGTGCATAAGCACCAGCTGAACGAGCGATTTGAGCACCTTTACCAGGCTTCATTTCAATGGCGTGAACGGTAGTACCCACTGGCATGTTGCGCATAGGCATTGCGTTACCCGCTTTGATCGGTGCATCAGAACCTGATTGCACTGCATCACCAGCTTTTGCACCTTTAGGCGCAAGGATGTAACGACGTTCACCGTCTGCGTACAATACCAATGCGATGTTTGCTGAACGGTTTGGATCATATTCCAAACGCTCAATCTTCGCAGGGATACCGTCTTTATTACGTTTAAAATCAATTACACGGTAGTGTTGCTTATGACCACCACCGATATGGCGCACAGTAATGCGACCATTGTTGTTACGACCACCAGATTTGCTGTTCTTTTCTAATAGAGGCGCATAAGGAGCACCTTTATGTAGATCAGGATTAACTACCTGAACAACATGACGACGTCCGGCAGAAGTTGGCTTAGCTTTCAATAATGGCATGTCTAATCCCCTTCTTACTCAGCGCCACCGACGAAGTCGATATCCTGGCCTTCTTTCAGTACAACGTATGCTTTTTTCCAATCGCTACGCTTACCGAAATGCATGCCGTGACGCTTGGTTTTACCTTTTACGTTAACCGTGCGTACAGAATTCACTTCTACGTCGAACAATGACTCAACAGCAGCTTTAATTTCAGCTTTGTTGGCGTCTTTAACAACTTTAAATACAACAGTGTTGTTTGCTTCAGCAGCAAGTGTTGATTTCTCAGACACGTGCGGCGCAACCAATACTTTTAATAGACGTTCCTGGTTCATGCTAACGCCTCCTCAAGTTGCTTAACTGCGTCAGCAGTCATTAGCACTTTTTCAAACGCAATTAAGCTGACCGGGTCGATACCTGCAACGTCACGTACGTCTACTTTGTAGAGGTTACGTGCAGACAAGAACAAGTTCTCATCAACTTCAGGTGTCACGATTAACACGTCTTTCAATTCAAGCGCGTTTAATTTAGTTAATAGTGCTTTAGTCTTTGGCGAATCAACACCAAAGCTTTCAACCACTACTAAACGGTCTTGACGTACCAATTCAGAAAGGATGCTTTTGATCGCACCACGGTACATCTTTTTGTTGACCTTTTGCTCATGATCACGAGGCTTGGCAGCAAATGCGCGGCCACCACCAACCCAAATTGGGCTGCGGATTGTACCAGCACGTGCACGACCAGTACCTTTTTGACGCCATGGCTTCTTACCACCACCACGTACTTCAGAACGTGTCTTCTGAGCTTTAGTACCCTGACGAGCGCCTGCGCCGTATGCAACAACTACCTGGTGAACCAGGGCTTCGTTGAATTCACGTCCAAAGGTCGCTTCGGATACTTCAAGAGCGCCTTTGGCGTCTTTCAATGCTAATTCCATCACTTAACTCCCCAGACGTTAGGCTTTGACCGCAGGCTTGACGATGACGTCACCGCCAGTCGCGCCAGGTACTGTGCCTTTAACCAACAACAGGTTGTTTTCAGCGTCTACACGTACTACTTCCAAAGACTGCATAGTCACGCGTGCGTTACCAAGCTGACCAGCCATTTTCTTGCCTTTGAATACTTTACCTGGAGATTGGTTTTGACCAATTGAACCAGGAGCACGGTGTGACAATGAGTTACCATGTGTATTACGTTGGTGTGCGAAATTCCAACGCTTAATTGCGCCAGCAAACCCTTTACCTTTTGAAGTACCAACAACGTCAACTTTCTTAGTTTCGTTGAATAGCTCAACAGTGATTTCACTGCCAACTTCAATATCAGTGCCTTCATTCGCGTCTAGACGGAATTCCCACAAACCACGACCAGCTTCAACGCCAGCTTTAGCAAAGTGACCAGCGGCCGCTTTGTTAACGCGATTTGCTTTCTTCTCACCTGCGGTTACTTGCAAAGCGCGGTAGCCGTCAGTTTCTTCAGTACGAAGTTGAGTAACACGGTTAGGGGTTGCTTCAATAACAGTCACAGGGATAGAAACACCATCTTCAGTGAAGATGCGCGTCATACCCACTTTACGACCGATAAGACCAATCGCCATTGTTATAACCCTCTTCTATTAGCCCAGGCTGATTTGAACATCAACGCCGGCTGCTAAGTCCAATCTCATTAGAGCATCAACAGTCTTATCTGTTGGCTCAATGATATCTACCAAACGCTTATGAGTACGGATTTCATATTGGTCACGTGCGTCTTTGTTGACGTGTGGTGAAATCAATACTGTGTAGCGTTCTTTGCGAGTAGGTAAAGGAATAGGACCGCTTACCTGAGCACCAGTACGTTTCGCTGTTTCTACGATTTCAGCCGTAGATTGATCGATCAACTTGTGATCAAACGCTTTTAAACGAATACGAATTCTTTGATTTGGCATCGATTAAGCTCCAATCGAAAGAACAAAAAAATTCACCTTCCTTGCAGCTTTAATCCTGCAAAAAAGATGTGCGTAAACCGATAGTTCCCAATCGGAACCCTGTTTCAACTTTTATCACGCCCGCCTTAATCAGTTCTTTTAAGGTTTCGGCCACAACCCTAAAAGCAGTGTTGTAGCGGATAATCGTCTATGCCCACAAGGACAAGTGGGCGCGAATTATATAGAGGTTAGTGAGGATTGCAAGTGTATTTGACGATTAATTAGCCATCTATCACTTGCTGGGGTAGCAAGTCTTCTAAAAAGAACGCCGATAGCTCCGAGCGACCAGTGACTCCAGCCTTACTATATATCGCTAAGGATTGCGCGCGAGCGGTTTTTTCTGACGTTCCGCGCACGCTGGCAACTTCTTTCAAGCTCAAACCTTTGAGTAACAGAAACGCAACTTCCTGCTCGGCTGGTGTTAGTTTCCATTGGTTTAGTTGTTGATGGATCATTAAAGCTAGCCCATCAACATGAGCTTTAGAGCGTGCCCGCCACTCTTCTGCTTGTACTGCCAACTCCGTCGCTCTGGCGTGTGCTTGGGTCAAATCATGGCGCAAACCAAAACTCTGCCGTAATAGGAAGAAAACGCCGAGTAACGCTAATAGTCCTGCCAATCCCTCTAGGGTCAAATGCCACCACACTACGCCTTCAGTCGCATCGGTATATAGATCAAAAGCAATAATAAGGGCGATGATCGTTAGCGTAGCGAGCAGTACCCGCCTTTCTGGTTCATTCGCCATGGTTAATCTTCGTGCTGGTTATCATACTCATAATCTTCGTGGTCCGGCTCGGCCAATACAAAAGGCTGACTAAACACGGTTAATGTGCGAGTCTCAACCGTATAATTAGAGATTAAGTATGCTGCAAATACTAGCGTTATCGTCAAAAACAAGCTTCCTGCCAATTTGTGTTGAACTACATCTGAACCAGCTGGCATTGTAATCCTTTTGTAACCATGCAACATGCTGTGATGCATATTGTCCTTGTATTGCAGTTGGTGGATGACAATCCCCGCAATATGCAGCACAACCACTAATAAGAAGGTATTGGCTATCAGCTCGTGAGCTTCTTCCATAATTTCGCCACCGAGCCCAAGGATCATAAGACAGCCTGTGGTAACCATAAGTATACCCAGTAAAATCATCAATACCGCCGCCCAACTAGAGGCAGGGTTATGCCCAGCAAAGGAATGCTTACGCCCGGTATAAGCTTCGGCTAAATAATGTTTGAGTTTTGCCGGAGCAAAGGTAAAGTCGCTCCAGCGTGCATGTCGGGTACCCACTACTCCCCAAATTATCCGCCAGATAATGCAGAAGCCCATTATTAGCCCTGCCAGCATGTGGAAAGAAAACACGTTCGATTCATCATCGACGAAGTTCGCAATGCCGAAGGCAGTAATAAATGCTAAAGCAAATAGTCCGTGAAAGAGTCTGGTGGGTAAATCATAAATACGTACTTTTTGCATGAGTACTATCTCAAAGAAGGTCTATACCGGTTACATTAATTTTAGCGTCCGTTTTTTACATCGAGCATTTGACCTATAAGCAGCTAAAGCCGGCTTTGGCAGGGCTTCCTCCCGACACAAGCAAAAAGACGAGCATCGCTTGTCTCTTCCAGAATTCAAAGAAGCGCGCAATTTGCACGCTAAAAACAATGCCTCAGTCCCATTTAACTCAATATTAAGATAAGCTTCTATCAAGCAGATTCAGTGCAAAGGAAGACTATGCTCGATCAGATACGTGCGTTACTCGATAAAGAATTATTCACGGCCAATGAGCAAACCTTTACGTTAGGCCAAGTTTTGCTTGTTCCCCTGTTGGTCATCGCAGGGCTTTATATCCTCAGTTGGTCGTCTAAATTTCTCAAAAAGCGACTATTGGCAAATCATGTGCGCCCTGATGTTGCGCACTTGGCCATGCGGCTATTTTTCGTCATTACGCTGATTATCTTGGTAATCACTACCCTAGACTTTTTTAATGTGCCCATCACCGCGTTTGCATTTGTATCTGGTGCTGTTGCTATTGGTGTCGGTTTTGGTGCGCAAAACATCATTAACAATTTTATCAGTGGCTGGATATTAATGTGGGAGCGGCCAATCCGAATCGGTGACTTTTTAGAAATCGAAAACACCTCTCGAGGCACGGTTGAGTCAATCAATACTCGCTCGACCCGTATTCGCCGCGTCGATGGCGTGCATATGCTAATTCCAAACAGCAAGCTACTTGAAAATACCGTGATCAATTGGACTTTAATTGACCGCAATGTCAGGACTTCTGTGAAGGTTGGTGTCGCGTACGGCTCACCCACCCGCAAGGTATCCGAGCTAATCAGTCAAGTGATGAAAGAAAATACCGATGCGTTGCACACCCCTGAGCCTCTGGTCATATTCGACGATTTTGGTGACAGTGCACTAGTATTCGAAGTGTATTTTTGGGTTAGCGCTTCGGCAGAAAGAGACCTTCGGATCATTCGCAGCAACATTCGCCATGCCATCGATGACATCTTCCGTGCTAATGATATCGTCATTGCATTCCCGCAGCGGGATGTTCACATTGACGGCAAGATCTGCTTAGAACAAGCAAAAGAATAACAGAGAAATATTTAGCTTCTCCTGTATACTTTTGTACCATTTTAAAATAAAAATGTACCACGACATTGATAGGGTTGAACATTACGCTGTAGCTTCATTAACTTGAACAGGTCTACATAACTATGAAGGTACTTACCCCATTAATCGTTTTTTGTTTAGCCATATTCAGTCTGGCAAGCAATGCAACAAGCCAATATCATCAGGGCATTGACGCGCTGTTTACCAACTACATGCTTAAATACAATGACTTCATTACCAATGGAACGTTACGTCAGGACTTACCCTTATATCACGAGAATGTGACCTTTGTTGACGCGAATAATCCACCATCTACTGTGTCAGCTGCGACCATGGATGAACGAGTTGAACGTTTTCTATTAAATCTCAAGAAGGATGGGGTGGCGCGCGTCGCATGGGATTCTGTGGATATTCAACCTTTGGCAGAAAATCTTGCTTTGGTGCGCAATGTAGCCATTCGTTTTAAACCGGACGGCAGTGTTTTCAATCGGGTTGGCGCAACCTATATGATCCAGCAAAGTGAGCAAGGCTGGCGGATAGCAGCATTTTCGGTGCATCCGGCTAATTATGTAACAGAGTAATGAGTAGTGATGCAAAAATGGGATGATTACCGACTTTTGTTAGCAGTGCATCGCGGACGCACGGTGCGCGGTGCTGCCCAACAGTTGACACAAAATCATGTCACAACGCTTCGCCATATCAATCGGGTCAACAATCAGCACCCAACTGCACTTATTGAACGCCATGCCAAGGGATTAAAATTAACCACGCTTGGCCAAATGATGCTCGAAACTGCACACAGTATTGAAGCAAGCATTATTAAGGGTGAACGTGACATTAGTGCGGTTGGTCCTCAGTATGAGCGTATCGTGCTGTCACTGCCACCACCCATTTATGAATTTTTACTCATGCAACCATTGCTCGACTACTGTGCCCAAAACCCTCTGGTGAAGCTTGAAATTAGCACCGGTTATCAATTTGCTAATCTGAATGAAAATGAGGCTGATATTGTGATCCGCGGAGCAAATTCACCGGGGGATGATTATGTTGGTCATCGCATTTGTCCTATCGAGCTCGGCTTTTACGCGCATACAGATTACCTCACGCATACTGCCAGTGAGCGAGTGGGTTGGATAACTAACACCGACATAAACGCAGCCAATAATTATATTCGTCAGTCTGATTTTCCTACTGCACCGGTTCTTTTCACTATTGATGACTTAGTGAGCCGGCATAAACTTGCAGCACAAGGACACGGCTTAATCATCGGTGCAGCTTATATTGCAGAGCAATTTAATAGCTTGAAGCGCTGCGGCGACCAGTCTTTTAATTTCGCTGATCTTTGGGTACTTGCACACCAAACTCGAATCAATCTCCCCAGAGTTAAACACTTGATAGGATTTCTTCGCAGAACTCTGAAGGCCCGCGCCCAATCAATCAACCCAAGCGGCTAAATACCGCACTAATGAACAATAAGTTGCGACAATTCAATGCCACAATCGACGAGAAAAAAGGCAATCAACGAATAAAAACCGCTCTGTACAGTGACAATTCAACAAAAAGTTTATAATGTATCGCTCAATAGAGTAGTCATGGCTTTACTATGTTAACAAGCGACAGTACCGAAACCGATTTTTCCGCGATTGATGAACTTTTAGCACGCCAAGCGCCGCTAATGGATGCCTATCAGGAGCTTGAATCGCAAGTGCTGTCATTGTTGGGTGCTGAGCGCATGAGTATTTTTCAGCGGCGTTTGCAGCATCAAGATTTGGTCGCTCGTTTCAAAACGGGTAAAGAAACCAAACAAATACAAGTACCTATCAGCCCATTATCAATAGCTGGTTATGTTGCACTTTCGCAACTGCCGCTGATTATTAATGACCCGTACGACAGCTTTGAATTAAGCCAGATCCACCCGCGTTTACGCTTTGCCGATAAATTCGATAAGAATAGTACGTTTAAAACCCAAAATATCTTGTGTGTCCCCATCTTAAACGCTGGTGTGATGATGGGTGTTCTGCAGATCATCAACAAAAAATCCGGTTCTTTTGATGATGGTGATCTTAAGATTGCACAGCAGTTAGCTGACAAAATTGGGGCAAAATTTCGCTATGAATTAGGCGGCACAAAAGCACCATTTGATTACTTGGTCCACTCCGACTTAGTTAATGCAAAAGCACTAAAAGAAGTGACCGAGACCAGTAACGATCATCGCCAATTAATTCAACGCTTACAAAGTGAATTACGCGTCGCCGACAACCACATTGGTACTGCGCTGTCGGTCCACTATCAAGTGCCATTCATCGGCTTTTTGCCTGACAAATACCACTTATTTCAAAGCGATAGCAAACTTAACAAGAGCTATCTAAAACGCAATTGCGTTGCTGTTATTGCAGATGTTAACGACAACATTATCGTCTTGATGGCTGAGCCTAATAATGCTGCGTTATTAATGGAAATTGAGCGCGCCCTCGGCATCGATAGTTACGAAATAGCCGTTGGTCTACCGAATCAGATATTGCAGTATCTTGGCGACAGCGGTGGCAGCGGTGCACCTGGTGAAATGAATGAAATCTTGGATGAGATAGGCACCAACCAAGAAGACAGCGAAGAGCACTCTGATGAATTAACTGATGATGCGCCTGCAGTAGTACGTTTGGTTAGTCGAATTTTGCATGATGCAAAGCGCCTTAACGCGTCTGATATTCACATCGACCCTGAAAAGAATGGTCCAACTCGGGTTCGGATGCGTGTCGATGGTGTGTGTCGAGATATCAACCAAGTACCGGCCTCGCACCATAGCGCCGTTATCGCGCGGATAAAGATTATGTCTAATCTGAATATTGCTGAGAAACGTGTGCCTCAAGACGGCAAACTCGCTTTTCGCATGAGCGGTCAACTGGTGGAAGTACGGGTAGCAACTATCCCGACCGTTGCGGGTGAAGGTGTGGTCATGCGGATCCTAGCATCCGGCGGTGCGATGCCAATCGATAAAATGAACGTAGCTCCTGGCAACCGTTCTCGCTTGGAAGAAATGATTAAAAAGCCACACGGTATCATTTTGGTTGTTGGGCCAACAGGGTCTGGTAAAACGACCACCTTGCACGCAATTCTGGGATATCTGAATACGCCAGAGAAAAAAATCTGGACTGCCGAGGATCCGGTGGAGATCACGCAGGCTGGACTGCAACAAGTACAAGTGAGCCCGAAAATAGGCTTTACCTTTGCCAATGCGCTGCGGGCTTTCCTGCGGGCCGACCCAGATATTATATTGATCGGTGAGATGCGGGATAAAGAAACTGCCCATGCCGGTATCGAGGCTTCTCTAACTGGTCACTTGGTATTGTCTACTCTGCACACGAATTCGGCGCCAGAAACAATCACCCGCTTACTTGATTTAGGCTTGGATCCGGTTAACTTTTCGGATGCGTGTGTTGGCATTCTAGCGCAACGTTTGATCAGAACCCTATGTGGTGAATGTAAAGAGTCTTATACCGCCGACGAAGAAGAATTCAATTTTATTAAGCGGCAATACGGCGAAGCCTTTATTGACGAACTTGAATTAGATGGCCCCCCTACTTTATATCGCTCTACGGGTTGCGAAGCATGTGGCGATACAGGCTACAAAGGACGCACAGGGGTACATGAATTATTGGGTATGACGCCTGAATTGCGTTCGTTAGTGTATAAAGAAGCGTCAGTTTCTGAAATGAAAAAGCAGGCCATGGCTGATGGCATGCGAACGCTTGTTCAAGATGCGATTTATAAAGTGCTCAAAGGTGATACCGATATCGCCCAAGTGCAGATCCTTGGTGGCGATTAAGGTGCACACATGCAACGAGCTCTCGTTAATTTAGCGTTATTCTTATGCTTTCTGCATGCGGAGCTCGCTTGGTCGCAAGCCGACGTCGGTTTTTGCCGGACCCAAAGTGGCGGTTTAATTTCTAATGTGCAATCCGATAATGTAAAGTTGGTCGAAGGTAGCAATGTCTTGCAGTTGCAATGTCGCTTATCACAACCCAGCGTACTTAGTCTGCCCCTAGTCGGCTTAAGCTCAGTAATCATTCAGAGCCCCTCACCAGTGCCATTAGAGCGTCAAAACAGCCATTTTTATAGTGTCCTATTGCCTGCCAGCGATGATTTAACCTTAACGGTCAATATAGACAGCCAACGCAGTCGTCCCTACCTCCTGTATTTGGAATCTATCACCGAGTTTAATCAGCGCATTACCAGCCACACTATAGCGTTATTTCTGTTTGTCGGTTTCGCTATTGGACTTGCGATGTATGTCGGGCTATTGGGTCGAGGCATCAAACAATCTGGTTTTTACGCGTACAGTGCATACTTATTTTTCGTTGCTGCCTTTTTCAGCTTGCAAGAAGGACTACTTAACTATTTTCTGCCACTTGGCAGTTGGCAAAATGACATCGCAAACCAATCGCTTTTAGCCGGTTGCGTGGTTTTCTTTGCAACCTTATTTCTAGCCCGTCTACTAGATTTAAAGCTGCTAATTAATCGACATCTTTATCTCGCTATTATCGGTGCAGCGGCCGCCGTTATGAGTCTCGGGATACTCATTTTCTTTGCACCTGCGCTGAGCACAAAAGGTCTGGGATTGATGATGGCATGGACGACATTAGCTGTAATTTTCAGTCTATTTGTTATTTCAGGTTATGCCGCTGTGCAGCGCATCCATACTGCCAACATTGTTTTTTGCGCACTAGCTATTGTTTTCATCGCTATGCTATTTCGAGTTTGGCTTAACGATTTAAGTATTTTCTTAACCCGCTACGGACTTATTGTTTCAACCGCCATTGAGTCATTCTTGTTTGCTTATGCCGCCAGTGAAAAAGTCAAACACCTTGAGGTCGAGAAAGCCCATGCATTCCTCACAGCATCTGAAGACCCCTTGTGTCGATTGCTGAATCGACGCGGCTGGGAAATGGCTGTACAACGCAAGATTGACCGCTATAGAGACAGGGATGGGGTATTTCTACTGTTATTCATTGACCTCAATGACTTTAAGTCTATCAATGACGATAGAGGCCATACATTTGGCGACAAGGTACTACAAACCTTTGCAAAGATCTTGCGTCATCAAACGCGCGAAGGCGATATAGTGGGTCGTTTTGGTGGCGATGAATTTGTGGTTTTTGCACATGCCATCACTCATGCTCATGCCAAGCGCATCCGGCAACGCTATGCACAAAAGCTACAGCAACGTGACGTATGGATTGATGGGCAAGCCTTGCCATTGTCTGCAGCCGTCGGTAACCATGTGGTTGAGGTCGAGCAAGCAAACTTAGCGTCCATGCTGCAAAGCGCCGACCTCAATATGTACCAGCATAAGCAAGAACTTAAAGCTACGACTTCTTAGCCTTTGCAAATGCATCTGCAAAAGCATTTCCCATCGCCGCATTAGCCGCCTTAGGCCCTGGTTTTGGACGCTGACTGCGGCTAGTTTTGTCACGCTTGCTAGCCTGTTCTTTCACTACCGGTTGGTCGTCAAGGCGCATTGTGAATGCAATGCGTTTGCGCTGTACGTCAACCTCCAGCACTTTGACTTTAACGATATCCCCAGCTTTCACCACTTCCCTTGGGTCTTTGATGAATTTGTTGGTCAACGCAGAAATATGAACTAATCCATCTTGATGCACACCGACATCGACAAATGCACCAAAGTTGGCAACATTAGTCACTACCCCTTCGAGGATCATCCCTTCAGTTAAATCATTGATGGTATTAACCCCTGCTTTGAAGCGTGCAGTTTTAAATTCTGGACGCGGGTCCCGACCAGGTTTTTTAAGTTCAGCAATAATATCTTTTACGGTAGGTAACCCAAAGCGCTCGTCCACTAATGCATTGATATCTACTTGGCGCAAAATATCATCATTGGCGATAACTTCATTTACCGCCAGTCGCGTCATATCGATGATTTTATCGACCACTGGGTATGATTCGGGGTGCACTGCAGATGCATCCAGCGGATTACTCCCATTCACGATGCGTAAAAATCCTGCGGCTTGTTCATAGGCTTTGGGTCCTAAGCGCTCAACCTTCAATAACTCGCTACGTTCAGTAAAGCCGCCCAGTTGGTCGCGATGATTAACAATGTTACTCGCGAGAGTCTTGTTCAATCCTGACACATAGCTAAGCAAAGCAGGAGAAGCCGTATTGAGATCAACTCCAACGGCATTTACACAATCCTCAATCGTATTGTCTAGAGCTTTGGCCAAGTGGCTTTGACTAACATCATGCTGGTATTGTCCGACACCGATCGCTTTAGGTTCTATTTTTACCAACTCCGCTAACGGATCCTGTAACCGTCGCGCGATCGACACTGCACCACGCAATGAAACGTCTAGCTCCGGCAATTCATTAGACGCCAGAGCTGACGCCGAGTAAACGGAAGCACCAGCCTCACTAACCATAATTTTTTGCACGTTCAGTTGCGCCTTACCGAGCATCTCGCTGACGAGTTGATCAGTTTCTCGCGAACCCGTGCCATTCCCTATGCTGATGAGTTCAACTTTAAACTGCTTGCATAAGGTTTCCAGTGTACGGCTGGATTTGTCCCATTGATTTTGCGGAGCGTGAGGGAAAATGGTCGTGGTGTGTACGACTTTCCCCGTCGCATCGACAATCGCCAATTTCACGCCTGTGCGCAAACCTGGATCTAAGCCCATTGTCACTTTTTGTCCCGCTGGAGCTGCCATTAATAAATCTTTTAAATTTTTGGCAAAAACATCAATCGCATCTGTCTCAGCTCGCTCTCGCAGAGCAGCGAATAACTCAGTCTCCAGGTGCAGCTGCAGCTTAATTCGCCAAGTCCATTGGATGACCTGTGCCATCCAGTTATCAGCGGGCAACCCTTTGGGTTGAAAATTCAAATGCTTTGCTATCAATTCTTCACAATACGACTGTCGCACCTCTTCTTGTTGCGGATCTGCATTGAGTTTAAGCTGCAAAAACCCTTCATTACGCCCGCGAAACATTGCTAGCGCCCGATGTGACGGCGCGTTATCGATTTTCTCGGAGTGCGCAAAATAGTCTTTAAACTTAGCACCGTCGTTCTCTTTGCCTTTAATCACTTCGCTGGTTATGTGCGCTTCGCGATTAAGATACTGGCGTAATTTAGCTAACAACTCTGCATCTTCAGCAAAGCGTTCAATCAAAATAAATTTAGCACCGTCTAGGGCTGCTTTACTGTCGACAATGCCAGCATCAGCATTGATAAACTTCTCAGCCTCAGTGACTGGGTCTAGAGCTAAGTTCTCGAACAAGCTCTCGGCCAATGGCAGCAACCCGGCCTCAATGGCAATTTGCCCCTTGGTGCGTCGTTTTGGCTTAAAGGGTAAGTAAAGATCTTCAAGTTCCGTTTTGCTTTCTGCTGCGAGTAGTTTCTGCTTTAACTCAGGAGAAAGCTTCTCTTGCTCATCGATAGTGCGCAAGATAACGCCGCGACGATCTTCCAACTCTCGGAGGTAACCTAAACGTTGCTCGAGGAAGCGCAACTGAGTATCGTCTAATCCTTGAGTGGCTTCTTTCCGATAGCGTGCAATAAAGGGCACGGTAGCACCACCATCGAGTAAGGATACAGCAGATTGAACTTGCTCAGCTTTGACGCCGAGCTCGGTTGCTATTTTGTTGATAAGCATAATTGTCTCGAAAAACGTGTAAGGAAATGGATAGTTAGAAACGTTGAAAATGTAGGCGTAAAACCGAGCTAAATTATAGCACTTTCACCCCACTTGCCTAGGCTTGATTTAGATTAAATGTGCAGCATCGCGTGACCGTTTAAGACTCGTACCAAATGTCGAGAATGGTCCATTCAGCACTTTGCGCTTCAGTTTTCACAACAACGTCATCATCTACCGACTTGCCCAACAGTGCTCGAGCCATTGGACTGTCTATGGAAATGCACTGTGATTGGCCAAATATTTCATCGTAGCCAACAATATGAATGGTTAACTCCTTACCGTCCTCACGCTCCAATTTACACCACGCACCAAAAAACACCTTGCCTTCCTGCACTGGGTCATAATCAACAACTTTCAGGTTTTCAAGTGCTTTGCGCAAATAGCGTACGCGGCGGTCGATCTCGCGTAACTTCCTCTTATTATATTGGTAATCAGCATTCTCACTGCGATCTCCAAGGCTGGCAGCCCAGGTGACTTTCCGCGTAATTTCTGGCCGTTCAACACGCCACAGGTTGTCTAGCTCATCACGCAATTGATTGTAGCCTTGTCGTGTAATTAGCGGTGTTCTCATTGAGTTTAAGGTCAGCGTTAAGTTGCCGATAATATCTTTCAGGCACATTAGGTAAGTCAAGTTTTGTCTGCTTGCGTAAAAAAACGATTGTTTTTTGAACCATTTCAGGCTTAATAGAACTATAAGGTAAGGACTTATTAACAAGGTAACCCGCGTGAAATCGACACACCAGAATTCAAATCACTCATTGTTGATTTCAAGGAAGAAACCCCAGAGCACTTGGACAGTGATTTTTTCATTGTTAGGATTTTTACTCTATCTCACTGGAGGGTTAGTTGTCGTTGCCGCCATTATTGATGGATTCGTCAATAGTTTTACGCTGCATAACTTGTGGTTTTTCTTAGGTGGGGTGCTGTTTGGGAAAATGGGCCGCATCATTATGCGACGAAGTAGTGAATGAAAATCACTGAATTTACTACAAATTCCTCTAGGGCATTTTGAGTGCTTTTTTTATAGCAAAGCATTCCAATGGAGTTTCGGCTAGACGCTATACTTTAAGTACGTAGCAAGTTTGTTACGATACTTGATAACCTGAATGCGTATTCAGCGTGTAGCCCTAGAGTGTATGAGCGCTGCTAGTGGCGAGAGGGATTTAAGGTAGGCAAGGAGCAGCCTTTAAAAAATAAGCCGGAAAGTACAATTTACTCTCCGGCTTTGTTTTGTGTGTTGTTTATTCAGCGTCTGCTTTTTTCACTTCAAGTAACTCCACATCAAAAATCAATGTTGAGTTTGGCGTTATTGCACCCGTAGCGCGCTCACCATATGCAAGCTCTGACGGGATATAAAAACGGAACTTACCACCTTCCTTCATCAACTGAACGCCTTCGGTCCAGCCGGCAATAACGCGAGATAAAGGAAATGAAGCTGGTTCGTTACGTTTGTAAGATGAATCAAACTCAGTACCATCTAATAACGTCCCACGGTAATGCACGGTAACAGTGTCTTCAGCTGTTGGTGAGGCTCCCTCTCCAGCAGACAGGACTTCGTATTGTAATCCTGATTCAGTCGTCATCACCCCTTCTTTCTTAGCGTTTTCTGCTAGAAAGGCTTTACCTGCTTCAATGTTTTGCTGCGCCACGTCTTGAGCGGCAGCCTGTTGCTTCTCCTGCAAGCTAGCGTCTGCCGCGCGGGCCAAAGTCTGCATCTCTTCAACGGTGAACTTAGAGTTGCCAGCAAGTGCATCTTTAAAGCCTTGCATTACCGCTTCACGGTCAAATGTCATTCCGTATTTTTCAGTTTCTGTCGCGCGATTAACAACGTAGGTTCCCATGCTTGCACCAATGGCATACGCCTGATTTTGTGCTGGGCTCATGTCTGTAGTGCTTGCAGTTTCTGCTGGTGCACTGTCTGTTGCTTGTTCGCTCGACTGCGGTTGGCATGCTGATAAACCTAATGCCATCAACGATGTAGCAGCAACAAGTGATAATCTCATGTAGTGAGTCTCCTGTATTTTTATGAATATAGCGCAATGCATTATAAAATTTTGAAATCAAAAACGCAGGGTATGGTAATCTTTAAGCACCTAAAGCGAAACCCCAAAGCATGATAAACCCGAATCACCAGAACCGAACAATGCGCCTAAGCGTGCTACTATTGATGTTTTGCTGGCTGCAAGGCTGTGGCGGTGTGTCATCCAGTGCACAGAGTGAAATTCTGCATGCAGAAGCTGGCTCTATGGCTGCCGACGTTTCACCCGACGGCTCTCTGGCGGTCGTGTCGAGCGTGGACAACGGGATCACTGTATGGAACCTAAAAACCGAAGAAGCTCTATTTGAGTGGCACCACCAAGGCGATGGCGTCAATATCGTCACTAACTTGCATATCAGCGCTGATAATTCGCACATTGTTACCTCTGATCGAACTGCGTTTGCATTGTGGAGTGTCGAATCTGGCGAGCCGATTGGCTTTTGGCGAATTGATGAAAGCGCGATTCGCGATGTTGCAGTTAGCAATCAAGGCAATGGCATTCTTGTGGCGCGTAGCAACGGTAAAATCATGTATTTTGAACCCAACAGCGGGCGCCGGCTGGAGTTTATGGGTCATCAAGAAAAAGTGAATAGCGTTGATTTGTCTCCTAATGGTAAGTTTGCGTTGTCCGGCAGCAATGATTACGTCGCTTACTTGTGGAGTACAGATACTGGCCAAATTATCCATACATTTACTCACCCTCAACGAGTCACGAAGGTTGCTCTTGATGATCAAGGGCGCTACGTATTTACCGCAGACAGCACAAATAACGCCCATATCTGGGACGCTCAATCAGGTACAAGATTAAGTTCATTAGATATTTTTGTGCGCCAACAGATATTCACAGATGCAGTATTTTCTGACGATGGTAAGTGGTTACTTACCGGAAGCCCAACGCGCAGAGTCAATTTATGGAACGTTGCTGACGGCCAAGAAATTCAAGAGTGGAAGGTAGCTCCGAATGAAAAAGCCGCATTGCGCACCGCAGTCGTGCACGCAGTCGGATTTATTAATCCGCAGCAAATAGTCACCGAAAGTAGCAGCGGTCTCGCTGAAAGATGGAGCATCGACGATGCAAAATAATGCTGAATTGCAAACACAAATTGATGAGTTGCAAAGCAAGCTCGCATTCCAAGAGTACACGATTGATAGTTTGAATGAGGCCTTAGCGCAGCAGCAAAAGCAATTGAGTGAATTGCATAAAAAATTTAGCTTTGTGGTAGATAAGTTAAAATCAATGCAACAATCCAATATTGCCAATGCAGATGAAGAAACCCCACCTCCGCACTACTAAATCAGACTATGATTTAGAGTCAGGAGAAAGAAAATGAAACTACTTCGATTGCTAGGACTGCTATTGGGAATTATGTTTGTCAGTGTCTTTGGTTTTCAACTCGTTACCGAACACTTCTCAGCCTTAGGCAAACTCATTGGCTTTGGTGTTGGAATAGCTTTTATTTGTTATGGCTTGGCAGGGCGCGACGTTATCACTGACTGGATATTTGAGGTAACCGGTTACCGCTTTAACTCGGCAAAATTACCCAGTGACTCAACTCTAGACAACTAATCACTCAAAAATACATCAACACCAAGGCCAATAAGCTATGAGCAAAAATTACGTATTGAACACCTACGCTAAGTTCTTAAAGTTTCCGTTTGGCCGGCAATTATTTAGTTGGTTTACTGCCCGCAAAGCGCCCTATTTTTCAACTATTTCGCCATTGATCACTGAGCTGCGCCCCAATCATTGTGAGGTTACTTTCAAAAAACGCCGAATTGTGCAAAACCATATCGGCACAACTCATGTTATTGCTATCTGTAATGGTTTAGAAATGGCCATGGGGTTCATGTGTGAAGCTTCGATCCCAAAACATCTGCGCTGGATCCCAAAAAGTATGGCTGTAGAATACCCTGCTAAGGCCCCAACAGACATTCGCTGTGTTGCTAATGTGCCTGACGACGCATGGCAACCAGGTGACCTAGCGATTGCCGTAAACGCCTATGACACCGATGGCAATGTTGTGGTCACAGGTACAATTACCGTTTGGGTCAGTGAGAAGAAAGCCAAGGCCTAGCCCATATCTGGTGTTAGCCCATTGAGTACTTGCGCCATCACAGGACTGTCAATATTGCCGCCGCATAGGATTACAGCCACTTTTTTACCCTCCAACCCCGACTTTTCTTGCAGTGCTGCAGCGAGAGGCGCAGCCCCTGCACCCTCGGCAATATTGTGCGTACAGGTATAGTATGCACGAATGGCATTGGCTATTTCAGTATCGCTCACGGCCACAATATGGCTGGCTCCGCGAGAGTATATGTCGAACGCTTCGGGCACTGGTGTGCGCACGGCAACACCGTCTGCGAAGGTTAGCGCAGAATCCGTTGAAGTAATGCGGCCTGTATCAAAGGATATCTTTGCGGCCATGGCGTTTTCTGCAACCACCCCAACCACTTCGGTTTTCAACTTTAGCGCATCACGCGCAGCTATCACCGCGCAGATCCCCGAACCACAGCCAATCGGTACGTATACTCGATCAATATCTTTGACCTGCGTAAATAACTCCAGCGCATAGCTCGCCACACCAGCGACAATCTCACGATGAAATGCAGGCACCATAATCAGATCGAGCTGTGTCGCCAACGCTAATGCATGCTCTCTAGCGCTATCAAAGTCAGCGCCGTAAGTAATGACTTCAGCACCAAAAGCTCGCATGGCAGTATTCTTTTCTACTGAATTGCCTTCGGGAACCACAATGGTTGCTGATAATCCCAGCGCTGCGGCAGCTCTTGCCTGACTTTGCCCGTGATTTCCGCGGGTCGCTGTAATAATTCCTCGGCATTCCGGATACTGTTGCTTTAGCCATTGTAAATAGGTAATCCCACCACGAACTTTGAAAGCGCCTGTAGACGTATGGTTTTCATGCTTAACCCAAAGTTCTGTACCCAACATTGCATTGAGGAGTGGCCACGAATACTGCGGGGTTGGTGGCTGTGACTGGTACACCTGCTGGGCTGCTGCTTGTAGTTGAGATAGTGAAAATTCCATAGTTGCTCCTTATATTTCATGTGCACTACTGTTGTTGTGCCAGTCCATCTGAATAATGTAATTTACGCTGACTATCCATAATAATTGCTTCAGTATCCCCCAACTGATTGACTAAGTTCAGGCCAGCAGTGACACCTAATACAAATACAGCAGTAGAAAGAGCGTCATTGGCCGTTGCAGAATCGCTGATGATAGAAACGCTTTGAACTTCAGCAGGCGACTGCCCGGTCTTGGGCGACAAAATGTGATGATAACGAACCCCATCCTCTTCAAAGAATCGCTCATAATCACCAGAGGTCGACATTGCCGTATTACTCAGTGGTAGCAGTACAGCTTGCTTGTCTGGCTGACGCGGATCACGAATCCCAACAACCCAGTCGCGACCCAAGCGGTCACCAAGCAAACGGGTGTCACCACCCGCAGTGACCATCGCATGTTTGATCCCCATGGATCTTATTAGTTCAATGGCGTTATCAACCGCATGGCCTTTTGCGATGCCGCCCAAATCTATTTTCACATCGGGGTGGGTAAACCTGACTGTTCGTGTTTGGCTATCTAATTTCACTAAAGTGTAATTGATCACCTTGGCGAGCGCCTGGACTTGGTCCGTGGTGGGCTTGACTCGCTCGCGATAATTAAATAAAAAACCGACGCTGGCAAAGGTAATATCAAATGCCCCATTTGTAAGCTGTGAATAGGCTTCTGCCGTTTTAAGCAGCTCGAACATTTCACTGGATACTTGGATTGGATGCTTAGATGCGTTTTGGTTAAGTCTACTGAGCTCACTGGTTTCGATATATGGACTCATCAATTGATTAATGCGTTCCATCTCAATAAATACTTGTTGAACTGCAGCGGCTCCCTGTTCAGGTGTTGCGGCCCATAGCTGAACCTCAATGTTAGTCCCCATAATTGCAGCGGTGTCACGATACCAATTACCACTAACAGGCTCTTCTACAGCGCCGATTAGGCTACTAAACATCAATCCGAATAAAGCGATTGTACGGTACATCATAGTGTTATCCACGCCAGACGCATTCCTTTACTCTTTTTTAAGACAGACAGCAGCATGCGAGGGATAGTTGTATAAAGCAAATTTTTTACGTACATGATATTATCCGCGGGTTTTAATTGTTGGATGGAATACAAATGTCCTGGCTTCGTAATAGCCTTTCTTCTTGTTTTTATTGGCCAGTAAAACTATTGGTGCGCTCGAAAAGCATTCCAGCTGATGTAGAGAGCGAATTAGGTATCGATAAACGCAAGCCCATCGTTTACTTGTTACAAACTGATTCTCTCACCGACCAATTGGCTTTGCGATTTGTGGCTAAAAAGCTTGGCTTGCCTGACCCCAATGGACATTTTGAAACCGACAACGTGCGCCTGCCACGCAGTTTATTTTTACGCCGCCCGCAGCCGGTCATCAAGCGCTCGGTAAAACAAACCGAAACCGTGGAGATTTTTACTAATATTTTCCATCTCCACCGCGTTCACCCTGAACTCGACTTCCAAGTATTACCCGTTTTTATCACTTGGGGCCGGGCACCAGGCAAAGGCAACCCTGGCTGGACCGACTTAATCGCTGACCGTGCATCGCCTAGCTGGCTGCGTAAACTATTTATTGTTTTGTTTCTTGGTCGCGACAACTTCGTTAGCTTTTCACGGGCTGTTTCAACCCGCACTATGGTCAAGCAGCATGGTTCCGATCATGATATTGCGCAGAAGTTAGTGCGTGTAGCCAACACCCATTTTCATCGCAAGCGCCAGTCATTTACCGGCCCGACGTTGCTTGAACGGAGTGAATTGAATAACGCAGTTTTGGGGGCCTCAGCAGTTAAGTTCGCGATTCAGGAGGAAGCCCAAAACAAGAATATTGACCTTACTCAAGCACGCCAGGTTGCTCAAGGTTACATTGATGAAATCGCTGGTGATTACCGTGAGGGGTTGATCCGCATTGGCGACCGAGTGCTCACGCGTATATGGAATAAGATCTACAATGGTATCAGTGTCGGGCACGCTAAACGGATCCGCGAGTTGGCGCAAAACGGACATGAAATTATATATGTCCCCTGTCACCGAAGTCACATGGACTACCTTTTACTGACCTATGTGATCTATCACGAAGGTATGGTTACCCCGCATATCGCCGCCGGCATTAACCTTAATTTCTGGCCGGTAGGTAAAATTTTTCGTCGAGCTGGCGCCTTTTTCCTACGCCGCAGTTTTGCAGGGAACAAATTATACACCGCCGTGTTTCGTGAATACCTTGAGTTGCTATTTAACAAAGGGTATTCGGTAAAGTACTACCCAGAAGGAGGGCGCAGTCGCACAGGGCGTCTAATTCCACCAAAAACGGGTATGCTGGCAATGACTTTGCAGGCCATGCTGAAAGGGGTTAAGCGCCCGGTGAGCATCGTACCGGTGTATATTGGTTATGAGCACGTAATGGAAGTGAAGAGCTACCAAAAAGAACTCACCGGCTCAAATAAGAAAAAAGAATCTCCACTGCAGATCCTGTCAGCGATCCGAAAACTCAAAAACTATGGGCATGGTTATGTGAATTTTGGTGAACCGCTGCAGTTAAATCAGTTTCTGGATGAGTGTGCGCCAGAATGGCGTGCCAGCCAAACTGATCTCCAGGATAAAAAACCAAGCTGGCTTACACCGACCGTAAATGAACTCGCCAATCGCATTATGCTGCGCATCAATAAAGCTGTGGCGATCAATGGCATGGCATTGGTAAGTATGTGCTTACTGTCGTCAAAAACTAATGCTATGACAAAGTCTGAGCTCACCAGAGCTATGGATGACTACCTGCATTTACTCCGCGAGGTACCTTTTAGTGAAGATGCTACATTAGTAGAATTAAGCGGCGCAGCGTTATTAAATGAGACCTTAAAGTTAAAGCGCTTGTCTGTACATGACGACAGCCACGAAAGCATTATCGCAGCGCAGCAGAATAATGCCGTTACCCTGACCTACTACCGCAACAATATTCTACATTTATTCGCCCTACCAGGCATGATCAGCACCATTGTATTTGCTAACAATGGTATTGATAAAGCGAAACTGTTGCAGCTCATGCACGATATTTATCCTTTGCTGCAGAAGGAATTATTCTTGTACATGGAACATGAGTCGGCACAAGACTATTGTGAACGTTTACTGATGCAGCTTCTGGAACAAGGTTTATTGCAGCAACGCGGGCGCAAGATATTGCCCCCCCCGCGGGAATCCGAACACTTCCATTCTGCCTGGTTATTAAGCCGCGCCATGCAGGAAACGGTGCAGCGCTACGCCGTCGTATTAAGAGTATTGGAAATTAATCAAACCATTAGCCGTGGCGAACTGGAACGTCAGTCTCGTGAGATAGCTGAGCGTTTGTCTGCACTTTACGGCATGAATTCACCTGAATTTTACGATAAAAACGTGTTCAGTTGTTTGGTAACTGCATTGCGTGAGCAAGACATGTTGCGCTCAGCCGATGATGGTTCGCTGCAGCATTCAGACAACAGTAAGATTTTGCAGACTGAGATCAATCAATTGGTATGGCCGGAAATTAGCCAGCACCTACTTCAGCTCAATAAATAGCAAGCGTAAATCAACGGGGCCTCTTGTAATCAAGAGGCTTTACCTGCATAAACAACAACCGATATTAAATTAAATCTCAGCACGCGCCGCACTCATGCACACATCAGTTCGATTGGTGAACCATAGATACATTATGACATGGCGCTCGCATTGCTTTCGCTAACTCGAACGCTAATATTTTAATTTTAATGCGCCAAGAAAAACTTATACGCCGGATTATCACTTTGCTCCTCAAAAGCATAACCCAGTGCCGCCAAATGTTGATCAAACTCAGCCCGACTTTGTTCTGGAAGGTCGAACCCGCATAACACCAAGCCGTCAGCAGCGCCGTGATTTCGATAGTGAAATAAAGTGATATTCCACTTCTCACCAAGCGTATGCAAAAACGTCAAAAGTGCACCTGGATATTCGGGGAAAGCGAAAGAAAACACATGTTCATTTAGTGGAGCTGCCAATCGACCACCTACCATATGACGCACATGCAGCTTGGCTAGCTCATTATCTGACAGGTCAAAACATTGGTAGCCTTTTTCCGCCAAAATGTTCAGTAGCACCTCAAATTCTTGACGTCCTTGCTTTAATTTAATGCCCACAAACACATGAGCTTCTGCATCTGTCGAGTAACGATAATTAAACTCAGTTATTGCACGATTCCCCAGCGTTTCGCAGAATTGCTTAAACGCACCCGCGTGCTCCGGCAACTTAACGGCAAACACCGCCTCTTTTTGTTCGCCAAGTTCACAACGTTCCGATACGTATCGCAAGGTGTGAAAATTAGTATTAGCCCCGCACAGAATGGCGCCAAGTCGCTCACCTTTTAGGTTATTCTTCGCTACATACTTGCGAATAGCAGCAATCGAGAGCGCGCCAGCGGGTTCCGCGATGACACGAGTGTCATCGAATATATCCTTAATCGCTGCGCAAACCTCATCATTGGTAACGGTAACAATGTCATCAAGCAATTGATCGCATAGGCGAAAGGTTTCTTCGCCGGCAATCTTAACCGCTACACCATCAGCAAATATGCCCACTGATGGAAGCTCCACCGGTTTGCCTGCTTGTTTAGCAGCAAGCAAACAGGCACTTTCTTCAGCTTCAACGCCGATCAGTTGAATGTCTGGCCGTAACTGCTTTAAATAAACGGCTATACCTGCGGCAAGGCCGCCGCCACCGACGGCGATGAACAAGCGCTGCAAATTAGGATTCTGCTCAAGTAGTTCACGTGCGATCGTTCCCTGACCTGCAATTACATCTGGATGGTCGAAAGGAGGAATAAAGGTCAAGCCCTGATCGTCGGCCAACCACTTAGCATGACGGTTAGCCTGATCAAAGCTAACACCGTGCAAAACCACTTCTACAGTATCGCCACCAAAGCGCTTTACTGCATCAATCTTAATATCAGGCGTAGTTTCCGGCATCACGATAGTAGCCTTTATCCCACGCTTATTGGCAGAGAAGGCAACGCCCTGAGCGTGATTACCTGCAGATGCAGTGATGACCCCAGCATCGACTTTATCTGCACTAAGCTGAGCGATGCAATTGTAAGCCCCGCGCAATTTAAAGGACTTGACCGGTTGTTGATCTTCACGCTTCAGCCATACTTCATTGCCCAATTCAGCCGATAGGCGATTCATAAACGTCAGCTCAGAGTGCACCGCAACGTCGTAAACCGGGGCTAGCAAAATTTTCCGCAAGTACTCTTGCAAACTGACTGGCACGGTCATGACTGCGACAACAACTGGTCTAGTTTTGCCTTATCACGCACTGCACCTTTATCTGCACTGGTCGCTAACAAGGCAAAATTCTTCAGTGATACCGATACTGGCCGCTCTCGCTCAACCGGTTGCCAAGGTTTAGCACTTGTTTGCATGGCTTCGCGGCGACGCTCTAGTTCAGCATCGCTGATATCAATGTTGATACTGCGTTTGGGAATGTCGATTATGATGGTATCTCCGTCTTCGACTAATCCAATCCCACCGCCACTTGCTGCTTCAGGCGAACAATGTCCGATAGAGAGTCCTGAAGTACCACCAGAAAAGCGCCCGTCAGTGATTAACGCACATTGCTTTCCCAATCCTTTAGATTTTAGATAAGACGTGGGGTAAAGCATTTCTTGCATACCCGGCCCACCCTTAGGACCTTCATAGCGAATAATCACCACATCACCGGCCTGCACTTGATCCGCTAAAATACCCGCCACCGCGTCATCTTGGCTTTCAAAAATCTTCGCTTTCCCGGTAAATTGCCAAATCGATTCATCAACGCCGGCGGTTTTTACAATACATCCATCGGTTGCTAGATTACCGAACAACACGGCGAGACCGCCTTCTTGGCTATAAGCATGCTCAATTGAACGAATACAACCCGCTTGTCGGTCGGTATCTGCCGTGGGGTAACGACAATCTTGGCTAAACGCTTGGGTCGTGCGGATCCCTGCTGGGCCTGCCTTGTAGAACTCGACTACGTCTGCCTTGGGTTGATTGATGATGGAATACTCATCGATAACCTCGCCCATTGCCTTACCCAATACATGACTGACGTCGGTATGTAACAACCCTGCTAGTTTAAGCTGTTCAAGGATCCCCATAACACCACCAGCTCGGTGCACGTCTTCCATGTGATACTGCGGTGTAGCTGGTGCAACCTTGCATAAGTGCGGTACTTTGCGTGACAAACGGTCAATATCATTCATGCCGAAAGGGATTTCCCCTTCAATCGCTGCAGCCAATAAATGCAAAATTGTGTTGGTTGAACCGCCCATCGCTATATCCAAGCTCATAGCGTTTTCAAAGGCGGAAAAATTAGCAATATTGCGCGGTAGTGCCATCGAATCTTCGTTTTGATACCAACGCTGGCATAATTCTACGATTAAACTGCCTGCGCGTTTAAATAACTGTTCACGATCCGCATGAGTGGCTAACGTAGAGCCATTGCCAGGCAGCGACAACCCTAAAGCTTCAGTTAAACAATTCATTGAATTGGCTGTGAACATACCCGAACAAGAGCCACAAGTAGGACAGGCTGAGCGCTCGATAGCATCACTGTCTGCATCACTGACTTTGTCATCAGCAGCCGCAACCATAGCATCGACTAAATCAAGCTTGATCAACTGATCAGATAATTTGGTTTTCCCCGCTTCCATTGGTCCGCCTGAGACAAAAACGACTGGAATGTTCAAGCGCATAGCGGCCATTAGCATTCCCGGCGTAATCTTGTCACAGTTGGAGATACACACTAATGCATCTGCACAGTGTGCATTGACCATATATTCGACAGCATCTGCAATAATTTCACGTGACGGCAGGCTATACAGCATTCCGCTGTGCCCCATTGCAATGCCATCATCAACAGCAATGGTATTAAACTCTTTGGCAACACCTCCGGCCGCTTCTACGCTGCGCGCAACCAACTGTCCCATATCCTTTAAATGTACATGGCCAGGCACGAATTGGGTAAAGGAGTTTGCGATGGCAATAATGGGTTTGCCAAAATCGGTATCCTTCATCCCGGTCGCTCGCCATAATGCGCGAGCACCGGCCATATTGCGCCCTTGTGTGGTTGTAGCTGATCGAAGCTTAGGCATGTTGCCCTCCTAAATTACTCGTATACGGGTGTCAACCAACCCCATTTATCCTCAGTTTTGCCATTGAAAAGCCCAAAGAATGCATCTTGAACTTTTTCGGTAATCGGCCCACGGCCGCCATTACCCACTTTTATTCCATCAACACTACGTACAGGTGTAACTTCTGCCGCTGTACCGCACATCAAAATTTCATCAGCCAGATACATGGCTTCACGGGCAATATTTTCTTCGCGCACGGTGTACCCCATCTCTTTTAACAGAGTCATAACCGTATCCCTGGTAATTCCCGGTAAAATCGCAGCCGTTTTTGGTGTTGTCGAGACGACACCATTACGGATAACAAAAATGTTTTCACCAGCACCTTCACTAATAAAGCCGTTCACATCCAACGCAATACCCTCACCATAACCGTGACGGCGCGCTTCCATAGAGATCAACTGGGATGACAGATAATTACCGCCCGCTTTAGCTCCTGTTGGCATAGTATTAGCTGCTAAACGATTCCAGCTAGAAATGCCTGCATCGACGCCATTTTTTAGCGCCTCTTCACCTAGGTAAGCACCCCATTCAAATGCCGCAATCGTAAGCTCAGTTTCCTGACCAAAAGGTACCTGCAATCCCATGCCAATATCGCCATAATAGGCGATCGGACGAATGTAGGCCGATTTGAGATTGTTCTTCTGAATAATGTCGAGAGTAGCTTGATTCACTTGATCCAGCGTGTACGGAATGGTCATGCGATAGATTTTCGCAGAATCAAATAAACGTCGATTATGTTCATTCAGTCGAAAAACACAGGTCCCTCTATCTGGTGTGTTGTAAGCACGAATGCCTTCAAAAACCGATGAGCCATAATGGATTGCGTGGGTCATGACATGCACAGTGGCCTCTTGCCACGGGATAATATTGCCATTAAACCAAATATATTCTGCAGGTTGCTTCGCCATAGTAGTTCCTTAACAAACAGTATTTCGTAGGGTAGTTAGTTTTACAGACGTGATGATACATGCATCTGCGCAACTGCCCAACGAGAACAGCAGAAATCAGACCTGAACAAAAACGTGGAAATGTAAACTTACACCACCAAAGTAAATCAGAAGCGAGAAACAGGGTTTCTCGTTTGTGGAAAAGGGCGCCATGGCAAGCGCTGTATATTAGTATCACGAATGTAAAGTTTATAGCAAGATCCAATCCACTCGCCGTTGAATTGTTTTTAACCTAGAGTATTTTTGCTATATTGTGGGGTAGTCACTTGTTAACGAAGCTAATGCAGTTGATACATTTAGCCGCAACAACTATTTCAATGAAGTATGCAAACGCTTTTACCTCACGTTTTAGTGTTGCGACAATTTTGCTGCTTGCTGCATTTTCGTGGCTGTCTACAGTTCAAGCCTTCCAGGGTCCCCTGTCCGATACCCCTGATGCAAAATTAAAAACGCCGCGTTTTTTTGCGCTTAGCACGCAAACCGGTCTGAGTCAGGATTCAGTGGTCGATATGTTGCTAGACAGCGATGGCTTCTTGTATTTGGGCACCGAAGGCGGATTAGACCGATGGGACGGTTACAACCTCAAACGTATCAACGGTCCGAACGACGAACTACTCGATATGCCGGTTTATCGGATTGTTGAAGATAGCCGCAAAAACATTTGGCTCGCGACTGTCGGTGATGGCATATACCGACTTACTCCTTCAACCGGCGAATTGGTTCGCGTGGTCGCACTTCCCTATGTTGATTATGAAGACTACATTCAAATTGGGGCTAATATGTTTGAAGATGCTCAAAGTCGCATTATTATTGTGCTTGAGCAGACTATCTTGCGCTATGACTACGCCACCGAAAGCACTGAAGTTATTTACGAAATCAATGACCAATTGATTGAAAGTGAAAACTTTATCCGCTGGGCAATTAATCTCGATAACTGGTTACTTATCGCCACCAGCAATGGTCTTTACGCCAAAAAAGAAAATCAGCCAGCCATAAAGCTAAATTTCCTAGGAGGTCCCAACGATGCCAACACCAATTTTGATAAATTGAATGTTAAACACCTCTTCATCGACTCTCAAGACTATCTGTGGATATCTACCGTTAGAGGTTTGTATCGTAGCTCTACCACAGATTTACTGCGCTCTCTGGAAGAAACAGGCAGTATGCAACCTGCACAGCTTGTAATACCAGAACGCAATATCTGGCGCGTTATTGAAAAGGCACCCGAGCAGTTCTGGATTGGCTCTGATATTGGCTTGTATTCTTTGGATATGCGCGATGAATCGCCGGTTTACGAGTACTTGTTTGAACCGCTTAAAGGCGTTGATGTCTTATCGCGCAAAGACATCAAAGATATTGAAATCGATCGCGACGGAAATCTTTGGTTAGCAACCAACTATGGCGGAGCGCTCTATTGGTCACCGCTGAGCCTCACCTTCGATACTTTGAGTATCACCCTAGAGAATAAAAACAACGCTCCTTTGACCGACAATACTATCTGGGCAATCCATGAAGACCCTGACAATGATCTTTGGATTGGTACGGATAACGGTCTAACGGTTTATTCGCCTGCGACAGGCGAGTCAAAACTGTTGTTTCAAAAATCAGAATACATTCCCTATAGCGATGCCTATGTTGATCGTATCTTTACTGTTGAGAAAGACCGAGCTATTGTACAAACCGGGTTTGGCTTGTGGGAAGTGGATAAAACTACTGGCGAACGCAAGATTGTTGAGACCTTATCAGACGATGATAAGAGTGTTGTATCTTCCTATGTTTGGGGAAGTGGTCAGGATGCAGAAAAGCGCATTTGGTTCGTGCTTGATACCGGCAACCGAACGGGATATTTCATTTACGATCCTTTTGATAAGAGCCTGACCGAACTTCCATTGGGTGATAACATTCCGGTCAATCGATTTTACGCATTCCTCGACTACGCAGAAGAATTTGATAATCAGATGTGGTTAGCCACCACCGGGGAATTGTCGTTAATTCATCCCCAGACTTACGCTCGCACCACGGTGCACAAAATACCTCCCGCAGCAAATAACGCGCGCATTTACCCCAGCAGTGTTACGGTCGACCAAAGCGGTATTATTTGGATTGGTTACCCGGGTCATGGTCTCTATGGTGTAGACAAAAACACGTTCGAGCAGCGGTATTTTTTCAACGAAGACAATCTTCTACCAACCAACTTGGTTTATTCCTTAATGACCGACGCAGAAGATAATTTGTGGTTTAGCAGCCACTCCGGATTGCATCGCTTATCCGCTGATCGTCAAGGTTTGGAAGATTTTCGCTATGGACAAGAACTTAATGTGGCTGAGTTTAATGACCATGCCCATACTAAATTGCGCGACGGCAGCCTTGCGTTCGGTTCGCCTAGTGGCGTGGTTAGTTTTGACCCTGCGAGTCTAATTGAAGCCAGTTATTCCGAGACAGCCTATGCCGCGGCTGCCCAGCAAGATAAAATGGTGATCAGCGAAGTGTCCTTGGCAACGCGCGAACTCGACATGCCGCTGAATAATATCGCCGGAGAAACAATCAAACTGAACTATGACGATAATGGCCTGACAATACGTTTTAGTAGTCTGCAATTCAGTCAAAGCGGGCTTGGCAGATACACTTACACCTTGATTAAAAACGGCAAATCCATTAGTACAGCTTCAACTAATGAGCCGTTTGTGTCACTACCTTTGCTCGAAGAAGGCGACTATACCTTTACGGTAGCCCCCAGTGACAATAGCACGCTAAGTAATATGCAGCCTGCTAGTTTGCAAATCAGTGTTGCTCCAGCCCCCTGGAATACACTTGCCGCAAAAGTACTCTATGCACTGGCCATTGGGCTAGTCTTGTTGCTTGTTTGGTGGATCCGAAAAGGCCAGAAGTTTCATTTAGAACAAGCGCGCAATCAAGTCCGTCTGTTTGGTGATGCGTTCAAGCAAACTCGCGACTGGGTCGTTATTTTTAGTCAGGACTACCAGCCGATAGCGGTCAATCCAGCCTTTGAAAATGCTTTTGCTCTGGACCCCGACGAAGATGTGGCGCAACAGTTTAAAACACTGCAAGCTAAGTACCCCGAATTGATGAGTTATACCCAGTCGGCGTTACAACAATTAAATATTGATGGGTTTTGGCGCAGCGAGCAAAAGTTACAACTGGCCGACGGGCGCCAACATGATGTTTTAATTAACCTAAATGCCGTCAAAAACGGCGATGACGCTAGTCAAATTGATCACTATTTGATGGTTTTTTCTGATATCTCGGAACAAAAACAAGCCGAACGCAAATTACTCAAAATGGCCACATACGATGGTCTTACTGGGTTGGTTAATCGCAACTTGTTATTGGACCGCTTAGAGCACGCTATCGACAATGCTAAGCGCCATAATTCACTGGTTGCAGTATTGTTTGTCGATCTTGACCGTTTCAAAGGGATCAATGACAGTCTTGGCCACGAATATGGCGACAACATACTTCGCGTTGTGGCCAAGCGTATGCAAAACATCACTAACCAAAATGATACCGTAGGACGTATTGGTGGCGATGAATTTGTTATTGTTTTAGAAGATGTCAAAGATTTCGAAGACGTCAGCTCGTTTATCTCAAACCTTATCGAACTGATAGAAGAGCCCATCCAAGTACGCAAAGAAACCTTGCGCGTCTCATGCAGTATCGGTGTGTCAGTTTATCCAAATGATGGTACCGAACCTTCAGACCTTTTGCGTTACGCTGACGTAGCCATGTACAGTGCTAAAGGTGATGCGGTGAATAGTTTCCGTTTCTTTACTGAATCGATGAACGTGCGCGCCAAATATAGACTGTCCTTAGAGAACTTAGTCAAGCGTGCTTACCAACAGGAACTATTCTTTAACGTTTATCAACCCATCGTAAATATCAATACGCATCAAACCGAGGGTATGGAACTGCTCATGCGCTGCGCCATCAGTGAGCAACCGATCTCACCTGCCGAGTTTGTACCTATCCTTGAGGAAATGCGATTGATTGTTGAAGTCACTCGACTATCAATTATTGCCGGAATTAAAGAGCTAGCAACTTGGTATGAAGAAGGCTATCGCGGTTATCTGTCAGTTAATTTGTCAGCTTTGCACTTCACTGCAACCTTTGATTTAGAGATCTTAGCCGAATTGCTGGATCGCTATCAGCTACCCCGCAGTGCTTTGAGGTTTGAAGTAACTGAAGGGGTTCTGATGGGTGACAAGGAAATGGCGTTAGAGCAATTCAAGGCACTTAATGCAGAAGGCTATTTGCTGGCATTGGATGACTTTGGTACAGGTTATTCATCACTCAGTTATTTGAAAATATTCCCACTCGATGTAATTAAGATAGATAAGAGTTTCACTGATGATATCGGCACGGGTAGCAGCGGAGACAGCTTGATAATAACCACCATAGGCATGGCCAAGAACCTGCATATGGACTGCATAGCAGAAGGAATAGAAACCGAGGAGCAAGTTAGTTTCCTCGCAGAACACGGCTGTTTCCGCCTGCAAGGTTACTACTTCTCTAAACCCGTGACCGCTGATATGGCTAAGTCCATTGTGGTAAAACAATGGCAAGAGCTATATTCCTCCGCAATGAACTAGTCATACGGCCAGTCGTTTTCTTCATTACTTACGATAGAGTGCTAATTTTCATTTCTGGGATTGGCCGTGGGTTTTGCGACAGTTTTTTCTCGCTCGAGTATCGGTATTGAAGCTGCTACCGTCACGATAGAAGTTCATTTAGCTAATGGTATTCCCAGTTTCTCATTAGTCGGGCTCGCAGAGACCACCGTGCGTGAAGCGAAAGAAAGAGTTCGCAGCGCTATCTTGCAAAGTGGTTTTGAGTTTCCGGCCAAACGAATTGTAATACATTGGATAATTACAGGAAATTATGCTTTTGAAAATAACCTATTGTTTTGTGATAATATTTTTTAGTTCCAGCGGTCGCAAAATAAGGGCGAAGAACCCGACCAAGACTGAAAGGCACAACGTACCGATAGATCAGACAAATCAATGAGTTACAAGATTTTAGAAGAGTTTATAGAAAAAGATAAATCAACTACTACCTTTGGGGTTCAAGGTGCAAAACTTGTTAAAGACTACGAGGATATTGAAGCAGATCTAATAGATGAAGAAGAAGATATTTATCAAGAGAATGGAAATTGCTATTTTTATTGGGTGTATAAAAATATATTAATACTTAAAAAACATATAATAAGAGACGGTGGAACAGTGAATATTCAATATTCAGTCGTTGAAGATTATGAGGATTTTGTTGAAAATGAACATGATCAAAAAGTTATTGATAGACTGATTCAAGCTAAAAAGTGGGATAAATTTTAATAAAATATTGCTTACTGAGAAGGTAGTTATGGAAGATAAAAAGAAAATTAGTACTATGAGCAAAGTATTCGCGGCATTACTGTTCCTTGCTGCCCTCGGTCATACAAGTGCCACTTTACTCCCCATTATTGCAGGACAAGAACCTTCAAGCCCAGTTTCAACAAGAATGTTTGGTTTTATTCTTTGGTACGGCTTATTTTTCATGGTCATTATGTCTTGGAAAGGCAAGAAGAGAATTGTCGGATTTTTGACAGGTGCAATTATTGGCTTTTCTGTCAACTTCCTTTTGGGTGTTGCTGTTGGTTATAAAAATGCTGAGATTAGAGCCATAGATACCGCAGTTCAAGAAAGTAATGCAGGTCTACCGATCATGATTGACGACTCGACACGATTGGATAGAGTAGCTATTGACCAGAAAGGAAAAAAATATACATATTTCATTTCTATTGTGGATCTATATGCAAGTGATATAGATATATCTGCAATGAATGACAACTTTTTCAACCTAACCAAGCCGCAATCCTGCACAAACGAAAAATTAAAAGTATTTTTCAATGAAGGATACAGCGTAAATTATAGTTATTTCGACAAAGATAAAAAATACATTGTCGCTTATTCAGTTACACCAGAAGACTGTGCAACTCTCTAACTTACGTAGCAAAGCTGTCGCGAAAAAAGCCGAAGGTTCGACCAAGAAAGGGGCAAAGCCCCTAATAAATCAGAAATAAAAAAGCCCCCATTTGGGGGCTAATAAATTAGTGCTTGGTTCGATCAACGAGGACGTAACCCTGACCTTTTTGAGGGGTTGGGGGTAGTGGTTCTCCGCGTGTAACAGTCCTTTCTTTACCTGTTTTACCACCACGCTTACCCACTAACTCATATTGACCTGAAACTTTTGCTTTTGTACCTGATTTGAGAATTGCCATTGCAATTGTCCTCATAAGAAAATTTAAAATTAGGGTTTTTAAATCTACAAGACTTGCAAAAGGCTAGAATAGAACTATAATTTCAATCCCCATTGATATGTAGTTCTAGACAAACATATTTGCCGCAGAAATATGTATCACCTTATCAGCGTAGCAAATGCTACGCTGGCAAGTCTCCACACGGCAATTATACTCTTCTGATAAGATTACCCCATGAAGCCAATCGCCAATTGATTGGATAGATTCTATTCTATTGAGGTAAAAGAGGAAATGCAAGGCATTTTTTATGCACACATTCGTGATAGTCTCACAAATAAAAGATTAAACACATCCGACCAGTTGGTTTTTGTTAATTTTATCTGACTTTCTACATATTGGAACGACTTTTTCAGTCATGCCGTTAAAAATCTTTTAGCTTTAACAGTATTCTTATTTTTTCTATTTCTTCATTTTGATTTTCAATATCAACAAGAAAGAACCAATCTGTTTTTTGATCATGCAAATTATTTATGAAATTTATATCTTCTAATTCAAAAATTGCACATTCATATTCTTGAATGAATTGTTTTAGATCTTCCATTTCCTTTTTTTCATTATCATTTAATTCACATTCCAAATATCCTATTAATTCTTTCTGTAAAGCAGTAAGCTCGCTATAAAAGGAAAGTATCGTTTCATGTAAATTGTCGTAATTATATTTAAATGTTGTACTTTGGTTAACTGCCGAATACATAATTTCCATAGAACCACCTCACAACGCAAAACATAGTGGTTCAATATAAGCTACAAGGTTGTTTTCAACTGCGCCCTGTGCCCAAATGCGTTTTTTTGTTCCTGCTGGCGCTTGTGTTACTGCCGTAGGTGTAACTCTTTTGGTGTTCATTGCTTCCGCGCCTTCGGCACGTCTTGCGGCTTGTATGGGCTTATCGGTGATAATTGCCCACTTATTCATGAATGGATAAAGAACAATAAAGTTGTTGTTGTCCTGGATACACGTAAAACTTAGATTTTCTTGAGCTGTCACTTCTCCCGTCAATAAAGTTAAAATTAATATTAGTTTTTTCATTTATGCCTACCTTGTTTTTTAAAGTTTTTCTGAATGTGTTTTTGAATTTCTTTAAATTCTTTTTGTTTCTTCTCTGATAATTCTTTAATCATTTTCGTTTTCACCTTTAACTATTGGTTTTATTTCTTTCTCGCCATTTTCTTTATAAATAACTCTTAAACCTTCTATATCTTCCCATTTACCTTTTGCCAGAAGGTAAGGGTTGATAATATACACACCCCTACCTACTCGTTTAACAATGTCATTTTTAATCAATACCGTTATATAGTTGTTTAACTGCTTTTCATTTTTTAACCCTAACTTCAAGGTTATTCTTTTTTTCATTACTGAATTTATAAAAATCTCACCTTGATAATTCATGTAGGGTAAAAGCTCGTATAAGAAACCACTTGTATTTTTAGGCAATTTATAAAGTAGCTCTATGTCGTCAAAATAGACTTTTACATAATTTGGTTCTTGTCTTTTGCCTGTATAAATTTGTGTTTTCTTTGCTTCTTCTATATTTCCATACGTGTCTTTTTTAGTTTCTAATGTTTCAGTTTTAAGTTTTAAAAACTTTCTACTCTTTAGGTTATCGCCATGATATTCCTGAAAATTTTCCATATAATCACCTTTTTTATTGTTCGTATAATTATGTTGTATATTCAGTTTTTTTTATGTCAATAGGTAATTAAAAAAGATGTTTTATATTTTTTTGTTTGATTTTAATTGTCACTGTGAGAGTGAGTTTTAGATATATTTTAAGATGCATTAATTTTTGCTTATGTTCTTTTATCACTCGTTAAGTGATAATTTGTCACTCTATCAATGATATTTTGTCACTCTAACAGTGATAAAGTTTTTCAAAAAAAATAATTAAAATATCTGATATTTTGGGGAGTTCTTTGGATTATTTTTTTTATTTGTCTTCTTTTATTTTATGACGATCATTTATTAAATTTCATTAAGTTGCCTTCCCTTCGGTCAGTAACTCTTTGAACGGCAACGAGTTGCCTTGTTGCTCGCCTATCGGCTCGTATCTGGTATATAAAGGGGCTATGCCCCTCTTCTTACTCGCTATGCGCGAGCGCTAAAAGC
This sequence comes from Neoalteromonas flava, assembly GCF_002807685.1. Classification (GTDB taxonomy): domain Bacteria; phylum Pseudomonadota; class Gammaproteobacteria; order Enterobacterales; family Alteromonadaceae; genus Alteromonas_E; species Alteromonas_E flava. The sequence goes on along the minus strand of NZ_PEAX01000005.1, from coordinate 70,611 downwards.
TCTGAAAGAGCTTTCAATTAAACCGTTAGGTTTAATCTCTTTTAACTTGTTAAAAGCCCACACACTACTTGTAGTGTATAAGTGGGCTTATACACACCTATATTGTATTTATTTCTTTTTATGATTAATTGAAGGTATTAACAACCTAAATTAACTATGAAAAATTTTGTAAGTTTCAATATTAAAGCGAAGAAAAAAAGCGATGCTGATCCAATGATTTTGCATTTAGAAAATCAAAATGCTCGTAAAAAATCGGATAACATTTTATTTCCTGAAAATTCACATTTGAATGTTTCGAGCCAAGGAATACTTAAAAAGTATCAAGAAGTTACTAAAAAAATTGAAAGTATAAAAGGCAAAAAAATCCAAAAAAATGCAAATCATTATCTTGAAGGTGTTCTTGCTTTTTCGTTTGAAAAATACATTGAAGATCCTGAAAATTTTAGAAATAAAGCACCAAAACTTATAGAAAAATATATGAATGAAATTGCTCAAAAATATCATTTTGAACCGCTCGGTTATTCTTTGCATTTTGACGAAGGATCGACTTGTGAAAAAACTGGTGAAAAAAAATTAAATGTTCATGCTCACCTAAGTTTTATCAATTTTGACTTTAAAACTAACAAAGCAAGATTTAGAGAAATTCAACAAAAGTTTAATTCTAAAAGGAAATATCCAAATGAGCATTTTATGAAAATGCAGGATCTTGCTGGTGATTGTTTTAGAAGTATTGGTTTTACAAGAGGAGTTGAAAAACAAAAATCAAAAAAGAAACATTTAGAAAAAATTGAGTTTGTAGAAAAAAAATTGCAAGAAAAAGAAGAAAAGATCCAAGATTTAGAGATAAAAATAAAGTCCATTAACAAGAGGGGTAGGGAAAAGCAGCAAAAAATACGTGATTTAGAAGTAGAAAAAGAACTTTTAGAGGAATACAGCGAGAGCCTAAAAGAAGAAGTAAAAGAGGCAGAAAATAGACTTAAAAAGATTAAGCTTCTAACTAATTCGATTTTTAAAAAGGCTTTGATAATTGCAAAAAAATACCTTTCAAATTTTTATACACACAACAAACAAGAATATAAACGAGACATTGATAATTATTCGCAAGTTGTTGTTGATTATGAACAATTTGACAAGATTGAAGCAGAAAGAGCACAAGAAGAAATTAACAAGGAGCTGTTTAATAATGATAAAGATCTTATAAATGACGTAAAAAAATCAAAAAGCGAGATTAAACTAAAATTCAATAAAATTTGATTTTTTAAAATATGTGGTACGGTGTAAATATGAACAAAAAAGGACGTTATGAACAATGAAGAAGAAATTTATGAAATAAGAAACAAAGCACTTAAAAAGATAAAGCAGCTCAAATTTGTGATTAGCCAAATGGAATTGGAAAGGTACAACCTCGATTTAAAAAACAAACAAACAGAAGCAAAATACAACCTTGTTAAATCAAGAAATGTTGATCTAACTAAACGACTTTTTGACTTAAAAAAACGTGATGCACGGTTCAGAAAAAAGCTTGAAGAGTATGAAAATTGTATTTCTTTGATCAAACAATATTTCCAACTTGAATGTATTGAAGAGATATCAAATTATATTCAAAAAAATATCATTGAAAAAAAATCAGATCTTGAAGCTAAGGAAAAAGAACTTGAAATGAAACAAATGAATATTGATGTTGAACCAGATATCGAAATGCCAAAAGGTCTTAATGTCAATCGACCAAAACGATAGAAATTCACATATATTATTTAGGTCGATTAATCAAAATGCTGATTTTTTGTAGTGATCTCAAATCTTTTACTCTTCATTCTGAAAACATTTTCAAATAGAAATTTTCCATAATTCTTATAGTCAAAATCACTTGATACAAGATTATGTTTTTGAAGATATTTTTGTAATGTTTCTTTCTTCCAATTTTGCAGAATGAAAAAGCCAAAGTCATATTTTGCAAAGTTTGTGGGGTCTTGTTCAATTTCGTAAAGTTGAGATGCTGTTAGTTCTTTTTTATAAAGTTTTTCCTCACCCCAATTAAACATAGAGTTTAATATCTCTGTGAATTTTCCGTCTATTTTCCCTTTTAGATACTCTTCGAAAAGACTCTCGGTATATCTTGAAAAATTATCAATCAACAATGAAGTATCTGTATTTTCTCCCCAATTTATAAACTCATATAGACCGTTATATCTGAGACATACAGCTTGTTTTTGATCTGAAAAGATTATTATTGCTGAGTAGTTTCGGTCTATGATTTTTCGTGCTTTCTCAATTTCATTTGGATCTTTTTCTAAATAAAAATTTTTTGATCTTGTTTCTACTTCTTCATAGTTATATTCATTTGAGTACGTATTATATTCATACTTTAAATCGTCAATTTCTCTTTTTAAATTCCTAATATTAGTTTTTATTTTTGTGCCAGATTTTAAATAGAATTCAGTGTCGATCTCTTCATTGTCAAAAAAATACTTTTCAAGCTCGGATAATTTATTGTTTTGCTTTTTAAGTTGCTGTTCTTTTTCAAGAATAGCTTTTCTTTTTTGCTCCAATAAATGTTTTGGATATGCAAAAGAAACTCCGAAAATATTAAATTCGTTGGGGTGCGAACTCAAAAAATGATCATACGTGACTGTTTTACTATCACAACCACCATAACGTCTTGCGGAGCATTTCAACGAGTAATAAAGGTATTTTTTGCCTTTAACAACTTTATCATCAGTTTCAAAATATACTTTCTGTCCACACTTTCCGCAAAAAGTCTTCCCTGTAAAAATATTAATCGATTTTCTACCAGCTGCTTTTATTTTTACTTTTCTTTTAGCTATTGCTTGAACACGATCAAATAGCTCTTTCTCTATTGCTGCGGGATAATAATTCTCTATTGTTTCCCCTTCTCTCTTGATATGTAACTCACCTAAAACACACCTATTTTTTAATAAGTGTGAAACTTTGGCAGAACTCCACCTATTCGTATAGTTTTTATGCCGTTTTCGCGCTATTTGCTCAATGTTGTTAGTATCTAACCAATTGGTTATATCTCTTAATGATTTACCTTCATTTCCATACATTTCAAAGACTTTTTTGACAATCTCTACTTTGTCATTAAAAACGAACTTTGTTTCTTGTTTTGTTCCTTCATTGTCAATCCAGCCAGGAAGCATGCCAGAAAATTGCACTTTTTCAGAATTTACAACTTTTAAAAACCTCTGATCAAAAGAGTCTAATATTCTTTCTGATTTTTTTTGACTTTCGAGGTTGGCTTGTTCCATAAGGAAAAGAGAGTACATGATATCAATAAAGCTATTAAGACTCTGTTTTGTATATATTTTATTATCCATTAAAGTAATAATATTTACGTTTTTACGAAGAATGGATTTAAAAAGGGTTGAAGCTGAATCAATATCTTGACGGCTTAGTCGATCTATTTGTTCAATGCAAAGATAAGCCGATCCATCTCTTGGCACTATGTTTTTATCAATAGCTTCTAAAAACGCGCCTAACGCTCCCTGTGAGACGTTCTTGCCCGTGAATGCAGATAGACCTTTATCATTCAAATCAAGGTCAACGACCTCGTAGCCGTTTTCAATGGCGTATTTTCTGGCACGATAAACCTGACGTTTGAGACTTGCACCTTTTCCCTGCTGTTCGCTGGAAAATCTGGCGTATGGATACAACAATTTTTGCATAAGATATTCCGAAAAATCATGCTTTACATATTTGAATAATATTTCCTGTAAATAGTCAAATCAAGGGTGGTTAATCTAGCGCCTGCCGATTTACCCAAATATGGCGGTCGCTTCGACCTTGCCATTGCAGTCGCCATATTGGCAGCCAGTGGACAGGTCGAATGCCCTGCGCTTGCTGATTTTGAATTTCTCGGGGAATTGTCACTATCAGGCCATTTGCGCCCGATCACCGCGACTTTACCTGCTGCTATCGCAGTAGGACGTTCCAATCGCACCCTAATCGTCGCGCAACAAAATCAGCACGAAGTAGGCTGGGTAACGGCAAATACACACCTGGCGGCTAAAGATTTGATCAGTGTCATAAACCATCTTGCTGGTAAACAAAACCTTCCACTGATTAGCGTTCCAATAGATAACCAAAGTACTGAAAGTACAATTGATATCGCAGATGTCGTCGGCCATCCGCAAGCCAAGCGTGGACTGCTTATCGCTGCTGCCGGTCTACACAACCTTCTTTTAGTTGGGCCACCGGGCACTGGGAAAAGTATGTTAGCTCGACGATTATTGACACTACTGCCACCTTTAGCGCGACAGCAGGCGTTAGAGAGCGCATGTGTGCGCTCCATCGCTGGCGAATTTGATAGCCACAAACCGAACTTTGATAGACCATTTAGGGCCCCCCATCATTCCAGTTCACGAGCAGCTTTGCTCGGCGGGGGAGCCAACCCAAAACCGGGTGAAGTGTCGCTTGCTCATCATGGCATTCTCTTCTTGGATGAATTACCAGAGTTTGGTAGGTGCACATTGGATGCATTGCGCGAACCGCTAGAAACTGGCGATATCAACCTCTCTCGGGCGGCAGCGAAAACCACGTTTCCTGCACAATTTCAACTAGTCGCGGCGATGAATCCGAGTCCTACGGGAGATATACACAATAACCGCTCTTCACCTGAGCAGACCTTGCGTTATTTAAACCGTCTTTCTGGCCCCCTGCTTGATCGGATTGATATTCAACTGCACATAGACAAGCAGGATCTCAGTACAAGCCAATCTTCTACAAAAGGAGCTGGTTCCAGCACGACAAGTGCACAGTTACGGCAACAAGTGCATACTGCGCAGCAGCTTCAACTCGATCGCCAAGGTTGTCTAAATAGCGCCCTAAGCGTTACGCAAATACAAAGTGAGTGTGCACTTACTAACTCTGTAGAACAATTTATGCTTGATGCTCTGTATAAACTTGGTGCGTCACATCGAGCCATGCATAGGCACCTCAAAGTCGCGAGGACTATTGCCGACCTAAGCGCAACTAAAATGATTGAGCGCAAGCATATAGCTGAAGCGCTTAGTTATCGTGCCATGGATGCGTTGCTACGCAGTTTCTATAATTGAGCAAACATCGCGTGCAGTAATCGCTCGTCTTTGCGTTGTTGCAAGCAGCACAAGCCTAACTCGTAGGGTTCGATATTGTTGACCTCGAGTATGTCGACTTGGCTTTGTAGTGCAGAATGGGCCAACACAACACGCGGCACAAAACCAACACCGCAATCAAGAGCGACCATGCTCACAATCGCCTCATTGCCCCCTACAGAAGCATATACATGGGGTCGAATACCTGCTTCTGCGAACCAATGATGAACAGTGCGCCGCGTCGGTCCACTGTCGGGCATGATGACCGGGGTTTTACGCCAATCTATTTGATTAATATCAGTCACGCCAAATCGTTTTGGCACCACTAGCACCAATGGCACTTTGGCAATTGGCTGAAAAAATAATTCAGTCGGGAGGTCAGGCGAATTTATGGCTATCGCCACATCACATTTGTCGTCAATAACCCGCTGCACTGATAAACCTGGATCACCCGTTTCCAGTTTAAAGTCTACCATTGGGTGCAATTGTCTAAAGCGCTCGAGCATTCGTGGTAAATGACTCTGGCTCGCGGTAACTGAGCAATAAAAGCGTAATTGCCCAGTTAATTGATTGATGTCTTCATTCAAGCTTTGCCTTAACTTGCGCCAATCTGCCAACATGGGTTCTGCAAACTCTAACACTTGTTGACCTGCGTGAGTCAAAGCGACATGGCGATTATTACGCACAAATAACTGAGCGCCACACGCGTGCTCAACCCGTTGAATTACCCTAGTTAACGTTGAGGGAGAGACAAACATCGCAGCTGCGGTTTGGCTGAAGTTTAAACTTCCAGCGAGGTGACAAAATAGCTGAAGATCGCGGAGTTCCATAGCGTAATTTCATTTATTGCAATACTGTATTGATAATATATCACTTTTAACAATTAAGCGATTAGCCTATTCTACGCTCAGGCATTAAGAGCCTGAACATATTGGACAAGGTAAACATGGCAAATTACTTCAATTCTCTCTCTTTGCGTGAACAGCTTAAGCAGTTAGGTCAGTGTCGCTTTATGCAGCGAGAAGAATTCTCGCAAGGATGCGATTACTTAAAAGGTAAAAAAATCGTCATCGTTGGCTGTGGCGCACAAGGCCTTAACCAAGGCTTGAACATGCGTGATTCTGGACTTGACGTTAGCTATGCGCTGCGCCAGGCGGCTATTGATGAGAAACGTGATTCTTTTGTTCGTGCCAATAGTAACGGCTTTACTGTAGGTACGTATCAAGAACTTATCCCGACAGCGGATTTGGTTTACAACCTCACACCAGACAAGCAGCATGCTGCAGTGGTTGAGGCCGTTATGCCACTGATGCAACAAGGTGCGACGCTAGGCTATTCACATGGCTTTAATATTGTCGAAGAAGGTCAGCAGATCCGCTCTGACATTACCGTTGTAATGTGTGCCCCGAAGTGTCCGGGTACTGAAGTCCGTGAGGAGTATAAGCGCGGTTTTGGGGTACCCACTCTTATTGCAGTGCACCCTGAAAATGACCCTGAAGGAAAAGGTTGGGATATTGCAAAAGCGCTTGCGAGTGCGACTGGCGGCGATCGTGCAGGCGTACTTGCCTCTTCTTTTGTCGCTGAAGTGAAGTCAGATCTAATGGGTGAGCAGACCATCTTGTGCGGTATGCAGCAAACTGCGGCGATTTTAGGCTACGAGTTTATGTTACAAGATGGCATTGAACCCGCCTATGCAGGTGCATTGGTGCAATATGGTCTTGAAGCAATTACCGAAGCATTAAAGATTGGTGGCGTCACTAACATGATGGACCGCTTGAGTAATCCAGATAAAATCCGCGCGCATGATCTTTCTGAGCGACTTAAAACTATTCTACGTCCGCTGTTTGAAAAGCATCAAGACGACATCATATCTGGCGAGTTTTCAGCGACTATGATGCAGGATTGGGCAAACGGTGACGCGAACCTATTGAAATGGCGAGAAGAAACCGGGCAGTCTAAATTTGAAAACGCCCCGAGCTATGCCCAAAAAATTGATGATCAAACCTTCTTCGATAAAGGCATTGTAATCGTTGCGATGATCAAGGCTGGCGTAGAGCTCGCTTTTGATGTGATGGTAGAAGCGGGGATTTTGCCCGAATCTGCTTACTATGAGTCTCTCCATGAAACACCATTGATCTCAAATACAATCGCACGTAAACGGTTGTATGAAATGAACGTGGTTATTTCTGATACTGCTGAATACGGCAATTACTTATTTGCCAATGCAGCTATCCCTTTATTGCACTCCGAACTAATGCCAACGCTAACATCTGCAGATTTGGGTAAAGGTAGAGAAAGTAGTGATAACAAAGTTGATAACATGCGCTTAGTTGAAGTTAATCATGCGATCCGCAATCACGGTGTTGAGATTATCGGTCAGCAACTGCGCGCATACATGCAAGATATGAAAGCCATAGTTACTGGTTAAACAGTTCTGTCGTTAGGTGCTTAAAAAGCCCTTTTGCCCGGCATTTTTGCCGGGCTTTTTTGTTTAATTTAGGCTTTCGAGACCGACAGAGCTGTGTATAATAAAACGAGTTGAAAATGCGTCGGGTAAACATGCAGCAGACTTAAGTATGTCTGTTGATGACTACACCACAGTGTCAACTGCCAATAAATTTTAAACGACTGATTAATATAGTTTTTTATTCTTCCAGCGTCGAATGAGTGGAAATGTATTCAAACTGATTCGAATGCGCGTTGCTTTTTTGCAACACGTAACGCCCGAGATTTTTCTAACTATATGTTTTGTATAATAAAAATAAGTGGCAAAACAATTGCAAAAAGAACGTTTTGCAAAAGATCTTGCGAGTCCCCCTAACAATAGCCGTGTTGAAAGCGCCGTCGTTTAAAGGAACGTGAAATGAAACAAACAGTATCTCGATTTATGCAAGTCGATGATTGGATATTTGAGATTAAAATGGTTCGCGCACTGAAAGTCGATAATTATGGTGAGCCGTATAATGCGGTCGCTAATCTTACCAGCAATGGCGACGATATGTATATCGACACCCATATGTCGCGCATCGGTGAAGACTTCAGCCGTAAAGACTTCAAAACCTTCTACAAGTTTTGTCAGGCGCTAGAGATGAAAACAATAAGCTATGACAAAATCAAAAACGGCGAGCGGATCTCCAGAACGTTAGATATCGTAGAGAATCAACAGCCTCAGCCGATAGTTCGGCTGGTAAAATGAGCGTTAGTTTCTAATGGTATAGTCATTATTTTCTGGCTCATGGATGAGACGCCTTTTCAGCCCAGTAAACACTGACGAAAGCCAGAGTGCAAAACACCACAAAGCCAAGCGCTATCGGCAGCACGTTAGCGGTAATAAAAAGGTCTATTAGCATAGCGATGGGTACGGATAGCAGGCTAGTTAATGAGCCGATAATCGCGGCGCCCAGACCTGCCATTTCACCCAGCGGCTGCATGGCCATTGCATTCAAATTACCGAACAAAATACCAATAAAAAAGAAATTGACGAACAATAACGCAATGAACACCGCCAACGGTGGCATTCCTTTGTAACCCATCACTGTTATCAATAATACAGCGCTACAAGCTACGGTACCGATAAGAGCTATCCGACATAGTCGATGCATTCCTAGCCGCATGACTAATGTCCCGTTAAAAAACGATGCAAGCCCAATAGAGCCGGCTAAAAGCGCGAAGATTAATGGAAACAATTCACCGGTCAGGTAGAAGGTCTGAAAAATGGTTTGTGACGCGCTCAAGTAGGCTAAAAAGGCCCCGAAGATAAACCCCAACGCTAAGCTGAATCCCATCACCTCACGATGCGTGAAAATAAATTTTAACGATTGCCAGAAAGCCCCCCATGAAAAGGGTTTGCGCATAGATGCTGGCAGTGTTTCAGCTTGACGACTAAAAAACCAGATCCCAGAAATCAACGCCACAATTAAGAATAAGCCAAAGATATGTTGCCACGAGTACCAATAGAGAACGGTTTGTCCGATCAAAGGGGCAATCATGGGCACAAAGATAAATACGACCATGATAAACGACATAACTCGTGCCATCGCATCACCGCTAAATTGGTCACGGATCACCGCCATAGCGGCAATACGAGGCCCTGAAACACCAATTGCCTGAATGAGACGCCCTAGTAACATTTCATTCATGTTGCTTGCGTACATGCAAATACAACTGCCAATGGCAAAAATGACTAATCCAACTAAAATACACAAGCGTCTTCCCTTTGCATCGGCAAAAGGGCCGAAGAACAATTGTCCCACCGCCATACCAATAAAAAACAGCGAAACAATTAGATGAACTTGCTGTTGAGAAGAGCTGCCAAGATCAGCACCAATTTGATTCATTGCAGGCAGCATCGCGTCGATACTCAAAGCCACCAAAGATGTCATCAATGCCATCAAACAAATAAATTCGAACAATCCGAGCTGAGGAGGTTTAACACTTGTGATGTTATCTTTTGGGGCGGTATGCTGCATTGTTGATGCCGTTATGAAATAGGCGAAGAGGATATCAGCTAATTAATGTTGGATATAGCGCAGTTTTTAACGCCATTTATGGCAAGCGTTGGAGTAATTGTTCTAAGCCAACTTTACTTGTACACAGGCTTACAGGTGATTGTGAAAGATCTGACAACTCAGTTCTAAACCACTGCTCAAGAGGACCTTTCTCTGCATTCAGCTTGAATGACATTGCATTAATTAGTGCTGTAACACCCTGTATATGCGTGCATTTCTCAGTATTATACATTTGCGCATGAGCATGCAAAGAAGAGGGGTGTGAGCCGGTGATACGCCGGATTTCAGCATCTGACATGGAAACCAATTGTGCAGCAGCCAGAAAATCGTTAATTATATCGAAATGCTTAGCCTGCGAGGCCATGGCACCCATCGCGTTGGTTTTATCTGCTCGTCCGGCTACATTCATCGCCTCATTAAAAAATTGCATGAGTATGTGTTCATCTTTTGCAACTTTGATTGGTACTTGGATCGAGCCATCGTGCGGTAAGTCAACTGCATTAATCAAAACATTCGTATAACTTACGCCAATGGCGCAACAACCATGCAAATGCAATGACTGATAACGTGCAGTAAGTTCGGCCATACCTGCAGGTGAAATGCCAGCTTCAGAGTGCGGCTTTTGGTGCCAACACCAAAGTTCTAAATGACTGGCGTGGGCAAGTACATCAGCGACAATTGCTTTTATACCGGTTTGGTCAAATGAGCCTGTATATTCGCTAATAACAATATGCCCTTCGAGCGTGTTGTTAAATTTACCATTTACACTACCAATCATAAATACTGCCTCAGCTACTGCTATCTATCAGTTTAGATGACCGCGAGACAGATGTTTAGCTTTCAGAATTAATTTTTACTTCGCGTTTGTGCTCTGGGTGCAAACTTTTACCCAAAATATGCTCATCGGTTGCAATTACTTTGGAAGCTCTGCCAACAATCAGTGGGTCAGGCTTCTTCGCGACTCGAGGATCTTTGTTTGGATAAGGCATATGATGCAAAAAATGTTGCATGCAGTTGAGTCGCGCCCGCTTCTTATCATCTGACTTAATAACTATCCACGGAGCATCAGCGGTGTCAGTATAAAAAAACATGGCCTCTTTAGCCTCGGTGTAATCATCCCATTTTGCCTGCGCAAGTTTATCAATTGGACTCAATTTCCACTGCTTTAACGGGTCGGTCTCGCGCTTAAGAAAACGACGCGTCTGTTCCTCTTGTGACACGGAAAACCAAAACTTGAACAGACGGATACCACTGCGCGTAAGCATGCGCTCCAATTCTGGCGCTTGACGCATAAACTCTAAGTATTCATTGGGTTCACAAAATCCCATAACACGCTCAACACCAGCGCGGTTGTACCAACTGCGATCGAACAGCACAATCTCACCGGCTGTTGGCAAGTGTTTTATATAGCGTTGGAAATACCACTGCCCTGCTTCATCCTCGCTGGGTTTCTCCAAGGCTACAACACGCGCACCCCGCGGATTCATGTGCTCCATGAAACGCTTGATTGTGCCCCCTTTTCCTGCAGCATCTCTGCCTTCAAACAACATAACCACGCGCTGCCCCGTTTCTTTGACCCACTTTTGCAACTTAAGCAATTCGACTTGCAGTCCACGTTTATGCGACTCATAAAATGCGCGCGTGATTTTATGGCTGTATGGGTATGTGCCAGAGCGAAAAGACTCTTGGATAAAGTCCTCATTTCGGCGACGCTCGCTTAAACTCAATGACGCGGCACCGTTAGTTGATGTTGGTGAGTGATTGTTGATTTTTTGCATATTGACTCCTCACCCTAAGTGTAAATTGAACGGCTGGACTTGGGAAAATTGATCGCCATTGAATTGATACAGATCAGAAATGGAACCAACGTTTAGCATTCAAGTCACACAAACATATCCCTATGTTTGCCACCACCGACACGATTTATCCCGTGAACGCATACATTATTGGCATGCCACCATGTATAATCGTGAGTTCGCTCTAAGCGAATTAACCTAAGGATTTTTTTTGTTTCGCATTTATCGCTGCTCGTTTATGACAATGCGTTTTTTGGGCCTTCTTTGCCTCAGCTTAGTACTGATTTTTCAGCACGCTGCGCACGCTCAGGTAACAATCAATGGCGTCCAGCAAAACGCTATCTTGGATAATATTCACCTGCATCTAGCGAATGTAGAGATCGATACATCTTTAAGCCCCGAGCGTTTGTGGCAAGAGCCAATTGAGCAAGCCATCAACAAAGCGGTAAAACCGTTTGGCTACTACGCTGCCGATATGCGTATTTTTCAAGAAGATGGCAAGGTCAGCGTTAATATTTCACTCGGTGATCCTTTAACGATTGCCAATATTACTTTAGAAGTGATCGGTGCAGGGCGCTCAGATTCATGGTTTTCACAACGTTTCAAACAGTTCCCTTTGCAACTTGGCCAACCATTGCAGCAACACTTATACGATCAATTTAAAGCCGATATGCTCGCGACAGCGATTTCCCGTGGCTATTTTGATTTTAAATGGCAGGCGGCACGACTGGATTTAGTACGTGAAACGCGCGAGGCAAATATTCTCCTTGTTGCGCAATCTGGACCCCGCTACAAGTATGGTGAATTACGCATTAAAGGCGATGATATTGCGCAAACTATTATCGCTCGAATTAATCCACTCGAACAAGGCGCTCCTTACCTAGCCGAAGAAATCAGTGAGCTTAATCGCGTCATCAATAACACAGGTTACTTTAATCGTGCAGTAGCTCGCCCGCTGGTGAGCGAAGCAATCGACGGTCTTGTCCCAATCGAAGTGACGCTGGCTCACAAACCCAGGGACCTGTTCGACTTGGGTGTTGGTTTTTCCAGTGATATTGGTGCTCAGTTTAGCGCTAAGTGGCAGCGTCCTTGGGTAAACTCAAGGGGTCATAGCGTACAAGCTGATGTTTTCTTATCAGAACCTGAACAGTCATTAACCAGTAGTTATCGCATTCCCATGGGCGACGTCAACAATGATTATCTGTCATTACAAGCGGGATTTGAAAGTACCGATGAAAATGATACACGCAGTGAGAGTATAACCTTTGCCGCGCAGCGTTTCTGGAAGCCCAAGGGAACGGATTGGCAACAAAGCGTTTTCATTCGCTATCAGAATGAACGATTTGCCCAAGCTTCAGAAGATAAACAAACCACTCAGCTTGTCTTGCCTGGGTATTCGATAAGCCTTTTTCGCTCACGCGGCGGCTTGGATATTGAGTGGGGCAATCGCACTGTACTAACAGTGGAAGCAGGTGATGATACATTGCTATCTGATATTGATGTGGCGCGAGTCAGCGCTCGCACTAAATGGATCCGGACGTTCGAGCGACACCGCTGGGTAGCTCGTGCAGAAGTTGGTGCGATTGCAACCTCAGATTTTACTCAAGTTCCGGCCAGCATGCGCTTTTTCGCTGGCGGTGACCAAAGTATTCGCGGTTTCAACTACCGCACGGTCTCACCCAAAGATGACGCCGGAAAATTTTTAGGCGCTCGATATTTAGCGGTGGGAAGCATTGAATATGCCTACCCCATCGCAGAGCAATGGCGCCTAGCGACCTTTGTTGATGCAGGCACAGCTACCAATGATTTCGAAGACGATCTTGCATGGGGGACTGGATTTGGCGTGCACTATTTATCTGTGATTGGCCCCATCAGACTGTATTTGGCGCGCGGTAAATTCAATGATGAAACCAAATACCAACTGCACTTCGCTTTGGGGCCTGAATTATGATCTGGCTGAAGCGTATTTTACTCGGATTAGTGCTTTTCGTAGCGGCTTTATTGCTAACCGCCTGGCTTGCAGTTAGTCGATTGGGATCGGCGATGTTATTAGACTATGCCATAGATTATGTCGATGGATTAAGTGTTGGAGCGATTAATGGTGGACTCAGTTCGACCATAGAATTTTCTGATGTAGTTTATGTAAGCGATAACTTAAACCTCCGTGCCGACAAGGTAAGCGTCACTTTAACTTGGCGCTGCTTTTTGCAATTTTCGGTCTGTGCCGAACAGGTATCAACCAGCGGTGTGCAGCTTACCCTCGCTGACTCAGAAGAAGCGAGTGAAGATCAATCGACCACCGACCCCAGCATCATCCGCTTGCCATTTTTGGTCGCTCTCGACAAGCTGGTAGCCGCCGACACCACGATTAATTTAGCCGACGGTACTCAAATCTCTCTGTCTCAGTTAGACACTGAACTGCGTTTATATCGACGGTTCAGGGCCTTATCACCTGTCCTAGCAGGGCTTAAGATCGCGTTACCCACAAACTCAGCACAAGCGGCACCCGATGAGTCCGCAACACTAATTACTCTGCCCGACGTCTGGTTACCGTTAGATGCAAACATTCACCAGCTTAAATTAACCGATGCAGAGATCAAACAAGGTGAAAAACTATTTAGCCTTGAACAGCTTGACCTTACTACTAGGCTTGCTGGCTACGACATCGATATACAAGCCATGCAGCTAAGGAGCTCATTGTTGAATATGAGCGCAAAAGGTAAATTGCAAACACGTAGCGATTACCCGATATCTCTCGAAATTAACTCGAATGGAAAATACCAGAACTTGCCGTTTGCAGGACAATTAGAGTTAGCCAACTCTCTGGCCAACCTTAAGCTAAAGCTACAAACGCAAAAGCCACTGGTAAGTGCAACACAAGGCACAATCCAACTGTTAACTGAAAGCAATGCAGCCGATATCAGCATAACCTGGCAGCCATTTACACATAAGGACTTGGCGCTCGCCAATGGGTTTGAAGTCGCAAGTGGAGAGCTCTCGTTGCAAGGCGATCGTACGAACTATCACCTACTTGCTGCGACTGCTGTATCACTAGCAGAGTTGCCGACTCCGCTACATCTGAACATTGACGCAGGATTAAATGAAACTCGTTTGCAATTGAACAGTGTCAATGCCGAGTTACTCGATGGCAGCATTGATTTAGCTGGCGATATACAATTATCGGAACAACTGTCATGGTTACTATCCGCCGATATTCAAAAACTCGATTTACAGCACTTGAATGAAGACTTCCCCAGCGAAATTACAGGCACTGTCGCTGGCAGCGGACAGTTCACAGACGGTTTACCCAATATTAATGTTACCCAGCTCGACCTAACCGGAACACAATTAAATTATCCGCTGGCAGTAAAAGCCAGTGGCGCATATGCAGGTAATGCAGGGGTTGCGGTTAGTAGCTTTACCCTTTCTCATCTCGATAATCATGTGCAGGGCTTTGCAAGACTGCTACTCGACCGCCGAATAGACGCGGATGTAATTGTCTCAATCCCTAAGTTAACCGATAGTGTAAGTTCACTGTCAGGGGATATTCGCGGCAACGTGATGGTTGCAGGTGAAATCATGCGCCCGGAAGTCTCGGCCAACTTAGTCGCTAACAACATTGCCACACTCACTGACGGGCAGTGGGCAACCCTCTTACAGCGCATCGTATTGCAAGTTCAAGGGCGCAGCGACGCACCAACAGTCGCCTTACTTGCAGAACACCCAGAAGGTTCTATTACCAGTAAGATCGATTTGAACGTCACTGATACTGCAATTAAGGCAACGCCGAGTGAGCTCGAGATTGCCTTTGCCAGCAGTCTATTTTCTTTGCAACAACCAGCAGATTTTACCTTAGATTTAACGCAACAAAGCGTCGCTTTAAGTGCTTCCATGTGTTTGCACAGTCAGCAGAAGGCCGAGCTTTGTATCAATGAGTTTGGTTTTACCGACGAAATACTCAAATTCTCTCTTGGCCTTGATAATCTCGCCGCAATGGAGGCTCTGACTTGGTCGCGAACTACCGTGCCAATTGAAAACCCCGCGAGTATCATTTCCGCACAAATTAATGGCGGATACTCACCAGAAAACGGATTACAAGCAACAGCCTTGGCCGAAGTTAGTGCCGGTCAATGGACACTTGGCGACAGTGGTAATTCAATCACTATTGCAGCAGAGACGATCCCGCTGAGCGCAAAATTTGCAGAGCAAAAACTTCAGCTTGAGGCCTCTGTAGTAGGTCCTGTAATCGGTAAATTAGCACTCCAAAGTTGGCTTGATGTCAGTGCTGAACAGCCACAAGTTGATATGAATCTTGTCGCCACGCGATTCGACGTATCGCCGTTCGCCTTTTTGAGTCAGGAAATTAATGAGTTGAACGGGATGTTCGATGCTGATGTTTCGGTTACGGGCGAGATAACCCAGCCTTCTATAAATGGTCAGCTAGTACTTACAGATGGACTCATCGATATTAGCAAGGCACCTGCGATACTTAAAGCTTGGGAAGCTAGCATTGAGTTTAATGGCCAGTCAGCCGCAGTGGATAGCACGTTTATTCTAGGTAATGGAAATGGTGCTCTCTTAGGCGAACTCAATTGGCAAGACGGCGTTGCTTTGCAAGCGACAATTCAAGGCAATAAGCTTAATTTTTCCCATCAAGATATTGCCTTAACGTTGTCACCGGATTTGTCTGTGAATTATTCACCAGCAGGCTTGCGTTTGGTTGGTGAACTGAATATTCCCAAAGCGAAAATTAAAGTGGATACCTTACCACAAGGCACAATTAGTGAATCTGCAGACGTGCATTTACGGGGTGAACCAGCACCAACATCGACAGTAGAAACAGCTTTTGTCGACCTGCAAATCAATATTGACCCTGATAACAATAAGCAGGTAGAGCTTGATGCGTTCGGTTTAGAGGCTTTTCTCACAGGCGACTTGCGCGTGACCAACCAGCCCTCATTGAGTGCCTTTGGAGACCTGCAAATTGTTGACGGTGAGTACCGCGCATACGGGCAGGAACTGCTGATCCGCACCGGTGACTTGCAGTTTAATGGTGCATTTAGTCAGCCGCTACTTTACATCGAAGCAATACGCGACCCAGACCTAACTGAGGATGGCGTGATCGCAGGGATCCGGATTGATGGGTTGGCTAACCAACCGAATATCCAACTATTTTCAGAACCTACACTCGACCAAAGTCAAACACTCGCTTATCTATTGTCTGGGCGTGGAAATATAGGCAGTGGCGACTCAAATAATGCTAATTACGCCAGCCTGCTATTTGGTCTGGGTGTATCAAACAGTGAATCGTTAACCAACCGTTTGGGAAATGCGCTCGGCATCGATGATCTTCGGCTGCAAAGTAAGGGCAGTGATAAAAATACCCAATTCTCTGTGAGTGGCAAACTCAACGAAGATCTAACCGTTGAATATGGCGTAAATCTGGATTCAGTCAGCGAGGTTACGTTGCGCTATCAGTTGTTGCCGAGGCTCTATTTAGAGGCTGTCAGTAGCCTGTATGAGTCGATATTTGTGTATTATCGGTTCAGCCGTGGAGAGGTGGTAAGGAGAACCACTAAGGCCGCCGAGGAAGCCAATAGTGATCCCGGCTCCTAACCCAAATCTTTTATTCGCCCGTTGCGTAAGCTGTAGATCCAGCTATGAATTTTTAACGATTGTTGACGCGCAATTGCATCTTGCACGATCGTAGTTTGTCGAACATTTTCAGCCTGAGCAATCACA
Source organism: Neoalteromonas flava (assembly GCF_002807685.1). Lineage (GTDB taxonomy): Bacteria > Pseudomonadota > Gammaproteobacteria > Enterobacterales > Alteromonadaceae > Alteromonas_E > Alteromonas_E flava. The sequence continues at coordinate 53,472 of NZ_PEAX01000005.1, read as the reverse complement.
TTCAACTCGCACAAGCGATTGGCTCTCTCGTGAGTGTCTAAAGCGGTTAGCTCGCTTTCATGTTGGCGGTAAATGTCCTTGATGTGCGCAAGCCAATTATCAATCAATCCTAAGTTTTGTTGAGTTAAGGCCGCTTCAACACCACCACATCCGTAATGTCCACAAACAATAATATGCTTAACTTTAAGTACGTCCACCGCGTACTGCAGAACCGATAAACAATTAAAGTCAGTATGAACAACCATGTTCGCTACATTCCGATGCACAAAAATTTCGCCCGGCAATAGATCAACAATCTGGTTGGCCGGCACCCGACTATCGGAACAACCGATCCACAGATAAACCGGCTTCTGCTGACGCGAAAGTAAGTCAAAAAATGTCGGATCAGCAGCCTGCGTGCGGGTCGCCCAAGCTTCATTGTTTTCAAGTAAACGTTTAATCTCTGGCATCTTCCAATCCTTGTTGTTGGGCTTTTAGTTGTGCATACAGTTGAGTAAATTTTTGTGCCCGTTGACGCGCCCAAAACCACATAGGTAGTAACAGCAAAAATGTCACGCTACTGCTTATTCCTGCCTTTCTCGCCCACACGTCATTTGCCAGCTCTCCGGATAAACCTATCATTCCCCAAATCGCTAAAACCACAAGCCAACTAACCCAACAACTGTGCTGGGTCACGCGGGCAATTTTAATATTGCTTTGAGTTTGTCGCAGCAATGAAGACAAATGAGTTTTAACATCACTAGTTTCATTCGAATCAAATACTACAAAGCGTCGAAGATACAACAAGTACCCAGCGAAAATCCCGCTAAAAAGCACAACTGCAAGTAACGCTAAGAAAACCAACAAGGAAAAGCGCTCACGAAATACTAGGAGCAAGATCAGGCTGACCACGACAGACGCAACATCCAACGCAGCATAAAGGCGCTGTTTGCGCCGCATTTTTCTGAGCGACTGTTTGACGGCTTGCGCATCAACTTCTGGCACCGATTGTTTAAGCCACAAATCAGAGAGCTGTTTTTCAAAAGGGTCATTGTGCATGGAATTTACTCTTTAACTGCTGTTTTGCGCGATTTAACAACACACCAACGTTGGAAGGAGAAAGCCCTAGGATCTCTGCAATATCATTATAATTAACACCTTCCATGGCTAAGGTCATTACTTGTCTGGCATTAATGGGTAAACTGCGCACCAAAGTGACTAATTGATTAATTGCTTGTTGTTCCGCCAGAACCGCTTCGGCACTTTGATGCGCGTTGTCAGGTAACTCTAGTTCGGTGAATTCCATGGCATTATTGCTGGGCTCTCGAACTTGCTTATTCACATGAGTAACTGCACGATTGTGGGCGATGCGCAGAAGGTAGGTTTTCAAGCTGCTTTTATGCGAAAAAGCCCCCATTGCTTGCCATACGGCAAGACATATCTCTTGGGTAAGCTCACGTTGTAATTCCGGATCCGACTCATAGGTAGCCGCAACCCTGGATAACATTGGGCCATACTCAGCCAGCAATTCTTCAAACGGCATCGACTAGTCCCGCGGTCACTACTGCGAAAGTTAGAGTCTTGCAGTGAACCTGCTGATGAAACCTGATCAATCTCAAAAACCTTCCCACTTCAGAGAAAATAAAACAATAAAAACAGTATGTTGCAGGAAAATTCATCCGCATATAAATATTTTTTCTGAATACTTGTAATAATTTGCGCGCACAACGGACTATATCGATAAACCGACTGTTCCACACTGACGCAAGGAGAATATCATGTCAACGTTACTTGTTATCACACTATTTGTAGCGGTTTGTAGTTTTAGCCTTTGGTTGTGCTGGCTTGATAAAGTCAATCATTGGCGCATAGTCGACTGGCTCAACGGGCGTGTTAACAATCCTTTTATTGCTACCAACAATACGGTTCAATCTACAGCTTCCTCGCACTCTAAAGATGAGCTTGCTGCACTGCGCGAAAGGATTGAAGTACTAGAAAGAATTGTTACTGAACCCAGCTATGAGCTGAATCGCAAAATTAATGAGTTGTGATTAAGGTAGCCGTTGCGCCGCGTCAATTCGATAACGTTTGTGTAACCACATTAATCATTTATTTTTTAACCCTCGGCCTGACCGTTGAAGTTGTTGGGCCATGAATGCTAATTCAATTATCTGCAGTGTACGTTTTTCGGACGTATGGAGCATCAAAGAACCGTCATCGTGACGAAAGTCACGACCTCTTATAAACTAACTTTAGACAGTTTTACCCAAGCAAAATTTCGTACAAGTCTTCCCAACCCGGATTTATAGAAGCAATTAATTCATCTTTCCAAGCTCTGCGCCAATTTTTTAATCGTTTCTCTCTTTGAATTGCATTTTCCATTGACGTGAATTGTTCAAAGTAAACTAATTTTTGAAGGTTATAATTTTTGCTAAATCCATTAATTTGTTTGGTTTTATGCTGATATATACGCTGTATCAGATTGCCCGTTACGCCAATGTAAACGGTTGTATTGTATGTATTAGTGATAATGTATACGCAAGGTTGTTTCATCATCGAATTCTGTTGCTACGATTTCTTTCGATGATAATTCAATTGAGTTACTACTTATCCTGATCAACAGGAGGGATTTAAGTCAATCCTATTATGACCAAGATGATTGTGACTATCGTCACAATGACGGAAATTTGTTGTAACAGCTCCTTGTCTATAGGAGATCCCGGCCTTCGCCGGGATCACGGGCTGGTAAAAGGTTATTAAAACGGTCTAATAACTTAAGCTTTCAACTCTTACTACAGTGATTTTGCTAGCGTGCTCATAACAACTATGCACGCTAACATATTAACAAATTAAAGATTGTTTTGAAGAAATGACAAGTAGGCCTCTTGTGCAGTAATTCGATTCGCTTTTTTCCGGAATCCATGCCCTTCATCTTCAAACAATATATATTCCACTGGGATGTTATTGGCTCGAATGGCCGCAACCATTTCATCACTTTCAACCTGCAATACGCGCGGATCATTTGCTCCTTGCACAATCAATACTGGTTTTTTCACATTTTGTGCGTGAAACAAAGGTGAAATTCGATATAACCGATCTTTATCAGTAGCAGGATCACCCAGCTCATCATACAAATACTGTCTAAACGACTCCCACCATGGTGGGATACTTTCTAATGTACGCACCCAGTTAGTTACACCAAAAATATTAATCCCTAACTGGAATTCGTCGGTAAATGTCATTGCTGCCATGGTCAAGTAACCACCATAGCTCCCCCCCATAACAACAATTTTGCTACCGTCAACCCAATCTAATGACTGTAGGTATTTCTTACCGTAAACGATATCTTGCAAATCATCTTCACCATGACGCTTGTCGTCTAAATGGAAAAAGGTCTTTCCGTAGCCACTAGATCCTCGGTTATTCACTCCTAGCATTGCGTAACCGTGATTTACCAAGTGCTGCAATAAGGCTGAATATCCTTTGCGAGTTTGGCCGCCTGGGCCACCATGAATAAAGATAATCGCTGGTACTTTATTATCTGCACTAGCTTGTTTGGGTTTAAACAGTAAGGCTGGAATATCGAGTTCATCGAAACTCGGATAACGTACAATCTGACTACTTACCAGATGCGCTTCATCCATCGCAGGTGAAAGACTATTGGTTAGCCGCACAACTTCAGTCGAACCAATTTCATGGGTATATAAATTCGAGGGAGAAACGTCCGAATTAATATAGAAAACTAGCTGCTTTTCGTCCTTGGAAAAGTTAACACCGCGCAAATCTCCCTGCGGTAGCGTTGGTAAGGTCAACGGCACACCCGTTTCTACTTCAATGATATCTAATTGTGTTTGAGCATCAGCATTGACACCTGCTACTCGATATTTTCCATTCTCTGAGAAATAGTAGAACACCACGTCCCAATCAGCTGAGTATTCAGGCATTACCTCTCCCGACGCCAAGTTGTAACGGTAAGCCTTAGTAAACTCACTATTTTGGTCGCTGCCGAATACCAAAAATTGATTGTCTGGGGTAAAGGTAAATGCGCTATGAGTTGCATTGCCCTCATGCGGAGTAATGTGAGTTCTAACCATGCCTTCAGAGGCCAAGTCAATTGCGTATAAATCATCATTAGCGTTGCTATGAACGGTTGAGATGATTACCCAGCGGCCATCACCGCTGATAGACTGCAGCCCCTCCGCTGCGGTATTTTCGAAGATCAGTTCACGCGAAAAATCCGCGATATTATAAACGTACAGATCCATGGCTTTGTTATCACGCTCATTGGTGGCAACAAAGAATTGTTCATCATTGTCATGCCAACCATAAAATGTCGCGCGATGAGACTCGCCGGGTGTAAGATCTTGCGTGCTACCATCCGCATTTAGCACATAGATGTGACTCAGTTCATTACCCCCTTGATCCGATGAGTACAAAATACGATCATCATTTGGAAACCAACTGTAGCCACTTACTGCATCGCCGGTTGAAAAGGTTAACTGAGTTGGTTCTGCACCATCCAGGGGATAACGATAAGCATTAAACACGCCACTGGCATCACTGTTGACCAAAACCGCACTGCCATCGTGACTGATAGAACTACCATACAGAGTAGTCGTAGCAAAAAATTCCTCTGCCGAATACTGTTTAAAAGCTGGTTGCTCGGGTAGTGAGGTGTCTGTTATCGCTGGAGATTCCGTTTGGGGAGCTTGACCGCAACCCGCAAGCGCAAAACTAAAAATCAGTGAGGCGCCGAGAAATTTGGCAATTTGCATAAGGTTTCCTTGTATTGGAGATAAATTCCAAATACCAGTATGACCAAACAAGCCAGAATTACTAGTGTCTGTCTCAGCTACTGTTGATGATGAGTAACAACTGGCAATGTAAAACACACATTGAGTCCACCACCACTGTGATTTTCAATGTTGATTTCACCGCCATGCATATCAATAATACGCTTGGTGATTGCCAGCCCTAATCCAGAGCCAGTGCTTCCATGAGCTGCACCGCGCGCTTTATCGCCACGCACAAAAGGTGAAAACAAGGATTCGATGTCAGCGTCTTCAATCCCTGCCCCAAAGTCGCGTACACAACAGATGATCATAGCGCCTCGGGTATCTAATGTGGTGCTAATAGTGATGTCTGCACTGCCATATTTAAATGCATTTTCGATCAGGTTATCCAACACGCGTTTGAGCGCAATTTTACGCATGAAAGTTTGGGGTACATCGGTTAAGTGCAATTCAATATGATGATCGTCATCCAAATGACGAACGTTCACGAGTTCATTAATAATTGCGTTTAGGTCCTCGAGCTCACGTTGTTCACTGTGATCCAGACGCGCGTAATCGATAAATTGGTCGATAATGTCGTTCATGTCCTCTATATCATGCACGATACCATCTTTGACCCAATCCTGTTCTTCGGGCAGCATTTCGGTGGCAAGACGAATGCGCGTCAATGGTGTACGCAAATCATGCGAAATGCCCGCCGTCATCAGCGTACGATCATCCTCTAATTGCTTGATCCCTTTTGACATCCGATTAAAGGCTTTAGTCACGGCCATTAATTCACTGGTTCCCTCTTCCGCTAGGGGCTTGGGAAAGTGTCCTCGCCCTACGTCCATGGCCGCGGCCTCTAACGCCTGCAAAGGTCGATTTAAGCGTCTGACAAAGAGCCACCCGCCTAATACGCTAAGCACACCTATGACCATTAAGACAATGGTTATGGGAGGCAAATCACCACTGGATACACCTTGCATCGGTAATACAAACCAGGTATCTGGAGCACGCGGTGTATTCACCCAAACAACCCAATTTTCCGCTCTCGCATTGGCCTCAAGCACGCCAATCATAACCGTCGCGTTGGTTTCCAGACGTCGTGATACCGCATTAGAAATAAATGAATAATAAGTCGCATCAGCTAAACCCTGAAGATTGGCTTCGGACTCGGAAAAGAAATGAATATCCGTCAGATCTGAGAAAGCTTGCTTCTCTGCGGGGCTGCGCAAATGGATCTCTTCATTCAAAATCACGTTTACTTGGTCAGCGATCAAGCCACTGATTTGCTGATAACTAGGCCGCACGAAATAATACGCCACGCCCAGATAGGATACGACCTGGTTGATCAATAATAGTGCGCCGATCAAAAAGACGGTTTGCCCGAACGCACTTTTAGGGAATATTCGCATGAATAAAGCTAGTTATTCTCCAGGTACCGAACCGTCAGGTACAAAGACATACCCCAAACCCCATACGGTTTGAATGTAACGAGGATTCGCTGGGTCTACTTCTAGCATACGACGCAACCGCGACACCTGAACATCAATACTGCGTTCTAGTGCACTATAATCACGCCCACGGGCAAGGTTCATCAATTTATCGCGTGACAAAGGTTCACGCGGATGAGTAACCAAAGACTTAAGCACCGCAAACTCGCCACTCGTTAAACTCAATGGCTTACCATCATCGCTCATCTCTCGAGTAGCCAAGTTGAGTTTATAACTCCCAAATTCAACAATCTGCTCTGACTGACTTGGCGCTCCTGGCGCTTCTGAGGCCTTGCGCCGCAGTACCGCTTTGGCGCGAGCTAGCAATTCTCTGGGATTAAAGGGCTTAGGAAGATAATCATCGGCCCCCATTTCCAACCCAATAATACGGTCAACTTCATCGCCTTTAGCGGTCAACATGATAATAGGTATATCGTTTTCTTTCTGGCGCAAACGACGACAAATTGAGAGCCCGTCTTCGCCAGGTAACATCAGATCTAACACGATGAGATGAAAGTTCTCGCGCTCTAGCAAACGATCCATTTGTTCAGCATTGGCAGCCGACCTAACTTGATAGCCCTGCTCTACCAAATAACGCTCAAGCAATGCGCGTAAACGCATATCATCGTCAACGACTAAAATCTTGGAAGTTTCTTGCCCCATAGTGGTATCCATGTAGATGCTTAATCAGACTATAAAGCATCACGGAGCAACAAAAAAGTCAGTGCTATCGACAATCTTTCGCTGGAGTGTTACAACCTGTGTCAAACATAAGGTTTAAAGCGCATGCTGCATTACCTGCGAATAGGCTTACTGGCACCACTTTTGTTCTATCAGGGCAAACAGGTGCGCAAAATTACACCGGTATTGCCCGAACCACATGGTGCACGCAAGTGGGGTAGTCGCGAAGCGAAATTTCCAATCCTATTAATAGGCGACTCGTCGGCAGCTGGCGTAGGCGCCTCTACCCAAGCTGATGCATTATTAGGTCAATTAGCCCGTCGATTAAAACCCTATGATGTGTCGATCACGCTTGTTGCACGAACAGGCGCGACTAGTGCCGATGCTTTGCACTGGTTGCAAGATGTATCAACCAAATACTTTGCCGCTGTTATCACGGTATTTGGGGTTAATCATGTCGTCGCTAACCATACTCAACAGCGCTGGCTACGGGAACAAAGCGCATTATTTACCGAACTTCAGCGTTTGTTTGATGAACCTGAAGTATTCTCGTGTGGGTTACCACCAATGCATTGTTTCCCGGCTTTACCACAACCGCTTAGATGGTGTTTAGGCGCCCGCGCAATCGCATTTGATACTGCCCTTAAACGCCTTACCGGCGCGCATTCGAAGCATCATTACTGTGCAATCAAGGTTAACCAAACACCTGACATGATGGCGCATGACGGCTTTCATCCGAGTACTCAAGGATATCAAACCTGGAGTCAACAACTGGCAACCCAGCTGCTCAAAGTTCTGCATTTAAAAACGATAGAGTAAAGATGGACATTACCGTCGTCAGGTACAATTTCTGACTAGGAGTAATGCGTTGCTAATGGTGGCAATTTAACGCGGCTAGCGGTCTTGTAACCAGTCAACCTGAAAGCCAGCCCTGCGTTTTTTCTCTAACAATTCTTCGATTAGCGGCGTAAGAATAAGCTCCATGGCTAAGCCCATTTTTCCACCCGGAACGACCAGCGTATTGATGCGTGACATAAACGCGCCATCGATCATCTGTAGTAAGTAAGGAAAATCGACATTCCGCATTTCTCTACGAAAACGCACAACAACAAAGCTCTCGTCCTGACTTGGAATTTCACGCGCACTGAACGGATTTGAAGTATCAACGGTGGGCACGCGTTGGAAATTTACATGGGTACGCGAAAACTGTGGCGTTATATAGTGAAAGTAGTCATCCAAACTGCGCACAATACTGCTCATGACAGCTTCGCGTGAATGACCTCTGTCGGTAGTATCGCGCACAATCTTTTGGATCCATTCTAGATTGACTATCGGCACCATACCAACCAGCAGGTCTACGTGTTGCGCGACATCTGCTTCATCGGTCGCTACACCACCATGTAACCCTTCATAAAAAAGTAAGTCCGTATTTTCGGGTAAATCCTGCCAAGGCGTAAACGTTCCCGGCATCTGATTAAAAGGCACGGCCTCATCAAAGGTATGCAAATACTGACGAAATTTACCTCGGCCCGTTTCCGCGTATTCTTTAAACAGGTTTTCGAGCATAACAAAGTCATTTGCCTTAGGCCCGAAATAGCTGATGTGCCGGCCCTGCTCTTGCGCCTTGCGGATTTCTACTTCCATTTCTGGTCGGGTAAAGCGGTGAAAACTATCGCCGGCAACGGATGCTGAATTAACCGATAAATTGCGGAAAATATGCCGTATTGCATTCGTAGTGGTTGTCGTGCCTGCGCCTGACGAACCGGTGATTGCGATGATCGGATGCTTTACTGACATAGTACTCTAGTGCCTGCTTTGGGGGGATTAGTTATAAGCAAGGCCACAACAATAATCAAGCGGTTTACCTGCTTTATTCATTAGAGTGATCATGTTTTTCACCACTCATTAGAAGCTTTTTACAATGAGGACAATGAGTTAACGCACGAGCATTCGCAATCTTAGCTTGTGCTCTAATCGAAGCAAACAATGCCTGTGCCTCTTCTTTATCCAATTGCAGTGAGCGACGCAAATGCTCAAGACGATCCACATCGGTTAATTGTAGGTGACCGTTGTGCAGCATATTGATGACCTGCGAACGAAATTTGTCGCGGCGTAATGACATCTGCTCTGTGAAACTCGATGCAAGGATACCAGCTGGCAAGGCAAATAAGGCTACACCTAGCAAAATAAAAAGTCCGGCGACAAATTTACCCATTGCGGTTACTGGTGCTACATCGCCATATCCCACCGTGCTCAGCGTTACAACTGACCACCACAGGGCTTCCGGGATACTACCAAAGTGCTCCGGCTGGGCGAAGCGCTCGAGGTGATACATGCTCGTTGCTGCAATGACCATCACAATCATGAGCATTCCTAATGCTGCAACGATTACACGGTATTCGCGTGCAAGCACCAATTGGAGTGTTTGCATAGCAATTGAATAGCGCCCCAACTTTATCATGCGGATCAAACGGAACAAGCGTAAAACGCGCAGATCGATAGGCATCAACATACTGAGGTAAAACGGTAAAATAGCCAGCAAATCGATGAGCGACATCGGCCGCAAGGCATATTTAAGCCGATAAACAATGGATGAGGTTGCTGCGGCCTTGTGGGTATAGTCGTCCTCTAATGTACAAGTCCATATCCGCGCCAAATACTCCAGCGTAAAAATGGCCACCGAGAACGCCTCAAACGTGGTGAAATAGGCAGTGTACGCATCCCACTCTGGCAGCGTTTCTAACATCACCGCAACGACATTAGCAATGATCAGTACGATCAGCAGCCAGTCAAACCATCGGCCTTGTCGATTGTTACTATTATAGGGTTGCAGAGTATAAAATAATGACTGACGAAATTGCTGTAGGCTCATGGCATTGGCTCCGCTGTTTTCCCTTTCACATGAGCGTTAAGGAACTCATTAGCGTAAAAGCTTTTAAATTCGGCGCGTTCTACCTCTTCTTCCCACCAGCGAGTCATTGCTGCCACATACTCAGGTGTGTGAACCAGTTCAGCAAGCGCCGTATTCACATGCTCAATCACTTGTCGCCCCCAAGAATTCCTAGGGCAGGCCACATACCCGATGGCATACGCTGGTATTCCCTTGATATCCAGCGCGGTTATATCGCTGCGCTTTTGTCCAGTGCGATTGAAATACGCAAGTTCAAACGGATAAGCAATAGTGGCATCGATGCGGTTGCGTGCAATCAAAGTAAACATCACTTCATTCTTTTCGACCGGCATTCTAAGGATCCGTTGTGACTCAACCTGCTTCAGCACCTTATCCAAATCGGGCCCGTAAGAACGGGCCGATATTAAGCCCAACGTGACCGACTCATCCTCTAACAATCGCTTTATATCAACAGGCGAGGTCAATGCGTGGCGCTTGACTGCTTCAGCGCTGACTAATAGCCGATTTGAAGGTGTAAAAAGAGACGGAGTAGAGAAGTACGCGTATTTTTCTCGCTCTGAGGTTTTGAACAGGGCCGGATGACAGACCTGCTTACCCAACTGAATGTCATATATCGCTCTGGCTTGGGTGGTTAATGGTTGTCTATGTTCATAGTGTGGCAGCTTGGCGAACAGATTGGCCAAGATCAAATCAATAAAACCCTCACCCTGGTCATCCCCTAATTTCATGTACAACGGTGGCGCATGAAAGGTTTGCCAATTAATAACTGACACATCTTCGTCAGCCCATGCGAAAGGACTCAATACGCAAATGAGAATAAGCAGGGTAAATTCAAAACAATTTTTCAAAAGTATGCTTGTGCGTGTGGTGCATTACACAACACTAATCAAGGATCGTGAGAATGTCTAGAAATCAGCGAAGCAAGAAGCGCCCACAGTGGCGGGCGCACATTTATTTCAAACTAGCCTTGTTCGCGCTTGATTGCTCGATAGGCAATATCATTGCGATATTCCATATTTTGCCAACTAATATTGGCTAATAGTGCATAAGCATTTTGTTGCGCTTGCGTGACTGTATCACCAAGAGCAGTGGCACATAACACGCGACCACCATTAGTAACCACCTGCTGCCCTTGTATAGCGGTGCCGGCATGAAACACTTTGCCTGCCACGTCACTCGCTTTATCTAGCCCTTGGATCACTGCGCCTTTGGCGTAACTCCCTGGATAGCCGCCAGCAGCAAGCACAACACCAACAGCGGCTTGTGAGGTAAAAGAAATCGATTGTGTGGCCAATTGCTTATCACACGCTGCAGCACATAGCTCAACCAAATCAGATTGCAAACGCATCATAATTGGCTGCGTCTCAGGATCACCAAAGCGACAATTATATTCAATCACTTTTGGTGTTCCATCCGCCATGATCATCAAACCAGCATACAAAAAGCCCGTGTATTCGTTGCCTTCCTCACGCATGCCTTTTACCGTAGGTTCGATAACCTCGGCCATAATACGCTGATGAATATCGGGAGTTACCACCGGTGCAGGCGAGTATGCACCCATGCCGCCGGTGTTTGGCCCAGTGTCACCATCGTACGCGCGCTTGTGGTCCTGACTGGTTGCGAAAGGTAATACGTTTTCACCATCAACCATAACGATAAATGAAGCTTCTTCACCGTCTAAGAATTCTTCAATAACGACTCGACTACCCGCGTCTCCAAACGCATTCCCAGATAGCATATCGCGAATAGCTGTTTCAGCTTCAGCTTCTGTCATTGCAACGATAACGCCTTTACCAGCGGCGAGGCCATCGGCCTTTACAACTATCGGTGCACCGTTTTCTTTTACATACGCTAAGGCAGGCTCTACCTCGGTAAATACGGCATAAAAAGCAGTGGGAATATTGTGACGGGCCAAAAAGTCCTTAGTAAAGGCTTTCGACCCCTCTAATTGGGCAGCGGCCTGTGTAGGGCCGAAGATTTTCAGACCTGCGGCGCGAAACGCGTCAACTACACCGATCACAAGCGGGGCTTCTGGTCCTACAATGGTTAAATCAATGGCATTGTTTTGCGCAAACGATAATAGTCCGTCAATATCTTCCACGCCTATATCAATATTCTCAATATTCGCTTCGAGTGCTGTTCCAGCGTTTCCGGGCGCAACATATACCTGAGTAACACCTTTAGATTGTGCCGCTTTCCACGCTAACGCGTGCTCGCGCCCACCACTACCGATGATTAATACTTTCATTGTTTGTTCCTACCTATCACTGCAATTAATGACGGAAATGACGCATGCCGGTAAAGACCATCGCAATGCCGTGCTCATCAGCGGCTGCAATAACTTCTTCATCGCGCATTGAACCACCGGGTTGAATAACCGCTTTCACACCTGCTGCCGCGGCTGCATCAATACCATCTCTGAATGGAAAAAATGCATCTGACGCCATTACACAGCCTTCGACTTGTAAATTCTCATCCGCGGCTTTGATACCGGCAATTTTGGCAGAATAAACGCGGCTCATTTGGCCTGCGCCGACACCAATCGTCATACCGTCTTTGCAGTAAACAATAGCGTTCGATTTAACGTATTTAGCCACTTTCCAGGTAAACATCAGGTCCTTTAGCTGCTCAGCTGTTGGCTGTACTTTAGTGACAACCTCAAGGTCTTCCTGCTCGACCATGCCAAAATCACGCTCCTGCACGAGTAAACCACCATTGACCCTTTTAAAATCGTAACCTTCGGTCAACTGGCCGTGCCAATCACCACAAGCTAAAACGCGCACATTCTGCTTCGCATTGCAGATGGTTAAGGCTTCGTCATCGATTTCTGGTGCAATGATAACCTCAACAAACTGTCGCGAGATAATGGCTTCAGCGGTAGCTGCATCGAGCGTGCGATTAAACGCAATAATGCCCCCAAACGCCGATGTTGGATCAGTTTGGTAAGCACGTTCATAGGCAGCTAATATTGACTCACCTAAAGCAACACCGCATGGGTTGGCGTGTTTAACGATGACACACGCTGGCTCATCAAACTCTTTAACGCACTCTAAAGCAGCATCGGTATCTGCGATGTTATTGAATGAGAGTGCTTTACCTTGCAACTGACGTGCGGTTGCCACCGAATTTTCTTGCACCGCATTCTCAACATAAAACGCAGCTTGCTGATGCGAGTTTTCACCGTAGCGTAAATCTTGCTTTTTGCTTAGCTGAATATTGAATGTTCGTGGGAATTCGCTGTGGTGACAATCTTCAGTATGCTCGTGTTGCTCGTCCTGATCGAGGCGAGCACCGAAATAATTGGCAATCATGCCGTCGTATTCTGCCGTATGTTCAAAGGCTTTAACGGCTAAATCAAAGCGCAATGCAGCACTCACCGCTCCTGCGTTTTGTTGCATATCAGCAAGCACGGCTGAATAGTCAGCAGCATTAACGACAATGGTAACATCGCGGTGGTTTTTAGCCGCCGCACGCACCATGGTTGGCCCACCAATATCAATGTTTTCAATCGCATCTTCTAAAGCACAATTCGGATCTGCCACTGTCTGCGCAAACGGGTATAAATTCACCACAACTAAATCAATGGGCAATATCCCATTTTCAGCCATAACTGCTTCGTCCTGACCGCGACGCGCTAAAATTCCGCCATGGATTTTAGGATGTAGCGTTTTAACGCGACCATCCATGATTTCTGGGTGACCGGTGTGTTCCGACACCTCGATAACGGGTAGATTATTGTCTGCGAGTAATTTAGCGGTACCGCCGGTGGATAAAAGCTGAACGCCAGCCTTATGGAGTTGCTGAGCAAATTCGAGAATGCCGGTTTTGTCGGAAACACTGAGTAAAGCGCGTTGAATTGGGTTTGCCATGATGAATATCTTCTACACTAAAATTTGAACGAGGAAAGATTCAAAACAAAAAAAGCACCCGAGGGTGCTTTTTCGTTGCATACGACTTAGTTCATGCCGTACTGCTTTAGCTTCTTGCGCAGGGTACCGCGGTTGATACCCATTAATACAGAAGCTCGAGTTTGGTTGCCACGAGTATACTTCATAACTTCCTCTAACAACGGTGCTTCTAATTCTGCCAGCACTAACTCATACAAGTTATCAATATCGTTGTTGTTTAACTCCTTCAAATACTTAGCAACGGCCTGCTTCACAGAATCACGCAAAGGCTTCTCAGCTAACGTTTGTGAAGGTGTCGTTACTGTTGTGGTAAATGGTGAAGTTATATTTTGATCGAACATATACTACCTAATCAGTTGTAAAAATTTTAAATTATGCAGCACTTGAAACGTCTAATTCGCGTAGCTGCTGGAAAAAATTATCGATTGCTTCCAATTGTTCGACGTCCGTTTCGACCGCATTGAAAAAACTGCGAAACTTGCGATCAGTGTCACGCTCTGCGAGATACCATCCCACATGCTTGCGTGCGATGCGCACGCCACTGATCCCTGAATAAAATCGCTGCACGTTGATTACGTGCTCTCGCAGTACTTGGTGTTGCTCATCAAGTGATGGCAACTGAGCCTTTCTTCCGGTTTGAAAATGCTCAATAATTTGCTTGAAAATCCAAGGATTTCCTTGCGCGCCGCGCCCAATCATAACGCCGTCGGCGTCTGTTTTACGCATCACTTCTGCCGCTTTTTCCGGACTGGTAATATCCCCATTAGCAATCACAGGAATAGTCACCGCAGCCTTGATAGCTGCAATCGTGTCATATTCAGCCTGACCTTTATACATGCATTCGCGCGTGCGCCCATGCACGGCCAAAGAGCAAATCCCTTTATCTTCTGCAATGCGCGCAATTTCAACGCCATTGCGATTGTCGCGATTCCAACCGGTGCGTATTTTTAATGTAACGGGAACATCGACGGCTTGTACCACTGCATCAACAATACGTTCAACTAGCTCTGGGTCTTGTAATAAAGCAGAACCAGCCAATTTTTTGTTCACCTTTTTAGCTGGGCAACCCATGTTTATATCGATGATTTGAGCACCGTTTTCAACATTGAATTGTGCAGCTTGTGCCATTAAGGCTGGCTCCGAACCGGCGATCTGAACTGAGCGAATACCCACTTCACCCGTATGATCCATGCGCTTCAAAGATTTGGTGGTGCGCCAAACATCTGGATTGCTCGATAGCATTTCGGAGACAACCAAACCCGCACCCATTTTTTTGCACATTTGCCGAAACGGTCTATCTGTAACTCCCGCCATAGGCGCCAACAAGACATTATTGTCGAGTTGATAGTGACCAATAGTAAGCTGTTTCAGCAATGGATTGTTCAAAAAATGACCTGCCTTACAAAGAGGGACGCATTTTACGGATTTTTACGCAAATGAAAAGGCTATTTTTTGCACAATTTTTTATCTTTGGGTATTGACATTCAAATGGTGGTCTGACCAAGTTTGTTGAGTTCAAACACGTCGTGTACCACTAACTCTTGCCCATTCGCCACTGACTTTCGACGGCGCCAAATCGAAGTTCTCTGCATAATGCTTTTCAATTTCAGCCACTTGTTCAGCGAGGATCCCCGATAATACGAGTTGCCCACCGATGCGACAATAAGCAGTGATGATCGAACGTAACTCTAATAGAGGACCAGACAGGATATTGGCAACCACAACATCGGCTTCAAGTTGCGGTTGCTGCTCTGGCATAAAGACATCAAATTGGCGGTCAACCTGATTGCGTTTGGCATTTTCTTTAGTGGCCAGCAATGCCTGTGGGTCGATATCTATGCCAATACAATGAGCAGCCCCTAACTTTAACGCCGCGACGCCTAATATGCCTGAGCCACAACCAAAATCCACCACCTGACAATTCGTCACATCAATACCATCTAGCCATTCTAAACACAGTGCTGTGGTGGGATGCGTACCCGTGCCAAATGCCAGCCCCGGATCGAGCAACACATTGACGGCGCTTGGCTCAGGGATTTCACGCCAACTAGGGCAAATCCATAAACGCTGACCAAACTGCATGGGATGAAAGCTGTCCATCCATTCCCGCACCCAATCCTTATCTTCAAGTTGCTCTGTTTTAAGCTTATCGTCGCTATTTAAAAGTCCCGATTGCTGTAATTTTGCCGCCAGCGCCTGAATATCCGCATCACTTGCAAATAATCCAATTACTCGAGTGTCTGGCCACAATAACACTTCACCCGGTTTGGGCTCATACATTGGGGTGTCTTTGCCATCCACCATGGTAACTGCTTGAGCATCGTGAAAGTTAAGCCACTCACTGATCGCATCCGCGCGGGTTGGATGGGTATCAATGATCAATTGCAACCAAGCCATAAAGATTCTCTTTTTCGTTGTTTGGCGTATAGTAACAAATTAATAGCGACTTTTACTCATCAGCGACAAGGCCTCATTTATCCTATGACCCGTCATGTATGGTTATTATTGGTTGGTTTAGTCATACTGCCCACAAGCTTTCTTGCCACTCAAGTGTCAGCCAAGGAGGTTACCGTTGCGATTGGGTGGAATAAGCCGCCCTATGTCGTGCACGATACAGACAGTGGTTTTGAGCTTGAATTGACCCGCTATATACTCTCCCAACTTAACCACAAAATGACGGTGATCTACATCCCATTCGGTCGCACGCCTAGCCTATTAAAGAATGGCCAAGTCGACATCGGGTTAACCATGAATACTCATCACGATATTAACCCCGACTGGTTATCAAAACCCTACGTAGCATATCAAAATGTAGCTATTTCACTGGTCTCAAATGATATTGTCTTAACCACGGTTGATGCCTTGCGCTATCATTCTGTCGTTGCCTTTCAAACCGCGAAAACCGTGTTGGGCGAACGCTATGCAAATGCTGTATCAAACCGCCCCGACTATCTTGAATTACCAGACCAACAAAATCAGGTCTCATTATTACTGCGCGGTAGCGTTGATGTGGCCATCATGGATGAAAATATATTTCGTCATTTCCGCCAAACAGTCACACCAGACTTACGCGAAAAAGCCGTTCGAATTCACCGCCTATTTCCCAAAAGCCTCTATGCTGCCGGAATCGTTGACGATGATCTCCGCTTCGCATTTAATCGAGAGCTAGCATTAGCGTTGGCCGACGGTACTTATTCTCAGTTGTTGCAGCAGTTCAACTTAATCGACCTGCTCAACCGTCCTGATTAACGAGGTAAGTCAATGAAATACCTACTAGTATTGAGTTTTGCGCTATCCTTGAGTAGTTGTGTGAACACGCCACAAACAAAGGGTAGTTATACGCAGTGGTGGCAACTCAACGCCGTTGAGTTAGTCACGCAGCTGGAGCAGGGCAATGTCACCAGCGTTGAGCTTGTACAACATTACAACCAACGTATCGAGCGATTCGATTGGGATGGTCCGCGCATTCAAAGTGTCTTAACGCTTAACCCTAACGCACTTAAGGAAGCACAACGACTGGATGAACTGCGTAGTCAAGGGCAAGTACTGAGTCCGTTGCATGGTATTCCCATTTTAGTGAAAGATAATATCGACACCAAGAACTTACCAACTACTGCAGGTTCGTTAGCACTCATTAACAACGATACTCAACGCGACGCACCGATCATTCAGCGGCTCAAATCCGCGGGCTTAATAATTCTCGGCAAAACCAACTTATCGGAATGGGCTAACTTCCGCTCGGAAGATTCCATTAGCGGCTGGAGCGGTGTTGGCGGACAAACCAGAAACCCGCACGATCTCTCGCGCTCTCCCTGCGGATCGTCCTCAGGGTCCGGTGCGGCGGTTGCCGCCGGCTTTGCACCAGTCGCAATTGGCACTGAAACTAATGGTTCTATTATTTGCCCAGCGAGCATGAATGGGATTGTTGGCTATAAGCCCACGGTTGGCCTATTACCACGGACCCACATAGTGCCCATATCTCCGAGTCAGGATACCGCAGGTCCTATGACAAAATCAGTGCATGATGCTGCGCTGTTGGCAGCCATAATGGCGGGGCCAGATAGCCAAGATGAATTGAGCAAAGGTACTGAAACCTTGGTAGAAGAACTCCAGCAAGCACTGAGTCCTTCGCTAAAAGGGGTGCGGATTGGAGTCATGCGCACCGAACAAGGGCGTAATGCAGTAATTATTGACGTGTTTAATTCAGCGCTCACGGCACTGTCAGCCGCGGGTGCGGAGTTAGTAGATATTACCGAATATAATCCCCCAGAAGATTTTTGGGATGCCTCATATCAAGTTCTTCTCAGCGAATTTGAACCCAGTCTCAATGCATATCTATCGTCCACTCCCAATCAAGAACAGCCACGCTCGTTAGCAGACTTAATCGAGTTTAATGCGTCCTCTGAACGTGAACTGATGCTGTTTGATCAATCTATTTTTGAGAAAGCCAGCAAAGCCCCCTCGCTTGAGAGCCAAGACTATAGAAACGCCGTCAACTTGGTTCAACAAGCCACTCGCGCCGAGGGTATTGACCAGTTACTCGCCGACTACAATGTTTCTCTGCTAGTTGCGCCCAGCAATAACCCAGCCTTTATGATTGATGGCATTTATGGTGATCATGGCCCATGGGGCTGGTTAGGTTTTGGCTGGGCAGCAGCAATAGCGGGCTATCCTCATGTTAGTATTCCGATGGGTGTGTACAAGCATTTGCCGCTGGGCATCAGCATAATAAGCGGTCAATGGGAGGATGTCGCTGTGTTAAACGCAGCTGCAGCTCTGCAACAACAAATAAGAGTTGAATTAATGCCTGCTGCAATATCCAGTGATGGATGGCAGAAGGAACAATCAGTTTGGCTTCCGATAGAAACGAAACCGCGATAAAAACTGATTAAACCAAGAAAAAAGGTGCACGCTATGAATGTAAGTGCACCTTCAATAAAAAACTAACCGGGTTTCTTAACCCAAGCAGAACACCAACCCTTGGCATTCACTTGCTTACCAGGGAATATCGCACATGGGCGCCACTCTGCACCTGCATCACCCTGCACATACATACAATTTTCACAGTTAGCACCGTCAACGGTCGATTCATGCGTGTATTGCAAAGCCTTGGCAGTAGGGTCATCAAGACTCAATTGCTCCTGCGCCTGTGTGCGAAGAGACACACCCCCTAAGGTCAATCCAATCAAACCCGAGCCAGAGAGTTTTAAAAAATCGCGACGATTTACTTTACTCATTGAGCGCTCCTTAAGCGTTTCAATTAAAAAATTCACTATTACAAATGATTGAAAACACGAATCATTCTTAATTACACATTGCTAATACGGCAAAGGCCCACCATTCGGTGAGCCTTTGTACAAGTGATACGAGGATATGTTCAATCAGGTTCAATGCCAATCAAAACTTAAGTGGGAATTGATCTATGTCACCCCCTAACGCAAACACTTACTCTTCATCCAATTCTGATTGTTGACTACTGCCGAGGATATTAACCATCACATACACAACACCGAATACCACCACAGTAACCACGCCACACACAACCAATAACTGATCAAGATTTGGGATCATTCTAAGTCTCTCTGCATAAGTTCTAAAGGCTGGATTGGCGTGTCAGGTTTAGCGTACGCAAACGCCCCCAGACGTTTAGTTTTATGATAACTAACCAACCCACTAATGGTGATACTACCTAATTGCTCAATATCTAAATAACCAGTTTTATCGATACAATCATCAGCTAAAACCACCTCAACAATTTGACCAATCACCAACTCCGTTTGATTAATCGCTAAGTATTGAATGTCTTGCACTTCAAGGCTAATTTTTAGTGGCGATTCAGCGACATAACTCGCAGCCACCGCGGTTGTTGACTGACGCATAAATCCCACTGCATCAAATTCACTGGTTTGATAAGCGTAGCGTGCGGATGTTTGATGCGCCCGCTTTAGCATATTCTCGGTCACGGAATTAAGCGTGTAAACGCCGGTCTCTTTAATATTCTGTAAGGTATCGCGTTGCACAGTATGAGGCCGCATTATCATGCCTAACAAAGGCGGGTTTGCACCAATATGTACAACACTGCTTACAATCGCTAAATTATCTATTCCCTGTTTACTTCGCGTGGCAACTAAATTAGCACTTTTGAAGCCAGACAAGCTGTTGATAAACTCTGCGCGATACCGCTGTTCCATCTGTGCAATGTCACTGGCATTGACTCGATATTCACTCATCGTCACGTTTCGCTATGATTTCAATCCCAAATTCAGTCGGGTTGAGCATTAGTTCAATCGGCTGGCAACAAATCTGACAATCAACCACTTGTTGCTGACCAATATCGTTCTGTTGATCTATTTCTAAATCGTTGTAAGCCATACAATAAGGGCACTCAAACTGTGCCGCGTCAGTTAAACTCATAAGCAATGACGATCCTGTTTTTATAGCAAAAAGTATAAGCTATTAGCGCCAATACCCATTTCTAGCGAGGTGCTCAAATTAAACTTATAAATCATTACGGGTTTACAACGTAAATGGATTGTCTTACTACGCAAAACAGCCGAACCCCAAAACATGGCCAGTGCCCATTGTGTTTACGCGCCATGCACTTAACATTCCATCACTTGATACCGCGGAAGATGCATCGTCGTAGCTTTTTTAAGAAAAACTATACTAAGCACGAATTGAATAACGGCATTATGATTTGCGAGCCTTGCCATAAGGCGTTGCACCGTTTTCACTCAGAAATGGAGTTGGCCAAGCGATTCAATACGCTGGCTGACATAAAAGCGGATAGCCAATTAGCTGCGCATTTTTCATGGCTCAGTAAACAACGCGTCAAAACGCCTCGGTGATACAGTAGCATTTACATTCACACTAAAGCTGTATATAAATACAGTTATATTGTGAATGGTATTATTGCGAATGGGATAATGTGAAGCAGCTACCGACTTTTTACTACTTAGATAACTTTAAGGAGTGTTTAGCCTACATTGCAGGACCATGCAAACATCTGCTCGCCCCTGAACAAGAGCAGTGGTTAGCTTACTTTGACGACCTGCCCAATAACAGCCAATGTGTGGTCGCACGTTTAGCAAATCGTAAACACCCGCTGATTACGCGCGATAGTTTGTACTATCCTGAAATAGCAAACAACGATGAAGCCATAAGCCATGTAGCCGAGCTGAACTGGCTGCGCAGCATCGAAGCGAGTGACATCAGCTCGATTTTACCGCTTTTAACCAAAGCAGACTTGGTCGGGATGCTTCGTGAACAAGGGATCCGATGCCCTTCTGCTTACTCCAAACAACAACTACTTGAGTTAGCAGAGCAGCAACTATCGCCGCAACGTGCAACCCAATCGAATATAACAAAACGCTATTGGTTGCGTAATTTTGATGTCACGTTGGCTTACTTCATGTTTCTATTTTTTGGCCACACTCATGGGACTATGACGCAATTTTCAATGCGTGACCTTGGCATCATGCGCACCCGCAAAGATAGCCGCAACACGCAATCACATTTTGCTAATCATGCTGAAGCACAATCGGCCTTTTACTATGCACAGTTGCGTGACGAAGTGAAAAATAGTATTTCATCTATGGCACTACGCATCGAATTAGCGGCATTACCTGAAGCCTTTGGTCACTTGGCCCAGCGCTATAGAGACGAGGTACTTTGGTTGTTGGGCAAAGCGTTCCTTGCAACTGACAGACCTTATGCAATGAATTTGTTACGCGCCTCGCAACTCGATACCGCGCAAGAGAAATGGATCCGCGAAACCTATAAAGACGGTGACAAAGCTCAAGTGCAACAACAGCTGGAGCAAATGCTTAATGACCCACCGAGTGATGAATTACTGGTGTTTGCTAAAGACTTTCTGGCGCTTAAATTTAAGCAAAAGCGCACCAGTCGTTTAACCGACCTGTTACAGCAAACAACCTCAGTATTACCCATAGATGAGATCTATATGGGTCATGTAGAGCGTGGAGTCGTTGATTATTATCAACGTCATGGAGAACTCGCGCTGCGCACGGAAAACCGCTTGTGGTTGACCCTTTTTGGTTTGAGTTTTTGGGACATAATATATGCCGATGACCCACAGTCCCTAAGCAACGAGTTTGATATTCGCCCTAAAGTACTGGTTGAAAACCGGTTGTACCAAGACCACGCAGAAAAAATCGAAAAACTCCTAAACGACTGGCAAGAGCCTGCAACATTTCACCAGCACCTAGTAGCTACCAGCGCGCGCAATTACGGCAAAGTCAATTCGTTGTTTCAATGGCACGCACGCTTGCTAGAGCCATTAAAACTTTTGCTGGAGCACGCTAAACCGGCGCAATATCTCTCGTTATTGCGGTCCATGGCTAAAGATTATTCAAGCCTCAAAGATGGTTTTCCTGACCTTATGGTCATAACCGATGAACAACTGCGTTTTGAAGAGGTCAAAGCCCCTGGCGATAGTTTACGACGGAATCAACTGGTATCCATTAATCGTTTGAGTGAATGTGGATTTGAGGTTCGCATTACCAAAGTTGAGTGGTGTCGAGACCCAATGCAACCCTACGTCGTTGTTGACATTGAGACTACCGGAGGACAGTCTCGCTTGCATCGGATCACCGAGATTGGCGCGGTAAAGCGAATTAATGGTGAGACGGTCGCAACATGGCAATCCTTAATCAATCCACAACGACGTATTCCTACTAACATCACTGCATTAACCGGGATTGATGATGATATGGTTGCTGAAGCACCTGCATTTGCGGAAATTGCTGAAGATTTTGCAGCATTTACCGACGGCTGTATTTTTGTCGCACATAATGTCAACTTTGATTATGGCTTTATTCGACAGGAGTACGAGCGACTAGGAGCGACTTACCGACGTCCTAAATTTTGCACCTGTGCTGAAATGCGCAAAGTACACCCGGGATTAAAGTCCTACTCACTGGCAAGTTTAACCTCGCATTTTGAGATTAAAATGCAGCGCCATCACCGCGCCATGTCTGATGCTGAAGCCGCTGCAGAATTGCTCGCTATTATTCATGAGTTACGCGACCAAGCGCAGTTGAGTTAGCGTCCGCGTCCCATCTTGTATTGAGTGGGGCAGTATCCACGTTCTATACCTGCAGGCCGGAGTTTCAAATGTTTAGTGTTGCGCCCGCTCACACGCGCACGCCAGTTTTTAAAGGATTTGGAGTTTAGCTCACTGCGCATTAACTTAATCACTTGCGGCTCAGACATTCCGTAAAGCTGCTCTATGGCCTCAAACGGTGTGCGATCTTCCCAAGCCATCTCGATGATCCGGGATTTATCTGCTTCAGCGACCACCATCACTGGCCTCAATGGCTTGAATACTTTGCCACAGCGTTTCCGCTTCTTCAGTGAGCCTTGAGTACGTTCTGATATCACCGTTGCGTTGGGCTAACATGGCTTGCTCTAGCTTTCTATCGTACTGCTTGCGTAGTTTTTTGGTGGGATTTGTTCTTAAGAAACCAAACATAAACGTTTACCGATTGTGACTAACCTCAAACGATACGTTAAATGCCACGTGCCCGGATCAGATAACTCTGTTCTTTTTCCATTTATCGCAAAAGTAGGCCGATGATTTTGCAAGTTCCTGCGGTTTGACTAAGTTTATAGATAACCAGTAATGAGGCGCAATTGCGATGGACGAGATTAAAACAAAGCATTATCACCTGTGGCGTGAAAACGATGTACTCGTGGCTGTCGTCAAAGGCCAGTATGATTTCATTGCCACCCAAGCCTACTGCAGAAATTTTAAGACAATCGCCGCACCCCTTATAAACGCTCCATGGGGTCATATCACCTATCTGGATGAATGGGACCTTGCCACGCCAGATTGTATTCAATTGATTGCTCAACTTGAGAATTGGTGTAAAAGCAATCGATTGGCCTGTGATGCGTTGGTGTATCGCGCCAGTGGGATCAAAGACTTTGTTCTGTCAGCAGCAATGGCGACCAGCAAAAATCCGGACGTGTATCAACATTTTGAATACTCTGCAGACGCACTAAATTGGCTGCGTGAGAAAGGGTTTAATCCAACTAGCCACACCTTGAGCCCACTAAAATGTGCCTAACACCGCGAGGTTTCCTTACTTACTTCTACTAAAATATAGAAAAAGTAATCCAAGCATTGGTATTCCAGCTTGAACACTTGCTCCCACTATCTTCCCCGTGCTGAAGTATAAAACGAGTCCTGCTGCAATCATGGATAAGCTCGAAAAGACAGCGATTGACAATCCGACGTTTTCCTTCCATTTACTTTCAAACAGCAGACCCCCTAAAACTCCAACGGCAAGAAATAAATTATAAAACCCCTGGTTGAAGGCAAAATTTTGCATCGTTTTTGCTTGCTCTAAGCTTTCTGCGCCAAATAGCTTGTATATCGACTCAGACATAAAGAAAACGCTTTCAAGAGCAAAAAAACCTACATGAAAAATCCCTGCAGTCGCTATCAAAATACGGCTAATCCACCACATAAATACTCCGCTAATAGTTCGATGAGTAAGACGTCAGCTCAACTACTTAATTATTTAAAAATAAATATCTCACTCGCTTTTCGGCGTATAAAAATCCGAAAAATTTTAGATCCAATGCCAATCATCATGCGTAAAATTAAACGCACTGTTGAAGTGTGTACGCGTTCTTGCTGTTTGGCCCACCTTGTGTGGGCCTTTTTTATGAACGAAATGACCAGCTCATGCCTGCGAGCAAACGTGACCTGCCCTCGACTAAGTCCACCCTTACAAACCAAGCAAAATCTGTAGCGCCAATATCAGCACTGAGTTCAGCTGACATCCCGTGACCATCACCAAGAAAATCTTCAGTTAATTCCGCCCGTAAACCAAACTCTGGGCTAACGTAACTGTAGTGCGCAAAGTATTCGATCGGCTGTTGCCCAAGTACAATATTTCCTTCTAGCCCCAGCACTAGTTTAGATTGACTGTTTTCAGCGCGTTTGACCCATTCAGCAAAGACGGTATGTTCTTGAGCGAACTTGTAACGAAACTCACTACGGATAAAGTTTGCTTCCGTCATTCGCTCTAAGCTAAATTCGTAACTACTGCGTTTGTCCATGCGCGCTGAATATTCCAGTTCAACATAATCTAGCTTGTCGGGAGCATTGAACGCACGCGCCGGATCTAACTCATTGAGTTGTCCAACAACCACTTCAAATTGGCTGCTATTGTCCAGTTGTCGCACATGACGTACCCCAGCAATCCAGCCGTCCTTGGATAGACCGGAGGACGACACTCTTCCTTTATAGGTTGGAATAATGCCCAATTCGGTCTTGCCGTAGCTGGCCTGATGACGCAGATACAAGCGACGCAAATAAAAATAATCTGCTGCACCATCGTCGACGGTGTTATGGCTGGAAGC
This sequence comes from Neoalteromonas flava, assembly GCF_002807685.1. Lineage (GTDB taxonomy): Bacteria > Pseudomonadota > Gammaproteobacteria > Enterobacterales > Alteromonadaceae > Alteromonas_E > Alteromonas_E flava. The sequence goes on along the minus strand of NZ_PEAX01000005.1, from coordinate 28,331 downwards.
AAAGTCATCACCGGTTACCGCAAAGGCATGGGCACTCCAGCTATTATCAAAAGTAAATTGGGGGTAATAACGCGCACGATATTGATACCGCACCGCTCGATCAGAGCGCTTATCGACTCGACTCTGTAAATCCAGTTTTTGACTGAAACTAGCGTTTACGGGCGCAACCCAAGTACCATAGAAAAGCGCAAATCCAACCGCAAGAACACCAAATCGGGTCAACAAATATAGACTCCTTGATTAAAATAGAACCAGCATCATTGAGCACTGCTAGTCAATATTAGCTGACTCGAATTAAGTTTGCTCACATTCATTTACACCCAGTTGATACAAAACCTTGCGACCTAACTGAACCAAAACTCACTTATAAATGATTTTTGCACACGTTTGCGCAAGCAAGAATAAGAAACCCCTCTAGTAGAGGGGCCTTCTTAAAAATCCAGCATTCGCATTAGCGACCGTGCTCAACAGCTATAGCTTATGCCATACCAAGCTTCTTTTCTAAATAGTGGATGTTCGTACCACCAGCGGAGAAGTTCTCGTCAGCCATGATCTTACGTTGCAACGGAATATTTGTCTTAATCCCTTCGATCACCAGCTCATCTAGCGCATGACGCATGCGCGCGATGGCTTCATCACGGCTTTCACCGTATGTGATCAATTTACCAATCATTGAATCATAGTAAGGGGGAACGCTATAGCCAGCATAGATATGCGAATCCCAGCGCACGCCCAATCCGCCCGGCGAATGAAACATATTGATATTGCCGGGGCTAGGAATGAATGTATCTGGATCTTCAGCGTTGATGCGGCACTCGATAGCATGTCCACGCACTTTGATTTGCGACTGATCGATAGACAAGGGTTGACCTGCTGCAATGCGCAATTGCTCTTTGATCAAATCAACCCCAGTGATCATTTCAGACACTGGATGTTCAACCTGAATACGCGTATTCATTTCGATGAAATAGAATTCGCCATTTTCGTACAAGAACTCAAATGTTCCAGCACCACGATAGCCAATTTCTATACACGCACGGCGGCAGCGTTCACCTATCTTGTTACGCATTTGCTCAGAAATTCCAGGTGCAGGCGCTTCTTCTACAACCTTCTGATGGCGTCGCTGCATAGAGCAATCACGTTCCGCTAAGTGGATGGCATTGCCCTGACCGTCGGCCAATACTTGGATCTCAACATGGCGTGGATTCTCAAGAAACTTCTCCATGTAAACCATGCTGTTGCCAAACGCGGCACCGGCTTCCGCCTGTGTGGTGCTGATGGCATTGATCAATTCAGCCTCGCTGCGCACCACACGCATACCACGACCACCACCGCCACCCGCGGCTTTAACGATTATTGGATAGCCAATACGCTTGGCAATACTTTTGTTCTTTTCAGTATCGTTGGTCAATGGTCCATCGGAGCCAGGCACACAAGGCACCCCCGCTTTCTTCATCGCACTGATGGCAGAGACTTTATCGCCCATAAGATTGATGGTATCCGCGGTTGGCCCAACAAAAATAAAGCCAGAACGTTCGACCGCCTCTGCAAAATCGGCATTTTCGGCTAGAAATCCATAACCCGGATGAATAGCAATGGAGTTAGTTACTTCTGCGGCCGCAATGATCCGAGGAATGTTCAAATAACTTTCAGTGGCTGATGGCTTACCAATACATATGGACTCGTCGGCCAACAGCACGTGCTTGAGATTCTGGTCAGCAGTGGAATGCACTGCGACAGTCTTAATCCCAAGTTCTTTGCAAGCGCGTAAGATCCGTAAAGCGATCTCTCCACGGTTTGCTATCAATACTTTATCAAGCATAGTGGGATACTCGCTTATTCAATAATGAACATCGGTTGGTCGAATTCAACAGCGTCTTGGTTTTCTACCAAAATCTCACGCACAACTCCGGCTTTGTCGGCTTCGATTTGGTTCATCATTTTCATCGCCTCAACGATACACAATGTGTCACCAACATTGACTGTTTGGCCAACCTCAACAAAAGGTTTCGCTTCTGGTGATGACGCACGATAGAAAGTACCGACCATAGGTGACTTAACCACGTGACCGCTAATTTCAGCCACTGGAGCAGCTGCAGGTGCGGCTGGTGCAGCAGGAGCCGCAGGTGCTGCTACGGGTGCAGCATATTGCATGGGTTGCTGCATAACCGCTTGGCTAGAGCCGCGATGGATACGCACCGACTCTTCACCTTCAGTGATCTCAAGCTCTGCAATTCCCGACTCTTCCACTAACTCTATGAGTTTCTTGATCTTTCTAATGTCCATAATTTGTCTCTGTCTTTTAAGATTGTTGTTTTAAGTAAGTTACAAGTGCATTCAGTCCCAGGCTATAGCTGTTTGCACCGAAGCCACAGATAACACCTATGGCAATATCAGATAAATATGAGTGCTGACGAAATGGCTCACGCGCATGTACATTGGATAAATGCACCTCAACAAAAGGCAGAGCAACGCTCAGCAGTGCATCTCGCAGTGCGACACTGGTATGCGTAAATGCCGCTGGATTAATTAAAATCCCTTGATACTCGCCTGCAGCAGCATGTATTGCATCAATCAGTTCGTGCTCAGCATTGGATTGCACGTGTGCCATCTGAATACCTAACGCGTCGGCTTCTTTAGTCAGACGCGTAACGATGTTTTGTAGACTTTCTGAACCGTATTTTTCTGGTTCACGGGTACCCAACATGTTTAAGTTGGGGCCATTAAGTAACAGTAACTTCAAAATTTCGCAGCCATTTGCAATGAACGTGCAGCTAAACTAACACATTAACTCCGTCATTTAACAGATTGCTGAATATTTAACCTGTTATTTGACTCAATTTACACTCAGACAGGAATTATAGACAAAACCTGCAAGATCTCAGCAAAATACTGGTCTAATGAGGTTTATCTTGCTTTTTTGCCGACATTTTAGCGAGGTTGGTCGTCAATAAATCGAAAAGGAAGGGATTCATAATTGCCGTGAGATAACGGCCGATAGACTGCAAAATGCAAATGTGGCAATGACGAAAAGCCTGTGTTACCGGAATAACCAATCAACTGACCTGCAGAAACGCGATCGCCGCGGTTTACTTCTACCCCACGATGCTGCAGATGGTGGTACTCACCGGTCGTACCATCATTATGTAAAATAACAATATAGTTGGCATAACGCGCATAGCGACGTGAGCTTCCACCGCGGGTGTGCGACGCTTCAGTATCAATAACAATACCGTCCCTTGCTGCATGGATGGGTGTGCCTACCGGAACAGCAAAGTCAACCGCATAACGCGATGCTCCGGTATGACTAAATGCCCCACCAAAGCCTTGCACTTTAGTAAATGCTTGTTTCGCGGCAAAGGGGTAATAATAAACTGTATTTGGGTCATGCTTGGCGTTTAGGCGACCACCAGCCCATTGCACTGAGTATCGCAATCGAGCCAGAGATTTTGCATCACCTGACTCAAATTGCACTATGGTAACTGGCTTTGTAGATAACAAATTGACGGTTTTTTCTAGCTCTTGTACGCCGTTGCTGGTGCGCCAAGATGCATTGATGGTAACGACCACGGGATACTGGGTTTGATTATACAGTTGCAACCGGCCCGAACGACTTTCTCGGTCAACACAGAACCAACCATCAAAACAGTCAGCTGCCAGACTAGCGCTTGAGAATAACCAATAAAACAGGGCGAGCAACAATGAGTGTCGCTGCAATCGCGTTGCAGCGACAGGCCGAGTAGCGCTACTTAGGAAGGTTGCGACGAACATGTGCAACAAAAGGTTCCGCACGCATAAAGCCGGTGACTCGCGCCTTGCTCAACTCCCGCCCAGTTTTATCAAAAAATAAGATGGTGGGTAAGCCGAGCACAGCAAAGGTTTCTTGGAACTCAAGGTTCGACGGTGTGTTATCCGTCAAATCAATTTGCATCCAAACGGTTTCGCTCAGTGCGTCAACCACAGCCGGGTCGGGAAAGGTGTACTTTTCAAATTCTTTACATGCAACACACCAATCAGCATACAAATCGAGCATTACACTTTTACCGTCACCCACTGCACGGCCCAATTTAGCTTCAAAATCGGCTAAATCTCTAACTACCACAAACTCCGGATGCGTTGACTCAACCTTTACTGTTTCACCTGTTGAGTGTTGCCCCCCTTGGTTGAATTGCAGCGTATTGTAGCCATAGAACGCTGACGCAATAAGGCCTGCAAAAATGACAAAGGAACGTACGCCTTTGGCAAAGCTAAGTGACGTTTCTTGATTCATCACGTAGAAATAGCTAAATGTGGCAAAACCCAGAACGGCATACATTACATCTGTCCACATGCTGATCCATAAGCGCTCAATAAACAATATCGCAACCGCTAACATCATAAAGCCAAAAGTGACCTTAACCACGTTCATCCAATTGCCCGCTTTAGGCAACAACTTACCCCCGGTCATGCCAAACAGAATAAGCGGTATACCCATACCAATACTCAGCGCATACAAAGAAATAAAACCTAAGGTTAAATCACCGGATTGAGCGATAAATAACAAGATCCCGGTTAATGGTGCTGTGGTGCAGGGTGATGCGACCAAGCCCGAAATCATGCCCATAAAAAATACCCCAATCCAACTACCACCTTTCTGCTGGTTACTTAGATTATTGAGCTTTTCTTGCCAACGACTGGGCAGTTGTAATTCGTAGGCACCAAACATCACCAGCGCCAACAATACAAAGATGACGATCAGTACAATCAATATTGCTGGATGTTGCAGTGCGGCCTGGAACTTAACGCCGGCAGAAGCGACAATCAACCCCAGTAAAGAGTATGTGATCGCCATACCCTGCACATATACAAATGACAGGGTGAAGGCTTTTGAGGTTTTGATTTGTTTACCCTGTCCAATGACAATACCGGATAAAATCGGGTACATCGGGAATACACAAGGCGTAAACGCTAAACCGATGCCTAACGCCAAAAATAGCAACAGAGTAATCAGCAAACCTTCGTCAGACGCTAGGCGTTCAGCTAAGTCAAACTGTTGAGAAACACCAGATTCACCGGTTCCATCGCTTTCTTCGATAGCGTTAGCGGTTAATTCACTATCTGTATTGTCACTGCCTACTGCATCTAAATAAATCACCCGTGTAGTCGGTGGGTAACATAATCCAGCCTCAGCGCAACCTTGATACCGCAGTTTTACCGAGCCGTCTTGCTTGGCTTCCTCGATAGGAAACGTTAACGATAGCTGGTTGAAAAAGACCTCAGATACACCAAAAAACTCGTCTTCAATTTCAGTCCCGACTGGAAACGTGGGTTGCCCTAAAGTGACATCTTTAGTGACCGTTTTAAATTGCTTCTTATAGAGGTAATAACCGTCGGCAATATCGAAAGTAACCAGCAATTCATTGCCGCGCTGGCTGAAGTCAAACTGAAAGGCTTGCTCTTCTTTAAGAAACTGTGGTTCTTCAGCAAATATATCTGCCAGTGGATCACCACCATTCAGTCCCTGTGCCTGACATGCCCATGGAAAGGCCAACGCCAAGGTGATAACCAATAAAATGATATTTCTATACTTCATGACAACGCTTGTTTCATCCAATTCAAATAATCTTTGCTCGCGTGAGCATCCAGTACAACCCATTCTGGTAAATCATAGGGATGCATGCTTACCACCAGCTTATATGCAGCCTCAAGTTGGTCCGGCAAGGTTTTTATCAGTAATTGATATTCTTGTTCTTCAACTACATCTGCTTGCCATTGATAAACCGATGTAAGTCCCTCAATAACATTGACACACGCCGCTAGCTTTGCCGCGACCAACGCACGAGCAAGGTCAATTCCGGTAGCCCTATTTGGCACTGTGCACAGTACCAACGCCAACTTGTTCGATGAGTTCATAGCATTGACCTGATAATTGCTCAAAGCATTTCAAAATTGTCGGCATAGTAACAAGTCCCTATGTCAACGACTATGGTAAGTTACATACGTAAGTGTCGGAATTGTTGATCGACCACGCGTAAATATTTTGCGTTCGCTGTACGCTAGCATCGCGTTTTGACTCATATTTTCTTACACTAACTACCTCCATTGCAGGCTTGATTTCAATCCGAACAGCCCAATTGCAATAGGGTAAGCACAGCAGAGGATATTATTTTTGGGCATCTTATTTTTATTGTTTGCGATTATGCCAATTGTCGAAATCGCCTTGTTAATCCAAGTCGGTGAGGTAATTGGTGGTTGGAATACGGTCGCCATTGTTATTGTCACCGCTTTTGTTGGCGCGTATTTGGTGAAGCGTGAGGGTCTTTCAACGCTGCAACAAGCACAAACTAAAATGCAACAGGGGACCTTGCCCGGCGACGAACTTGCACAGGGTTTGTTACTTGTGATTGCTGGTGTGTTGCTTGTCACCCCCGGTTTTGTCACCGACATAATCGGACTGCTTTTTACCTTACCTCCGACCCGTAAATTATTTGCGCGAGCCTTATTACACAGAATGGCAAACAGTCAGCGGGTACACACCCATGTATTCACCCAAACCGGATTTCATTCATCCGGTCAGGATGGCTATACCCGCCGCTCCAATGCCGAGCAAAGCGATATTATCGAAGGTGAATACCAAGAACGTAAGACCGACCCGAATCAGCAAATCGACAACTCTGAAAAACCCTAAACAAGTCTTGTCGACTACCAAGAGTAAAAATTTTTAAAATTTTTCATCGAAAGCCCTTGAGTTTATCAGGGGCATACCCATTTAACCCCGCAGAAAAAACTTTTAGTCAGTCCGTTAAAACGGACGTTAGATAAAAACCCAGTAAATTTGGAATTTTCAGGAGATTTGAAAATGGCAATTCGTCCTTTACATGACCGCGTTATCGTTCAGCGCGAAGACCAAGAAAGTAAGTCTGCGGGCGGCATCGTATTAACCGGTTCTGCGGCAGAAAAGTCAACTCGTGGCAAAATCATCGCTGTGGGAAATGGTCGCGTACTTGAAAATGGCGATGTTAAAGCGCTTGACGTTAAAGTTGGCGACACCGTTATTTTCAATGACGGTTACGGTGTGAAAACCGAGAAGTTAGATGGTGAGGAAGTTCTCATCATGAGCGAAAGCGACATCCTAGCTATCGTTGAGTAAGACTTTTAACCCACACAGAATTTAGAGGAAGAAAAAAATGGCAGCAAAAGAAGTCCGTTTTGGTAACGACGCCCGCACGAAGATGTTGGCAGGTGTAAACATTCTAGCCAACGCAGTAAAAGTAACTTTGGGTCCAAAAGGCCGTAACGTTGTTCTAGACAAATCATTCGGTGCGCCAACAATCACTAAAGACGGTGTATCTGTGGCGAAGGAAATCGAACTAGAAGATAAGTTCGAGAATATGGGCGCACAGATGGTTAAAGAAGTTGCATCGAAAGCCAACGACGAAGCGGGTGACGGAACAACCACTGCAACAGTTCTAGCGCAAGCTATCGTAACTGAAGGTCTGAAGTCAGTTGCAGCGGGCATGAACCCAATGGATCTGAAGCGCGGTATCGATAAAGCGGTCACTGCAGCGGTTGAGCAATTGAAAGCAAACTCTGTTCCTTGTGCCGACAGCAAAGCCATTGCGCAGGTTGGTACTATTTCAGCAAACTCTGACTCAGAAGTCGGTGAAATCATTGCTGAAGCGATGGACAAAGTGGGCAAAGAAGGTGTTATTACCGTTGAAGAAGGCCAAGCCCTGCAAAACGAGTTAGACGTTGTTGAAGGTATGCAATTTGACCGCGGTTATTTGTCACCTTATTTCATCAACAACCAAGAAAACGGCGTTGTTGAACTAGACAGCCCATACATCCTGTTGGTAGACAAGAAAATCTCCAACATCCGTGAATTGTTACCGACTCTTGAAGCGGTAGCAAAATCATCTAAGCCGTTAATGATCATTGCTGAAGATGTAGAAGGTGAAGCTCTAGCAACGCTAGTGGTTAACAACATGCGCGGCATCGTAAAAGTTGCAGCTGTGAAAGCACCAGGATTTGGTGACCGTCGTAAAGCCATGCTACAAGATATCGCTATCTTGACTGGCGGAACGGTTATCTCTGAAGAGATTGGTTTAGAGCTTGAAAAAGTTCAACTTGAAGATCTGGGTACTGCCAAGCGTGTCGTGATCAGCAAAGACAACACGACTGTCGTTGACGGTGCTGGTGAAGAAGATGCGATCCAAGGTCGTTGCGCACAAATTCGTGCTCAAATCGAAGAGTCAACATCTGACTACGACAAAGAGAAGCTTCAAGAGCGTTTAGCGAAACTTGCTGGCGGTGTTGCGGTAATCAAAGTTGGCGCAGCAACTGAAGTCGAAATGAAAGAGAAGAAAGCGCGTGTTGAAGATGCCTTGCATGCAACGCGTGCCGCGGTAGAAGAAGGCGTTGTTGCCGGTGGTGGTGTTGCTCTAGTACGCGCAGCATCAGCAATCACTGAACTTCAAGGTGATAATGAAGATCAAACTCACGGTATCAAATTAGCACTACGTGCAATGGAAGCGCCATTGCGTCAAATCGCTTCAAACGCTGGTGCTGAAGCTTCTGTAGTAACCAACAGCGTTAAAAACGGTGAAGGTAACTACGGTTACAATGCTGGTAACGATACCTACGGTGATATGATCGAAATGGGCATCTTGGACCCAACTAAAGTGACTCGTTCTGCGCTCCAGTTTGCAGCATCAATCGCGAGCTTGATGATCACAACTGAAGCAATGGTTACTGAAGTACCGAAGGAAGAAGCGCCAATGCCAGATATGGGTGGCATGGGCGGAATGGGCGGCATGGGCGGCATGATGTAAGCCAGCCTCGCGCTCTAGCTTTAGACAAACCCACGCATTTCAAAATGCGTGGGTTTTTTATTGGGGTAGAATAAAACTATTGCCCTGAGTAAGCTACACTGATGACAGGCGAGTTAACCTGAGACACCAGATGGAAGAGAATTTACTCGAAAAAACCGGTAAAACACTAGCGCAATGGAAAACAACACTAGCACCTAAAAACTTTAGCAAGCATGGAGAGATCATGGCCTTTCTAAAAGGCGAATGTGGGATCAGCCATGGCTATGCCAATTTTATTGCCCATAAATTTCGCGAAAGTGATGCGGCCAGCAAAGACCCAGAAGAATTGGTTAATTCGCAATATAAAGGTAAAGAGAATCTCAAACCGATTTACACTGCATTGATAACGCAAATTCAAACAATCGGCAGTGATGTGGAGATCGTCCCCAAGAACAAATCTGTTTCGTGTAAACGCAAACGCCAGTTCGCACTCATTCAACCCAGTACAAAAACGCGTATCGATCTGGGCTTGAAGTTCAACGACAGAGCTTGTGAGGGTCGGCTTGAATCATCCGGCCCCTTTGGCACTATGTGTTCTCACCGAGTGCAAATAACTGAACTTGCGCAGGTCGATGATGATTTATTGCAGTTAATCATTGCCGCCTACGCAGAAGCCAGCTGAATTAGTGATTATGCGCCTCGTGCGCTTTTTGACTCGGTATAAAGCGCTTGATGATCTGCCAAATCATTAATACTGCAAGCACAATAGCGCTTAATGAATAAATTAAAGACTGCATGTCTGAGTGTACGCCATGGGCCAGGTTAATACTCAAATCGAACTGCGCAATAACCCCATCCAGCGCCCAGCCAGCAATTAAAGCACTGCTAATCAGCGCCACTAAATACACCAGCAACTCACGCTTGCCCAATTCCTGTTTAATTACCATCAATGTTGCAATGTTTGTCGCCGGTCCGGTGAGCATAAACACCAAAGCAGCTCCCGGCGATACACCCGCCATCATCAGTCCTACAGCAATAGGCGTTGATGCAGTCGCACAGATGTACATTGGGATCGAAACCATGACCATCAACAGCATTGCCATAGGGCCTGACCCGTACTCTGCCATCCAGTTAGCCGGCACATAGGTAACGATGAGGGCGGCAAAAAAGAGACCGATAAGCAACCATTTCATGAAATCCGCTAGCAATTTATCAAAGCCGTAATGCAAAATAGCTTTGCTTTTATTCCACAATGAGGTTTGTTGCGGATTAGGTGCCGCGGACTTATGACAGCAGGACTTGGTCGCTGGCTGTTCTACCTCAATCGTGGACTCTCGCCCCCAAATTGCGATAGCGATACCGGTAACGACCGCAGAACTGATCGCAGCAATAGGCCGCGCAATTGCCATTACAGGCCCCATTAGTGCGTATGTTATACCGATTGAATCAACACCTGTCTCGGGGGTTGCAACTAAAAAGCTCGCCGTACTTGCCTTGCTGGCACCGCTGCGGCGGATCCCCATCGCAACGGGGATCACTGAGCATGAGCACAAAGGTAAAGGAGCGCCGATAACCGCAGCAGTCAACACTGAACTGCGTTTACCCAGGGTTTTATCAATCCATTGACGTGGTATAGAGTGGTGAATAACCCCGGCCAGCAACATTCCTAAGAGTAAATAGGGCGCTGTTTCGATAAATAGTGCAATAAAATTCTCAACGACAAGCATGCGCGTCTCCAGATCCAGGGGTTGCCTCTAATTGACGGATAATAGAACAAAATTCTGCGCTTTCCGCACCTCCACAGCACTTATTTGCCAGGGTGTTTAAGGTATTTGCCATACGCTGTAATTGCGCAATCTTCTCTTCAAGTTCAGTCAATTTGGCTAATGTAATGGCTTTTGCTTCTGCACACACATGACTGTCTTTCGCATCTTTAATGGTCAGTAGATCTGCGGTGTCTTCCAAACTAAAGCCACTCTCTTTGCAACGACGAATAAATAATGCCGTCGCAAGGTCGTCCTCGGTGTAATCGCGATAGTTGTTTTCGCTCGATTTTCGCGGCTGTAACAAGGCGCGCTTGTCATAATACCGCAATGTGTGAGCGGTTAATCCACTCTTTGCTGCCAATTCACTGATCTTCATAATCTGCTCAATATCAATCACTGTTTATTCCAAACCAGCGGCCTATCTATAAATATTATAACGCTACTAGTTTGCTAGTTGATTATAGACCTTAGAGCATACTCTAAGGTCAAACAAAAATATTGCAAATAAAGCTGTTTATTTATACAGTTGTTTTATCAATTTGAAACCGGTGCAATAAATGCGACGTTCTCTAGCGAAATGTTTGGCGACCCTGTTAATTATTGGATTATTTGGATTAACGCAAAATATCGACGCCGCCACTTACGAAAAAGGCTCACCTATGCAAACAGCGAAAGGACAATTCAACGTCCAGCTTCAACCACAAAAAGATCTAACCAATAATGCAGGTCGATTGCTTATCGATAAGAGTTATACCGGCGACTTCTCTGCCAGCGGGACTGGCCAAATGTTAAGCCACCGCACACACGTCGAAGGTTCTGCCGGATATGTTGCAATAGAAACCATTGATGGTGAGCTAAATGGGCAAAAAGGTACTTTTGTAATGCAGCACTCAGGTTCGATGGCTGCCGGTGAACAACACTTGTCGATAACCATTATTGCTGATTCAGGTACTGGGGAGTTAACCGGTATTTCCGGTTACATGGAAATTGATATCCGCGAAGGGCAACACTTTTATTCTCTGCACTACCAAATTTAACCTTCCGGAAACCGTAATAAAAAAGCCCGCATAAAGCGGGCTCTTATTACAGATTATGTTGCGACTATCAGCTTAGATACGCTCGTTTAGTACGCTAGCGATAGGAGAGTCCATAAGACCATTTTCTGACACCCAAGCGCGCAAGGTTAAACCATCAGCCTCTGGTGCATTCAATTGGCTCTTCGGCATTTTTTTCACAAGTAGCGAACCTGATTCTACTGCACCTGATAAAAACGCAGTGCGGATCAAGCTGTTACCACCACATGAGATACCGTTGTAGTAATCTTGCAGCTTCAAGCTGAAGTTCTTTTCAACGCTAGACATTTTCTTGCGTAGCTGGCCTTTGTCATCCGCTTGTACAATTGTGCAGATGTTTTGTAACTCATTTTCAACGCTTGCAGATGCAGTGTTAGTGAAACCTAAAGATGCTGCTACTATTGCTACAGAAATTACACTTTTCAACATGATATTTTCCTCTAAATTGTTTGGTAATGTTTGAAAACGAGCGCATTAAACACTAAGCCTACTGTTCACAAAATAAACAGGCTTATACATAGGTATACTTTTTAATACCGGTTAAATTTTAACCAACTAAATTTGGCGCTAAAAACCCTCCTGAAAATAAACTTAGGTTACTGTTTTATATGAATATATTTTAAGTATAGAAATGACTCAACCTGTCGTAATGCGGGCGATCATCACGACAAAACTATTTTTAATAAAGCGTGAAAATAATGCTTTTTGCATAAAAAAAGGGCCTTTTTCAGGCCCTTCTGTCGACAACAAAACATATAAAAATAGCTATTTAATTCTGTATCAGGATAAGTCTCCCAAAATTAAACGTTATAATTCAACGTAAGGGCTTGTTCCAAATCCCGGACCAAAAACGATAGCATTCAATAAGATACGATTCACGCCGCGCGTTGCACCGCGGAAATTAGGTTGTCCTGAAAACAAAATAACCTGCCCTTTACCCGCTTTCTCACGCGTAACATAGGCCGAGTGTGCAATACGCTGCGCTGCTTCGGGCCATAGCAAACCGCTCATGCGTACAACCGTTGTTGTATCATTCGGTTGGGTATACCAGCTGGTAAGCGACTCTTCGCTAGTCTTAGCATCAACGTAAACTCCGACCCGCACCACGCTGTCGACGCCATCAGCGGCCATAAGAACAGGTTGTCTGCCGTACAGCAAAGGCAATACCGAGTTGACACCAAAGGTTAGCCAATGCTCTTGGTCAGTGCGTCCGGCGACCATTGCGCCGCGAGGCATAAAGAGCTTCTGCCAATCATCATGCTGTTTGAGTAAGTCTTTGCTAGGGGATTTTTCTGCTCCCGTCCACGGATAGCTGACATCCGCAGGTAACGTATGTGATTGTGTGGCTGATAGATCGATATCGCCGTAACTGGCTAACCACTCCCGTTGCAAAGCAATATTGTACTCACTGGCTTTATCAAAGGTTTCGTGGATCTGACGTACCCGACTAGCCCCCTCATTCTTAGCTAATTTTCCTGCACTTGCGCCATGCGCAATCAGTGTACCGCCTTGTTTAATCCACTCATTCAAAGCACTAATATGACTGTCTTCCAATTTGCCAAACGTGACCGGCAGGATCAAAACGTTATAACGGCGCAAATCGATGCGCGTGAGCATATTAATGTTAACCTGACTATGACTCAGGCCTAAGTAGCTGTCTATTCCCCACCAAGTAGCACCTACATCATAGCTGCTCACATTACCGTGGCTTAGTAAACCAATTCTCGGCTGCTGCAACAGTTTAAAGTGGCGACCTCCCCAGTCAGGCAAATCACCCTCGCCAAAACCGCTGGTATGCGCGCTTAACCCCAAGGAAAACTTATCTGCCATAGAGAGTAATGTAGCTTCGAGATCGGTTTGGGTTAAATTATCCATACGCGTTACAAACACCGAGCCACGCGCAATACTGCGTTGATTAAACGTTGTTTGTTTATCAGCAACGCGAACCTGAATTCCCTGCTCCATCAACTGCGCAGCAAAACCCAGGGCGTTATCATCGGCGCCATTGACTGACCAAGCGATAGCATTATCAGCGAGACTATGGGTAATGCCCGGCGCAGTATATTGCACAATATTGCCATCAATATGCTCAGGCACCTCATATGCCTCAAGCCCATACATCATGCTTAAATTCCAGGCAGTGGTGTCATACATGATCGACTGACCACTGCGCAGCAATTTTTGCCGCTCCTCGCGCAATACTTCCGCACTTACTTGCGCGTCAAACTCCATGATCGCAGCCAATAAGCGAGCTTCAGGCTGACGATTGCGAATGATCAGGCTGCCCTTTTGGATCTCGACGTCATTGACCTGACCGAGCTGATCAACAGCATCTTCTGCCGTAAACAATTTCGTTGCCACGTATACTTCGATATCTTGCGCCTGTAACTTGTCAACAAATGCGCTTAACCGACTCTGGTTGTCAGTCGCTTGGATAATGTAAGTCTTGTTAGCGTATGGACCCTTCTTGGCAACATTCTCTTTGCGTGCCTGCCAGTAGTCTGCATACATAGCGTCTGAATGCTGCGCGAGGGTTTGTAAATTCACGATCGTACTCACAAATTGATGGTGTACTGACTCCATGTAGGTTTGCACCGTACCTTCTGGTCGCTTTACCCCATCCTCAGCCATTCGCGACTGTTCGTATAAGATATGCATGCTACCGCGGTATTCTGCGTAATTTGAATAGCCTGGATACCAGTTTTCAAACCATTCACCGGTATAGTAACGCCAGCTCCGCTGATCAAACGCTGCGCCTTGATCACGGGCAAATACCTTCGCCCATTCTTGCAAGCTAGCGCTAATATTAGTATTTAAAGGTTGTCTTGGCGGGCCCATTAGATAGGTATCCTGTGCGCCCATTTCATGCCCGTCGATCATTAATTGTGGACGCCAACGATTGATTAGCTTTACTCGACCTTGCGTTTCAGGTTGAGTTAAATAGAAGAAGTCGCGGTTCAAATCAAAAAAGTAATGATTGGTTCTACCGTAAGGCCAATCTCCCTGATGCAACAACGACTGATCATCGATGTTTGGTGCAGTCCCACGATATTGCTCAAGCGACTTAGCAAATCGGGCTCGACCATCAGGGTTCATAATAGGGTCGATGACTACAACCATGTCCTCAAGCATATCTGCGGTGGCTTGATCTTGGGCTGCAATAAGGTGATAGATGGCGGCTAGTGCAGCATCTGCTCCCGAAGTTTCATTACCGTGAATGGAATATGCCATCCATGCTATTGCTGGTAATTCACGGATCAGTTTTTCAGCCTCGGTATCGGAGGTCTTTCGTGGATCTGCCAGCGCATCTACTTTTTGTAAGATGTCTGTTTCCTGTGCTAGCAACTTTGGTGAGGAGATAAGGACCGCATACAATGGACGTCCCTCATGACTGCGCGCGTATTCAATGACGCGCAAGCGATCAGACTGCTTAGCCCATATATCGATTGCTTGCATGATCTGATCGGGTGTTGCTACCCGTTGTCCCACCGCAAAGCCTAAAACCTCATCAGGGTGAGTGATGTCCTGTCGATAATCCCCTTCGAGAATTTTTCCCGCATAGTTGAGAGCAGGGTTGGGGGCAGGCTTCATTAATAGAGAAGCATTCGCTGTGGGTGCGCTAACAATCAACACTACCCAAAATGCGATTAAACAAACAATTATACGTTGCATACTAACTCACTGAATTAAAGAAAGTTATCCAACCATAACGGCAGTATGACCACGGTGCAATGATGTTTATAGCAAATGCGCGCAGCTAATCGCGTAGTAAGTGAATTTTCGTACTTAATGAATACAAAGTGTAACACAATGTTAAATATTATTGACATGTAGTTAGAAAAAACAAACAATCTGCGTCAACTAAGCTTTTTAGGGATCGTTATGAACATGTCATTTTCAGAAAAAAGCGCGTGGATATCCTTAGCTGTGGTTGTCTATATTTGGGGCGACTACGCCATTGGACTTTATAGTTTGCACACCAGCAGCGCACCATTGGTAGATAAACAAGAATTGATATTACAGATGATAACGACAGCAGTAATTGCGGTGATTATCGTTGAATCAGTTTTTCATGCAGTGTTGGCCATGGCTCATCCGAAAAAGACTGAACAGCAGGGCGATGAGCGCGATAGAGCAATTGCTTTGCAAGCAACCAATGTTGCGTACACCATTTTATTTACTGGAGTCATTATGACTATCGGTCATCTATTGTGGGTTGAACATTTCGGTCGAGCCACATATTCAAGTAGTTTTAACATACCCTTTATTGAAGTAAACATATTGCTTTTCAGCGCATTATTGGCGGAAGTGTTTCGCTTTGGGTTTATGCTTAAAGAATATCGTTTGGGGGTTTAGCAATGCCCTTGCACAACAAGGTACGTGAATGTCGATTTTTTGCTGATGAGATGACCCAGTCGCAATTAGCTGAGGCTGTAGGGGTAACGCGTCAAACGATCATGGCGATCGAAAAAGGGCGATATTCCCCATCGTTAGAGGTTGCTTTCAAGATTGCCTTGGTATTTGCCAAGCAGATCGACGAAGTGTTTTGGTATACGCCAGATTCCTCGTTATAATTACGGTTTTTATGCGCAGCTAGAATCCACTGCGCGGATTAATAAAGGAACTCGAGTGTCAAACGCGAAACGCAAATGGTCTATTGAAGACGCCGAACGTATCTACGGCGTATCTCGCTGGGGTGGTGGCTACTTTCATATTGGTGAAAATGGCAATGTGCAAGTAACACCTGATCCTGAAAACCCAGAGATGCGCATCGACTTCCAAGCCGTTATCGAAGAAATTAAACAGGAAGGTGTGCAATTCCCAGTGGTTGTGCGTTTTCATGACGTGTTACGGACTCAAGTTGAAGCATTAAATAAAGCCTTTAACAGCACCATTGCAGAGGCTAATTATCAAGGCCAGTACAATGGTGTGTACCCGGTCAAAGTTAATCAAATGCGCGAAGTCGTTGAAGAGATTGTTGATGCTGGCACCCCTTTCAACTATGGCCTCGAAGCTGGCTCAAAAGCAGAGCTTATTACTGTTTTAGCGTACAACACTAATCAAGATTCGTTGACGATATTAAACGGTTATAAAGACGAAGAATTTATGCGCCTTGCTTTGCTCGGTACTAAGCTAGGCCGCAAGGTCATGGTTGTAGTAGAAAAATACAGTGAGCTTTTGCTGCTGGTAAAAATTGCCAAAGAACTCGATATTGAACCCAATATTGGTGTCCGCTCAAAAATGACGGTAAAAGGCCGCGGCAAGTGGGAGGGCTCAGGTGGTGACAGAGCCAAATTCGGCCTTACCATCACAGAAATCATTAAAACTGCACGCTACCTAGAAGAGCAGGGATTAGGGCATTGCCTTAAACTTCTTCACTTCCATATCGGTAGTCAATTAACCGATATCCGTTCGGTTAAAGAAGCCATCAGCGAAGGCGCCCGGATCTATGCTGAACTGCATAAAATGGGGTTTGCCTTAGAATATGTCGATGTTGGCGGCGGTCTTGGTATTGACTATGATGGCAGTAAATCGACCAACGACTCCTCACGCAACTATACCATGCATGAATATGTCGCTGACGTCGTTTACGGAATGAAAGAGGTTTGTGATCTTGAGGGCGTTCCGCACCCTACATTGGTTAGTGAAAGTGGTCGCGCGATCACGGCTCATCACAGCTGTGTGATCACCGAGATTGTTGGCGAAATCCGCTCAAACAGTGCTCAAATCGATACTACCAGCGTCGAAGGCGAGCATATATTGGTCAGCAACATCCGCGACTTATATGAATCGTTGGATAACCACCCCAATTTACAAGAAGTATTTAACGATGCCTCTGAATATAAAGAAAAGGCCGTCGATGCATTTAAGTTGCGGGTCGTTTCATTAGAGGAATTGGGTAAAATTGAGACATTGTATTGGCTGATCATGGAAGAGTTGCAGCGCCGCTTCCGCTCCGTTGATTTTGTGCCAGAAGAGTTACAAGAGCTTGATTACAACCTCTCCTCACAATACCTGTGTAATTTCTCAGTGTTTCAGTCCGCAGCAGATACCTGGGCCATCGACCAGCTGCTTCCGGTTGTTCCGCTGACCCGTATGGACGAAGAGCCTACCGTGAACTGCTCGTTGGTTGACATTACCTGTGACAGCGACGGTAAATTGGATCAGTTCACTATCGAGCGTGGCATCGCTGACGTATTGCCCGTGCACCCACTGAAGAAGGGCGAACCCTATCACGTCGGATTATTTTTGACTGGGGCCTACCAGGATGTGATGGGTGATATGCATAATCTATTTGGACGCCTAAACGAAGTTCACATATTTAGTTATGACGATGATCCGCAAGATTTCTACATTGAGGAAGTGGTCAAAGGTTCATCCGTCAACGATGTGCTCAGTGTGATGCAATATAACCCGCAAGCCATGGCTACTGACGTTAAGCGGCTGATCGATAAGCATGTCGCTAATGGCGGGATGAAACCACGCGAAGGTGTACGCTGGACTGACTTTTATGAAAGTTGCTTAGCTGGTTATACCTATTTAAAAACCAGCTAGTAGTTAGGGCGAGGTTGTTGCCGCAACCGTGGGCTGCTTATAGTGTTTAAAGTAGGCCGCCCAAAACTCGGCCGTGGTGTAATTAATCAGATTGCTTTCAGCATTCATTAACATTGCGTAGGCAGCGCCGGTATCGGGGGAAAAACTGATATCGGCACGATACCCCTTCACCCACCCGCCATGATAGACCAAGCGATGCCCGGCAAAATCATAGATCCGCCAACCCAAGCCATAATGTGCATCTTTGAGATGTTCGCGCCAACCACGTCGATAAAGTTCACGCGTGGTGCGGACTCGCGGTGTTGCCACTTCAGTTATCATGTTATCAGACACAACATCTGGGTATTCAGCCAACATAGCTTGTAGATAAATCAACAAATCCTGAATACTGGCGTTAACACCTGCCGCAGGCGCAAAACGATAATAATTATTTTCCACGACACCCTCGCGCCAGCGATCCTTAGCAATCGCAATGTGCGGGCGCGCCCAACGCGTCGCTCCCATTAACGCCCCCTTTCCTGCACTGGCATTTTGCATATCCAGCGGGGTGAAAAGGTGTGTCTGTAGTTGTCGATGATAGGAGGTATTTTGACTCGAGAAGTAATGTTCTAAAGTACCAAACAATGCATTTTGATAGGTATAACAATCACCGGGCGCGCACAATGGCTCCAAGTCAGCCAATTGTCCTAATACCCGCTTGAGTGGGTAATCAGCCTCAATTAAATTATCATAGGCATTGGGCATAAAACCGCTGGATTGACCCAGCAAGTGTTCAAGCTGGATAGACGCTGTATTAGGGGTATTGAAATTCTGTTGACTCACTAATTGGGTTAATTGCGTATTCCAGTTAAGCTGCTTTTGCTCGACCAATTTAGCCATCAGCACCCCAGTGAAAGTTTTAGACACCGATGCCAATCTGAACACCGTGTCTTTATCAATCGCTTGCCCACGTCGATGCGTTTTACCTTGAGTTACAATGACAGGTTGTTCACCTTGTTGATAGTAAACCAGCGCGTAACCGGGAATATTGAGGGTACTTGCGCGCGACTGCACATCTGCGGTATACGCTGAAAGCCAGCTTGGCGCGGGCTGACCATACGCTGAGTTCAGGCACAATAACAGGCTTGTACCTACCCACACCAACGCACTCAAGCGACGTAGAGTCAGTGATGTAAGCACATTGTATTGCGGCCAATCTGGCAAAACCCTTTTCAACATGGTTTTTAACTACAACCTTACGCGAAAATCTGCGGAGGTAGATTATGTTGTCGCTGGGTAATGAAAGCAAATTTTCGCGACGGAAATTTGTTTCAAAACGCGTCAGCATTGAATTCCGATTTCTTCGCATTAAACGGTAATTTTTGCGCTACACTCTCGCCATTCACGTTGATATCAAAAGCCTCATGATAACGCATACACAACATCTGCAATATCAATCAGCCCGCCTGTCACGCGACCCGCGCTTTGATGGGCTGTTCTATGTTGCGGTTAAATCAACGGGTATATTTTGTCGTCCAATCTGCCCGGCCAATCTGCCTTTAGAAGAAAATGTAGAGTATTTCCCAATTCGCCAGCAGGCAATTCAAGCGGGATACCGCCCGTGTTTACGCTGCCGACCAGATAGTGCGCCCGGCTCGAACGCATGGAAAGGTAAGGATACAACTGTAGAGCGAGGGCTTAGGTTACTCCAGCACGAGCCCCATTTGAGCATTTCAGATATTGCTGAAAAGCTGGGGATCACGGAACGCTATTTTCACCAGCTTTTGCGCCGTCACATGCAGCTCAGTCCAAAACAATTCAAATTGCACTCGCAATTATTAAATGCCAAACAATTGCTACATCAAACCCAATTGTCCGTCGAAGATATTGCTCAAGCCGTCGGCTTCAATAGCAGTCGTAGCTTACAAACCCATATGCGGAATAAACTCGCTATCAGCCCTTCGCAAATTCGCCGGAATCGCACCATTCAGGCCAGTGAGGAGATTCAGGTTGAACTGAGTTATCGCCCACCCTATGACTGGAAAGGGATGCGCGATTTTCTCTCATTGCGCGCAATTGCTCCGCTTGAGCAAGTCACTGAAGACAGTTATTCACGTTACTTTCAAAGTCCTGGGGAAACTGGCATATCGCGTGTCACCGCGACACATCAAGGGCATAAAAATAGCTTTTCGGTCACGCTACGTTTGACTAATTTAAATCACCTAGTCGGAGTGATCAGTAATTTGCGCCGGGTGTTAGATTTGGATGCAAACCCACTAGTCATTCACGCAAGTTTGCGCGCCAGTGGACTCAGTGAAGATGATATTACGCAAGGTATACGGTTACCGGGCGTGTGGAGTCCTTTTGAAGCAGCATGTCGCGCTGTTGTAGGGCAACAAATTAGCGTAAGCGCGGCAATTAAGCAGCTTCAGAGCATCGTGAATGCGCTACAAAATTCTGATGCCCTGGAAGCTCATTCATCATTTCCTTCACCTGCACAGATTTGCGCCTTAGATGATAATATTTTGCGCATGCCGAATGCACGTAAACAAACACTGAAACAATTGGCTACGCTGTTTGATAACTCTTCTCCTCCCTCGCCCGATGCAATTATAGCCGTTAAAGGAGTCGGGCAGTGGACGCATAATTACATTCGCATGCGTGGTAATTCCGAGCCTGATGTATTGCTGGACACCGATTTAATCATAGCGCGCCAGCTCAAAGAGTTGGATCTCGAACCGAACCTAAGCGCCCCTTGGCGCAGTTACTTAACCCTACAACTTTGGCAACGTGCCAATGCTGGAAAACAGGATTAATCCAATGCTTGCTCACGATTACCTTACCACCCCTATCGGCACTCTTGAGATCTGCGCGAATACCGCAGCAATTACTTCAGTACTCTTTGTTGAAAGCACGCGTACAGCACATCCCAATTCAATTACTGCGCTCGGAATCAATCAGTTAAAGGAATACTTTGCCGCCCAACGTCAACATTTCCAGTTACCATTAGCGCCTACCGGGACGCAGTTTCAGCACAAAGTATGGCGGGCATTGCAACAAATCCCTTATGGTGAATCAGTCAGTTATAGTAATATCGCGCTTGCAATAGGTAATCCTCAAGCGTGCAGAGCGGTAGGGGCGGCTAACGGCAAAAACCCGATTAGTATAATCGTTCCCTGCCATCGCGTGATCGGACAGAATAAACGCTTGGTTGGCTATGCTGGCGGACTTGAGCGCAAAGCCTGGCTATTACAGTTAGAAGCGCAGCAAATGAATCAGTTGATAACCTAGTTAAACCATAAAGGCATAGTTCAGTGCACACACTCAGTACCATTAAACTTTTTCTCCTTGGCGCCATTTGGGGCTCATCGTTTCTGTTTATGCGCACTGCAACCCCTGAGTTTGGCGTTTACGCATTGGTTGAGGTTAGAACTGTATTAGCTACGCTTTTTCTTCTCCCTTTTGTGGTTTTGGCAAAACAATGGCGAGATGCCATTCAACACTGGCGAGATATTGCCTTTGTAGGCTTGGTGAATACTGCCATCCCTTTTTGCTTATTTAATTATAGCTCGCTGCATTTGGAGGCCGGGTACAACTCAATTTTAAATGCCACAGCACCAATGTTTGGGGCGTTAATCGCATTTGCGTGGTTGTCAGAACGGCTATCACGCTCAGCTTTTATAGGCCTGTGCATAGGATTTTCTGGCGTTATTCAGATCAGCTGGGCTAAGTTAACCTTTGGTGACGTAGGTCTTTTACCCATCGCAACAGCACTGGCTGCGACCTTTTGCTACGGCTTGTCAGCAAGTTATATGAAACGCCGTATGCAAGGCGTAAAACCGTTAGCTGTGGCGGCAGGGAGCCAGTTGTTCGCGTCATTATTCTTACTGCCAATCGCTATTTTCACTTGGCCTGAAACATCAATTAGCGTCAACGCCTGGTCGCAGGCATTAGCCTTGGCATTATTGTGTACTGGTGTTGCGTATATTCTATATTTCGATTTGATTGCGACGATAGGCCCTTCCAAGGCAATTACCGTGGCCTATCTTGTACCCTTATTCGGGGTTATCTGGGGCGCTATCTTTTTAACCGAGCGGTTATCTTTCTCAGTCTACGTGGGTGGGCTTTGCATTCTGATTGGGGTTGCCCTAACCAATGGGCTATGGGACCGATTGCGGCACCACTCGAAAACAACGTATTGATAACGTTATGCTGTTTTACTCGCTATTCAGCAAGTTGCATACGCACCACATTATTACCATCACGTTTGGCTTGATATAGCGCATCATCGGCATTCGCTGTAATCTCATTCATCGGCCGCGGAACCGCCGTATAAGAAACCCCAAAAGAGGCAGACAGGACTAAACCTTTATGGCTATTGGGCGGTTGTATATCCCCAACGCCCTGGCGCAGCGATTGAGCGATATCAAATGCCTCATGCGGCCCTGTATCTGGCAATAAAATAATAAATTCTTCACTGCTCCAGCGGCCAACGATGTCTCTCTCGCGCACACGGCTGACAATAAATCCGGTAAAGCTTTCGAGAATTTCGTCGCCGACATTGCGACCAAACGTATCATTAATACTGGTAAAATTATCGATATCGATAATGATCACAGCAACCGCATGCTTCTTATCAATCAGTTCGTTGTATTTCTCTTCAATTGCCAAACGATCAGGTAATCGTGCTGGCGTAATTTGTAAACGACTACCGTGCATATCTTTGCGGAAATAATACAAAATATTATAAATAACCAAGAAGAGCGCAAAAATAACCACCAACAAAGTAACCACACTGGCAACAAAACCTCTCGATATTTCGGTTTGTCTTGCATTGAGTGGGCTCAGCAGATAAAGCGTCCAATCAAACTGCCCTAACTCGATCTCCGCAATCAAGTGGTCCTTTTCGGCTACCGTCACTAACAAATTATTGAGTTTTTTATTGGCTTTAACTTCATCGTCCAAACTCACGTACCAAGGTAATTGCGTTAAGTTTTTGAACTGGGAGTTCTCCGCCAGCAAAGAGGGATCTGAGGACAACATGATGTCATCATTGGTATCGACGAAGATAAAATCATAACCGTGTTCGCGCTTATAATTATCAAACACGCTAATGAAACTATTCAATGCTTTACCGACGCCAAAAAAACCGAGAAATTTGCCGTCGTCATTAAAAATTTTAAGGTCAATATAAAAATGGGTATCTTCCCACTTACCAATGTCGGCAACTGCATCGCGTGGCCCATCTTTATACTTGAAATACCAGCTAACTTCCCCTTCGATAAGTGCCAACTCAGAACCATCGGAGTTAATTTGTTTACGCTGCGGCTCACTGGCAATAAAGAAAATCATATCAAACTCAGACTCTAAACGTTTTAACATCGCCAACGCTTTAGTCTTATCGATACTTTCTCCCTCTGCTATATCCATTAACTCGATGAGCTCTCTGGACTTACTCAGGGTTTCTGCAATGTGTAGGGGTTTAATGAGTTGATCAACAACCAAGTCAATCGCGGGAGACATGGATGCTTGTTGAGCGCGGCTTTGCTCAGCGACAATCTTGCTAATGCTAAAATGCACCAAGGTCACTATTGCAAAAATAACAACCGCAAATAGCACTAAAATACTGCGATGAAGTGTTCTAAAAATACTCACTTACCAACTGCTCCTTAGAATGACGTTGACAACGTAGCCACCACTTAGAACTCTCTTCGATAATAGCATGCTTAAGGTTTCGCGCAATTCAGCGCTGACAATTTAGCCAATGTTCGCTAAACTTCGCGGCAATGAATTAAAGGAATTTTGTTATGGCGTTATCAGTAGTAATTCTTGCAGCAGGTAAAGGCACACGGATGAAGTCGGCACTTCCCAAAGTACTCCACCCAATTGCGGGAGTCCCTATGGTGCAACGGATTATCAATACCGTAGAGCAGATCGGCGCCGACAGTGTCAACTTGGTCTATGGGCATGGTGCTGACATGCTCAAACAAACGGTTACCGGTAAGAACATGAATTGGTGCCTACAAGCCAAGCAATTGGGTACCGGTCACGCCGTGCAGCAAGCCGCCGACCAGCTCGTCGACGGCGATGACGTGCTAATTTTGGTGGGTGATGCACCACTGATCAAGCCAACCACGTTGCAGCGCTTACTAGCCGCGAAAGCCGAAGCTGACCTTGCACTTCTCACTGTAGAATTAGACGACGCCACAGGTATGGGCCGTATCATCCGTGATGGTGATAATGTCACCGCCATCGTCGAACATAAAGACGCCACAGACGAGCAACGTCAAATTAAAGAAATCAATACTGGCATGATGGTTATTCCTGCCACTGATCTAAAACGCTGGTTAGGACAACTCAGTAATAACAATGCACAAGGCGAGTATTATCTTACTGATGTTATTGCGATGGCCGCGAATGAAGGCAAACAAATTCGCGCTGCTCACCCGGAAAAAGTGTTTGAAGTTGAAGGCGTAAACAACCGCGTTCAATTGGCCGCGTTAGAGCGGGCCTATCAATTAGAGCAGGCGGAGACAGCCATGTTGTCCGGTGCGTCATTGGCTGATCCTGCACGCTTTGACGTGCGCGGCGAGCTAATCGTTGGTAATGATGTACAGATAGACATCAATTTTGTTGCACAAGGTCGCGTAGTGCTTGGCAATAATGTAAAGATTGGCGCCAACTGTGTATTAATCGACTGTGAAGTTGGAGATAACACCGTCATCGAAGCCAACTCTATTATCGAAGATGCAAAAGTGGGAGAAGCCTGCGCTATTGGGCCATTTGCCCGCTTGCGTCCAGGTGCAGTGATGCATCAAGGAGCCAAAGTCGGTAACTTTGTTGAAATGAAAAAGACCATCTTAGGCAAAGGTTCGAAAGCCAATCACTTAACTTACCTTGGCGATACGATAGTGGGAGAAAACGCCAATATCGGTGCTGGCACCATTACTTGTAATTATGATGGCGTAAATAAATCCAAAACCACCATTGGCGATAATGCCTTCATCGGATCGAACTCATCGTTAGTCGCACCTGTGAACATTGGTGCTACCGCAACGGTGGGCGCAGGCTCTGTTGTTACTAAAGATGTCACAGACAACCAGTTGACCATCGCACGCGCCAAACAGCGCAATATCGAAGGCTGGCAACGCCCAACGAAAAAGTAAATTCATTTTGGAGATTAATTAAAGGCGCTGAGGCGCCTTTTTCTTTGCCTTCAACAAAGTTATCAAAAACAATACCATTAGTTTCGATTTAATACTTGTTTATTTCGTTTTGAAAGGTATATTGCTTTCACTTCGTAATTAAAGGTGTTTGTTTTGGCCCGAGTGAGTACCCTTCAACGACAACAATCGATCCTCGATCAGCTTGATCGCGTGGGCCGAGTTTCGGTTGACGACCTTTCTAAAACCTTTGCCACGTCTGAGGTTACGATTCGAAAGGATCTACGCACACTCGAAGCTGCTAATAAACTCGTGCGCCAATTTGGTGGTGCGGTGAAAATCAAAAACGAAACTAAAATCAGCAATAATGTTTCGAATCGAAAGAAAAGTATCGCCGAGCAAGCCGCCAAACTTATTCAATCAGGCGACCGTATCGTTTTAGACTCTGGCTCTACTGTTATGGCTTTGCTGCCCCATCTCATCGATCGTAGCGATTTGGTGGTAATGACAAATTCACTGGTCGTTGCTAATACCCTTTCCCAATCAGAGACCCCACCTAAATTACTATGTTGCGGTGGCTCGTGGGACATTCAATCACAATCTTTTCAAGGACAAATGGCAGAAAAGATGCTCTCGGCCTATGATTTTGATGTGGCATTTATCGGTGCGGCTGGGGTCGACGGCGAACGCGGTACGACAACATTCAACGAATTAACCAATTTAAGTCAAGTAATGGCGGCCAATTCAGCGCGGGTAGTGATTATGGCTGAAGCCAGTAAGTTGCATCGACGGATCCCGAATGTCGAATTGCCTTGGTCGAGTATTACCACTTTTATCACCGATGACACCATTGATGAGGCATCGGTTTCACAAATTAACGAACATGGCGTAGAAGTCATCTGCGCAACAAACGAGGACTATTAATATGTGTGGGATTGTAGGAGCAGTTGCGGAACGTAATGTCGTTGAGATCCTGTTAGAGGGTTTGAAACGGCTGGAGTACCGAGGTTATGACTCTGCCGGTGTCGCATTGCTTAATTCAGCAGGTGACCTAAGCCGTATTCGACGCGTTGGCAAAGTGCAAGAGCTTGCTGATGCAGTTACACCCGACAATAGTATCGGCAGTACCGGTATCGCCCACACGCGCTGGGCAACGCACGGTGGTGTAACCGAAGACAACGCCCACCCGCATACCTCAACTGAGCGTATTGCAGTTGTGCATAACGGTATTATCGAGAATTACCTCGATCTACGCCAAGAGCTCACCAACCTAGGCTACACGTTCTCCAGTGATACAGACACTGAGACCATCGCGCATACGGTGAATGAAGTTCTCAAATCATCTTCAAGCTTATTGGAAGCCGTTCAGCAATCAGTGAAGAAGTTCCACGGCGCTTACGGCACCGTGATAATGGACACCCAAGATCCAAGTCGAGTTGTGGTCGCCCGCTCTGGTAGTCCGTTAGTGATTGGCTTAGGTTTAGGCGAAAACTTTATCGCTTCAGACCAACTAGCATTACTCCCAGTAACGCGTCGTTTTATCTTCTTAGAAGAAGGTGATGTTGCGGAAGTCACGCGCCGTGATGTGAAAATTTATGATGTGAATGGCGAGCCGGTTGAGCGCGAGATCATTGAATCTAACGTTGAGCATGACGCTGGCGACAAAGGCGGCTATCGCCATTACATGTTGAAAGAGATCCATGAGCAACCCACCGTGGTGCGTAATGCACTGCAAGGTCGTTTAACCGAAACCGGCATTGCCGACAACTTGTTTGGTCACAATGCTGACGAGATCCTAAAAGACGTAAAGCATGTTCAAATTATCGCATGCGGTACCAGTTATCATGCGGGTATGACGGCGCGCTATTGGTTAGAGCAATATGCGAATGTCTCATGTAACGTTGAGATAGCGTCAGAATTTAGGTACCGCAAGTCGGTCGTACACCCAAATAGCCTGTTAGTGACTATTTCTCAATCCGGTGAAACGGCAGATACTCTGGCAGCGTTACGTTTAGCTAAAGAGCTCGGTTACATGTCAACTTTGACTATTTGTAACGTGCCGGGGTCTTCATTGGTGCGCGAATCTGACCTTGCATACATGACCAAAGCTGGCGCAGAAATTGGTGTAGCCTCAACCAAAGCATTTACCACCCAATTAACAGCATTCTTGTTACTCACCCTAGCCCTGGGTGAGCACAACGGGTTAGATGAAACGGCGCGACAGTCCATCCTTAAAGGCTTGCATAGTTTGCCAAGCAAACTAGAGGAAACCCTTGCGCTCACGGGCGGTATCGAAAACCTGGCCGAAGAGTTTGCCGACAAACATCACAGTTTATTCTTAGGCCGTGGTGACCAATATCCAATTGCGATGGAAGGCGCGCTTAAGTTGAAGGAAATCTCCTACATCCATGCCGAAGCCTATGCATCAGGTGAGCTCAAGCACGGCCCACTTGCGCTTATTGATGATGAAATGCCAGTCATTGTCGTTGCGCCAAACAACGAGCTACTAGAAAAACTCAAGTCGAATGTTGAAGAAGTGCGCGCTCGTGGCGGCATCATGTATGTGTTTGCTGACAAAGATGCACGCTTCCAAGGTGACGACACCATGCGCGTAATCAATGTACCGCACTGTGAAGCACCAATTGCACCGATTATCTACACTGTACCTCTACAATTATTGTCCTATTATGTGGCACTAATCAAAGGTACTGACGTTGACCAGCCACGGAATCTGGCGAAGTCTGTCACCGTAGAATAACAAGGGCCGAAAGGCCCTTTTTTTTCTGTCGAACAATGCGGTTTTTAATTTAACTAGTGGTCAGAAAGATAACTTCTTTTCAGTCATCCTCGCGCAGGCGAGGATCTCCTTCAGACAAGTTGCAGTCGTTGTGACTTATTGGTGTTAAAAAGCAAGATCACAGAAAGCAGACATTCAAGGCTCGTATCGTCCCTCCCAAAAGGAGACAGTCACTTTTTATAGAAAACTAATACATTTTGGCCCGCTTC
>NZ_PEAX01000042.1 GCF_002807685.1 Neoalteromonas flava | reverse complement strand
CTAAAATTGCGCGCAGCGCGAGCCCACAGGTAGATGTCCGCGCGAGCGCAGCGAGTTTTAATGCGATTGTTAGCTGTCAGAGCGCAAGACTTCCTAGGAACCCAATTAATAACCAACAAAAGACACCTCATGTTTATAAACTAAAGCAACAATTACGAATACAACGATTAAAACGAAAAATAAGGTTTCAATAGTACTATTGAGTAGTAGCTCCTTGAACATTTTCGCTTTATTTGGGTTTTTCTTCTTATTGGCTACATA
>NZ_PEAX01000041.1 GCF_002807685.1 Neoalteromonas flava | reverse complement strand
AAGAGTGTCACAACGACAATTTATTTTTAGTTTCTGTTTACAGAAACGACGCAAGTATTCAATTGAAGAGTTTGATCATGGCTCAGATTGAACGCTGGCGGCAGGCCTAACACATGCAAGTCGAACGGTAACAGAACTAGCTTGCTAGTTGCTGACGAGTGGCGGACGGGTGAGTAATGCTTGGGAATTTGCCTTTAGGAGGGGGATAACAGTTGGAAACGACTGCTAATACCGCATAATGTCTACGGACCAAAGGGGGCT
>NZ_PEAX01000040.1 GCF_002807685.1 Neoalteromonas flava | reverse complement strand
CGAGGCGCAACCTAGGGAAAAACAAAATGAACCCAATGACGACTTGAGATAAGGCAATGAAGTAACCAAACGTTGCGAGATTGTATTTTGCAAGTTCCTGAATTAACCACACAGGGCCAATGATATTGGGTAAGCCTTGAAAGAGCTTACTAAGGCCCGCAGAGAAATATATAACTGCAAGCAAAACCTGAAAAATCAATAAGCTTCTTTGAAACATTCGCCGTCCTTGACTTGGTGCCTAACGCCCCGCATAAAGGGCAG
>NZ_PEAX01000004.1 GCF_002807685.1 Neoalteromonas flava | reverse complement strand
GTCCTGGACAGTCTACGTGTGCGTAGTGACGTGAAGGAGTGTCATACTCAACGTGTGAAGTCGCGATTGTGATACCACGCTCACGCTCTTCTGGTGCGTTATCGATTTGATCGAATGCTTGTGCTGAACCACCGTAAGTTTTAGCTAGTACGGTAGTGATTGCTGCAGTTAGCGTAGTTTTACCGTGGTCAACGTGGCCGATTGTACCAACGTTAACGTGCGGTTTCGTACGTTCAAACTTTTCTTTTGCCATTTTTCTCGCTTCCTAATTTAAAGCCCGACCCAACATAGACCGGACCGAACCTTTAAAACGTTACAGTCTCGCCTCAATAATCGCTTTGGCCACATTATTAGGCGCCTCTGCGTAATTGAAAAACTCCATAGAATACGACGCTCGCCCTTGCGTTGCAGAACGTAAGTCCGTCGCATATCCAAACATTTCTGAAAGTGGTACCTTAGCGCGAACAATTTTCACACCGGCAACGCCTTCATCCATGCCTTCAATGATGCCGCGGCGACGATTTAAGTCACCAACCACATCACCCATCCAGTCTTCCGGCGTGGTTACTTCGACCTTCATAATCGGTTCAAGTAACACCGGATTCGCCTGTTCAGCTCCATTCTTGAAGCCCATTGAACCGGCAATCTTAAACGCCATTTCTGAAGAGTCAACATCGTGGAACGAACCATCGAATAAAGTGACCTTCACATCTAGCACCGGATATCCTGCTACCACCCCGTTGCGCATCTGTTCTTCTATGCCTTTATCAACCGAGGGTATAAATTCTTTTGGTATTACGCCGCCAACAATCGCGTTAACAAACTCGTAGCCTGCGCCTTCTTCTTGTGGCTCAAGGCGTAACCAAACATGGCCAAACTGACCGCGACCGCCAGACTGACGCACAAACTTACCTTCCACTTCCACAGACTTGCGGATCGTTTCACGGTAAGACACCTGTGGGTTACCTACAGAACAAACCACACCAAATTCACGCTTCATGCGGTCTACAATAATGTCGAGGTGTAACTCACCCATCCCAGAGATGATCGTTTGACCGGTTTCATCATCTGTATGCACCCGGAACGATGGATCTTCCGCAGCCAACTTACCCAGCGCTATGCCCATTTTCTCTTGGTCAGCAGTTGACTTAGGCTCAACTGCGATAGAGATAACCGGCTCTGGAAATTCCATGCGCTCAAGGGTGATGATGTGGTTTGGATCACATAAGGTATCGCCCGTTGTCACATCTTTCATGCCGATCGCCGCAGCGATGTCACCGGCACGAACCTCTTTTAATTCCTCGCGGTCTTTAGCGTGCATTTGCACGATACGACCAAAACGTTCACGTTTGCCTTTTACCGGATTGAAGACAGTATCGCCGGTTTTTATGACACCTGAATAACAACGGAAGAACGTTAATGTACCAACAAAAGGGTCGGTGGCAATTTTAAATGCCAAAGCCGAAAACGGCTCGTTATCATCGGCATGACGCTCTGCTGGGGTTTCATTCCCGTCTTCGAGCACACCGTTGATGGCTGGAATATCGATTGGTGCAGGTAAGAACTCAACGACAGCGTCAAGCACTGCCTGTACACCTTTATTTTTGAATGCCGAACCGCAGGTTGCCAACACAATTTCATTGTTTAGCGTGCGAATACGTAAGCCTTCTTTGATTTCTTGCTCAGTCAACTCCTCGCCTTCGAGGTACCTGTCCATGAGCGCTTCAGAGGCTTCTGCTGCGGCTTCGATCATTTCGGTACGAAGTTTCTCAGCTTGCTCGAGGCAATCAGCTGGGATCTCATCGTAAGTAAACGTCATACCCTGATCAGCTTCATTCCAATTAATGGCCTTCATCTTGAACAGGTCTATAACGCCTTTAAAATTCTCTTCGCTACCGATGTTCATTTGGATCGGTACGCAAGTAGCACCTAGTCGTTTGCGGATTTGCCCAACGACGCGCATAAAATCCGCACCGGCACGGTCCATCTTATTGACGAAAACCATGCGCGGTACGTGATATTTGTCGGCTTGACGCCAAACGGTTTCAGATTGAGGTTCGACCCCTGACGATCCGCAAAACACCACAACGGCACCATCAAGTACCCGCAACGAGCGCTCTACTTCGATGGTGAAGTCAACGTGCCCTGGAGTATCTATGATGTTGATACGATGTTGTTCAAACTGTTGCTGCATGCCGGCCCAGAAACAAGTCGTCGCAGCTGAGGTGATAGTAATACCACGCTCCTGCTCCTGCTCCATCCAGTCCATTGTTGCAGCACCGTCGTGTACCTCACCAATTTTGTGAGATAAGCCGGTGTAGAACAATACGCGCTCAGTTGTTGTAGTTTTACCTGCATCAACGTGAGCCACGATACCGATATTACGGTATCGCTCAATGGGTGTTTTACGCGCCATGAATCGCTCTCAATTAAACCGTGATTACCAGCGGTAGTGAGCGAATGCTTTGTTCGCTTCAGCCATGCGGTGTACGTCTTCACGCTTCTTCACTGCAGAGCCTTTGTTCTCTGATGCATCTAACATTTCAGCTGCTAGACGCGCCGCCATAGACTTCTCACCACGCTTACGTGCAGCTTCTACCATCCAACGCATACCTAATGCATTACGACGAACTGGACGAACTTCTACTGGTACCTGGTAAGTAGAACCACCCACACGGCGTGATTTAACTTCCACAGTTGGGCGGATGTTGTCTAGTGCATCTTCAAATACATCAAGGTGTGCCTTGCCGGTTTTTTCAGCAACAATATCGAGCGCACCGTAAACGATTTTCTCAGCGGTTGATTTCTTGCCGTCGAGCATAACGACATTCATGAACTTAGCGAGTAGCTGTGATCCGAACTTAGGATCAGGTAGGATTTTACGTTGACCTACGACTCTTCTTCTTGGCATCTTAATTCTCCGTGGAATTCAGGGATAACCCAAAACTCAAATTTCAGTTTGGCCTTACTAACGGAGAACCGTTAAGACTTAGGCCTTTTCGCGCCGTACTTAGAACGGGCTTGTTTACGATCGTTTACACCTGCGCAGTCCAAAGTACCGCGAACAGTGTGGTAACGAACACCTGGTAGATCTTTAACACGACCACCGCGAATCAATACAACGCTGTGCTCTTGTAAGTTGTGACCTTCACCACCGATGTATGAAGAAACTTCAAAACCGTTGGTTAAACGAACACGGCATACTTTACGTAATGCTGAGTTCGGCTTCTTAGGCGTAGTTGTATATACGCGAGTACACACACCACGACGCTGTGGGCAAGCTTGCAAAGCCGCTACGTTGCTCTTGGCAGCGGGCTTTTGGCGTGGCTTACGCACTAACTGGTTAACTGTTGCCATTAACTAGCTCCTGATTAAAAAACTAAAAACCTTGAACGCTTGTTTAAGGTCGCTCACGGTTATACAAAAAACCGCGCCCATTTTTTGGGACGCGGAATATTAAAGATCAATTAATGAACTGTCAAGCCAGTGAGGGTAATTCACTGGCATGTCAGTGGTACGGAATAATTACTCTTCCGTGCCTGCTTCTTGATCTGATGACTC
Source organism: Neoalteromonas flava (assembly GCF_002807685.1). GTDB lineage: Bacteria > Pseudomonadota > Gammaproteobacteria > Enterobacterales > Alteromonadaceae > Alteromonas_E > Alteromonas_E flava. Next base: position 408,745 of record NZ_PEAX01000004.1, on the reverse strand, counting down.
AGCATTCAAGGCTTCGGTTAACGCCGCTTCTGCCTCAGAAACTGAAACTGAAGTCTCTTCCACGTTTGCAAGCTTAGCTGCAGCACGCTTCTGATGGTACGCGAAACCTGTACCTGCTGGGATCAATCGGCCAACGATAACGTTCTCTTTCAAGCCACGTAGATCGTCTTCTTTGCCCTGTACTGCTGCTTCTGTCAATACGCGCGTTGTTTCCTGGAACGAAGCCGCAGAAATAAACGATTCGGTCGACAATGAAGCTTTAGTAATACCGAGCAACTGTGTTTCATACAATGCTGGTAGTTTACCTTGACGCTCAAGTTCACGGTTTGCGATTTTCACTTGAGATACTTCAAGCTGTTCGCCTTCCAAGAACTGGCTATCACCTGGGGCAGTAATAATACACTTACGCAGCATCTGGCGGATAACCACTTCGATGTGCTTGTCGTTAATTTTTACACCCTGTAGGCGGTAAACTTCTTGTACTTCGTTAACAATGTAGTTAGCTACGGCACTGATACCACGTAGACGTAAAATGTCATGTGGAGACTCAGGACCATCAGCGATAACTTCACCTTTCTCAACTGACTCACCTTCGAACACGTTAAGCTGACGCCATTTCGGGATCATCTCTTCGTAGTGCTCGCCATTTGGACCAGTGATAACTAGACGTTTCTTACCTTTAGTCTCTTTACCGAAACCAATTGTACCGCTCACCTCAGCAAGGATTGCAGGCTCTTTCGGCTTACGCGCTTCGAACAAGTCAGCAACACGCGGCAGACCACCGGTGATGTCACGCGTTTTCGAAGACTCTTGCGGAATACGTGCTAACACGTCACCAGCATTAGCCACTTTGCCTTCTGCCGCTTCGATGGTAGTAAAGCTTGGTAAGCGAATTTCTTGTAGACCAACTTCGTCAGACTCAAGGATCAACTTAGGCTCTTTCGCATTAACCTTAGAAAGATCTTTCACCACGATACGCGTCAAGCCCGTAAGCTCGTCTTGCTGCATCTCAGTGTTAGTGTCATCAATATCAGAGAATGTGATCTTAGATGCACGTTCAACGATGATTGGGTGACTATGCGGATCCCAGTTCGCTACGATTTCGCCAGCTTCTACGCTTGCGCCATCATCAACCGTTAGGATTGCACCGTAAGGCACTTTATAGCGCTCTTTCTCACGGCCTTGATCATCGATAATCGTAATTTCGGTCGAACGTGAAACGATAACCACTTTGTCGTCAGTGTTACGGACGAACTTAGCGTTGTGCAGCTTCAAGCTACCGCTAGTTTTAACCTGAACACTGTTTTCTGCTGACGCACGTGATGCCGCACCACCAATGTGGAACGTACGCATCGTAAGCTGTGTACCTGGCTCACCGATTGACTGTGCGGCGATAACACCCACAGACTCACCTTGACCAACCATGTGTCCACGCGCAAGGTCACGACCGTAACACTGTGAACATACACCAAAGTCGTTGTCACACGTGATTACTGAACGCACCATCACCTGGTCAACACTGTTGGCTTCCAACATGTCTACCATTTGCTCATCAAGCATGACGTTACGTTCAACCAATACTTCATCAGTACCTGGCTTCATGACGTCTTCGGCGACTACACGACCTAATACGCGCTCACGCAATGGCTCAACAACGTCACCACCTTCAATCAGTGGTGTCATCTTAACGCCTTCGAACGTGCCGCAATCTACGTTAGTAATAACTAAGTCTTGCGCAACGTCTACTAGACGACGGGTTAGGTAACCTGAGTTAGCGGTTTTCAATGCGGTATCGGCAAGACCTTTACGCGCACCGTGCGTAGATATAAAGTACTGTAGTACGTTTAGACCTTCACGGAAGTTCGCCGTAATTGGCGTCTCGATGATTGAACCGTCTGGTTTCGCCATCAGACCACGCATACCAGCTAGCTGACGTATCTGCGCGGCACTACCACGAGCTCCTGAGTCAGCCATCATAAAGACTGAGTTGAAAGACGTTTGCTCTTCGTCTTCACCGTCTTTATTTTTTACGGTTTCTGTCTTCAAGTTATCCATCATCGCTTTGGCGACTTTTTCATTGGCGTTTGACCAAATATCGATAACTTTGTTGTAACGCTCACCGGCAGTTACAAGACCTGATTGGAACTGCTCCTGGATCTCAATCACTTCTGCTTCAGCGGCATCAATGATGTCTTTCTTCGCATCCGGGATAACCATGTCATCAATACCAACTGACGCACCCGCAATCATTGCGTAGTGGAAACCGGTATACATGATTTGGTCAGCCGCGATTACGGTGTCTTTAAGACCGAGTGAACGGTAACAAGCATTCAATAGGTTAGAGATTTGCTTCTTACCCATCGCTTGGTTGATCAGTTCAAACGGCACACCATCAGGCAATGCCAATGAGAAAATCGCACGACCAACGGTAGTGTCGGTTAAGGTAACTTTCTCAGTTTTTGTTCCGTCTTCAGCAATATCATGCTCAGTAATACGCACTTTAACGCGTGAGTGCAGTTCGGCATTACCCGTGCGGTATGCTTTCTCTGCTTCGTTTGGTGAAGTGAATACCATGCCTTCACCCAAACCATTCACTTTATCACGTGTTAGGTAATACAAGCCCAATACAACGTCCTGTGAAGGTACGATGATCGGCTCACCATTCGCTGGTGACAGAATATTGTTGGTTGACATCATCAACGCGCGAGCTTCAAGCTGTGCCTCGATAGTCAGTGGTACGTGAACCGCCATTTGGTCACCGTCGAAGTCAGCGTTATAAGCCGCACACACCAATGGGTGCAACTGGATCGCTTTACCTTCGATCAAGGTTGGTTCAAAGGCTTGGATACCCAAACGGTGAAGGGTAGGTGCACGGTTTAGTAACACTGGATGTTCGCGGATAACGTCATCTAAAACGTCCCAAACTTCCGGTGCTTCACGCTCAACTAATTTCTTCGCCGCTTTAATCGTTGTCGCAAGACCACGACCTTCTAATTTGCCGTAAATAAATGGCTTGAACAGCTCCAATGCCATTTTCTTCGGTAGACCACACTGGTGTAGACGCAATGTAGGACCAACCGTGATAACTGAACGACCAGAGTAGTCAACACGTTTACCCAATAGGTTCTGACGGAAACGACCTTGCTTACCTTTGATCATGTCAGCCAAAGATTTTAATGGACGCTTGTTTGAACCGGTAATTGCGCGACCACGACGACCGTTGTCTAGCAAGGCATCAACCGCTTCTTGCAACATCCGCTTTTCGTTACGAACGATGATATCTGGTGCCGCAAGGTCTAATAGACGCTTCAAACGGTTATTACGGTTGATTACACGACGGTACAAATCGTTTAGATCTGAAGTCGCAAAACGACCACCGTCTAGCGGTACTAGAGGACGTAAATCTGGTGGAAGAACCGGTAATACCGTCATGATCATCCACTCAGGTGAATTGCCCGATTGCTGGAATGCCTCTAATAGCTTTAAGCGCTTGGTGATCTTTTTACGCTTAGTTTCCGAGTTGATGCTCGGTAACTCTTCGCGCATAGACGCAACATCGGCTTCCACGTCGAGGTGTTTAAGCAATTCAAAGACTGCTTCAGCACCCATTTTCGCGTCAAACTCATCGCCATGTTCTTCTAACGCATCGAGGTACTCTTCTTCACCCAACAGCTGACCACGTTCTAGGTCAGTCATACCAGGCTCAGTCACCACGTAGCTTTCAAAATAAAGTACGCGTTCGATATCACGTAGCGTCATATCAAGCATCAAGCCGATACGTGATGGTAGTGATTTAAGGAACCAAATGTGCGCTACTGGGCTGGCCAATTCAATATGACCCATACGCTCACGGCGAACTTTGGTTAACGTAACTTCAACACCACACTTCTCACAGATAACACCACGGTGCTTCAAGCGCTTGTACTTACCACACAAACACTCATAGTCTTTCACCGGGCCGAAGATGCGGGCACAGAAAAGACCGTCACGCTCTGGCTTGAACGTACGGTAGTTGATGGTTTCTGGCTTTTTAACCTCACCAAATGACCAGCTACGGATCATATCTGGTGATGCAAGACCGATACGAATGTTATCGAATTCTTCTGTCTTATTCTGTTGCTTCAGAAACTTAAGTAAATCTTTCACTATTTTCTCCCAACGGAGTCAGTCTTAATAGACCCGGCTCGCGAACCGGGCCTCACTCAAACAAACACCTTTCAGTCAGAAAGGTCAGCCAACGGCTCGATTAGTTCTCTTCTAACTCGATATTGATACCGAGTGAACGGATTTCTTTCAACAATACGTTGAACGACTCAGGCATGCCTGGCTCCATTCTGTGATCACCATCGACGATGTTCTTATACATCTTCGTCCGACCGTTAACGTCATCCGACTTAACAGTAAGCATTTCTTGTAGCGTATATGCCGCACCGTATGCTTCAAGTGCCCACACTTCCATCTCACCGAAGCGCTGACCACCGAACTGTGCTTTACCACCCAACGGCTGCTGTGTAACCAAGCTGTACGAACCGGTAGAACGGGCGTGCATCTTGTCATCAACCAAGTGGTTTAGTTTCAACATATACATGTAGCCGACCGTAACTGGACGCTCAAAGGCGCGACCGGTACGACCGTCAAACAAGGTGATTTGGCCACTTTCTGGCAAATCAGCCAACTTAAGCATTTGCTTAATTTCGTCTTCGCGGGCACCGTCAAATACCGGTGTCGCTACTGGAAGACCTTTACGTAGGTTATCAGCTAGACGCTTGATCTCATCATCTGTGAAGCTATCAATATCAACTTCCTGATGTGAATCACCTAACTCGTACACTTCTTTAATGAAGGCACGTAGCTTGGCCATTTCTTCTTGCTCTTTGAGCATGCGATCAATCTTCGCACCGATGCCATGTGCAGCCATACCCAAGTGAGTTTCAAGGATCTGACCGATGTTCATCCGCGATGGAACACCTAGTGGGTTCAAGACGATGTCGACCGGCGTACCGTTTTCATCGTATGGCATATCTTCAACCGGTTGGATGGTTGAGATAACACCTTTGTTACCGTGACGTCCAGCCATTTTGTCACCAGGCTGAATGTGACGTTTAACCGCAAGATATACTTTAACAATCTTCAACACGCCTGGCGCTAGGTCATCACCTTGAGTGATCTTGCGACGCTTAGCTTCAAACTTCTTATCAAAGTCATCTTTAGTTGCTGTGTACTGCTCAGCCGTTTGATCCAGTTCGTTTTGTGCATCTTCGTCCTTCAACGGGATGTCGAACCATTTCTCACGCGGCATGCCATCAAGCTTCGCTTGGTCAACGCCATTCTTAAGCAATAAATTTTGCGCACGAGCAAAGATACCGTCAGCTAAGATATTAAATTCGTCAGATAGGTCTTTCTTAACCTGACGCAACTGCATATCTTCGATTTCTAAAGCACGCTTATCTTTTTCTACGCCGTCACGAGTAAAGACTTGTACGTCAATAACTGTGCCGTGAACGCTGTTTGGAACGCGCAATGACGTATCTTTCACGTCAGATGCTTTCTCACCAAAGATCGCTCTCAATAGTTTTTCTTCTGGCGTAAGCTGGGTTTCACCTTTCGGCGTCACTTTACCCACAAGAATATCGCCGCCTTTCACTTCAGCACCGATATAAACAACACCAGATTCATCCAATTTACCCAATGCTGACTCACCGACATTCGGGATATCACCACTGATTTCTTCTGGACCGAGCTTAGTATCACGTGCAATACAGCTAAGTTCTTGGATGTGGATTGTCGTGAAACGATCTTCTTGCGCAACGCGCTCAGAGATTAAGATCGAGTCTTCGAAGTTGTAACCATTCCACGGCATGAACGCGATACGCATGTTCTGACCAAGTGCCAATTCGCCCAAGTCAGTTGATGGACCATCAGCCAATACATCACCAGCAACGATGGGGTCACCAACGTTACAGGTAGGCTTTTGGTTAATACAGGTGTTCTGGTTCGAACGCGTGTACTTGGTTAAGTTGTAGATATCGATACCTGCTTCACCAGCAACCATCTCTTCTTCATTAACCTTAACCACAATACGGCTGGCATCGACATAATCGATTACACCACCACGTTTCGCAACAACAGTTACCCCAGAATCTACTGCAACAGTCTTCTCCATACCAGTACCAACGAGCGGCTTATCGGCACGCAAGGTAGGTACGGCTTGACGTTGCATGTTCGAGCCCATCAAGGCACGGTTTGCGTCATCGTGTTCTAGGAACGGGATAATGCTCGCAGCAATTGACACGATCTGCTGTGGTGAAACGTCCATGTACTTGATGTCTTCTTTAGCCATCAAGGTAGTTTCACCACGGTGACGACAAGGGATCAAATCTTCCGCAAGTTCATCACCATTCAGCTCGACGTTAGCCTGTGCAATCGCAAACTGGCCTTCTTCAATTGCTGATAAATAATCAATATCATCAGTCACTTTACCGTCTACAATGCGACGATAAGGTGTTTCTAGGAAACCGAAATCATTGGTACGCGCAAAGCTTGATAAGCTGTTGATCAAACCGATGTTTGGACCTTCCGGTGTTTCGATTGGACAAACACGACCATAGTGAGTTGGGTGTACGTCACGAACTTCAAAGCCCGCACGCTCACGCGTCAAACCACCTGGACCTAGAGCAGAAATACGACGCTTGTGCGTAACTTCTGACAATGGGTTGTTTTGGTCCATGAACTGTGACAACTGGCTAGAGCCAAAGAATTCTTTAACCGCAGCAGAAATTGGCTTCGCGTTGATCAAGTCTTGTGGCATTACCGCATCAAGGTCACCTAAGCTCAGACGTTCTTTAACCGCACGCTCAACACGTACTAGGCCAACACGGAATTGGTTTTCAGCCATTTCGCCAACAGAACGGATACGACGGTTACCTAAGTGGTCGATGTCATCAACGTCATCTTTACCGTCACGAATTGTGATCAATTGCTTCATTACCGCAATGATGTCTTCGTTCTGCAGAGTACCAGCGCCGGTCAACTCTTCACGACCTAGGCGACGGTTAAACTTCATACGGCCAACCGATGACAAGTCATAACGGTCGTCAGAGAAGAATAAGTTGTCGAATAAGGTTTCTGCAGCATCTTTCGTTGGCGGCTCACCAGGACGCATCATACGGTAGATTTCAACCAATGCGTCTAAGCGCGACTCAGTTGAATCAATACGTAGCGTGTCAGAAATGTACGAACCATGATCAAGTTCATTGATGTAAAGGGTTTGTACTTCAGTGATGCCGGCAGTTTTCAATGCCTGCATGTTTTCCAGCGTTGCTTCATCGTTAGCATTAACAATAACTTCGCCAGTCGACTCATCGATATAAGTTTTCGCGTAAACTTTACCAACCAAGTACTCCATTGGTACTTCAAGTTCAGTAATTTTCGCTTTTTCAAGAGCACGCGTGTGACGCGCTGAAATACGGCGTCCGGTTTCAACCAGAACATTGCCGTCAGCGTCAATGATGTCGAACTGTGCAGTTTCACCACGCAGGCGATCTGGCACAACTTCCATCATGGCACGTTCGTCTTCAAAACGAATTTGAACAGACTCAAAGAATTCTTCAAGGATCTGCTCGGTGCTCATATCTAGCGCACGCAAGATAATAGATGCAGGTAACTTACGACGGCGGTCGATACGCACGAATAAGTTATCTTTTGGATCAAACTCAAAGTCTAACCAAGAACCACGGTAAGGGATCACACGGGCGTTATACAAAACTTTACCCGAGCTGTGTGTTTTACCTTTGTCATGATCAAAGAACACACCTGGAGAACGGTGTAACTGAGAAACGATTACACGCTCAGTACCGTTGATAACAAAGGTACCATTCTCAGTCATTAATGGGATTTCACCCATGTAGACTTCTTGTTCTTTAATGTCTTTAACCGTGCCCGGTGCTGCTTCTTTATCAAACAACACTAAACGAAGTTTAACTCTTAGCGGTGCAGAGTAGGTAACCCCACGGATTTGACATTCTTTAACGTCAAACACGGGTTCACCTAACCGGTAACTCACGTACTGAAGTTCTGAGTTACCCGAATAACTTTTTATGGGGAATACGGAACGAAATGCTGCTTCCAAGCCATATTGACCATCTGGATCGATATCAATAAACTTTTTAAAGGAATCAAGCTGGATTGAAAGAAGGTATGGAATTTCCAATACCTGTGGGCGTTTGCCAAAATCCTTACGGATACGTTTCTTTTCGCTATAAGAGTAAACCATTGGTCCCTCAGCCTGCTGATTTTTGACCCGACCTGCCACACCAGTGCGCACTGCTGTAACAAACTTCTAGTACCCTAATTTAGGGCAATCCCACTAGCTTACACCAAATTCTTAAACAATCGATAGCTAAGACGTTGGTTTTTTAATCTATTTTTGGGATTCCCATGCACTTTTTCGTAGAGAATTTCAGGGCAGAAAACGTCAATCTCTACAGCGCAAAAAGGCTGGTGATCAATAAATCACCAGCCCAAGCCTTTCAGCCAAGTAAATTGGTTAAACCAAATTACTTGATTTCAACTTCTGCACCAGCTTCTTCAAGCTCTTTCTTCAGTGCTTCAGCATCTTCTTTAGAAACGCCTTCTTTGATTGCTTTAGGAGCAGACTCAACTACTTCTTTAGCTTCTTTCAAGCCAAGACCAGTTGCGCCGCGAACTGCTTTGATAACAGCAACTTTGTTCGCACCGAATGAAGTCATGATAACGTCGAATTCAGTCTTTTCTTCTGCAGCTTCTGCAGCTGCAGCAGGACCAGCAGCTACTGCAACAGCAGCAGATGCATCAACGCCGAATTTTTCTTCAGCTGCTTCGATTAGCTCAACCAGTTCCATAACTGGCATTTCAGCAATCGCGTTTAAGATATCTTCTTTAGTTAGAGCCATGTCTCTAAACTCCTGGGTTTAATGTTAAAAAAATTACTATGCCAAAAACGGGAATTACTTCTCGTCTTTGATCGCCGCCAATACGCGCACAAACTTGGTTGGAACTTCGTTGATAGTGCGAACGAATTTGCCAACCGGTGCTTTGAAGGTTGCAAGAAGTTTTGCAAGCGCTTCGTCGCGAGTCGGTAGTGAAGCTACAGAATCCAATTTCTCTGGACCCAATAGACCGCTACCTAATGAAAGAGCTGTAACCTTAAGCTTGTCATTACCTTTCGCGTAGTCTTTAAACAAACGCGCTGCACCGCCTGGTGCATCGATAGAGAAGCCATAGATAAGCGGGCCAGTTAGCGCGCTATCAAGGTCTGCAAACTTACTGTCTGCTAGAGCACGTTTTGCAAGAGTGTTACGTACAACACGTAAGTAAACACCTTGTTCACGAGCTTTAACACGCAGGTCAGTCAGTTCTGCAACTTCCATCCCACGGTATTCAGCGACGGCAACGGATAGAGCTCGAGATGCAACGTCGTTAATCTCCGCTACGATCTCTTTCTTTGCTGCTAAGCCTAGTGCCACTGAGTTCACCTCTTTGTATCTGATAAACGCACTCAAAAGGTTGTTTATCAGGGTTCACAGATTGATACTTTAGATAATTGCTTATCGTAAGTACCGCTCTACGGTGTTCGTTACCCCAGAGAGTCTGAGTCGAAACCACCGTCTGCGCAGGCATTTAATTAAGCGGGCGTTAGTGTAGAAGGTCTCTTACCTCTTCCACCGCACCGCACCTGCGGTCTTGGACGGGAGCCACAATGTTAGCTGCGGCTCCAACCCATATTTTTTACAGAGATTTTTAGCTTAGAGTTGACTGATCCAGTGCAACGCCAGCACCCATCGTAGTGCTTAAGCTAACTTTCTTGATGTATGTACCTTTAGCTGAAGAAGGCTTCGCTTTGCGCAGCGCGTCTAATAATGCTTCTAGGTTTTCTTTGATTTGGTTTTCTTCAAACGCAATCTTACCGATTGACGCGTGAATGATACCGTTCTTATCGTTACGGTAGCGAACCTGACCCGCCTTAGCATTCTTAACTGCAGTTGCAACATCTGGTGTTACAGTGCCAGTTTTAGGGTTAGGCATAAGGCCACGTGGACCTAAGATTTGACCTAGTTGACCAACCACACGCATTGCGTCTGGGCTAGCAACTACTACGTCAAAGTTCATTTCGCCTTTCTTCACTTGCTCAGCAAGGTCATCCATACCAACAACGTCAGCACCAGCTTCTTTAGCGGCTTCAGCGTTAGCACCTTGAGTGAATACTGCTACGCGAACGTCTTTACCAGTACCGTTAGGTAGTACAGTTGCACCACGTACGTTTTGGTCAGATTTCTTAGCATCGATACCAAGGTTGATTGCAACGTCAATGCTCTCAGGGAATTTAGCTGTTGCTAGTTCTTTCAACAACGCTACTGCTTCTGAGATTGCGTATTCTTTAGTTGAGTCTACTTTTTCTGCGATTAGACGAGCGCGTTTTGTTAACTTTGCCATTCGCTTAGCCCTCTACGTTCAAACCCATGCTACGAGCAGAGCCCGCGATGGTGTTAACTGCTGCGTCTAAGTCGGCCGCTGTTAAGTCTGGCTCTTTAGCTTTCGCAATTTCTTCTAATTGTGCACGAGTAACTGTACCCACTTTTTCAGTGTTAGGACGGCCAGAACCGCTCTTGATACCAGCCGCTTTCTTCAATAGGAAAGACGCAGGCGGAGTACGTGTTTCGAACGTGAATGAACGATCTTCATATACAGTGATAACAACAGGAACCGGAGCACCTTTTTCTAGGCTTTCTGTTTTTGCGTTAAACGCTTTACAGAATTCCATGATGTTAACACCGTGTTGACCCAATGCAGGACCAACTGGAGGACTTGGGTTTGCTGCACCAGCACCCACTTGTAGCTTAATATAGCCAGATACTTTTTTAGCCATTTTGACAATCTCTCAGTTTGGGTAAAACGCCTCGCAAGTATCGAGATTACTTGCTCAATCGGCTCCCCGATAAAATTTAGGGTCGCGAAGTATAGGAGATGATTAAGTATTGTGCAAGCGTTGTTTGCCAATAATCGCGTGTTTTTTCAACAAAATTCGCTTTTGGCGTCTTATCGAGTCGGTTCGTTGTATGAGTCTTCAATTTCTGTAGGCGCTACAGGATCATTTTCGTCTAATAGTTGTTCATGCGCGATGGCTTCTTCGATACGTGGATCAAAGCTTGCAACCATGGGCGATGAAGTAATATCCGGCACCGTTACAATGTAGTCAGACGATATTGGTTTTTCCGCTTTTTGACGCGCATTTATCAACGTCAGTAAGACAAACATCACCACAGTCAATAACGCTATCGCGGCATACAGCGCCTGAAATCCGAATATGGTCATTACCTCTGCTAAGAGAAACGACCCCAAACTCGCTCCAGCGCCAAAGGAAATCAGCAATGCAGCTGACAAGCCCACGCGTTCGTCATCGGATACCCGCGAATTCGACATCGCCGACGCCAATGGATACAAGGTAAAAGCGAAAAGTCCAAATACAAAGGTAAATACCAGGCTAGTCTGTACATTTACCGGTAAAACAAAGAGAGCCAGGCTTGCCACACCGATAAACACAGCGTTCATGCGCATTAACCTGCTGCGCGTAAAGCGATCGGATAACAACCCCATCGGCCATTGCGCCAATAGACCTGCGAGTATCGTTAAAGTCATAAAGTTGGCGATTTGCGCTGAACTGAACCCAGCTTCCCGCCCAAAGGTAGGGGCTAAACCGTAAAAGCTACCACTAATAATTCCCGCAAACAGTACGCCGGTTAGGGATTGCGGGACGAGTTTAATATAGGCAAAAAAGCTAATGCTAACTGGCTTTAATGGCTGCGGGTGAATGCGGCGCGTGATCGCAATGGGCACAATCCCAATGGCCACAGCAAAACACACTAGGAATAGTGGTGCATAACCGAGCTCTGGGAACTTGGCTAACGCAAATTGACCAGCAATCATGCCGATGTAAGACGTGATCATGTAAAATGAAAACACACGGCCTCGTTGGTCTGGATTGGCCTGCTCGTTTAGCCAGCTTTCCAAAACCATATAGTTGCACATCATTGCCATACCAACGATTAGTCGTAATGCAAACCAAAGATAAATGTTGGCGGAAATGCCGTGTAATGCAACGCACGCAATCACAATAGCGGTACTGGCAGCATATGTCCGAATGTGACCTACAGACTTGATAAAGTAGTAACCCACCCGCGAACCAAATAACAGCCCAACGTAATAAAACGAAGACAACAAACCAATCCAAGTGGTCGCAATACCTTTACCGCCCATGTAAAGAGCGACATAAGTGGTTAACAAACCGGTTCCGGCAACCAAAAATAAATTGGTGATGTAGAGTGAAAGAAATGCGTTCATATTTATAGTTTATAGGTTGCACAGAGAAAGGCACAATAGCGCGTACGAATAAGATATCAGGAACTCGCCTTTAGCAGCAGAAACACTGCTCGGCATGAGCGTCAATTCATTTCTTAGCGTCAACCTGTTGTAAGATTTGGGTTAGCTGTTTTTGTTCGATGGGTTTGCCCAGTAGGAGATTTACACCTGCGGTTTTGACCATCTCGGCATCTTGCGCCTCAATATGAGCAGACATAGCAACAATGAAGCTATGCGCATTTTGTGAACTGGTCTCGCGGATCTTTTGACTCGCTTGGATCCCATTGAGCGTTGGCATTTGACAATCCAACAGAATGACGTCAAATGCTTGTTCCATGCAAACAGTTACCGCTTCCTCGCCATTAACAACCATGTGCGGTTGGATCCCAAAGTTATTAAAAAATGCTTCTAACACCAATCGACTTAGTGGTTCATCTTCAGCGATTAAAACCCGCAAATGACTCACATCTGGATCAGGAGATCGACTGACATTTTGGTATTCCGGCGATGTCGATTCTTCAACGTAGGCGCTGAATTCAACTGAAAACTCACTACCCCGACCAACTTTACTATTAACCTTGATCTCAGCACCGATAACGCGGCAGAGTTCAGCAGAGATCGCCAGTCCCAGACCTGAGCCGCCCTTTTCACGCCCCTCAGACAGTTGTTTAAAGCGTTCGAAGACGTGAGGAATATCTGCTTCATCGATACCCACACCAGTATCACTGACGGTAATGATGAAGCGGTCCGAACTTGCAGGGACTCGTTTTAGCGAAAGTCGTATATACCCCCGGTCAGTAAACTTAATTGCGTTAGACAAAAAATTTAATACGATTTGCGACAGCCGATTTTTATCCACGTGCACGAGGCGCGGCAACGCGCCTTCGGTGGTCATGGAAATACCTAGCCCTTTCGCCTCTGCCGTTATAGCAACTAAGTCAATGATTTCTTGGCAAAGCACGCCTAAATTACAGGGTTCGGTGCTTTGCGATTGCATCTTTGCTTCCGTTCGGCTGAGTTCTAAAATGCCATTAAGCAAGTTTAATAAAGTGGCACCTGCCGCCTGAGCAGTCTGTAAAGTCTTGGCAACCGCTGGACTCGTCGATTGTTGCTTAGCTAATTCAATTGAGCCAAGCAGCCCTTGCATGGGGGTGCGCAATTCATGACTCATGTCAGCAATGAACTTGGATTGTGCTAAGTTGGTTTGCAATGCTTGATCACGCGACAAGGAAAGTTCTTGATTGGTTTGCTGCAATTCAGCATTCAAACCTTGATTCTTTATCGCCAACTCAAAATTGCTCTGAATAGTCGAATTGAGTGACTTAAAATTCCCCCACAACAAAACCAAGTGCACCAGCGCGAGAAATGCAATCACGTAATTAAGTTGCCCACCGACCAACAGCAACCAAAAAATCATGGTGCAGAAAAGAGGCAAAACAAAGCAGATGAAAGAAGACTTAATAGCAGATTGCGCGCCAACACTCTCCATGGTTATGGCAATCAGCACTACCAACACCAAAAGTTCATACTCTAGTGGCAAATACATTATAAACATGGCACACATGCCGGCGGTTAGGCCGTTACATACATCAACCACTAGTAGTGCCTTTAGCCACTGCTGATAAGCATGTTCAGTGTTTTTGTTAAGACGATAACGTCGCAGCACGCTGAAACGCAGAGCACTACACAGAAGAACCGCCAACCACCAACCGAACAGTTGCATAGGTGGCACTTGTGCATAAAAAACGGCAACTAATACGCTCGCGGTAACCGGGAAAACATAGGTAACCTTGGACGTCGAGCGAACGAGCAAATCCAATTGTTGATCCTGAATTAATGTTTTGCTTATGTCAGATCCCATATCACCCGCTACGTAGTGTCACTCAATAAACGCTTGTCTTGCTACTATTTTGCATTGAACCATATTTTGCACAAACTTGATGACAACTGCGATCGTTAAATAGCTGATTATCATAGCAAAAGTAAATCAAAGCTCGAAACAATAATCACGACACAAAACTCGAGAAAAAGCTGCCTAAAAAACACCTTTTGTTGCAAATTTAAGCGTCATACGACGTAGTGTTAGCTTATACTCGCATAAACCGCTTTGCGATGAACTAAGGTAAGGAAATTTACCCATGCTAAAAATTTTAAGCTTTCCCGGAACCCGGGGATTGCGCATTACCTGGGCTGCCGAAGAACTCAACATTCCCTACGAGTATCAACTCATCAATCTATATCAGGGTGAGCATAAACAACCCGCCTACCGCAGCATTTCACCCTTAGGGAAAGTTCCGGTTATTCAGGACGGAGATTTGGTGATTGCAGAATCGGGGGCAATAGTAACTCATCTTGCCGATAAGGTAGGCCGCATGATCCCCACCTGTGGCTCAGATGCGCGTGGACGATTTGAACAAGCGATGTACTTCGCCCTAACCGAATTAGAGCAACCGCTTTGGACCATTGCCAAGCATACCTTTGTATTCCCTGAAGAAAAACGTGTACCAGCAATCATAGAGGTGGCGCAATGGGAGTTTCAACAAGCATTGAAAATACTCAATGAAATGTTAGCCGATAACGAATTTATCTTGGGCGCAGATTTTAGCGTTGCCGATATTATCACGGGACAAATCCTAATATGGGCACAAAACGCCAAGCAGCCAATCCCTTTCGATTCAATATCAGCTTATGCTGAGCGAGTGGTAGCCAGGCCTGCATTGAAACGTGCTAAGGAAGCCGAGGCACAAGCAAAGAACCACTTGCAAAGTTAGTTTTTGCTTCACAGCAGAAACTTTTAGGGTGGGTAAAAGTCTTAGGAAGGTCTTGTTTAGCATCGCACACACGATTTTTACTACCCCTAACTTAGGAAAGGACACCATGTTAAAGCAGATTCTTTTTTTGCAATTCGCTCTACTATTGCTCAGCACAAATGTTTTTGCTGCGAACGAGCAAGCTATCGAAGAAGCCTTCTATGCCGGAGATGATGAGCGAGTCATCCAATTGGTTAGCGAACTACCAGAAAGCGACGCTACAGTGAAAACCGCTCAATGGCATACGCTTGCCCTGTTAGGGAAAGATTTGGACGACGCCGAAGCCATTGCTGAACACGCGGTTAAAACGTTTCCTAACGATTATCGCGTGTATTTAACCCATGCGACGGTTATGGGCGCGCAGGCATCAGATTCAATTTTTAGTGCCCTGGGTTATGCAGAGAAGGCTCTGAATAGTTTAGAAACAGCCATTCAAGTAGCACCCGAGGAAGTCCATCCCTACATGGGTCTACTCGGCTTTCACCTAAATGCCCCCTCCATCGCCGGTGGTGATCTAGATGAGGCGGCAAAATTAGTGACTAAAATTAAAACCATTGATCCAGAGTTAGGTGGCCTGGCAGAGATTCGCTTAGCTCGCGCTCAAGATGAACCTTTCGAGCAAAAGCTTGAATTGTTACTAGCAGACTATCCCCATTCCTTACCCATCCTTAGTTACGCAGCCAACGTTTTCAATCGCGAAGAACGTTGGACAGAAGCAAACCAGTATTATCAAAGGATCACGGAGCTTACCGCTCAAAACACTACGGAATCTGACAATGCAACTGAAGCTAGAGAGCTGTTTACCAGTCAACTAAATGCTCACTATCAACTGGCACGGATCGCTCTCTTATCAGGGGATAATAGCGCAGCTGCGATACAGCATGGTCAAACCTTTATAGCTGGGCGAGAAGATAAGAAAGCGATTCAACGTGACTTGCCCTCGAAAAGCTGGGCACAGCTAAGACTTAGTGAGCTTTACCTAAAGGCTGACCAACCAGCACAAGCCAAAGCAGTGTTTAGTGAAATCGCTATAGAGGACGATAAAAACTTCAAGAAAACTTATAAGGCAGTAAAGAAGCGACTATGATCGGATAACAGCTATTAAGTTTGGAGTTTATGCAGTGAAAAACCGTCATCCTTGAGAAATCGAGGATATGCTGAAGCAAACAGCTGACGTTAGAAAATTCGAACTATAAGACTATCTTGAGTGAGGAATCATCATACTGTTAATCAAACTTGGCCTCAGATAACTCTGTTTAAATATGAAATATTCAAAACTGGCTTGCACAACTTTAGGGGACGCTTGTCTTAGAAACTTGAGTCTTTAATACAAATCCATTTGATACCCTTTCAGAAATCTGGTGTACAACATCATTATGTTGATAAACACATCAGGACCATAATGAAGACTGTGATGAAGAGTATGACAGCAAAACATCGCGTCGCTCGGCGGTACATCCCGACGGGTCCCGTTACAGCGGCTTATGAACTCAAGGTGGAAGCGGGGGAGATGCAACGAGATGACGCGCAAGTCGCTCTGGCGGCAAAATTAGATGCCCTGCACGAGTCTCTTGCCTCGCTCCCACCAGTAGCCGTGCGTACTGAAAATCCGACAGAGAGCAGCCGTACAAGCAGTAGTTCACCTGTACTGGCGCGACCCCTGGCATCGGCCCAGTCCTTTCTTCGAAAGAAGTTCCATTTGTGGTCTTTTGGTCCACCACCGCGAGGCATATATATTCATGGACCGGTCGGGGTCGGCAAGAGCTTTCTAATGGATCTCTTTTACGCGTCGGTTACTGTTCCTGATGATGATTCTTGCTGCAATAATGACAGCGACAGCCTCAAATACGCGAAAATTACCAAACGCCGCATCCACTTTCATGAATTCATGCTAGACGTTCATCATCGGATCTTTGTCTACAAACAGAAGCACCCACGAGATGATGCGATTCCCGTTATTGCGCAGCAATTGGCACAAGAGGCCCAACTCCTCTGTTTCGATGAATTTCAAGTGACAGACGTTGCCGATGCCATGATTTTGAAACGACTGTTTTTATTATTATTGGATTGGAATGTCGTGGTGGTGGCCACCTCGAATCGCGCCCCCGATGCATTGTATGAGGGAGGCATTAACCGATCCCTCTTTTTGCCATTCATAGACATGTTAAAACACACGTTCGACATTATTTCCATGGAGGATTCCGCCAAGGATTATCGACTCGAAACTTGGGCGGATGGTCAATCCTATTTTTGGTCAAACAAGGATGTTCATGGCGATAATAATAGTACTGAGAACACACAGGCGCAGTTGGAAGAAATATTTGGTGGCACTGCATCCGAAACTGAGGCCGAGACTATTCCTGTTCTCTTTGGTCGCACCGTGCAGGTCACCCGATTGAATGACCGGTGCGCCTGGTTTGACTTTTCCGAGTTGTGCTACCAACCGCTCGGGGCGGCCGATTATATTTCCCTCTGCGACCGATTTCCGGTCATCATCATGGAACGCGTCCCCCAACTGGATGCCAATCACCTCAACGAAGCGCGACGATTCGTGACCCTTATTGACGCGTGTTATGAATCTCGCACCCGCTTGGTGCTGGCGGCACAAGTCCCGCTCTACGAACTGTTTGTTGATTTTGAAGCGCAAGTCGAAAGCAGCGATGGAGATGGAGAATTAATTGTCAGTGATAAAGGGGGGAACTCGAGTTCTTTTGCGACGACCATTATTCGTACCAAAGAGGGGGAATATTATGAGTGGTCGGCGACGGGTCGAATTGGCGTGTCATTGGCACAATTATCGTCCGCCAATGATCTCGCCTTTTCCTTTCGACGAGCCGCGTCTCGGTTGGTAGAAATGGGTGGAAAGGAATGGGGACGGCAATAACGAAATATCTTTATCTTGCATTCACTAATTGAACTCAAGGTACTTTGAACACCCACGAGCTACGCTGACTGGCATCAAAAGACAACTTCCTACCCGTCATCCTCGAGTAATCGAGGATCTCCTGAAGACAATAACCGTTCGTTCAGCCTTAAGCAAAACTCAATACAACGAATGAACAAATTTTACGCAGTTAGGGCACTAGCATTCAAATAGGCGAGGATTGTGTTTAGATGTTGGCAAACGAAAACACCCTACAGTGAATCTCGATACTTGAAGGCATTAAGAGAGAAATTCTCCACTTTTAAATGCATAAAAGGGTTGTCGAATGACTCAGGTCGTGAAGCGGTCACCTATACTATTTAAAAAATGAAAGAGTCGGAACCAGATACTTCTTGAATAGCTTCTCAACTTAATGATGAGAGTTCACACTTTTCTATATCTGAAACTGCATTATTGGATGACCATTCTGTAGCGTCTGGATAACGAATAATCAGTTGTTTTTTTGATAATTGTTTTAAATGTTTCGTGCTAGCACGTCTCTTAAGCTACATTTTAATTACAGTGTAAAAATGAAGAAATAATATAGAGTGACGATTCTGCAAAAGTTACGAATAGACACATGTGTGTTACACGACCGGGTTGAAAATCAATATCCTTTCAATAGGTTATTAATGCGTGACTTGACTCGCGAAGAGTACACGAGCGTGTTAATAAAGATGCTCTCTTGGCATACCGCGTTAGAGCGTTTATTTACAATTATGTTACCGCCAGACATAGTCAAATTCGTCGGAACAACTGACTATTCTTCGCCTCTCAGGGACGACCTGAATTCACTAGAATATACCGAATTAGATACTACAAGCGAAGCAGAGCTTGATATTTGCGGTCCCGATCAGATAATTGGAGCTATTTATGTGATGCTTGGTAGTACTAATGGTGCAAAAATTATAAGTCGTCACTTAAAAAGGGTTAAACCTTTGTTTCCGATTCATTATTATACTGAATGTGCGAAAGAAGCGGAAAGCTGGCAACAGTTTATAGCATGGTTAAGTGATTACGATAAAGATATGAGCCAAAAACAGCGTAAATCAGTTCTCACTGGTGCCAGAAAAAGCTTTGAGTTTTTACTCGATTAATTTGATTTATATTTCTTTTTCACTCAACACATTTTTGAGTTCAGCAAGTCCAAATGGTTTATGAAGCAGTTGGTTCACTTTAATACCTAGCTTACTCAAGCCATCAATCGTTTTGGTGACATCACCGGTCATTAATACAACAAATATTTGATGCTCTTGAGGTAAGTTTGAAATCATCTCTTCACCTGACATTAAAGGCATTTGAGAGTCAACTAACAGAATGTCAAAGTGCTCTTCTTTTATTTTTTTCAAGCCCTCTTGAGGTGAGCTAGCTATAGTACTTTCTAGTCCGAGAGTTTCAACTTGCAGTTTGAGGACATCCAATAAATCCTCCTCATCGTCAACGATAAGTACTTTGTTAACTGTGATTTCTTTATGGTTTACTGAATCTTCAATACCTTTTTCGCAAGGAGATGAGGTGACTTTTAAAGTAATGGTTACTTTTGTGCCTTGCCCTTTTAAGGATTCTAACTTTATATCTCCATTATATTGTTTTAGCAGTTGGCGTGAAATTGGGAGGCCGAGTCCGGTGCCTTTTCCGGAAGGTTTGGTAGTATAAAATGCTTGAAAAATCTTTTCTATAACGTCTTGAGGGATCCCTGCACCATTGTCTATTACGTTGATCACATAAGCATCATCAACTCTATTACCTTCTATTTTTATGCTTTTTTCTTTAATGTCTTCAAGTGCATAAATTGAATTGTTAATTAGATTTACAAGAATCTGTTGTAACAGCGAGTTTTCTATCATTACCCATGTGTCTTGGTCTTTTAAATTTTGGGTGAAGGTTATGCCCTTTTTACCGAAGAGTTCCTTCATGAGTTCAACGATTTCTTGAACCGATTCGTATGCTTTACATGCGGAGCTTTGGACATCAGTGTAAGAACGCCTTGTCAAACTCCGCAGCCCCGAAACAATTTTTTCAATTCGTTTGCTCGCTTTTTTGGCTCGAGTGTTATGAGATAAGATATGCGGATTCATTATTGGTAACTTATTTATTTCAAGCTCTTGTAGTTCTAGGCTATTCAATATTACCGATAGTGGGTTATTAATTTCATGTCCAACCATCGCAGTCATCTCGCCGAGCGAAATAAGCCTACTTTGCTCGGCGGTCTGCAAATTTGCTGTTAAGTTAGTATCGGTTTTCCATAACTCATCGGTAATATCTACGTTAGTACCCACAATTCGGGTAACATCGCCAGCTTCTGATAACACACACTTACCATGAGCTCTTACTAGTCGGATTCCCGTTTTAGGGTTTTTTATGTGAAATGTAGATTGAAACAACTGTTTTTCGTGAACACATCGTTCATAGGTTGCAGCTATATCATCCCGCTCTTCCTCGACCACCGATGAGAGCCATGATTCATAGCTGTTATCAAAAGAGGATTGTTCGATACCATAAATATCAAACATGGCGTCACTCCAACTCAGGACGCCAGATTGAATATCCATTACCCATAACCCAATGTCACTCGTTTCTGCGATTACTTGAATTTCAATGTTTTTACGTTTTTGGGAAAGAGAGAAGTACGCTTCTTTTAGCAGAGCATGCAAGCTGTTGATAATTTGTAAATCAGCTTCGGTCCAGTCTCTACATGAACCGCTCATGGTTTCTTGCCAAAGAGCAAATGAATTCCGCGGTGAGAGCATAGTTACATCATTT
This sequence comes from Neoalteromonas flava, assembly GCF_002807685.1. GTDB lineage: Bacteria > Pseudomonadota > Gammaproteobacteria > Enterobacterales > Alteromonadaceae > Alteromonas_E > Alteromonas_E flava. Next base: position 387,856 of record NZ_PEAX01000004.1, on the reverse strand, counting down.
AAAACCGCTTGCTGGGTTTTCTCATTGGGATTCCCAGCCCAATTGACCACTTGAGTAATTTCCTTTCGAAAAAGGACGATATAGTTCCTTTGGCAGTTATTGTCATTTGCATTGGGCAATGCAAGAACGATTGCGCCAGCACAACCGGCTAATTTAGATTCATCACTGTCAAGCCATGCCAACGAGCTAAAACAACGAGGTTTCTGGTCTTTAATATCAGATTCTTTGCAAAGCTCTGGATAAAACTCAGTCGAAACCACCCTTTTATATGTATGAATGGTTTTACCTTCAACAAAGGCTATGCCGTCGCATTGAGTTAGATTAAGCAACGTATTGGCGACTTCACGGCCAGTAAATGGCTTTTCTAATATTCCCATAAGTGCCATAGGGGAAAGCTTTTTTAAAACACCCGCCTGTCTTTGAGAAAGTGTTTCTCGTTGCATGCGCTCAACTAATAGTGAAACCATGAGCGCGAAAGTCCCACATGCTTCACGCTCAGCATAGTTTAATAATTTTTCTGACCCATAGTGATGACAAGCGATCAACCCCCACAGTTTTCCTTCAACGAGTAAAGATAGAACCAATGTTGCTTTAACGCCCATATTGGATAGATATTGTATGTGCATAGGCGATATTGCACGAGAATCAATTTTTGATAAATCGATGGGTGATGAGTCATTGCTAGCTTGAATTAATGGAACGGGACTATAGTTAACATCATGAATCATACGGGTAAGTTTTTTGGTGTATAACTCTCGGGCTTGAGTAGGAATATCCGTGTGGGGGTAATGAAGCCCTTTGAAAGCTTCTAGTTTGGCTTCTTTGCTCTCTGCGATTACCTCTCCATTCCAATCTTTATCAAAGCGATAGAGCATGCATCTGTCATACCCTGTATAATTCCTTATGTTTTCTACAATAGCGTCAAAAAAGTCTTGTGACTCTGACTTGCCGGTGAAATCAGCAGCAAGTTTCTGCAGTGCTATTTGTTGCTCTTTGAGCATTTCCAGATTTCGCTTTGACGATTCAATTTCAAGAAATATATAAGAATTCTTTGGCGCTAAATCAGTTACGTGGACTGTATATGACGAATTATTAAAGTAAACATCAGTGATGATGTTATTCGCTTGAATCTCAGTTCCCGAAATACTGTTTAACAGGGGAATTTCGGATATGTTGCGGCCAATGCATTGTTCGGGCTTTAAATTTAACAATAAACCAATGTTCTCACTCACTGCAACGACTTGGAAAAGAGAGTCTAAAATTATTACGTATGCAAAAGGTTGAATTGCCCCAGGGATGTGGATAGGTTCTTTGTCACAATTTGATAGCGTTGTTGATTTAATATGATTCATGTGGGCTTAAGTTACACAATACTATATAAGTAATAGAAGTATTCGAAATGAATTACAATTGAGCTAAATCAATTAAACATGCTTTATCTGTTTTAAGGTTAAGGTTCCGCTTTCCTGAATTATCCTCTTGGAACTATGAAAGTACTTTTTTCATTAACCTAGCCTGAGTTTTACAATTCATGTTAGGAAAAAATAAATAAAGGGGTATTTATTTTTTTTTATCGCTTTGTAGTCACTTTCCACCAATGCTTAAGAGCTTACACAAATCGGACAAATCAGTCGTTCGTTACTTTGTTACTTTGACGGTATCGCTTGCACCGGCAAAGCGTTAATTGTTAAAGCATTTCTCAACTACGAAGGCTTGTTATTGCAAAAAGATAGCTAGCCTTATTGGCAAGTCCCTGCTAAGAAATACATCGCTAGGTTCAAAGGTGACAACAAGGGAAAGTAAAAACCTCGCATTCTAATTATTCGTTCCAGTGCTTTTTTCACAGAGCTCCAACACTGCCTGCCGAGGGGACTGAAACATCCATTTCGAACTAGAGTTGCTAAAAATATATTGAATATCCGCTTAATGTCCATTTCTGATTGGGGTTTGGCCCAAGTATTAACGTCAGCTTCACGTTCGCAGCAGGTCCTGACTCTCGTCAGGATGATGGGCTAATGGAGGCACAAAAGAGATGCCTTCCTTCAAACTTATAAAATCAAAGATTTGAATTCGTATCGCAATCAATCGAACCCTCATACTCCGCTTGCTCGCTGGCAACAATCGCCATATAGGCAGCTAAATTTTTACCTTTTTCATCCTTGAAGCGGTCATGGAGTGGTGTGAATCCTGAAATCCGGTCGATGCGAAAGTTTCTGAAAGACTCTCTTAACTCACACCAGCCGGTTAGCAGCCATACCGGGCTAAATGAGGTTAAAGCCAACGGCCGAATGGTTCTAACGGTTAACGAATCGCGTAAATCTAAATAGTTAAATTGCACCCGTTGTTTACGCCGAATGCACTCCCTTAATTCGGAAAAATCCACTTCCCATGGAATTTTATAATGGCTGGGCGCAGAAAATGTGGTTATTTGAGCCAGTTCATTCAGCATCGGGGCTGAGAGTGTTGCTTGGATCTTCTGATATGCGCTTTGTGCTTTTTGCGCAAATTTTTTATCCGTCCAGTTAGTCACCAAACTGATACCTAAGGCAATCGCTTCAACTTCATCAGCATCAAACATGATCGGTGACAAATGGTATTTCTTGTCGATCACATACCCCACGCCCGCTTCTCCTAGAATGGGTACACCGTTATCTTGCAAATCTTGAATATCGCGATACAGCGTACGCACACTGACCTCAAACTCAGCAGCTAGCACTTCGGCGGTGACAGCGTGATGCATTCGCCGCAAATAATGCACAATTGCATTAAGCCTTTCGGATTTACGCATAACTCAGCTCTGCTTGGTTTACTTTTATTTAGTCTACATAAACATTACTGACACTAGATGTCAGTAGTCAACGACTATGCTCTTTTACGCCATCATTCAGCACAGAGGAGAGAATAATGATCGGATATGTAACATTAGGAACCAGTGATTTACAGCGCGCAGCTGGATTTTACGATGCGTTGCTCGCAACCATCGACGCGACACGCTTTATGGAGGAAGAAAACTATTTCGTCGCTTGGGCACGCAAGCCTGATGAATGTGCACTTTCAGTCACTCTGCCCTTCAATAAAGAGCCGGCTACGGTGGGCAATGGCGTCATGGTTGCACTTATTTTAGACAACCCCGAACAAGTCGATGCGTTTTACCAAAAAGCGCTGGAGCTTGGCGGCACTTGTGAAGGCAAGCCAGGTTTTCGCCCAGAAGGCGCTACACAGGGCTTTTATGCCGGTTACTTCCGCGATTTAGATGGCAACAAACTAAATGCGTTTTGTATGGTAGAAAACGGCTAACCCATAGTCGGACTTAGTATGAAAGTCACCGAGTCATTAAACGGTGGGTTCACCGTTTAACCCCTCAGTGACTTTCAACACATGCTCAAGCGCTTGCGGATAGAACGCTAAAAACTCAGATTCCATTACCTCGCGTTTGGCCTTCACTAGTTTTGTTGCTTCCAGTGCAAATTCGATTCTACCGTTTAAGCGACGCTCTATTTGCAGCAATGCCCTGAATACTGCCGCTTCATCGTGATAATCGGCGAGCCATTGGTAGTTGAGTAGCCCTTCGCGTACTTGCTAGAATCGTGAGTTGAGTTGGACGTTTGTTGTGTTGATCTCAGCGTAAAACTTGGCTAATACATGTTCCAGCTGAGTCGACTCTATACGTGACCAATGGCGGCACAGTAGGTGGTCGAAATACACATCAATGATGATCCCAGACATACGCCGTAACGCCGGCGGAAAATGCTCACGTAACTGGCTAATGACCGGGTGGCTATCGGTATAGCTATCAATCGCACGGTGCAGGCGGATACCGGTTTGTAACTCATGCGGGAATCGTGTTAGGTCACTGCCTTTTACAAAGTCACCTAAAAAGTTTCCAACTAAGCTCGTTTGTGAAACATGCGCCATGTGAATATGTGCCAAATAGTTCACGCCAGTCTTCCCTCTTTCGCAATGTGAGCACTACTTTAAGCGGTACGAGCAACAACAATTCTCTAGTCCAAATCAATTGTCGCTGTTTGCTGAGCATATCACAGCACTATCGACTAGGTTGCTATTCTCATTCTTCCATGTGAAAAGAGCCGTATATTGTGTCTTCAATGACCGACTGAGTACCCTGGGATTTCTTTTGCGACAATCGCAAAGCATTGTGCTTCCCGCGCGATACACACCTCATGCTCACCGGCAACAGAGGCTAAATCATTGTATTCGCTTAAGCTTAAAAGCGAAGCTACTGTGCCATCAATATGTGTAATGATATCGCCCACCTGCAACCCCGTTGCGCTGGCAGGAAGTTTGGGAAACACGTAACGCACAACAAACTCTCCGCTTCTGATTTTCCTAAGCTCAAGCCCTAACAAGTTGTAATCGGTCACAAATGGCTGTTGCGGAACTAAATACATCGCCTCTTGCTGATAATCGATAACCGTTTTGAATTGGTTGAGTAATGCATTGCCCAACACCCACCAGTCATCCTCATCATCGCTTGGGATCAAGTTAACTTTGACGTCTTGCACCGCGATATCACCGAGTGCGAGCGTTGGCAAAGATACCCGGTCATGTTCGGTTTTACCGCTCAACCCAAAATCCGCAGCACGAACACGCGTCGAGTTTATCGTAATATCATTCGCCTCAGGATAGGCCGCGCTTAGTTTTACATAGTGCCGACTACCAGTATCAATGATGAAGGCTTCCTCTACCGTTGTATCAGCATTAAAGGTTAGTTCACCCTGCACCGAAATCTTATTCATAAAGCTACTCATAACTAACTTTTGCGCGTTGGTTTCGGGGCGATAGGGGTCGGCTGACAAGTGGATCGTGTTAGCGTTCGCATCAAACTCCCAAGTGAAGTGGCGCATCATGTCATGACCGATAACACCATCATAGATCGCTTCATCTTCGCGTAAGTAGTAATGGGTTTGCGATACCGGAATCAGTGCAGCTTTCATGTCATCAAAAAATACGCCGCCAAGATCGATACGTTGAATAGCGGTTTGATAGGCTTGGGTTTTACCGTCTTCCCCCCAGCCGGTTAACGCCAGATCGAAGCCTCGCTCTAAGCCTAGTTGTTGCACTTTTGGCGTGTCCATTAGGATCAAAAAGCGCGCGCCGGTGTCTAATAAGAAGAGTAACTTCTCACCATTGACTGTCGCATACACGTAAGGCTTTTCACCTTCATATACCGCGTCTAATTTAAGTCGAGTTTGCTGAGTAAAAACCGGCTCTACGTCGGAATTTATTTGCATCATGCGTAAGGAATTAACCACACTACAGCCGCTTAGGCTGATTGCGACAATTGCCATGCATGCAAGCGCTCGAAAAGGGATATTCGCCATGTTTGAGTAACCTTGTTAGCTAGATGCAAACAAGATTAATCAAGTGCCTGTGAAATCAGTGTGAAATTAAGTATTAGCTTGCATTCAAGAAATTGAGATACGTGCTACGTCGCATCTAACACCGTTTATGCTTGAAACGAGACCTCAGAAAAATGCGGGTTGTCCACCGTTATACGTAACGAGCTTATAGCATCCAACGGGATTAACTGCGATGTCGCTAGCGTGGTAATTAGTATACATTCATTTCGGTGACTATCTTTTTGGATATCCATCGCGCAACCACTTACTACCGCTCCGGATTTGCACTTGATTTCAACGGGGTAGTGAAACAAGCAGACAATTTCAATGTAGTCATATTGGTCACATGTAATCATAAAGCCTCAACTGTCGCTCCTACGATGGTTTGCTCATTGGGATAAACAATGTATGCCTCCCCTGCGGTTAATCCTGATTGGATCTCGGCAGCATAGTCGTTCATTGCACCAATGACGACGATGCGTTTCTCAATGGTGTCTTCTACAACGCTATAAAGCGCCCAATGATTATCCTCTCTGAACAGCGCACTGATGGGCACAGTTAATACATCCGCTTTTGTCTCCAGTACAATCTCAACGTCCACTTGATAGCCATGCCCTAAGCGTTCACGTTCAAGATACTCACTCTCAAAGGCCACAATCACGTTCACCCGCTGCTCTTCAATACCCAACGCAGAGACTTTTTTAAAGCCCACCGGCTCAACACGCCGCACCGTTCCGTTCAGTGTTTCCTCCCCGCCCCAATTCGAGATCAATACAGGGTAACCGGGTACAACTTTTACCGCATCAAATGACAACAGCTCTACGACAATTTCCAAGTCTTGTGGATCACCAACCTCGACCAGCGGCGTTCCCGCTTGTACAACACCTTCACTGCGACTAAACACGCTTAATACTTTTCCATTGATCGGCGAGGTTATATTGATGCATTCGCATTCCTGCGGCTGCGCACGGACTGTTGCCGGTGATAATAGTTGCGCTTTGGCACGTTCGTATTCGAACAAACGCATTTGTAATGCAGCGCGTGCCGTTGCTAGTTCTGCCTTAGTCGTTTTATGCAGCCGCGCAGCCTCATCCAATTGGGTTTGTGAAACACTGTTGCTGATCCGAAGCTCCTGCATGCGCTTGAGCTGAGAAACTGCAAATTCAAGTTCCGCTTCTACTTGCTCTACGCGTGCTTGGGCCAATTTCTGCGACGAGGCAGCCGCTTCAATTTCGGCTTTTACCTGAGCTTCAGTGCGCGGGTCCAAAAAAGCCGGGTCAATCGGCTCGATACTGGCAATCACTGTCTCTGACACTAATACGCTGTCACCGACATCTGCATTAATGCGTTTTAAGTTGCCGGTTACCGGTGTAGATATCACATAGGTGTCATGGATCCGTGTTTTGCCCTCTTCCTTCACACTGATTAACAGTTCGCCTAGCTGCGCCGTGTTGATTTGGGTAAGGACAGGTTTAGGTTGAAATGAGAAAACAATGAGCACAACCAATACACCCAGTAGTAGCGACCATAAAATAAAACGAGAATGTCGAGTCTGCATACATTATTCCCTAGTTTTAAGGACTTTAATTAAATCCAAGTGATTCGTTCGGCGCCGCACAATAATGGCGGAGATCAAAGCAGCTAATACAACCAACAAGATGGCGCCACCATAAGTCGAAGTTTCAATAACCATAGGCACCCGATACATTTCCGTATTGAATGCATTTGCCATAGCGTTTACCAATAGCCACCCACATAAGCAGCCTAAGGGTAATGCGAAAAGCACCAAAAACATGACTTCGCCCAATAGCACATAACTGATTTCGGCTTTGGAAAACCCCAACACGCGCAGTGTTGCCAATTCGCGTGCACGCTCAGACAGGGCAATTCGAGTGCTGTTATAAACCACGCCCAATGCCAACAAACAGGCCAGCAGCACAAACATACTGATAAATACCATGAGGTGTTCAATGATAACTGAGTTAAATGCTTGCAGGGCTGCTTGCTTGAGCATTACAGCACTCACTTGGGGGGTATTTTTAAGCGCACGAAACAATGCCATTTGTTGCGCATAGTCGATCTTCAAATTGACATAGTTAAAGCTTGGCGAGTCACCGATATATCGATTTAGCGCGGATATTTCAATAAATGCTGGAGTGCCAATGTAAGTTTCAAAGGTGCCCACTACCGGTACTTCAAAGTAGAGGCGCTTACCTTCCAGTACTTCGATCCAGACCCGTCCGCCCACGCGAACATTGAGTTTTTCCGCTAGCGCAGTCGACAACATTACACCGTTTTCAGGGACCGCTTTGGTATGCCTTAAGGCGTCGTCATAGATTGGCTGTAACAGACTACCTGACTGAATACCATTGAGTGCACCACGATGCACAATGCCATTTACACTAAACTCAACAGGTACGATGCGCATGGGTTCAGCTTGCAGTACCCCGGGTAATTGTTTGAAGTCGTGGATTGCGCGCATAGACAATGGCTTCGGAACACCAAGCATAATGTCTTGTTTTTGTGCTTCGAAAAAAAAGACTCTGGATAAGTGCGATAGCGAGTCTGTCCACTGTAAATTCATGATGGTGAGCCCAATTGCAAAGGCAATGCCGAGGCTGGTAAAGAATGAGCGTAATGGCCAGCGCGCAATTTGCCGTAACGCGATACGGGTCGGCTGATCAAGCCAACGTCCAAACGCGCTAGTGGAAAAAATCGCGCGACGATAACTGGGTGGCGCAGATGGAGTCATAGCCACGGCTGGCGGCAAGATGGCGGCTTTCCTAACAGCAGTCCAGGCCCCGAGTAACACAGCCATAACGGCAACTGCGCCACCATAGGTAAACGCATGCCAGCCCGGTTGATAGATAAGCAGTGGAAAGCGAAACATTTCAGCATACATTTGTGTATTCATGCGACCAAACATCGCCCCAAGCCCCGAACCCAATATCCAGCCGAATAAACACATCAGCAGTACTAGTTTTGTGTAATGCCAAATAAGCGCAACGCGCTCATAGCCAAAGGCTTTCAACAAACCAATCTCAGTGCGCTCCGTTGCGATCAGACGCGATAGCACCATATTAGTCAGAAACACTGCCACCAAGATAAAAATCCCGGGCAATATTCTGGCCATGGTTTTTTGTTGCTCGATCTCATTCATGACAAACCAATTTGAGATTTGATCGGCTCTACCGATGGCATTACCGCCACCATAAGGATCGAGTAGCAAGTCAGTTTCGGCGAGAATATCTTCCAGAACTGCCGTTTGCATAGTCTTGATGGCCACTGCATTAAAAGCATGCTTGAGGTCAAAAGCGGCGGCCAATACATCGCGGGCTAACCACATAACGCCAAAGCGCAAATCCTCTGGCATTAGCGCACCCGGACCGATGCTATAGATGAACTCAGGACTCAAGGCTAAACCCACCACCCTAAACTGACGTTTGCTACCATTTAATATTAGCGCGATGGGATCATTTATCTGCAGGCCATGGGCTTGTGCAAAGGGTTCGCTAAGAATGATTTCGTCAACGGCATGAGGTGATATCCAGCGCCCTTGCCTCAGGACTAACTGATTCAATAGTGGCTGACCGCGTGACGGGATAGACATAACCTGTCCCACTACAGGCTCAGCAAAACCGTTAATATCCACCGTTACATAATGGGTAATGCGTGACTCTACTGTCTGCACACCTTGTATTTGACGTAATTGTTCTACCACTCGTTCAGGTGCCCGAGTCACCTGCGCAAACACATCGGCAAAGCGGTATTGCTGATAATAAGCATTGGTGGTGTCATGCAGTGCTTCGACCGTAGAGAGCGACATCACTAGCGTCGCAACCCCCGAACCGATGACCAGCGCTATCGCCAACACCTGGCCGCGCAAGCGCCATAAATCACGGAGTAGTTTCCGATTAAGTGCCGAGATCGCTACCATATTAAACTGCTCGCCGGCTGGCGGTTAGCATTTATCTCGCAACGGCTAATCAAGCCATCAGAGATATGCACAATGCGATCGGCCATTGCTCCGACTACGCTATTGTGGGTGATGACGGCAGTTGCCGTACCCAATTGCTTATTGATATTTTCAATCGCCTCCAACACTAAAATACCCGTGTGTTTATCCAGTGCACCGGTGGGCTCGTCACACAATAAGATATCGGGTTGTTTGGCTATCGCTCTGGCAATCGCAACACGCTGTTGCTCACCACCTGACAACTGAGCAGGAAAGTGATGCATGCGATCAGCTAAATTGACTAAAGCTAGCGCTTCCTCAGGAGGGATGGGGTGGGGTGAAATTTCAGTAACCAAGGCAACATTTTCGTATGCCGTTAGACTAGGAATTAAGTTATAAAATTGGAAGACAAAACCCACATGGTCGCGGCGAAAACGCGTCAACTCAGCATCAGACGCTTGACTCAGATCTTGCTGCTGATAATACACCTGCCCTGACGTCGGTAGATCGAGACCTCCCAAAATGTTGAGCAGTGTTGATTTGCCGCTGCCAGAAGCCCCAAGTAAAACCACCATTTCACGCGGAAACAGCTCAAAGTCCACGCCGCGTAAAGCTTGCACTGTAACTTCGCCGGTCTGGTAGGTTTTTATCAGGTTTTTGGCGCTTAAGGTTGCTTTATCAGAAGCAGATTCACCCGAGGGTATTAGCCGTGGCTCTTGCATGACAACCCTTCATTATTCGGTATTGTACTGTGCAAGTGTCGCTTACTATTGGTGGGATTGCCTTGATACAGATCAACTGGGGCTCGAGCGCTATCGAGTCCCAAAGATTTTATCGCCGGCATCACCGAGGCCAGGCAAAATGTATCCATTCTCATTGAGACGTTCATCAATCGCTGCAGTATAAAGATCCACATCAGGATGAGCGGCGGTAACGGCTTGTATACCCTCAGGAGCGGCGACCAAAAACAAGCCGGTAATATGCTGACAACCTTTACTCTTGAGCAGTGCGATGGTTGCATTAAGTGTTCCCCCCGTCGCCAACATGGGGTCGATAATTAATGCTCGGCGCTGATCAACGTCCTTCACCACTTTATCAAAATACGCCACCGGTTGGAGCGTTTCTTCATTCCGGTAAAATCCAACCACACTGATTTTCGCGTTTGGGACCAGGTTCATAACGCCGTCCAGCATACCCATTCCCGCGCGCAAAATCGGTACCACGGTCATTTTCTTACCTTTTAACCGTTGAACTGGGATTGGCTCACCAGCCCATCCATCTATGTTGACGGTTTCCGTGGCCATGCTTCGTGTGGCCTCATAGGTCAGCAAAGAACCTAACTCATTAGTTAATTCGCGAAACTGTTTACTACTGATCCCGGCTTTACGCATCAAGCCAAGTTTGTGTTGGATTAGCGGGTGATCGATTTGCTTTACGGCCACAGAGTACTCCATTGGCCCACGCTGAGCTTGTTTAAGCGGAAAACAACGCAGGCAATTATTTTGTCCTGCGTTTTATCGTAGATGCTAAGAATGAGCTCTGCAATAGTTTGCTACTGGATCCGATCAGACTTTTGCAGCTCAGCTATTTCTGAGTCAAGCTGATAGCGCTTGTCAGTGACAATAGCCTCAAGGACTTCTAAGCGTTTTTTCACCCCAGCCAACTCATTTTCATAATTGGCTTTCTCTGAGGTAGAGAGTTGGCCATTAAGTTTGAGCATGTCTTTCTTATGGCTAGTCCAAATACCAACAAACACAATGGGCAGCACAAATAAAAATAAAATTGTGAGTACGAAAATCATACCTTCGTCCATAGAGCTTCTCCTACAATTACTGACTATCGCTTACACGGTACTCCTGTTTAAAAATCGTTCAAGCGATTAGATGTAACAAGTCGTAAACTTTTTTGCTGAGTAGATTTTTCACACTGCTGTCACTGCTATGTAAAAGCTACCCAACATTAGGCATATCACTTTGCGCTATGGCGCTAATCTCCGCGTTCCGAGGTTGGCATGCTTCTTTCAGTAACGAACTTGTTATTGCGAAAATTAAGTAGGAGTAGATTATGTACAACGTTGCTATCCCAACCCCAGGTTTCGGTACTTTTCGCCTGAAAGGAGATACCGCTAAACATGCAGTAGAGAAGGCACTTAATGCTGGCTTTAGCCATATTGATACTGCACAGATTTATGCCAACGAAACCGATGTCGGCGCTGCCATCGCGAGTACACCACGCAGTCGCTTGTTCATCACTACCAAAGTTTGGTTCGATAACTTAGCTAAAGATAAATTCTTGCCCTCGGTGGAGGAAAGCCTTGAGAAGTTGAACACTGACTATGTGGATTTACTGTTGATCCACTGGCCGAGTCCTAAAAACAAAGTGCCCATGGCGGAATATTTAACCGAGCTAGTCAGTGCTATGCACAAAGGTATGACGCGCGCCGTCGGTGTCAGTAATTTTACCAAACAGCAACTGGAAGAAGCTGCGGCAGTGATTGGAGTAGAAAATATTGCCTGTAATCAGGTTGAAGTACACCCGTTTTTTCAAAATCAAGATTTGGTGAAGTATTGTCAAAGCCAAGGGATCACAGTTGTTGGCTATATGCCTATCGCTAATGGAGAAGTTATGCAAAACGAAGTATTACAGGCGATAGCAAAGGAGCACGATACATCGCCCGCAAGTATTGCTATTGCGTGGCAAATTCAGCAAGGCATTATACCTATCCCGGCGTCAACCAATGCAGAGCATATTGAAGCCAATCTGGCGGCCAAAGATATTCGTTTGACCCCAGAAGACATGGATCGCATAGCATCACTTGATACGGATCAGCGCATGATCGACCCAGACTTTGCGCCCGATTGGTAGTCTGAATAGTTAAAACACTGCAAGCTGAACAGCAACGCATGCGAGCGTTATGTTTTGCATAAAAAAGCCCGCTTATTGCGGGCTTTTTCAACTAACTGTGATTTAGCCTTTTTCGACTTGGCTAAACTCTAGGTCAACCGGCGTAGAACGGCCGAAGATTAACACCGATACTTTCACACGGCTCTTCTCATAATCCACTTCTTCAACCACACCATTGAAGTCCGCAAACGGACCATCGGTAACACGTACCACTTCGCCTGGCTCGAACAACGTTTTTGGTTTTGGCTTATCAACCGACTCTTCTAGACGGTTCAGGATGTTATCTGCTTCACGCTGAGTAATCGGCATTGGACGATCCGAAGTACCACCAATAAAGCCCAAAACGCGAGGCACGCTTTTAACTAAGTGCCACGATTTTTCATTCATATCCATTTCGACTAACACGTAGCCTGGATAAAACTTACGCTCAGACTTACGCTTTTGGCCAGCACGCATTTCAACCACTTCTTCGGTTGGCACTAGGATCTGTCCGAAGTACTCTTCCATGCCGTGCATTTTGATATACTCTTCGAGCGTCTTCTTAACGCGTCCTTCGTACTGCGAATACGCTTGCACTACATACCATTTTTTATCTGACATGATTACGCTCCTATTCCCGTGATCCAGCCAACAACGCGAACGATGATCCCGTCAAGACCCCACAGGATCAAGCCGACAATAACGGTTGCTACCAACACAATTAAGGTTGTTTGTGTTGCTTCTTGACGTGATGGCCAAACGACCTTGCGAACTTCAGTACGAGACTCTTTTGCATAGGTAAGAAATGCGCTGCCTTTAACTGTTGTTGCCGCAATAAAACCAGCGACCACAACACCCACAACGGCTGCTAAGGCACGATACAATACCGATACATCGCCATAAACTGAATTACCCGCGATAATCGCTGCTAGGATCGCAAAAACCACTAGCCACTTGATCAGGTCAAATGCGCCACCTGATGTATTTTCTACTTTCTCACTCATTACCCGTATGTCCTAAACATGTGCGACTGTGCCGCCTACCGAATTATTCGGCAACTTAATATGGCAGGGGTGGAGGGACTCGAACCCCCAACCATCGGTTTTGGAGACCGCTGTTCTACCAATTCGAACTACACCCCTATTACAGTGACCGCTCATCACGTTCACCGATTAATAGTTACACTTACCTTGTGAAGTCTCTAAATCAAGGGAATCGAGGGCATCGCAAGGAAGGGACTGGCATTATACTTATTCCCACTTTGGATACAAGCGCGAAATGCACTGAACTATTCCAGCCCGATAAATCCACCCGTTTGATGTGCCCATAATTTCGCATAAATACCATTGAGTTGGAGCAACTCGTTGTGAGTGCCAGATTCAACGATTTGCCCTTTATCAAGTACCAGCAAGCGATCCATTTGCGCGATGGTTGACAGTCTATGCGCGATTGCTAACACGGTTTTTCCTTCCATCATCTGATCCAAGCAGCCTTGAATGGCCACTTCGACCTCAGAATCTAGTGCTGATGTCGCTTCATCTAATATCAAGATCGGCGCGTCTTTGAGCATAACTCTGGCGATGGCGATCCGTTGCCTTTGTCCACCCGATAGCTTCACACCACGCTCGCCCACATGCGCGTCATACCCTCGACGATTCTGTGCATCAGAAAGCAACTGGATAAATTCATGCGCTTCTGCTTTGCGCGCGGCATCAATCATCGCTTCCTCGCTAGCGCCACTGCGCCCGTAGACAATATTGTCGCGTACCGAACGATGTAACAAAGACGTATCTTGCGTCACCATACTTATTTGCGCGCGCAGGCTCTCTTGATCGACGTCGCGAATATCTTGCCCATCAATCTGAATGGAGCCACCTTGAATATCGTAAAAGCGCAAGAGTAGATTAACTAGGGTTGACTTACCGGCACCAGAACGCCCCACCAGCCCGACTTTTTCACCTGGTTTGATGGTCAGATTAAGTTGTTCAAATACCGGAATAGGTAGCGCATCTTTGGCTTTTTCAGGGACGTAAGCAAAGTTAACTTTGTCAAAGCGTAATTCCCCCCCCCGCACTTGCAATGGCTGAGCGTGCTCTTGATCAGTGACTGACACTGGGCGCGAGAGGGTGTTAATGCCGTCTTGCACAGTACCAATGTTTTCAAATAGGCTAGATACTTCCCACATGATCCAATGGGAAATACCGTTTAAGCGCAGACATAACGCGATTGCGATTGCAATATCGCCAGGTGACGCAATTTCAGCCAACCATAGGTGTACTGACAACGCCCCCATAACAAAAATTAGCGTTCCATTGAGAAACTCAATTGCACCTTCCAATACAGTGACAAGCCGCATCTGCGGATAAACCGTATGCAAAAACCCACGCATCGCGTCTTTCGCATAGTTTGATTCTCGCTGGCTATGCGAAAACAGCTTAACTGTCATCATGTTGGTATAACTGTCTACGATGCGCCCGGTCATCAATGAACGCGCATCAGCTTGGCGTTCTGAGATTTGCTTCAATCTCGGTACGAGGATACGCAAAATAGTGATGTAAATGACCAGCCAAATCATCAACGGAATACTTAGGCGCCAATCCGTACTGAATACCAGCGCAACAACGCTGACAAAATACACGCCAACGTAAACCATCAAGTCGAGTAGCTTCAAGACGGTTTCACGCACGGCTAAAGCCGTTTGCATCACTTTAGTCGCTACCCGGCCCGCAAATTCATTTTGGAAGAAGCTTAAACTTTGACCAATCAAGTAACGATGCGCCAGCCAGCGAATGCGCATGGGGTAGTTGCCCATCAAGGATTGATGCTTGAGCATGGCGTGGAGAAAGATAAGACCCGGGATCAGCAGTAACACAACCCCGCCATAAATCATCAATGTTTGGCCTTCTTCAGCCATAAAAGTAGCGCGATCGCGTTCTGAAAACCAATCGACCAATTGCCCCATGAAACCAAACAAAGCAACTTCCAAAGCGGCAATGCAGGCACTCAGTGCTGACACGAAGAGAATAATCGGCCACATGCCTTGAGTATAATATCGACAAAACGCCCAAATGGTTTTCGGCGGCTGGGTCGGTGGGTGTGGCGGGAACGCTTCAGTTAAGCGTTCAAAAAAAGAAAACATGGCGACTACCTAATAAATTAATCGAATGGCTAGTCTTGGTCGCTAAAACCTAAGTTTGTTAACGCAGTTTGCACGGTCTTTACGTGTTGCTCTCGCCAAGCAGGTAAAGGCGTTTCGGCATCCTTTTTAGCCCGAGCTTCGGCTTTTTCCAACGCCGATTCAATATCCTGTTGTGGAATAATCGCGATACCCTCTTCATCGGCAATCACATAATCACCGCTATTCACCGTCACACCGCCACACTGAATACTGCCTTGCAACTCGCCGAGTTGTTTTTTCGCTCCAGGCTTTGGGATAACCCCTTTGGCAAATAATGGAAACTGCATCTCGCGTATTTCAGCAAGGTCGCGCACTCGACCATCAATAATACAGCCAGCGATGCCATTCTCTTGTGCTATCGCACATACATTTCCACCCGCTAAGGCGAACGCGGGATCACCCACTGCAACAATGACGTCCCCTGGCTTTGCACGATATATGGCCGCATGAAACATTAAATGATCACCCGGCGGACAGCTTACCGTGTACGCGCGACCGACCAATTTAGGGATAGGCTGCCATAACGATTGGATTGCCGGGTCAATAAATTGCTCTATTGGCAGTGCATCAGCGAAATCACACGGTGATAATGCAGTAATCCGTTGCAGGAGCTTATCCATAATAAGAATCTCAATTTAGCCAGCAAATTTTAACGCTAGCATAATTAGCCAATAGCCGCATAAACCAAATTGCACTAAAAAGAACACAAATCGAATTTGGATTGCTATTGTGCTTGTTGAAATCAAATGCGTCAGTGACTGCAGAATCCGTGCACCAAGCAATACCCAGGCGAGTCCGTCAGTGATAACGGCACTATTGGTCGCCAGTGCTAATAGCAACGTTCCGCCGATAAACACGAAGCTCTCACTGCAATTAGCTTGGGCTCGGGTGATCCGATGACCAAGCGGCGGTACATCACTGCCATCTGCAGAAAATTTTAGCGAACGACGTTCCTTTGCGACTACCGTTCGATAACCTGCAAGTAACAAGAGCAGAAGCATGGTCCAAAGAATGTACCCAATTAATACGCTGATAGTGGCCGACATAATATCTCCAAGTAAGCTTTGTTAAGGTTAAACTGCAGTGATAGGGGTTAATTTTCGGGCTCGCATTCGCTTGCCTTTTACTTTGCCATCTCGAAAAAACGCCATTGCACGTTTTACGCTGCGCAATTTCACCGCAACAAAACTGACCGTGGCAGTGACCTTTATCTTTCCAATATCGTCATTCTCAATACCGGCGTCTTTGGTCAATCCACCGAGAATATCGCCAGGGCGCAATTTATCTTTTTTCCCCGCGCTTAATTGGATGGTTGTGTATTCAGGCGCAATGATGCGATTGGCATGAAAACGCAGCGCTTGCCCCCCTTTGCGAGGCAGGCTGCAATTCATCATTTCTTCGATTCGGGCAACGAATATATCTTCAGCCTCACTTGCAAGCGTTATCGCTTTGCCCTTTTGGCCTGCACGGCCAGTGCGGCCAATTCTATGAATATGAGTTTCAGTCTCTTCGCTAACTTTGTAATTGATGACCAGCTCAACCGCTTCAATATCTAACCCGCGCGCCGCAACGTCAGTGGCAACCAGCACGCGCGCACTGCGTGAAGCAAACATGGCGAGCATGGCCGTGCGGTCACGCTGTTCTAAATCACCATGCAAGCCAACTGCAGAGAATCCGCTTTGAATGAGGGCGTCAGTAACATATTGAGTGTCTTTTTTGGTCGTACAAAACACAATGGCTGTGGATGCTTGTTCGTCCGTTAACACCGCTTGTAATATCGTCAATCGCGTATGTTCTTCTACGCGGTAAACGAGTTGTTGGATGTTCCCCACAGAGTCACTGCTATCAATATCCACACGCTCGGCATCTAACGTTACCGCCTCCAGTAGGTTATCCATCGTCGCTGGGAAAGTAGCCGAAAATAATAGCGTTTGATGTTGCGTCGGTAAGGCTTTGCCAATCGCCGTCAGTTCGTCCTCGAAACCCATATCTAGCATGCGATCCGCTTCGTCTAAAACAAAGGTTTCTACGGCACTTAGATCTAAACGTCGTTTGAGTACATGGTCCATTACGCGGCCAGGTGTACCAACAACAATGTTCGCCCCATGTTTCAGTGAAGCAATTTGCGGCGGCACCGGCACGCCACCACATAAGGTAAGCACCTTAGTATTGGCAATGTACTGCGCAGCAGCCCTTGCTTGCTCTGCTACTTGCTCGGCTAACTCACGTGTTGGGCAGAGGATTAGCGCTTGAGGTTTTGATAACTCTGGCTTAATCCGGTGCAAAATGGGCAACGCAAAGGCCAGCGTTTTACCTGACCCGGTTTGCGCTTTGGCGATAACATCTTTGCCGGTCATAGCAATTGGAATAGCCGCTGCTTGGATAGGTGTTAAGTTGCTAAAACCCGCAGCCAGTAAATACTTTTTTAATGCATCAGCCAGTGGCAATGTGGCAAACGAGTCTGAGCTATTCATCTTCAGCTTTCCATAATTTAACAATACCCTCGGTTTCATGCATTTTTAATGCTGATTGCTGGGCGTAATCTGTTAACCAATAATCCACCAGTGTTTGGAATTCCCGTGAACCTTTAACCGCCTCAGCAGCTTTTTTTAAGCGCTGGATCATTTTCTCATCGGTTCCTTGTTTTGATATGGCTAAATAGGTGGTCGCCAATTGATACGTAAAGACTTTTTTAATGTCGTTACAACGCGCGGCCAAGATGTCACACATAATATCGACGCCACCATCAGAAAAGAATAAGTAGTCAGCATCACCATTCAGGAAACGTGACAGTACGGTGCCCCAAGTATCAGCGGTAATCGCCTCATGCCCATGCTGCAAGACCACTTCTTCGCGGAAGTCTCCTTTAAGAACCGCGATTTTACTGCTTGGCGGCAATGTGACTAAGCTTGTCGCGGCTCCTACATCGGCGTCGATGGTGAACACTGAATATGCGTTTTGAGTAATTGGGGTGATCCAATGAAAATCATCCTCGCGCTCTGCAGTACGCGCCAACGAAAACACTAACACATCGGGTTTCATAGCACTTTCAACCAAGATCCGTTGCCAAGGCGCTGTTAGAATCTCCGTATTTAAACCCGCTTCAATCAAAATATTGCGCACCAGTTCAACGGCGTAGCCGGTTAAATTGCCACGTTCATCGCGATAGGAGAACATCGGCTCCATATTAGTAATAACCCACAGCGACTGGGATAAAGAAGGCTTCACATCAGCTCGCCCGAGTGTAATAACCCCCTCGACGACTGAAACATTCGGTGAAACTAAGCGCAACTGAGGCAGCCAACGCTCGGTCAAATACTGAAACTGGCGACTTTTTATGAACTCCGCAGCGGCTCGCGTGAGCGTCATTGCCAGCCCTCGATTCTCCTCAGTTTTTGGCACCGCCATGTAGCTGTACGAGACCGAATGAGTGAAAACTTGGCGAATACCGCTGCACTGCAAAACAGCATTCTGGCAGGTCAAAGATACCCCTAATTCACTAAACAATACCGCATCTACCCGCCCCAGTAAGACTGAGCCTAAAGCCTGCGCCCAAGAGTCCAGCTCAACCACTGTGATCATAGGATTCTGACGCAAAAACTCTTCACGGTAGTCGCCGCGCAAGACGGAAATAGTCATCGGTTGGTTGATCTGATTAATCGAGGTGAAAGGTAAGTCTTTTATTGCAAACAATCCGACCGCATTGGCCGTCATAGGTGCTATCCAAAAATACTCATCCTCGCGCTCCTCCGTGCGGCCGATTCCAGTAGCGATAGTGTTCTTCTGCTGCTTAACTTGACTGATTAAGCGAGCAAAAGGTAAGGGAACAAATTCCGCCTCTAACTCAGCTTGCTGCAACACTGCGCGCGCAAATTCAACCGAATATCCGCTCATTCTGCCATTGTCAGCTTGCTCACTGAAAACCGGCAACGGGCTGGTCAACACAGTGATCTGCTGATTTTCGTAGGCCTTCGCATAAGCACCCAAAAGGTACATACCGAACAACCATAGGCAAGAACCAACGAATAGATGCTTCACAAAGAATCCCTTTACTTCGCTAATTGCCAATTCACAGCGCTACCCGCCATGAATGGGACAATGTCTTCGCCATTTGGCAATTTGATAGATTCAGGAATAGTCCAGCTTTTGCGCTCGAGGGTTATGGTGTCAGTGTTTCGTGGCAAGCCATAAAAATCAGCGCCATGGTGACTCGCAAAGCCCTCTAACTTGTCCAATGCATCAAGCTCCTCAAAGACTTGAGCGTAAAGCTCAATTGCGCTCCAAGCGCTGTAACAGCCGGCACATCCGCATGCGGATTCTTTTTTATGCTTTTCATGCGGAGCAGAATCAGTGCCTAAGAAAAACTTTGGATTACCCGACTGTACGACACCGCGTAACGCTTGTTGATGAATATTACGCTTTAACACCGGTAAACAGTAGTTGTGAGGACGGATCCCGCCAACCAATAAATCGTTCCGGTTTAACATTAAGTGCTGTGGCGTAATAGTAGCAGCTACGTTGTCGGAGCTGGCGATTACAAAATCAGCGGCATCTTTAGTAGTGATGTGTTCAAACACGACTTTCAATTCAGGGAAGTCACGCGTGATTGCGCGCATGTGCTGATCAATAAACTCTTTTTCACGGTCAAAAATGTCAATATGGCTGTCTGTGACTTCGCCATGGATCAGTAGCAACATGCCTTGATTTTGCATTTCTTCAAACACCGGATACAAGCTTGCGATGCCCTTTACCGCCGCATCTGAGTTGGTGGTTGCGCCTGCAGGATACAGCTTGCTAGCAACAATCCCCGCCTGTTTAGCTAAGCGAATTTCCTCAGGGGAGGTGTCGTTGGTCAAATACAATGTCACTAAAGGTTCAAAATCGGCGTCAGCGCCTGCTGCACTTAAAATACGTGCTTTGTAATCAAGTGCTAGTGCGGTTGTAGTGACCGGTGGTACCAAGTTAGGCATCACTATTGCCCGTTTGAAACAACGCGCTGTGGCAGGGACGGTTTCCAATAACATATCGCCGTCACGGAAATGTAAGTGCCAGTCATCCGGCGCTGTGATAGTCAATGAATTGAGCATAGATGAATTGCAGATCTCAATGAAACAAGTAATGATATTATGCCTTAAAGTCTGGGGCGAAGCAGCATTTAGTCGTGGATTCAGCAACTGCGCTGTCCAGTTGGAAATTTTATCTGCCCAAAACGGGTCGATTACCGGTAAAGACAACAAGAATTAACGTAATGCAAAGAACCGACATATCCCTGCGCTCACTGACCGATACCTCCAGTTTTTTCACTCGCGCGGCACTTGCTGTATTAGATCGTTTGCTGGGCGTCGCAAAAATGAATCGTCTTTACCAACACCACCAGATGCAGGGATTATCACGCGAAGAATTCGCAGATAAGTTGATCCAGATTTTGGACTTGCAGGTTGAGGGATTAACGACCCTGCAGGAGCGGATCCCTCGCACCGGGCCGGTAGTGATCGCGAGTAATCATCCTTTTGGGGGTATTGAGGGCGTTGTTCTCGCCCGTGCGATTGCGCAAGTCAGGCCGGAACTCAAAGTCTTAGCCAATCAGGGCCTGAAAATTTTTCCAGAGCTACAGAGTTTTTTCATTTTTACCAATCCTCTGGCGGAACGCGATCCTCGCAACGGTCCGTCATTACGACAGTGCAAGCAGCATATTCAACAGGGTAACGCGTTGCTACTTTTCCCAGCAGGTAAAGTCAGCTTTTCAGATCGTCAGCGCGGTCGAATCCGTGAACATCCATGGAATCGTCTCGTTGCCCGTTTAGCTCAAACCTCTAGTTGTCAGTATGTGCCCATCTTTGTGAGTGGCCAGAACAGTCCCTTTTTCTATTCGGTTGAACGTTTATATCATCGCCTGAGAATGTTTTTATTGGGTCACGAATTACTCAACAAACAAGGGCAAACAATCAGTATTGGAAGCGGATATCCCGTTCCGGCAAAATTAGTTTCCACTGCGGTGCAGTGTCGAGCTCTTAGCTATGCGCAGCAAACGACCTGGCAACAAGAGTGGCCACCTAACCGGTATACCGAGAGCAAACCATTGGCACCTAAAGTGGATGCTAATTTAATCAGTAAGGAGCTACTCGAATTACCGTCAGAACAATTGCTCGCCACACACAACCAATTTGAAATCTACTATGCCTATCAGGCCCAAGTCCCGCATTTAGTCACTGAAATTGCTCGGTTGCGTGAAATGGTTTTCAGACAGCTTAACGAAGGCAGCGGAGAACCGATTGATACCGATTATTTTGACAGTACTTATACCCACCTCTTTGTATTCGATCGTGACACAAAAGCCATTATTGGTGCTTATCGAATGGGGCAGACGGACCGTTTATTGGCTCAAGGCGACTTAGAACAACTGTATTTGAACCGCATGTTTAATTTCGCCCCAACATTTGTTAACCAGCTCCAACCCTGCTTAGAATTGGGTCGTTCGTTTCTCGTCCCGCATATGCAACGTTCCCGCTTAGGTTTATTTTTACTTTGGCGAGGTATTGGCGCGTTTGTGGCGCGCCACCCACAATACCGCACACTGTACGGTACTGTTTCGGTCAGTAAACTTTATGATCCGCGCAGCGTTAAGCTGATCGAGCAAGCGTATGCGCAGAACTCCAGCAGCGTTAAACCGCGTGCTTTTTTTCCCATGCCAGAGCAACCCGAGCTAAGCGAAGAGTACACGCAGAAAGAATTACAAACTTTATTGCCGAGCTTTTTAGTTAGCTTAGAAGCCGATGGAAAATCCATTCCCGTTTTGATGAAGCAGTACTTGAAGCTCGGCGCGACCTTCCATTGCCTTGGTATCGACAAGAACTTTAATGACACACCAGGCTTCTTGTTGAGTGTAGAGCTACCGAAGGCACCAGAAAAACAGCTGCAGCTTTTTTTAGGTGACAAGTGGCGAAGCTATGTCGATTATGTTTCGCGATGATTGATGTAGCTAATGGTTGCGGGTGCATAGCCAAATAATTCAGGAACCACTCCGCCTTGCAAAGAACGAATGATAGCAATCAATGAATAGTGATGGATGGCATGGCTGGAAACAAACATGATTTCTCGACCCAATGTCGACACCCCCTGTTCGCTTTGTGTTCCAATTACGGAGACTTCGCTTTCAATCACAATCTGACGACCTAAAGCACTTGGTTCCAATCCATGCAACCATGTCACTATTGCCTGAATCGCTGCCGTTGCCTCCTGCTTACATCTTTCAATATTACTTGCTCGATGGCGCTGATTGTAGTCTACATGCCCGAGCAATGCGCCCTGCTCAAGCGCCAGATAATGATCGATAATATGCCTGATATGTTGTCCAATCGAACCGCTAAAATGCGGCGAAAGAACCTGCTGATACTCTTCAACTGTCATGGTTGATATTATCTCAAGTGCTTGCTCAAGGACTTCTGTATGGCTTTTCAGCATGGGTAAGCGCAATCCGTGTTAAATAGTGATTGAAAAATAACCACTGCATTAGAGTAACAGATTACACAGACCTGCCAAGTCACAGAGTTATTTCATTATTGAGGCTTATTTTTCTGTACAAATGCAAAGATTATCGCTGCTTCCGATGAGCTAACTTCTCTTGTTCTATTGCAGCGACGCAGTGACCACCTCAAGATAATGCTTTATAAAATAAGGCGTTGACAGCCAGTGTCTTATTGGTAACGTAACGCTAACGCTGTCGTTTCGTAAAGGAGATAGGGTTTTCTTGTTAGTTTAACACTGAGCCAACGAGGAGACTCATTCGTGCTATTGAAAATTAACGCTAACAAACTTAAACAACTCCGCGAGAGCAAATGCTGGTCACAGCAGCAACTCGCTGATTTATCAGGGTTAAGTCTAAGAACAGTGCAAAGAATTGAAGCCAAGGCCGTTGCATCGCAAGAGAGCATAAAATGCCTGTGCGCCGTCTTTGATATTGATATTCAAGGACTGTTAGAAGATACCGCGTTAATGGAAATGGGCGAAGAAACTTCAGCTAGCGCAGAACAACTCCAAGAGGGTCAGCACGAAACCTATAGCGAAAGCAAAGATAACATACGGCTTCGTCAACAGGGCAAACAAGCGGTGAAGCAATTATACATTGGCTTTGCTGTTGTTTTTGTTAGCCACTTGTTTGGTTTTTACGGGATATTTTCCGCATTCGATATGCAGAAAATCGATCACGAAACCTTTCAGTTGTTGAAGAATAGCCTGTCTATTGTGTTGATCATTTCTGCCGTTATTTTTTTACTGACATACCTGCGTACTCAGAAAAAATATCAGCTTGGCTCATCTATTTTTTAACCCCTTCAAACTGGTCTCAAGTACCGTTTGATGCAAAAAGGACTCTATAGATGAACAAACAACCACTTAAGATTAAAAACCTAGCTGTTGCCTTTGGTTTGTATATTCTTATCTCTGCAACCTTAGCTATCTTGCTAACTCTGTATTGGCAGACAGGTATCCCGCTCGATCAATACACAACATCTGAACTGCAGACGCTGGCGGCAAACTCTGGATTAATTACCATCGGTACCGCCATGATTGGCAGCCTTACTGCGCTTGGCTGTGCCTATGCAATTACAGTTAAAACCGGCGCATACGGATACAAGCACGCCTGTTACTTTGCTATTGGACTTACCCTTTATGGCGCACTTAGCATTGTGCTAAATCCCGAACATCACCTACTGCAGCAAGTAGCAAAACTCATTATGCCACTGCCAGTGTGTTTATTCGGTGCGTGGTTGGCTATAGCGAAACATAAGGTCAATGGCGGGCGCGGTCAGCCCATAACGGATACCGCGACATCCTAACGGAAGATAGCCACGCTGGCAGACTGTTGCCAGCGTAATTCTGACTAAGAGGAAGGTTTAAGCAAATACATCTGCCGGGCACTTTCGAGTTTAGTTAGTACCATCTCAACCGTGATTTCTCCACTCATAAATGTCACAAAAGTCTCTCCTGCAATACGAGTAAATTCAGGGTCTGTTTCCCGGTCAAAGTATTGCACGAGCCCATCAGCGTTATGCAATAATTCTGCGCCCACCTGTAGTAAGTAGTTGTTGTTAGGTTGATAATCACTGCGCGGAGAAATCACATCAACGTATTCAGAGAAAAAGGTTTGCGTTTCGTGCAGCGACAAGAACACTAAAAACTCCTTTACGAATGGCTTGTCTTTTGCGTGCGAAGCCATAACGACCGTATCCATCGGTGCTATTTCATAGTTTGGCATGTCAACTCTCATGCGCGGGAAGGGGAAAAAACCAATATCGCTTAATAGGCTCTCTGGCGCATCTGCCAAAAAGAAATTCCCTTGTAACATCAAAGCGGTTTTACCACGGTAAAAGAAAGGCAAAGACTGTTGCCAACTCAGTCCTTTATGAACTGGATCGAACGCTCCTGCTTGGATCAGTTGTTGCCAGTGCTCAAAAACATTTGCGACCTCTGGAGTATTGAAGCTTCGCGAACCCGCCATTAGCTCTAAATAATATTCTCGCCCCAAAAGGCGTAGTGACAGATAATCAAACCAAGCAAGTGTTGTCCATGGGTTTGCTCCACTAAAATTAAGAGGGCTATCAACCACTGTAGCTAGCTGCTTAATTGTCGCTAGGAATTGTTCCCAATTCTCAGGTTCCGATAAGCCCCAACGCTGAAAAAATGACTTGCGGTAATAAAAGCCCCATTGATAGTAAGCCAGTGGAATTGCAAACGGTTGACCCTCAATGCTAACCATTTGTTTAGTGGAATATGGAAATACATTATCGAGATCGTGTTTAAACCAAACCTCATCTATGGCAGCAATATGCCCACTGCGGATCAATGATTCGAGCTGAGTACCAGCAAAAGCTAACATCACATCAATATCTTGCGTGTTACCTTGGTTAAAATCTGCTACTCGCTGTTTATGAGATTCCATCATTTGCGAATTAATATGCACATCGACTTGTGGGTATTGGCGTTCGAAGCGACTGACCAAAATATGATAGAACTCGAGCTGTGCGACCGAAGACGGGTTCGGGGCAAAGTTGATTGAGTAGCGCTGATTGACAGCGTCGGCAAATATGGACGGCGTTACAAACAGAGAGACACTGATAATAAGCAGTGTTTTAACGAGATTTATTTCAGTTTTATGGCGCACACCATCCTCCACTACACGAAAAAGGAAAGCCTCCATACTATTGGGACTACTCTTCGAGAGAACAGTTGTCACTGAGCAAAGAATAGCCCCATTTAAACAACAATGCTATCGCTATGCTAGGTCAATTATTGTTGTACCCAAATCAGCCTACTGGTGTCATACCCCTGCTGTTCCGCATACGTAATCAATTGATTGGTCATTTCGGCAGAGAGACTTGGCGCTCTTGCGAGGATCCACAAATAATCTCGGTTTGGGCCTGTGACCAAAGAATATTGATAGCCATCTTTATCCAAAGCCATGATCACATAGCTGGCATAAAACGGACCGAAAAATGACACTTTCAGATGTCCTACCGTCGGTGAATCAACAAAATAAGCGCGCCCCTTCGCTTCTTCCCATGTTTTGCTGGCACCATCAAATCCGCGATTAGTCACATCAATTCCGCCATCTTCGCGACGAGTGTACTGGGCGGTAACCTTGCTCAAGCCACGTTCAAAGGAATGGTCAAAACGAGCGATTTCATACCACTGGCCGAGATAGCGCTCAACGTCAAAGTCATTTACTGGCTTAACACCACTGGGTATAGCGGTGCATCCGCTAAGCAGAGCAAGAGCAAGCGCAAACAATACGGAAGCTAAACCAGCATGGTAAGTATTCTGCGTTGAATTCATCAATTTATCCCCGCTTTATTGTGTAACTCTGTCACAATAGGCTACAAACGTATTCATACGCATTTACGCGATAAATTGATTAAGCTAACACGATGAAAGCACATACATCTTTACCCATACAGACTTCTTTTCCGCGTGCGAGCCAACTGATCTACGGCTGCATGGGGCTGGGCGGCGGTTGGAATACCGACCCGGTTTCGACAAATGACATTAAGCATACCCAAGCAGTCATTGAAGCTGCCCTAGAGGAAGGGATAACGGTTTTTGACCACGCCGATATCTATACCTTTGGTAAAGCCGAAATAGCCTTCGGCGAGTGTCTGAAGCGGGCACCTGAACTGCGTGATCAGATGGTCATTCAGAGTAAATGTGGGATCCGCTTTGCTGATGAAAAGGGCCCAAAACGTTACGACTTTTCTGCCACCTGGATAGAGCAATCTGTAGACGGTATTTTACGCCGATTAAATATCGAGCAGCTCGACGTTCTTTTACTTCATCGCCCCGACCCTTTGATGGATGTCGTTGAAACGACTGAGATCCTGCGCAAGCTCATTTCAATAGGCAAAATAAAGCAAATCGGTGTGTCCAATATGCAAAGTGCGCAAATCAGTTTTATGCAAAAGTATCTGGATTTACCCATTGTCGCGAATCAAATCGAAATGAGCCTATTACAGTGCGATTGGTTAGAGGAAAGTTTAACCACCGGAAGTACAAGTGCCAGAGACAACAGCTTCGACAGCCATCTTTTAACCTATTGCACCGAGAACAACCTACAGATGCAAGCATGGGGGAGTTTGGCCCAAGGTAAACTGAGTTCAGAAGAACGAGCACAAAACACTAGTCAGCGAGCGGCAGCAGCAAAGATAAAAGCCCTTGGAGAGAAATACGAATGCTCACCTGAAGCCATTGTGTTGGCTTGGTTGATGCGTTTACCGAATGCAATCCAGCCGATTATAGGGACAACCAATCTAGCGCGCATTCGCGCATGTGCTGAGGCCGTTAATATTCGTCTTAGTCGCGAAGATTGGTATGCGTTATATCAAGAATCACGTGGTCAGGAAGTTCCGTAAGCTTAGGAAAATCAAATGAAAAATATAAGACTATCCGTTCTACTTTTATCGATTTCAGCGCTATTGGCAGGTTGTGAGAAAGCTCCTGACACGTCAGCAAACACATCCTCCAAAGACTCACCCCGTAGCGCCGAACCAGCGTTAGCTGCTCAACCAGTAGTGTACGAATCTCCAGTTCGTGATGTACGGGACGATGTTTTCTATTTTGTCTTGCCCGATAGATTCAATAATGCCAACCCAGACAATGATAATGGTTCGAAGACGCAACCGATATCAGCTGGCGGACTTGATGTCACTTCCAAGTGGGCGTTTCATGGTGGTGACATGCAAGGCATTGAAGCAAAGCTCGATTATTTACAGAATCTCGGCGTTACCGCGATTTGGATGACACCAATTTTACGCAACCAAGCCATTCAGAATACCGGATTCGCTCATCATGGATATTGGATCCTCGACTTTACACAAATTGACCCACACTTTGGCAGTAATGATGATCTTAAGAGCTTGATCAGTGCAGCTCATGCTCGCGGCATGAAAATCTTTTTTGATATTATTACCAACCATACTGCTGACGTGATCCGTTTTACTGAATGCCACAATGCAGATGGCAGCTTTAAAGAAGGACTGTCGGGTTGTGAATATAAAAGCACTGAGCAGTTAGCCGCGGGGGATACATACACGACGTTCATCCCTGCAGGACTTGAGAATGCCAAAACTCCTGCTTGGTTAAACGATCCTAAGTATTATCACAACCAAGGGGATAGCTTTTGGCAAGGCGAAAGTGCATTGAATGGCGATTTTGTCGGCTTAGATGACTTACGCACCTCAGACCCGTTTGTCGTGCAAGGTATGATCGATATCTACAAGAATATTATCAGTGAATTTAAACCTGATGGTTTTCGCATCGACACGGTAAAACATGTGGATTTATCGTTTTGGGAAGCGTTTTCTCCCGCGATCATGGCGCATGCCAAAGCACAAGGCATCGAACACTTTTACATTTTTGGTGAAGTTTACGATGGCAACCCAGCTGTACTTAGCCGCTACACGACCCTCGGAAACATGCCTTCCGTGTTAGATTTTGGTATTCAGTACGCGACTGCGGATTTCTTTTTCAAAGATCAGCCTCTGGATAGCCTCGCCAGACTGATTCAGAATGACGACTACTATAATGACGCCGACAGTGATGCAACCCAACTGATGAATTTTCTGGGTAACCACGATATGGGGCGGGTTGGAATGTTCATTCAGCAGGCTCAACCTGATGCACCCGAAGCGGAGCAGCTGCAACGCAATCAATTAGCCCATGCGTTTATGTACTTATCCCGCGGCGTGCCCGTGATTTACTACGGTGATGAACAAGGCTTCACCGGAGACGCTGGAGATGTGGATGCACGCGAAAATATGTTTGCTTCACAAGTTGCAAGCTACAATGACAACGATCTGATAGGCACTGACGCCACCACCGCCGACGAAAATTTTGACCAAAGCCACCCGCTGTATATTGGTTTAAGTCATTTAGCCAAATTACGCTTACAACACGATACGCTGCGCTATGGTTATCAGCAATTACGTGAGGTTGAAGTAGCCGGTGACTTTGATCCGAAACGTATTCTCGCATTTTCTCGGGTTCACCCAGATACCCTAGAAGAGTATGTTGCCGTGTTTAATCCAAATTCCGAAACCGTAAACGTGAGTGTGCATGCTTACTCTCACTACAATGCAGTCGTTCCTGCTTACGACAAACAGCAAGCCGACAACCGACTAACGCTTACAATTTCACCCTTTTCGTATGCCCTCTACCGCGGTACCCAGAGCTTGCCTTCCGCAATCCCGACAGCGTTAGAACTAGTTAGCCAACGCGTAGACAATGAGCGGGTTAAGTTTGAATATGCAGTAACTCTGGAGCAGGAAACTGAGTTGGCCGGCATTAAAGTAACGACCTATGGAATTGATAAAGAGGGCAATACCATCGAATTGGCGACAGACTATACTGCGACTTTTTCAGCCATTATTCCCCCACCGCGTTTGCAGAATATAACCGCCATAGAAGTCGTTGCAGAGTCAACAGATGGCCAAGAAGTTCGCCGGCAATTTACCCTCAATCCAGATATTTTGGCAGTTACCCAATAATGCCTAACATGATTTCGGGTATTCATCACGTAGCGATTATTTGCAGTGACTATGCGCGCTCGAAAGCCTTTTATTGCAATGTCGTCGGTTGCAAAGTACTGGCTGAGAATTATCGCGCTGAACGCAATTCCTACAAGTTAGATCTGGCCCTACCCGGTGGTGGCCAGATTGAATTATTTTCCTTCCCTAATCCGCCCCCACGCCCCTCATCTCCGGAAGCACAGGGGCTCAGGCATCTCGCATTTGCCACTGAGAATATCCAAAGTGCTATTGAAAACCTACTTGAACATGGCGTCGCTGTTGAAGAAGTGAGAGTCGATCCCTATACCAATCAAAAGTTTACTTTTTTCCGTGATCCCGATGATTTGCCATTAGAACTGTACGAAGTAGCTGCATCTGACGACTGCCAGAAATAAGGCTGAAGGTAGTCATTTGGCCATACCAAGTACTGCCTTTTCGCAGTGCGTTCAATCCCGTCCATACTCATTAGTAATTAAGCCACGTCAAAACAAATTCCCCCCCATTTATGAACTCTATCGATGTGATTTATGTTATTGACTCAAGCGTAAGCTGGTTCTTGGGTTTCGAGCTACGAATTTTCTGACTCCGCGTTAGAGATGGAAATCTAGCGAATTTACGTTTGTGGTTTGTTTCTTGGTTCTTGGTTCTTGGTTCTTGGATTTCGTGGTTTACGGTTTGAGTTGATTTGCCACAATAAATATAAAAAAAACAAATCCAAAACCACCCAAGCTGACTATAATTTAACCAGCAGGGATACTGCGCACTATTTTCAAGGAAACGATTATGGGCAGCGATATGAAAAAAGCAGAATTTATTTGTCCGGACTGCGGCTCAATTAACAAAATTGATACCGCAATATGTAGAGAAAAATATCACGAATATCAGGTGTGTTGTCAGCGCTGTAACCATTTGCTCGAGATCGTCGTTGCAGATGGGCTGGGTGAACAACTCAATGTCATCGCCAGCAGTTTAGACGATGACAGCGCAACTAATTAATCGCTTCATCATCAACGATAGCTAACACTGCTCGCTTCTGTTCATAAAGCTTTTCCGTCTCTGGTTGCTGAGCGAGTTCAGCTGCTTTGCGCAGCGATTCGTCCGCAGCGTCTTGTTGGCCGGTAAGGTAGTAGCTTTTTGCCAAAGAGAAGTAGGCTTCATGTAAGTAAGGTGCTCGTTCCAGCGTCTTGGTCAACATTGAACGTGCAATATGGTGCTTACCTTGATGAATTCTTTCGTTGGCTAAATCAAGCCAACGATACGGATTTGAGTCATCACTTTTCGACAATGCAGCATTGAGTTGTTCCGCCTCTTCAACAAATCCCATAGCACGTGCTAATACAGCATAATTGGCTAATAAATTAAGCGATTCTGAGCCGTGACTCACGGCATATCGATATAGCTTTAGGGCTTTTTGTGAATACCCCATCTTGTTCAGAACCACTGCCATCGCGTTCAATGATTCGGCATCACTGGGGGCGATTTGCAAAGCATTAGTCAATAACTCGTAAGCTAAAGTTAACTGACCATTTATGATCGCATCACTCGCTAAGTTTCGGTAATACATAGCAAAAAATGTGTCCGTAGCAATCATGTTGCCCCGAATATTGCCGCGCTCCGGATAGTAATCGATGATAATTTTGCCGCGAATTACCGTCGTTTTAAGTTCTTCGGGGGATAACTCTTCAAACAAGTGAGTACGCACATGGGTCGATAGCGTCATCACATTATCGAAGCGACGATAGACTGGGGCAGCGTTCACTTCTTGATAAGCAACTTCAAGTCCAGCCAGATCTGCTAACGCGGTGGTTAAAATGGCCAACGAAAGGCAGTTGCCACTTTGAGTCGCAAATGCCGTTTGGGCATCGTAGGTATCGCCTAAATATGTGAATCCTACATATAAATTGTCAATGTAATTATACAAGCGCTTGTGTTTGGCGATATCAGCTCGACTGGGGTCGGTATAATAATTGAGAAAATGAGCTTGCTGCTCGGTAGTCAAGGCAAAAAGCACTGAGGTATCAGGCAGATTTTTCGCCCCTCGAAGCGTTTCAACCGTGACCAGCTGACGCAGCTCTTTAGGCATACCGCTGTGCACGTGTGGGTTAACGTCTATTACAACAGGGGAAGGATCAGTCAGCTTACACCCAGCACTCGCCAGTGCTAAAAATACCAACCAAAAAAAGCGCATATCCCTTTGACCTCAATCCATGAAAACGTGGAAAGAGTAGCGCGTCTCACTCTTAGGAACAAGACGCGTTAAAATTAAGCTTGGAAAAATTCACGTCGCAATTCGCTGCTGGTCAGAAACTGACCACCCAATGCAGATGTGCGTGTAAAGGAATTGTTATCGCGGATGCCGCGCGCTTTCACGCAATAATGGGTGGCATTAATAGTGACCGCGACATCTTCTGTGCCGGTCAGGGCTTGCAAAGCCACCATTACTTGCTGAGTAAGGCGCTCCTGTACCTGTGGTCGCTGGGCAAAAAAACCAACCAAGCGGTTAATTTTTGAGAGCCCGATAACCGTCTCTTTGGGAATATAGGCCACGGTTGCAGTACCATCAATGGTAACAAAGTGGTGCTCGCAGGTGCTGGTCACACTCACATCTGACACTTGTACTGGCTGCGAAATGCTCATTTTATTTTCGATTTGGGTAATCTTCGGGAACTTGCTGTAGTCCAAGCCGGCAAAAATTTCATTTACGTACATTTTTGCGATGCGAGCAGGTGTATCAGCAAGACTATCATCAGACAAATCTAACCCAAGCGTCTCCATAACCGTGAGCATAGCGGCTTGTATTCTGTCGCGTTTCTGCTCATCAGACAGACGATTAGCCACCATCGGCGTTTCCAATCCTTGGGCTTCTAAAGCTTCTCTTACTAGCTTAGCTTCAGGCGATATTCTTGGCTCCAATGCATCACGCACGACCACAGCTTCATTCGATCTCATAGCGTCTTCCAGTTTCCTCTTGAGTCAGTTATACGCAACAACTTAATAAATGGGATTAATTGACCCGAAAAAAAACCAATGTCACCCTATCACGCGTACTGACCAACATGTTTATACCAACTTGCCTCAGGCAAATTCGCATAAGGACCCGTTGATTGAAATCACCTATCTTGATTACCGGTGGCACCCAACGCCTCGGTTTGGCCGTTGCCAAATACTTAATCGCACAGGGTTTCTCTGTGATTATAACATACCGGCGCAGAAAACCATCAGTAGATGAACTCAGCCGTTTAGGCGCACACCTTATCGCTGCAGACTTCGCCACAAATGAAGGTATTGCTAATGCCATCGAGGCGGTGAAAGCGCACACTTCAACTTTACGCGCCGTCATTCACAATGCGTCGGACTGGGACAAAGAAGAGGCTGATTCGGATTTTGCCGATTTAATGCAAAAGATGATGCAAGTACATGCATCAGCTCCCTATCAAATGAATCTGGCATTTGCCGATTTGTTAAACGCCTATGATGGTGTCAGCGATATTATTCACATGACAGATTATGTGCAGACCAAAGGTAGCCAAAAACACATTGCTTATTCAGCCAGCAAGGCTGCGTTACATAATTTAACCTTATCCTTTGCAGCCAAACTGGCTCCACAAGTAAAAGTGAATAGCATTGCACCTGCGTTAGTCATGTTTAATGACAACGACTCAGAGGAGTATCGCACTAAGGCACTGCAAAAGTCTGTACTGCAAATTTGCCCTGGTCCACAGGAGGTGGTGAAAGCAGTCGCCTATCTGCTAGAGAGTGAATTTATAACTGGCCAAACTTTACACCTCGATGGTGGGCGTCATTTAAAATAAAGTGCGTTATAATTGGCGTTTCCATTGTTTAATGTTAAAGAGGTTTTGTGACTGCGACCTTAATCCCCGAATGGGAACCGTGTGAAGCGGTGATCCTAGCTTGGCCGAATGAAAATACGGATTGGGCACCTTGGCTACCCGTCGTAACGAATACCTATAAGCAACTCATTGCAGCCATTAATGCGGCGGGTGCAGGTGTGATATTGCTCTGCAGAAACCAAGACATCGCGTCTTTATCAACTCAGCTAGCAAATGCGCGAGTACTGTTAATTGCTGCAGAGTACAATGACACCTGGGTAAGAGACTATGCGTTCTTAACACTTTCTGACACGCAAGGTCAGCGCTTACCAGTGGAGTTTGAATTCAATGGTTGGGGTAATAAGTTTTCTGCACAACGCGATAATGTGGTGAATCGAAAGTTCCTCGCGGAACTTTGTCAGCATGCATTGGCGACAGTGGATGTAGTGTGTGAAGGCGGTGCGCTGGAAATCGATCAAGACGGTCATCTTCTCTCCACTGCTCTGTGCTTGTCTAACCCTGAGCGAAATGGTGAGATGCCGCTACAACAATATGAAATGTTGTTTGCTGATGCCCTTGGAGCAAAAAGAACAACCATTCTTGAACATGGCCATTTAGAAGGCGACGATACTGATGGCCATATAGACACGCTGGTAAGGTTTACACCAGACAATGGTATCGTCATTCAAAGTGCATATAATCGCCCTGAGGATAGTCATTTTGCGGGCCTTAGTGAGCTAGTAAAAGAAGTTAGAATGCACTTTCCCGCGCATGAAATTTTTGAATTACCGCTGCCGGAAATCATCAATACCGAGGGTGAGCGCCTCCCAGCATCTTACGCTAATTTTCTAATTTGTAATTCGCATGTACTCTGTCCAGTGTATGATCAAGTGGAAGATGAAATGGCGTTGGAGGTTATGCGCAAAGCCTATCCTGACCATCAAATCGTTGCAGTGAATTGCCATGCATTGGTGCAACAATTTGGCAGCTTACATTGCATCACCATGCAAGTGCCGCGCAATACCTTCAAGCCTGCCGTTATTCAGCAATTAAACAAAGGAGTCTCATCCTATGTCAGCTAAGCCAAAAAGTCTGACCGTCGGACTTGTACAACAAGCCGTTGAGAACAATGACAAATCGATTAATTGGGCAAAAAGCGCTGCGCGAGTCCGCGAGTTAGCGGCTAGCGGCTGTGAATTGGTTTTACTTCAGGAGCTCCACAGCACGCTGTATTTTTGTCAGAACGAAGATGTCAATGCTTTCGATTTGGCCGAGCCTATTCCAGGCCCAGCAACGGAGTTTTTTGGCGCTTTAGCAGACGAACTAAATATCGTTTTGGTCACTTCACTGTTCGAGAAACGTGCCTCGGGTTTATATCACAATACCGCTGTAGTGTTTGACCGGAGCTCAGATATTGCTGGTATGTACCGTAAAATGCACATTCCAGACGATCCTGGCTTTTACGAGAAGTTTTATTTTACCCCCGGTGATATGGGCTTCCAGCCGATTGAGACATCCGTTGGTAAGCTCGGCGTGCTCGTATGTTGGGATCAGTGGTACCCAGAAGCTGCACGGCTGATGAGCATGGCTGGAGCCGACCTTTTGTTTTATCCAACGGCAATCGGTTGGGATCTGACCGACGACAAAGCTGAACAACAGCGTCAACACGACGCTTGGCATACCATCCAACGAGCTCACGCGGTGGCTAATTCAGTGCCGGTTGTTGTTGCCAATCGAACTGGATTTGAACCTGCCCCAGGCGCAGCCCCTGATGATCAGAACGATGGAATTTTCTTCTGGGGGCAAAGTTTTATTGCTGGACCACAAGGCGAAATACTCGCCCAAGCGAGCAGTGATAAAGAAGAAACGTTGATGGTTGACATAGACATGACTCGCACTGAAGCTGTGAAGCGCATATGGCCGTATTTCCGTGACCGCAGAATCGATGCTTATGACGATCTAACTAAACGCTGGCGCTCATAAACCTTGTTTAGGGATGGTGCGATTAGACCCATCCCTGTTCTCTAAATTTAAGCAACAATTGGCTAAATTCGCGCATATCATCTGGCGTTCCAAGAGAAAGTCGATTCCAACCATCTTCCGCGGTCATTCTGCGACCGACCTTGACACTATTATCACGCATCCGTTGCGAATAGGTTTGCAGATCGCTATTTATCCGGTGCAAAACAAAATTAGTGTGACTGGGAATGTAACTGAGGTTAAGTTGATCAAGGGTACCAAGCAAGATCTGCTTAGCTTCGGCATTGGCTTTCAAGCTAGTTAGAAAG
This sequence comes from Neoalteromonas flava, assembly GCF_002807685.1. Classification (GTDB taxonomy): domain Bacteria; phylum Pseudomonadota; class Gammaproteobacteria; order Enterobacterales; family Alteromonadaceae; genus Alteromonas_E; species Alteromonas_E flava. The sequence goes on along the minus strand of NZ_PEAX01000004.1, from coordinate 352,308 downwards.
AAATCTTGGTCATCTAAAGAAGCCGACGCAGCAGCAATACCTGCAATATTTAAGTTAAAATCGGCGCCGAGGGCATTCAATTGTGCAGCCGTTTTTGGTGCAGCAACACCATACCCCATGCGCAACCCAGCCATACCAAATACTTTTGAAAAGGTACGCGCAATGACCAGGTTCTCTCGCCCTTCGAGCACCAACGGCAACATACTTTGATAACCTGGGCTTTGCAGTGCATATTCCAAATAAGCTTCATCCAACAAAAAAATGTGCTGGGCAGGCGCGCGTCTGATCCACGCTGCCAATGCAGCACTATCGACTATCGTGCCGGTAGGGTTATTGGGATTACATAAATTTACTAATACCGCACCCTTGTATTGATTTGCTTGCGCTTCTATAGCGGCAATATCGGTCACAAAATCCGCGGAAACTGGCACTTTAACCACTTGCATCCCTTGCGCTTTCGCGTAACGCGCGAGAGCGCCGAACGTTGGTGTAGGTTCAACTAAAACAGCGTCTTGCATGGCTGCTAGACGACTAACAGCTTGCAAGACTTCGGTTGAGCCATTGCCAAATATAATCTGGGATCCCGCTACCTTATGCTTAACGGCTAGCTTTTCGCGCAGTTCATCGAGTGGTTGATCAGCATAGCGATTACCCAGCACACCTGTAGCGTCTATTGCTGCCTGTAACGCAGCAGGAGACATCCCTAATGAGTTCTCATTGTAATGCAATTGCAGCAATTTGCTTGATTGACGCAGTGTGACGGCAGAGGTAGCACCTAGTTCAGATGTGATGGGTACGGTTGCTGCTAACCCTGAAGCAATTAGCGCTTTTGCGGACAAGCGGAGAAAATCGCGTTTGCTGAGCATAAAGAAGGTTCCGTGCTAGAAGTCTCTGGATTAAGATGACACAGCCTTAGCGGCTAAGCAATCGAGACAACGATTATTTAATCGCGTAAATACAATCCTGATGGAGCAAAAAATACTGGCGCTGTCGCTTCGGCAATACGTGCTCAAAGGCCTTATCGGCAACATCTAAGCCTCCGGTATAGGCGCCAAACGCTGGCATGATCAGAAGCTGCTTGCCGGCAGCAAAACACCGCCCTGACATAGTTTGGCGAGCGACACGCTTACGCAGCTTGGGATGGAAATGGCCGACTACCTGAAATACCTCTGCCGCACCATTATGGGGCTCATGGGTAAACACCACTCCTTCACTCTGCAACTCACTGTGTCGTTCACCGGGTAATTCTAATGGCAGTTCAGGATCGTGGTTACCTTCAATCCACACCCAACGCTCACAATCTTGCACAAGGCTAAATAGCTGCGCTCTCTCGGCACTTCCCAAGCGGCGCCAAGCGCCGAGATCGTGAAAACTATCGCCTAAACAGACCACCATTGCTGGCTTAAACTGATTAATATCAGCGCTAAGTTTAAGCAGTGTGGCATGAGTATCGTAGTGGGGTAATGGAGCCCCTTGCTGGGCCAAAAAGCTGGCTTTTTCAAAGTGTAAGTCTGAGACCACGAGTAATCGCTTCGCTGGCCAGTAAATTGTTCCCGTGGCATTTAACAGGAATAAATGTTCTTGAATTCGAAATGGGAGTGATTTCTTAGCGCTAATTAAATATTTTAACGTTGCTTCATCCATTACTCGCTTTCCGCCGCTCCAGTCAATAGTTGGCGTACGTCTTCCAACATACTTTCTGCTTCTTGATACAAACTTGCTTGCTCAAGTAGCGCAGCCTGGCCTGCGCCTTTAACCTGCTCACTGCGCACGTCAAGCACAATAGGAATGGCTAAAGGCGACACTTTTTCCAGTACTTTAAAATCGGTCTTACCCACATAGCGGATAAGTAAGTCAGTCAAACGTGATAAGTCGAGAAGTTCGCGCTCAGCATCCTCACGCGTGACCAGCAGAAGAATATGGTCAGGATCGTACTCGCGCAAGGTGTCATAAATAAGATCGGTCGAAAACGTCACCTGCCGCATCGATTTGCGTTGACTAAAATACTGCTGTTCAATCAATCCGCTAACCATTGCCACTCGGCGAAACGAGCGCTTTAGCATTGGCGACTCAAGCATCCAATCTGCAAGCTCATCGCCCAATATATCAGGATTAAACAAATGCGGGATATGCTGCGCCGTCACTGGTTTGATTGAGCAGATAGATAAACCATAATCGGTGATACTAAAGCTGAGTGGTTGTAAGTCGAGCTTCTCCATTCGCCGTGTAAGCAACATGCCAAGCGTCTGATGTGCTTTGCGACCATCAAACGTATAAAACAACGTGTATTGTGCTTGTCGATAGGGGAATTGCTCGATCAGAATGCGTTCACTGGCAGGAATAGCCGAATATAAGGCTTGCAAAGACAACCAGTCCTGCACGTCTACTGGCAATCGATTCCATGCAGATGGCGTTGCCAATAACTCGCGCACCCCATCCGCAAGGAAGGTGGATAATGGCATTTGCCCACCCACATAGCTCGGAATTTTAGGATCCATGGCTTTACTGGGCCAAGCTTCGAGAAACATATCTCTGATCCCTTCAAACTTTAAAACCTCGCCAGCAAAATAAAAGGTATCCCCCTTAACCAACTGTTGGGCAAAGTACTCTTCAACTTCACCGATGACCTTACCTTGATGTGATCGACGCAAGCGCTTAACTTTCAAACGCCCGGCTTCAACAATAGTGCCGATGTTTTGTCGATGGCGTTGGATCACGCGTTTCGAGGCTGGTTGAAAGGTACCATCATCACTTGCCTCTAGTCGTCGATAGCGATCGTAGGCACGCAGCGCATAGCCACCATCACAGGTAAATTGCCATAACGCATCAAAGGTAGCGCGATCCAAATCTGCGTAAGTCGGCGCCTGCAGGACCCGTTGAAATATGTCATCCGGTTTAGCTGCTCTACTGCACAACGTATTGACTATAAATTGTGGGATTACGTCTAGAGAGCCTCGAATAAAGGGCTCACCGTCAAGTTGCCCCTTCTCTATCGCTCTAATCGCGGTGTCACATTCCAGCACTTCAAAACGATTAGCTGGAACTAGTAGCGCCTCAGACGGTTCATTGAGGCGATGGTTGCTACGACCAATGCGCTGCAGTAAACGACTCACGCCTTTGGGCGCACCTACTTGGATAACCCGCTGTACATTGCCCCAATCCACACCGAGCTCTAGTGCAGAGGTAGTGACTACCGCACGGATACTACCCGCGGCGACCAAAGCTTCGGTTTTCCGCCGCTGCTCTTTGCTTAACGACCCATGATAGATAGCGATCGCTAAGCCTGCTGAATTGACTTCCCAAAGGAACTGAAACAATAGTTCAGCTTGCGCTCGTGTGTTAACGAACACCAGCGTTGTCTCTACCGCTTGAATACTGGCATAGATCTCTGTAACAGCATACTTCGCCATAAACCCACCAAAAGGGATTTTTTCTGCACAGCGCATGATGCTAACCCTAGGCTTGGTGACATCCTCAACTTGGTGCACAACCACAGGATTACCACTGCTACCCAACCATTTGGCCAATGCTGCAGGCCGCGCCACTGTCGCCGACAATCCAAACGTCGTCGCCTGCGGCGCATGACCGCGCAACTCTGCGAGTGCTAATGCTGTAAAGTCGCCGCGTTTACCATTGGCGAATGAATGCACTTCATCGACTACGATGGCTTTAAGTTGCCCAAATAACTTGTTTGCGTCGGTGTAGGACAGCATCAACATAAGTGACTCTGGGGTAGTCAACAGAACGTTGGGCGGTTTTCTGCGCTGCCGCTGCCGCTTATGTGCTGGTGTGTCCCCGGTGCGGGTTTCAACGGTAATAGGCAACTCCATGTCTAGCACAGGTTGTAGTACGTTGCGCTCAATATCGTGAGTGAGGGCCTTCAAGGGAGAAATATAAAGTGTATGAAGCCCCGGATACTCTCCCTGACTAAGTTCAATTAATGAGGGTAGCAACCCGCTTAAGGTTTTTCCTGCACCGGTTGGGGCGATGAGCAAACTAGACTGTTGATTCGCATACGCAGACAGCATCCATTGTTGATACTCACGCAGACTCCAACCGCGTTGTTCAAACCAACGCTGAAAAGCTAGAGGTAACATTTGGGATGAGTTCGTCATGCGAATATAACGCAACTGACCTTCGACCCGATCACTTTCAGAGCAAATTTCATCAGCTTAATTAACGCGATAAAGAGCTGACCTCAATGGCGTTAGATTAGGCCGAAGGTTGAAGTAAAAAATTAAGCAAAGGTTGTGGGTGTTTGGTCGCAATGAACTGCGCGAAAGCATCATCTAATATCTTAGAATGCTCTGAGCCAGGGCCGTGGACGGCCAGCCAAGCCCAGTTGCCAGTTCAACGCTAGATTGTGCTAACGCTACTACGTTGATTACAAAGGATACTCCCAAAAAACCGCGGCTCCGGAAGTATCATCCAATGTATAACCACGAAAACCATACTTCTGGTAGGCTGCTTTGGCGCGCACGTTGCCTTCTAACACCTCCAGTGTGACTTTGCAGCAACCACGCTCCTTCGCTTCCTTAACTATTGCGTCTAACAAGCGTTGACCAACATGCTGGCCACGACACTGTGGGGCTACATAGCAATCATGGATATTAACTAGCGGCTTGGCTTTGAACGTAGAAAAGCCGGTAAAGCAGTTGGCTAATGCAACCGCCTCTTCACCATTAAATCCTATAATGGAAAATGCGCCTGGCTGCTGGGCTAATTTAGCAATCAAGGTAGCTTTAACTTCGTCGATCAATGGCGCTGCACCGCCCATGGGATCTTGCGCATAAGCGTCCAACAAGCTAAGCACAGCGGATGCATCTGCGGGATTATGATAATCCGCCAATCGAAATTGCACGTTCATAGTTTTTCTCTACACGACTAAAGTTCGCCAGAGCGTATCCCAAATCATCAGAAACATCCATTTCAGCAAAGTCTACGTAAAAAGAGACCATGCTAAAACAGAGAAATTCTAACCGCTTTTGAAACATCCCAGAGAGTGGCTCGAAGTCCGTGATGCTGGTTTATATTGCGTACCTGCTGATTGCTATATCGACCCCCATGAGCCTGTTGCTCGTGCGATCATAACCCATGGACATGCAGACCATGCGCGCCCCAACAATACATGGGTTGTAGCGACACCAGCAACGCTCGATATTATGCAGTTGCGCTATGCTGAAAGTGCTTGGCAACGAGCCACACCCTTGCCATACAAACAAGCACTGCAGCTTAACTCAGACGTGAGTAATCCAGTGATCCTTGAGTTCCGTCCAGCGGGACATATCCTGGGTTCAGCCCAAGCGGTCATCGATTACGGCGGCAGCCGGTTAGTAGTCTCAGGTGATTACAAACGGCGTCACGACCCTACCTGTGAACCATTTGAGGTCGTACCCTGTGATGTTTTTATTACCGAAGCAACATTTGCGTTACCCGTGTTCAAGCACCCCCCTATTGCACAGGAAATTGAAAAATTACTGCGCTCACTGCAACTGTTTTCCGAGCGTTGTCACCTAGTCGGCACGTACGCGTTGGGTAAGTGTCAGCGCGTCATCATTGCGCTACGTGAACTGGGTTATCAACAGCCCATATATTTGCATGGTGCGCTGATTAAAATGTGTGAGTTATATACTCAACACGGCGTTGAACTCGGTGAGTTAGTGGCGGTCAGTGATGTGGACGATTTAACCACTCTGGCGGGCAAAATAGTGCTTGCCCCTCCTTCAGCACTCAATGACCGCTGGTCGCGCAAGTTACCGAACGTGCTAACCGCCATGGCCTCAGGTTGGATGCAGATCCGCGCCCGCAGTAAGCAGCGCAATGCCGAATTACCGCTGATCATTTCCGACCACTGTGATTGGCCTGAGTTACTGCGAACGGTTCAAGAAGTTAATCCGCACGAAGTTTGGGTTACCCATGGGCGTGAAGAGGCATTGGTTTACCAAGCGCAAAACATGGGCTATAGAGCGCAAGCTCTAGCCGTTCTGGGTTTTGATGAAGAGGCCAGTGATTAATGGAAGCCTTCTCACAACTGCTCGAACAGCTGTATTTCACGAACCGACAAACCACCAAAGCTCGCGCCATAAAGCACTACTTGGCGACCACCCCTGATCCCGACCGCGGATGGGCAATTGCAGCACTAGCTGGGACGCTACGATTTGACTTATTCAAACGCGCCCTGATAAGGCAACTACTGTTAGAGCGGACTGACGAGACCTTGTTCAACCTAAGCTATGACTATGTTGGCGAGATGAGTGAAACCGTCGCTCATCTCTGGCCAACTGCAGCTCCTGTATCGCATACGAAGCCACTTCCAAGTTTATCCACCGTAGTCGAAACTTTCCGTAGTGCTGATAAAGACCAGATACGAACCTTCCTGATCTATTTGCTTAATACGATGAACCCCGCACAACGCTGGGCGCTACTCAAATTGGGTACTCGCGGAATGAGAGTCGGCGTTTCAGGGCGTTCAGTAAAGCGTATTCTCGCCGACTACGGTAACCAACCGCTAAATGAAATTGAATCGCTTTGGCATGGTGTGGAACCTCCCTATACGGAGCTCCTACAATGGTTAGATGGCGACGCAGAAAAACCGGATGTCTCTGATCGCGTAACATTTAACCCAGTGCTGCTTGCGCAACCACTCGATGAAACAAAACTAGCCGACGCCGATAGCGATTATCTCACCATTGCGGACTGGCAAGTGGAATGGAAATATGACGGCATCCGTGTTCAGCTGGTCAGCACGCCAAATGGCAAAGCACTATTTACTCGCACCGGCGACGACATTAGCCATAGTTTCCCCGATCTTCTAGTCCAAGTGGATTTCCATGCCATTTTTGATGGTGAACTCCTGATCATCGAGGCGGGTAAAGTTGGCAGTTTCAATGAATTGCAGCAGCGTCTAAATAAAAAGAAACCAAGCTTGAAATTGCAAACACGATTACCAGTAGGAATTATGGTCTACGACGCGCTTTCTATTGGTGATGATAAACTGACTGAACAGCCACTAAGGTCACGAAGACAGTACATAGAGCATTGGTTTGCGCAGCAAACACGCGCCTGTTTTTATTTATCCGAACGTTTATCGGTCGATTCGATTGCAGCCTTAAAACAGCTCAGAGAAACCGCCACAGACAACCAGCACAATGCTATTGAAGGTCTGATGCTAAAGCGCTTAGATAGTTGCTACGTTTCAGGACGACCGGCCAATCATTGGTTGAAATGGAAGCGTGATCCGTTGCAAGTCGATGCCATCATGATGTATGCGCAACGCGGGCATGGTAAACGTTCTTCTTACTATTCAGACTTTACTTTTGGCGTGTGGCTGCAAGACACCATCGTCCCCATAGGTAAAGCTTATTCTGGTTTTACTGATGCGGAGCTGAAGCGCTTAGATCGCTGGGTTCGGCAAAATACCGTCGGACGCTTTGGTCCGGTTAAAGAAGTCAAGAAAGCCTTAGTCTTGGAAATCGCTTTTGACTCTGTACACCCATCTAACCGGCACAAATCAGGCGTTGCGTTGCGCTTCCCAAGGATCAGTCGGATCCGCTGGGATAAACCAGCGGATGAGGCTGACACCCTAGCAACAGTGCAACAGCTGATCGGTTAGTGTTGTAATTCATAGCATCCCTTATTAGGCCCTCAAGCAGCAGCACTTGGGCGCTTACTGACCCGCTCATACCACGCTGTTAAAGCCGTATACTCAGGCTTAATACGTATATCCACAACCCGCGCGAAGTCGATTGCACACAGCGCTGTTATATCGGCGATAGTAAATGAATCACCGGCAATATACTCAGACACAGCCAAACGCTTTTCCAACAGTTTTAGAAATTTAGCAGCGTTGATTCCGGCCTCTTTGCCAAACTCTGGCACCGGATTCATACGATCCTTAAAATACCCCGTAGAGTGCTGAAAACACATCCCGACCTGCATGAATAAGCCAAACTCGACTTGCCTATTCCATTGCATAATTTGCGCTTTTTCGAGCGCAGTTGAGCCCATCAAAGGCGGCTCTGGATGCAAAGCCTCAAAATATGTACATATAGCGTCTGACTCACTAATACAGGTACCATCATCTAGCTCTAGCACCGGGATTTTACCCAATGGATTTTTTGCGCGCATTTCAGGCGATAAATTTTCACCTTTCTGCAAATCAATTTGTTTGGTCGGAACCTCGATGCCTTTTTCGGCAAGAAAGATCCTTACCCGTCGAGGGGTTGGGGCTGTTTTAGTATCATAAAGTAACATGCTAGCTCCTAAGCAACGCTTCGTCTTATTCGTCAAACAAACCACACTTTAGTTGAGAAAAGCAACTTTTCATTTTTGATAGTCTTGAACTAAAAAACGGGATGAAGGCGACTCTCAATAACGACAGAAGTTATATGCACACAGACTATCACCTTGAGAATCAGCTAAAACCAACCAGCAAAAGCCCCCCCTCTCTTAATTGAGATTATTCGGGAATATCCTACCCTTTTCGAAAGGACGGAATTCACGTATAAATGGCAATCCTTGGCAGCGTTGAGGCCAACACTCTGTTTACCGCTCATACACAGGAAAATTATGTATCGTTCATTGATTTTAATTGCCATAGTTGCCCTCGTCGGAACCACTGCGAAGGCTGCTGACGAAAACGCGCCAGTACTTGCTGATTATACTTACCAGTATTCAGCGAACCTCGAACAACGCATCGCCGATGCCAGTGCATTGGCGATACAGCAGAAGAAAAACCTTATGCTCGTGTTTGGGGCTCAGTGGTGTCATGACAGCCGCGGCTTTGCCCAACAACTTTCCCAACCAAACGTTGATGTGCTGATAAAGCAATTTTATGTGCCTGTATTTATCGATGTAGCAACCTACCGTGACTTGCGCTGGCTAACCGAGCGCTATAATTATCCGGGTTATTTTGCGACCCCAACCGTGATGGTTATCGAACCTGTCAGCAAACAATTACTCAATCGCGATAATATGGTGCTATGGAATACCGCCGACAATGTTAAGCAAGAAACCTATTTAGAATACTTCACTCATTACGCCAACGCCGAAAACTCCAGACCTGAAATATCCAACAAGCAGCGTGAATTGTTACAGCACGTACAAGGGTTTGCAGCCCAGAATACCGCACGCCTGTTTGCTGGATTTGCCCGCTTAGGCCCGATGATGGACCTCGCCTTTAATGACGAATTGAATGATTTTACTGAATTAACGGCACTTTCAGAGGAGGTGTACGCGTTTCGTATGCAGTTACAAGAGGACTATCATCGATTGTATGCGCTGGCTAATGATTTAAGTCTAAATGAAAATATCCAGTTTCCAACTTATGGGCCGTTTAGTTGGGAGAACTCTGCTGTAGCTAACTAAGCAGCAGACTCAACACTAACTAGTACAACACCCAACGGCAAATCACAGACGACAACTATCATCACGAAAATTTGAGTAATAAAAAACCCGAAGGGCTTTCGCGCTTCGGGTTTTATACTTGAGCGTCTTGCTTAGAACACGACCTGCGCAGTTGCAGAACATGTGCTTGAAGCTTCTTCACAGACTTGGTAAAGATATATGCCACCACCTTTGCGATTCAATGCATCGGTATATGCACCATCGTTCGCCGTTGTCGCAATCAACTGACCGTCACGGTAAACGTCAACATTTGCAGTCGTCGCACCTTGCCAGCTTAAGTCAACCACTTGAGAGCCTTTGTTTTTATAACCTGAGGCATCAAGAGTGAAGTCACCACTTGGTGGTGGAGGCGGAGGTGGCTCGGTACCACCACATGGATTAGCCGTTAGGTAAGCATCAGCATCTGCTGCTTGGACAATACCGTACCCGAAGTAAACGTCTTTACCTGCCGCACCTGAATCAAGCGCCGTTTGCTTCAATACATTACGGATCTCTTCACCTGAACAGCTTGGGTGATTTGACCATACTAACGCTGCAATACCTGCAACAGTTGGAGTAGCCATTGAAGTTCCGCTGAGGAAGCCATAATCACTTGCACTAATCGAGATATCCATGCTGCCTGCTGCTAATAAACCAGAACGGTCTTCTAGCGCAGCACCAACGGCAGGAATAGAGGTGTCATTGGTGTCTCCCAATGTACCGAAAAGCATACCCGCTTCGTTATTAATAATAACCGCGCCAACACCACCTGACTGTTCACAGTTGTTCACTTTGTCGTAGAACGAGATAACACCACGATCAATCACACAGATTTTTCCGTTCGCATTGGCGTCGACTGACTCAGCGGTGCCCATGAAGTAAGTTTGACCCGTTGCATTACCTGCGTTTTCCATTGCTGAAGAAGCAAATGCTGCGCCGTCAGCAGTTAGGCCTGATGAAGTTGCAAGACCGGCTGGGAAGGTTGATAAGGTATCAACACCACCTGCGGTAACTTCAACACACACAGTTTCATCGGTAGAAGCGCGCTTACCACGACCTACAGTACAGCTTGGGAATTGTGAAAACGTTGCGATATTGTTATCTGCGTCATTCGCTCCAATCATCATAACGGCTGGGTATGCTGCGGGGTAAGAAGCAACTGAGTTGCCATCATTACCTGCTGCTGCTACCACTAAACCGCCCGCTGCACGGAACGCTTCAAACGCATTTTCTTCAGTGCTATTCGCACCGCCGCCACCTAAGCTCATGTTAATGATGTTAGCGCCGGCTGCAGAACAAAGTTCAGCTGCGCGAGCAAGGTCAGAAGAATACCCCCATCCAGCTGCGTTGAATACTTTGATGATGTGCATGTCAACACCTGGCGCCATACCGATCACACCATAAGTGTTATCTGCAGCACCAATAGTACCTGCTACGTGAGTACCATGCTCGCCACCCGCTTCAAACCAGTTGCCGGTGCCTGAATCGTTGTCACCAGTTACCCGATCCCAAAGGAAATCAGGGTTAGATGCGTCTAGACCTGAGTCGATAACGCAAACTTTCATGCCTGCGTTGGCATCAAAGTTTACTTGGTCAGCTTGCGCTTGGTAGTAACCATACGGCGTGATTTGTTGCGCCATAGGATCGCCTAGGTCGTCATTGAACAACGCCATTGGACGACGAACTTGGTCAACTTCCACAAGCTTAACGTGAGGGTTATTTAATACACCTTTGATTTCAGCAAGACTTTTGCCAGCAAATTCAACTGCGATGAAGCCGTTACCTTCGACTTTTAATTCACCACCAGCTTTCCTCGCTAGATTTTTAACAATGCCTTTACCTGGATTATCCACTTGAATGACGACACGCTCACTGGCCTGTACTGCGGTCGCTGATAGTGCAAGCAAGGTTGCTGACACGAGTGGCTTTAATTTTAAATTTTTCATAGGAGGGATCCTAACTTCTTGTTGTTTATGAACAGACTACAGAAGTTCCATTTCTTCCGTCCAACATCGATTATTATTATAATTTTTCATTCACTTTGTTTATAAAGCGACCAGAGGACTCTACGCCAGGTGCGACGAAATGACAATAATGAAAGATAAGTGACATTAGAAATATTCGCTATAACTGTGGAAAATTCTCAAAAAACAATATTTAAATCATGATGTTACTGATTAAGATATTTTTTTCGAATAATATTCTGCATATGAGCAGATTTTACGAATATAGCATCGATATTGGTGCACCTTTGCGTTTTAAAATTTACGTGAAGGCCAGTAAAATCAATATTTACAGCGATAGCCGCTGTTTAAAAGCGTCTTTATAACGTCGCGATAAAGGGAGTTGGTCTCCTCTCTTAGTTACGATCTCACCGTCGCCACTAGGCGTGTAAGTAATATGCTCAATATGGGCAAGATTGACTGCTTTAGATCGATGTACACGCACAAACTGGTGACTCAGTCGGGTGACAATTTCAGCAAGTGTGGTACGTAACGGATATATCCTTCCATTGGCGTGCAGGTTCACGTAATTTCCTGACGCTTCAAGCCAGCTGACATCCTCGACTTTAACTAAAAACTCTTTATCCAGCTTTCTCACGAGCAAATGTTGAGGTACATCTTTCGGGCTATCGTTTTGTGACTCATTAATGAAATTGGCTTCGCCTAACATACGCCGATAAAGCGCCATAAAGACATGATAGAGCAGCAGCACAAATAAATACCCCCACACATCTTTGCGGTATTCATAGATAAACTCTCGTACCCAAGGACCAAAGTCATAATTACCACCCGCAAACCAATAGGCTCCCTCGCGCAATAATACCATGCCGCATACATGTAAAATCGCGTACGCTAAACTCAATCCCAAATGCATCAGGATCTGATGTGTAGGTTTGCTGAATCGTAAAGGATAACGCTGCCAAAACCACAACAAAACCGGGACCAACATTAAATTGGCCAACATACTGGTGTATTCCCATACAAACGGCTCCCATAACGCAATTGAAGGTGTATCGCCTCGGGTTGCTTCCATCCATACGGAACTGGCGGTAATCGTATTGTTGATGAAAACATAAACGACCAACAGCAAGAAAAAGAATCGTGTCGGGCGCTGCGCGGCTATGCGTAAATACCACTGCGTCCAACTGGAAACTTCATCCCGATTATCCGCCGCTTGTCCCTCAGGCGCCTCCGCTTGGCCATTCTGTACTTTTTTCATTCTGCCGTTTAAACCAGTGTTGTTACTTCATCACGGTAATGGAGAAAGTTTGTGAACACAACTCTACAACGGCGTTACGATATCGATTGGCTAAGGACCCTGGCCTTTCTATTGTTAATTGGCTATCACATCGGCATGTACTATGTATTCGACTGGGGCTGGCACATCAAAAGTGCCACACAGTTTGTCTGGCTGCAGGATGTTATGATCCTGTCTAATCAGTGGCGGATGTCATTGCTATTTTTCATTTCTGCCTTGTCGCTTGGACTGTTCCAGCAAAAATATTCTCTCAATGGCCTAATAAAAGTACGTAGTAAGCGCTTACTTATTCCTCTAATTTTCGGCATGTTGGTGATCGTCCCACCCCAACAGTATATTGAACTTGTCGATGGCGGTCTGTTGCAAGCCGACTATTTAGGCTACTTGGCTGCTTACTATGGGTTGCCGAGTTCACTGCCAGAATCTGCTCTCTCTCACATTAATCTAACGTGGAACCACCTGTGGTTCTTACCTTACTTATTTTGTTATACGGTACTTTTGCTGGCATTTCATCGCGTTTGCCAAAAGCTTGCGCGTATCATTGAGGAGAAATTAACGCTCTGGCAGTTTGTGCTGATTTTAATCATTGTGATGTCTGTGATTTGGTTAACCATGCGGCGCACTTTCCCAGTCACCCACGATTTAATTAATGATTGGTACAGCCATGGCAAGTACTTCCTCGTATTTATCGCGGGTTATGTAACGGCTTTTATGCCGCACCTTTGGCAACGGATTATAGACCACCGGCGCGGACTGTTGTTTTTGGCGCTTTGTGGTTATGCATTGTTAATCGCAGACCGCCACGACGCTTTAAGTTACCTCGCAGAACAGTTTGAAACCTCACTAGCCGTGCGTGCGCTTTATGCGATTATCGTGACCGGCAATCATTGGTGCTGGATACTAACGATATTAGGTTATGCTGGTCGCTATTTGCGACAAGACGCGCCAATGCTGCGCTATGCCAATCGCGCTGTGCTAGCGTGGTATCTGATGCATCAAACTCTAATTGTCGTGATTGCCGCTTGGCTCCAACCTTATGCATTACCCGTACCGTTAGACTTCTCAATAATACTGCTTGCGACAGTACTGGGATGTTGGTTGAGTTTTGAGATCGCCAAGCGCTTTCGAGTTACCCGTTTACTGTTTGGCATTCAATAAGCGAAAAATTTAGCGCTCAGGTTTACCGTATGCCTGAGCGTAATTCACCGCCAAGCTATTGCTTTCCACCCATTGCTTGGCAAGCAATCGATAGCTCATGCCGGTTTGAGCCGTTAATTGCAGACCTGCCGAAACGGTCATCTCCCGAAGTTCCTTTGGCTTAACAAACCAGCGCCAATCATGGGTGCCGCGCGGCAAATAGCGCATAACGTACTCAGCCCCAAGAATCGCTATCACGAAGCTTTTGATTGTACGATTAAGCGTAGCCAGAATAAGTAGCCCTCCCGGTTTGACTAGTTGGCAACATTCACTGATCAATTGTTTTTGGTCTGGCACATGTTCGACAACTTCAGCATTAATCACCACATCAAACTGCGCGTTTTGCGCTACCAGATCACTGCTTAACTGGTGCCGATAATCGATAGTTATCTCGGATTGTCGAGCGTGGCTGCGCGCGACTTCAATACTTACCGCACTGGCATCGATGCCGGTGACATTCGCTCCTAACTTGGCCAACGCTTCAGAAACCAAGCCGCCACCACAACCAACATCCAGAATGTTAAGCCCGTTGAGGCTGTCAGAATGTTTCGGATCGCACGAGAAATGGGCCTGTATTTGTGCAACGAACCACTCCAGGCGCGCGCGATTAAACTCAAGTGCAGTCTTAAATTTGCCCTGAGGGTCCCACCATTCACGCGCCATCGCGTCAAATTTAGCGACCTCTGCAGCAGATAAGGTGGAGCTTTTTGACAGCGGTGCACTGAGTTGACTTTTATCCAGCATAAAATCAGTTAACAAGTGATTATAAATACGTCATGCTTATACGCGTGACTGCAAAGGAAGTTTAATTTATGGCAAATGCACGTAATGTACTGGGCAAACCGTTGCAATTATGTTGCGGCAATACTGGTTTTACTCGTGAGGGATTTTGTTACGTACCTGACAGTGACTTCGGTAACCACAGCGTCTGTGCCGTGATGACAGATGAGTTTTTACAATTCTCATTGCAACGGGGAAACGACTTGCTCACGCCGAATCCACAGTATAGCTTTCCAGGCCTGAAAGCCGGTGATAAATGGTGTTTATGTGCCTCCCGTTGGTTAGAGGCTGAATCAGCCGGCGTTGCCCCTCCCGTTGTGCTTGCCGCGGTGAATCAAAAAGCGCTAGATATCATTCCATTACAGACTCTGCGTCAGTATGCCCATCAAGCTTAAATTATCTAACTGAGGAATACTTATCTATTCGCAATAATCAGTTAACCTTGTGCACTATCAGCGCTACATTAGCTAACGATTATTTTTAGGAGATCTATATGTTTAGCCATGTCATGCTCGGCGCCAATAATGTTGAAGAGTCCAAACGCTTTTATGATGCGATTTTGGGCGAGTTAGATATCAAACCTGGTGTTATGGATGAGTTGGGACGTTGCTTTTATATGACCGATAAAGGTGTATTTGTTCTTACCAAGCCTATTAATGGCGAACCCGCTTGTCACGGTAATGGTAGTACCCTTGGCTTTGCAGCGAGTTCGCCAGAGCTGGTAGAAAAGTGGCATGAGGTTGGCCTCGAAAATGGTGGGACTGCTTGTGAAGATCCGCCGGGACTGCGCAGCAATGGTAAACTATCACTGTACTTAGCTTACCTGCGGGACCCCTCAGGCAACAAGATTTGTGCGTTGCATCGCCCCAAATAGCCATCACTCAACGCAAGGTAGGTTGAAGTTGAAGCGTTGTTTGAAATGACAGAACTTCTCGCTCAACTAGGCCTACCGGGTTTATTCCTCAGTGCACTGCTCGCGGCAACCATTTTGCCTTTCGGCAGTGAAGCCATATTTATTAGCTTACTGCTTACTAAGACACCGTACCTTACAGTCATTATTATTGCGTCTATTGGCAATACCCTAGGATCGGCGATTAATTATACGATTGGTCGCTGGCTGAGTGATCGTGCAGCCAAACGATGGTTGCGACTGGATGATGCAGCTATCGCCAACGCCCAACGACGTTTTGACCGCTACGGCTTGATTGCTCTGTGTTTCGCCTGGGTGCCAATAATAGGGGATCCTATCACCCTGCTTGCGGGTATGCTGAGAGTCCGATTTGGTGTATTTCTGTTGTTGGTCGCTATCGGCAAAACCGCGCGCTACGGTATACTGGCCTATGTAACCTACAGTGCAATGTGATGCCCTCATAGTCGGGCTGCCCATTCAGCAGCCCCTAAGACCCTTATGGATTGGGATTACGCAAAACCATCAAGCGAATTTCTGTCATATCCGCAATGGCATAGCGGATACCTTCACGCCCAAGGCCGGACTCTTTTACTCCACCATACGGCATATTATCGACCCGCCAGCTCGGCACGTCACCGATAACCACACCGCCAACATGCAGCTTATCCCATGCTTTATGCGCTTTATAAATATCCCGGGTAAACACACCCGCTTGTAAACCAAATTGGCTGTCATTGACCCGCTCTAAAGCTTCATCATAATCGCTGAACCGACTGATGATTGATACTGGGCCAAACGCTTCCTCAGCATTCACTTTAGCATCACGCGGCGCGTCCTCAAGAATGGTTGCTTCTAGCATTGCACCCTCGCGCTTGCCACCGCACAACAAGTTCGCCCCAGCATCCACTGCTTGCTTGATCCATTGCTCTAAACGTTCAGCCTCTGATTCCGCAATCATAGGGCCAATAAACGTCGACTCTTCTAATGGATCACCGTGCACTAGGTTAGCCACTTTATCGACGTAGCGCGCTTTAAAATCAGCATATATACTGTCGTGAATAAGAATACGCTGTACGCTGATACAACTTTGTCCAGACTGATAGTAAGCCCCAAATACAATCCGCTCAATGGCATCATCAAGGTCGGCATCAGCATCCACCACACAGGCTGCATTCCCACCCAATTCAAGTACTACGGGCTTCTTGCCTGCACGCGCTTTTAGATCCCAGCCAACATCCGGCGAACCGGTAAAACTAAGTAACTTAAAGCGATCATCTGTAGTAAATAAATCAGCTCCATCTCGCGAACAGGGCAAAATCGAAAACGCGCCCTCTGGAAGCGCAGTTTCAGCCAATACTTCGCCCATTATGATTGCCCCTAAAGGTGTGCGCGATGCGGGTTTAAGCACGAAAGTGCAGCCGGCAGCGATAGCGGGTGCCACCTTATGTGCGGCTAAGTTCAACGGAAAATTAAAGGGCGATATAAATGAACAAGGGCCAATCGGTACGTGCTTGTACATGCCGGTGTAACCCTTTGCTCGCTCGGTAATTTCTAAGTTGGTTACTTCACCATTGATGCGCACAGCTTCCTCTGCAGCAATACGAAAAGTATCGATCAAACGGGTGACTTCGCCTCTGGAATCCTTAATGGGTTTGCCAGCCTCAATGCATAGTGCATAGGCGAGTTCTTCGGCCCTTTCAGTAAATCGTTGGACACAATGATTGAGCACTTGTTGCCGCTCGTAGGGGCGCATTGCGGTCATTGCTTCTTGCGCTTTTTCTGCAGCAGCAATGGCTTCATCAATGATCTTAGCGTCAGCCATAGCTACTGTCGTTGCGACCTCTCCGGTATATTTATTGGTGACTTTCAAATCCTGATTGGCAAACACCGGTTTACTGGCCAAATAATACGGATAGGCTTTTTGCAGACTAGACATAGACACTCCTTATAATTCTTTGCTCAATTCTTTGATGGTTTTATTCAGGGTTTGGTCATTCAGGCTATAATCAACCGGCACATCAATTAAATGCACTGCGGGCTCGTTTAAACAACGCGTCAGAAGAGGGCCAAGCTCCTCCGAGCTTTCTATGCGCCAGCCTTTGCCGCCATAGGACTCAACGTATTTAACGAAGTCTGGATTACCGTAATCCAAGCCAAACTCATCAAAACTCATATGTGCTTGCTTCCATTTGATCATGCCGTAGGCATCATCACGCAAGATTATTACCACAATATGCAATTTCAATCGCACGGCAGTTTCCAGCTCTTGGCTATTCATCATAAAGCCGCCATCACCGCACACTGTAATTACCGGCTTATCAGGATGCACCATTTTAGCTGCCATCGCTGACGGTAATCCCGCCCCCATGGTCGCCAAAGCGTTATCGAGTAGCAGGGTATTTGGAAAACGAGCAGGATAATTACGCGCAAACCAAATTTTATAGACCCCATTATCAAGGGTAACAATGCCATCTTTGGGCATGGCTTCACGCACAATTTTGACAAAGCGCTCTGGTAAAATTGGAAAACGGTCGTCTTTTTCACTTTCTTGGCGATGACTCACATAGGCATCGTGTACATCGCGATAAAAATCCAATTTCCAACTGTTTTGTGGGGTTATCCCCTCTTTGATTTGCCAAATACTATTAGCAATGTCACCAATCACTTCCAACTGTGGGAAGTACACCGGATCAACAGCCGCCGAATCAAAATTAATGTGGATCACTTGCTTGCCATCATCGTGCATGAAAAACGGTGGCTTCTCGACCACATCATGGCCCACATTGATAATGAGATCGGCGCGATTGATCACTCGATGGACAAAATCGCCGTCAGACAGCGCGGTATTGCCCATAAACAGCGGGTCGGTTTCATCAATTACCCCTTTACCCATTTGCGTTGTGATAAACGGAATACCGGTTTTCGAGACAAATTCCCGCAGCATTTTAGAGGTCAACTTACGATTAGCGCCAGCGCCAATCATTAGTACCGGAGAAGTCGCTTGCTCAATCATTTCGACCGCTTTGGTAATCGCTTTGTATTCGGCAATTGGTCGACGGGCCACGCTAGGTTTAATTAGCTGCGCTTGAGTAGTCTCTGCAGCGATGTCTTCAGGCAACTCGATATGCACAGCGCCGGGGCGCTCTTCATGAGCTAACCTGAACGCTTCGCGGACCACAGAAGGAATTCGGTCACCACTAACCACCTGGGTGGTGTATTTGGTGATTGGGCGCATCATGTCAACCACATCGATCACCTGAAAGCGCCCTTGCTTGCTCGTTTTAATCGGCTTTTGCCCAGTGATCATCAATATTGGCATAGCTCCGAGTTGAGCGTACGCGGCTGGAGTAACCAGGTTGGTTGCACCAGGACCCAGTGTCGATAAACAAACCCCAACCTTGCCAGTTAAACGCCCATAGGTTGCTGCCATAAAACCAGCGCCCTGCTCATGTCGAGTAAGGATAAGTTTGATGGATGAGTGGCGAAGCGATTCAAGTAAATCTAGGTTTTCTTCTCCGGGGATCCCGAAAACGTATTCAACCCCCTCTGCTTCAAGCGCTTTGACAAACAAATCAGATGCTTTCATTCATACTCCCTGGCAATTTTATCCGAACCATACGTGAATACGGCTTAAAAATTTTCGATGTAATAAACCCTAGCAGCTAAACCCTCACAACGAGCAATTTTATTCGGAATATTAAAGTATTAGTAAGATTTACTAGCAATATTGAGGATATAAAGATCATTTAGATCCGACGTCTAAACGAGCAAAAAATTGAAACCGTCTCTGAATTTAAAACAATTGCAAAGATAAGCGACTAGCAAATTGCTCCAATGCATAAATCCCTGCACTTGAGTTGCCATAACTGTTTAGTTTGGGTGACCACACAGCGATGCTGAATTGATTTGGTACGAATGCAACAATGGCACCTCCAACGCCGGACTTGCCGGGCATTCCTACCCGATAGGCGAAGTCACCGCTGGCGTCGTAAAGACCACTGGTGAAAAGCAGAGAGTTTAATTGTGCATTCTGTTTTGCTGACACCACCTCACGCTGCTTCAGTGCATCTTTACCTTTATTGGCTAGAAAACTAAAGGCAGTAGCCAATTCAGCAGTATTCATTTCAATGGCGCAAAAGGAAAAATAGGTTTTTAGTACATCGTCGACAGAATTTTCAAAGTTACCGAAAGACTTCATTAAATTGGCCATGGCAGCATTGCGATAGCGGTGCTCATATTCACTGCGCGCAACTACCAGATCAATAACTAATTTTGGATTACCTGATAACTCCCGCAGAGTTTCTAGCATGTGGTGGATGGGCGCGGACAAACGTGAATACAATGCATCACAAGTAACAATAGCACCGGCATTAATGAATGGATTGCGTGGCTTGCCCTGCTCAAACTCTAACTGGGTTAGAGAATTAAAAGCTGTACCTGAAGGCTCCTTACCGACGCGCTGCCAAAGGTCATCACCATAACGCTGCAATGCCAGGGTTAAGGTCATAATTTTGGAAATCGATTGGATAGTGAATCGCTTATCACATTGGCCGACATTAAATCGTTCGCCATTGATAGTACATACCGACATACCGAATGCGTCGGCGGGAGCATTGGCTAGAGCAGGGATATAATTGGCAACATTCCCTTCCAAACTACCCATTTTCTCACTTACGTCTTTATAAATAGCCTCAAGCGTTTGATGCAAGATATGATTAGTAAGCACTTACTTGCCCAGTTCTTCCATTTTCTTTTCCCATTCCGCCAGTTTCTTTGCTGTGTAACTATCGACTTCTGATTTATGAGATTCAATCCACCAGCGTTCAAGCAATTGTACGTTTTTTCGATTAGCTTTATAGAAGAGGTCTACAACATCCCCAACGACCGGAATAAAACCGAGGCCAAAGTCCACTAGGACGTTGCGTAACATCTTACTCTGAATATGCTCTGGTGCGCCTAACTTGCGCCCTAAATGGACTATCCGCAGGGCTGCCAACACCATGGTTGCGTCGCCTACACCCGGTATTAACCCAATAAGAAAATCCAGACCAACTGGAATTCCGATGACAGGTATTTTTACTGCAGTATCGAGTAAATTCGCAATATCCTGCGCCTTGCGCAGCTCCTTGGGCGCCATCCCCTGCGGATTATCTTCTGCCTTGGGTGTTAATTGCTGATTATCCATTAGCGTTCTGCCCCTAATTCTGCCGCCAATTTCGCACGCAATGCATAATCGTCACCAACCTGCCAGGCGTGCAAATTCTCCTGTATCATCGAAAATAACACATCAATGTGACCCGGATCACTGTTAAGTGCGGCAATGTACTCGTAGCGTTCGCCGCCAGCTTCCAGGAAATAATCGCGGTTCTCAACACCAATTTCCTCAATGGTCTCTAAACAATCTGACGAGAATCCCGGACAAACCACCTGAACTGATTTTACCCCCTCGCTAGGTAAATCCTGAAGCGTATGATCAGTGTAAGGCTTTAACCATTCCTCGCGACCAAAGCGTGATTGAAACGTCGTCATATATTCACTTTTTTCTAGCCCTAAGTGTGCGGCTATTAAACGCGATGTTTTGTGACATTCACAGTGATAGGGATCACCGTTGAGTAAGTATCGTTTTGGGATCCCGTGATAAGACATGATCAGCTTATCTGCGCGCCCATGCTCCTGCCAATGCGCTTTGATTTTGTCAGCCAGTGCAGCAATATAGCGCGTATCATCGTGGTAATGACTAATAAAACGAAAATCTGGCAACCATCGACTTTGCTTAAAGCAATCAGCAATCGCGTCAAACGTCGAGCCCGTAGTAGACGCACAATATTGGGGATAGAGGGGTAAAACTAAAAGCTTGCGCACACCCTGTGCCTGCATCCGGGTGATAGTTTGGCTAATGCCGGGCTGTCCATAGCGCATCGCGAAATCAACCACAACATCCTCACCATACACTTCTCTACAGCGTTGGCTAATCGCTTCGCATTGATCCTTGGTGTGAACCATTAAGGGTGAGCCCTGCTCAGACCAAACCGTACTGTATGCATGCGCCGAACGCTTTGGGCGAATATTGAGTATGATGCCATTAAGCACAAACCACCAAATCAAACGCGGCACTTCAACCACGCGAGGATCTGATAAGAACTCTTTTAAGTAAGGGCGTAAAGCCTGTTTAGTCGGTGCTTCTGGGGTGCCAAGATTGGTGATCAAAACACCTATCTTATCGGGTTGGCGATGAGAAAATCCGGAATTCGATTGATACTTCATAATGCAACTTAATAAAAAGGGTTAACCACAGTACGCAGCTAACCCTAATTTAGACTTATCAAACTCGCAATCGCAAGTGACAATTTGTTACGGGGTGTAATAGGTAGCAGCCCCAGGACCGACAGGCATGCCGAATATGAATACCCAAAGGTAAAAGAGTAGTGTCCAACCCACAATGAACACCATTGAATACGGAAGCATCGTAGCGATTAACGTACCCATGCCTAAGTCTTTCTTATAGCGCGCCGCGATCGCAAGGATCAAACCAAAATAACTCATCATGGGTGAAATAACGTTAGTCACCGAATCACCAATCCGATAAGCCGCTTGGATCACTTCAGGCGCAAATCCTATCAACATTAGCATCGGCACGAAGATAGGAGCAGTAACCGCCCACTGAGCAGATGCGCTACCCAAGGATAAGTTTACGATGCCACACATGATGATAAATAAGATAAACACCTCAGGCCCATCTAAGCCGAGGGTTTGCAACAAGGTTGCCCCTTTTACCGCCAACACCGTACCCAAGTTAGTCCACTTGAAGAAAGCAACAAATTGCGCAGCAAAGAAAACTAGGGTGATGTATAGGCCCATTGAGCCCATACTTTTAGACATCGCATTGATGATGTCTTTATCATTTTTCATGGTGCCTGCAACCCGACCATAAACAAACCCTGGCACGGCAAAGGTGATGAATATAAACGCAACTATCCCGCGCAAAAACGGAGAACCTGCAACTTCACCGGTTTCAGGGTTACGTAAAATACCGTTCTCAGGGACAATCGTTAATGCCAACAGTCCACACAATAAAATAAAGGAAACTCCAGCCCAACGCAGTGCTTTTCGCTCCTGCTCGGTAGGCGCTTCCATTTTCTGTTCGCCTAAATCAATCGAGGCTTCCGTCGGGTCGTATTTGCCCAAGCGAGGCTCGACGATTTTTTCGGTAACAAAGGCGCCCATAAACGCAACGGCAAAGGTACTAATGAACATGAAGTACCAATTGACTTCAGGTCCGACAACATAACTTGGGTCAAGCATGTGTGAGGCAGCTTCGGTTATCCCCGATAGTAACGGGTCGACTGTACCGAGCAATAAGTTCGCACTGTATCCTCCAGAAACCCCAGCAAATGCAGCAGCTAGTCCTGCTAGTGGATGGCGACCAAGAGAATGAAAAATCATGGCTGCCAATGGAATAAGCACTACATAGCCGAGTTCTGACGCGGTATTCGAAATAATGCCGGCGAACACGATAGTCACTGTGACTGCGCGCTTAGAGGCATTCATAACGAGGGCGCGCATAGCAGTAGAGAGTAAACCACTGTGCTCGGCAACGGATACGCCGAGCAAAGCGACTAATACTGTGCCTAATGGTGCAAAACCGGTGAAGTTTGTCACCAAGTTCATAACAATACGCTGCAGCCCTTCTGCATTCAGTAACGAAATAACCTCTATTACACCGTCAGGATCACGGCCAGCAGCGCCTAACGGACGCGGATCAGCAACCCCATAGTCAATGAAGCCAAGCAATCCACTTAATAAAACAATAAAACACGCTAGCAAGGCAAACAGCGTAATCGGGTGAGGTAATAAATTTCCTAACCATTCAACGGTAGCCAAAAAGCGGTTAAACCACCCACCATTCTTTGGCGTGGTAGTTTGCGATACATTGTGAGAATTCAAACGCAGTCCTCTTTCTGTCGCAATGAACCGAAAAGGGTATCGGTTACAGCTTTATAATAATTATTTGGTATAAGCGTGAGTTTACCTAATTTCCCGCAAGAAGTGCAGACTTAATCCCACCCTACGCCCAGTTGCTGTATAAAAAGTATCCAAATGTTAATAAAAAGTATATATTTCAGTCAGGTGATTGCGCTTTCAAGAAGGAAAAGTACGTGGCTGAAAAATCCAAAAAGGTAGCGAAAGTAGAACCACAGGGAACTAATGATGAGCTAGGTCAGCTTCGTGAGATTGTTTTCGGCTCCGCTCGGCGCGAGATTGAAGATAAAATCGCCAACCTCGATCGCAATATGCAGAATTCTTTTGCTGAATTACAGCACTCAATGTCTGAGCATGTTAAAGCACTGCACGCCACTATCGAAAAAACGGCCGCTGAGATGCAGCAACAACTTTCAAGTGTCGATCAAAGCCATCAGCAAAAAAGCGATGAGCTTAATACCTATGCTGATCGCTTATCTTCTGAACTAGAGATGGCAGAAACTTCTGCGAAAGAGGATGCAGACCAACTGCATGACCGGCTCGACAAAGAAGTGCGTAAGCTCACAGAACATTTTAACAGTCAGTATGAAGAAGCCATGTCTAAGTTAGCGCAGGTAACCCAAGAGTTGACGACGTCAAAAACTGACCGCAAAACCTTGGCGAAACTATTGGCTACTATGGCAATTAACCTAGAGACAGACGAAGGCGACGAGTAGTCTTACATGTCGTTGGAATCGCAATCTGATCAAACGTCTTCAACTCGCGACAGTGACGAACTAACGCGACTCCGTCAGATTATACTTGGAAAAGATGGTAAGCACTTACTTTCTGCTTTGGAGCCACATACTAGGAAGCTCGTAGGAGATGTACTGGTTCAAGCCCTGCACGACAGACAGAAAAAGGACAACTCAATACAACATGTTGTTGCTCCGATGGTTGAAAAGACCGTTGAAAAATCAGTGGCGAATCATAGCGAGCAATTTATCAGTATTTTGTATCCTTTGGTCGGGAGTTTAGTACGTAAGTCCGTTAGTGCGTTCTTGTCACAATTTATCGAGCGCACCAACGATATAATTGAAAATGCGTTATCACCTAAAGGTCTGAAATGGCGCTTTCAGGCATGGCAAGCTGGCGTCAAGTATTCCCAATTTGTTGCCGGACAAACCTATGTCTATAAGATTGAGCAGTTGCTACTGATCCATCGTGAAACTGGACTCTTACTAAAATCGGTATCTGCCAACGTTGAAGGCGATGCCGATGCCGATTTAGTCTCTTCAATGCTCTCGGCCATTAATGAATTCGTCGCAGATTCCTTTTCAAAAGAGAATTCAGAGAGGCAACTTGATGAAGTGAAAACGGATGATTTCACCCTTTTAATATCCTCCAGTCCACATGCCCTGCTCGTCGCTGCAGTAACTGGTATCGTGCCTCATGATGTGCGCGCCCGCTTACAAGAACTGTTAGATAGTATTCACAGCGTTCACCGCGAAGACTTGCAGAACTTTAACGGGGATACTTTGCCTTTTGAGGTCACAGATATTCAGTTGAGAGAAAACCTCGCCGCGCAAGTCAAACCTGAATATGAAAAAAAGAACAAAATTCCATGGTTTGGCTGGGCAGCTTTTTGCGCCATTTTATTTGCTCTGGCTTTTTGGGGTAACTCTGCATGGCAGTCTCAGCAAATTTATCAATCCCTGTTAACTTTAAATCAAGAACCCGGTGTACTGATCACTAAAATAATTGATGGGTCAGATGGTAAGTTTGAAGTAACAGTGTTGCGAGATGCTGAAAGCGAAAGTCTGCAAGATTGGGTAGCCAGCCATGGATTGAGCACCAATGATGTGATGTTTCGCGAGCAATCTTTTATTTCAGTTGAGCCTGAGATTGTTAAACGCAAACTTTTGAAATTGTTAAATCGTTACCCGCAAATAGATGTTATAGACGATCTAAAGATTACCCTTTCGGGCGATTTAAATTGGCAGGATATGCAGCAATTTAATGCCGCTCTAGCAGCTTTACCTGGAGTTAATGTGTTGCAGATTGACCGCAGCCAACTGCAACTTATTGAAGTGAGTTTGCAAGCTAGCGACCAGCCGGCCATTCAACGTCAGCTCTTTGAACAACTAGTAGGGGAAATTTCACGCGTTAATATTGAGTTTGATAGCGGCGATGCCGAGCTGAACCCTGTCGCTATGGATAACATTATTGCATTGACGAAAATTCTTAAAGACGCACTTAAAACTGCGCAAAATTTAAACTTAAGTGCTAATCTAATTATTATCGGAGCGAGCGATTCTTCCGGTGCTTCAAGCACTAATCTACGTCTCAGTTTAGCGCGCGCTAATGCTGTAAAAGCGGCATTGATCAATCAAGGCATCCCGGTAAGCCAGTTATATGCAACGGGTATTGGTGAAATCAACCTGTCAGACAATGCCGTGGCGACTCGCCGCGTAATGTTCAATTTAATGTACGCAGATAATAAATCTGCATCGTAAGCCACGGAGGGTTATGTTCCAAAAAAAGGTCTGTATGTTAGGCGCCACGGGCGTCGGCAAGACCAGCCTTATTCGCCAATTCGTTGAAGGCTTTTTCTCGGAAAAGTACTTAACCACAATAGGCGTCAAAATCGATAAAAAGCAAATCCGTGTCAACAGCACTGATGTGCAGCTGATGCTATGGGATCTGGAAGGTATTGACCGGTATTGCGGCTTTAAACCTCGTTATTTGCGCGGTGCCAGCGCGATTTTCATCGTTATGGACCGCTCCAGGGCCCAATCACTTGTGGAGGGGATGGAAATTCTTGAGATGGTGCGCGAGCATACCGATATCCCTGCAATTATGGTGATCAACAAGTGTGACTTATCTGAGGCATGGCATTGGGATACAGATCATGTAAATTTACAAGCCGAGCGATTTGCAGCAACCTATTACACCAGCGCCAAGACTGGTGAAAACGTTGAAGCCATGTTTGAAAAAATTGCCGAACTGAGTCTGAACTGAAATGAATGCCTCATTATTTCAAGCATTAGGGATCATTGATTGCACCATCTTACGGCATCTGGGCAAACATTATTTTGAAGTTATCTTTAGTAAAGCTGATTGGAGTGAATTGCTGTTACCCGAGAGCAAAAACTCAAGTCCCTTCAAACTTAGTGACAACTCGCCGTTTTTAAGTGATTTCTTGGTCGAGGCAGAAGAGTTTTGGCAAAAGCATGCTACTGGCCAGATACATTCAGGAATTTGGAGTGAGCAATGCGGTAAGCAGCTATTACATTTGGAGGCAATTGCTGCGTTTGCAGGAGGCGAGCAGTTTATTGTTATCAATAACATGCAGCACGAATATCAGGAACAACAGCAAACCTTACAAGTTGCCAGAGAGTTATTGCTATCAAACGATAAGTTGCAGTCTCAGCATCAATATATGCAAGATAGACTGGCTCAAGTACTTGGCCAAAATGCTAGCCTGCTTGAACTCTCTCTGCCGATCCAGCAAGCTATTGAACATGCCTCTTTGGCCGTTATTATTACCGACAGCCATTGGCAAACATTTACTATCAACCCAGCCGCTTGGCAACTATTCGCACTCGACCCGCAAAAGGCGGATACCTCACCCCTACGGATCGTGCAGCGAATGCTCGAAAAGCAGTATCCTGAATATGAACGGATCCTTAACTATCGCTCTGACTGGAGCGGTGAATTATATTGGCACAGTCCTCCCAATTATCACAAATGGATCCAGTGCGAATTGCACCCTATCAATGATGAAAAGCAACAAACAAAACACTGGGTTACCACATTAAGCGATATCACCCGGATAAAATATTTGCTGCAAGTCAATGAAGACTTGGCATTGCATGACTCGCTAACAGGATTGCCCAACCGCCAGTATTTCTGGCAAAGGGTTGAACAGTCTATTGAATCTAAACAACGTTTTTTTGTGCTCTATCTTGATATCGAAAAGTTTAAACAAGTTAATGAGTTACATGGTCATTCAGTGGGTGATTCGATGTTGATCTCAGCGTCAAAACGGTTGAAGAAACGTCTTCAGAAAGAGCATTTTTTGGCGCGCATAGGCGCGGATGAATTTGCCATAGTGATACCGGAAGCATCATCTCAGCAACAATTAGAAGAGATTCACCGAGGTGAAGAGGTCGTTGATGAAATAGAGCGCGTTATATCCCTAGCTGCCGATCTGCGCAATGACTCGCTCTCGCCACATTACACAGATCGTGATGAACGCTGCAATCTGCCTTTTAGAGTCGGTATAGCTCACCATCCCAGCGATGCTGTGCAAGCGGAATCACTCATGAAAGCTGCTGATTTAGCACTCCAAGCGGCTAAGTTATTTGCTCAGGACCCCATTCAGCTCTATTCGAATGATTTAAAAGAGAGTTCTGACGCACGCTTGCGCCTCGAAACCAAATTACGCGATGCGATTACTAATGAAGAATTAGAGGTGTACTTACAACCTATCGTTGATTTATCGTCTGGCCAAATTGTTAAAGCTGAAGCCTTATTGCGCTGGTTTCAAACGGACGGTGAAGCAATAGCTCCTGATGTCTTCATACCAGTAGCAGAGCAAACCGGCTTAATTTATCCGCTAGGGAAATGGGTAATTACCGAAGTGTGCAAAATCCTTGCTGGTTTTAAAGCACGTAATATCAATATTAAATTGGCGATGAATGTAAGCCCCAGACAGGTCAGTGAACGGCATCTTTTTGAGTTCATTAAAGCGACAGCTGAACGTTTAGGTGTAGATGCACAGAAACTTGAATTAGAGCTCACCGAAGGCGTTTTAGTCGACAATTACCAGAAAGCGCAAAAGTTATTAAAGTCATTGCGTGATATGGGAGTCACAATATCAGTGGATGATTTTGGCACGGGCTATAGTTCTCTTGCGTATCTCAAACACCTCCCCATCGATCATCTAAAAATTGACCGCTCATTCATTAGTGATTTAGACCAGGATGATGACGACCGCGCAATTGTACTCGCTATTTTAGCGATGGCTAGCCAACTCAAATTAACCGTTATTGCAGAAGGCGTCGAAACGGTTGCTCAACAACAGTTTTTAAAGGAGCACCTATGTACTTCTGCGCAGGGGTATTTGTATGCTAAACCTATGTCTCTAGAGGATTTTTACCAGTTCCTAGCAACTCAGAAAAGCAGTCATTAGCTCCCTCAAAATGTTGATGTGATGCAGAGCTCTCTAAAAAGGACCAGCAATAAAAAACGCCTCACATAGAGGCGTTTTTTTAATTGATAAACAAGCGCAGAAAGTTACTTGCTCTGCTGCCCTGATTGTTGATTCAAATAACGGAAGAAGTCGTTGCTTGGCTCAACAACCATAATATCTTGTTTGCTATTAAAGCTCGCGCGATAGGCATCCATACTCCGCAAGAAGCTATAGAACTCCGGGTTTTTGGAGTAGGTAGAAGCGTAAATTTGGGCTGCCAAGGCGTCCCCTTCACCACGTAGCTGACGCGCATTACGCTCGGCATCTGCAAGCATAACTTCAACTTTAGCATCAATATCAGCGCGTAATACTTCTGCCTGTTCTTGACCTTCTGAGCGGTGCTCTCTCGCTACACCTGCTCGCTCTGCACGCATGCGCTGGAAGATCGAAGCACTAACTTCAGTCGGTAAGTTGATTTGCTTAACGCGCACATCCACGATGGCAATACCTAACTCGTCAGAACTGCTTGAGGCTTGCTCCATCGCTTGGTCCATCAATGCCGAACGCTCTCCCGATACAATCTGAGAGATCGTGCGGGCACCGAACTCTGAACGTAGACCGTTATTGACCTTTTGCTTCAATAACGCTTCGGCTTGCAACTTGTTCCCGCCTGTCGACAGATAATAACGCTCGAAGTCATTAATACGCCATTTCACGTAAGAATCGACTATCAAGTCCTTCTTCTCTGATGTTACAAAACGATCAGGCGCATCGTCCAAGGTCTGTACGCGAGCATCCAAAGTGCGAACAGAATCGATAAAGGGAAGCTTAAAGTGCAACCCTGGAGAAAAGACTTTGGTAGCTCCCGTCTCGCTGTCTTTTTGGATTTTACCAAACTGGATAACGATGGCTTTATTACCTTCTTTAACCACGAACAAAGAACTAAATCCAAGCACCACAAATAGGGCTAGAATCACTATACCTAAATTTTTCATCATTAATCCCTCCCTCCGCGATTAAAGCGATCAGTGCGTGACGACGTGCGTGGTGATGTATTCGTCTGTTGGTCTGGCGTTGCTGCGTTACGTAATGAATCTAACGCATTGCGCGAGACGTCTTGAGAAAACGGCACCGCTCCTTGACGCTCCATCATTTTGTCCAGTGGCAGGTACATAATATTGTTACCACCACCTTCGTTATCGATCATGATTTTAGAGGTGTTACTAAAGACATGTTCCATGGTCTCAATGTAAATACGCTGACGAGTTACCACTGGTGCAGCTTCGTATTGCGGTAGTAGCTCTTCAAAACGAGCAACTTCACCCTGAGCTTGCAAGATGACACGTTCTTTATACGCTTGAGCTTCTTCGTTCATGCGGTTCACTTGACCACGCGCTCGCGGTTCAATTTCACGCGCATACGCTTCCGCTTCACGAATAAAGCGCTGCTCATCTTCTTGCGCCGCAATTGCATCATCAAAAGCATCTTTTACTTCTTCAGGTGGACGCGCGTCGCGGAAGTTCATATCGACAATTTGTACACCCATGTTGTACGGCTCAATGATCGCTTGGAGTTCTTCCCAGACACGCTGACGCGTCACTTCACGCCCATCAGTCAAAACGTCATCCATTCTAGAGTGGCCTACCACATAGCGGATTGCACTATCCAACGCTTGGCTTAGGCTCACTTCAGGTTCAACCACTGCGAAAGTCCAGCGATAAGGGTCAACGACGCGGAATTGCATTTCCATTTGCACTCTGACAAGGTTTTCGTCTTCGGTAAGCATAGAACCTGAGGACGACTGATCACGAATCGATTGGATGTCGACAGGGATTACCGTGTCCACAAATGTAGGCTTCCAACGGAGACCTGGCTCAACTTGAGAATAATACTCGCCAAAGCGCAAGACCACGCCCCGCTCTGCTTCGCGGATGGTGTAGAAACCGCTAATCACCCATACAACGATTAGCAGACCAGCGATAATGCCTGCGCCGATACCACCAAAACTTTTACCCGAGCCTCCGCTCGAGCCACCATTTTTCGCAAACTTACCAAATAAGTTCTTGAACACATCATCTAAATCCGGTGGACCTTGGTCACGTCCCCCCTTGTTTTTCCAAGGGTCGTTGTTATTTCCACCCGGCTGATTCCAGGCCATAAGCATACTCCGTAAACTTCAATTAAATTCTGATACGTAACCGCACGCAATTCAGTTTGAATGCAGTTACTTTAAACTTATTCTGGCGTTATTACGAGGTCGTCCAGCGCGCCTTTTTCGCGCTTTAACAAACGCTGCCAATCAGCACTTGGCATTCTCACATCGACGACCCAATCCCCACGCTCGTTATACTCTTGTGCAGCGATACAATTTAATTCATAAAGAATACCGCGCAAGTGACTAGCGCTTGGCGGGATACACAATCGTCGCACCACAATCGACTTCGATAGCCTTTCAATGAGGGCTTGATGCAATAATTCAATCCCTAATCCTTGTTGTGCCGATACCCATACTCGAATCGGTTGGTCCATTTCATCACGATCAATCCGCGGTTGCATCCCCTCAAGACGATCTATTTTGTTACAAACCATCAATTGTGGTACTTCGTCCGCGTCTATTTCTTCCAGTACCGCTTGCACCTGGTCTGTATTTTCTTGGTATTTATCGTCAGCATAATCGACCACGTGCAAAAGCAAATCCGCTTCTTGAGTTTCCTGCAGGGTGGCTTTGAATGCCGCCACCAAGTCATGTGGAAGATGACGAATAAAGCCCACCGTATCGGCTACAATGATTGGCCCAACATCTTGCAATTCAAGCTTTCGCAATGTGGGGTCAAGCGTCGCAAACAGCTGATCGGCGGCGTAGACTGCTGATTCTGTTAACGTGTTGAATAATGTAGATTTGCCGGCATTGGTATAACCCACCAACGAGACCGTAGGTATTTCTGCGCGCTTCCGGGAACGTCTACCTTGCTCACGTTGCTTGGCTACTTTCTCTAGCCGACGTAAAATCGCTTTAATCCTGCCACGTAACAATCGTCGGTCGGTTTCCAACTGGGTTTCACCAGGACCACGCAATCCAATTCCACCTTTTTGCCGTTCAAGGTGGGTCCAGCCGCGGATTAAGCGGGTTGATATGTGCTTAAGTTGCGCAAGCTCAACCTGCAACTTTCCTTCATGAGTGCGTGCACGTTGGGCGAATATATCCAGGATTAGACCCGTTCGGTCTATCACGCGACATTTAAACACTTTTTCAAGATTTCGTTCTTGTGAAGGCGAGAGCGCATGGTTGAAAATGACTACATCCGCTTCAAGAGTACGCACGATGTCGGCTATTTCATCGGCTTTGCCAGAACCAATAAACAGTTTTGCACTCGGCGCATTGCGCGATGTAGTGACCACGTCAACCGCAGAAACCCCTGCGGATGACACTAACATTTCTAACTCGGATAAGGCTTCTTTACTTGCTTCGTCGGTGAATTCAACATGCA
This sequence comes from Neoalteromonas flava, assembly GCF_002807685.1. GTDB lineage: Bacteria > Pseudomonadota > Gammaproteobacteria > Enterobacterales > Alteromonadaceae > Alteromonas_E > Alteromonas_E flava. Next base: position 320,132 of record NZ_PEAX01000004.1, on the reverse strand, counting down.
CCAGAACGGCTCGCTCGCCTGATGCATAGCGGTCAAACAAGAGACACTCCGCTTAGATTAATCAGAAGAATTGGCATCATCTCCGGTCGGCATTTGAATTGCTCTGGATGGAACGACGGTAGAGATGGCGTGCTTGTATACCATCTGGCTAACCGTGTTTTTCAACAAAATCACGAATTGGTCAAATGATTCAACTTGACCTTGCAATTTAATGCCATTGACCAAGTAAATAGATACGGGGATCCGCTCTTTACGTAGCGCGTTCAAGAATGGGTCTTGTAGTGATTGCCCTTTAGCCATCTGACTTCCTTAATTATTATCATTGTTCTAAGTGAAAGGATACACCAGCCACCCTTATATTGTATAGCATGTAAGCTGGTTATTTAGTAACCATTTTTGTTATAACAGCCGAATTATCAGTCGCAAATGTATTTAACCAATGCAATTCGTCCCAACCGCGCAGCCAAGTGTGCTGACGTTTGGCCAACTGGCGCGTTGCCGCGACGCCTTTTTCAACCATGTCGGCATAACTAAATTCGCCATCTAGGTACTGCCACACTTGGCGGTAACCGACACAACGCATGGATGGCATATCAAGATGCAAATCACCGCGCTGACGCAGTGCTTCGACCTCTTCAATAAAACCCATGAGCAGCATTTCATCGAAACGTTGCTGTATACGTTGATGCAGTACTTTTCGATCGGTTGGTGCAATTGCAAATTGATGGACAACCTGCGCCTGATCATCCTTCAATCCAGGTGTTTTTTGTTGCTGCCAGTAACTCAGCGGCTTTCCAGAACTGTGAAAGACTTCCAACGCTCGCCCTATACGCTGCGGATCATTTGGGTGAACGCGCTGTGCGACAATCGGATCGACGGCTGCAAGACTTGCGTGCATTTTCGACCACCCATGGGCTGCCGCCTCTTGCTGGATTTGCTCGCGAATGGCTGCATCAGCCTCTGGGATTGCCGAAATGCCATTGATGAGTGCGTTAAAATACATCATGGTTCCACCCACCAGCATGGGTATATGTCCACGCTGTTGAATGCTCTCTATGTGTTGCTTAGCATCACGACAAAAATCAGCCACTGAATAACTGTCAGCGGGATCTCGGATATCCATCAACCAGTGCGGTGCTCGCTGTTGTTCCGCTGGAGTAGGCTTTGCAGTACCGATATCCATACCGCGATAAATCAATGCTGAATCAACAGAAACTATCTCTCCCCCGATTTGTTCAGCTAACTCCAATGAGAGCCCAGTTTTACCAGAAGCGGTAGGGCCCATAAGACAAATAATTGGTGTCATTCCCATTACAACTCATCCACAGCCAACGGCTGACCCGTTTGCTGTAACAGCTCTCGCTGGTACTCTTGTGGTAGGCTTATAAACCAAGCTTGCACATTGTCCAGCGGATAATCGTGGCGGGTCAACGTACTCGCCATCATGGTCGCAAGTGACGTCGCGAGATCAGTTAAATCTAATTCGGCAAAAGAGTTAAATAAAATAGACCATGGCATAGCGCGCCAGCCAGCAGGCACTTGCTTGAGGACGCGTTTAGAGGCAACCTTATCGATGTGCAATTGTAACTGGGCAAATGCTTGCCTGCGTGATTCATCCCAGGCTGCACTGTCAGGAATCGCCACAGGCATCAATAACGGTTGCGCCACTTCAACATTGCCTAACTGGTGTTTCAAGTATGCACTCAATAATTGCTGTTTTTCGATCACGAAACACAGATTACTTTCCTGATAACCAACCAATACTCGATCTTTTAACTGCATCAACTGGCAATTCGTCTGTAGTGTACTTGCTGGGGTACGCATCAAATTTGCGTAGTTGTTTTCAGCCAGCTTGGTGCCAATAGAAGCACTTGTCGCATTATGCGAACGTATTGTCGATTGGACTGGTTGCCGGGTTTGATTTCGCAGTTGATCAGGAACTTGATAGCCATGGGTGGCTTCTGCCACCAGCGTTAATGGAGACTCCATGGCTGCGTCTCCCATTGCTGTCAGCAATACTTGCTTTACTTGGCTAACAATAAAATCGTGCACTAAACGCGCATGGTGAAACCTAACTTCATGCTTCGCTGGATGTACGTTAACGTCAATTTCCGCTGGGTCAACGTGCACAAAAAGGACATATTGTGGTGCGTCTATCGGCACCTCGGTCAATACAAACGCCTGTTTTATGGCGTGGTTGATCAATTTGTCTCGCATCGGACGTCCATTCACAAAGCTATACTGCCAGTCGTTAGGCACCGTTTGTTCAGTCGGTGCAACAATGAAACCCTCAAGTCTCACACCTTCGCACTCAGCGTCGACCGATAACAATCGTTGAGTTGTGCCTTTACCTAACACATCTTCGATACGCTTGGTCAGGTTCTCTGTCGCCTTCCACTGCTTATGTCGACGATCATTGTGCTTTAACACAAATTCAATGGTCGGGTTAGCCAATGCGATACGAGTCATTATTTGTTCTATATGGGCAAATTCGGTTTTCGCCGTACGCAAAAACCGTCGTCTTGCTGGGGTATTAAAGAACAAATCAAGCACGTCAATACTGGTCCCATTGGGGTGAGCTGCAGGTTGGATGTTCACCTGCATTTCGCGCCCTTCCGTGTGCGCTTGCCAAGCTTCATTTTGATTTGCGGGTTTAGATGTCAAGGTAAGGCGACTCACAGAGCTGATACTGGCTAACGCTTCTCCGCGAAAACCCATACTTTGAATCGCTTCTAAATCGGCAAGAGACGTTATTTTACTCGTAGCATGACGACTCAGAGCCAGAGTCAGTTCTTGCTTTACGATACCGTTACCATTGTCACGCACTAAAATACGTTTGTGACCGCCTTGCTCAATGTCTACTTCAATTTTAGTGGCACCAGCATCAATACTGTTTTCAACTAATTCTTTAACGACAGATGCTGGTCGCTCTACGACCTCACCAGCAGCGATTTGGTTAGCCAATTCAGCTGGCAGTAATTGGATTGACACTAAAAACCTTTCAGGATGCGGGTATCGTTAGCACCTGACCAATGCGAACGACGTCATTAGTCAGATTATTGGCTCGTTTAATACTACTTACTTTAACATTGTAACGTTGAGCTAACAACGATAGGGACTCACCACTGCGAACTTTGTGAGTGCGAACGCTGTCTTTGAGAGAGGCCCAAAGAGTACCGTCGGGCGGAACCGTTTTGAAATAGCGTTTAGCTGCAGTAAATATCGACTCTGCGAGGCGTTCGCGATGCTTGGCCCAATTGAGATTTTTTTCTTCCTGCGGATTCGAGATAAAGCCGACTTCAACTAAAATGGACGGGATATCGGGAGACGTTAAAACAGCCAAGCTTGCCGCTTGTGGACGGGTTTTGTGCATTTTGGTGATCTTGCGCATTTCCTGAATCACCTTTTCACTTAAATCATGGCTAGTTGCTCGCGAATGGTCCATAGATAAACCAAGAATAGTCTCAGCTAAATAGCGTTCACTGGCGGCATCATTGATCACTTCCGCGGCGCCCCCCAACAGTTCTGAGTGCCGTTCGGTTCTTTCCATCCAGCGGCCCAGTTCGGTATCTGCGCGCCCAGTGCTTAAGACCCATACTGAGCCTCCTCTGGGTTGCGGCGTGGTGAAAGCATCGGCGTGAATTGAAATCAATAAATCAGCCTTGTTGCGTCGTGCAATTTCTGGGCGTTGATTTGGCGTAATGTAATAGTCTCCGGTGCGCGTCATGATTGCGCGCATACCGCGCTCTCGATTAATCAGTGCTTCAAGCTTTTTCGCAATACTCAAAACAATGTTTTTTTCATACGTACCCGATGGCCCAATAGAACCAGGGTCTTCTCCCCCGTGTCCTGCATCAATCGCAATAATAATGTCGCGGTCACGATCACTCTGGTCACTACTCTTTACCACAGTAGCCTGCGGTGATTGGATAACATACGGTAAATCAACGACCAGTCGATGTCCGTATGGTTCAGTGGGTGGCATAGCGAATAAATTGGCAGTTACTGGAGCAGATAAATCCAATACTATCCGAGTCGATTGAGCATTTTTCGCCGTACTGGTGCGGATCCGCTGTAAAATCTCGTTACTATTCTCTGGCGCATCTAAACCAGTACCGAGTTCAGTATCTGCAAAATCAATGACTAAGCGGTCAGGATTTTTTAAGGTGAAATATGTGAAAGTTGGCTGTGCTGAGACATCAAAGACAACACGCGTATTGTTGGGTGATGGCCACACTCGCACGCCTTCAATCGCATTCTGTGCAATCGCACTAAGCGGCGCAAGAGCGAGGAACAACCAGCAAACCATACGACTAAATGTTCGCTGTCGATAAAACCCTTTAGTCACTCGCTCATACATCAAAATTAATTGCCATCGCAGTTGCACATAAATGAGTTGCTACTGAGATTTTAATTCTCTGGATAAGTTCCTGATAATGCGGTCAGTAGCGCAGTTGCTTGCGACGAATCGCTAGTGAAAACAAATCGCCGCGCATCAGGTTCAGCCGGTAGCGTTTCTATACTAATGCTTAAGTCAGGTGCTGCCAAGTGTTGCGCGCCTTTATCCGGCCACTCAAACAGGCATATTGCTGCACTCTCTAGATAATCACGAATCCCCATGAATTCCAACTCTTCGGGGTCAGCCAGTCGATATAAATCAAAATGATAAATATTTAACTCTTCAAGCTCGTATGGCTCTACCAACGTGTACGTTGGACTTTTTACCCGCCCTGTATGTCCAAGCCCTTGGATCAAACTACGGCTAAAAGTGGTTTTGCCAGCGCCTAAGTCACCACGTAAATAGATGACGAGTGGCAACCGGGCTCGTTGTAACAACGCAGCCAATATTTGCCCGAGTTGCTCGGTATGCTGCTCATCGGCAATATGAATGGTTAGCTTCTGTACCATTTGCGCGCTTAACTCATTCGGTTATTAATCAACGCACGTACAGCGTCAAATAAATCACTGGCTAGCAGTCCGCGTTGCCCATATTGTTCCGCTAACACATCACCCGCTCGGGCGTGCAAACAGACACCAAATTTACACGCAACTTCAGGACTCAATGTTTGTGCTAACAGCGCGCCAAGTACACCACTAAGAACATCACCCATACCCGCTGTCGCCATGCCAGGATTACCATGACGACATACCCACGCATGCTGTTCGTTGTCGACAATACTCCCCGCACCTTTGAGAATACATGTTGCATGATAGCGCTGGGCAAGCTGTCTTGCGGCGTTGAATCGATCGCCTTCAACTTCATCAACACTCACATTTAGCAGTCTAGCGGCCTCGCCTGCATGCGGAGTGAGGACACACTCTCGCATATTAAATGTGCCTGAATAACGTGATAGCAAATTGAGCGCGTCAGCATCAATAACGATAGGTTTGTTTTTTGAATGGCAGTATTGCAGCGTTTTATCGAAGGCATTTTGACTCCAATCATCCTGCCCCAAACCGGGGCCAATAACGACACACGTCGCCCATTCTAAGGCCTGCTCGAAGTTATCGGTGATGACCATAAGCTCTGGTCGCCCCGCGTTGATCTGGATTTTCGAATCTTCATGCGCGTAGACTTTTACCAGCCCTGTGCCACTGCGCAGCGCTGCTTCTCCAGCCAAGCGAATAGCTCCAGCAGTGCCTTTGTTCCCGCCCACGCACAATAAACGCCCATAAGTACCTTTGTGACTATGGATCTCGCGCGGTGCCATTTGCGCAAAATTTTCCAGTTCAATGACCGTCGCAAAAGATTTCGCGCGTGCGATAAACGCTTTACCAATGCCGAGATCATCAAACACCAACTGCCCGCATGATTGTTTCCCAGCGCCTGTGCTCAAACCCGGCTTTATACCTACGAAAGTGACGGTGTAGTCGGCTTGAATACAACGCCCCATAGATTGCCCAGTATTGGGCTCAAGACCAGAAGGAATATCAATACTTACTACAGGGGTCTGGCTGGCATTGACGCAATCAATAATATCCGCATATTCCGCGCGCATTAAGCTATTTGTGCCGGTTCCCAATAGGGCATCAACGATTACATCACTGCTATCCACAAGTGATCGATCGAATGAGCTAACTTCACCGCCAGCAGCGAGCCATTCTTGTTGTGCCCGTAGTGCATCTCCTTGTAACTCGCGCTCAGGTTCGACCGCACAAACGGCGACTTGCTTGCCCGCTTGCTTCGCCTCTACAGCGACCACATAGCCATCACCGGCGTTATTGCCATGGCCAACGAGAACTAAATACTTTTCGCTGTTAGGCAAGTGCAACTGACAATTACTAAACACGCTCTTGCCTGCTCGTTGCATTAAGGTATACATGTCACAGCCAGATTGTTCTGCAGCTGCCTCTTCGTTATCGCGGATCTGGTCGGCGCGATAAAGTTTGTGTGCTAAGCTTTGCGCCAATTCTGTATCTAACATAGTGCTATGACCACCATAGATTCTATCGATTTAAATCAGTTAGCAGACAATATCAAGGCTTGGGGCAAGGCGCTAGGGTTTCAGCACGTTGGTATCTGTGATCTTGATCTATCGCAACATGAAAAATATCTCCAACAATGGCTGGATGCTGGGTTTCATGGAGATATGGACTATATGCAGCGCCATGGTTTGTTGCGCGCGCGGCCTGCCGATTTAGTCCCAGGTTCATTGCGTGCAATTAGTGTGAGAATGGACTACCTGCCGGAAAACGCGGCATTCGCGAAACAGCTCAGTGATCCTGCAATTGGTTATGTTAGCCGCTATGCGCTGGGTCGGGACTACCATAAGGTCATGCGCAACCGATTAAAAAAATTAGGCGAGAAAATCGTAGCGGCATTTGCCAAGACTGAATTTCGACCTTTCGTTGATTCAGCTCCTATCCTCGAGCATGCACTGGCTGAGAAGGCGGGCATTGGATGGACTGGAAAACACTCACTGACTCTGCACAAAGAAGCTGGTTCTTGGTTTTTCTTGGGAGAGTTATTGGTCAATATTCCCCTTCCGGTTGATCAACCGGTAGAAAGTGGCTGCGGAAGCTGTAATGCTTGTATAACCATTTGCCCAACCAACGCCATTGTGGCTCCATACAAGGTGGATGCCCGCCGTTGTATCAGTTATTTAACCATTGAATTTTCTGGTGTTATTGACGAGTCATTGCGCCCCTTGATGGGCAACCGAATTTATGGCTGTGACGATTGTCAGTTGGTATGCCCTTACAATAAAGAAGCGCCACTCACCGAAGAGGCGGATTTCAATCCACGCAGCCAATTGTTTGGTCGCCCTTTGCATGAGCTGATCGGGTGGACAGAGGAACAATTTCTGCGCTTCACTGAGGGTTCACCCATCCGCCGCATTGGCCATCAGCAATGGCTGCGCAATGTGGCAACAGCGATAGGTAACGCCCCCTTTGCAGAGAGTAATTTACGTGCATTAAACACCGCAAAGCAACACGCCGAGGAGATCGCCAAAATTCATATTGAGTGGGCTATCGAACAACAAAAACGGCGCCAACTTGAAGCTCCAGCGCCAAATCGCCAACAGGCCCGGCTAGTCCGTTCCATAGAAAAAGGCTTACCGCGTGATGCCTAGCCTTGATGATAAGGTTGGCTTAAGCGATGCACAGCATCAACAAACACTTTTGCATTTTCAGGTGGCACATCAAGATGAATGCCGTGCCCAAGATTGAACACATGGCCTGTGCCGTCGCCATAGCCACGTAAAATTAGGTCAACTTCTTCTTCAATCCTTGCTGCAGGGGCATACAACATCGATGGGTCCATATTACCCTGTAAGGCAACTTTGTCGCCGACTCGCGCGCGCGCAGCTTGGATATCAATGGTCCAATCTAACCCAACCGCATCACAGCCAGTCGCAGCGATAGACTCTAACCACATGCCACCATTTTTAGTAAACAAGGTGACTGGTACTCGACGTCCATCATTTTCGCGGATCAAGCCGTCAACAATTTTATGCATGTATTGGAGTGAGAAATCTTTGTAATCGCGTGGCGTGAGCACGCCGCCCCACGTATCAAATACCATCACCGACTGTGCGCCTGCTTTAATTTGAGCATTCAAATATAGAATGACCGAATCCGCCAGCTTGTCGAGTAACGCATGTAGGGTCTGCGGCTCGGCATACATCATTTTTTTGATTTTAGTAAATGCTTTGCTGGAGCCGCCCTCTACCATATAGGTCGCTAGTGTCCAAGGGCTGCCTGAAAAGCCAATTAATGGTACATCACCGTTTAACGCCTTGCGTATAGTGCGCACAGCATTCATGACATAGCCGAGTTCATCTTCAGGATCTGGTATGGGTAGCTTTTCAACCATCGCCGCACTGTCTATGACACGTTCAAACTTAGGCCCTTCACCGGTTTCGAAATATAAACCGAGCCCCATAGCATCAGGGATTGTCAAGATATCCGAAAACAATATGGCTGCATCAAGATCAAAACGTCGCAATGGTTGTAGAGTGACTTCACAAGCCAATTCTGCATTCTTGCACAACGCCATAAAATCACCGGCTTGGGCCCGCGTAGCCTTGTATTCTGGCAAATAACGACCGGCTTGGCGCATCATCCAAACAGGAGTCATATCAACCGGTTGTTTCAATAATGCGCGTAAATAACGATCGTTTTTTAAGGCCATGTGGTTCTGTCTCTTAAGCTGTGGCGGTAAATAAGCGGGCGCAATATAGCAATAATTTAATCCCTTTTCAGCGTTTGTTGTCTACCAAACCCAATAAAAGCAACTTTGATTGCTTAAAACTTGCGCAATAAGTAAGCGTTTGCTATACGTATAAGTCATAAAATAAAGAGAAGCTCGTTAACGAGACCGCGCTAGTAGATTCAGCCCGAACCTTTGGTCGGGCTTTTTTGTTGCTGCCGGATCCGTTGCACAGTGGTTTCTATAAGCTGTCCAGCGATTGACAGTTTAGGTGGCACTTTCGGTAAGTTATCAATGCTAAACCAATCTGCGGCACATATTTCGTCGTCATCAATGGTAATGTCACCCTCTGCGTACTCTGCGATATAGCCGACCATCAGCGAGTGTGGAAATGGCCATGGTTGACTACCAAAGTACTCAACATTCTTAACCTGCACACCAACTTCTTCCATAACTTCACGGTGCAAAGCTTGTTCTAAACTTTCTCCACTCTCCACAAAACCGGCAAGCGTAGAATACATACCGGTATCCTTGTGCCGCGACCCCATGGCGAGGAGCAATTCATCATCACGGTAAATAGCAACAATAATACAAGGGGAGATCCGTGGGTAACTGCGATGCTGACATTGGTAGCAATGCATTGCCATTTCCCAATTGACCTGCTGCATAGTATTTCCGCATTGTCCGCAGTATCTGTGTGTGCGCAAAAACACCGCATATTGCCAAGCTTTGGCAATCAGACCAAATTGCTCATTGTCAGCATACATAAGTGCGCTGCGTAGGCTTGATGTGGCTAATTCTGTGTCTAGTGTTTCGCGTTGGAGATCGATGAGAACAACCGGATGCTCATTGTACTCTCCAATCTGAATCGCACTATCCTTGTAATGATGAAGGTATGTAAGTGCTGACCAACTATCAAAAACCAGAATTTTATCACTATCATCACGCACAAATCGATCGTGACTCACGATTAGCCAATACGCCTGAGTTGAGGGAGTCACATCGATTATCATGAGCCAAATACCTACCTAAAACCAATAAAGTTGTTCACATTTTGCACAGTGCTATACTGGTGGTCTGATCCACCACTTTAATGGATACGGTAACACATGTTGAGTACTACCGAACATAAAACCAGTCGAGGTTACGAAGTGAGTGTTGTGCTCAATAATTGGTTAAATGAGCGCCAGCAATTATGGGTAGATTATTGCAGTATAGCCGGACTTACCGCAAATAAGTCGTCAGAATCTAGCCCGTTACCGAGTAATCGTCAGCTAGCCAGCTTTTGCGAGCTCATGATGGATTACGTGTCTGCCGGTCATTTCGAAATTTTTGATATCTTGGCCAGCGAGGACCCAAATGGTGAAGCGTTGCGAGAATCACTTTACCCACAACTATTAAAAACGACTGATCAGGCTCTTGAATTCAACGACGCTTATGGCGGAGTAGAGGAAATCATTAATCCCGCAATGTTCGAACGCGCTGTCGCAAGACTTGGTGAAACGCTTGCGGTTCGGTTTGAACTTGAAGACCGGATTATTCAGCATCTCGCTGAACGATTTATGCCCATAGAAGTTGATTCACTGAGTTAAAAATATGTTATTCTCAAACTCATAAATTAATGTCGGTAAATGCACAACAGGTATACAACGATCTTGGGCATTAGCCGCTAAGCATATGTATCGTATTACACATGAAGAACACTGCAACACTGGTCTCGCAAGCGCGCGCTTTTTGTGAACAAAAAGGGGCTCGATTTACTCCTCTGCGGGAAAAAGTCTATCAAATCTTGCTGCTGAAAAGTCGTCCGATGGGCGCCTACGAATTGCTCGACACATTGCGAGAAACAGAGGATAGCGCAAAACCAGCAACGGTTTACCGCGCGCTCGACTTCCTACTCGATTTCGATTTGATCCATAAATTAGAATCTACCAATAGCTTTGTCGCCTGCCATCATTTTGGCTGCAGTCACCCTGTGCAGTTTTTGATTTGTGATAGTTGCGGCGATGTTGCTGAGATCCAGTCTGAAGGTATTGAAGACAAGTTAAATGATCAAGCCAAAGCGCGTGGGTTTCTGATATCCAAGCAAACCATCGAAGCCCATGGGTTATGCACTGAATGTCAACAGGAGTAATCACCTTTGGAATGGTTCAGTAAGCGCATCTCACTGCCGGCATACCCCAGAGGTTTTCATTTGATCACGGATAAAATCCAAGATGCAGTGCCAGAAATTCGCGAATTAACTCATGGGATAATACAGCTGAGCCTGTTGCATACTAGTGCCAGTCTAACCATCAACGAAAATGCTGACCCCTCGGTTCGTAAAGATATGGATGCTTTTTTTGATCATATTGTACCCGACGGCACTACTTACTTTACCCACACCTATGAAGGTGAAGATGATATGCCCGCTCACGTAAAGTCATCACTTCTTGGCTCGCAGTTAACGCTTTCCATCGAGCTAGGAAAGTTAGTTTTGGGCACATGGCAGGGAATTTATTTAGGCGAGCATCGCGACCATGGTGGACGCCGCTCAATTCATCTGACTATTATGGGAAAAAATGCGTAATTGAAACTCGAATGCCTATAGTTTTGGGGTCTACAATTACATAACAATAAACACAACTCACTTGGACGTACTAAAGGGATAAACTATGTTGAAACGTACTCTATTAAGTTCAGCTATCTTAGCAACCGCAATTTCTTCGGTTGCGTTTGCTGACGACACACCACCCTATGAAGGTTGGCTTGGCGGCTTTGTACAATACTACAACGCTGACAGCGAAAAGCCGGAGCCCAATGGATACCTAGACGAAGGTCATGGCTTGGGTTTTGAAATTGGTTTTCGTTTTGATCAATCGTGGGCAGCGCGCTTTGAAGCAGCTCATCAAGAAATCGACGTTGATCCAAACCGTCCATTCGGAGTTGAGCAAGAAGGTAAGAGCCTTGGCGTCGACGTTATGTATTTCCTTGAAAATGATGTCGCCTATTTATTTGGCGGTCTACGTCAACAAAACCTTGATCAAAACTATCGTATGGCGGCAGCTGGGATCGGTAAACACTGGTCGATCAGCGACCGTTTTATGGTGATCACTGAAGCCATGGCTTTTCGTGAGTTTGGTGAAGGCTTTAACGACCATGCCGTCAAAATAGGGTTGGCCTATGCGTTCGGTGATGTAACTCCAACGCGCAAAGCCGATAAAGATAGTGATGGCGATGGCGTAATGGACAGCCGTGATTTATGCCCGATGACACCTCCAGGTCAAGCAGTTGATGCCACCGGCTGTAATAACGATCTTGATGGTGATGGTGTCGTCAATTCGCTTGACCAGTGTCCTGATACTCCAAAGGGCACTGCGGTTAATGCGGTAGGTTGCCCATTAGGTAAAGATAGCGATAACGACGGCGTGGCCGATGCTGACGATAAATGTCCTGACTCACTACCGGGCGATAAAGTCGACAGCGAAGGTTGTGTAATCTTTGAAGAAAAAGAGCTGTCGATTGCACTGCGCGTATTGTTTGCCAACAACAGTGCTGAAGTCAGAAATCCTAACGATGCTGAAATCCAAGCCTTTGCAGACTTCTTAAATCGTTATGTTAATACTTCGGCGGTCATCGAAGGACATACTTCAGCAGTAGGCGCAGCTGACTACAATATGTCGTTGTCTGAGCGTCGAGCGAATGCAGTAAAAGATCTTTTAGTCAGCCAATACGGCATCGATGCTAACCGCTTGAGTGCCAAAGGTTACGGTGAAACACGTTTACTCGATGAAGCCAACACTGCTGATGCGCACCGTATCAACCGTCGTATTGAAGCAAAGGTTTCTGCGACTGTAAAAGAGCGCTTGAGCAAGTAAACTAGCTGCGAGCAACATTATCAGCAAGCCCCACTCATGTGGGGCTTTTTATTTGCCTTTCCCGCATATTGACAAGTTATCAAATAGCAGAGAGAGTTACGTTCTGCCAACGAGACAATGGACTTCTCATGAACTTCAAATACATTACCCCAGTCGTGCTAAGCACTTTATTCAGTGTTTCCGCGTATGCCCAAGAGTTTACCTTGCCCTGCGATGATCAAATCCAACAAGCAGGCGAAGCCGCTAGCGAAGATGCGGTACAAAAGTTATCCGCATTTACTCCAGCAAAAATCATTGATCGCCCGCCCGCCAATTACCCCAAGGAAGCCGCTCGATCTGGCCGTGAAGGTTGGGTTCAAATGAGTTATGTGATTGATACTGAGGGCAATGTTCAGGATATCGTCATCGAAGATGATTTTGGTGGCAAAGAGTTTCGGCGTGCGGCTAAACGCGCAATATCTCGTTGGCAATTTGAACCAGCGATGAAAGATGGCAAGCCAACCCAGCAATGTCACCAAGCGGTGCAGTATGATTTTAATATTGAAGGGCCAAGAGGAGCGACTCGCCGCTTTATACGTGAATACCGAGAAGTTGAAGAGCTGGTCAATCAAGGTGACTTTGCGACGGCTGAGCAAAAACTCAATGAACTCCGCAATCTATCCTCTTTGAATCGCTACGAGAATGCTTTTTTATGGGGCATGGACGCGCAACTTGCGGCAAAACTACAAGATACTGAGCGTGAGCGTAAAAGTCTTTATCGCACTTTGAGAAGCAGTAACTCGCACAGTGCAGATTATGCAACCTTTGGTAGTGAATATATTGCGTATGTGTATCAGCGCCTATTTATTCTCAATGCCAATCGTAACTTTCTGGCCGATGCGTTATCAGTGGCCAACGATCTAGCAAATTACCCCGGCGGCGAAAAACGCTATGCGCAAATCGCTGATTCAGTGCAACTAGTCAAAGATTATGTGGCGTCAAACGAGGTTATTGGTATTCAACTAGCCATTGAAGATGACGGTAATGTTTTCCATGAGTTGGTGCGTGACCAGTTTAGCTTTAGCAGTATCGAAGGTGAACTAAACCATGTTGAAGTGCGTTGCGAGACCCGACGGGAAATTTTCACCGTTGCCGAGGAGCATATATGGGATATCCCTGACTCTTGGGGGCAATGCCGAGTACTCGTGCAAGGCGCACCAAATTCAACCTTTACCTTATTAGAGGTCTAAAATGGCCCCACTTACGCATAAACGAACTGCTACACTGCTCGTGCGTTGAAGAAAACCTCGATAGTCAGAGTTATAGTCGCTGACTAACAGACAACAGTTGATTTAGGGCCTCGACCGAAAAACCTCGGTCATAAAAATATTGCACGTTTCCCGCCCGGTCAATGACCATAACTCGAGCATTTTTTGGCGCTTGATTACCGGTGAACTGTTGTACTGCATCGCCATCCGCGTACACGGTAACTACACTGCTCCATAGTTCGCGCGGGATGCCTTCACGCATAGACTCGTCTATACGCGAGCTAAACCAGCGCACAAAAGGATTTTTTATTGCCGGTATTTCAAGAATCGCTAACTTATTTGCGCGCATATCCAAACCAATTAGCCAACGATCGATATCGAACTGCGATTTGTGCACATAACCAAACAGCAGTATGGCGGGTTGGCCGCGCAAGTCACCCGGTAAGGTTACCGGCTCACCGGCTAAGCTTTCACCAGCAAAATTTAACAGTGGCTGCCCCAGTTCCACGCTACTTGAATAATCGTATTGGGCACAGCCTGCTATTAATAGTGCGCAAAGTCCGACTAATAAATTCCGCATAAACATCTCCAATTATGAGCTCTCATTTACGTGAGCAACGACAATCAGGATCGATGTAGATTGGATAACATCCTCGAACAATCAAAAAGTCAGTTAACTCCTTACAGGTGACAAGGTCACCGAAAGCTAGCTCGAGGGAGTACATTTTTGAAGAGTGTACACTCACTTACTATTCGCGTATGGATAAAATTGAAATGCTAATAGTCAGCAGTGAAGCAAAATATCGGTCGCTTAATACTCATCAGCGACTGCTGGGCCTGCGTAATTATCAAAGCGGGAGAACTGGCCTTGGAAAGTCAGCCTTGACGTCCCTATAGGACCGTTCCGCTGCTTGCCGATAATGATTTCTGCAACCCCTTTGTATTCGCTGTTTTCGTGATACACCTCATCACGATAGATAAACATGATCAAGTCGGCGTCTTGCTCGATAGAACCCGATTCACGCAGGTCTGAATTGACCGGACGCTTATCAGCTCGTTGCTCTAAGCCACGATTGAGCTGTGACAAGGCAACCACTGGCACCTCAAGCTCCTTGGCCAACGCTTTCAACGAGCGTGAAATTTCGGCAATTTCCAAGGTTCGGTTGTCGGCCAGGCTGGGAACGCGCATCAATTGCAGGTAATCCACCATGATCAAGCTGATCCCCCCGTTGTCACGTGCAATCTTACGTGCCCGAGTGCGCACATCCATCGGCGTTAAACCCGAGGAATCGTCGATAAACAGATTATTTTTTTCTTTTAGCATCGACATGGTGCGAGAAATTCGTGACCAGTCCGTATCATCCAATTGTGCGGTACGAATTTTGGTTTGATCAACTCGGCTTAATGATGCCAGCATACGCATCATCAACTGTTCAGAAGGCATCTCCAAGCTGAATACCAAAACCGGCTTGTCTTCCGCCATCATGGCGTTCTCACAAAGGTTCATGGCAAACGTGGTTTTACCCATCGACGGACGTGCTGCGACAATGATCAAATCTGAGGGTTGCAAGCCACTGGTTTTCTTATCCAGATCATGAAAGCCTGTAGTCACACCGGTAACTTCCTTACCCGATTTAACCAAAGCTTCTAAACGGTCGACAGTTTTCCCAAGAACCTTCTCAACATCTCGCGGGCCTTCATTCTCGCCGGTGCGTTTTTCCGCAATCTCAAAGACTTTAGATTCTGCCAGATCGAGAATTTCCATACTGCTGCGACCTTCAGGGTTGAAGCCGACTTCAGCAATATGGTGGGCAACCCCAATCAATTCACGCGTAATCGCGCGCTCTTTAATAATACTGGCATAGGCTGCTACGTTAGCCGCGCTAGGCGTATTCTTAGCCAACTCGGCTAGATACGCAAAGCCACCGCTCTCTTCCAATGTATCGTTCTTCTCGAGAAACTCTGACACTGTGATGAGATCAATAGGGTGATTTTGCTTGAGAAGATTTAATATCGCACTGAATATAGTTTGGTGAGCACGATTATAGAAGTCGTCTGTGCCGATTATCTCAGTAACCGTATCCCACGATTCTGGCGCGATAAGCATACTGCCGAGCACTGACTGCTCTGCCTCAATCGAGTGCGGCGGCACTTTGAGCTTTTCAACGGTACTATCTTTTTTTGACGACTTAACGACTTCCACTGACGAATTCACTGACTCAAAAACGGCTAGCTATTATGCAGTAAAATGCCCACTAGCACTATCTTCACATACAAAAAAAGCGGTCACTTTTCAGCAACCGCTTGATACTTCAAGTAAAGCTCGGGATTAACGGCGAGATAATTCTACTCGTCCATTCACTGTAGAGACTTCTACTTTTGCCTCACCACTGCCCGTACTAAACTCTAACCAACGACGCGGACCATACTTATCTTTTTGCATTTTATCGTCGGTTAAGCGATTAACAAATCGACCACCCGCATGCCCTTCGATATCAAAACGCGCTGAGACATTCTCTTGGAAGGTCAGCTCTACTGAGCCACCAACACTTGAGACCCGCACATCACCGTTGTCGAGCAAGTGCATGGAAACTTCAACACTACCGTTGACGGTGCTTAAATCCAGTTCTTCAACTTCTTGCAGTTCTAACTGCACATCGCCATTAACCGTTTCGGTAGAAATTTCACGGCTATCCGAAGCGATATAAATATTTCCGTTGACCGAGGTAAAAGTAATGTCGCCCTCGCCACTATGCTTACCTTCAATCGATCCGTTAACCGTTTCAATGTGTACGTCACCCGACAGTTTCTGAGCCCTAATATCACCATTGACAGACTCTAAGCGAATGCGGCCAGTAAGGTCATTCACATCAACATGTCCATTCACCACTTCTACAGACAAGCCACCATGTAAATTCTCAGCGTCAAAGCTCGCATTTACTGACTCATATTGCACGCGACTGTGCATGGGCACATAGATGGTTAAATCATCTCCGCCGTCATTATTCCAATACTTCCAGCCGCCTTCGCGGTGCGAAGAGTGCTTCATTTCCACTTCAATTTCGATGCGGTTGCCGCGCTTCTTAAAAACAAACTCTTCAGCGCGCTCACTGAGTTCACCTTGTACATGAACTTCATCTTTGTCCCAGCCTTTAACAACCGCTTTACCATTCATATGTTCGATATCGATATAGCTGTCGCTGTCTACACTCATTCTTTCGTCAACTTTCTGCCCAGCCCATGCGCTTGCCGACGCGAGCATTAAGCAGGTGCCCAGAGACAGCGTGAATCTCGATAAGTTGCGTGTCGCTTTTACATTAATATTCATGATCCAATACCTCTGGTTAAATCTGGCGCCATTTGGGCGCATGGACTCGTTCAATCAGCCCAATCTGTTGTTGATACACATTCTGGAGCATTTTAAGTAATGCTGTGTTATTCGGGTCTTGCTTTAACGCTGCCTTGATTGCATTCGCTGCAGCATCTAATTCGTCTAACTGTTCTTGCCAGTTCTCAGTCAACGCAGGTTGATCCTGTAAACTGACCAAAAGCGCCTCTTTTTGAGCATTGTGCTGTGTTGCCAGCATGCCTGCTAATTCTGCCGCGGTCGGCTGAGTACTTTCTTGCACTTCGGTGACCTTAAGTTGAGCGAATGCAAGCCACCCAAGTACCGCTACAAATGCTACGCTTGCGGCTACCGAGTACTGCCACTGCGACTTTTTTGGAGTCTCAGTGGCTGCTTCTTGACGTTCTATGCCAAGTTCTATTCCTTGCCACAGATCACGCTCTGGCATTTTCTCGCGCGGAAGGTCATTGATAGCCTGCTGCAGTTGATGTTGTTGCTTATTCATCACCCATCCACTCCGTTAATAATTGCTTTGCTCGATGAAACTGCGCTTTGCTTGAGCCCACCGCCATGTCCAACATGTCGGCAATCTCTTCATGTCGATAGCCTTCGAGTGCATGCAAGACAAATACATGTCTAGCGCGTTCAGGCAATCGAACAATGTACTTATCTAACGATACTTCATCGACTGATTGCTCTGCTTGGCTTTCCATCAC
This sequence comes from Neoalteromonas flava, assembly GCF_002807685.1. GTDB lineage: Bacteria > Pseudomonadota > Gammaproteobacteria > Enterobacterales > Alteromonadaceae > Alteromonas_E > Alteromonas_E flava. The sequence goes on along the minus strand of NZ_PEAX01000004.1, from coordinate 302,313 downwards.
AGGGGAACTTTCGATATTGAAGGTTCTCTGCCACCAGCCTTTTTGCTTACGAATATACGAAATTGTGATATTCGAAGTGACACTGTGTAACCAAGTAGAAAACTTACTCTGACCGTTAAAGTTCTCCAACTTACGCCATAACTGGATGAACACTTCTTGCGTGGCATCTTCCGCCATTGTGCGTTCGCCGGTTAGGCGCAAGCATAATGCATAGACGCGCCCGACATAGGCGTCATACAGCTTCCTATACGCCTCTTTGCTACCTTGCTGCGCTGCACTGATCACATCGCGCTCTGCCTTCTCGGCAAATGTGGTTTGTGCGTCTACAACGCTACCCTGAGGTTCTGCCATGTTGCTTGGTTTCCGTTTGGGTGCCAGTTCAAGCATGTCTGTCACCAAGTGTTACCGGTTAGAGTTACTAGCTTTGTCGCTGTGCAGCTAGCAAAGGTTTAAACCGTGAATAATTTTTTTTTGCTCAGTGTGCACATGGTTTACACTGGTCTTTAACAATAGTATCGAAAAATCAAAGATAATGTTTATCAATCAACTATTTGCCGCAAAACCTGTTGCTTTTGGGCCACGAGGCGCACCCAGTAGCATTATAAAAAGTGCCGTTCAGCAATTAACTGTCGCATTTGATGGCACGCAAGAAGATGAGCAAGGCAATAAGAAACTGCACGGTGGTAAAGAAAAGGTACTGCATCAGTACGCACCCGCTAATTACAAGTTGTTTCAGCAGCATTTTCCAGAACATACTGTAAAGTTTGTACCCGGCAGTATTGGCGAGAATATATCGATCGAAGGGATGGATGACGATAATACCCTGATTGGTGATGTTGTGCAGATGGGAAAGGTCGTACTACAAGTAGGCTCGCCACGCGTGCCGTGCAATAAAATATCACACCGGTTTGGGATCAAGAATCTTGATCGCTTTGTGAACACCCATAACATTTGTGGTTGGTATTACCGCGTGCTTGAAACCGGCATCATGTCCGTTGGAGACCCCGTTTCAATCAAAAACCGAAACGCGGGCAGCATGTCAATTCGTGAATTTATGCAGTGCGTGAATGACCCTACGGCAAGCAAAGCTACTATCGAACGTGCCGCAGCACTGGACGGTTTAGATCCTGAGTGGCAGCTGCGACTGCAAAAGCGCGCTGCGCTATTATAGGATAAGTTGTGACGGCAACGAGTCGCGCAGTATGCTCTAGCTGCCGATACCCAATTAGCACTTGCGTATGTGACGCCATTCAGTTGCTTGATTCTGCGGTACGTATCAGCATTTTGCAGCACCCCAGCGAACAAAAGCATGCTAAAAATACCGCTCGCTTACTACCTTTGTTGCTACCCAAAGCGGAACTAACGGTAGGTGAGATACCCACAGACTTTAGCGCTGTCCAAGCGCACACAGGACGGGTAAAAAACACCATTGTGCTGTATCCAACAGAGCATGCGCAAGCCTTGGAATCTTGGGCAGAAACCAATGACACGCCGCAACATATCATTGTTTTGGATGGCACATGGCGCAAAGCGCGTAAACTATGGTTGAGCAATCCTTGGCTGCATGAACTCCCATGTGTCGCTATTACGCCAGCTCACCCCAGTCAATATAAGATCCGCAAAGCGCCGCGTGAAGACAGTTTGAGTACTCTAGAAGCCGTCGCCCATGCATTAGCTAAGTTAGAAGACATCGATACAGCACCTTTCACTCAGATCTTATCCAAACTCCAGTCGCATTGGCGCGGCCCAACGACCTAGCACTTTTCTGTACGCATAAAAAAACCGCCTGCGGATTACACCGAGGCGGCTTTTAGAATTGACAGTATGTCTTACGCTTCAGCGATAATGATCAACTTGATAGAAGTCATAACATCTGAGTGAAGTTGTAAATCAATTTCAAATTCACCTGTTTCACGTAAAGTACCTGTAGGCAATTTAACTTCAGCTTTAGCAACATCAACGCCAGCAGCAGTAATTGCTTCAGCGATATCACGTGTACCAACAGAACCGAAAAGTTTACCTTCGTCACCAGCTGGAGCAGCAATAGTTACTTCAGCTAGTGCTTGTACTTTCTCAGCACGCGCTTGTGCAGCAGCTAGCTCATCAGCGATTTTCGCTTCAAGCTCAGCACGACGCTGTTCAAACTTTTCTAGGTTAGCTTTAGTTGCTGGAACAGCTTTACCTTGCGGGAACAAAAAGTTACGTGCGTAACCAGACTTAACAGTCACTTTGTCGCCCAATCCGCCTAAGTTGGCGATTTTATCTAGTAGAATAATGTCCATCTACAATACCCCTATTAGTTCGCCAATTACTTATGTGAATCAGTGTAAGGCAACAACGCTAGGAAGCGCGCACGCTTGATAGCAGTTGATAACTGACGCTGATATTTCGCACTTGTGCCAGTGATACGGCTAGGTACGATTTTACCGCTTTCAGTGATGTAGTTTTTCAATGTAGCGATATCTTTATAATCAATCTCTGCTACGCCTTCAGCTGAAAAACGGCAGAATTTACGACGTCTAAAAAAACGAGCCATGGTAATTCTCCTTATTCTGAGTCTGCGCTAGCAGCAGGTTTTGCTGGAGCATCTTCGCGACGCTCACGACGCTCTTCTTTCATCATTGGTGACGCTTCGGTTACCGCAGATTTAGTACGCATCACTAGGTTACGTAGCACGATGTCGTTGAAACGGAATGCAGTTTCAAGTTCTTCAACTGCTTCGGCAGTCGCTTCAGCATTGATTAGCACGTAATGTGCTTTGTGTAGCTTTTCGATTGGATAAGCTAATTGACGACGACCCCAGTCTTCTAAACGGTGGATCTGACCGCCATCCTGCTTAAGGATAGTCGAGTATTTCTCGATCATCGCAGGGACCTGTTCACTCTGATCAGGGTGAACCATAAAAACGATTTCGTAATGACGCATGTCTGCTCCTTACGGTTGTAGTCTCGGGCAGTACAGCCTTCTGCATGGAGACAAGGAACGGGTTGGTTGGCTGTAAGGGCGCGGAGTATACAGAGGTGTTATGACAAAATCAACACACTAACGCCCAGCAAAGCAAACAACGACCAAATAAACGTACGTTTATCCACATGCTCACCTAAATATTTAGCCACAAGTAACGAGAGTACTACGCTCGTCGCGAACAAGGTTTGCACAATAGCAGCCTTGGTATGCGTGAATGCGATCATTTGTAGGAACAAGGCAGCAAAGGTTCCTAGCATAGTTGCCCAGAGCAATAACTTAAGCCCTTGCTTGCCTAAAGGTTTGGCGGGCTTAAATGACCGACGCATCAGCAGCATCAACACCACAATCGCCGCAAGCCCGCCGAGCAAACGAAACAGCGATGCATTTGCTGCATCCACGCCAGTACTGGTCAAAATATCACGACTGATAACTGCTCCTACAGCCTGACAGACTGCAGCTAGAGCTGCGAAAACATAACCCGTGAGTGAAAACAATCGAGTGGTGTCGCGTTTTTGAATTTTTATGATCACGTCGACCGACAGAATAACAACAGCAATACCAAGCCATTGTTGCCAGGTCAGCCATTCGTTGATCCACGCCATTGCAAATAGAGCCGTTAAGATTGGTGCGAGAGTTTCGGCGACTAAAATTGATTGGCTATCACCAATCAGGTTGAGCGCACGAAAGAAAAATGTATCACCTAACCCAATCCCAATGATGCCGCTTAACACCAGCCAAAATATAGCGGTGTTACTCAAAGCAACTTGCAATGGAAAGATCAGTGTTACCACCAATAACACTATGGCGGCGAGGGCACCTTTCCACAAATTCAGCGCTAAGGGATTAAAATAACCACCCAGTAATTGAAACATCCGCGCAGCTACCGCCCAGCAGCAGGCCGTAGTCAACGCAGCAATTTCTCCAGTCATAAAATATTCTCGTTATAATTTCGCTAACACTACTGATAGTTCAAAACACTTGGTACAGAATTCGCTTTATAAAAGGTCCAAATGAAAATTACCCCATGACGAGCAGAGTAGTATGAGTATTGTCAGCGTTTTAGTTCTTTTTTTAATGTTCGTAGGAACCCCAATTACCGTTTATAGCATTTATCATTACGGTACAATTTCTAATGAAATCATTTTCTTAGCGGCTGTAGTGTACGGGATTTATGTTACCACTCGGATCAGCAAAGCAAACAAGCGCAAGCGTCATGAGCGGCTCCGACAACAACATTTACGCCGCTATTTTTAGATTGCACTGTCCGTGTTCGGCGACAGGCTATGGTTCGTAACGTGGACGAATGGTGAATTCACCTAAGTCAGCGCGCGTAACTTCGACCCAAGTGCCTGCTTTTATTACATCTTTGCTACGCAATCGCCATGCTCGGCCAGAATAGTGGTGCACACACTTTTGGGCGCCATTAAGGTCGTTAACCAGCAAAAAACGATAGCCGACCAAATCTCTTGCAGCCCTTGTTCCATCGAGGTTTGAGCGAATATTCTTAAACGATGGACGGAATGCCACAAGAAAAAACACTGTCGTTATCAGCAGACAGCCAAATAAACTCAGCCAGTCGTTACCGATAACCTGTAACGATGACAATGCTGAAGCGAATAAGAACCCTAGCCCGATAGAAAAACAGATCAAAGAATTAAAGCGGTACACAAGCCACTCAATACCGATACTCGCGATGCCAATCAGGGCGAATATCATTAACAGATCTTCAGTTACCCCTAACACAGTTGCACTCCCCAAAATGCCTTTTATTGTCTTTATGTTTGCTTATGTTGCAAACTGGCAACAAATAGATTACCTGAATAGCAGAAAAATGCAGCAATTGATTGACGCTTTAAAATTAAAACCTCATCCCGAAGGCGGTTTTTACAGTGAAGTCTACCGTTCAGCACAAACGATCGACTCGCCCATTCATTCTCACCCCCGCCCTGCATTAACCCACATATACTTTCTATTATTGGCTGGGCAGGTTAGCCGCTTTCATCGCGTCGTGCATGATGAAATCTGGAACTTCTACGCCGGTGCCCCCTTGCGTTTGCTGCACATTCATAATCACCAATCGCAGTCAGCTGAGGCTCAAACGACCAGTGAGTCAGTCATTATTGGCAGCGCAAACCGCTTTGCTCATGTGATCGAAGGAGGCCAATGGCAGGCGGCAGAGAGTACGGGCGATTATTCACTGGTAGGCTGTAGCGTTGCACCTGGATTTGATTTTGCCGACTTTGAGTTTATGTCAAACACTGACGCAGCGTGGGTAAAGCAACACCGGCGGGAATGGCTACGATTTATTTAACTAGGCGATTGACATTGTCGTTACGCTTTACCACTTGGTTTCAATGCTTTCTCGGGTTGATAAAACCATTGTGAAAAACCCACGATTTCTGAGTAATCAATTAACTGATGTCCTTGTTCTGCAAATGTGTTCAATGCTTGTCGATCCGGTAAACCGAAATAACGTCCCAAACTTATATCCAACGGCTTCGCTGCTAAACGCTCGTCTTGAGCTAGTCGCTCGATAGCCCTAACGATTAGCCTGACTCCTTGAGGATAAAGCGATAACACATTATGCAGATACGACTTATCGTAATCGATCTCAGATCTTGCAATTGCAATGATGGAACCCGCATCTATTTTGTTGGAATCAATAAAGTGTAAGGTTGTTCCAATTTCCCTTTCTCCATGCAGCATTGACCAAAATGTGGCCATAACACCGCGATAATTCGGAAGTATACCGGAATGTAAGTTAATGACTCCCAGCTCAGGTATATCAATGATAGGTTGTTGCAGTATTTGACCGAATCTAATCGATACTATTAAGTCTGGAGCTATACCAGAAACAATGTTTAGACCATCCGTACTGTTTATGTTAACAATATCAGCTAAATCAACTCCGTTGCGCTTTATGGTCTCAAAGCTATCTAAATAGCGATCTCGATTTTCTCCGGCTTTATCGCTCAGTGGCAGTACAATATCGTTAAAAAGCGTTTGCTCGAAAAAGCTGAGTTCCGTAAGCGGAGAGCTTGATGAGTCAGGCTGCCCCACTTTTTCAGACAATAAAATCGAGAATATATGCTGCTCAGCAGATTTAAGTAACAAGTTAATCGCCAATAAGCTCGCCAAATCTTTATTGGCTAAAATTAATATGCGCATTTGTCCCCTGCGAAGCTGTGATATTGCTTAATCAACTGCTCCATTAATTTTCATGGAAATCAATCTTCTATGTTTTTGATTTTGATGCTTTTTGCGTGTGCAGAATACATTTAGAATTGAACTAGCGCTATACACATCTGATTACGATTTAAGCATTGACTGCCAACGAGTGTAAAGTTCGAATACAAGTAAATTTTATACATCATCGTCACACAACACTGCTATGCGTAAAATACTCGTTAAAAGTTTTTGCCTCTTGTTTATCTTTTTACTCCTGATTTTCTTCATTTTCGCCTATCTACCTGAACCTAGGACGGTTTCGTTAATCCAGGCAGATGCCGATACTCGCTATTGGGAGTTAAATAGAGGATATAAAATCGCTTTCAGCCACTATGGTCGCGCTTCAAGAAGTAAAACACCGATCATTTTTTTACACGGTGGCCCCGGCGGCTACATTCATTCAAGCATTATTGAAACTCTATACCCCCTCAGTAATGATGGGTTTGAACTGTATTTTTATGATCAACTTGGTTCTGGACGCTCTGACCGCCCAGCTAAGTTTTCTGATGTTACTCTGCAAAATCATGTTGCTGACCTACACGAAATTATCACTCAGCATTTGAAAGCAAAGCAGGTAACGTTAATTGCGCACTCTTTCGGCGCTGACATTGCCGCCCATTTTGTTGCAAAGCACCCACATCTAATCCACAAAATCGTTTTTTCTTCACCTGGAGGTATTACTCCTGAGTCTTATGACAAAGATGGAAACCCCATTCGCTATGGAGTAGAGGTGCCGGAGGAATATACCTTTATCGAACCATGGAGCTACCATGAGTCGTCCGACAGTGCAGTCTTCAAACCTAAACCGATGCTTGCTTTAGCCGGAGCGCTTTTGTTTGATATCAAGCTGATTTCTGACGAAGAAATGGATACGCTTTTCAATAATCTTATCAGCCAAGTTACAGCTGGCATGGTGTGTGACCCTGCGGCGGTAAAACCCGAAGAAGGCGGTTCTGGAGCTTATGCTTATATGTCCACTAATTACAATCCTAAAGCGCTTGATGTACGCCCCTTATTGCAACCTGTTCCATCAATTATTCTGCACGGTCAATGTGACTCAATCCCATACGGTGTAGCGATTGAATTTGCGGAACTGTTTGGCGCTGAGTATCATTTTATCGAAAAGTCCGGACATATCATCTGGTGGGAGCAGCCTGAAAGATATTATGACAAGATACAAACGTTTCTTAATTCTCCATAAGTTATTGTAACGGTACCTTACCATTCCCCAGTATTGAGAATAAGGTTCGCTAAAGGTTTTTGCTCATGAACCAAAAAAGCTTTAGCCTAAATTAGCTGCACGAAACATTAAGTCCTTATTGCAGAGGCCCGAACACTTCTAATCTAGCCTTTTCTAACTCTATTGTCAGGGACTGTATGTCACCAGTGGTGATAAAATCCGCGAGCAAAGGCGTTGCTAACTTTTCAAAGTCAGGGGGAGCATCTCGGTCAAAAAACTGCGCCAATCCCTCAGCACGTTGAAACATTTGTGAGCCTGCTTGCACAAACCTATCGTTTCCAACTGTGCTTTTGGAGTTGGGAGGTAGGTACCCAAGATCATGATTCAGTGCAGTCTGAACATCTGGCCTTGCAATAAATTTTATGAAAGCTTTAGCTTCTTTTTCTTGCTTAGTATTTTTAGGGATCACGAAAATATCTGTTGGGGCATTCTCAAAGTAGGGAAAATCATCTTGCATTTTGGGAAAGGGTAAAAATCCAATATCATCGTACAACTCCTGATTGTCAGGCCATCTTGAAGCAACGAAGCTCCCTAATAATAGAAAACCAATCTGGTTCCGATAAAACAGTGGTAGCAAACCATCCCAGCGGTGCGACATATGATCACGATTATAATATTTGTTGTCTATCAACCTTTTCCAGTCACTCAATACACTCTGCACTCTGGGATGGTGAAAGGAGATTTTCCCACCGAGTAAATCCAAATGAAACTGCAATCCATTAGTACGCAAATCAATATAGTCAAACCAAGCGGCTGCCGGCCAATTTTGCTTTGTCCCAATGCCAAGGGGCGTAATACCAGCTTCTTTCATTCGAGCCAATAGCGCGAGAAAAGACTCCCAATCCTCAGGTAAACCACCAAAATTCTTAACCATGGATTTTCGATAATAAAGCCCCCAATGATAATGAGCGAATGGAACTGCATAAACTTCTCCTTGATAAGAGACACCATGCTTCATTAATTTAAACTGCTCATCATATTGTTCTTCGTCCCAAAGGTCTGTGATGGGCATAAGCAACCCCATTTCGGCATACCGATAAAGACGCTGCGAAGCACTCCAAAACATGACATCTGGTGTGTCTTTTCCCTCTTCCAACCAAACCGGCACTTTAAGTTTGTACCCCATATCTGAATCAACCATTGATTTAACTTTTATGCCTGTCTCCAGAAAGAATCGATGAAGAAAAAGTTCAAACTTGTCACGTTGTTTAGGTTGTAGTTGAATGCTAACGCGAAGCTCATCAGCATAAATAGAAGATGGCACAAGGTAGATAGAAATAAGAAGATATGAAATAACTTTGATGGACTTCATCTGTTACCTAGCCGCAAGATACCTGCACGTATAAAAAGAATATCCTCTACGTAAGCTATCATTGCAAGGCTTTTCATGCAGAGCGTTTTGGTTATCAACCGGTTAGGGTAACCACGCGTAACTAAATTTCATAAAAACAGACTGCTCAGCACTGGTTAAACGCGACAGGCTATCGTCGTTAAATGATGCGTCGGATACACCCACAAAGAACTTGGTGAGCGGGTTAATTTTGTAGCTGTAAAGCAATTGCCAGCTTAAATCTTGATATTCTGCATCAACCGGTTGTAAATAGTTGTCAGGGTTCCTGTGAATATCTGCGTAGGCCAAAATCAAGCGTAAAAATTGACGCGTATCGAATTGATAAGTTAATCGTGCATCGTAGATTTTAGCGGTAAATAAAGGCTTATTGTCGGCTTCGAAGTCGTTATATAAAAAATATGCGCCAACATAAAGATGTTGCCCAATATTCAACTCCACTTCACCCTCTATCAAGTCGCGCTCACCAAGACGATTGTTGGCAAAGTCAATTTGATCGCCACTATTGTAGTAGGCATTCATGTATAGAATTTCATTTGGCTGAGTTTCAACAAATACATGCCATTGGCGCTCATCAAAACGATTGGTGTTGTTATCTATCGCAAGGCTTGCATTATCCCAACGTAATCCTGATCGGTCCCGCGATAAAGCACCGATTTCAAAATAAGTTTGATAGTCGCCACGAATACTAAAATTTGCCTCAATTTCTCGCTCTAACAGCTCACCGTTGTCGTTATGGGTGATGTCCCAATCACCACTGATGCGAATTCGATTCCACCAACTATCATCATTCCACCAGTAATAGCCACCGCCAAGCACCGATTTATTGTCATCGATCGTGGAGACAAAACCTAGGTCAGCGCGAAAGTCTGCACCGTTAGCGTAATGATCCGCATATACATACCAATCACTGGCCTCGTGACGATAATTCACCCTAAACGCTCGACCTGTGAAGCTGTCTGTTTGACGCAAACGCAGCGCTTCCTCACTTAAGTTGCTGGAGCCAGAACAGTCTTCACTGCAAAAGTCGCGAAACAATTGATCAGGGTATTGCGTATCCGAGACCACCCATTGAGCTCGCAACGTATCTTTGTCGGTGATCAGATAACGTACATCAATCCCATTCACATAGTTATGGTAACTATCGGATTTACGCAATGTACTGACATAACCGATGGAAAGCTTGTCACTAACATCAAAACGGTAGCGAATTGCTGCATTGTTTGATGACTCAGCAAGCTCTGCAACCGAAGAACCCAAGTTCCCTGGCACTAAAAAAGTGGTTGAGTCATCATTCGCAACAAATACCCCCAGCGAGTGATCGCCGACTCTTCCGGTTATCTTTGCACCATAGTCGGGCGCCCCGACATTACGGGTGTATACGAGGTTTAAATTTGATGAAAAGTAATCCGCATTCTCGGTAAAAAATGGGCGTTGCTCATCGAAGAACAACGCGAATGTATTGTTAATGCTAAGTTGCGCGACATCAGCTTCAACTTGGGAAAAGTCTGGATTGAGGGTAGCTTGCAAGGTGATTTCTGGTGTAATTCCCCAGTTAACGTCAAGACCAACTTCTTGATTCTGTTGATATTCCCACTCGCGCGTGCTGTAGATATCTCGAGTGCGTCCGCGGCCCGCAACAAAGGTGGGAATAACTGCTAAATTTTTACCTTGAGTCGCCGTTTCAAAACCTTGGATGTCTTCTAACTGACAAAGCAAACAGGAATTATTGCGATCGCGCGGAATGTTGGAAATACGCAAATAGTCTTCTCGAGGGTAAAAACGTAAGAATTCTGCACCCCATACCTTGGTGCGCTCACCCTCGTTAAAATTCATAGTGCGCAGAGGTAACGCCATCTCAACAACATACCCTTGCTCAGTAATTTGACCAGCAGACTCCCAAATGGCATTCCACGCTTCGCTCTCTATTTTGGTCATCTCATTTTCAATAACATCTGCTTGTACACCAAAGGGATTAACAAAGAATTGGTAGGCAAGCCGACTATCATTGAATGTATCCAATTTTACTCCGACCATATCTCCACCAAAGATGAAATCTCGGTCTCGATAGAAAGCTCGAATGGCTTCAGGGTCTGGATCATGGGCGATGAAGGCAACGTACAAAGAATTGCCGTCTTCGTAGATAAAAACCTCGGTTTTTACCGGTGCTGGTAAATTGCTTTCAAAAGGTTCGGTAACATAGTCGAGTGTTTGCTTTGCTGCGTGTTGCCACTGCGGCTCGTCAAGCACACCATCTAATTTTGCCGCACCTTCGACATAAGGAATTGTAAGTGGGGAATTTGCTGGCTCACTCGGTTTAGCTTGTTGTGCTTGCACGGAGCCTATTGATAGACCTAGAGTCAGGCTTATTATTGTTATTATCCTGCGGCTCATTTACCTGTCCAAAATGCGCGAATTAGAGTTCCATTTATATTTTGCCGCGCAAGTATGTCATATTTCTAGCGAAAGCCAAACGTTGAATATCGGCTAATCTGTGAGGTTCAGCCGTTCGGTTTGCTACTGAAAATCCATCGCGTTGTAGTACAAGGGTTTTAGTGATCCACAGAACAATAACTTCATCAAAAGTGCATTCTCTGACGGTACTGGGTCATCCAGAAAAAACTGAGTAACACAATTCTTCGCCTCTTCAACCAGCACTATGTGCTGATAACTAGGCGCATGTTTGACTTTGTGGATCATCAAACGGTCGCCCTTACGAAACTCAACCACGTCGTAGGTCTGTCTGAGGCCTGAAGGCTCTATATTTTCCAATGAACGATAGTAGAGCTGACGACTAAAATTAACTTCTACGTCACTGTATACTTGGCTTGCACCCAAGCGAAAATCCCCCATAAATGCATTTAAAGTGAGTTTCACACTTTCACCGCGGATCAGCCGCTCTAAATTAAACGCACTGGTTTTAGCCGTTATCAGATCAGCATCGCGCACGAGGTAAAACAAATTCGGTCCTTTCGCATCTATCAGGTAGACCAACTGTTGGTCCCTAGGGTCATCGTACGAGGGCATATACGCAGCGAATAAATCAGACTCGCTGGACATCAATACAAAGTGATGATCACCCTCGTACTTTGGATCAAGAGGTGGTGGTGGAGCCTCCTCTTCGGCGACTGCTGTAAACGTTATCAATAAGGCCAATAGAATAAACGCTTTGTTCATGGTGTTCCGCTGTAATAGAGCTATATGTAAAGTATACCTATTTGGCGGCAAAAAGCGTCTTTTCCTTTTTACTTATCCACCTGCATTTGAATGTGTTCAACAGCTTCAGCAAGAACATCCTGATCACGACGTTCAAGAACTGCGCTCAACTCGATATCAGGAGTCACTCCGTCAGGGCGCTTATCTCCGTTAGGACGCACAATTAGTGCTTTAGGAAAAGCAACTTCAAAACCAGAATGATCAAGAGTGAAGTGCTCCATCGCTCCGAAAGTAGTAGCAAGGTCAGCCGTTTTTTCGCCAAGCACTGTGGCAAAACTGTAGTCTTGCGCAATCGCAGCGACCGACACTGCATTGGAGTAGGTGTAGCGATCGACTAGCACAAAAACAAGCCCTGTAAATTGTTCTCTTTCGCGCGGTGTTGCGAGGGGCAACTCAAGTGAAAAGGAATCCCCCACCGCGTGCCTCTGGTAAAATTCGGCCAACTCTTCAGAGGTTGATTTATCGCCTTGAGTATCGACCAAACGGGCTTGATTAGCGGCAATAGCTTGTGGACTAACTTTAACAATAAAATCGGATGCAAAACGAAAAGGCTCATGGGCAAACCACGACAGCATGGGGTCGCTGAAGGAATTTGTGCCACCGGGGTTATCTCTAAGGTCAATTAGTAATGCCTTGACATCCTGCTTGATAAACTCTTGAAACGCATTATCGACGAAACTGATGAAAGGCCGGTTATCCCAAACATCACTGCTGGCATCATCAATGTTATAAAAGGGACCTGGCTTTAAATAAGCTATTTTCTCAGTCAACAATTTTGCTTCTCGTGGCAAAGTATTGGTAGTAGTTACATCGCGCTCTGCCATGATTCTATCTTGCTGGCTGCGTGACAGCGTCGCAATTGTAAGGACGGTTGATTCGCTGCCGTTAACCAACGTTACGGTATAGTTGTTTTGTTCACCATCCAATAACCACAGCAAAAACGGAAACTGCATTTCAAGCAGGGTATTCGCAATCTGCTGATTGTCTGCAGAAATCATGGCGCGCATTGCTGATATCCAAAAGTCAATGGGTTGACCATTCAGGTGTGTCAACCTGTAGCCAGCGAAGGCACCTGTTTGTTGTGCAACTACTTCATCGACATACACAGTTTCTCCATCGATTTTCACAAATAGTGGCAACATAACCCCGCCGCGGGCTCGATACTCGCGAAATTCTGCTATGGGTAAATCTAATTTTGCGTGCGCTACTTTGCCCAGCGCCACAAAGCGTTGAAAATGCAAGCGCGCCTGCATCGCGCTCATCGGTGAGTTTATCTGTGCTAAGTAGTTTGCGAATGCGAGATCATACTCCCGATTAGTTATGTTGGCGTAAAGGTCTATATGTGCTGTTTGTAGAGTTTGATACAGTTGATGAAAATCGGCGTGCAACTGCTCTACTGAAAACTTTCCATCTGTAGAATGGCCTTGCCCAAAGGCTAAAGTATTTAGCCCAAATAGTGCCCAGGCTAGTGAGATGAGTACGAGTTTGTAAAACATTATTATTTCCTTTTTAGCGAGAGCTTAAACCTTCGCTCAGGTAAAACATGATGTCCTGACAAAACCCTGATATTCTTCTGATAAAACACTGTCCCAACAAATATTACAAACGCACGCGCCATGCCCAGTCGTAAATTACAATTAAATCAGTGGTTGATTGATATGTCCTCTGGCGAGGTTTGGCTGTTTACCGACGATCTCGAAAAGAGTATGCAGTTTGCTCCAATTGAGCAGATTGAACTAAAGGGCGTTTATTTGCTTAAGTTACTCGCTAAGAACGCTCCGCAAGTAATCGACAAAGAACAACTACTGGAAACTATATGGACTGGCCAAATAGTAAGTGAAGACTCACTTACAAGATGTATTTCAAGAGTAAGAAAAGTACTAAATGATGATCCTAAAGCACCGAAAATCATCGAAACTTTGCCCAAGCGCGGCTATCGTATGGTCGCAACTAATATTACCTGGCACCAATCAAGTAACATAACTCCCGATGTGCCTGAAGTGTCAGCGAAGCGCAAAGATGGAAGCCTGGAAAAGCAGCATAACTTTGGCCAGTGGGTTATAACCAGTCTGTTAATATCAGCTGTTTTCGCCCTTGGATTATTTTTGGTAAATCCACAACCTGAGCAACAACCCCGCAACGATGCTCAATTTATCTTGAGTCAGGCTGATGATTACTACATGCAAATGCGCAGACAAGATAACGAAATGGCCATTGAGCTTTATCAACAGGCAATGGGACTAAGGCCCGACTCTGCGCATGCTCAAGCGGGTTTAGCCAATGCGATAGTGCAACAGGTTATTCGTTGGTCGAATGAAGATGCGAATAAAGGCCGTCCGATTGAAGATCTTGGGCAAGCGATCGACCTAGGGCTGACGACTACATTCGATGCTCAGCAAAAACTCTCTCGTGCCCATGCATTGGCCTCTGCAGCCATTCAAGCGGACCGGCGTTCGGCTCGAGCCTATAAAGCGCTGGGCTTTGTAAATGCCGCACAGCAAGAATTCCCCCTAGCCATTCAGCATTATCAGCAAGCGGTGCAGCTCGATGAAAATGCATGGGATGCATTACTCAACATCGGTGACGTGCTCGAAATTCAGGGTAAACAAGAAGAAGCATTGCCCTACTTTGAGCAAGCCTTTGCAGCAATGACAAGGGTCTATAACGAGAAGTCTGCGCAAATCGCGCCTTGGTATGCTGATATAGGCGCAATGATAGGAACAAAGTATGCCGCACTGCAGGAATCTCAAAAGGCAGAACGCTGGTATCGCCATGTATTATCATTTGCTCCGCTAAATACAGACGCGACCAAGGGCTTGGTTACGTTATTAAATCAGCACGGAGAAGGCGCGAGTGCGAAACGTCTTTGTGATGAATATGAACAACGCGTTGGCACAAACATTTGTGACGAAATACCCCATGAATAAGTGCTTCAAATCAATTACACTGCGCCCTTCGTTTTTTTGAAGTATTACTCTATGCCTGCAATTGGAATCGACTATGGCACATCAAATTCCGAAGTCGTGTACTTTGACGGTCAAACGCATCAACACATCAAGCTAGACCCTGCTGTCGATGATAGTAATAAGATCCGATCTTCAATATTTATCTATTACGAAGATGAGTTGCCAATTCCGCCCCACGAAGTTGTAGAAGCCAAAGTCAAGCAGCTACAACGCGTCCTAACTGAACAAATCGATAAAGCTAAACAAGGGTTTTACGACGCCCAAGATCCGCAAGAGCAGCAAATATATAGTGACCGCATTGACGATCTACGCGGGCAATACCATGACCGCCCAGCTTTACAGCGCCGCGCCATTCAATTGTTATTGAAAGATATGACCGTACAGCAGCTGTCGTTACAACAGCTGGTTGAAACCGGCAAATTTGCCTTTGGTGAAGAAGGCTTTCGTCGTTTTCTAGCAATGCCAGACAAAGGTCGTTTGATTTATTCTCCAAAAAACTTTCTTGGAGCCTCTTTAGAGGGCAGTCAAAAAGCTGCGTTTGTCGGCATGATAGCTAAACAACTCGCCTACTTCAGAGCCTGTGCCGAGCAACAATTAAAGCAACCCGTGACTCAGGCCGTCATCGGTCGACCGGTAAAATTTCACGGTACACGAGGTGAAGAAGGCAATATTCAAGCAATTAAAATCATGACTGAAGCGGCTCATCAGGCTGGTTTTGAGCAAGTGAGTTTTCTCGAAGAACCAATCGCTGCCGCGTATAAAATTGAACGCTCTTTGCAGCAACAAACGACAGCTTTAGTTGTTGATATTGGGGGTGGCACAACCGACATCTGCTGTATTAACCTCGCGCCAGAAAAATACAATCAATTATCTCGCAAAGAAGACGTATTGGCCGTTACTGGACGACGCTTGGGCGGCATGGAATGCGACAAAAGTTTGGTGTTAAGAGCACTCGCCCCGCAAATGGGTCTGGGCTTAACCATGCAAAATGGCTTACCCGTGCCACCCACCTATTTTTCTGATATGTGCGCGGTCGATGATATTCCTAAACTAACGCGCTTTTTTTCTGATGATTACGGCTTAGAAATTGCGCAAACCCAATCGATTACCAAAAACCCAGCAGCATTAGACCGCCTGCTTGTGGTTCAGGAAGAAAAGTTATCCGCGCGCGTAGTAAACTCAGCCCGAATGGCTAAAGAATTGCTATCAAGTAAGGCGAAAATAACTCTTCCATTGCACTATATCGAACCGGATTTTAATGTTGAAATCGATAAGCAGTTGCTCGAAAAATCAATGCAAACCTGGTTAAGTAAAGTTAATCAGCTGATTGCAGATTGTTTGGCACAAAGTAAGATCCCGCCTGAAGTAGTTATGATAACCGGCGGTATGAGCTTATCTCCAATAGTGCGAGACGCCCTTTGTAGCGGACTTTTACACGGACTGCCGCTGTTGGAAAATGATGCTTTTAATTCCGTCTGTGAAGGGCTTGCCATCCAAGCTGCAAAGTTAAATTAAGCTTTTGCTCACGCAAGATCTATTGCTGAACCGGCACCGATAAGCCTTGCGTGTCGGCCTAAAACGAAAAAGCCCTGCTTGATAAGCAGGGCTTTGGGAATAATGGTGCCCAGAGGCAGCATCGACAAAACGAATTAAGCAATTGTTTTAGCTGCAATAATAATCACGCAAAACAAAATGTGTTACAATTAGTGTTACAAAAAACTCATGTAGATTGACTCTTTCAAATATCAACTGACGTTACTATAATCTGGATATCTGTATATATATACATAATAAAATGTCAGAGACTTTTCTAAAATTAAGGCTTATTGAAGAGCTTTTGAAAGATAAAGAAATTAGCGGTTTGGGTACCGAAGCTCCTTTTTTGTTTGGAAGACGGCGGGCTGATGTAATTTGTATTAGAAAAAATCTGACTATTGGTTTCGAAATTAAAAGTGCTAATGACAAAGTTGATGTGTTACCTAAACAACTAGAAGATTATCGAAAGTATTTCGATGTAGTTTACACTGTATGCGAACCAGAAAATTTAAAAAAAATAAGGTCTGTGGCTCCTAAATGGTCTGGGATAGTTCTTATAGATGACGGTAGCGCCAAAACGTTGAGAAAAGGACAAATATTTAAAAAGCAAAATAAATTATCGCTATTAAGCTCAGTACCTTCAGATGCGTTAACTAATCTTATTAATGGAAAGCAACAACGAAAGTACATAGCGACCTTCGATATGTGTAAACAACTTTCAATTGACTTAACTCAAAAAGACGCCAAAGCCATATCAAGAAAATATATCTTTGAGAAGTACTCAAAAGTGTTAAATCAAATACTAAATGACACGTCTGGGACTCTAACAAAGGACGATTTGGTTACACTTTCAAAACCGCCCTCTTTACCGCTCAGGAGAATTTAGGTCAACCTTCCTACGGTCTACTTTCAAATTGATGTAGTACTCCATTCTCACTGAGATCCAATATGCAGGACTAATGCCGCTTGGCTTATCTACACTTGCGTTTCTAATCTCTTCGTTTGACCAGTTTTGTCCATTTATATATCGACGATCAGCTAGCACCTCTCTTGCACATCGAGGGTAACTCCCATCGTCACGGCGATACCTTTTGTAGAAAAACTTATCCCGTTCATTTTCAACGTAAGCAATATCAATTCGAGGAACAAATGTCCCACCTCTCATTTCAATTTGTTCAGTGTTAATGGAAGCGTAATCACCATAAGATACGTTCGGAGTATTTTGATCAGCTTTTACCGCCTGATAGATATCTTCTTCGTAAACATAAAACTCTCCAGTTGAATCATGGTTTCCCGCAGACTTAACGTCTGATGGGAATGTTGACGAAACTACAACTACGTCACTGAGATACTGATTAAACATTTCTGTAGCAACACAGCACTCTATGAATGATCCTATCACTCTATTTATCGACTCATTATTCCTATCAACAAAATTAGCGTCGAAAATAACTATTAGCTTACATGACCCATCCATGCTTTGTGTTATCGCGTCTAGACACTGATTAATCTGGGGCATTGTTAGGTTATGTGGCAATCGAACTGCTATTTTTCTTTTGATTGCAGAAATTTTCGATACGAAACTCTTTACTTCATCAGCTACGCCATCTTCATCTTCGTATACGTGCACCATAGGAATGATATTCAGTTCTCTATGGTTTTCAGCTATAAACAGATACCATTCATTAAAGCCATGATCTGGCAACAATAGTTGCTCGATTTGAGGATTTATATAATTTTTGTCTGTTGATAAATCTAAAATGAATTCGTCTTCACCTTGAATTTCTGCCAACTGTGACATTCTGCGATGAATGTCCCCATCCGGCACTTTTGAGGTTTTTCTTGATTTTGTTAACTCATAAATAGGACAGATTAATCTCTTTGTATCTGCACTCAACTTCTCCATCGCACGAAGCTCAGCATCTCTCGTCTTGATTATAGGAAAGTACAACGGGTTCATAAATTATGCCCCGAATATCCCAACTCTTTAGCTCTTACCCTCACCGCCAAAGACGATACTTGAAAGTGCTTAGCTATTTGCTCAATTTCATCTGAAGTGTTAGCAATAAAATTCTCAAATTTATCTTTAGGCATTAATAGTTCAGCAGCAAACGCGTTTGCTTCTCGCTCCATTGCATTCGACTCAGCGTTTCTAAAGAAATTTTTATCTCTGAATTCATCAGACAGGGGCGCATGTCTAGCATGATGACCTAATTCATGAGCCATCGTAAAACGCTGTCGATGCGGGTGGTGAAGAGAGTTAATCGTCATTACCCATTTACCCGTAGCTTTATCAAGCATGAGGCTGCCAGAATCATCTTCAGGCATTGGCTCATATCTAACTGCAATTCCTAACTCCGCAACTAAAGCAGCAATATTTAACGGACTTGTGCATATTCCCTTTTCTTCTGCTAGTTGAATTAAATGCTCGGGATCTCGCAAGGACGCATCTACTTGACCTTGCTTTCTTTCAATCAATCCTTTTTTCACATATGCCATCTAGTTTTCCTTTTCCAGTCTTAGTTCAGAGCCTTCAGTTTCAATAGAGTCCAAATCAGCCACTGTCGCAGCAATAATCCTAACATTTCGCTCAAGCTCTTGAATTCTATGATAATTCGAATCTATTTGGTTACTTTTCGAAGTGAAATCACTATACGCTTTTTCAAACAGAGTAGAAGTTTCTTGCATATCTCCTTGAGCTAACTCCAAATACTCTCTTCCCCTTTGCTCTACTTCTTCTTGCACGAGCTTTTTGAACTCTAGACCTTCAAAATACTTTTTCGCTCTTTCATCAATCAACGCCTCAGCTCTTTCATGAGAGTTAGTTTTGATGTACCAAACGGAAAGAGCGACAATTACGCCGTTAGCAAATACTAAAAACGAAATTACTGCTTCATAGATATTACTCTGCGCTAATTCGACTACCTGTTGGACTTCTGATTGGCTAATGCCGGCTGCTATAAGCCGATTTGCAATTTCACTCACTGGTTCGAGAACATAAATCCCGATAGATAGAAGTAGAATGGCAATTATCAAAGTAGCGAAACAACTTATTAGAACCAGTTTCAATGTACTTGGCATGCTACTCGTCTTATTTTCACTCATGCGTATTCCCTGCCGCAGTGGATAACTAAGCAACTTTGCTTTTCGGAACATATTTACACAAAAATACTACAGTAGCTACCTTGTGTAAGGGTTGCGAATTCAAATATATAGGGGTACGGGCGAGGTAAAAAAAGGTAACAACTTTAAAACCCTTCGCTGAACTTCAAATAAAAACCACTTAGAAATGAATCAAAACTCTTCTATAAGGTTCGTTCTATGAGCCACAAGTTTTTGAATCTCGATAGATACACCGGGAATCACTTGGCTCTAGGACTTTTTATAATCTCACTGTAATAGCTTTTCAAAATTCAGTTTCATCTTTTGTATAAGAGCTCGACAAATATAATAGTTTCTATGTCCTTTAAATATTTGCTGGTGCAATGATTTTGATAAATAGTCTGCAAGCCCAACATCCAAGTCAGTCACGCATTTTTCTTCATATACAAAGGATATTCTGGCTCCATTTGATCGTGTATCTTTTGACCACTCCGAAAGATCACCTGCAATAAAGTTTTCAAAAATACTCGCTTCTAATGATGACTGGAAGAATAGCTTTTTTTTGTAGCCAGAAGTAATAGCCAGTGCCGACTTAGCCACATTGTCATTTTTGTCTTTTAGAAGCTCTTTAAAGCGCTTTAAATTGCGAGATATCAACTTCAAGCATATTCCATTAGTATTTAATACGATATGCGCGTGAAGCCCCTCTGGTGAGCTTTTTGTGTCGTTACTACCATTGCTCTCCAACACTAAAAAAAAGTTTTTAATCCCTAGCTTGCTAAGCCTAGATTTTACTAAACGCCCATAATAATTAACCGGATCGGGGCGTGAGGAAAGATTCGCTGAAAAATCATTATTGAAACGGATCGTACACATTATCACAGGCTTTTTTGATGCATCTTTTCCAATAGAAGCAGGGGTTGAAAGTAGAGACGTCATAGCCAACCTAAGTGCAAAGCAAACGTTTTGCGACTTATTCAATATATGAATTTTATGGATCTCTCTAAAACGCCTAATAGTTGGCAAATCACTTACGCGATAGCTCTTTAGGTATGGGCTTATTTCAGGTACTCGATAACTATCGGCAATACATCGTGATGATTTTGCCAACACTCTTGCAATTCGTGTGATACCAAACAGTCGCTGGCGTCCGCCAACGACTGCTCTTTTTTCCCTTTTTGTCATTTTAAGGGAATAGCTTCACTGGCTTTGTTTTAGCATCCTCTGCACATTTGAGTGCATAGGCAACAGCCTCAATATCTCCTTTCCGGTAGAAAACATAGATCCCTTTCTTTTCAAAAGGTATTGTTCCTACATCTTTGAGAGCCTTCGCCCGCCTATTATCAGCCAGTTCGAATAACCAACCCCGACTAATGTTATTGGTTTTCTTAGCAAGGATAAAGGCAGCCTCATGCTGAGTTATTTCTTTCTCAGATCTAAAGAAGTCACGTATTTTTTTAATCATAACTACGCCACCTCATCCATAATCAACGTATTGCGTCTCTGAGCAACGAGTTTTGCAACATTACTTTTTAATGTCTGTATGTCATCTCCACAAGCCATAAAACCTATTGTTTGCCGGACTTCCTGGTCAAGCCACCCTCTAGAGTTACCACCTAAATTGATAGGTTTTGGAAAAACTCCGATTTTAATGCGTGCGTAAATCGTAGACTTAGATAAGCCTGTTAATTCTAAAACGTGTGGAAGACGCAGTACCATTCTATTCATAAATCACCTTTTTAAATAAAGTGCGAATTTGCACTAAAGGCGATTTTCCAGATCTAAAAAGACCAGATTAATTAGCTAGCGCGCAAGAATTGCTCCTTTTACTCACTACTTTGAATATTCTCACAAATAGATAAATACTTTTGTAAACGGTCCGCGTGACCATCTACATAAAACTGTGGAATAGCGTTAGATGCTAAATTCAAGTATCTATACCATGCACTTCTGGATCTTGTGACTTTACCGCCGTAT
Source organism: Neoalteromonas flava (assembly GCF_002807685.1). Classification (GTDB taxonomy): domain Bacteria; phylum Pseudomonadota; class Gammaproteobacteria; order Enterobacterales; family Alteromonadaceae; genus Alteromonas_E; species Alteromonas_E flava. Next base: position 280,733 of record NZ_PEAX01000004.1, on the reverse strand, counting down.
TTAAACCAAAGTATCAATAACTCATGAACAAACTGATAAACCAGTGGCTCGCGTTTGATTTTGATTGACTTTATGATTGAGTATTTCGCACTATCGCGAAGTATTAAAAATAACTCTGGGGTGGAAACAATATCCATCAGAGTCGTTATTAATTTTCGACTTTCGTCTGTGTCTTTAAGTTTATGCGCTGCTTTTTTATAAAGCTGCATAACTAGTGCTTGTTCAAATTTTTCTTTAAACGACTCATCCAATTCAACAAAACTATCTTTAGCTCTATGCATACCGTTAGCTAACGCATTTAAAGTCCGATTATGTGATGACGGCTTCTTAGACATTGATAAACCATCTTCTGGGGTTCTGGTCGGCTCTGTATGTATTTCAATTAACTCAATGGTTTCCTCTAACAAATCTTCTACCTTTTCTACCCCTCCTATTTTTGCTTGTTTGGATAACTCACTGCGTAAATCTTTACTAATCACTACACTCATATGCAAATAGCCCAGTACTAATATCCTCAACAGATAACACTGTTTAAATTCTTGTTTGAGGCGTCGATGATATGTTGCGACCACCACATCATCATTTCGCATCTATGCTTTAGGTATTCTGCACGATTATATGCGGCCCTAACCCTATCTGGGTCTTTGTGAGCAAGCGCCATTTCAATGACGTTAGGATCGAACCCTTGTTCATTTAATGTGGTACTTGCCAACGATCGAAGACCATGTGCAACAGTCCTACCTTCAAACCCCATGCGCTTCAACGCTCTATTGATAGTCTCATTGCTCATATGAGAATTCGGGTTGGTCATAGATGGGAAAACAAACTTTCTATGCCCACTGATAGGCTTCATTAATTTCAGTATCTTAATAGTAGATTCAGTTAGCGGTATCTTATGTTCACGACCTGCCTTCATTTTATCCGCAGGAATAATCCACATTCGCTCCTTTAGACTAATCTCAAACCATTCGGCTGATGCAGCCTCACCAGGTCGAGTCATTGTATGTAGCTGCCACTCAAATAAACATCTTGTCTGAAGAGTCATGGTAGAAAAATGGGCCGCACGCATTAATTCGGGAAGTTGTTCAGGGCTCAATGCTGGAAGATTTTTTTGCTGAGATGAAGGAATAAGCTTACTTAACTCTCGCGCTGGGTTGTAATCGATATATTCATTTAGTAACGCAAATGTCATTACTTGATTAATTCTGCGAGCGACTTTCCTCGCAATCTCTAGTGAATTTCGACCAATTATTCTTTCTACTACATCATGCTTTATGTGGCGGAAGCCTATTTTAGCTATTGGCATTTCACCTATAAACGGGAACACATTTTTTATGAGTGACTTCTCAATGTCTTCTCGGGTATTACTTTTAACTCTAGTTTTTTGTAATGCTAGCCATTCGTAAGCTACTACTCTAAAAGTCAACTCTCCACCCAGCCTTGCCTCCTCTTTGACCAATAGCCTATGCTCTTTCGGATCTGTTCCGCCAGCTAACAATCGCAGATTTTCATTTCGTAATATTCTTGCTTCAGATAATGAAACAACAGGATATTTGCCTAAACCAATATTGGTTCGCTTTTTGGATGATGGGCAAGAATAATTAAATAACCAAGATTTTGACCCATTTGGCCTTACCCTCAAATGCAGGCCTTGCCCATCTGAGAGGTTGTATTCTTTCTCTTTAGGTTTGGCATTTTCTACTTGTGTAGCAGACAGCGGCTTGGTTGTACGACCCATTTTGTAACACCAAAAGGTTGGTTAAATAAATGTGTTACTTATAGTGTTACTTTACTACCAAGAAGGAATCAACCCAGAATGGACTTTTTAGGATTGTAACCCGGTGATATTTATCAAGAAAATAAAAAAGCCAAGACGTCTTTGGACTGTCTTGGCTTAAAATATGGTGCCCAGAGGCGGGATCGAACCACCGACACGCGGATTTTCAATCCGCTGCTCTACCAACTGAGCTATCTGGGCAACAGCATTTCGCTGTGGACGCGTATTAAACGGATTTCAGACCGACAAGTCAACTGCTTTTTGCAGCAAAATGCGCATTTGCTTAAACATTCAACAATTTTAAGCAAGCGACTCCAATCTGACTCACTTTTTCGGTGGAACGTAGCCTTCAATCGTTGGCTCAACCCCCTCGAACAGATACGCAACCATCTTCTCTTCAAGAAATTTCCGTGATTCTGGTTGCATCATATTCAGCTTGTGTTCGTTGATCAGCATGGTTTGCTTCTTTTGCCACTCAACCCATGCCTGCTTTGAGATATTGTCAAATATACGTTTGCCAAGCTCACCTGGATAAAGTTGGAAATCTAAGCCGTCAGCATCTTGCTTTAGATGCTGGCAATAAACCTGTCTACTCATGTTTGCCCTAATTGTTCGGCCAAGGGCCGTTAAATGTCTTCACGGATATGTTTGGGTATTCTACAGTATTTTGCTGATCAAACAGTAGTCGCGTTGCCAATGAGCCAGCAAATCTAGCGCTCTGAGGTTTCTTCAGATTAATTATAGTAAGTTTGTTTTAATCGCTTTGAGGATCCGTTCTGTCGGTGCAGACAACCCCACACCTATCGGCTCATGCAGGCTAAACCAGCGTGCTTCCTGTTCTCGAACATATAGTTCAGCTAGCTCAGGGGTAAACATTAGAACTGGCTGCAAATCCAGATGAAAATGGCTAAAAGTATGTCTAAATGGCTCAAGAGCTTCAAAGCTAATTTCTGTATTCTTGTCCCTTATGCGAGATTCAACTTGTTGCTTTAATGTAGCGATATCATCGAACTCTTCAAATGCCCACAACCCTCCCCAAATCCCCAACGGGGAGCGCTTATGCAGAAGCACACTACCCTTTACGAACGGAATAAGTAATGCGGTTGATTTTATCGGAAGTATTTTTTTAGGCTTTTTACCCGGCAACTCATGCTGCCGACCCTGAATGAAGCCAAGACAATCACTTTGCAGCGGACACTCATCACACTTCGGGCTACTTCGTGTACACACCGTCGCACCCAAATCCATCATAGCTTGGGTATAATGATGATTACGCTCGTTGGGTAAAACTTCTTCAGCATATTGCCAAAGGGTATTGGCGATAGCCTGTTTTCCCGGCCATCCATCTACGGCGAAGTAGCGCGCTAACACGCGCTTTACATTACCATCCAATATAGGGTGCGCTTGTTGTTCTGCTATTGACAGAATGGCCCCTGCTGTTGAACGCCCTATCCCTGGCAGTGCCAAAACCTTTTCAATTTCAGTCGGAAATTGACCACCGTGTTGCTCTGTAATCAGCTTAGCCGCTGTGTGTAAATTGCGCGCTCGCGCATAATATCCGAGCCCGGTCCACAAATGCAGGACGTCGTCTTGTGGCGCCGATGCTAGATCCGTGATCGTTGGAAAACGTTGCATAAAGCGTTCGAAATACGGGATTACGGTGGCTACTTGGGTTTGCTGCAACATAATCTCTGAAATCCAAACCCGATAGGCTGAAATCGATTGTTGCCAAGGTAAGTGCTTGCGCCCGTGCCGGTCAAACCACGCCAATACCCGTTGGGAGAACGTCATATTTACTGCTTTCACTAAACTCTTATACAAGATGCGCTTATACTAGCAAGAAAGCACAGACGATCAGTAGCAATGCAAACAATTTCCGAACCCGCGCTTTTCCTGCCTGGCACCTTATGTGATGAGCGTATTTGGCTGCCTGTTTGGCGTCATATGTCATTCGCTACAGGCGCGCGACAATACGTACCGCTGCAATGGGCAAACGATTTGCAACAAATGCTCGCGTTAACACACGACAGACTCAATGCTAACTCGAAAAAAGTGCATCTGATTGGCTTTTCTATGGGCGGATATATAGCTTCGCTAGCTGCACTAGAATCCAACAACGTAGCCTCTTTAACTCTAATGGGCTATAGCCCGCAAGGATTAAGTGCGCAAGAAACCAGCGCACGCAAACACACGATTAGCGCGATTGAAAAACGTCAGTTTACTGGCATGACACAAGCTCATCTCAGTCAATACCTGACTGCCGTCGAATTAGGCGACGAACAGATATGCAATACGATTTTATCTATGGCTACGGACCTCGGCATTAATACATTAAAACACCATTTTTCAGCGACAACCCCGCGCCAAGATCTACGAAGCAAACTACAATCGCTAAAAGTCCCGATATACTGCATCGCCGCGGAACATGATCAGATTGCTTCAGCTCAAAGCGTTGAGGATTTTTGCCAGCATAAAAGTAGTGTTGAATGTCATGTTATTGAATCTACTGCTCATATGATGTCGCTGACACAGCCACAGCGCTGTGCACAGTTGATTACTGCAAATATTGCACGAAGTTTGCAATCAGCGGTTAACTTAGGATAATGCCGCGCAAATGATTTTAAGGTCGAGATAATGGGTCAATTTAAGAATCAAGCTGAAGCCGAAGCCGCCGGCGTATACATCAGCAAAGTAAAGAGCTATGTAAAGCGTGAAGGGCGCTTAACCAAAGGCCAAGCCAAAGCATTAGAAAAATGCTGGCCAACCATGGGATTGAGTGTCGATGGAGGCTTATTGGATCTCGCGGTGGTATTTGGCAACGACAACCCAGTGGTCCTAGAAATTGGATTTGGCATGGGTGGTTCTCTCGTCGAAATGGCAAAAGCTGCTCCTGAGCTTAACTTTATTGGCATTGAAGTGCATCGCCCAGGTGTGGGCGCCTGTTTAAGCAGTGCGGATGAAGCGGGTGTCGACAATTTGCGAGTTTTCGAGCATGACGCCATTGAAGTACTAGATAAATGCATTGCTGATCAAGCATTACAGCGCGTCCAACTGTATTTCCCCGATCCTTGGCATAAGAAGCGCCACCACAAGCGCCGCATCGTGCAGCCTGAATTTGTGCAAAAGTTACGCAAAAAATTAGCCATCGGCGGTGTTTTTCATATGGCTACAGACTGGGAGCCATATGCAGAGCACATGCTAGAGGTTATGACCCATGCTGAGGGTTACAGCAATACTGCAACGACTGACGATTATGTGCCTCGCCCTGACTATCGCCCAATTACTAAATTTGAGACGCGCGGACAGCGCTTAGGGCATGGCGTTTGGGATCTTATTTTTGAGCGTGTGGCTTAATGGAAAATGGCACCGGTCAGCTTCTGCTGCGCAACGACCAATTGTTTTCTGATGGGCAATGGGTCCTGTTTAATCCCGACGAAAGCGAAATCTTCGCTGCGCTGCCAGCTCGCGTTGACGGTTTTCATCAATATTTTGATAGTTATCAAGCTGCACTGGAAAAGGGAGGTAAACAGACTTTTGCTGCGCAATTCACTCTTGAGTCCAGTCCTGCTTATGACGGCGCAGTGATATACTTACCCACCGCCAAAGCGCACGCAAGTATGTTGATTGAAAACGCGCGCAGTGTGGTCAAAGCCGGCGGCACCATTGCCATTGTGGGCAGTAATGATAGCGGTATAAAAAGTATCGGTAAGCGACTGAAGCAATCTTTTGGTGAAGTTCAGAAATATGATGCTGCTCGCCACTGTGCTATTTGGTTGGTGACCAATCCCGCACAGATTGAATTTAATCTTAATGACTATATAAAAGTGAGTACTTACTCCAGTAACGCTATTCAATGGAAAGTTGCGAGTCTGCCAGGTGTATTTAGTGCTGACGGACTGGATCCCGGTACAGAGTTACTATTAAGTTCAATTCCCGAATTGAAAGGCTCCAGCTGCCTAGACTTTGCCTGTGGCGCTGGCGTTATCGGATGTTACCTCAATCTACGTCAACCTCATTTGACGGTAAAGTATTCCGATATTAATGCACTATCCTTGTATTGCTGTAAAAAAAGTCTCGAATTAAATGACCTGCACGGCGAGGTTATAGCGTCAAATGGCTTAAATGAGTGGCAGGAACGCTTCGACAATATAATCACAAACCCTCCATTCCATAGCGGTAAACAAACCAATTACGGCATAACTGAACGTTTTATTGCGACAGCCAATTCGCATCTGCAGGTAGGCGGGCAGTTGTATTTAGTCGCGAATCGATTTTTACCTTACCCTGATTTAATCGACCAGCATTTACGCCGTCAGGCTGATGTTGCTAAGTCGGGCAAGTTCACGGTCTATAAAGCGAGCAAAAAGTAAGTTTTCATTCCGTTGCGGTTGGCTTAACATATTTGCATAAATAGCCATTGAGAAAGAGCATGCAAATCGCGTTCGCTGTGTCTGAAGTTGAAGACCTAGTTAAAACTGGCGGCCTAGCCGATGTAGGTAAGGCCCTTCCTGTTGCTCTTTCACATTTAGGGCATGATGTCAGGATTGTTATGCCTCTGTACAAGAGTATTGCGCAACACGCCAATCTCAGTGATGCATGCTCACCATTAACCCTCCAGTACCCGGGTGGGACCGAAGGTTTTTCGGTAAAACAGTTATCCTTGCATGGGGTTACAGTTTACCTCATTGATGCGCCGCAATACTTTATGCGAGAAGGCTTATACACTGACGGATACGAGCCCTACGCAGACAATGGGCAGCGCTTTGCATTTTTTGCTCAGGCCGTATTAGTCACGCTGAGTCATCTAAGTTTTATTCCCGATATCCTGCATTGCAATGATTGGCACACGGGAATTATTCCCTCGTTAATGCGCTTAAATCATAACCCAACAATTGCTGAGGAATTTACCCAAACGCGCTCCATACTGACAATCCATAACGCAGCATTTCAGGGCGTTTTTAGTGCCCAAACCGTTCCGCTAGTAGCCGGGTTAGAGCAGGTAATACCTGTAGATTCGGGCGGTTACGTTAACTTTTTGCAAAGTGGATTATCACACTGCGATGCGATCACGTCGGTGAGTCCAACGTACGCTAAAGAGCTACTGACTGATTTAGGCAGTCACGGCTTATCTGGCGTTTTGCAACCGCGTGCCAGTCGGTTAGTTGGGATCCTAAACGGTTGCGATTATAGCCAATGGGACCCTGCGTCAGACGAGTACATCGAGGACCATTTCTCCCTCGATGATATGAGCGGTAAACGCAAATGTAAGTCGAAACTGCAAAAGTTTGCAAAGCTCCCGCGCAAAGCTCGTGTGCCAGTTGTCGGCATGGTTTGCCGTCTTACAACGCAAAAGGGATTCGGTTACATCATGCCTATACTCGAGCGCTTGTTAGCTCACAACGTGCAATTGGTGATTGTTGGCACCGGTGATCCGACCGTGGTTGAGCAGCTTCAACATTTAAGCCAAAAATACAGTGATAAATTTGCTTTTATTCATGGTTTTAGCAACCAGTACGCGCATTGGATTGAAGCGGGTAGTGATTTCTTTTTAATGCCCTCAGAATTTGAACCCTGCGGACTCAATCAAATGTACAGCTTAGCCTATGGTACATTGCCAATTGTGCGCGGCGTCGGCGGATTGAAAGATACCGTGGTTGATCACGAAGCCAACCCTGCGCATGCCACTGGGTTTATGTTTCTGGCACCACAGCCTCAGGCGTTGTTGGATTGCATTCGACGTGCGCTTTTGCACTATCACGAAGATCCCGATAGCTTTACTGAACTGCAACAACGGGCGATGCAGACTCGCTTCACCTGGGAAGCCTCAGCCCAACAATATGCCGCGCTATACGAGAAACTAGCATGCGTTTGATGTCGCTAGTGTTATGTGGTTTGGGATGCTTACTCAGTACTGCAGGCTTCACCCAAGAGCCGCAACAGTGCATTCAAAACCCAGCACGAGAGTTGCCGTGCCCACATGTACTGATAAAAAAAACTGATCCTATTGTTCAGCAACAAGCAAACATCCAAACGTCAACCGTATGTATTTGCGTAAGTGATTTCGCGCCGTTATTAGAGGCAAATGATAACACCGAACTGCAAGAACAGAGTCGAGCATGGTTAGCACCCTGGCAGTTATCTGAAACGCAATTTATTCGACTAATGCGCTACTAGAAATGCAGTAAAAAGAGAATTGAACGTAAGTAAATATTGGCGAATTCCGTCGTGCTTGCTAAAGTGAACAAATAATCGGCAGCGTAAGTTAAAGGCATTACTCTGAATGGCTGACCATTCCAATCGACTTTCTATCAAATTTCTATTCATTGCGATGGTGCTGTTCGTTACAACAATAGTGGCTGGCGGAACGATAGCCGAGAAAATCTACTCTAGTGATAAATTCCATCAAATTGAACGTAATCAAAAGATAAAAACGATTGCCAACCTCGTTGCACGTGAAGTGGTATTGCTGGAAAAAATGTACCGCAACGATATCCGTGGCTGGCCAAATGACGCGTTATCTCATCTTGAAAGCGTATCTTCTATTCTAACCGTCCATGTATATTTAAACCCCATCGCCGTGAATGAAGGGCCTTTGGATAACGACAGTATTCAGGCAACTTATGATCGCATTGGCCAACCACAAATTCCAAAACGTACCACTAATGATTTAGCGCGCTTAATTGAGCCAAGACCGTTCGAAATGGGAACGGAATATATGCATTCAATTACTAATGAGACTGGTGAAATTGGATTGCTGTATATTCGTATTAGTGATGACATTTACAATAACTTCCTCACTCAGAGTCTAACCCGATCACTTATTTTAGCGACGTGCGCACTCGTATTTGCCGTATTTCTTGCCTGGCGCTTTGAGCGTTTCATTAGCCAGCCCGTTGGTGAGCTGATCCAATTCTTACGGCGCGTCGCTCGCTCAGGGGAGTATGAGCAACAAGTTCATGCCAACGCCACAGAAGATACGGCTGAATTGAGTGAGGCCATCAACAATTTGCTTAAACGCATGCAAGGTTACATTGAACGCAATCAATCAATGGAGCAGGAATACCAATCCTTGAATGCTGGGCTAGAGGAGATGGTTAGCCAACGCACCACTGCGCTTAAAGAAGCTAATCAGGAGCTAATCCAGACGCTCGAAAAATTACATCAATTCCAACGCCAAATTGTACAAAATGAAAAAATGGCTTCGTTGGGAGATATGGTCGCCGGCGTCGCTCACGAGGTTAACACGCCTATTGGTTTAGGGGTTACTGCGTCAACCATGATGCTGGACCGGCTAAAAAGCTTAAAAACTGACTTTGAAAATAAAAACCTCAAAGCCAGCGTAATGCAAAAATTTATTAATGAAGGCGAAGAAAATCTCAATATCATTTACCGTAATTTGAATCGCGCGGCGGAGCTTATTTCTAGCTTTAAGCAAGTTGCTGTAGACCAATCCAGCGAAAACAGTCGAGTATTTGTGCTGGCACAGTTGATTGATGAAATCTTATTGTCTTTGCGCCCACGCCTTAAAAAACTCAAGCATGAGATTAAAATCGAATGTGATCCAGAATTATGTGTTGAGTCAAAAGCGGGCCCAATTAACCAAATTATTATTAATTTGATCATGAATTCGATCATCCATGGGTTTGAAGACATTGAGGAAGGAACCATCACGCTAACCGCGAGTATCTCCGGTAAGCGAAATCTACATTTACTGTACACCGATAATGGTAAAGGGATCCCCGATGACCTACGCAAACGCATTTTTGATCCATTCGTCACCACAAAACGCGGGCAAGGCGGCTCAGGTCTTGGCATGCATTTGGTTTACAACCTAGTCACCCAAGCGCTGAACGGTTCGATTACCGTTGAAAGCAAAGCCGGTGAAGGCGTTAAGTTCGATATTATTTTCCCAGTTAAAGTTACCCAAGCAAATAAGGTATTGACTGGGCGCTATGAATAACTTGAATTTCACAAATTAATCCTTACTCTGTGAGTTGGAAACGAATACTTGGTTAAACGGTAGAAATAAAATGCAAACGCCAAACATACTGATTGTTGAAGATGAAGTGGTAACCCGAACTACACTAAAAAGTCTGTTCGAAGCTGAAGGTTACAATGTATTTGAGGCCGAAAACGGCGATCAGATGCATGATTACTTCACCAACCACGCCATCAATTTGGTGATCATGGATATCAATCTACCCGGCAAAAACGGTTTGATATTGGCGCGTGAGGTTCGTGACAGAAAAAATGTCGGACTCATTTTCCTTACTGGCCGTGATAACGATGTAGACCGGATTCTTGGGCTTGAAATTGGCGCCGATGACTATCTCACTAAGCCATTCAACCCGCGAGAGCTAACCATCAGAGCCCGCAATTTGTTGTCGCGCACAACCAGTGCTTCTGATGATGATGATTTACCTAGCCGTGTGAATTTCAATGGCTGGACCCTCGATGGCGACAGTCGCTCTTTAGTTTCGCCAAGTGGCAAAGAATTCCGTTTACCGCGCAGTGAATTCCGCGCGTTACATTTATTCCTCAGCAATCCGGGCAAAATTCTTACCCGCGAGCAACTCATCATGGAAATGACTGGCCGCGAATTGCGCCCTAATGACCGCACTGTAGATGTTACTATCCGTCGAATCCGTAAGCACTTTGAGTCTGACCCGGGTGAAGTTGAGCTAATTGTGACAATACACGGTGAAGGCTATCGCTTTTGCGGCAGTGTTGACGCCTAAGTTACAACAGTCATATTTGTTGGCTGGCTAATTGCCAGCCACATTCATCTCACTGATCAGCACCGAACCTGTTGCAACTGCACCGCGCTGTTCTTGCTGTGCACCAATAGCCACAATATTATTAAACATGTCAGCGAGCGAGCCTGCAATCGTGACTTCGTGCACAGGGAATTGAATTTCGCCATTCTCTACCCAGAAGCCCGCCGCGCCACGCGAGTAGTCTCCAGTTACAATGTTAACCCCTTGACCCATCAACTCAGTCACTAATAGGCCTCGGCCCATTTGCTGTAATAGTTCGCTGTCTGATTGACCGGTGTGAGATATTTGCCAATTGTGGATCCCGCCGGCATGTCCGTTACTTTGCAGTCCTAATTTACGCGCAGAGTAGGAGGTTAATAAGTAGTCTTGCAGCACGCCCTGATTGACAATATCAGCATCGCGTGTTGCCACACCTTCGTGGTCAAAGGGTGAACTGGCTAATCCAGCTAGAATATGTGGCCGCTCTTGAATATTTAACCAACTAGGAAATATCTGTTGCCCTTTACTATCTAACAAGAACGAGGATTTACGATATAAACTCCCTCCACTAATAGCGCTAACAAAATGACTAAACAGGCCACTGGCAATATCACGGTGAAACAATACCGGTACTTTCGCGGTACCAATTTTCCGCGCTCCGAGACGGCTGATGGTATGTTGAGCAGCATCGCGACCAACTACAGTTGGGCTATCCAACTCTCCTGCTTTGCGACTTACGGTATAACTGTAGTCACGTTGCATATCACCATCTTGCTCGCCAATAACCACGCAGCTTAAACTATACCGACTGCTAGGGTATCCCGCCAAAATTCCATGGGTATTACCATACACACGTAAACCTAAATTCGCGTTATAGGATGCACCATCCGAATTTACAATTTTAGCGTCGTGCTGCAGGGCGGTTTGCTCTGCTTCTAATGCAAATTGCAACGCTTTGTCAGTGTCTAGTGGTTGCGGATGGTATAAGTCACAATCTGGAATCTCCGTTGCAATCAAGTCTTTGTCGGCCAAACCAGAACAAGGATCTTCACTCGTATACTTCGCAATATCAACGGCCTTTTCAACGGTTTGTCGTAAAGCCTGTGGGCTGAGATCAGCAGTAGATGCGCTGCCTTTGCACTGGCCCACATAGACGGTAATGCCTAAGCCACCGTCGTTATTGAACTCAACATTTTCAACTTCGCCCAAGCGCGCAGAAACGGCGATACCCTCGACTCTAGACATGCTTGCTTCCGCATGACTGGCACCCCATTGCAATGCGAGCTTCAGCGCATCGGCAACCTTTTCTTTTACTTCATCAATTTGTTGCTGTATTTGCATATTCAAGTTTCACTACCCACTGGCGTTTCACCACGTTACAATCGAACCAAGTGTAGCATTAAAGAGTAGCAAATGACTGCTTCAAACTTTGATCCCAATGATGACTGGTTTGCCGAAGATGGATGGCAAGAGACAGAAGAGAAAAGTAAGTCTCAATTAAAACGTGAAGCCGAAGAAAAACAAAAGCTTGCGTTAACGCTTGTGGATATGAGTGATGCTCATTTAGCCAAAATGCCGCTGGATGATGAACTGGCTGAGAGTATACAACTCGCTCGCAAGATTAATCGGAAGAAAGATGGGTTTCGTCGCCAAATCCAGTTTTTAGGCAAGCTAATGCGCGCTCGCGATACCACTCCGATTGAAAAAGCCGTCGCTTTACTGACCAGTAAACATCAGTTGGCAAACGCGCATTTTCACTATCTTGAAACCTTGCGCGATAGTATTGTCTGTCAGGGCGATGATGCCATTAACGCTGCGGTTGATAAGCATCCTGAGTTAGAGCGTCAAAAATTACGTCAATTACAACGCAAGGCTAGTAAAGAAATCGCGCAGCAAAAGCCCCCCGCAGCAGCGCGCGAAATATTTAAGTATCTTAAAGAGTCAATACAAGAGCAATAATATGAACCCTTACCGTTACTTTTTAATCAGCTTATTAAGTCTTTTCATCATCGCCTGCAACGGCTCCTCTGGTGAAAACGAAGAACCATCGCCTACACCCGATCCCGTGGTTGTTTTGGCACTGAGTGTGCTCGATGCAGACTGTCAGCCAGTTACAGAAAATAGTTTTAAAAGTAACGAGAATGCCTGCATTGAAGCCACACTAACGACCGATGGTTCGCCAACAAGTAATGCGATTGTCGCCTTCAGTAGCGGTATTGGCATCTTAGATGTAGCGTCAAAACTCACTGATAGTAATGGTATAGCGCGGGTTGCAATTAGTGCAGAAAATGGCGTGATTGGCGCATCTACGGTGACCGCCAACTACAACAATCTGCAAGCCGAAGCGAGCATTGAGTTTACTCTTGCTGATGCTGTGCCAGCTCCTGCTGAGCCAAGTATTACCTTGAATATGCTTAATCAGAGCGGTGAAAATACGCTGCGGTTCAAAGCTAATCAGCAAGTGCGTTTAATCGCTACATTAATGGATGGAAATAATAATCCGATAGCCGATGAAATTGTTTCTTTTAGCGTCACGCGTGGAGATTTGCCGGTAACCGACGCGCTTACCAATCAACAAGGTATAGCTGAAGTCATAGTGCGTGGCGAAGAGACCTCTATTGGTGCAGGGATCGCGTCTGTTAGCGCCCTTGATGATAGCAACACACCGTTGGTAGACACCCTAAACTACGAAGTACAATCAGTCGATGCAGTGGAAGAAGAAGTGGTACGCATCGGTTACTTTGATGGTGATACCTTTATAGAGGGTGTCTTAGGCGTCAATGGCGTTGGCAGTGAACAAGATGTGGTGATTGGTGCCGGCGCTACACTTGGTCTTTTGGTTGGATTGGCCGACAGCGAAGGCAATCCAATTGTGGGCAGCACCCCTATTACCTTTGCTTCCAGCTGCACCCTAGAGGGACGCGCATCGCTCGATGAAAACGTTGCTACCGTCAATGGACGAGCAAGTTCTACCTATGAAGATATTAACTGCGCCGGCGGCACCGGCAACGATGACATTATTACTGCGACAGTCCAAGTGAACAATACCCCTTTAACGGTTTCACGTTCTATCGAGTTGTTGGCTGAAAATGTTGGCTCTATTCTTTTTGTTAGTGCTGAACCGAGCTCCATAGTTCTTCAAGGTACCGGGGGCCTGGGCAGTGAATCGGTCTCAACAGTCACCTTTCAAGTAAATGGTGAGTTAGGCAATCCACTGGCCCAGCAACTGGTTTCTTTCGAACTCAGCACTAATGTTGGTGGTCTAACGATCGCGCCAGCGACGGGGATTACCAACTCACAAGGACAAGTCAGTACTCGTGTTACCGCAGGCAGTGTACCCACAGCGGTGCGAGTGCTTGCCAGTATAACCGGCGTCAACGATACTGAGATAACCACCCAATCTGATTTGCTGTCAGTAAATACGGGGCTTCCTGACCAAAATAGTTTCTCACTGTCTAGCAGCAACCCGAATCCAGAGGCCGCAAGTATTGATGGTCAAACAGTAAGTATAACTGCGTTTCTAGCTGATGCCTTCAATAACCCCGTGCCTGATGGCACGGTAGTGTCATTTACTACCGAAGGCGGACAGATCCAGCCAAGCTGTACCACGCTCAATGGCCGTTGTGAAGTTGATTGGACTAGTGCTGAACCACGTGTTGACGATCACCGCATCACTGTTTTGGCCACGGCAATCGGTCATGAAACCCTTTATGACAGTAATGGTAATAATGTGTACGACGATGCTGACGGTGGAGCGCTTGATCTTGGTGGTGATAGTGGTCTACAAGTAACCTCATCAACCGTTACCGGCTTTGCTGATATGTCTGAAGCGTGGCGTGACGACAATGAGAATAATATCCATGATCCTGTTGAGACTTTTTTGGATTACGATAGCTCGGGCGCATTCAGCGCAGCCAACAACTTGTTCGACGGACCGCAATGTCAAGGGAGTACCTGTGGCGCCAGCGGATTACATGTGCGCCGTGCATTGGTCATGATTATGGCTTCATCTCGCGCAGAGCTGAGCATTCTACAAGATGGCGTAGAGCTAGCGAATAATAGTAACAACCCTAGTAGTGGACCGGTTTGGACATTAAACCGCGGTGAGAGTGTTGCGTTAGATTTGTTGATCCAAGATACGGCAGGTCAAACCATGCCTTCAGATACGAATATAGACATTACAACCTCAGCAGGCTCACTGGCAGGCCAGATTACGCGCCAGATAAACAAAAACAATCGCGCCGGTGGTGCAACGATGAATTTTGTTCTGACCAATGATCTGGCTAGTACAGATGACCCAATTGATGCCGTAGTTAGCACAACTGTTACATCACCCAGTGGAGTGGAGTCGGCACTTTCAATTATTGTGAGACTACTTTAGGCTCACGTTACAGTAGCTCGCCTGGTCGCGAGCTACTGACTATTTAAAATAGTCGTTAGGCCGTGCCACCCACCGTTAACTCATCTATTTTCAAAGTCGGCTGACCGACGCCAACTGGCACGCTCTGCCCATCTTTACCACAAACACCAACACCATCGTCAAGCCGCGAATCATTTCCGATCATGGAAATCTTTTGCATAACTTCTGGGCCGTTGCCAATTAACGTTGCGCCTTTAATTGGTTGGGTTAATTTGCCGTTCTCGATAAGGTAAGCCTCAGATGTTGAGAAAACAAATTTACCTGAAGTAATGTCTACTTGCCCACCACCAAAATTAGGCGCGTAAATGCCTTTCTCGATAGAAGCAATAATTTCTTCTGGTTGGTATTCACCGCCAAGCATATAGGTATTGGTCATGCGCGGCATGGGTAGATGTGCGTATGATTCTCTGCGTCCATTACCCGTTGGGCTAACCCCCATCAAACGTGCATTAAGTTTGTCTTGCATGTACCCTTTAAGAATACCGTCTTCAATTAACACGTTTTCTTGTGACTGAGTGCCTTCATCATCAATAGATAATGAACCGCGTCGATTCTCCAATGTGCCATTGTCAATCACGGTAACACCTGGCGCTGCTACGCGCTCACCGATGCGCCCACTGAAGGTAGATGCACCCTTGCGGTTAAAATCACCCTCTAGTCCATGACCCACCGCTTCATGCAAGAGTACACCAGGCCAACCACTGCCGAGAACGACCGGCATAGTACCCGCAGGGGCGGCAACCGCGCGCAAATTCACCCGCGCCATGTGTAAGGCATCGTCAGCTAATTTCTGATATTTCGGCTTGCCATCCACTAACTCTGAAAGCAGTGCATATGAATACCTGCCGCCCATTCCTGCGGCACCGCGCTCACGCCGACCATCCTGCTCGAGTAGCACTGAGCAGTTCAATCTAATCAGCGGGCGTTGGTCGGTACTATAGGTTCCATCACTGGCCACAACTAATACTTCTTCATAGACACCGGTTAAGCTCACAATCACTTGGGCCACATCGGGTTGCTGTTGACGTACGTAATGATCAACAGCGCGCAGCAGCGCGATCTTTTCTTGCTCGGCTAAACCAGTTAAAGGATTGTCTGAACTATACAGTGGTGTATGGACTTGTGGTGTCGATATACAGCTTTTTGTGCTGCCTCCGGCTGCGGCAATACTTCTAGCAGCTTTACTTGCCGTCATCAGTGCCTCAGTAGATAACGCATCACTATATGCAAAGCCAGTTTTTTCTCCACTAACCGCGCGAACCCCAACACCTCGTTCAATGTTATAGCTGCCATCTTTAATAATGCCATCTTCAAGAACCCAACTCTCATGTTGGCTAGATTGAAAATACAGGTCAGCAAAATCATTCTGGTGCGTCAATATTGTGCCGAGTGCACGATCAAGATCAGTGGATGTAAGACCGGATTGATGCAACAAGCTTTCTTCAACGTGATTCAACGAAGGTACTCCTAAATTTTGTGTGCGCTTGGACTGGCATTGATTGACGAATAGACGCGAGTTTCGCTAGATCTGGCGATGCAGAAATATAGCCCTCACCCTTCTCCAGCATTGCAAGGTTGTCGCCCCACGGCGAGTAAATAACACTATTGCCAAACGTCTCTCGACCGTTGGCATGAATACCACCTTGATTAGCTCCAACTAAATAACACTGCATTTCTATACTGCGCGCTTGCAATAGCGCATGCCAGTGCGCTGCACCGGTTTTCTGAGTAAATGCGCTTGGCAAAGTAATAATGTCGACACCTTGCATGGCCTGAAACAGCCCGGCGAAGCGAACATCATAACAGACCGCAAGGCCCACCGTGCCAAAAGGCGTCGGAAGAGTAACGACCGTATCCCCCGGCTCAGTGTAACGTGACTCTAAATAACTACCGGTAGAATCATCGACTTGTACATCGAACAGGTGGATCTTGTCATAGCGTGCTTGCACCACACCATCGGCATCAATACACAAACAAGCTGCACGGAACCTTTGTTGGTCTTGGCTGAGTAGTGGAATTGTACCAGCAACTAGCCAGCATTTGTGCTGCTGGGCTAATGCTTGTAATCGTTCAATAATTACATCACCTTGCGTTTTTGCTAATGCGAAAAGGTCACTGTCGCGCCCACCAAAACTGGCAAAACATTCCGGCAGTATTACCAACCGTGGTTCATCACAATCGTGCTCAGACAGCAGGCCATCGACGCGTGAAAAATTATCCTCGATGCTCGGTGTTGAAACGAGTTGAATAGCCGCGATTTTAGCCATCTAATTCTCCAGTTTGGATTGACACTGGCTCGGGGACGCTGAGTTCATCATTGTTTGGTTTAGCGGGCGTGGATGGATTACGTGCGGGCAACTCTACCTCTGTGCTGTCGCGTCCAATTTCCTGCACTTTAGGTTCATCAAAGGTACCTGTTACTGAGTAGTTCACGTTTGATATTACCTTAGCAGAAGTGAGCATCTGATCGAGAGCAAGCGCCGCAAGAGCAGTTGGTGGATTGACCATAAAATACATCAAAATGGGTAGGTTACCCGTCACATTCGGGGTAAACGAGACACGATAGTTCAGACGATTTTCGACCAGGTCTGAATACCCATTGATAGTAATTTCACCAGCACCACCATCCACAACGGTGTCTTCTGTTGAAGCTCTTCCATTGGCAATCTGCATCGTGCCTTTTATGTCATCATAGAAAAAGCCTTGGGAAAAGACGTCACGAAAATCGAGACTAAGTTTGCGAACCAACGAATTCAAACTAAACAGGGTGAAAATACGCGAGCCTTGGTCACTAATTTCAGTGATATAGCCATCTGTTAATTCCCAATTAACTTCACCGCCTAGCGTGGCACGATCAACATTCCAAGGCGTTCCTTGCCATTGCAAATTGACATCAAATTCAGCCTCTGAATCATTGATACCGCTATCAAATCCAGTTTGGCTTAAGAGCTCACCAAAATCACTACTGGTCAATACACCATTAAGAACACTTTGTGACTGCTGTTGCGCATCTAGCGACCATTCCGCAGTTGCATCAAGCTGGCCAGATTGACTAATGAAGCTAATATTTTCAAAGACATAACGATCATCCACCTGGCGTCCATCAATAGCTACCTTACCTAAGTCGAAACGGCCTATCTGACAAGCAGCACAACGCAGCTTGAACGGAGGGATTTGGTTCGGCAACCATTCTGGTCCTTGGGAATCAGCGAGGCGAATACTTTCCATGCGTAAATAATTCGCGTCTATTTGCACTCCATTTTGCCACCAATCATCATCAATATAGACGTTTGCTTCGATTTGCTTGCCGGTAATATCCAGTGTCCAATCATCATCACGCTGCTTCACTTTCACCGAAGCTGCATCAATGGTGGTTTCACCGACTAACAACTGCTGCGTATCAATAAAGACACGCTCTGGCACACCGAGTAAGGTAGCATCTCCAATTCCAGCATTATTCTTGAGCGATTGTACGAATCCAACCCAGCCCAGCACATCGAAGCGGTCTACATCTGCGGCTATACTAAAACCAACACCACGACTCAATGCCACTTCATCGCCAACGCTGATGTGCGCGCGGGAAAAGGTTTTCTCTCGGTGCGGTAGCACTCCATCAAAATACACCGCATTATTGGTTTTGGCCGCAATAACTGAAGCTTGGCTATTTCCACTGGCAGTGACAATCAGGCTTTCTGTAGGTTGGTCTGCCAACGGTGCCGGCAAACGGATCGCGTCGGCACTAAATTGGCTTTCAATTCGTAAGTCGTAACTAAAATCATCTGCTTGGGTAATGAGCTCTAATTGTGCGCCAACTTGGGATGTGCCTTGCGCATAGGGCTGCAATGAGCTGGCATATCTATCGATAAGCTCATCCAAAGACCATTGCCCTTGCAAACTCACATTGGCGCGATAGCCAGCGGATTCTTCTTGCCCGCGCAGGGCGACTGCAATGGGTTGGGCAAACAAACGCGCCGACAAATCATCAATACTGACCTTATCATTGATGAAGGTGACTTCTCCGCTCACATCCTCTAACGCGAGGTTTACACTAGGAAAGCGCACTTGATTATCACTAAGCTTAACCAGCCCAGATGCTCGGACCGTGCCATCGCCAAGTGGGATAGACAATGCAAGTTCCGTGGCTAAATCGCCGCGGATAAGCAGTTCAGAAGAGAATAAGCTACCTAAGCTATCAGCGAGTTGGCTGGCTTGCATTAAACTAGCAAGTTGTTTTCCTGACCCAGAGGCCGCTGCACTAATTTGCAGTTGAGTGGCTGCTGATAAACTGGGAATAGTCGCAACCAAATCAGTTAATTCAATGTCCTGCAAACGCGTTTTTTGCGCTCGCATCGTTAACGTATCATTCTCAAACAGTAAATCAATGTCGAGCTCAGTGAGTGCAGGCCATTGTTCCGAAAACACAAATTCTGCATTGGAAATCGCAACCCCAGCTTGAAATACGCCATTAGTGCCGTCGAACGGAAAATGCGCTGCCCGTCCTTGCCATAAAATTGTCGCGTTATTGACCGTTGCATTGCTATCTACCGGCTGATTTTTTAGCGCGCGGGTTAAATAGTTTTTAGTGTCTGACCCCATGTAATATTCTGGAAACAACGCCGGAACTTGGGTAACCGGCAATTCGGCGACTTGCATGGACAACAATAAATGTTCATCTGCCGCGCGATAACTAAATTGTTGGGTAAACTCAACGCGATTACTGGCGAAAGAAATATCGTTAGAGGTGACATACCAGCTTTCAGTAGCTGATGTTAAATCTGGCTGTTGATAGACATAAACACTAGCGTTTAGCGCGGCAATCGCAACCGCTTCATCCAGCAGTTCACCCGAATCCAAATTGGCGTTCGCTGTATTGAGTCGAATGCGCCCCTGATCTTTGTACCAATGAAAATCGGCATTTAAGTTGTCAAGACCGGGCAATACACCGTTAGCCTGCCATGAAAGTTGTGTCGCTGATGCCAATACCGACGTACCTTGAGGGCGCTGCAATAATTGAAAGTCGGTTAACAACCCAGTCGGAGCAATTGCCTGCCATTGTTCACTCGCATCACTGTTGGTAAATAACGGTACTAATTCGACTAATGGCGCAAGTTGAATATCGTTCAGTGCCGCGACGTGTAACATGCCAGCAGGTAAGAATCGGCCAGCAAAGCTCGTGTTCATGGCTTTATCATTCGCCGCCAAAATCAGATCTGAAACGGTAAAATTCCACCCCTGATTCTCAGGCACAGCAAATATGCTACCGCTTTCTATGCGAGTAATTAATGCTGCGTCGGCCTGCGAGCGCCATTCAAATTGACTCGGTTGTAATTCAACTTGAACATCCCGCACGCGCGCGTCTTCGATGCCTACCCATAGCGCGAAATTACCTCGGCTTTGTAACAACGTTTGTTGTTCGTTGGTGAATTCATTAAACCAGGGGGACAAATCCAGGTCGATGCCCCTGGCGTAGAGCGTTCCAGCAAGATTGCGCGAGTCGCCGCTTAAATCAAGAATAAAACTGGCCGAGTTTTTAGCCAACTCGGCCACACTCATCTGCCCGACTGCTTGGTGTCTATCGCCACTGTTTGTCCAGTTAACCGAACTTAACGAATAGCTTTGGCTGTTCGCTTCGGTGTTAATGGTTAGCCACGAATCTGTTATTGAAAAGCGCTGCAACCGCTCTAAAAATAAATTGCTAACAACATCAACAATGTTGTCTTCATTGGTCTGTATTTGGGTGAGCAAATGGGTATTGAATATCAATGATGCTTGATTAAGCTCAAACTGGTTTGATTTGATACTCAACTCGGTTAAGGATTGCCAAAAATTAACTTCAACATAAATTCGACCGATGGATAGTTCCAATGCGTTGGTATCGGCATCGAGTAGAATCACATCATTAAGGACTAAACTGGGCCCATGATTCGCCCATACTGCAGAGATTGAACCGATGCTTAGATCGGCCTTGTAGGTTTGACTAATGTAGTCTTCAACCAGATGTTTATTCTTGTCTAGGTAAGGTAAAGAAAAACGCAACAGTGATATGATAACTGCCGAGAGTACCAAAACAAATGCCAGTAACGTCCATAATTTGCGTATTCCGTAAGCGAGGTATTGACGAACGTTGCTCACATCATGACCACATCAAAATTGTCTTGGTTATACAGTGGTTCAGCCTGCACAGTGATCTGACGCGACACAAACACTTCCAACTCAGCTAACATGTGAGACTCTTCTCCCATTAGTGCATCGGCAACGGCTGGCGCGGCATAGACCACAAATTTATCAGCATCGTAAGCGCGATTGACCCGCACTATTTCACGCATAATTTCAAAACAGGTAGTCTCAACAGTCTTGATTGAACCACGCCCTTTACAAACCGGACATTCACCACACAATACATGCTCTAAGCTTTCGCGAGTGCGCTTACGCGTCATTTCAATAAGTCCAAGCGCAGTAAACCCATGAATATTGCTTTTTGCGCGGTCCTTACTTGTTGCGACCTCTAGACTGTGTAAGACCCTGCGTTTGTGATCAGGTTCAACCATATCGATAAAGTCAATAAGGATCATGCCGCCCAAATTACGTAAACGGAGCTGTCGCGCAATGGCCTGAGTTGCTTCTATATTTGTATTAAAGATGGTCTCTTCAAGATTACGATGGCCAACAAAAGCCCCAGTATTAATATCGATGGTAGTCATCGCCTCGGTTTGATCAATGATCAGGTAACCGCCACTTTTCAGATCTACTCGCCGCTCAAGGGCACGCTGCGTTTCATTCTCTACGTCATACAAATCAAATATTGGGCGCTCACCTTGATAGTATTCTAATTTCTTGTTGAGCTCTGGGACGTATTCGCGAGTAAAACTGTTTAACTCTTGAAAACTCAAGTTTGAATCAATTCGAATACGATCAATTTCAGTGCCCACAAAATCACGCAACACGCGTCGCGCCAAAGGTAAGTCTTCGTATAACACATGAGACTTTTTGCGCTTCATGCGTTGTTGGATTTTCGACCATAACCGGCGCAGGAATTCGGCATCCTGCACTAACTCTCTCTCGCCCACCCCCTCAGCCGCGGTGCGCAAAATAAATCCACCGTCTTCGTCACAGAAGCCCTCGACCAGTTGCTTAAGACGCTCACGCTCTTGCTCATCTTCGATCCGCTGGGAAACTCCAACGTGCGTGACGCTTGGCATGAATACCAGATAACGTGAGGGGATTGTAATATCTGTGGTTAGTCGCGCACCTTTAGTTCCGATGGGATCTTTAACCACCTGAACCACAATATCTTGACCGTCGCGAACTAATTCGCGGATATCTTTTTTGGTGATTTCACTGGTCGACACCTCACCCACAATTTCATTGTGAATAACAATATCCGAGGCGTGTAAAAAGGCCGCTTTTTCAAATCCAATATCAACAAAGGCCGCTTGCATGCCAGGTAAAACCCGACTAACTTTCCCACGATAGATATTACCGACGATGCCGCGCTTAGTATGACGCTCAACATGGATCTCTTGGAGAATTCCATTCTCAATGAGGGCTACACGAGACTCTGACGGCGTAACATTGATCAATAATTCAGCGCTCATCGCTCCACTCCAAATCGTGACAGTAGCTCACGAGTTTCTACCATTGGCAATCCAACCACTGCGCTATAACTACCATTAATCTTGCTCACAAACTGCCCACCAATACCTTGAATACCATACCCACCTGCCTTATCAATAGGTTCCTGGGTCGCCCAATAAGCGTTGATATCCTCTTCGTTCAGATCGCAAAATGTCACCTCTGTAGTCACCTGCTGTACTTCTTGTTGCTGCTGAGAAGCCACGGCAATTGCTGTCATAACCTGATGTGTAGTTCCACTTAGCATTCGCATCATTGCCTGAAAATCGTCGAAACCACTGGGTTTACCCAGTATACACAGTTGACTAACAACTATCGTATCAGCCGCCAACACTACAGTATCGCCAATAATATCTTGCGGACACTTTGCGCGCACAGCTAGTGCCTTCTCCATAGCTAAGCGGGTAACCAACTGTATGGGAGTTTCTTGCGTCTTTGGGGTTTCATCGATGTCTGCTATCTCCACATCAAAACGATAGCCCATTTGGCTCAATAACGCTTTTCTACGCGGCGATTGAGATGCGAGGATTAACTTTGGCATCTTAAGATACCTTAAAGTTACGGCGTGTGCGGCGCAACAACCAAAATACCCAAGGCCAAATTAACATCGACGATAATACTGGCCATAAGTAATCAAATTGGAAATAGATGCTAGTGAGTAGGTGTTGCAACCAAAATAAGACCAGATGATAAAGAGCGCCTAGTAAGCCAACCACAATGGCTTGTTGCCAGACCGAATAGTTGCGTAGCCGCTGATAATTCGCTGCGAGCACGTAGATGGCCAGACTTAAAGCAAAACTATGAGTGCCAAGTGCAGTACCCAACAAAATGTCCATCGCGAGTCCACAAATAAACGCGACGCCAACATTAACCCGACTCGGTAATGCCATGGTCCAATACGCCAATACTAACAATACCCAATCAGGTCGATACAAGTCGGCCTGGATCGGCATTGGCATGATTTGTAACACCAAGGCAATCAATAAACTCGTTACGATAACGCTGTAACGACGACTAGTCATAGGCCCGACTCACTTGGATTGCATTGGTGTCTGAATTAGTCTCACTGTCAGGTACTTCGGCTTCTGGCCACAACAGCATCAAGTGTTTTAAGCGGTCTAACTGTGCCAAAGGTTGCGCACTGATACTAGCAAATGGGCGCGTTTCATCACGCAGTACATTGGTCACGCGCGCGACGGGGTAACCCTCAGGAAAGACATCGCCGAGGCCCGATGACATCAAAACATCACCGACTTTTACATCCACACTGTGGGCTACGTGCTCTAAATACACTTCGTCTAGAGCGCCACTGCCAACTACAATAAATTGAATGCTGTTGCGCTGTGAGCGCACGGGAATGGCGTGAGTAACATCGGTGATCAATAGTACTCGGCTGGTAGTTGATCCAACCTCTATAACTTGGCCAACAATACCCCTATCATCCAGCACAGATTGTGAAATATAAACACCATCTGTCGCACCTTTATTGATAACCACTTGATGGCTGAAAGGGTTATTATCAACTGCCATTAATTCCGCAACGGTTTTACGCATATCTTGGCGCAGCGGAGCATCAAGCAAAGCGCGCAGTTTATCATTCTCACTTTTAATTAATTGAAAGCGTTGCAGCTGCTCACTCATTAACAACAATTGATTGGTCAAGAATTCGTTCTCTGCTATGAGTTGCTGTTGCGATGTGACTCGCTCTGCGCTCCAATTGAGCATGGCGCCGGGTAAGTTAGCAATGTACTGAAGTGGACTAAGTAGAGAATTAAGATACCCGCGAGCGGAATTGAAACTATCGAATTTGTGGTCAGCCACAATTAACGCGAGTGACATCACCAAAGCAATCGCCAGACGATTGTTTAAAGATGGGCCTCGCGTAAAAATCGTTTCCATTACACACTCGCAAGCGGCAGGTTAATCTGCCGCAGCAACGATCACTGTTCGTAACTGAACAGGTCGCCACCGTGTAGATCAATCATATCAAACGCTTTACCGCCACCGCGTGCAACACAAGTTAACGGATCGTCCGCGATGACCACAGGAATACCAGTTTCTTCCATTAACAAACGATCAAGATCTTTCAGTAACGCTCCACCACCGGTTAACACCATACCGCGCTCAGAAATGTCAGATGCCAACTCCGGCGGCGATTGTTCTAATGCAACCATAACAGCTGAAACGATTCCGGTTAATGGCTCTTGCAACGCTTCTAGAATTTCATTGCTGTTTAAGGTGAAACCGCGCGGTACACCCTCGGCTAGATTGCGACCGCGGACTTCAATTTCGCGCACCTCTTCACCCGGATAGGCAGCGCCTATTTCGTGCTTGATGCGTTCTGCAGTTGCCTCACCAATGAGTGAACCAAAATTACGACGGATGTAATTAATAATCGCTTCATCGAATTTATCACCACCGATTCGCACTGATGACGAATACACCACACCGTTTAATGAAATAATGGCGACTTCTGTCGTCCCCCCACCAATGTCAACCACCATAGAGCCGGTCGCCTCACTCACTGGCAAACCTGAACCGATAGCGGCGGCCATGGGTTCATCAATCAAGAAGACTTCACGCGCCCCTGCACCTAGCGCTGATTCACGAATTGCGCGACGTTCAACTTGGGTTGAGCCACAGGGAACACAAACTAATACGCGTGGACTTGGACGCAGAAAATTATTGTCATGCACTTGCTTGATAAAGTGCTGCAACATTTTTTCGGTAACATAAAAATCGGCGATTACGCCGTCTTTCATGGGACGTATGGCTCGAATGTTACCCGGCGTGCGGCCTAACATTTGTTTCGCTTCGGCACCTACTGCTGCAACGCTTTTAGGCCCACCTGCACGTTCCTGTCGAATTGCTACTACTGATGGCTCATTAAGAACGATGCCCTGATCTTTGACATAAATCAGAGTATTGGCTGTACCAAGATCGATCGACAAATCGTTGGAAAACATGCCGCGGAGCTTTTTAAACATGAATTGCGTTATCCTGTTGAAAATGGTGACGCTGCGATCGCCACTCAAATACTGCTAAAAATAATCCTGACACTTTACCAATCAAGGCCTTTAACAGCAAGCAGTAGGCGCTATTCACGGTAATAAAAACTTAGTCAAACTGTTCTCGCCAGTGGATCGTGCGATCATTATCGCGAGGGATCCCAAAGGTTACGAATGCCGCGGGTTTATCATCGCTATCAATATCACCATCCTGATCCCAATCGACATTTAAGAAATCTGTCCAATGTGCACCAGAAATTGGCTCAAGCGACATCAAAACGCTTCCCCGTAACGGATTATTATTACTATCTACCACGGGCTGAAAGACAAAGTCATCGCTCCCTGACTCGCCTTGCAACAAGGACCCAGTCGCAACAATTGAATTTAGCAAGGATGCAATATTATGCTCCATGTCACCTTCAGAGGCATTGGTAATCGTAATATCACCAGACGCTTGAGAGAGATTAATCGGCGTACAGCTATCCTCAATATTAAGGCGCCACGCACCTGAGATATAGTATTCTGTCGCCGCGGGAACAATCAATTGCTCACTTTCTGGTCCATGGGTATTGGTTACACTAAAGCGTCCATAGCGTTGTTGTGTCCCTTGTATACTGCTTATTGAATAGCTCTCGCAACCATTCGGATAATTAGATTGATAACACACGCCATCTGCATCAGTGAGAAATTCTGTGGTAAACAATAGATCGATTGTTGTCTCAAATGGCTCAGTCACTTGTGCCGTCTTAACATAGCTGAAACGACTGGCGAGAACGTCTACTGCACCCGCACCGTCAAAAACATTCACTCCAGCTATATTAATATTGCCAGCGTCCTCCACGGTGAGACCGCTGGCATAGCCTGTATTATCGCTAAAGGATATAGCGCTAACCGTTGGAGCAAGCCGCCAGAGGGTATCCGCATAATTTGAAGTGGTATCCCCCAGCGCATTCTTTGCCGTCACTTCTACGCGCGGCTCATTCCCCAATGCAAAGTCAAAAGGTTGTCCAACATAGGTAAAATTGGCTGAGCAACTGTCTGCAAACTGACCCACATTAGCGGTTGTAACGTCAAAATAAGCCGGAATAAAGCGGCCTAAAAGCACAGCATCGGCACTCACAGTCTCGCCTAAGTAGGCGAAATCCCTTACGTCTAAAGCTATCGTGCCCACTTCCTCAAAGTATGCTCCTGCATATTGATATTGACCGTTCGTAAACGCGATTGATGCGGTATCTACAAAGTTTCCGGCCCCGGTTGAGCTATTAATTTCTGCACCATCAGCATAACGTAGAGCGCCATCTACCGCTGAACCTAATGGTGATAAACGCTCTAAATCAAACTGCAACTGGCCCGGTTGATAACTAGGCAACACGCCATTGTTAGCCCCAAGCGCACTTAGCGACAAAGTAAAGCTCTCGCCGGCAACATGGGGATCACCTGCTGAGTGACTGGTAACAATTCGTGCCGGCACGCTATCAAGCTGTGTACTACCAGACCTAATATTGACACCATCAATAGTGGCAGCGGCAGTCAAAGCCACACGACCGGCGTCTGCGTACTGATAGCCGGTGAGTGTTGCTTCACCATTGCTGTCAAAAGTGAGCGGTACAGTACCACTGTTAACCCCTGCGCCAGTACCCACTACCCCAACACCAGCGAAGGGCACTCGACACTGATTGCTGGAATAGGGAGCGTCTACAGCAGACAAACAGTCAAATGACAACTGCACATTGTGCGTACCACTTAACAGTGGTGAGCAGACCCCATCTTGATTTTCGATAGCGCGGATGCCAACAACGCCCAGATCAGACTCAGCGATCACGGCTGGTAACACAGTGCTTGCTGGCTGATTAACATTAAAAAATTCAAATCCGGCATCAACAAAGTCAATCGTACAGTCAGGATCGCATTCAACCGCAGCACTGGGGTCAGCACTTTGGATACCAACCGTAACGTTACCTGCCGTGGGACTTAGAAGACGTTGGGTAGTACTACCAGTAAAGGTTACGTTACTACCGCTTTGCCACCCATTCGGAGACAAAGAAATATTGCTAGGTTCAGTGGCTAACTGTGAGCAATCTGCGTTTGCACAGGCTTGGATGGTGACATCGGCCCCATCACAGGTCAGAGCCTGCTGAGGATGAATAATACGGTAATGGTCGATGCTAGTACATTCGGTACGGTCTTGAATATCGGCTAAGATTTGAGCGCGAGTTTGGATGAAATTGTAGATCCTGACATCATCAAATTGACCATGTGCGGAGTTGTCAGTTCCTTGGATGATGACATACGCAGTGCCATTGTCGCCGACATGTAGATTCCCCACATCGCCCAATTGGCTGGTTACAACCTGCGCGGTAATAAACACCGGTTGCTCATAACCATTGAGGTGAAGAGACGCTGTACGGTTAACCAAATCCCAAGAAACCGCAAAATGTACCCATTGATTCGGTGCCACATCATAACGATAGGTATCAACGATTAAGTCCAGATCCGTATTGTCTTCCATGGCCAGGCGCATGGACCCGTCATTTTTCAATACGAAGAAAAAGAACTTATCAGTCAGTAGGTCGCGATTTGGCGGATTTGCAATACGTGATGCATCAAATAATTGTCGTGCGTTGCCATTGATCCAGGGTAGCTCACTGCGATACCAAAATGAAATGGTGCCACGGCCGCCCACTTGATTCATATCAATACCGGTATGTAATGAATCGACTGCCTCAACGCTAAAATTCTGCGGGACTTCTAATGCTCTGCAAGAAATAGGAACGTCTGGGATCAAAGGCTCAACACCACCCATAGGGTCGCCATCGAAACCATTTGCACTTGAATCAATGATCTGACCGGGGCCAGTATATTCTTGTTCTTCAAAACGATAAAATGCGACCGGCAAGTCGCCGGTACAGTTGGTGCACGCATAGCCACTGGAGCGATATAAACTATCCACATCGCTTGCGGACAGTGCGTTGCGATAAATTCGCACATCATCGAAACCGCCTTTATAAAAATCGCGTAGCTCATTGGGCAAGGCTTGGTTATCGCCTGAAATCGTGGCGGTCGCGCCGATGATCAATGGCTCCGAATTCCCGGTAATTCCCCCTGTGAACTGACTATTTGTCGCCACCAGATCGCCGTCAACATAGAGGCGCATTCCACCTGGTCCGAAACTATAGACAACATGGTGCCAGGTATTTTCAGTAATTGCGCCCTGCGGGGTTGAGACAAAATAACTTTGGTTGGTGTTTTGATGACGCACATTAATTTGCCCATTGCTGGTCAGCCAACCGGTGACGTGTCCGCCATTGTCATAACCGGTAGAGTCACGCGAAAACAATCCCATCCCACCAGTATGATTATTCTCTGAATAACTCAGGTCAGGGGTATTGATCCACATCGATATACTGCCACTGGATAGCGCCATAGCTACTGTGTTAGGGATGTGAATATGTCCACCTGAGCCATTTAACCGCCCCGCTTGACAAAATTTACCATCGTTTATGTGGCTTGCGTTGCCAACGGTGTAACCCGGCGATGTCGCCAGTAAATCAACAATTTCACCCGCACTGCCATCCACCGCACAGAGGTCCATGGGCCAATGCGCCATTAATTCAGGGTTACTGCTACAGGTCACACAAGTGTCTGCGGTTTGATTAGTTAACGCGGTTACCTGCTGAGCCGACAGTTGCTGATCAAATATTTTGAGGTCATCCAAGCTACCACGGTAGAAATCTCGCAATTGGTTTATTGGTGAAGATTGATCGCTGGTTTGCCACGCGTTTGCACCTAGTACTATCGGTTCGCGGTTAAAACCTAAGCCCGTAGTAAAGTTGGACTGCGCCGCGCGCTGAACACCATCGATATACAATCTGAAACCATTTGCCCCCCAAGTAACCACAAGATGATGCCAGCTATTCTCAGTGATAAAATTGCCGGTCTGCAGCGTTACACTGTTTTGGGTGTTTTGTAAGCGTGCACGCAAGGCGCCAGAACTAGTGAGCCATAGGGTCAAATGGCCGCCATTATCGAGTCCGTTGGAGTCTTTGGAGAAAATCCCCATGCCACCAGCACTTGCCTGGTTGCGGAATGACAAATCTGGCGTATTGACCCACAGCGATATACTGCCATTGGCAAGATGGTAAGTGTCACGATGCGGGATGTAAAAAACATTACCCAAGCCATTCACTTCACCTGATTGGCAGTATTTACCGTCATAATCAACGCTAGACCCATTGTATGCTTGACCATGGTTGCCACCCACCACATCTAACAATTCATTGCCATTCCCTGATAAGGAACAAACATCGAACGGCCAATGGCCAATGGGCGAGGGAAGGTTGACCGAAACCGAGCACGTATTCGCAAAGTCTGCAGTCTCAATATCATCGGGCGCATAGGTAATTCTGGATTCAGACTCCATGCGTAAATACGCGGTATTAACGGCACCCAGCACCCGGCTTTGATACTTCATATGCATATTATTTAAAGCATATACAAACCCATTCAACTGGACGCCTTGTTCCAGCGTGACGGTGTTATAGCTAATTAACGTTAGTTGATCAGCTGTGCCTTGGGTATTAATCGCAGAGTTATATTTGGCATGCGCAGTTTGTACAAACAGTGTTACCGGCTCGGAGCCGCTGACAATAATTCGGGCATCTTGCTCAAGCGTTAATGTGGTGATCCAATAGGTACCACCGGAAAGAACGACTTGGCTGCCATATTTAACATGCAAGTGCTCAACGATATAGGTGCCACCCAAGCTAGTAAGATTCAGTTGACCACCTTGTTCCACGTTAATATCGTCGTATTCACCTTGAGCTAAATTGACGGTACTGTAGGAATTGACCTGTACATCCAGATTGGTGTTGCTAGGTCGAAATGTTGGCAATGATAAGTTGGCACTATTGGTTGGGCCGGCAACACATGATTGGGTATCACATGAGACATTTCCATTCGATAAATCCGTAACGTTATTGAATGTTAAGACGCCGTCGCTACCGACAAGCTTTGCCTGATACAAAAACTCAATGCTGCCATTTGCAGCATATGACGCAGCTGGATCGGGAAACACATCACGGCATTCAGCAGCAATCACATAGCTATGAAAAAACCCTAGAGTTAATGCGCAACACAATTGAAACAACCTAATCATGGTAACTCCTGCATGGCATCTAACGCGACTTGCCGATTGACTATCGTATTGCCAATGCTGCACTCACCGCTAGCGGTAAAACGATAATAGTTGTGATTTTGCCCAGCAAAAGTCACCGTTTCTGTCGCGCAAGATGCAGTATAGCTACATCCCTTAAAGCCATCTATGGCACCGAAAGATGGCGGACTGGTAACCGTCGCATTACATGTGTTCGCGGCGGCATTCAGGGGAAACGATTGTTGTAATAGTGATTGTACGCCTGACTGGGCCGCGGTAAGCGCCCTTACGCCGTAAATTTCGACAATGGTGGTTTGCGACGCCGCCGCTAATATGCGCGTCATGCTGATACCTAATAGTGCGAGCACGATGATCACAAACAATGACACGATCAACATACTGCCGCGCTGTCGCGCGATTGTGTGATCAAGGGACGTTAAGGACATGGATTTCATGATTATAGTTTAGCACCTCATCATTACGCTCAAAACGCAAACGCAACTGCACATAAGCGTTATCCAGTAATGTGCTCTCAAATAAACGGAAGGGGTCATCACTATTACTGTTTTGCTGCGCTGGATTTGCCGAGAGTACATTAACAATGTTTTCTGCCATCAAGACACCACCTGAACTAAATACGGTCTGGTTAGCAGTAATTGCTGACTGATGGAAATACATATTGCCGCTGCGTACACAGTAGTTGTGCGCGCGACTAGCAAAATAGACACGATCCGCGGGAGAGTTGGTTTGAAAAGCATTATCTACCGTGATCACAGCAAGGTTATTTGGATCATCTAACGTAGCACACGAAGTGTTAGCCCCACCGTCCTCGCAAGCGGTCACCGAGCGCCTGCGACGCTGACTTGTGGTGTAAACATGATTCGGGCGAGTAGGGTAAATGATGACACTGCTATTCACTGCGGGTACAAATGCGTTGCCAGAAAAATCCCCCATTTCAACGACCGTTAATTCATCATCAGAGCCCGGAAATAAAGGCGCATCTAAATAAAAAGTACTGTAATCAATGGGTACAAACTGCAAGCAGTGCACAGAGTTATTACCCCGCACTCTGAGGCTATTAGGCACTGACGCACGCAATTCACGGGTCATACGCTCAAGCAAAAAACGACTGTCTCCCAATAGTTGTTCACGTTCGGTTACGTCATTGAATATACCAACACTGCTGCGCACAAAGCCGGCAATACCAATGGAAACGATGGTTAGCACAACCAGCGTCATGATCAGCTCAATAAGTGTGAATCCCTGCTGCCGCGTCATCAGTAGTTCACCTTATACAGTGAAAATTGAATGCTATCCCCACCGGGCGTGGTCACGCGAATTTGAATTAACTTGCGATTCCCCACATAGGTTCCAGAATCAAGGCTACCGTCCTGGTTAACATCATCATCGTTGATACCATCTAAGTTATCATCGTAAAACACCGCGACTTGGAGCCGAAAGCCTTCATAAAGATTGCCACCAGGCCCTTGCAGGGTCTCATTCAATGAGTTAGTGATGGCACCGCCTGTTGCATCCAGCCCATTAAAATCGTCAACATCATCAAAATCCTCTCTTGACTCGCCAGCATCAGGCCCTAGGGCACTGCTCGAAGTACAGGCCGTCGACTCATTACAGCGCGTTGAGCCGCCCACAAAATCGGAGTTCTCATCAAACGCTTTCGCGCTGATTTCGTTGAGTAAGCTTTGCCCTAATTCAGTCGCTCGCACTTGCCAAATCGGATCAATACTTTGCCGCGACTGCGACGCAACTAATGCCGTGACTAACGTCAATGCAATAGCAAACACCACAATTCCGGCGATCAGTTCCACTAGAGTGAATCCGAATGTCTTGGGACTAACATGCATGAATATAGCCCTCAGATTCTACGCACACACTTGCCGTATTACTGCCCACAAATTGAATCTGGCAACCCGCCGAACAGTTACTCAGGTCAGTTAATGGGCGGCCCAGACCGTCAAATCCAATAAATCCAGGTGCTGCAACGGCACTGTCAAAGGCGTTGATAAGTACATTTTCAGCGGCAATTTCATCGCTCGCTGTAGCCAGCGCAAGCGCACTGTGTTCAATGCTCGTCGCACATGAGGCCCCTTGATTACCTGGGGCATAGTCGGTGGTAGGTGGGCCAAACGCTGGATTAACTGCACCGGTTATAAGGTTTATTTGGTAGCAATAACCACTGCGGTTATCCTGCATGGCTCGCTGCTGCATATTCCGCAAAGCGCTGATAAAACGATTCTGAAAGGTGTACTCAGCGAAGCCGTCAGAGCCGGTGAAGCGTGCAACTGCGACGACACTTAAAATGCCGATCAATAGCACGACTGTGATCAGCTCAACAAAGCTGAATCCCTTCTGTCGGATCAAAAACGGCCGGGGGTCCGGCCGTCTGATTAACGCTGTGCGCGGCATAGCCTATTTCGCAAATTACGCTTAATTAGCAGCCACCATCCTGCACGGTAACCGAAGGAGCCGCATTTGCATTAGCAGCTTCAGTGTAGACCACTTGACACTGATCCGCTGCATTGAGTGATGCAGCCGTACCTTCTGGGGTGATCACAAAGGTACCAACATTTACGTTTGCATCACCACTGTTAGTTAACGTCCACTCGTTATCGTCCAAAGTCGCCCAAGCACCCACATTGGCAATCGTTAACGCTGCATCAGCGGCGGGATAACCAAAATCAGTCTCAATCGTCGCTCCGTTAATACTAACTTGGCTGGTGGCATCACCCGCGGACGCATTTGACTGCAAACCGGCAATTGCGGCTTTAGCATAAACCAGCTGTGAACCACCTTGTAAGGCAGCTTTAACGCCTTGCAACGTAGATGCACGCGCATCACCTTGCAAATCGATAAAACGCGGTGCAGCGGTAACGGCTAAGATACCCAAAATAACAATGACAATGATCAACTCTATTAATGTAAAACCACGTTGTTGCATGTTTCTTTCCTCAAAGGTAAAAGCTTGTTTTAAAATTATTATTATCCGTAAAGTGGGGTACCAACGTCCTAGTTAGTACCTTGATTCGTATTGTTATTGCTAAACACGATAACCTGCCCGATGCGCGGGTCGTAGATAAAACCATTACCAACGGTATTGTCAGTTGGCTCTTGTGTACGGTTCTTAATCGTCTGCGTAAGATAGTAGTAACACACATCATTGTTACCTGAACCCGTACCCTCGCTTAAATTTGTAAAGTAGCGAAAATCATCAAACGGCCGCTGCGCCCAATTTGACGATATAGTCGGCGCACTTTGCATGATCAGATTAAAAACACTCTCGCAATCGAGAGTCGATAATGCATCATCCTCTGAACTACTATCGTTGTTCAATTGCCCGGTAGGATAGCCAGTATCTTTATCAATACCTACGCGGATCCCATCAATAGTGACGAACGTTTGGTTCACCCCATCATTATCTTGTGGGCGCGCCTCAAGTTCCCATTGCGCGCGCACCAGACCAACAGCGGTCGCAAAACCACCGGCAACGCCTTCTACCGTTGCATCTTCCGCTTCTTTAGTCACGTCTAGAAAACGCGGTATTGCCACTGCAGCTAAGAGTCCAAGCATTACCACAACAATCACTAGTTCTATTAAGGTAAAGCCCTTCTGCGGATGTTGCATATTCCGTTCTATAACCCTGTTAATCATCTGTTATCACTCTACCGTTATTCACATAATAGTCAAAATAAGGCCCTGTGGATAGCCTGAAGCGACACCACTGCAAAGGCTCACCTGTATCAGAGACGCCATCATCAAAGTATTCAGGTATCACACGAAAGCTATCCACTCGCGTTGGCATATCCAATACACCTTCCCAAACCCGTTCGCAGCTTTCACCTGTACCGTCAACATAAGGCCACCCCTTAGTCGACATGCGCAATGGGCGGCGCCCGGTTTCCTTGCCGCTGCGATCATAATGGACCAGCATGATCATGCGCGGTCTCCCTTCCGCCTGCCACTGCCAGTGCGAGTTTATGACACTGCTACTAAATTGGCGCGAAAGCGTATCCATCATTTCGGCATGCATGTCTGGCTCGCTTTCATTCAAATAAACAATCGTGCCAGCCATCATGGCTAAGAAACCCATTGCTATGACAATGTTACGGTATAAACCTTGGGTATCTTCATTAGCCGCGTCACGATTTTTCATCAGCCGCCTCCTTTGATAGCACCCATCATGTCCCACATTGGGGTAAAAATACCCAATGCCAGCACTAGCACCATACCTGCCACGATAACGATCAAAATAGGTTCAATTTTCGACGTTAGGCTTTTTAAGTCGTAATCCACTTCTCGCTCATAATAACTCGCCGTCTCACCCAATAGCTCATCCACTCGGCCCGTCTCTTCGCCCACACTGATCATTTGCATCACCAGAGGCGTGAATAAACCGCTAGCATTGGCTACCCGGGTAAGGTTCTCACCGCGCTCAATGGCTCTTCGCATTTCGATTATCTTGTTGGCCATGTATGCATTACTCACTGCATCGGCGACTAGATTGAGCGCGCTGGTTAACGGTACACCGGCTTTTAGCATCATTGCAAAGCTCCTCGCGAAGCGGCCTAATAATGAACGCTCAATAATACTGCCCACAATCGGTAGCTTTAATTTAAGACTGTCCCATTTCAAACGACCCACTGCTGTTTTGACATACTGGTGTACACTGAATACCAACGCGCAAATACTCAGCAACATGTAATGCCATTGGGTGAGGAAAAAGTCAGACATGCCCATCAAAAAGCGCGTCATTAATGGCAATTCGGCATTAAACTTACTGAACATTCCAGCGAATATCGGGATCACCCAAATATTCATGATCACTAAAGCGATAACTAAGGCAATTACTACAAACATGGGGTAGCGTGTAGCCGATTTAATCTGCTTTCGAGTCTCTTGTTCGCGCTCAAGATATTCAGCCAATTGCATAAACGCTAAATCCAATTGACCAGTGTTTTCACCCACGTGAACAACGCTGACAAATAACTGTGGAAAAACGCTGCTATGCTGGTTGAGCGCAGAGGATAAATTACGCCCGCGCTCCAGTTGTTCGATGACGTCGGTTAGCGCAATGCGCATGCGTAATGACGTAGTGGTATCCGCCAAACCTGCCACTGAACGCAGAATGGGTATCCCCGCGCGGGTTAATGAATACATTTGGCGGGCAAAAATAACCAAATCATCCAACCGTACCGGCGGGGTCAAAATCGACACTTTTTCAGGTTGCTGGCTCGATGCGTTGGCTCCTGCGCTGATCTCGATAGGAATAATGGCACGCGAACTCAGCATTTTAGCTGCCGTCGCTTCATCGACAGCATCAATCACTCCGCGGGTTAGCTCTCCATCACTTTGTCGACCGGTATAACTGAACTTAGCCATCTGGCAGATCCTCCAGACTCAAGCCGCCTGAACCGGCTGACTTATTTTCAGTTTTCTGAGCTAATGTAGAAGGTTTAACCTCATCGGGTGTTTCCAGCTGTTGTAAATGCTCGGTATCATCACCGCTATAATCAACCTCTCGTTCGGCGACCATTTCAACTAACTTCAAGACTTCTTCGACAGTGGTTACACCCATTTTCGCGTACGTCAATGCTGTATGCGATAACGGTCGATACCCCTTGCTTTCTAGTGCAGCTTGGCTAAAGGCTTCAGTGTCGTTCACTTTAAGTGCAGTCATCATCTGTTCGTTCATTTCCAACAGTTCGAACACGCCCACCCGGCCGCGATAGCCGGTTTGATTACACTTTTGACAACCCATACCACGCTTGAAAGTTACGCTGCTCGCGGTTTCATCGATGTGGCTTAGCCAAAAGACTTCGTCGTCATTCGGAGTGTAATCCACCGCGCAATTATCACATATCCGACGCACCAAGCGCTGCGCAATAATCGCCCGCAAAGAAGTAGCAACCAAATAGCCAGGCGCCCCCATATCAATCAAACGAATCGCGCTACTGATCGCGTCATTGGTGTGCAGGGTAGATAATACAAGGTGACCTGTTAGTGCACCACGCAAACCAATCTCGACGGTTTCATGGTCACGCATCTCGCCCACCATGATAATGTCAGGGTCTTGCCGCAAGGTCGTTCTAAGAATGCTGCTGAAAGTCAGGTCAATCTTATTGTTAACTTGTACCTGATTGATCCGCGGCAGGCGATATTCCACCGGGTCTTCTACGGTAATAATCTTCTTGGCTGCCTGGTTGAGTTCACTCAAGGCACCATATAACGTGGTGGTTTTACCTGATCCGGTTGGTCCGGTAACCAACACCATTCCATGTGGCCGTTTGAGCAAGGTTCTGAAACGCGCAAGTAAATTATTCGGCATCCCGGTTTGGTCTAGGGTTAGCACACCCGCAGACTGATCGAGTAGACGCATTACCACCGATTCTCCAGCTTGGATCGGCATGGTAGATAAACGCACATCGACGCGGTGCCCTTTGACTCGCACTTGCGTGCGGCCGTCTTGAGGTAGTCGTTTTTCAGAAATATCCAAACCGGCCATCAGCTTCAAACGTAGAACCAATGCGGCTGCAATGTTACGCTCTTTAATAACGGTTTCTTGCAATACGCCATCAATCCGTTGACGGATACGTAATTGCTGTTCATCAGGTTCGATATGGATATCGGATGCTTTAGCTTGCACCGCATCTTCAAAAATTGACTGAAGTAATTTGGCAACTGCTGTATCGCTACCGTCATCCAAATCAGCCGCCAAATCAAACTCATCTTCAGTTTGATATTCTTCGGCTAACTCTTGCGCAAAGGAGGCAATTTCTTCGGTTTTGCGATAAAAGTTATCGTATGCGCCGAACAATTGCCCTTCACTAACCACTGCGACCTTTATCGGCTTTGGCAACAGGTCAGATAGACTATCGATAGCCGCCAAATCAGCGGGATCGCTCATCGCTACCAATAAGCTATCGCCACTATCTTCTAGCACTAAAGCCCGATACCGACGTGCTTGCATCTCAGGTAGTAAGCGCACCGCCTCTGGTGACACTTTAAATTGGTCAATGTCGATTAACGGCACTTTTAAGTGCTCAGACAGCAATTGTAATAGTTGCAGTTCGCTAACCAACTGCATTTCGATCAGTGTTGCCCCGAGCTTACGCCCAGTTTTGCGCTGTTCTGCCAGCGCCTGCATCAGCTGCTCTTCACTGATAAGCTCATTTTGAACCAGCAAGTCACCGAGACGAATACGCTTTGGTTGATTCATGATGGCTCCACCAGAATTGCCATACGTTGCTGCACAAAGCGCACCACATCCGGCCCTAGTTGCCGCAAAGCCAAAGCTTGTCGATAAGCAACAAGCGCCTGTTCTACACCACCTTGACGTTCGCTCGCGATAGCCAGCCCCAACCACCAACGCGCTTGTGTAGGTTCGCGTTGAGTGAGTAGTTGGTAATCATTGTATGCTGTTGTTACGTTTTGCAGTTGATCTGCTAAAGCAGCACGATAACCGAGAAATTCAGTGCTTAGCTCATTTAACGGCTGCTCTGGGTTGACGACGCTAAATGCCAGTTCAATTTGCTGTTGCTGTTCCAGCAAACGGGCTAACATGAGGCGCATACCTGCATCCTCGGGAAACCCTTGAATGCCCCGCTCAAGCACCACTTGGGCATTGACTAATTCGTTACGCGCATAATGAATCGCCGCCAATTTTTTGCGTGCAGCAATGTTTTCTGGCTCAACCGCAATTAACTGTTGTAGCAGCGTTATTGCTTGCTCGTCTTGCCCCGCGCGCACCGCAGCCAGCGCTCTGTCACGCAGGCTTAAGTCTGATGATTGGGAGTTAGAGGACTTTTTAAATACTGGTGCACTCTGTGCAGCATCCAGCATCTGACTAGTGCTACTGCTCTTATCAACTAGCGCTTCTGCCGCGGCGATATCATCTTCTTCTTGCGGCAACCTGAGGGTTTGCTCAGTAGTACTAGCTGCTGAAGCTCTGGTAGTTGGTACTGGTGAGACTGTAGCGTTAGCTGTTTGAAGCTCCCTTTCTGGCTGATTCTCAGTGCGCATAGCCGCGTTTTGAGCCTGAGTATTTGCCGTGGCACTTTCCTCCTGCAACGTAAGCGATTGCTCCTTAGCCGCTAGTGCAGTTGGCTGCTCCATTACTGCTTTGGATACCCCAGAAACGCTATCAGCAGCATTATTCTGTACATTCCTTGGCTCGATTGTTTCTGACGCGTCCACTACAGTTGCAGGCGTATCTGACGTTTTACCTAACCACATTGCCGCCATAAGCAGAATAACCACGCATAACAAGGCCGCTATCAGAATGAGCAACTTACCATTCGCCCCCTTTTTTTCTGGCGCCTGATATACAGCAGATTGAGACTGCTCGTCTGCATTGCGCTGCTCTAAGTCTTTCAGCATTTGATTCACAACACTCATTGCCTACTCCATGGCGCGAAATACACCAACAAAGTAAAAGCAAAACACGCCAATAACGCTAACGTCCAGATCAGCCAATAGGACTGCGACACCGGATGCGCGGCCTCGGTGTCTTTAATTGCAGCTTTTAGGTCAGCAATTTCGATTTTATGGCGACCTTGCCCATAGGCCAACATCAACGCTTTATGACACACAACATTGACAATACGCGGCGTGCCCTTACTGGTTTTAAACAACCACTCGGCACAGCGACGGTCAAAGACCTCAGCGCCGGAATGCCCAGCTACCCGCATCCGATGCTTTACATACTGATAAACCTGATCAGCATCCATTAAACGTAGGGTGTAAGCAAAGGTGATACGCTGTTTTAACTGGCGTAACTCAGGCAATGATAGCTTTTCATCTAATTCAGGTTGGCCAAACAAAATAACCTGCAGCAATTTGCGCGACTCAGTTTCAAGGTTAGTCATCAAACGCAGTGCTTCAATAGACTCCATGGGTAACGCTTGTGCTTCATCGATAATCAACACGGCACTGCGATTTTGCTGATGGATCTCTATCAGTCGCTCTTGGATCCGTTGGGTAAAGTCTTGTTGATCAGAGTTGTCCGCCAAGGTAACGCCAAGCTCAGCGGCTACCGCTCTGCGCAACTCGGCTGGCGATAACATGGGATTAGGAATATAAGCAGAGACGAAATGATCGGGCATTTCATTGAGCAATTTGCGGCAAATTAAGGTTTTCCCAGTACCCACCTCGCCGGTCACTTTGATGAAACCCTCACCCGTTTTTAGCGCAGTGGTTAACACCTGAAGCGCCTCTTGATGGCTAGGTAATCCAAAAAAGTACTGCGTATTCGGCGTTAGCGTAAACGGCAGTTCTTTTATCCCAAAGTGATACAAATACATGTTTAATCCACGTACAACCAATCAGCCATTTGTTCTTGGCTCATTTGCAGTTGTTCGGACCAAGTGCCAACGCCAACCACTGTGGGTTTAAGTAGAATGATCAGCTCACTCTTAACTTCTTTATCCTGACGGTTCTTGAACAAATTACCTAGCAACGGAATATCGCCTAACAAGGGTGTTTTCGAGTTCACTTCAGTAATACTCGATTGCATCAAACCACCAATCACGACAATTTCGCCAGAATTTGCCCGAATAATGGTATCAGACTCACGGATCGTGCTCTGTGCTAACGGCAACACGATTTGCTCTTGATTCAAGGTGACTACTTTTTCTTGCTCTTGAGTTTCAATCACTGACGGATGGATGTGCAATAAAACACTGCCTTTATCATCGATCTGCGGCGTTACATCCAACGCAATGCCTGAGAAGAAAGGAGTTAGCTCAATGTCGGGAACCACTGATGTAGTGGTTGAAGTAATCGTGTTTTGGCTCGACACATCCGTCACGAAATATTCATCATCTCCGACTTTAATGACTGCCTTTTGATTATTCGTTGCGGTTACACGTGGGCTCGAAAGTACCTGCACATTACCTTGTGTAGATAACAGGTTAAGTACACCGGAAAAATCCTGATTCAGGAACGATAAACTGGTGATGCCGCCCAAGGCTGCTGATATTTCATTGCCAATCGTGCCCGCTGATGTCGAAAACTGAAAATCGGTACTGCCGGCATGCGCCAACACCTGATTCCAGTTAATTCCCTGTTGATACTCGTCATTTAGCGACACTTCCAAGATCCGAGCTTCTAGCACAACCTGGCGTTGTAAATTGGTTTCTGACACTTGCAGGTACTCGCGCACAGCTTTAAGTTCATCAGGCATAGCGCGAACTGTCACTAATCCGGCTTGTGGGGTAACAAATACTGTGCGCCCGCCTTCATTGCCAATCATAGTCTGCAGACTGGTAGCCAGATCTTCCCAGAAATTAGTTTCAGTGCGGGTGCTGATAACCGTGCCGTTGGTATTGTTGTTTAATCCCGAGCCCAAGTTATTACTGTTCTGCGAATTACCACTAAAGTTATTAAAGTTGCTGTTGCCGTTACTGCTATTGTTGCCTTGCGCCTGTGAAACTCCACCAGAAATAATGCTGGTTTGTGTCGCCCCATCACGCTGCATTAACAAATAGTTGATACTAAACGTTTCAGTACGCATGCCTGCCGGGCGGACACGGTAAATGGATCCTTGTCGGTTAATGTCAAAACCATACAGCTCACCGACTAAATCGAATACTTGCTCCAACGAGACCTGCTTCAAATTCAGTGAAATGCTCCCGCTAACCTCTGGATGAATCGCGACACTGAACGGAGTATCTGTGACCAGCCCGGAAAAAAATGCTGCCGCCTCTACGCCCTGTGCATTGATATCGTATTTTTCACTGCTAAATAAACCGGATTGCTCTTGTCCTGGCACAGTTTGTAACGCAGCACTAACTGCTGGAGGCAGAGTGTTCAGCTGTTTGCGCCGCTCGGTTTCAGCTAAACGCTCGTTCGCTACTTGTTGCTCCAACTGCTGCTGGAGAGAAGTCTCCACATGACTAGGTGGTGCACTTTGACACCCAAATAGGAACATTGGGAGCACCATTAGCAAGGCAAAATCACCGCGCGTCTTTCGAATAATAATTTGCATGATTTTAGAAGTTCTCTGTCGCATTTTTCTTTAAATTTTCCGCTGAGACCACTCGTAAACGGCGCTCTTCCATTATGCCATTGGTTACAATTTCTAATACAACACTATCTTTATCAATCGACTTTACCGTTGCCCCAAAGCCTTCGTCACCGACCCGCATCACTTTACCATTAACAATCGCAAAAAAGGTTTCAGCTTTTTGCATTATAGCCGTTACCCGCAAACCACTCTCGTCAGTCGGCGCGCCGAGTTCTGCGGTAGGCAACATCAAATTAGCGGGTTTGGTTGGATCCGCTGTTGGTGCCGTCTGCGCAACGAGCAGCGCACTGAAAAAATAGAAGCCAAGCAATGCGCGCATGTTACTGCACTCCAATGAAGGCTGAGCTGGTACTCAAAGTGAATATTTCCAGCGTTACTTGCGCATTAGGATAATCC
Organism: Neoalteromonas flava; assembly: GCF_002807685.1. Lineage (GTDB taxonomy): Bacteria > Pseudomonadota > Gammaproteobacteria > Enterobacterales > Alteromonadaceae > Alteromonas_E > Alteromonas_E flava. The sequence goes on along the minus strand of NZ_PEAX01000004.1, from coordinate 238,551 downwards.
CCAACTTGATAGTCCAATTCATGCCAATATACTTTCCAGGGCATTGTCTCTACCGCTTCTAAGTACGCCACCACCTCTTGATATTGCCCAGCGAACACAAACTTCACGCCATGCTGATACAAGCGCAGGTCAGCATTTTCAACGCTATCCGCAAATACGTTTATCGGTTTAATGGAAGTTAGTTCCAACAGCTGCAATTGTCTGGCTTCGGTCAACATCTGTTCGATGACCATCGGCATTTGCTGTGGTTGCACCAACTCCCGCATTTGTGTAGCAAACGCGTTATCAAGTGCGCCAATCCGCTGCTCTAGACTGCTTATTCGCTGCTGTAATTCTGTGTTTGGATCTTCGGTTAACGCTTCTTGCAGCAATGAGATTTGCTGTTGTGCACTGGACAGCTCGATTTGTGAAGTGGCTATCTGCTTTTTAACCTGCTGATTTTTGATGTATTGCGGCTCGACTACGAAAGTAAAACCAACAAACAAGATCAGCACAATACCGGTCAACAAAACTAAATTCTTTTCACGACTGGATAATTCGTTATAGCGCGTTTCGAGCTGCTCAAACATTATTGCTGCCCTCCGGCACCGCCATGCAGTTGCAATGCTTCACGCTCGGCAGAAAGACTAAATAGCAAACCACGCTCTTCGCGCAAGAGTTGTGCTTGGTCAAACTCTTTACCAGAAAAATAATCACCTTGCCCGAGCTTACCTAGCCATTGCGGCAAAGCAGTTGGCGTCAGCGCCTGCCCATCAAGCACCATATTGTTGCCTGATACATTGATCCGAGTAAGCCAAAGTTCTTGATGATGATACTGAGAAAGCTCGTGTAATAGTGCAGAAAACCCGGCTGATTTCATCACTTCCCGTTCACTAAGCGCTTGTTTGAGGCGCTCTTTGGAATCTAAAGACGTTTGCAATCCTGCGAAAATCGCCAACAACTGAGGATCTTCTTTGCGTTCCTGTAACGCGTTAGTCAGCTCTTTCGCCAAGCTATTACTGCGCGTGACTTCTGCCGACAAACGCTCAAGCTTGTTAGCTTCTTTACTACCAGCGAATGATAATCCAATACGGGCGGCAATCACGAGTAAGAATAAACAAGTAAATACAGTGATCAACGTACCTAAACTCAGCAGGTCGAGAGTTGGCCGATATTCATCAAGGTACAGATTTACGCGATTCTTCATGCGGCTCGCTCACTCTGTGCGCGTGGCAAATGCAGCAATGCTAATGCGCAGCCTACACACTGGTAAGTCAGCGTTTGCTCAGTTGCATTAGCGAGGCCTGCAGGCATATCAAATGGCTGCGCATCGACGCGCAATATCTCTGCAATTTGAGCGCCAATAGCCTGACTGTTAGCGGCTTCGATATTGAATAACACCTTGCGTACCGGTGCTTGTCTCAGCTGGCTTTCAAAGTAATCCATTGAACGCTGAATTTGGACTGTAAGTGAATCCATTACGCCCATTTGCAGCTCATCAACCGAAAAGCTACCTAGGTTTTCAAACCCTTTGAGGCTACGAGAGAAGAACAATTGGCCTTGCTTAACAATCGAAAGATGAATTTCCTCGCCGGCTTTTTGCAACAAAGTCAACACAGGTTCATCACTAACAGTAACCAGGTTACAAATTGATAACTCTTCAACCGATATCGACTCTAATGTTAAACCTGCATTTACCGTTGCACCGATGATCGATTCAACATGCTGATGCTCAATCACAGCCACATTAACCTGTTGATTTCCTGCCGATTTTGCAGGTGAATCAAAGTAATCAAATACCGGCGCTTTAAAACTGTCTTTCGTCAGTTCTTTGACTGACCAGGTTAACGCCTGGCGTAATTCGTCTTCAGGCACGTTGGGCTTTTCTAATTGAAAAATTTCATAAAGGTGGGCAGACACTGAAACCGCGCACCGAGCAGCGCCAACACTGTTCTCAGTCGCCCAGCGATTAAGTGCTTCTTGCCACTTACCTATCGGCGTTTCATGGTAGAGCTTGACTTCAAAACCATCAGCAGTGGCTTTTAATGCTGAAAAACATGCGGTGTCTTCGGACAACGAAATTCCGACGGCAGCAAAAGCGGACTTTCGCTGCAGTTTAGATCGAATATATTGTCGCCAACCAATTCGCATTATTGTGGTTATTGTTGCGTTAGTTGATTCAATTACACCAAAGTTAAGTTAAAAGTGCTAGTTTTATTCAATCACCCTAATCGATTACTGTTTGCCCTTGATTATTAAGCAATACTGGCGCGCTTTGCACAAAATCGGTCAGCCTTGGTAATTGGGTTTTCGCATCACCAACCACTAACCAGAACATTCGGTTCGGATCGGCATATTGATTCGCCAGTGCGCTGATATCCTCAACAGTAGTATTTTCTATCGCTGCTTGGCGCTTTTGCACATAATCAAGCGGGTAATTGTACTGGCTGATGTTCAGTAGCATGCTCAATTTAGACCGCGCAGTTTCAAATGCTCTTGATTGACTGCGTAACATAAAACTTTGCGTGGTTGCTAAGTCTTCTGCAGTAAATGTTGTTGGATAATCAGCCATGATTTGCCGAATTAACGCCATCGACTCGAGCGTTGCGTTAGTGCGCACACTGCTATTGATAGAAAACTCACCGCTAAACTGATCACCATCGAACTGAGAAAATATCCCGTACGTGTAGCCTTTGCCTTCTCGCAGCTCTTGGGTTAAACGTGACGCAAAGCTGCCGCCACCTAATTTATAGTTCATGATACTCGCCAGATAATAGTCATCGTCTGTGGCTTTGAGCGCTGGACTGCCAATGATTAAGACTGACTGCTTAGCATCCGGCACGTCATAAAAGTAAGCGCGTGCCGTTTGCGGAGACGCAGGTAATTCATAGGTTGGTAACGTGACTGGCTTATGCTCCCAACGTTGCAAAGTCTTCTGAGCGGTTTCAACCGCTGTTGATTGCGCAACATCTCCGACGATCATTAATGTCGCTACAGAGGGTGAATAGTAGGCTTCGTAGTAGGCTTGCAAGTCTGCAATTGTTATATCTGTTACCGCGGCCATTGTACCCTGCGAGTTAATCCCGCGTTTATCGTCTGGATACAGCAACTGGTTAAACTGGTTAGCTGCAATCGCATTCGGGTTGGCTTCTTGCTGTTGCAAGCTATCCAGTGTGCGCTGCTTAAGCAGAGCAAACTCAGCAGCATCCCAACGCGGATTGAGTAGCATATCACTGACTAACTCAAGCGTGGGAGCAAAGTTGCGCGCTAAAGCACTAACATAAATATCAGTTTTACTGCCGTTAACAGTTGCTGTTACCGTTGAGCCAAGTTGCTCCACTTGCGCTTCAAACTCGGCGGCTGTGAGTGTTTTTGTGCCACGCGTAAGCATGCCTGCAAGCAGACTAGCAACCCCCGGCTTTGTGTCAGGATCTAGCAACTTACCGCCAGTCATAGTTAAGTGAGCATTTACTAACGGAACTTCTGCGTTGTCAATACCGATAACAGCTAACTGATTGGACAATTGGCTCTGCCAAATTTGCGGCGGCTCAATCACATAACTTTCACCATAAGCGGGCTCTTGACTGCGATCAAAGCTTGACGGCGTTGGCTCATACTCGGCCTGCACACTGGCATCAAAAGTTTCTTCTGCGCCAGCGATAATTTGCTCCTCTACCACATCGGCTTGACTGGAGCCAGTTAGGGCGAGCTCTCGCTGCCCTTTCGGAACGAAACTGGTCGCTACAAACGACTTATCTTTAATGTATGTTTGGTACACGCGCTCAATATCTGCTGTTGTAACTCCCATAATTTGCGCGATCACTTGCTCGGCATAACTCGGATCATCAGCTAAAATATTGTATTGCGCCAAACTAATGCTTTTACCTAAAACACTGCTTAACTGTTGATAAAAACGCGTTTCCTGCCCCGCTTTAATGCGCGCTAAATCGGCTTCTGAGATGCCGTTTTCTTCAAACCGTTTGAAGGCTTCAGTGAGCGCGGCGTCAACTTTATCTAATGGCGTATTCTCGAATGCGCGCACGGTGAGGTACATTTGCCCCGCTAACTCAGAGCCGCGCTGGCGCATTTGCACATTCGCCGTTAACTTGAGTTCATCAACCAATAGCTGGTAGAGCGGCGCTTGCTTCCCGTCGGCTAAGTATGTGGCAAGCATCGTTAGTGCGTACTCGTCGGGGTGATACGCCTCAACCGTCGGCCACACTTTGGTTAAGACCGGTAAGTTAGCAAAATTATCTTCATGATAAGCACGCTTGGATTCAGTTAACGTAACCGGAATTGCATCGCGCTGCTCAATGGTTTGACCGCGTGGGATTTCGTCAAAATACTTGTGTACCCATGCTTTGGCTTGGTCAAACTCAAAGTCACCGGCAATGACTAGCGTTGAATTGTTGGGCACGTACCATTGATTGAAGAAGGCTTTAACGTCATCCAACGTTGCTGCCTGTAGGTCTTCAAGTGAGCCGATCACCTGCCAACTGTAGGGGTGTTCGCTAGGATACAAGAGTTTATCGATAACATAAGAAGTATGCCCGTAGGGCTGGTTATCAACACGCAAGCGCTTCTCGTTTTTAACTACTTGCTTTTCTTTGGCCAACACCGGCTCAGTTACAGTATTGATGAACCATCCGAGCTTATCCGCTTCTGCCCATATCATTTTCTCTAAAGCATCTTTGGGCACGGTTTGAAAATAGTTAGTCCAATCTCGACTTGTTGAACCATTGGCACCCGAACCTCCAATTCTCGCACTCATTTGGTCTAGCCCGCCTTTACCTAAGTTTTCGGACTCAAGAAACAACAGATGCTCAAACAGATGGGCAAATCCCGTACGATTTTCAACCTCCCGTGAACTACCCACATGCACCGTCAACGAAACCGCAACTACGGGGTCTGAAGTATCGCGGTGCATGACTACTTCGAGCCCGTTCTCTAACACAAACTTTTCATAGGGAATTTCAAAACTTGGCTGCGCAGACGCATCTGCACTCTCAGTTTGAGTCACAGGCTCAGGGGCTTTACTACAAGCAGCAAGTGCGAGTAATACAACCGAAAATAAAGACAACGAGGTTAGGTGTTTCAAGGGTTAATCCTTTAACGAGATTATTATGCGCAAATACCATACGCCGAAATCGCGATTTGTAAATATATTGTGGCCACTAAAGGCTTTGTTTGTAGCGCCGCAGATAGTCCCTGAGCAGCAATAGTAAATGACTGACTTTACACAATCTTTACACTAGCCCGACGTTACTTTACATCCCAGTGGTTACACTTCATCCCCATAAGGCACATTCAGTGAACGGCACGATGTGCAGCCAGAATTGAACACAAGCAGTGGTGGTATAAACGCATGCAATACGGGCAGAATTATTTTTTAGCGATAGTGGCAACCATAAGTTTGGTTGCTTGTGATGGTAGCGGCAGCGAGAGCGAGAGCGCGTTAGTCACTGCGCCGCAAAGTGAACCTGTTCAAGTCACTCCAGAGCCGGTCAGTGAATTAAATTTACCAAGCAACCCATTCGATTACTCCTCGCTAAATTTGCCTGCTCACTTTACGATGAACGTGCCGGGTCAACCGTTACCCACCGCCGTTAATGGTTTAGACAATACTCCTGCAAACAATCCCGTTACCAACGATGGAGCTACACTTGGGCGCGTACTGTTTTACGATAAAAAACTCAGTGCGAACGGCTCTGTCGCTTGTGCATCCTGCCACATTCAGGAGTTAGGGTTTTCAGATGATGCGACGTTTAGTCTTGGGTTCGAAGGGGGCACCACTGCACGTCACTCAATGACGTTAATTAATGCGCGCTATTATCAACGTGGCCGATTCTTCTGGGACGAACGCGCCGCAACCTTAGAAGAGCAGGTACTCATGCCCTTTCAAGATCCTACCGAAATGGGCATGACTCTAGACCAACTGGTCGCAGTCGTAGAAGCGCAGGAATACTATCCCGAACTCTTTACCAATGCCTTTGGCTCAAGCGATGTAAGCAGCACGAGAATATCGCAAGCGCTAGCACAATTCGTGCGCAGCATTGTGAGTTACTCGAGCAGGTATGATGAGGGCAGAGCTTTGGCCAATGCGCCAGGCGACAACTTCGTCAATTTCACAGCTGAAGAAAACTTAGGCAAAAATTTGTTCTTTAGAACGATTCCAAATGGCGGAGGCGCATGCTTTGGGTGTCATACCACCGAGGCATTCGTTAGCGCAAACCCTGGGCCACAAAACAATGGGCTCGATATTGCAACCACTGATGAAGGTGCCGGTGCGGTGTTCAACAACCCAATTTTTGAGGGACGCTTTAAAACCACAACGCTAAGAAATATCGAGCTCACCGCCCCCTACATGCATGATGGTCGGTTTGGCACTCTCGAAGAGGTGGTAGAGCACTACAACAGCGGCATTCAGTCACATCCAACACTTTCACCCGCCTTGACCGACGCCAACGGCGATCCAGTGCGTCTCAATTTTACTGCAGAGGAAAAATCTGCATTAGTGGCTTTTCTTAAAACACTGACCGACGACAGTATTGCAGAAGAAGAGAAATGGAGTGACCCGTTTAACTAAAACGAGTATTTGTATTCAATACCAACAGCTAATAAAAATCGCGTGCTCGGCAACATAACAAAAGGAACATAAAAGACATTTGTTTGAGTTTGGGCGCTGATCAATAAACCGTCCAACTAAAAGCGATTCTGTTTTTAGTTGAATTTCAACACTGTTTTACTGAAAGATTGCCCGTATGAGGAATTATTAGCCTATCTATTGAGCATGCAGAACCAAAACATGTGTATGCCGTTTCGCAGAAAACGTAAGATCTTAGTTGAGCGGGCAGTCAATAGGTTGCTCTTTTATTATCCGTGCATCTGAGACAAAATAGCTCCTTTTGAAATGGCATCAGAGCCAGAACAACAGGAACGAAAAATGCCTAAGGCAAGTGAGATTAAAAAGAACAACACCATAGTATTTAACGGTAAGACTTGTATCGTTAGAGACATCGAACGCTCCGTGCCGCAGGGCAGAGCTGGGGGCAGCATCTATCGTATGCGTATGTATGATGTGGTGAGCGGCGCTAAGTTTGACGAGACGTTTAAAGACTCCGATATGTTAGAGATGGCCGATTTAACCCGTCGCCCGGTTATGTTCTCTTACATGGATGGTGATGAGTATGTGTTCTTAGATAACGAAGACTATACGCCATATCATTTGCACAAAGACACTCTCGCTGATGAAGCGTTGTTCTTTAATGAGGGCACTGAGGGAATGCAGGTGTTAGTAGTTTCTGATCAGCCCGTCGCTTTGGATTTACCCATGAGTGTAGAGCTGGAAGTAGTTGAAACTGACCCTTCGATAAAAGGTGCTTCTGCCACATCTCGTACAAAACCTGCGACCCTATCTACTGGATTAGTAGTGCAAGTGCCTGAATATATCTCGACCGGTGAGAAGGTGAAAATTAATACCGAAGAGCGCAAATTCCAGAGTCGCGCAGATAAATAAGGCGTCAAGAATAAGAACGTTATAGCCACTCCAATAGTTTCTCGCTTGGAGTGGCTTCTGACAAAATAATAAGAGAGCCCGACCAAACATTTGGTCTTCTATTTACGTCCTTCAGTCCGTCATCCTGATAGAAATCAGGATCTGCTGTGTACTTTTGTCAGCCTGTCATCCTGATGAAAATCAGGATCTGCTGAGTACGTATTGCGGACATTGGCATAAGTGAATCTCATGATCAGAAATAAGCGAAAAGGTGAGGTTCAAAAAGCGGCTGCTCGACTGCCGTTCACGAAAAGAAATCACGTTTAATGCTCTCCTGTATATACGAAACACTTACATTAACTATGAATATTTTATGGATTTATATAGTCTTTGATTGATGAAAACTCACTGATAACAATAAAAATGTACAGCTAAGAGACGCTCTATATTACACCTAAGCATCGGATTTATTGCTTGAATTGCTGAAATTAGAGTTTACATTACTACTATTAAATGATTAGAGAATTTGATGTGACGTCGCTCAAGCAACTTATTCATTTCGCAAGTCAGGTTTTTGATGAATATTTATTGCCAGTAATTGCTACCGACAATAAAACAGATGGCTACTACAAGATAATTTATGTGAATATTGCTTTTTGTCAAATTACAGGATATTCGCCAAGTGAGCTTCTGGGCAAGTCCCCCTCCATCCTACAAGGAGAAAGAAGTAATCAAAGAACGCTTCGGTTATTAGAGGAGAGCTTATTAAAAGGTAATGGCTTTTCAGGAGTCTCATTTAATTACAGGAAAAACAACGAGGCCTATCCTGTACGTTGGAATATTACTCCCTTTAAAGATGATGATGGAATCGTGTTAGGGTTCTTGTCAGTGCAACGCGACCTGAGTGGAGCATGGAATCTTCTAAATAAACTAACAAAAGAAAATAAAGCTCTTAAAAGAGAATTAAACGCGCTGAAATCTAGCGATAAACATGCATCACCTGATAAGTCTGCTCATGAAGTTGCGGATGGCTTGTTTTTCGATTTCGATGCTCATGAAGAATCAAGTATCCCCATCATTCAAAAAGAAGCAATTAATGCTCAAACTTTCATTGAAAACGCTTTAATTGAAGAGGATGAATTAAGAGCAATCGATGATATTCTGTGTGAATTACAGGCTCTTATTATTATGCACATTGAAAGTCTAGATAATTTGGACGAATGCAATAGAATGACAAGTCTTGTCAGTGAGTTTTCTAGGCATATAAGTTTTCTAATTGAATTCACAGAAGTCTCAGATGCAATCAGTGAGCTTTCAGTAGCATTTGATGAGGCTGAAAGTAAAACCATCAGTGAAATAGTACTGCAATCATTGCGAGAGCTTGTTGACGAGTTGTGTTTGTGGTTTAAAAATATTTTTATCGAGCAGTCATCGAATGATATTCATGCGTTAGATGCTTCCATTATCGCTAATTCCAAGCAAATAATGATGTTTTTGAATGTGAAATGACTGCTTTTTAACCTAAACCTTTAGCAACTAAACCAAAGTTCGAAAGTCTGCTTGTTGTCTTCTGGAGATCCTCGCCTTCGCGAGGATGACGGGCTGTAAGTTGTCTTGTAAGCAAGTTCATCTATGAAGTTTATTCTTCTTATATTTCGTCTCCCAGTCGTGTTACATCAATGATTTTTTATCGGGAATAAACGCGTGGAGCATTTTCAGCGGGTAGCCATTGAACTCGTATTTCTTTTGCAGTCAACGCGTTCTCATGGCTGTTTTCGTGGGGCTTCAATTTTTTCGGGGGCTCTTCTTGATATTATTGAAAGCTCAACTGGGCAATAGCATGAAAGACTTTCCCATTAGTCGGTATTTACCAATCAGCTTATCGCCTGAGTACTAGCTCTCATTAGAGACGACTAAGAATTACATGCCTGTTCGATACAGTATTGTAAATCAGAAAGTTTATAGGGTTTATCTAGGAAACTGAAAACACCTGCCAACATGAGATCTTTGGTAGAGATGTTCGCAGTGTATCCCGAAGCAATCACAACCTTGACATCAGGGTTGATGCTTTTCAATTTATGAAAGGTTTCTTCCCCTGTCATTTTGGGCATGAGCATATCCAAAATCACCAAATCGATCTCAGCCCAGTGCTTCGTATATAGTTCAACAGCCTGGGAGCCATCGCAAGCAAACATGGAATGGTAGCCCAAAGAATCAAAAAACTCCTGGCAAAGGTCTCTTATGGACGGTTCATCATCCACCAGCAAAATAGTACGCATTGTTACCTGATTACCCGTTTCAGCTGCATGAGCTCCTCTATCACATACAGGTACTGATAGGGTTGTGGGAATGTATAATTTGAACGTCGTCCCAATATCGACAGAGCTCTCGACCTCTATGGTTCCCCCCATATCTTTTATTGTGCCATAGGCTGAGGCCAACCCCATGCCAGTTCCCTTTCCTTGCTCCTTGGTCGTAAAAAAGGGGTCGAAAACTTTAGCGAGAGTTGCTTCCGTCATACCGATGCCAGTGTCTTCAAAATCCAGGCACACAAAGCTGTTTGGATCATCGCTCGCGTTGACATCGATGTAAGGCACAGAAGCCCGGTTAACATTGGCGGTCCTTATATTTATTACCCCTCCCGATGGCATCGCATCACGAGCGTTCAACCCAAGATTGATTAAAACGTTTTGGAAGACCGATTTATTTCCCTCGATGAAAGCATTGCTAGCGCTGAGGTCCGTTTTGATCTCTATACGTTTTTCCAAAGTGTGAGATAACAGTTCGCTAGTATCTCTAATCAACTGGTGAAGATTCAGGACTTCTTTCTGAACGTTTTCTTTTCTAGAAAAGGTAAGAAGCTTTTTGGTTAGCTCACTCGAGTTTTCAGCGGAAAGCAAAATGTTCTTGATATACTTTTTGTTTTTTTGAGGGTTATCGCCAGCCAATGCAAGCTCGGCATACCCCATGATACTGGCCAAGTGGTTATTAAAATCGTGTGCAATGCCTCCAGCCAATTGACCGATCGCTTCCATTTTTTGTGCTTGCCTCAAGTGCATTTCCTGATTGCTTCGGTCTGTGACATCCGTCGAAATACCGCAAAGCGCATACACATCACCGTTACTGTCCACTAACGGAAACTTTTCAGAGATGTATAACTTAACCCCATCCGGCTGTGGTATTTGCTCCTCAAGCACAATATGAGATTTGGATGCAATAACATTGCGGTCGTTCAACATTAACTCTTGTGCGGTCGCTTCCGGAAAAATATCCAAATCGCTTTTACCAATAATATCCTCGCGTACGAGACCAAAAATTCTTAAGTATTGATCGTTTATGTAAAGGTATTTTCCATTGACAGCCTTAACGTAAATTACTGCAGGTGAGCAATTCATGATGTCCTGCATCATTTTCTCTTGGGCGAGCAACTCTTTTTGCTGCGTGGCCAATTGATCATAAACGTATTTTTTCTCGGAAATATCCTGTAGCAACCCAGATATTTTGTGTTGTTCTAAGTATTCAATAACACTACAAACCACTGTTCTGTATTGACCACTGGAATGCAACAATTGAAAACTAATACTTTTGTTCTTTTGATTAAGACGTGCGGATTCGAAGAATAGCCGAGCTTTAGATTTATCCTGCGGATTAACTAAATCCAACATAGAATCGATATGAATTGATCTGAACTGATGTCCCACCTCAAAAAGCTCACATAGCTGATCAGACCAGTGCATGGTCATTTCATCAATATCTAACTGCCAGCTACCAATTCTGGCTGAACGGCTAACCTCTTCTAGAACCTGATTTTGCCTTAGCATTTTTTCATTGATGAAAGTCTCCTGCAGCAGAGTGCTCAGATGGCCGGCAAACATCTCAAAAGAATGCTGTATGAGCTCCACGCTTTCCAATTCTCTTTTAAACAAGGCCACAAGAATCCCGACAGGCCTCCCTTCAGTAGCGACAATTGGAAGTCCCAAATACGCGACAATGCCCATCTCATCTAGCAGAAAATTTTTTGGAAAGGCTTCCGCAACGCCGCTTGGGTAAACGCACATGTCAGTTTCAAAGAGAGTCGCACAAGGTGTATCTGCCAGCGAATATGAAAAATTATCAATTATGGTTTGTTCAGAGATAGTAATAAGGGAGGTGGCTTCGCTGTAAGACTGATTCGTTTCGGCGACAAATAAAACGTCCGCATGAAGGAGTCTGTTAAGCTTCAACAGATATGTTTCTATGACAACCCGCTTCTTTGATACGACCAGTTTTAGGTTTTTGATATCGAAGTCAAACAAAACTTGATTCATTTAACATTCATCCAAAAAATACGTCAAACATGACATGTTTAAACTAAACACTTTTGCCTAGCTCCACTAGGACATGTGATATCTCAAGAGAGTTGGGCCTCTTTTTAACAGCTATGAGAGACCTGAGGATCAACCTCCCAGAACAGACAAGGTTTTGCAACCGGCTTACCTTTCAATATTCTATAACAGGCCACATAAACCTAGGGCTTGACGCTCCTGTCATCAAAAGCTTTTACAAGCGTCATTCACGTTTAGTCGATGGATCCTTTTTAGAGAGTAATGAATATGCATACCTATCTGCTTGGCTTAAAATTAATAAGGCGATACATCGTTATATTAGTATAAGAATGAATTTTTCGCAGGCTTTGCGCCCAATCTTGATGCCACTTCGTGAGTGGTTTTTAACTTGTATATCAATGTAAGTCTTGTGGCGAGGGAAACGCCAAGATTTAACTATTCAGACCAAGAGTTTCATAACAGTTGAAAGTCACTATTTGCTTACCTATACAGCTGTTTCGTTCAACCAAAAAGACCGCTGGTTAAGCGGTCTTTATCAATAGTAATCACCATTCTTTTTTATTTCAGATCAGAACGGAATATCATCATCAAAATCGAAATCTGGTTCAGCCATTGGTGGTGGTTGGTTGCCTTGATTTTGATTGTTCTGTGCTGGGCGCTGATTGTTGCCAGGTGCCTGCTGATAGCCGCCTTGTTGGCCTTGATTTTGTGGGCGTTGCTGATAGCCGCCACCCTGACCTTGTCCTTGCCCTTCTGCACGCCCACCTAACATTTGCATTTGGTCAGCAATAATTTCAGTAGTATAACGGTCTTGGCCTTGTTGATCTTGCCACTTACGGGTTTGCAATTTCCCTTCAAGGTAAATTTGTGAACCTTTCTTAAGGTACTCGCCAGCAATTTCGGCTAAGCGGCGGTACATCGTAACCCGATGCCACTCAGTTTTTTCTTGCATATTGCCTTGTTGATCTTTCCAACTTTCACTGGTCGCAATACTTAAGTTCGCAACTGCATTGCCATTTGGCATGTAGCGGATCTCTGGGTCGTTGCCCAAATTTCCAACCAAAATGACTTTATTTACGCCTCGACTGGCCATAACCACTTTCTCCTAATTCTTATCGTTCGCGAGTGCTTGTTTTGCCTGTTGCTGATCAAACATCGGGTCGACTTTCAAATACACAACTCCTTCATGCAACACTGGGTTAACTTCAATCACACCGGTTAACTGTTTCAAAGCCTGAGTGATTGCACCCGCATCGGTGTGCGAAGGATCTAGCGCTAGTGTAACGCGTTTTAATTGCGTGTGACCAACAAATCTCAAAAATAAACTTAACCAAAGTGTGCACATCACAATCAAAACAGCATACAAGGTTTCTAGCCCAAACCAACTGATCAATGTGCCGGAAAGCATGCCGCCGGCAAATGCACCAAAGAACTGAAAACTTGCATATATACCCATGGCACTACCGCGTGATCCAGCAGGTGCAAACATAGAAACCAATGCTGGAAAGCGCGCTTCCAGAAAGTTAAATCCAACAAAAAACATTAAGGTAAAAATTACCACGCTGGTATACGTCAGCGAAACATAACCAAACCCCCAAAACGCCACTAGTAAACAAATAATTGGGATTTGAATAGCAACCGAAGTCTTGATGCGCTTGGCCACTTGCATATAAGCGCCAAGCAACACCAAGGATAAGGCAAAAACGGGGGCATAAAACTGCCACTGCGCAGATAAATCTAAACCGACCTGACTGAGCTGCACTGGTAAGTTAACGAACAGAATTGTGATCATCATATGCAGTAGCGCTACACTGAGGTTCAACTTGAATAATTCTGGCTGGCGCAGCAATTCTTTTAATTCTTGTTTCTGTGGCAGAACTTCGCTAGTGGGCTGCTCTTGCTGCGCATTTGGAACTGCAAATATAACAAGAAAAATAGAGACAAGAGCAAATACCGCCGTGAGCCCAAACAAGCCAGACAAACCCGCGATTGGCTGAAGCAATGGTCCTAACAAGATTGCGATGTAAAACGACATGCCAATAGATACACCAATAATCGCCATGACTTTAGTGCGCTGCTCAACCCGAGTGGTGTCTGCCGCCAGTGCCATCACTGCACCAGCGATAGCACCAGCCCCCTGCAAAATGCGGCCAAGAATGAGTAACCACATCGTATCTGCAAGCGCAGCAAGTACACTACCTGCGGCAAATACGCTGAGTCCTGCAATAATGACTGGCTTACGGCCGATACGATCCGACAACATGCCCATGGGGATCTGCAGCACTGCTTGCGTGAGGCCGTAACCCCCAATCGCTAAGCCGAGTAACAATGGTGAAAAACCAGCAAACTCAGTCGCGGCAATGGCCAAAACCGGCATAACCATAAACAACCCCAACATTCGCGACATATACACCGCCGCGAGTGATAAAGCTGTTCTAATCTCTACAGCGTTCAATCTTCTCTCTTGCTCCCTATTAACGGCGCGAGAGTGTACCACAATTGATTGATCCAGACGTAAACGAATTCGTAAACAAGCGATATTTTCTTGCACCACTGTGGCATACTGGTGGTTTTCCTTTTCTAAGCGGCAATATGGATAAAATTGAAGTACGCGGTGCTCGCACACATAACCTAAAAAACATTAATTTAACGCTTCCAAGAGATAAATTGATCGTTATTACGGGGTTGTCTGGTTCGGGTAAATCTTCCTTGGCTTTCGATACCTTGTATGCAGAGGGCCAGCGCCGCTATGTTGAATCGTTGTCTGCCTATGCACGACAATTCTTGTCGATGATGGAAAAGCCGGATGTGGATCACATTGAAGGGTTATCACCGGCAATCTCCATTGAGCAGAAATCAACCTCACATAATCCACGCTCTACGGTTGGTACAATTACTGAAATTTACGACTACTTGCGTTTGCTCTACGCGCGGGTGGGCGAACCGCGTTGCCCCGATCACCACGTGCCGCTGAACGCGCAGACCATTAGCCAGATGGTTGATAAAGTGCTGGCAATGCCAGAAGGCACTAAACTCATGTTACTTGCGCCGGTTGTCCAAGAGCGTAAGGGTGAACACATAAAGATCTTAGAAAGCCTGGCGGCACAAGGTTACATTCGCGCGCGCATCGACGGCGACGTTTGCGATTTATCAGATCCTCCTACGCTGGATCTACACAAGAAACACACCATTGAAGTGGTGGTTGACCGCTTTAAAGTGCGGGAAGATTTGCAGCTTCGTTTAGCTGAGTCCTTTGAAACAGCCCTGCAATTGTCTGCAGGAAGCGCCAAAGTTGCTTACATGGATGAGCCCGATCAGGAAGAAATCGTTTTTTCGGCAAATTTCGCCTGTCCGCACTGTGGCTACAGCATTA
Organism: Neoalteromonas flava; assembly: GCF_002807685.1. Lineage (GTDB taxonomy): Bacteria > Pseudomonadota > Gammaproteobacteria > Enterobacterales > Alteromonadaceae > Alteromonas_E > Alteromonas_E flava. Next base: position 223,379 of record NZ_PEAX01000004.1, on the reverse strand, counting down.
CCGAATTAGAGCCGCGCATTTTTTCCTTCAACAATCCTGCAGGTGCTTGTCAAAGCTGCGATGGCTTAGGCACTCGCCAGTTTTTTGATCCGGCCCGTGTGGTCACTAATCCGGAACTGAGCCTTTCAGGCGGTGCTATCCGCGGGTGGGATAAGCGTAGTTACTATTACTTCCAGATGCTGCAAGCAGTGGCCGAACATTTTCAGTTTGATCTCAGTGTGCCTTTTGATTCCCTTTCTGATACTGCCAAAGAGATTGTACTGCACGGAAGCAAGGGTAAATCACTGAAATTTAAGTACATTAACGACCGTGGCGATGTGATGGAGCGGAATCATCCCTTCGAGGGGATCATTCCAAACATGGAGCGGCGCTATCGTGAAACTGAATCTAACGCTGTGCGTGAAGAGCTTGCTAAGTACCTCAGTCACCAACCTTGCGGCAGCTGTGGCGGCTCGCGCTTGCGACTAGAGGCTCGCAACGTATTTATCGACGACATTAATTTGCCAGAGGTGGCAAACAAATCGATTGCCGAAGCCTTTGAGTTTTTTGACGCACTCGCGCTGACCGGTCAACGCGCCAAAATTGCCGAAAAAATATTGAAAGAGATTCAGGACCGCTTAGGTTTCTTGGTTAACGTGGGATTGAATTACCTGTCGATGTCACGTAGTGCCGACACCCTATCGGGCGGTGAAGCTCAGCGAATTCGTCTCGCTAGCCAAATCGGTGCTGGGTTAGTTGGCGTCATGTATGTGCTGGATGAACCCTCGATTGGTTTGCACCAGCGGGACAACGAGCGCCTATTAAAAACTCTTACACACCTGCGAGACTTAGGTAACACGGTCATTGTGGTTGAACACGATGAAGATGCGGTGCGTGAAGCTGACCATATTGTCGACATCGGCCCAGGTGCTGGTGTGCACGGCGGCGAAATTATTGCACAAGGTACCCTCGACGATATATTAAAGAACGAACGTTCCTTAACGGGTGCCTATCTCAGTGGCCGCGAAGTCATTGAAGTACCGAAAAAGCGCGGCACAGCCAAAGACGACCTGCACATCACCCTAACGGGAGCCCGCGGTAACAACCTCAAGAACGTGAATTTATCCATACCCGTTGGTTTGATGACCTGTGTTACTGGCGTGTCGGGTTCGGGTAAATCTACATTAATCAATGATACGTTCTACCGCATTGCGCACCGTGAACTAAATGGTGCCACTACAGGTGAGCCCGCGCCGTATGACGAGATTAGCGGCATGGAACATTTAGATAAGGTGGTAGATATTGACCAAAGCCCCATCGGTCGTACACCCCGTTCAAACCCAGCAACCTATGCCGGTATTTTCACGCCAATTCGTGAGCTCTTTGCCGGAACGCAAGAATCTCGCTCACGCGGTTATAAAGTGGGGCGCTTTAGTTTTAATGTGAAAGGTGGGCGCTGCGAGGCGTGTCAGGGCGATGGGGTGATCAAAGTTGAAATGCACTTCTTACCCGATGTTTATGTGCCGTGCGATGTTTGTCATGGCAAACGGTATAACCGTGAAACTCTGGAAATTCGTTACAAAGGCAAAAATATACACGAAGTGTTGGAAATGACAGTGGAAGATGCTCGTGAATTTTTTGATGCGATCCCTGCGATTTCGCGCAAGCTACAAACCTTAATGGATGTAGGCCTGTCCTATATACGACTCGGCCAAGCAGCAACTACGCTGTCGGGTGGCGAAGCCCAGCGCGTAAAACTGGCCCGCGAGTTATCTAAACGAGATACGGGTAAAACCTTATATATTCTCGATGAGCCAACCACTGGCTTGCATTTCCATGATATTCGCCAATTACTGACGGTATTACATCGCTTACGTGATCACGGCAACACCGTCGTAGTTATTGAGCATAACTTGGATGTGATCAAAACTGCAGATTGGATTGTCGATCTTGGCCCAGAAGGCGGTGCTGGTGGTGGTAACATTATTGCCGAGGGTACTCCTGAAGCCATTTGTAAGGTCAAAGAAAGTCACACCGGGCATTTCTTAAAACCCATGCTAAAACAATAATAAGTATAAGAGCAGGAACCAAACGTTATGTTAACAGAACAATTTAACGTCCGATTTTATGAAACTGACGCCTTGCGGCACGTCAGCAACACTGTGGTAGTGGGATGGTTTGAAACCGCACGAGAGCCTATTTTTCGCCTCTTTACCCCTGAATTAGACTTGGCCAACTGGCCATTGATCTTAGCCAGCTACAAAGTCGATTTTCTGAAGCAAATCTACTACGGCCAAGCTGTGACTATAAAAACCTGGATCAGTCGGTTAGGTAAAAGTTCGTTCGATGTCTATCAGGAAGTTTGGCAACAAGATACCTGCTGTGCTTCGGGCACAACCACCATGGTACATTTTGATTATCAGACGCAAAAGTCGCGGCCTATTGAGGGCGAACTAAAACAACAATTACTTGCGCACATAAAGGAATCAAGCAATGACAACTGAGCAACAGACAACCCCAAGTACTGACTTTATTGAGGTTATCGATAAGGCGTTGCCCGCTGATCTTTGCTTGGAAATTATTCAGGCCTTTCAAGCAAGTCCCAACAAGAATCCTGGGCGCACCGGTGGTGGCGTAGATCCAGAGCGCAAAAAGAGCACCGATGTTTCTTTTAGCCAACACCCCGAGTTTGCACCTTTGTTTCAGAAGGTGTTACAGATCACGGGCGAGCACCTGTTACGCTATATCGACAAGTACCATTTTGCATTAATCGGCCCAATTGGATTAACCGTAGCACATCCCGAAACCAAACAGCCAGTGCGTTTAACTGATGAAAATTATGCTGAGGTTGGGCGTCCCAATCTGCGCAACTTGTTAAACTATTTGTTTCGCATAGGTGAGGTGAATGCCCAGCACTATAAGGTGGGAGACGGGGGATATCCTTACTGGCATTCTGAAGTCTATCCACAACAAGGGCACAATGAAGCCTTGCACCGCAATTTGTTGTTTATGTATTACCTCAACGATGTGGACGAAGGCGGAACTACTGACTTTATTTATCAGAATAAGTCCATTCAGCCACAAACCGGGCGTATGGTGATTGCGCCAGCCTACTTCACCCATACCCATCGCGGGTGTATGCCAATCTCCAACGACAAATACATTCTGACATCGTGGATGCTATTTAACCGCGCAGAAAATATCTACACTGCCGGACAGTGATCAATCAGGAGGGCTTTGCCCTCCTGACTTTGTTGATTGAAACTACGGTTTATCTACAGTTCCTCGTTTTAGCAGCCAAAAAACTGCAGGGATCACGAGCATTGATAGCAACGGACTGACCAGCATTCCGCCTAACATGGGTGCAGCGATGCGCTGCATTATTTCGCTACCACTGCCGTCACCCAACATAATTGGAATTAAGCCTGCGATAATGGTCAATACGGTGATAGCTTTTGGCCGCACTCGCTGCAGGGCACCATGGCGGATCTTATCTTTGGCACTGCCAGGTTGTTGCGCCCAGCTATTGTTTAAATACAGTAACATCACCACACCAAACTCGGCTGCTACACCAGCCAAAGCGATCATCCCAACCGCCAATGCCACCGATAACTGAAAGTCCAGCCAATACACCATCCATAAAGAGCCAGCTAAGGCAATCGGCAGTGTCGCCATTACCAAAAGTGCTTGCCAAGTTTGCTTAAACAATAATTGCAGCAGCACGAATATAATCACTAACGTTGCTGGTACTATCCACATTAACTTATCAGCCACCCGCTGTTGATATTCATATTGCCCAGCGATACTCCAAGTGACCTTTTGCGGCAATTCAACGGTCGCCAAGGCTTCTTTCACCTGCTTCACATAGTCGCCCATAACAACTTGCGGCTCCAAATCTATAAATACCCAACCGATGGTTCTGGCGTTCTCTGACTTGATCATGGACGGCCCGTCACTGATACGAATATCCGCTACTTGTTCAAGGGTCACCCATGCCCCTGTTGGGCTGGCGAATGGCAATGTTTTAATGGATTGCAGGTCAGTTCGATAACTGCGTGGATATCGCACATTGATCGGAAAGCGCTCTGTACCTTGCACTGATGTTGCGACGATGGCACCACCAATGGCTGAACGTACCACATCTTGAATATCTTCAACGGTAAGTCCGTAGCGACTGGCAGCAAAACGGTCCGGCGTTATATCCAGATAACGGCCAGATAGCGGACGCTCACCGATAACCGATGACGTTCCATTGATCTCACTTATCACCCGCTCTATTCGTGTAGTGGCCTCCGAGATGTCAGCCAAACTGTCGCCGGAAAGCTTTATCCCAACAGGGGTTTTCACTCCGGTGCTCAGCATATCAATGCGGGTTTTAATCGGTTGTACCCAAGCATTGGTGAGGCCAGGGAATTGCACGGTGTTGTCCAATTCAGCAATGATGTCATCCAAGGTCACGCCCACTCGCCAATCCGCCTTGGGGTGCAATTGAATAGTCGTTTCGATCATAGTTAGCGGTGCTGGATCGGTAGCCGTCTCTGCTCGCCCCACTTTGCCGAACACGGTTTTCACTTCGGGAATCGTTTTTATTAAACGGTCCGTTTGCTGCAATATCTGCCCCGCTTCCTGAATCGATACTCCAGGCAGTGTGGTCGGCATGTACAGCAGGTCACCTTCGTCAAAGGTTGGCATAAACTCACTACCCAATTTCTGCCATGGATAGATTGCTGATGCGCCTAACCCTATGGCCAATACCACCACCAACCAAGGCCAGCGTAAAGCCACATTTAGAAACGGGCGATACATGGCTTTTAACCCGCGGTTTAACCAGTTTTTATCTTCTTCTGGCACCCTACCTTTTAACAACAACACCACCAACGCCGGTACCAGGGTAATGGACAATAACGCCGCTGCTGCCATAACGAAGGTCTTGGTATAGGCGAGTGGCGAGAATAAGCGCCCTTCTTGCCCTTCAAGAGCAAAAATAGGAATAAAACTCAAGGTGATGATCAGCAGTGAGAAAAATAATGCCGGGCCGACTTCAGTACAGGCCTTCTTCACTAGCTCCATGTGCTCAATCGTTCTCGTGTGTTTGCGAGCCTCCTCCTGATGCTTTTGAACATTCTCAACCATCACAATGGCAGCATCGACCAAGGCGCCGATTGCAATGGCGATACCGCCCAATGACATCAAATTGGCGTTAATATCGAGCATGCGCATCAGAGCAAATCCCAGAAGCAAGGCGCTGGGCAAGCATAATGCGACGATTAACGTGGCGCGGACATGCAATAAGAACAAGCCACACACCACAATAACAACCAACATTTCTTGCACTAACTTTTCTTGCAAGAACTCAATAGCACGCGTGATCAATCCAGTCCTATCATAGGCCGTTTCGATGGTTACTCCTGGCGGCAGTGCTGGCTTTAGCTGCTCAATTTTAGCTTTAATTGCGTCGATCACCGCCAACGCATTCTCACCATCGCGCATAACCACGATTCCGCCGACAACTTCACCCTCGCCATTCCAATCCGCAACGCCACGGCGGGTTTGCGGCCCTAAACGCACCGTAGCTACATCTTTTAACTGCAGCGGAGTGCCAAGTGCATTCTCAATGCCTAGCGGAATAGTAGAAAAGTCGTTTAGTGAAGTTAGATAACCCTTGCTGCGTACCATGTACTCGGCTTCACCTAATTCAATAACCGAGCCCCCTACGTCATTGTTGGCGGCTACAATGGCACTGCGCACTTGCGCCAGAGTGAGCTGATAGTTAACCAGCTTCAGCGGGTCTATCACTACTTGATAGGTTTGCACCATACCACCGACTTTGGCAATTTCGCTCACGCCAGGAACCGATTGTAGTTCTTGGCGGATAAACCAGTCTTGTAAGCGGGTTAGATCAGCAAGATTCTGGGTGCCAGAACTATCACGCAAGATATATTGAAAAATCCACCCCACGCCTGACGCGTCCGGTCCTAGCTCAATGGATGTACCCATTGGTAATTCACTTTGCGCTTGATTTAAATACTCTAATACTCTGGCACGTGCCCAATACAAATCAGTGTCTTCATCAAAAATGACATAAAGGTAGGCGTCACCGAAAAATGAATACCCTCGCACTGTCTGACTGCCCGGCACCGACATTAAAATAGTCGATAACGGATACGTGACTTGTTGCTCAACCAGGTCCGGTGCCTGACCGGGATAGTTCACTTTAACAATGACTTGCACATCGCTGAGATCGGGTATGGCATCGACCGGCGTTTGCAACATTGCGCGGTAGCCGGCGGCTAAACCAAGCCCAGCGACCAGCAACACCAGCAACGGCCAACGTGCACAGGCGGTTATTATCTGTGTCAACATTAGCGCCTCCTAGTGCTGATGCTGCGATGCGGGCGTGCTATTACGCGTCGCCACATTATTCAGATTGGCTTCGGCATCCAGTAGGAATTGCCCCGCCGTAACAACCCGTTCACCAACCTCTAGCCCAGCTAAAATTTCAGCGCGGCCGTGCGTTACAATACCAACCTCAACATCGCGACGCTGAAAGGTACCGTCATCCACCTGCACAAAAACCCGATTATGCTTTTCCGTTTGGATCAGTGCATCAACCGGAATATTCAAGGTTTCTTTGGGTCCGGCGTAGATCCGCACCGTAGCCAACATATCAGGCTTCAATTGTTGATCGGGATTATCCAATACCAACCTGACCTGTAATGTCCGCGTGACCGGATCCAAAGTCGGATAGATAAATTCAACGCTACCTTCGAGCTTGTACAGATCCAGCGCGGGGATATCAATTTCAATGGCTTTGCCGGTTTTCACCCAATCCATTTGATGCTCAAAAACATCTGCTATCACCCACACCTTGGAGAGATCAGCCACCGTCATTATGCTGACCCCGGGTTCAATATACATCCCCTCGCGCACATCCAACGCAGAAACGATCCCATCCTGCTCGGCATAATACGGAACTTGATAACGAACTTGGCGGGTTTGCTCGAGTTGCTCAATGAGCTTTTGATCTATTCCAAGTAAACTGAGACGACGCTTACTGCGCTCTAGCAGCGGCTTATTCTTCGCTTGTGAGGACAACAGCAATAAAAAGTCTTCTTGGGCTACCAGTAAATCTGGTGCATACAGTTCGTATAGCAGTTCACCTTTGCGTACCTGTTGCCCAAGCGAATTGACGGTAAGTTTCTCAATCCAGCCCGAGGCTCTGGGATGAATATGCTGCAGACTGGTTTCATCAAACTGAACCGAACCGTAGGTATAGATAAAGCGCCATAGTTTACTGATATCTGCAGTTTCGGTTGTCAGTGCCATGGCTTGTTGCATGCCGCCACTTACCGAAACATCAAGGCTTTCTGTGGGCTTTTGCTTGCGCAATACCAGATCCATACCACAGATTGGGCAAGTACCTGGATGATCTTTCACGATGTGGCTGTGCATCGGACAAACGTAACGTTCGTTTTCTGCATGTACAGAATGGTCTAGAACATCACCCGATTGTGCACTTACTGAGAGCGCTGCGGTACCAATAAATACGGCGAGCAATACGCCTAAAATCGTTTTCACAATAGCCTCCATTATTTGAGGTAGTACTCAGCAAGCTGGTAGTTGCTGATTTTTACCTCACCACAGATCCAACGATCGGTGGCAATGTTTGCAACAACATAAATATCAAATCCTAGGTTATCGTTATTTTGTTATTGCGTTTTTTATTGTCGTTGCGACACGATAGTAGCGCCGCAATGTCTATAAATCTGCTGCTGATTGCTCGTTCGGCATTGACTAATCATTCAAGAGATCAGTTATTTAAGCGCACCTGAGGGTCCGCATGACGCCAGTGAGCTAGTCTATTGTTCAGATAATAGGAGGAATAACGGGCTCGCGATGAGGGGCCTCAGGGAGTTTAGTAATGGTGGCCAGTTTTATGGGGGTGGCGTCACTCCCTATTCCATAGGCTGTGGTTAAAATTGCTAAGTGACTGGTATTGATGTCATTGCAGCAAGTTTGACACTGTTCATCACAACTACTGGCCATACTACTGGATTTGTCTTTATCGCAGCAGTCATGATTGCTGCTGGATTGCATGTTGTCGACTGCATGTTGGTCACATGCCGCGTTGCCGTGCATTGCAGCGATTGATGCATGCTCACCATGAGCAACATCCACACTCAAGCCGCCGCCAATAGCAGAGAAACTCAAAGCAAGTATGCAAAAAAACGCGATAAACGATCTCATAACGCGCAGAGTCTACTGAAAACCGCGCCGATTGACCAGATATTCATATCAGCGATGGTCACCAAATGCCACTTAACGTTCAAAAAACTCTTCAACTGATTCAGCCAACTTTTCTTCAAGCGCTTCCTCAAAATCCTGCATGGATTTACCCACTTCAGCAAAAAAGGCCTTAACCGCTAGTTCATCAGCGGGCTGTTGTTGCAGCGAATATTCAATTTCGGGAAGACTTTTGTCATAGCGTGGCTTAATAACCCAGCGCACGATACCACTTTCAAAGGTTTTTAATTGCGTACGCACATAAACACAAAAATCCTCAACATGATCAGCACCTTGAGGCCCCAAACATCCGGGTTCTACACGAAACAACACAGTTAACTTTTTATATAAAGGTAAACGCTCAACCATCGTTTTATCGCACACCAATCGTTATTGCATGGCGGCATCAAAGCGCTGCATAAGCTCCTCAGCACCCTCTACGTTTTTGTGTATGGCGAGGTAAATGGGTAGCTCCGCGATTTTCATATTGTTAATCTGCATATTCGGGTAAGACTCCTGCAAGTGCGTCATTATTGCCCAGTACCCCAATACGTAATCAACCTCATGGTTGATCAGCATTTGCAGGGCGGTATTTTGATTATCTGCAATAACAAAGTTAGTTCTTGCTTCTGCCGTTAGGTCATTTTGCAGCACACCGCCGTACGTATATCCCTTAATTAACGCTACTTTTTGTTCAGCAAGCTCTGCGGTTGAGGTAATGCCTTGCTTGCCATCCAACCAAAATGCACGTAAATCAAAATGTGAGAAAGGTTGTTGGCTAAAAAGTACATTCTCCAATCCGGCTCGCCCCTTCGGCATGGCGAACAAATCAATTTTGCCGGTCGCGGCTGAAGAATAAAAACGCTTAATGGGAATATGTACGGCATTGTAAGTAATGCCCGCAGACTCTAGTACAGGGGTTAACTGCGTCATCCAAAGTCCGGCTAGCTCTCCATCAATATCAAAATAAACATACGGTGGAAAATACGGTGAACCAAGCTTCAACTCTTCGGCTTGATTGAGTGGTGCAACCAAGATAAGTAGGCTTAAAAGCAACGATTTCTTCAGCGACATTGACATAACTCCAACAGATACCGTATTGAGTATAGCAACTGGTTCTGAGCTTGCGCGATGAACAACAAATCAGATGGCAAAAATCGATAACACCGTCACTCGCGCACGTGGCTAGAGCGCATCTTCATTCTAGCGTAAACATTGAAGTACAAGCACATGCTTTGGATGTCCGACGTTACTCAATCGTAGAGACAAGAAAGCCGGCACAAGCCGGCTTTCGATCAATCCTTTTCGTAGCATGCTTGCTAGTACTTAAACTGCCCCATGATACGAATAAACTCTTGGGATAATTGTGCCAGTTCTTGGCTCACTTCTCCCAGTTGGCTAGAACTACGGGCAGTATCATGGGTGCGACTATTTATATCATCAACATTCGCACTGATGCTGTCAGCAACCGCCTGTTGCTCGCCTGTTGAATTCGCAATTAAATCATTCATTTGCGTAATCTTAGCAATAGTTTCATTGATAACCGCTAAGCTTTGACCTGCCTTATTAGCCTCGTCAACACTCACCGAGGCTTGCTCAGTTCCTTTACCCATTACGGTCACCGCTGAGCGAGCAGCCGTTTGTAATTGTTCAATCGTAGCTTGAATTTCTTCAGTGGATTTTTGCGTTCGCGATGCCAAGGTTCTTACTTCATCAGCGACTACCGCAAAACCGCGGCCTTGTTCACCGGCACGCGCCGCTTCGATCGCTGCATTCAGGGCCAATAGGTTGGTTTGCTCAGCAATACCCTTGATTACATCCAGAACAACGCCAACCTGATTCGAGTCTGCTTCAAGTTTACGGATAACTTCGGCGGTTTCTTCTACGCTATCTGCTAATGTTTGAATACTGTTAACAGTTGAATTTACCACCCGCTGACCATCGCTTGCAGCAGTGGAGGCATTGGTCGCTGCCTCAGCGGCCTCGGCAGCACTGGTGGCTACTGAATTAACGCTCATGGTCATATTATCAACCGCGGTTTTCGCATCTGCCGCCGAGCGCTGCTGAGCAGAAATCGTAGTTTGGGTCTGATCCGACACTTGGTTCAGGTTGTTAGCCAAATCAGCCAACGGCATGGATGACTCGCAAATTTCGCGAACCACATTTTGGAGTTTAGTCACGAACTGATTAAACCAATAAACCAAGTCTCCGATTTCGTCTTTATTTTTCGTTTCGATACGGACGGTAAGGTCACCATCTTCCTGGGCAATATCTTTCAGTGATTTAACCACGTCGACAATACTGCTGCGTAATGAAGTAACCACCGGTAATGCAGTAGCGAACAGCAGTAGGGTGGTGCCTACGCCCATAACTAAGCCGATATATATCAAGGACTGAGCGCTGTCATTACTTTCTTCAATCGCGTTTTGGAAGGTCTTTAACCGTTTGTCACTAAAACTGTCTAACTGCGACGTGGCGGCATCAAATGCGTCATTCATCTCTTGCGACTGCTGCGCGAGCTTGGAAAAGTCTGCAGTCCCGTCAACCATCGACTGGCTCACTGAAAACGCAGTCTCGTAGTAATCATTAAAGAGGTTTAAAATTTGTGAAGACTCTGCGCGCAACGTCGGATCGACTTTACCAATGTCTGACAACTTAGCTTGGGTAATTGCAGCAAACTCTTCTGCTCGCTCTAGTGATTCCTCATCACCCGTCGTTACTGCTGCGCTCAAGGTGTCTTTAACCTTCTCCATATTGACGAGCGCTTCACGCGAGTCAATCAACGCAGGAAACTGGACATCCTTGGCATCATCAAGCAAATCGACATTGTTGGACGCAGTGTTATAAGTAATGATCAAATAAACCACAAACAACACTGATCCGATCAAAGGGATCAAGTATAGTTTTTGTGCAATTGACATACGTGCTAAGAAATTCATAACTACCCTTCTATCGTCAGCCAATAATTCGTTGGCAACCTCAGTATAGGCTAATTGTTAGACAAGTGTTAACCATCAAATGGCTCTACACTGACCCCCGCTAAAGTATAGCCTACAGAGGCTATATCACCGGTCCAGCCTTGGGTCGACAATTCACCCGACACCCACACGGCATCGTATAGGTTATCTATCGGCACACCTTCGCCAAATTTTACATAAACTATTTGATTTGAGGGCGGAGGAGGAACATGAATGCAAGCCCCAAAGTAGGGCACTAGGAGAAATTCAGTAGTCAGATCGGCGGTCCCTTCCAGCGGCACAATGAAACCAGGAATTTTCACCTTCTTGCCATTGAGCTCTTCAATCACCGGGGCATTCGGCATCGCTTGGGTCATACTGCCATCATGGGTAACCGGAACTTCTGGGATCTCAAAATCAGCTGGTGCCATGTCTTCCCAGAATAATTCCTTGAATTCTGATGCGTTTGCTGTGAATGCAGTTAATACCATTAGCATTACAATCATGCGTCTCATGTGTGTATCAGTTCCTCACAATTAAAAATCGAGTGGTGTAAATTTCTACTTCGCAAAACCAAAAAGAGCCCACTTTGGGGCCCTTTAGCAATCTATTCAGCGAAGGTTATTATCCTTCCTGTTGATAACGCTCAACGCTTGAAGTGATTTCTTGTTTCGCCGCATCAACGCCTTCCCAACCTTCGATTTTAACCCATTTATTCGGCTCTAAATCTTTATAGTGGGCGAAGAAATGCTCGATTTGCTTCAGCAACAAAGGCTCAACATCTTCGATTTTTTGTACGTTGCGGTACATGGTTGATAACTTATCAACGGGTACTGCTAGCACTTTTGCATCTTCACCCGACTCGTCTGTCATCTTTAGCACGCCAATTGGGCGCACGGCAATCACTGAGCCAGACAACAATGGAAATGGCGTGATAACTAATACGTCTACCGGGTCACCATCATCAGATAATGTATGCGGAACATACCCATAGTTTGTTGGGTAATGCATACAAGTTGCCATGAAGCGGTCTACAAACAATGCACCAGAGTCTTTGTCTACCTCGTACTTAACTGGATCAGAGTGCGCTGGAATTTCGATGATTACATTAACTTCATCAGGTAATTTTTTGCCCGCAGGGATCGCGTTCAAGCTCATAAGAGTTTCCTTTACATTAATCGATAAAAATTTTTGCCGCTGATTATACGGATTTATCACTCAATTGACATCACTTACGACGTTTGTCGCATGAGTGAATGAAGCCCTCTGGGCGAGTTCATTAAGCGCTCGCCCCGGATACGTTTGGCCTTACTTCTGGTAATAGCTCAAACAGGCCTCGACTTCTTTTTTAGAGCCTAACAAAGTGGGAACCCGTTGATGGATTTCAGAAGGCATCACCTCCATGATGCGGCCAGCGCCTGTATCCGCCAAACCTCCTGCTTGTTCCATCAAAAACGCCATTGGATTGGCTTCATACAACAGACGGAGTTTACCTGGCTTGGCGGGGTTGCGCTTATCAAATGGGTAAGCAAAGATACCGCCACGACAAAGTACGCGATGAATGTCGCCCACCATCGCGGCAACCCAGCGCATATTGTAGTCTTTCTTGCGCGGCCCCTCAGAGCCCGCGATCAAATCAGCCACGTAACGTTGAATAGGTTCTTCCCAATGACGTTGGTTAGATGTGTTTATGGCAAACTCACTGGTTTCTTCTGGCACTCTTACGTTGGCCTGAGTGACCAAGAACCCGCCATGGGTCTTATCCAGGGTATACAAGTGAGTGCCTCGGCCCGTGGTCATTGCGAGCATTGTGGATGGACCATACAAAACATAACCGGCTGCGACCATTTGTGTGCCTGGCTGAAGGAAAGCCGAAGGATCATCAGGCTCCATCCACTGCGGAGCGTGTGTAATGGAGAAAATAGTCCCAATGAGGCTATTGATCTCAGTATTAGAAGAGCCGTCCAGAGGGTCAAAACTAACTAGGTACTTCCCTTCTGGATTACAGGGCACAACGTTATCTTCTTCCTCAGAAGAAATCGCCTTTACATAACCGGATTCACGTAAGGTATCTTTTAAAATCTGATTAGAAATCACATCCAGTTTCTTTTGTTTTTCACCTTGCACGTTTTCACTCAAAGTCGAACCCAGCACGCCGGCAAGCGCCCCCTGACTAACCCGGAAGGAGATTTCTTTACAACCTGCCAGTAAGGTTCGAATTAATAGGATAAGTTCGAGTGGTGCACCGTCGTTTTGCAATTGTGAATTAAGTCGTTTCATTCTGACTGTAAGCCTTATTTTTTCTGTAGGGGTTGGTTTTTGACAGTGGGTTCATGTTACACGGCCAATAAAACAGGCACTCATTATTATTGTATAGGTGTGCCACTGGCGAATAATTGTACCCTTGTTAGCAAAATTGTTAAAACTGTTATTCGTTACCAGCTGCATTTGATACAGTGATGCCATAGTCAACAGTAAACATAATCTAATCATTCGCGTATGCACGTACACATTCTGGGCATTTGTGGCAGTTTCATGGGTGGTATTGCTGCGATTGCCAAAGCTTTAGGTCACGAAGTCACTGGCTCTGACCGCAATGTTTACCCTCCCATGTCAACGCAATTGGAAGATCTGGGTATCAAACTCACCGAAGGGTACGATACCAGTCAGTTCGAACCTGCTCCGGATATGGTCATTATCGGTAATGCCATGGCGCGTGGCAATCCCGCGGTTGAATATGTACTCAATCGAAACTTACCCTACACCAGTGGTCCACAATGGCTACTCGACAACTTGCTGAACGATCGCTGGGTACTCGCCGTCGCGGGTACCCACGGCAAGACCACTACAACAAGTATGCTGGCTTGGATACTCGATCATGTGGGCTTGAATCCCGGCTTTCTCATTGGGGGTATCCCGCAGAACTTCGGGATTTCTGCGCGTATCGGCTCAAGCCCGTTTTTTGTAATAGAGGCCGATGAATACGACAGCGCATTTTTTGATAAGCGTTCCAAGTTTGTTCATTATCGTCCAAGAACGCTTGTTCTTAATAATCTAGAATTTGATCATGCCGATATTTTTGACGACTTAGCCGCTATTCAACGTCAGTTTCACCACTTGGTGCGCAGTGTCCCCGGTAATGGCTTGATCATTTCACCGCAAGAGGATGAAAATCTGCAGTCAGTGTTACAACAGGGGTGTTGGAGTGAGCAGCAAGCGCTTGGCAGTGAATGGACCTACAACTTACTGCAAGCCGATGGTAGCTTATTTGAAATTCTGCATCACGGCAAAGCCCAGGGCGTGGTCGATTGGTCGCTAATTGGTCTACATAATGTTGTTAACGGCGTTATGGCGATTGCAGCAGCTCATCATGCTGGCGTTAAAATCGATGATGCAATAGCAGCTTTGAACAGTTTTCAAAACGTCAAACGCCGCATGGAAGTTAAGGGGCAAGTTGGCCACACCACGGTGTATGATGATTTTGCTCACCACCCAACTGCGATCAAGACCACTCTTGAAGGACTGCGCCAACGTGTAGGAACAGAGCGCATCATCGCTGTTCTGGAGCCACGCTCGAATACAATGAAGATGGGTATCCATAAAGACTTGTTAGCCGATGCGTGGTCAATGGCGGATGAAGTTTTCATTTACATTCCCGACACGGTTACTTGGTCAATTGCAGAGGTTAAAGCAGCGAGCCGATGCCCAGTTCACGTTTTTAGTAGTGTAGATGAACTGGTTGCTGAACTGGTGCGTAATGAGCATCAAGTCGCGGACGCACCGCTTGGCAACCCCGATGCTTTAAACATACCAAACCAACATATTCTGGTAATGAGTAACGGCGGATTTGAAGGGATCCACGGTAAGCTATTAACCCAACTTGGAAAAGTACAGTGATACAAGCGAACAATACGCCTAAACAAATCACTCTCGCAATAACTGGCGCCTCCGGAGCTCCTTATGCGTTGCGCCTACTAGAACAGTTGATTGCAGCCGATTATCAAGTCTATTTGTTAGTCTCGGCGGCAGCCAAGGTGGTGTTTGCAACTGAAGAAGGCATGCAAATTCCCAGCGGCAAAGATAAAGCTTCGGCTTGGTTTAGTGAGAAACTCAGAGCAGCTGAAGGGCAAATTGTTTATTGTGGCAAAGAAGATTGGTTTTCACCGGTCGCTTCAGGCTCGGCTGCGCCAAAACAGATGGTCATTTGCCCCTGCAGCACCGGAACCCTCTCGGCCATTGCGCGTGGTGGATGCGATAATTTGATTGAACGTGCAGCCGACGTTGTAATTAAAGAAAAAGGTCAACTGATTATTGTGCCAAGGGAAATGCCACTATCTTCTATTCACCTGCAAAATATGCTGACGTTGAGTAATCTCGGCGTTACCGTGATGCCGGCTGCGCCTGGCTTTTATCATCAACCCAAAAGTATCAGTGATCTGGTTGACTTTGTTGTTGCACGAATTCTGGATCATCTACAAATTTCACAAACCTTAGTCGACCGCTGGGGCTACTCGCCGCAGCGAAAAGAGGATTAATAAATGAGACTAAATGTTCTTTTATCAGTAGTTGCTGGATTATCTCTGGTCAGTGCCGAAGCATTCGCTTGGGGACAAACAGGGCATCGCGTTACCGGTAAAATTGCTGAAAGCTACTTATCATCAGAAGCCAAAGCAGCTATTACGGCGTTGCTACCTAACGAAACACTTGCTGAAGCCTCAACCTATGCCGATGAGCAACGTTCGAATCCCGCTGATTTTTGGCAAAAGGTTGCAGGCCCGTATCATTATGTAACTGTGCCAGAAGGCAAACACTATCATGAAGTCGGAGCTCCAGAGCAAGGCGACAGTGTTACCGCATTAGCAAAATTTCGCCAAACGTTGTTGGATAGCGACGCAAGTCTGGCAGACAAGCAGTTAGCCCTGAGGTTTATCGTGCACATTATCGGTGACTTGCATCAACCGCTGCATGCCGGCAATGGCACAGATCGCGGTGGTAACGACGTAAAGGTACGCTTCTTTTGGGAAGATTCGAACTTGCACCGAGTTTGGGATTCCGGGTTGCTAGACCAACGCCAACTGTCCTATACCGAATGGTCTGAGTGGTTAGGCGCAAAAATATCAGCGGAAAATGTACAAGCATGGTGGGATAGTAACCCAGCGACCTGGATTGCAGAGTCAACACAATATCGTGACGGACTGTATCCTGAAGACGCCAATAACTTGTCTTGGAATTATCTATACCAGCACATCCCGACGGCGAAGCTAAGACTGCAACAAGCAGGAGTGCGGATTGCGGCTTATCTAAATGAGGTTTTTGCTGAGCAAACGGCAGGACAATAAAATCTTGCGCAATTTTTGTGAGTGGAGCAATGCCAACAAAGGCATTGCTCTCATGCAAGCCTGAGTGTGTATACTAGCGTAGTCATATCGCCGTTTGCGTTAGTC
Organism: Neoalteromonas flava; assembly: GCF_002807685.1. GTDB lineage: Bacteria > Pseudomonadota > Gammaproteobacteria > Enterobacterales > Alteromonadaceae > Alteromonas_E > Alteromonas_E flava. The sequence goes on along the minus strand of NZ_PEAX01000004.1, from coordinate 206,716 downwards.
TACGTCCAGTGGTTCCGGAGACAAGATCACGCCTGTACTATCAGCATAGATGTGATCCTCAGGCAGGAAGGTCACTCCTGCGAAATTTACAGCCACGTCAACATCACCAGTTTGTTCATCATCCGCTAAAACTGGAATACTGCCAACTGCAAGGATGCCAAGATCAAGATCCTCAAGGGTATCTACATCTCTCACACTGCCATAACAGATGATACCTTCCCATTGGTTTTCCACTGCCAGCTGCGCTACTCCCGCATCGACGAGTGCTCGGCGCAATGAGCCACCACCGTCAATAAGCAAAACCTTGCCTTCGCCATTTTCTGCAATCACTCGGTCAATCAAGCCTTTATCTTCATAGCATTTGATCGTGGTAATCTCGCCGCCAAAAGACAAGCGCCCCCCATAGCTAGAAAAAATTGGCTCAACAACATCTACGCTGTCCGCAAATAGGTCACAAAGCTCGGATGTGTTGTATTCCATGGTTGTTCCTTAGATACACCTTTGATTGGCTCTTTTGCAGTCTAGCATCGAGTTGTTATTCAGCGCCAGTTTCGCACACAGCATTGTCATCAACACGTCGTCAAAGCGTCACAATTATGTCACTCAAGTTAACTATGTTGCCCATAAGGTTATTGCTAAGAGTATGACGCAATGCGAATGAAGGGGTTACTTGAGCAAGATCGGCGCTTATTTTTCTGGATATTCAATGCCAGCAGTAGCATCGGCATGCGACGCATTCTTTTTGTTTCAAAAACGGGGGACGGGTATCTGTATCTCCTTATTGCTGCACTGCTCTGGTTTTATGATCCTGTCCATGGTGAACTGTTTATCTACGTTGGTTTACTTGCCTATGCATTCGAATTGCCTCTGTTTTTACTCCTAAAGAAGTGGTTGAAACGCCCAAGACCCGCGGATTTACTTAGCGATTTCAACGCGCACATCAAACCTGCTGATAAGTTTAGTCTGCCATCCGGACACACTGCCGCCGCGTTTTTGATGGCGACAATATTAAGTTATTTTTACCCACCCATCGCTGGGCTGGCCATTCTATGGGCCGGGCTCATTGGTTTGTCACGTGTACTCTTAGGCGTACATTACCCCAGCGATATTCTTGCTGGCGCTGTATTGGGCACCAGTGTTGGCTTATTCAGTCTTTTAGTAATGGCGTAGTCGAAGTATGAGAATCGCATATGGAGTGCAGGGCACTGGCAATGGGCATATCACCCGGGCCCGCATAATGGCACAAGCGTTCGCTGAGAGAAGCGATGTAGAAGTAGACTACTTTTTTAGCGGTCGACCGCGGCAGCAGTACTTTGATATGCAAGCATTTGGCGAATTTAAAAGTTTCCCAGGCTTGAGTTTCGCCACTAAGAACGGTCGCGTTAACCATCTTCAAACGCTTAAGAATGCGCAACCATGTCGCTTAATTAAAGATATTAAGCAGCTTGATTTGTCCAGCTACGATCTTTTGATTAATGATTTTGAACCCATCACTGCATGGGCTGCCAAAAGCTGTGGTGTGCCCTCAATGTCAATCAGTCATCAAGCAGCGTTCAACTTAGGCGCTCCGAAAACGGGAGCAACCTTTATTGATCAAGTTATTATGCGTAGTTTTGCTCCTGCAGACATAAAGCTTGGCGTGCATTGGTATCACTTTGGTCAAACCATTTTACCGCCATTTATTCATGACGTGACAAACGGTGACAACGGACTAGATGGCTATTTAGTCTACCTACCTTTTGAAGCAACCGATGATATAGAAGCCACGCTTGAACCTTTGAGTGAGGTTTCCTTCACCTGTTTTCACCCAACCGTGCAGGAAGTCAAAAAACAGGGCCACATTACCTGGCACCCAACCGCGGTCGAGCCCTTCCAGCGCCAATTAAAACAATCTGAAGGCGTTATCGCTAATGCAGGTTTTGAGTTGTCGAGTGAAGCGCTGAAGTTGGGTAAGAAGTTGTTGATCAAACCCCTTGCCGGTCAATTCGAACAACTGTCTAATGCCCACACTTTGAAACAGCTCGCGTTATGCGAAGTGATGTATCAATTGGATACTGATGCAGTAGAGGAATGGCTGGCCATGCCATCGATTGAACCCATCGACTTCCCGCATGATCCTCATCTGCTAATTGACTGGATCACTAAGCAAGATTGGGACAGTACCAACAAACTCTGTGATTCCCTGTGGAAACAAGTAAAGTTCCCTGAACAAACCCGTCAGCGATTAATGGCACTTGCTTTTTAAAGTGTCGATGCGATGATATCGGCACAATTGGAGTTCATCGCATAGAGCCTGTGAAAACTAAAAAACATTTCGTTCTTATCTTTGCGTTAGTCGCATGGACACTAGCCGCTGCCGGCTGTGGGTATAGAGGGGCACTATACCTTCCCGAGCCCACGCAAAGTAATCAACAATCGGCCCCTGAAGAGACGCCAGAAACAGAAGTAAAAGAGCAACCCTAATGGATTATTTTAATTACAAAAATGGCGCTCTATATGCTGAAGAAGTGCCGGTAGAACAGATTGCTGCTGATTTTGGCACACCCTGTTATGTGTATTCACGTAAAACCCTTGAGCGCCACTGGCATGCCTTCGATAATGCCGTTGGAAAGCATCCCCACTTAGTGTGCTATGCAGTAAAAGCTAACTCAAATTTAGGTGTGCTTAGCGTGCTCGCCAAACTCGGTTCAGGCTTTGACATTGTTTCCGGTGGAGAACTAGCTAGAGTCATTGAAGCCGGTGGCGATCCGGCTAAAGTGGTATTCAGTGGCGTCGGTAAAACTGTGGAGGAGATCCGCTACGCCCTAATGCAAGGGATCTTGTGCTTTAACGTCGAGTCCGAAAGTGAATTACATCGGATTAACAGTGTCGCCGCAGAAATGGGGGTTTCGGCACGAATTTCATTACGCATCAATCCTGATGTCGATGCCAAAACTCATCCGTATATCTCCACCGGACTGAAAGCCAATAAATTCGGGATCGCACGCGAGCGAGCCAAAGAGGTCTATCAGTTAGCTGCGAGTTTGAGCCATCTTGAAGTTGTTGGGATGGATTGCCATATTGGTTCTCAACTCACTGACCTAACGCCATTTGTCGATGCGCTCTCGCGTTTACTCATTCTTATTGATGAACTTGCTGAGTTAGGTATCAAGATCAAACATTTAGATGTTGGGGGCGGTTTAGGCGTGCGTTATCGCAATGAGGAGCCTCCACATCCAAATGATTATGCTGCCGCTATGGCCGAGCAATTATCCGGGCGTGAAGACTTGATGTTAATTTTAGAGCCGGGCCGAGCAATCAGTGGTAATGCGGGTATTTTGCTCACTCATGTCGAGTTTATAAAAGCCGGTGAAGAAAAGAACTTCGCCATTGTCGATGCCGCTATGAACGACCTATTGCGCCCTGCTCTCTATTCCGCTTGGCAAGAAATTGTGCCGGCAATTGAAAACAAACAGGCTGCTACGCATATCTATGATGTTGTTGGACCGGTATGTGAAACTGGCGATTTTCTCGGTAAGGAACGCGAATTAGCGATTGCTGAAGGGGATTTGTTGGCCGTTCGCAGCGCCGGCGCTTACGGCTTTGTTATGGCCTCAAACTACAATAGTCGCTGCCGTCCAGCCGAAGTTATGATTGATGGAGACAAGGTTAATTTGGTGCGTGAACGAGAAAAACTAAAAGATCTCTGGAAAGGAGAGCATAAACTTACGTAAACTATAACTATAACGAAAATAATAATGCGCTGCTAATGCTTGTAGAATTCTCAAAAATGCATGGTCTGGGGAATGACTTTGTCGTCATCGATAACGTCACTCAGAATGTATTTTTGTCAAAAGAAAAGATCCAAAAGCTCGCAGATCGCAATTTCGGTATCGGCTTTGATCAATTGTTAATGGTTGAACCACCCTACGACCCTGACCAAGATTTTCACTATCGAATATTCAATGCTGACGGCACCGAGGTCTCGCAATGTGGAAATGGCGCCCGTTGTTTCGCACGATTTGTAAAACTTAAGGGCTTAACCAACCGCAATAAAATTGTGGTCAGTACCAAAGCAGGGCGCATGGTTCTTTACATCGAACGCGATGGCAATGTTACGGTTAATATGGGCAAGCCAATTTTCACCCCGGCTGAGATACCCATGATGGCGCAAAAAGAAGAGAAAACTTATGTCATTCGCGCCGACGACCATACCTTATTTTGTGGCGCAGTTTCGATGGGTAATCCTCATTGTGTCATGGAAGTTGACGATATAGATACAGCGCATGTAGCGACCTTGGGGCCATTACTGGAGCAGCATGAACGATTTCCGGAAGGGGTCAATGTGGGTTTTATGCAGATCCTGAATAGTGGCCATATCAAATTGCGTGTTTTTGAGCGTGGCACTGGTGAAACATTGGCATGTGGCAGTGGCGCGTGCGCAGCAGTTGCAATAGGACAAATTCAGGGTAAATTAGGTAAAGATGTGCGAGTTGAATTGCCCGGTGGCAATTTGAAGATTCGCTGGCAAGGTAAGGATAACGTACTAAAAATGACAGGGCCTGCAGAACATATATACGATGGGCATTTCCAGCTATGAAAGATGCCACTCAACCATCAATAGCAACGCTTGATGCGCACGAAGAAGAACAGCTCAGCGCTGAGCAAGTGCGCGCATACTTGTTACAAAACCCATCGTTCTTTGCGCATTGCCCAGAACTGTTAGAAAAATTAGAGATTCCGCACGAGCAACACGGCAGCGTGTCGTTAGTAGAAAAGCAGAGTGAAATTCTACGTAATAAGGTTCGTCAGCTGAGCCGCAAAATCCATCAGCTAATTGCAATTGCTAAGCAAAATGAACGCATCTATCGAGTTTACGTGGACCTCAATATAAAACTCTGGCAGTGCAAGGATTTCGGTGACATTCAAAACACCCTTGAAGAAGTCATGTTAACCCAATTAAAACTGTCTGCAGTTGCTGTTAAGCCATTTGCTGGTCCATATGCGATGTCCGAATTGCATCAGCGCTTGTTTACTGAGAAACATTTCAAGAATAAGCTTTTTTACTTTGGCCGCCTGAGCCAACACGAGAAGCAATTGTTGTTTGATGAACAACCCGCTGAGTCTGTGGTGCTAGTAAGGTTAGGCACAGACAAAGACTTAGGCATTTTGGCTGTGGGCAGCAACGATCCTGGGCACTTTAATCCTGATATGGACACGTTATTACTGACCCAGCTACAGCAGTTTTTAAATATTTTACTGCCCGACGCCATCGGATTTTAACCCATGGTTGCTGTGAGCACCGAGCAGCACTTGAATGATTTTATTCAGTATATCCGAGCCCAGCGCGGACTTTCAGAACGCACCTGTGAGCAGTATCAACGACAGGTAAATGCACTACTGGCAGATGCCGAGTGTAACAACGTTAAGGCGCTTTCAACGGCGCATGTTAAATCTGCCATAATGCGCGCCCGCAAAGCAGGATTATCGGCGCGAAGCACCGCCAATCGACTGTCTGCAGTGCGAACCTTTTGCCAATATCTACTTAAAAAAAATATTTTAACCAGTGACCCCTGTGATGGAGTCCAAGCGCCTAAATTACCAAAACCACTGCCAAAGCAACTTAGTGTCGATGAAGCCCAGCGCTTGTTAGATAGCGCTGAGCAAGATGATGTATTGCTCACACGTGACCTTGCGATGTTTGAATTACTTTATGGCTGCGGATTACGTCTATCGGAATTAACCGGTCTAAATTTACAGGATATTCAAGCAGACAATACACTCAGAGTGACCGGTAAAGGCGCAAAGCAGCGTATTCTACCCATCGGACGTAAAGCACAAGAAGCACTAGCACGTTGGCTGCAAGTCAGGGCGAGTTTTGCTATGCCTGACGCATCAGCAGTATTCTTAAGCAAGCAACAAAAGCGTATTTCCAACCGGCAGGTTGCTAATCGATTGAATCGCGTCGCGCTGCAGCAAGGCCTAGATAGCGCAGTAAATCCGCACAAATTGCGCCACTCATTTGCCACCCACATGTTGGAGTCGAGTGGTGATCTGCGTGCTGTGCAGGAATTACTGGGTCATGCCAATTTATCAACAACCCAAGTCTATACGCACTTGGACTTTCAGCATCTAGCCGCGGTTTACGACAAAGCCCACCCACGTGCGCGCAAAAAAAACTAAGGTGACACATGATTTTTTATCGACCACTCGCGCCAATCAAAGCTCTCTCTTTTGATTTAGATGATACGTTGTGGGATAACGGCCCAATTATACGCCACGCCACACAGGCATTAGCCAATTTTCTGCGCGACGAATACCCGCCGATTGCAGATTTAATACACGAGCATTGGCAGCGGCATCGTAATGCTTTGGTAAAGCAAGATCCGCGCTTGGCCTCTGATATGAGCGTATTGCGCCACAAGATCTTACAAGCGTTAGCGCGGCAGGCTGGCTTTGCTGAGCAAGACCAAATTGAAGTCGCCGATCGCGGTTTGGCGCACTTTTTCGCCCAACGCAGCGCTTTTAAAGTTAATAAGAATATTTATTCTTTATTGGAAAGGCTGAGCGAAAACACCCCTTTGATCGCTATCACTAATGGCAATGTCGATTTGACGCAGGTGGGTATTGGGCAATTCTTTCAACAGGTATATCAAGCTAACATTGATGCTCCTATGAAACCCGACCCAGCAATGTTTTACTCTGCACTGGCGCAATTAGGTTTGCCTGCCGAAGAGGTTTTGCATGTTGGCGATCATCTTGTTAAAGACGTGTGGGCCGCCCATCGATTAGGTTTTCAAACTGCCTGGTTTGCCTGTAACCGCGAGATGAATTTAATCAATGAACCCGTACGCGCTCTTCCTACAGTGCAACTAAAAGACTTGGAAGAGCTTGTTCAAATACTTCAGATAAGATAAAGAATATTTATTCTTTATCCTCTAATACGTTTTGCTTCATTGAATCACAAGGCATACAGCAATCAGGTTTACCTACAATTTTAGCTGGTACGCCAACTACGGTAACCCCGCTGGGAACATTGCTAAGGACAACGCTACCAGCGCCCACTTTACTGCCTTTACCAATTTCAATGTTACCCAAAATCTTAGCACCAGATCCTAACATCACACCGGCCCGGATTTTGGGATGTCGGTCGCCTGACTGATTACCAGTACCGCCTAAGGTTACGTTTTGCAGGATTGACACGTTATCTTCTACCACTGCTGTTTCGCCAATGACGATACCCGTTGCATGATCCAACATCACGCCCTTACCAATTTTCGCTGCTGGATGAATATCAACACCAAAAACTTCAGAATTACGGCTCTGTAAAAATAAGGCTAAATCATGCCGTCCGTTGTGCCACAAATAATGCGCTAAGCGATGAACCTGCACCGCCTGAAAACCTTTAAAATACATCAAGACAGGAAGGTAAGAATCTACTGCAGGGTCACGATTGACGATAGCGATACTGTCACACATGGCCGACTCAACAATATTCGGTGATAGCAGGTATGCCTCATCAAAAACTTCACGTATCGCGAGCGCTGGCATCACGTTATCAGAGAGTTTATTGGATAGAATAAAACTCAAAGAGCTCTCGAAGTTGTGATGAGCCAAAATGCATGCGTGCACATAGCTGGCTAGTAGTGGCTCTTGTTGAACAGTGGTTTGCGCTTGCTGTTTTAAGGTTAGCCAAAATGATTGCGTATCAATATCTTCGCTGAGCATTTGATGAGTTCCCTTTGAGGTAGTGAATTAGATGTAAGGACACTACTTGATAAATCAATACGACCAGATTAATCACGATAAACTTTCCAACCTAGCCCCCGCCAGAAAGAAGAGATAAAACGCACTGGCAACGAGACAAGGAGCATGGTGAATAGACTGCCGCTTATCTAAGCTTGAATAGAATAAGTTGAGGATAATCAGAATGCGACTTTGGCTCGGATTCATCGTCTTGTTGATAGTCGGCTGTGGCGGCGGTGCGGGTTCTGCTAGCAGCGAAAATGAGACTTTAACGTCACCTACACCACCGGCATCGCAAACGCTGCAACCAGGTTTTAGGGTTATCATGCTGGGCAATAGTCACTCCGCTGCTAACAACTTGCCAGGGATGATACAGACGTTGATCCAACAGCAATTTCCGCAACACGGTACCTACGTGTATCGCGTCCCTCAATTTAAATTTTTAAGCGACCACGCAGGGTCCTCTGTAACGTTAGCAGCTTTGGCTGCAGAGCCTTGGACACATGTGATCCTACAAGCGCAAAAATACTCACAGAGCTTTCAGACTGAGTATCCCATCAACGGCGCGCTAAATCTGGTTCAGCTTGCACACAATAGTTCTGCTCAGGCAATTATGTTTCCAGAGTGGGCACAGGTAGGACGTGCTGCTGAAACCGACTACATACACAACATCCACGCTAAAATTGCGACGCAAAGCGGTGCTTGTGTGGCCCCTATTGGCTATGCTTGGGAGCGAGCATTGGAAATACAACCTGATCTTGAACTGCATGCCTCTGATGGCAACCATGCGGCACTTGCCGGAAGTTTTTTGACCGCGCTAGTCATGTTTGAAGTTATCACCGATTATCCAGCCGATTTAGTGCGGCCGGTAGAGAGTCTTGAAATTGCACCAACCACGCAACAGTTGTTAGGGCAGGTAGCCACTTATACAATTGCTAATCACCCAGCCTGTGACTACTAAAACCGTTTGCGTTCTGGTTATCGCATTACCAATTCATAACTGTGATCATTGTTTGCAGTACCGTCGCTACCGACACCCAAGCTAAATAGGGTAATTGCGCAAGAGCGACCCATTTATTATGTCGCCATACCGCAACGATCATCCATACAATCGTCCCCCACACAACAAGAATATCAAGCGTTGCTAGTTCGAGATTACGCAAGCCAAACTGGATTGGTGTGAAAATTAGATTTGCAATTAAATTAATGGCAAAGGGTAGCGCTAAACCTTTAGGGTATTTCTTGCGCCAAATTTGGATAAAAACCCAAGCAAAAGTAACAATTATGATGGGGTACAAAATTTGCCACATCATACCAATAAATGCAGGATCAGGGGTCCAGTCAGGTTTAGCCAGGGCGTCGTACCATTCTCGAAATTGCATGATGTTCTCTTCTAAGCGCATGTTTGTCGGTTTGATTACCGCTGGTAAATAAGAACAGATCATACAGCGATACAAAAACACGATTATCTTTTGTACTTAGTGCCTGTAAGAAAATCTAGAGGGAATTCTTGAAAGAGTACAATGGATTGCACCGCTGAAATCTCAACCGCTGTATAAATTAACAGATAAACTGGTATACTCGCGATTTAATTTGACCATGCTGCAGTATTATGGACGTTTCCCGACTTCTCGATGATTTGAATGACAAACAGCGCGATGCTGTCGCCGCACCGCCATCCGATATGCTGGTTTTGGCTGGTGCCGGAAGCGGTAAAACGCGCGTCTTAGTGCATCGCATCGCATGGTTGATGGAAGTCGAACATATTGCCTCGCATAGCATACTAGCCGTTACCTTTACGAATAAAGCGGCAAGAGAAATGCGTGGGCGTATTGAAAGTTTAATGGGTCAATCATTGCATACCATGTGGATTGGCACATTCCATGGTTTGGCACATCGTTTGTTACGCAGTCATTATGAAGAAGCCCGCCTGCCACAAAGTTTTCAAATCCTCGACTCAGATGATCAATATCGACTTGTACGCCGTGTACTGAAAAGCATGAATCTGGATGAAAAGCATTATCCGCCCAAACAAATTCAATGGTTTATCAACGGCAATAAAGATGAAGGTTTGCGCCCTCAACACATCGAAACGCACAACGACCCTACGCAAATCAAAATGCGTGAAATCTATACGGTGTATCAGCAAACCTGCGATCGCGCTGGACTGGTAGATTTTGCCGAACTGCTGCTGCGCGCCCACGAACTATGGCTCAACCATCCAACCTTATTGGCTCATTACCAACGTCGTTTCAGAGCCATATTAGTCGATGAATTTCAGGACACTAACAACATTCAATACGCATGGCTGAAACTTTTGGCTAGCGGCGATAATAACATGATGATTGTGGGAGACGATGATCAGTCTATCTATGGTTGGCGCGGCGCTAATGTTAATAATATTCAATATTTTTTGCGGGATTTTGCTGGCGCTAGCACCATTCGCTTAGAGCAAAATTACCGCTCCACTGCGACTATTCTAAAAGCTGCTAATGCGGTTATCGATCACAATCAAGGTCGCCTAGGCAAAGAACTCTGGACTGATGGCGAAGACGGCGAGCTGATCTCCCTATACGCCGGATTTAACGAGATGGATGAAGCCCGTTTCATCGTTTCCCAAATTAAGCGTTGGAGTGATTATGGCAATGCCTTGAGTGATTGTGCCATTTTGTATCGCAACAATGCACAGTCGCGGGTACTCGAAGAAGCCTTACTGCACCAATCTATCGCTTATCGTATCTACGGTGGCCTGCGCTTTTTTGAACGCCAAGAAGTAAAAGACGCATTAGGCTATATGCGCATGATCAATCAACCTCTGGATGATGCTGCCTTCGAGCGGATTGTGAACACGCCTACCCGAGGGATCGGTGAACGCACACTCGCGCAAATCCGGGAAAGTGCACGCTCACTGGACCAGTCCATGTGGCAAACCAGCTTAACTTTGTTGGCAGAGAAACGTCTTTCTGGACGCGCGGCGACAGCTTTGCAAAGCTTTATCGATTTGATCCTGTCATTGAAAGCAGCAACGCTAGATGAGCCGCTAGAGAAACAGGCAGATATTGCGATCAAACGCTCTGGCTTATTCGCTATGTATCAAGCTGAAAAGGGCGAAAAAGCGCAATCTCGAATTGAGAACTTGGAGGAGCTGGTGTCAGCGTGTAAAGCGTTTGAAATGCCAGATGACGTTGAGAACATGACAATGCTAGACGCGTTTCTTGCACATGCGTCTCTTGAAGCGGGTGAGGCGCAAGCCGATAGTCACCAAGACGCCGTACAAATGATGACCATTCATACAGCGAAAGGGCTTGAATTTCCAATGGTTTTCTTAGCTGGGGTAGAAGAAGGAATGTTCCCCAGCCAGCAAAGTCATGATGAGCCTGGCCGACTAGAGGAAGAACGCCGACTATGCTACGTTGGCATGACGCGCGCAATGCAAAAGCTGTATATCACTTATGCGGAATCGCGCCGGGTCTACGGCCAAGACAAGTATCACACCCAATCCCGCTTTATTAAAGAAATGCCGCAAGCCTGTTTAGAGGAAGTCCGCTTGCGCAGCACAGTGTCCCGGCCAGTACAAAACCGTTTTAATCAGCAAACAACCTTTGATGCCGTGGATGAAAGTGGTTTTGCCCTCGGCGATAGGGTAATGCACCCTAAATTTGGCGATGGCACGCTGTTGAATTGTGAAGGCTCAGGCCCGCAAGCGCGCGTACAGGTTAACTTTGATGATGTCGGCACTAAGTGGTTAGTTTTAAGCTACGCTAAATTATCGAAATTATAGGTTACATAGTATACAGTTAAGCTAATAACCATTGTGGTGAGCATGGTATGCAAAAGAAAGTACTAGTGATTGAAGATAGTTCTACTAGTATGAACATTATCAAAAAACTGGTATTGCAAGCTAAGCTGTTACCGGTCAGCGCCTCCACGTTAACTGAAGCTAAACATGTGTTTGGTGCATCTAATCCAGAAGAATATCTTTGCGCGGTAGTGGATTACAACCTGCCAGACGCCCCTTTTGGTGAAGCCATCGACTTCACTATTGCTAGTTTTGTCCCTACCATCGTAGTGACTGGTCGGTTAGATGACGACACGCGAGAGCACGTGCTGAGCAAAGACGTGGTTGATTATATCCCGAAAGAAAACGCCCAGGTTTACGACTATTTAAGTCGGCTGTTGGCCCGCTTAGAAAAAAATAAGCACATTGGCGTTCTGGTGGTCGATGATTCTAGGGTCAGTCGCAGTTCAATGACGTCAATGTTGCGCCGGCATAATTTTCAGACCTTTGAAGCAGAGAGTGCAGAAAAAGGTTTGGCAATTTTACATGAGCGCATGAACATTCAATTAGTCATTACCGATCAAACCATGCCAGACATGACGGGCACCGAATTTGTGGCGGAACTACGTAAGTCCATGCCCAAAGAACAACTGGCAATTATTGGCGTTTCGTCAGGCAATAGTTCGTTACTTTCAGCCCGCTTTTTGAAAAGTGGCGCCAATGATTTTCTGCACAAGCCATTTTGCCAAGAAGAATTCTTGGTTCGTATTAACCAGAATGTGGAATACATTGAAAATGTTGAAGCCATTAGGCGCGCAGCGAATTCCGATTACCTAACGGGTTTGCCTAATCGCCGCCATTTTTTCTACTCAGTCAATCATGTGTCACGCAGCCAACCCGAAAACCAAGCCGTTGCACTGGTCGACTTAGATCACTTTAAGCAAATCAATGATACCTATGGCCATGATGCCGGTGATAAGGTACTCAAAGACGTGGCGAAACTAATCGCCAGCCAATTCTCTGACTTTCATGTGTCACGCTTTGGTGGTGAGGAATTTTGTATTTACTTACCCAATATTCCTGCCCAAGAGGTTGTCGAGCGCTTAGAAACGTTCCGAGAGACTTTGTCGCAAAAGCAAATCCGCTTTCAACAGCAAGATTTACAAGTGACCACCAGCATTGGTGTTACTGTGCAGGGCCGCAAGAACCTAGAAGCCATGCTCGCTAAAGCCGATACCTTATTGTACCAAGCTAAAAGCAGTGGTCGGAATCGAGTTGAATCCGATCTCGACTAAACCGGTTTGATTTTTGCCAATTTGCGCACTTGCCGATAGTTACGCAACGAATCCCAGCAAAAAATCACCAAACCACACCACACAAAAGCGAAGGTGATCATGCGCGCCTGATCAATCGGCTCCTGGTAAAAGAACACCGCCAAAATGAACATAATGCTCGGGCCAATATATTGGAAAAAGCCCAGCGTTGAATATTGGATCCGACGGGCTGCGGCGGTAAAACACAACAATGGTGCTGTAGTAACCACGCCAGCCATTATCAATAATAGATTCATTTCCCAGCTATTTAATCCGAGATTGCTCGCATCACTACCATAGACAGCCCAATACACCAGTGCCAGCGGCAACATCATCATGGTTTCAATGAGTAAGCCAGGCAAAGAATCAACCGCAACGGTTTTACGCAGTAATCCATATAATGAAAACGACACTGCCAATACCAGAGCAATCCACGGAAGATAACCTAATCCCGCGATGGCTACGGCCACACCGCTGATAGCTAAAACCACTGCGAGCTTTTGGAGCGGGCGTAAACGCTCACCCAAAAAGATTCGACCAAACAGAATATTAAACAGCGGATTGATGTAATAACCAAGACTGGCTTCTAGCAACTGATCGTTATTGACTGCCCAAATAAACAATAACCAATTACCCGCCAACAAAATGCCTGCGGCTAACAATACCAACATAACTTTGCGTGAAGTTAGTGCCGTTTTTACTTTCGTCCAGTGTCGTTTAATCGCAATTAGGCCAACCAAAATTAGCGCAGACCAAACCACTCGATGAACTAAAATTTCTGCCGCCGGCATGTGCTGCAATAACTTAAAATAGAGTGGCGCAAAGCCCCACATGCTATAGGCAGCAATGGCAAAAATAACACCAGCGCGAGACTGTTGAGCAAGATCAGACATTTAGGTTAAGTCGTGGCTTTGAGGAAAGCGCGTATTGTGCGCGTTTCCTCACATAAATTACAGTAAAAACAGCGTACCCAAGCCCAAAAACGCCACAAAACCAACAATGTCAGTCACTGTCGTTAAGATAACCGAACCCGAAAGGGCAGGATCGATTTTAAGTTTATCCAGCAACACCGGTATAAACACTCCGGCACAGGCCGCGCTGATAATGTTGACCAGAATCGCCAGCGCAATAACCATTCCCAGTAATGGATTGGCAAACCAGAAGAAAGCCACTATGCCGATAACTATTGCCCAGATAACGCCATTCACGCCACCGACCTGAAACTCTTTTTTCAATAATGCCTGCACGTTAGCGGTGGTCACCTGCTTCAGCGCTAAACCACGTACAATCAAGGTAAGCGTTTGGCTGCCCGCAATACCACCCATACTGGCCACCACTGGCATCAGAACGGCAAGCGCAACAACCTGTTGTAATGTGGCTTCAAACAATCCAATAAACCAAGAAGCCAAAAACGCGGTTAAAAGGTTAATCCCCAGCCACAAGGCTCGATTTTTGGCACTTTTAGCCACAGGTGAGAACAAATCCTCATCTTCGTCCATACCCGCGGTTGCCATCACTTGACGCTCATAATTTTCGTTGATTAACTCTGAGGCAGCGCCAATATCCAAGCGTCCTACAAGCTTATTATTGTCATCCACTGCCGGTAAGGACGTGTAGCCCGAGCGTTGCACCAGCAAAGACGCTGAGACATTCTCGTCGGTGGCCTTAAGCACGGTAAGTCCTTCCTCTGCAAGTTCAACCAAAGGAATGTGCTCGGCAGCGTTAAATACACGCGCGAGTTTCACCGCTTCAGCAAATTGGCCTGATCGATTCAATAAATAAATGGTATCGCAGTAGCTTGGCACTCCCCTACGGATCAAGCGCAATCCTTCTCGCACCTTTGCATTTAGAGGTAAAACCAGCATGTCGTGATTGAGCCAGTGACCAATTTGCTCAACCGGAAATTGGCGAGCATCATCAAAGTAGGCTTGTTGCTGTGAATCGAGAGCCTCATAGGCGCGGTCGATGAGTCGATTGGGTAGTGAGTCCATCAACTCCAATAAATCTTCAGCATCAATGTCACTAAAGATGCTTGCCCACTGATCTTGCGGCGTTGCGTCAATCAGTATTTCCCGCGGATCAGCCCGCATCTCTACCAATACATCCAGCATGCGGTGTTTAGGCAACGCACTAAAGGTCAGGATCCGTTGTTCAACCGGTAACGACTCAAGTATTAGTGCAATATCCGGATCGTCTAACTCCAACATCGCTGAGGAGCGTGCAATCTGGGACGTGTCCTCTGGCGTATTGACCAACTCTTCGATCAATTCGGGTAATTGTTCAGTCATTGCTCGATCCTTAAAAACTTGTCACAACTAGCCAGTGAAGCATGGCGTAAAAATGCGTATCATAGGGCTATCTATTCTTTTGTTGTAGTTTACCATCGATTTTCTAAACCACATGCAATCATCCACGTTGAAAGCCGAAAATAATGCTACGCCAGAACACGTGCTTGCCCACGTGTTTGGCTATTCAACGTTCCGTGACGGTCAACGTGACGCCATCACCAATACGCTCAGTGGCGGCGATAGTTTGGTGCTAATGCCGACTGGTGGCGGGAAATCTTTATGCTATCAAGTCCCAGCGTTAATGATGGATGGCATAACGATCGTCGTCTCACCGTTAATTGCTTTGATGCAAGATCAGGTCGAACAGCTAAAACTCAGCGGCGTAGCTGCGGCATTCATCAACAGCAGTATTGACGAAGCGCAACAACAGCAAACGTATGATGCAATCGAGGCGGGCAGCATAAAGATCGTCTATGTTGCGCCGGAGCGGCTTTTACAGCCCCGTTTCCTCCAGTTTGTCCGCAGTATTAATGTCGCCTTGTTCGCTATCGATGAAGCACATTGCGTTTCCCATTGGGGGCACGATTTTCGCCCGGAGTATCGTCGTCTCGGTGAACTCAAGCAGCATTTCCCAGACATCCCAATGATGGCATTAACGGCAACTGCAGATATCACGACTCAAGCGGATATTCAGCAACAGCTGTGTTTACGTGAACCACTCGTTCTCAAAAGTAGCTTTGACCGCCCCAATATCCGCTATCACGTGTTACCCAAATACAAGGCCTTTGACCAAGTGCTTAGCTATGTAAAACAGCAGGAAGGCAGCGGGATTATTTATTGCAATAGCCGTCGCAAAGTGGATGAACTGAGTGAGAAGTTGCATAAAGCTGGATTGAAAGCCGCTGGTTACCATGCAGGTATGGATAACGAAGAACGAAACTGGGTACAGCGCCGTTTTCAGACTGATGCCATTGACATTGTCGTTGCCACTGTCGCGTTTGGGATGGGGATAAATAAAAGTAACGTGCGCTACGTTTTACATCACGATGTGCCGCGTAGTATTGAAGCTTATTACCAAGAGACTGGGCGCGCAGGGCGAGACGGTATGCCATCAGAAGCATTGTTGCTATTTGATGAAAAAGACGGTGCACGTATTCGTCAATGGATCGCCATGGGAAATGCAGACCGTGAAGCAATAGAGACGCAAAAATTTACCGCAATGGAGGCATTTGCCGAAGCGCAAACCTGCCGCCGACAAGTACTGCTTAACTATTTTTCCGAATTTGCCGGAACAGCCTGTGGCAATTGCGATGTATGCCTTGACCCGCCCCGCCATTTTGATGGCTTAGTTACTGCGCAAAAAGTTCTTTCATGTGTATTACGGATCCAACAAAGCGCTGCCGCCCAATACGTGATTGATATTCTGCGCGGCAAGTCACATAAACGCATTGTGGAAAATCAGCATGACCAGCTGAGCACTTACGGTATTGGCAAGTCAGAACCCGATACCTATTGGCACAGTATCATTAATCAGTTGGTACATAAGGGCTTTTTGCGCATCGACATCACCCAAGGCGCTGCGTTGAAGTTAACGGAAGCCGCGCGGGATATTCTGCGCGGCGACGTTCAGTGCGACCTGGCTATTCCACGTCTTAGCGTGAAAGCTGCAAAGAATACTAGTGCGCAGAAAGCCTATGACAAACGCTTGTTTGCCAAGCTTAAGCATTTACGTAAAAGCATTGCTGATGAAGATAACGTGCCGCCGTTTGTGGTGTTTAGTGACGCTTCATTAGCCGATATGGCAGCGCAAATGCCAACCACAAAAAACGCGTTTTTGGCAGTTTCAGGCGTGGGAGCCACCAAACTCGAACGTTATGGTGACGCTTTCCTATTAGTTATCAACGAGTACCTCGATAGCTTAAGCGATATTGCTTAAGCGTAATCGTATTGCCCGCCTTTTTTGAGTCCGCGCTGATAAGCGTCGCGCGAATGGATCCGCGCAACGAAGTTGGCAATGTTAGGAAAGGCATCCTTACCCTGTTTTGCGACGATGGCCTCTAGCGGAAAACTCATCTGAAAATCCGCAGCACTCAAATTATCGCCTACAAACCATTCACGACCAGTCAGATGGCGCTCCACAAATGCAATATTTGCCTTTATGTTTGGCCCAAAATACGCATCCATCACAGCCTCAACGAATTTATCGACGATATACTTAATGAAGAAGGGCTTAGCTTTATCCCGCCCTTTCTCCAATACCATCTTCGTCACTAACGGAGGCATGAAACTTCCTTCCGCAAAATGCAACCAGAATGCTTGTTCTTGTTTCTCTTTGGGTGATAATTCGGCTAATGTCTGACCGTTACCGTACTGGGTTACGAGGTATTCGATAATGGCGCCCGATTCAGCAATAGTTACGTCATCGTCGGTCACCACTGGTGACTTGCCCAGCGGATGAACTAACTTTAATTCAGCCGGCGCTAGATTAGTCTTAGCGTCACGTTGATAGGTTTTCAATGTGTAATCAACGTCTAATTCTTCGAGTAACCATAAGATCCGCTGCGAGCGAGAATTATTTAAATGATGTAAAACCAGCATGTCTGTTGCCTATTGGACTAAATATCCGATAGATACACTGGGATGGCCGATTTGGTTTAATCAGTCGCTTTAGTTTTTGGCGTTAAGCTACTGTAGTACGCTGCGAGATTTTCAATATCAGTATCGCTCAGGCCTCTTGCCATCGGTGTCATTTGCATATGCCGACGCAAACCATCACGATAGGCTTTGAGCGCATCGACCAAATACAGTTCATTCTGCCCTGCTAAGTTAGGATAATTTGGGATAAACGCCATTCCGTCATTACCGTGACAGCCTGCACAAACCGTTGCTCGCTTTTTCCCAGCCTCCGCATCACCGGCCTGAACGTTGCCTACCAATAAACCACTGATTGCAACAATTAGCAGGGATCGCATTACTAATTTCTTCCGTATTGATACCATACCGCTCATAATTTATTTCAAAGTCTACACTCGATGCAGTTAAGCTACACCTACGCGACTGAATTGCAAGCCTTAACCTCACCGGTCAAAGTAGCGTTATTGCGTGATCAACGTCTGGCTATTATAAACCACGACCTCTCAAGTGAATTAGGGATCGATCAGAGCGTATGGCAAAACGACTGGAAAGCGCTATTAACTGACCATGATAGTCCATGGCAAAAGCATGCAGTGGCTCAAAAATACGGCGGTCATCAGTTTGGTCAGTGGAATCCTGCCTTAGGTGATGGGCGCGGCCATCTGCTGGCAGAGATAATGGCTCCCTCTGGCGAACGTGTTGACTTACATTTAAAAGGCGCTGGACCAACACCGTATTCTCGCCACGCTGACGGTCGCGCTGTATTACGTTCAACTCTACGCGAATATATTGTCAGCGAAGCCATGCACGCACTTGGCGTCCCGACATCACGCGCATTATGTTTATTCTCCAGTAATGAGCCGGTACGGCGCGAAACTCTTGAGCCTGGCGCAATGTTAATTCGCACTTGTCCGAGCCACATTCGCTTTGGTCATTTCGAGTACTACCATTACAGCGGGCAGAAAGCTCAACTCGATGCACTATTTGATTATTGTTTTACTCATCATTTTACTACCCTAAAAGATGAGCCAGACCGTTACCTAGAATTACTGCGTAACATAGTCACCTCTACCGCCCATTTAGTCGCACATTGGCAGGCGACTGGCTTCAATCATGGTGTGATGAACACCGACAATATGTCAATTCATGGCATCACGTTTGATTACGGCCCATATGCTTTTCTCGATGACTTTATTCCCAATTACGTATGTAATCACTCTGATTACAATGGGCGCTACGCTTTCGACCAACAGCCGGGCATAGCCCTGTGGAATTTAAACGCATTGGCACAAGCCTTTACCCACTATTTGTCGGTTGATGCGATAACATCCGCACTTTCCTTATTCGAGCCGGTATTAATGCGGACATACCAAACGCTCATCGCTAGCAAGTTTGGCTTTGATAAACTCCCAGCCGAGCATCCTGACAAAACTCGTGCCGACCAATTACGTATTCAATGGTTTGATATGCTGGAACGGCAACAACGCGATTACACTCAAAGTTTTCGGTTATTAGCCCTCGCTCAAATCGAGCCGAAACAGCTGCTCGATCACTTTATTGATCGCGATACAATTCAGCAATGGTTAAATGATTATCACGCCATCTGCGAGCGTCACTCAATTAACACTATAGATTTACAACAGGTTAATCCTCGGATAGTACCTAGAAATCACCATCTTCAACGCGCCATCGCTGCTGCCTATGAAAATGATTTCTCTGTTGCAGAGGCACTGATCAGCGCAGTCTCTGCTCCCTTTGATGACGCGCCCGAGAGTACAGAGTTTGCGAGTCCTCCACCCCCGCACGAAAAAGGCATTGCACTTAGTTGTAGCAGTTAGTCTAAACTGGGATTAGTATTGTCTATTAATGACTTACGCTTCTGTATAAAGCGCAATACAGCATAAGGTAACGGCTTGTCGACAATTAAACATCGTTTGCGAACTACCTGGGTGCGTTATTGGGTGTGGTGTATCGTTTCAGTACTTGGTTTGCTGGGCACGATTGCATACGCCCAAACCGAGCACAGTACGACCATTGAAGTCAATCATTCAGTGTCGGCTATAGACTTACGTGATTATTCTGAATCTATGCGTATTGAAAACGCTCGTAGGTTAAGCGAAGTGCTGTTATTGGAAAACTGGACTCGCAGTTGGGACAAAAGTGCATTGGTAGATGGTCAAAGCCTTTGGATCAGAAGCGCCATTCAGAATAAAGCAGATGCCCCTGTAACCCTTTACCTCACTATTAATGACCCCAACCTTGATGACGTAGATATTTATATTCTTGATGATCTCGATCGGATCGTCGCCTCGCACCTAATGGGCGCTGCTCAAAATTTCAAAAAGCGCCCCATTAGCCATCGCCACTTTATCGCACCTATCTCGCTAGCAATGAATGAAAAGGTAAGCGTCTATATTCGCTTGGTTGATGACAACCCATTGCTCGTACCCATCACTGTTAAAAGCTCAGACGCCTGGGTGTTAGAACAGCAAAATACACAAGTTCTGTTTGGTATTTTTGTCGGCGCAATGTCGGTATTTACTCTCTATTTTTTAGTGACCTATTTAGTCCTAAAAAGTCCAGTGCGCTTTTGGTTTTCCCTGACTTGTTGCGTACTAATGCTCAGTGTCCTCAATATCCATGGCTTCATTGCTCAACTCACAGAAATCACTGAACACAGTCGCGCACTGACTAGCGTATTACTCACCCTTTTCCTACTGCTAACCAGTAAGGTCAGCGTAGCCCTTTTTACGCGTAGTCCAAATCTCTACAAGCACGTTATTTACCTCATTCCGCTAGGGATTTTACTCAACAAATGGCTAACACCTGATGACTGGCAGGCAACCGCAAATGGGCTAGTAGTAGGTCTCAGCATGTTATGCCAATGCGGCATGGCAATGCGCTATTACGTGCTCTTCAGGAGTCGACCCGCGCTCATCTTTATCGCTGGGTGGGTACTCTTGGTGACCGCCGCAGGATTAAACCTCTACCTGTATCAAAACATGGGGATGCTGAATAATGTTGGTACCTTGTTGATTATCTTGTTAACCACTCTCGGTATATTAATCCTGGGTGTGGCTATCGAAATTAATCAACAAGTCTTGATGCGCATGGAGCAAAGCAAGCAAGAAAAGCAAATTGATAACCTCAGTCAATTTTATCAACTGTTTCGTAATTCAGCCGAGGGGTTATACACCTCCACTCCCGATGGTGTTTTGTTATCAGTCAATCCGGCTATGTGGCAATTATTTGGCTACAGCAGCGAAGACGACATGCTCAGCGCCGTGCAAAATACCAGTGAATTTTACGCCGATAGAAATGAACGTGACGTTTTGATAGGCGAATTGCGGACTCACCGTACGGTACTGGGTAGAGAATTTAGGGGTTTAAGAAAAGACGGAACAGAATTCTGGTTTTCACTTTCTTGTCAATTACATAGCGAAGGAGACCAGACATTCTTGTATGGTTCTTTGTTTGATGTCACGGAACGCAAACAATCCAACATTAGCCTTGAATACCTTGCCACGCATGACTCCCTCACAGGGGTGAATAATCGCCGCGAGTTTGAGCGGCAATTGCATCAGCAACTCACCCTCCCCTTTAAACATGAAGAGCCATTGATTCTGCTATATATGGACTTAGACCAATTTAAAGTCGTAAATGATACCTGTGGCCACAAAGCCGGCGATGCGTTGCTCCAGCAACTCGCGCGTTTGTTAGATGAAGGCGTTAGTGAGCGTGGACTGCTTGCGAGGCTAGGTGGCGATGAGTTCGGTGTGTTGATGACCAAGACTGATAGCGATCAAGCCTTTATACTTGCTAATCGACTGCTTAATATCGTCTCTGATTTTCGTTTTATGTGGGAAAACAATGTATTTTCATTGGGTATCAGCATCGGGTTAGTCGAGCGTACCGAGAAAATAGACTCACCTGAACAGATGATGAGCATGGCTGATGCCGCTTGTTACATCGCAAAAGAACAAGGTCGTAATCAAATTCATCGCTATTCGCTCAGTGATATCACCACTAAACGTTATGAAAGTGAATTAAATTGGTTGGCACACATCAATGATGCGCTTGAGCAAGATAATTTTCGCCTCTATTACCAACACTATCAGCCGCTACATTTGGCCGATGAAGGCCATCGATACGAAATCTTGTTACGGATGCAGACCAAAGAAGGTGACCTTGTGCCTCCGGGTGCATTCTTGCCCGCCGCTGAGCGTTATTCGTTGGGAGCTAAAATTGACCGCTGGGTGATCCATCACTATTTCGAATGGTTGCACCAGAATCCCGATCACGCGCAAGAACTGCAGAAATGTAACATCAATCTGTGCGGCCAATCATTGGCAGATCGAGACTTTAAGTTATACGTCTTAAACGCATTTGAGAAGTTTAACGTGCCCTACAGTAAAATATGCTTCGAGATTACTGAAGGTATGGCAATCATAAAAATGGATGAAACCCTCGAGTTTATCAAAACTTTCCATCAACTGGGTTGTACCTTTGCATTAGACGATTTTGGTAGTGGGTTTTCGTCGTATGGCTATTTAAAACAATTACCTGTTCAATACGTGAAGATTGATGGCGCTTTCGTCCGCGATTTATTAACCGACCCCATTGATCTCGCCATGGTGCGCTCCATTAATGACGTCGCCAAAGCCATTGGCATGCAAACCGTTGCGGAATTTGTAGAAAATTCGGATATTAAGGTGCAATTGGGTAGAATGGGGGTCGACTATGCGCAAGGATATGGCATTGCCATGCCTGCACCTCTGGATGATTATAAAGCATTTGGTGTTTGACCCTTGTTTTGCATCGAAACGGCCCTACATAGGCTCTACGCTTCTGTCATGCCGTGCAACTGCCTGAGATAAAGATGACACAATCAAGTCCACAATTTGAATACATCAGCGCCGCAAAACTCCCAACACGCTTTGGTGAGTTTCGTATCCATGGATTTGTGGAGTCCTCAGGGCAAGAACATGTGGCGTTGACGTATGGCGATTGGCAGGCCGGCGAAGCGGTTCCCATCCGCGTGCACTCCGAATGTCTGACGGGAGATGCACTGTTTAGTACCCGTTGTGATTGTGGCTTTCAACTGGAGAAAGCTTTACAAAATATAGTCGAGCATGGCAAAGGCGTTTTATTGTACTTACGTCAAGAAGGCCGCGGCATTGGCTTGTTGAACAAAATAAAAGCGTATCAATTGCAGGACACTGGTATGGATACGGTTGAGGCCAACTTACACTTGGGATTTGATGCAGACTTACGGGAGTATTCCATCTGTGGTTTCATGCTCGAAACCCTTAATGTGACCAATGTGGTATTGATGACCAACAATCCGCGTAAAGCTGCAGCGCTGGCCGAGCTTGGCATAAACATTGTAGAGCGCAAACCCATCGACCATGGTTTAACCGAGCAAAACCGTCATTATTTGAAAACCAAAACTGAAAAATTAGGTCACTTGTTCGATCCGCATTTACTGAAGTAACCCACTCTGCGCATTTGCTTTGCCGGTTTATGCTTACATCAAAAACCAGCAGGCAAGCTCTCTAAACCAAGCTTGCTGAGCGCCGATTCAAGCGCTGTGTCTTGCACAATAATGTACTCACGATTGGACTGCGATGCCATTAGCGCATGGCCTTCAACATAGCGTTTTATCGCGGGCTTATTCTCGGTAATTAAGAATACCGTTTTGGTATTCTCGACAGACTGCATGCGCACAGCCAAGCTAGCGATTTGCTCATAATCATCTAAACTGCCGGTTATTTCCTCTACATCTCTAAAGTCGAGAAAAAAGTGAGTTGTAGGCTTGTACGCTGAGTCCGCACGCAAACGCTTAAGTCCTGCAATTACCTGACTGACGGGTAATACGCCGCTCGCTCGCGTAAACGATATATTTAGCTCAGGGTCGAGCTTAAAAAAATAATCCATATGACTCTAGTTCAGATCAAACTCACTACTTACTGTGCGCCTTTTGTATGCTAATAGCAAATGGATAGCTCCCAGCATTGTTGCAATACATTCAGGTTTGGTTAAGGCGATAAGCACTATAACCATAACTACGATAGCATCAATGAAGGTTTTTCATTGACCGCATTAAAGGGAGAATCCTATGAAATCAACGCAACGAATTGCTCTGATCTACGCTATTGCACTCATTCTCAGTATTAGCTTGGCAATACAGTTTGCGAGCGCTCGAGAGTACGACAATGGTGAATACTCAAGCTCGGTCTTAAATGAAGAGCAGCTGGATACTGTGCTTGCCCCAATTGCTTTATATCCCGATACATTGCTTACTCACGTGTTAATTGCATCAACTTACCCTATGGATGTTATTCGCGCGGCACGTTGGCGAGAGGATAATCAACACTTGTCTGAAGACCAAATCCGCGAGCGGGTAGACGTATTTGACTGGGACCCTAGCGTCAAAGCATTAACTCCGTTTGATCGTGTATTAACGCAAATGAGTGAGGATATCGACTGGCTTAATTACCTCGGCGATGCAGTAATTGCTGATGAAGAGTGGGTTATGTCACGCATTCAAGCGTTGCGCGAAATCGCGTATCGTAAAGGTAACTTGCAAAGTAACGATTATGTTAGCGTTGCACGCGAGGACGATGTGGTGGTGATTGAAACCGTGCGCGACCGTGTGGTTTATGTGCCCTATTATGATACTCGAGTAGTGTATGGTAACTGGTGGCACGCTCGTTCGCCCTACTACTGGCATCATCCGCGCCATTATCATTGGAATGCTGGTTTCTATTGGAGTCCTAGCATCCACATTGCGTCACATTTTTTCTTTGGTGGATTCCATTGGCATCATGGTTATGTAGTGATCAACACAACCCCACACTATCGTCCTTATTATCGTGACCACAAGCGCGTGTACACCAGAGAATACAAACGTTGGGCGCACAATACACAACACCGCCGTGCGCGTTATCATGAACGCGTTGTGCGCCATCGTGAATACCGCCAGCGTGAACCTTTAAAGGTAGTGCGTAATCGCGAAGTGGTGAATACACGATACGGCGAGTATCAGCGCGCTGCTCCAGTTAAACTTGAACAACGGGTACGCCATGTAAAATCGGTACAGTCTAGAACAAGTAAACCGGTAACAACGACCAGTCGAAATGTGTCCAAAGTGCGCACTGAAACGCCGCGACAACACCGTGATGTGGTTACAACACCCAAGAGGGAGCGAGTCGAAGTCCCTCGTCCCACGCAGCATAGGCAACCGAGTAAGCACCAGCGAGCCGTTGTTCAGCCGAGGGTTGAACAGCGAAACTATGCGCCGCCGCAGCGTGTTAATAAACAGCAACCAGCACTTAAGGTGCCGCGCGAAACCCCAAGAGCTTCACGCGATGTTCAGCGTGCACAACCGAAAGCGCGGCAACCGGTGAGTCGAGATCGCGCGCCACAGCAGGTGAAACGCCATTCGCGTGAGAATCGACAGAAGTAACCAATGCTCATTGACGTGCAGATTAAAACTGGTTTGGAACTCTGGTCGCTCTGAATAAAAACTAGGAAATGTCCGAGCCTGTTTTAAATAAAGGACAGACAAAACCATTGATGATAGGGCTACTTTCTCTATCTTCGATGGTTTTTTATTTGCACCCAAGAGCTAGTTTTCGTCTGCTTTTATGCGCTAATCTAGGCCTTTTAAAGCAATGAAAATCCAAGATGCAACTACCGATTTTCCAAGTCGACGCTTTTACTACTAAAATATTTGGCGGGAATCCCGCCGCAGTATGCCCACTCAATGAATGGCTCAACGATTCGACCCTGCAACAGATTGCGGAAGAAAACAATTTGTCCGAAACGGCTTTCATTGTAATTAAGCAAAACACTATCGAGTTGCGCTGGTTTACCCCTGAAGCCGAAGTCGACCTGTGTGGCCATGCTACACTCGCGGCAGCCCATGTTATTCGCACCCAACAGTTATCTGATGCAAATCCATTGTGTTTTCAGACTCGCAGCGGCGAATTGCTTGTGCATCATGAACGCGATCATTACGTGATGGATTTCCCCAGCACTCTCGTACATAAATGCCAACCACCCAAACACTTATTACAGGCTTTGGGCGAGGGTGTTGTTGGAGCCTACCAGGGTTTTGATTATCTGGTAGAAATGGATACAGAAGCCAGAATAACCGCGCTGAAGCCAGATTTTTCGTTACTTTCAAAACTTGATTTACGCGGTGTTATTGTGACCGCCCGTGGCCAGGATGTGGACTTTGTCAGTCGTTGCTTTTTTCCCAAGTTACGGGTAAATGAAGATCCAGTCACCGGTTCTGCTCACTGTCAATTGGCGCCTTTTTGGGCCGAGCGTTTGAATCAGCAGAGATTGCAGGCTGAGCAAAAGTCGCAACGAGGCGGACGCGTTATGTGTGAAGTTCAAGGCGCGCGAGTATTACTCGCTGGACATGCAGTCAGCTACTTGCAAGGAACCATCACTTTACCCTGATCAGGCTGAATATTTACGACAAAAAGTATCCACGAAACGTTGTGCTGAAGTTGGATCCATATTGAAATACAATGACGGCTCAATGAGTTCAACTTCCATTATGGCAAAGCCATTATCAGTTTCGATAAGGTCAACGCGCGCATACAGGGCGCGATCCGGTAGGGCGGCTAATGTTTTTTCGGCTACTGCGAACATATCATCGTTAGGTGTGATTAGAGTTAACTGTCCACCGTGCTCCTCTTGCACACGAAAATCCTGAGGTTTCGGCGTTTTTAGTATCGCGTGACTAAACACATGGTCAAAATAAAACAGCGAGTATTCTCCGGGTGAAACAATCGCTGGCAGAAATGGCTGGATCATTAGCGCGCGCGTCGCGAAAACCTGCGCTAACTCAGCACGAAAATCGGCGCGATTTGACTGCGCAATCCGATAGGTAAAATCGGCATTTGCACTGACCACCGGTTTAACCACAATTTCGTCACTCGCAAATGTTGCAAACCCTTGCTCAAGCATGGTTGGCTCGAAAGCATCAAACCAAAGCGTGGGAACAATCGGCACGTCTTGCTCCGCCAAGTCTTGCAAGTATGTTTTAGCTAAGTTCCAATGCATTAAAGAATAGGGATTTTCCAATACTGCTTTTGACGCTTCAATACGTTGTAAACAGGCGAGAAAAGCATCAGGAGCTTGTTGATAATCCCAAGGACTGCGTACAATGACCACATCGAACTGGTCCCAGTTCACATCCGCCTTACGCCAAGAGACGTGCTCGCTGTGCCAACCCGCGGCAGCAAATGGCGAATCGAGCATACTGTCGTAGGCGAAAAAATCTTCCAGGCTGTCCATGGTTAGAATAGCTACTTTACGCATTTCAGCTGCCCTATTTACAAGGTTATTATGAGTTTCTTGTTACCAACGACAATGGATTTTGGCTGAATTTTACCAAAGCCCATATCCACACTATCCAGATCAATTAGCACGATAACCGGGAGTGACTGCCCGACGACATCGCGGATCCCACGGATCAATTGATCGGCATCATCCATTGTACTCTCAAGTACTTTAAATTCACTGACCATGGGCTCTTTAATTTGCAAGTTATAATCGATGGCGTCATACAATAGCTCGCCGGTGATTTCTGCATCAGCTTTGAGTAGTTGGTTATTTTTGTAAGCGCTGATCTTAGTTTGAATCCGCAGTTCATTATCTAGGCCACTGAGGATCACTTTAGGATCAGTGAAAAATATATCTGCACCGTTGTAACTCTGCTTGTATGGGAACGCGAGTTTAGCAAAGCGATTAATATCTTTTTCGCTGATAGTAAATTCTAACGCAGTTGCAGTGCCTGAGAGCACAAGTAACAGGAATAGTATTCCGACATTTAAATAGCGTAATAAACTAATACTTTTCATAACTTCATACAGCCCCGATCAAAATGGATTGACCGAATAACCCTGCTGCTGTAACAGCGCATGGGCAGTCATCGCGGATAATGCCACTTCTACTCCTTCAGCCAATTGAGAATGCTCAATCTCATACGCCGTCGCACTTTGACCGCATAAAATAACGCGAACTTGATTGGCTTGCAGTGCGGCTAGCAATCCGAGGTTGGGATTATCGGTTTGATGTACTCGCTGGTATGTTTCATTGTTTAACAAGTCGATACTTGCCTTGCCGTGCACAACTAGCGCCAGCTGAATATTCTCCTTTGGCACACCGGCCGCAGTATGCATATTGATAAAGCGAGCCAGGCTATCAAACCGCCGATTTATTTCTCCAGCTTCGGCACCTGCAGCTACATCAAAGGCAACGGAAAAGCTCTGCTGTGGGGTAAATTTCTGACCCGGTATTTCCACCTTTTTACCATAGCCTTTTATCGTCGGCCCATCAGAAAAGGCGGATAATTGAGCAAAACTATCCGTTGCACAGAAAAGCATTAGCACTACTGGAAATAAAGACCAAAGACGTCGTTGCTTTAACATGAAAATTAAGATCCTTAGGCGCTGAATTGTTTAGCAAGATATCACGAAATACAAAGTGACGTTTATCGTTTTGTCCTGAACGGCAACGATTTAATCTCAACGCATAACGCGCTAGAGTATAGCGGTAAAAAAGGCGTGATGAACGCGCACCTATCCTAGATAAAAACAAGGAGTCGACTTGAATTCAGAATATCCAATCGGTAAACCTGGCCAACCATGGGGAGAGGCCGAGAAAGCACAGTGGTTAGAACAACAAGCAATTAAACGCTCTTATGCCGATGAAGTTCTTAGCAAAGTAAAACTGATAAATACCCAGTTTACCGTCGAACAGTATGGTGCATTACCCTACGATCAGGAACGCTATCCCCTATTTGCAGCAAAATCACTCGCCTGGCATGAGGATAAGCCAACCATTCTGGTCACTGGTGGTGTACATGGCTACGAAACCAGTGGTGTACACGGCGCATTAGGCTTCGCTCTCAATGCTGCCAAGCGCTATGCAGATAAGTTTAATTTTATCGTGTTATCTTGTTTAAGTCCGTGGGGCTATGAAACCATTAACCGCTGGAATCCTGCTGCGGTTGATCCGAATCGCTCTTTTATTGCGAATGGCCCATCGCCAGAGGCAGCACAAGCGATGGGCTATGTTGATGCCCAGAGCACAACCTTATTGGCCCATTTTGACTTACATGAGACCACGGATACAGACAACTCTGAATTCCGTCCAGCCCTCGCTGCGCGCGATGGTACAAGCCATGATATCTGGAACATACCGGACGGCTTTTACACTGTTGGCGATACCAGCCGACCAGAAGCGGGATTTCAAGCCGCGGTCATTGCTTCGGTTGCCAAAGTGACTCACATCGCACCGCCGGATAATGATGGCAAAATCATTGGCGTTGAGATCGAACAGCCCGGCGTTATTCATTATGATAAGCGCTCGCTGCACTTATGTGGTGGATTTACTCAAGCACCTTTTGTGACCACCACAGAAGTCTATCCGGATAGCCCCAAGGCAACTCCAGAACAGTGCATCGATGCTCAAGTCGCGGCAATTTGTGGTGGCCTGGATTACTTGTTGCAACGGCAATAAGTTCAGATAAAAAAGTGTCCGTCCGGACACTTTTTTGTCCGCGGACACTTTACCCTTCATCGACATCGTCATTTTTTCTATATTTTTCAGAGTGTTAATAGGTGGCACACTCTTCGCTATGTAATCTTCATTATAACCGGACAATAACAAGCTCATCTTGCCACTGTCCGACAGTTTAACTGAATGGAGTATTGCATTGATAAAAGACACCAGCGCCCAAGACGTCATTGTAAAAGACAACAGTCGTTTAAAGCGGAACATTGCGATAGTCGGCGTACTTTTAGTGCTTGTCGGTTTTACCGCACAGGCCCTGCTGACTACTACTGGCGCGCAAAAGTCGGTTGATCGTGCAACGCTACAGATCGCTGCGCTTGAGCGCGGAGATTTAGTCCGAGATATCGTTGCCAATGGCCGTATAGTCGCGGCCAATGCACCACAACTCTATGCGCCACAACAAGGCTTTGTTGAACTCCATGTTAATCCCGGCGATAACGTCGCAGTTAATGATGTTGTCGCGGTAGTAGACAGTCCAGAACTAGAAAATCAGTTGCAACAAGAAAAGTCAGAAATGCAACGATTACAGGGAGAGTTGGCCCGTCAAGAACTAGACGCCCGCCGCCAAACACTTGAACTCACTAAGCGGCTCGACCTCGCAGAAGTCGACTTGCAAGCCGCAGAGCGCGAGAATCGCAGGGCTAACCAAAGCATTAAAAACAATCTTATTAGTCAAATTGATCATGAGAAGGCCGTTGATGATTTAGCCCGGGCGAAACTTACCTTTAAGCACGCTCAACAAGAAGTTGCATTAGCCAAAGACACGCTTGCATTTGAACTGGAGGGCTCGCGCAGTACATTGGAGCGCCAAGCACTGGTTGTGCAGGAACTCGATCGACAATTAGCTGAGCTGACCATTCGTGCCAGTGTCGATGGTGTGGTGGGTAACTTGTTGGTCCAACCCCGCGCTTTGGTAAACAAAAATGCGCCGCTTATGACCTTAGTGGATCTCAGCGCATACGAAGCTGAAGTGCAGGTCGGGGAAAGCTATGCTAATGAACTCGCGTTGGGTTTACCGGTTGAGATCCGTATTGGTAATCAGCGTATCGACGGCGTAGTGTCATCAGTCTCTCCAGAGATTAAAGATCGTGAAATAACCACGCGAGTCCGGCTGCAAGGCGCTGACGTATCACAACTGCGCCAAAATCAACAAGTCACTGCGCGGGTTTTATTAGACAGTAAACAAAACGTACTTAAAGTTCGTCGCGGCAGCTTTACTCAGGCCGGCGGTTTTACCGCATACAAAGTTGTCGGAGATTTAGCCCACAAGGTCGACATTCGGCTGGGCGCTTACAGCATGCGCGAGATAGAAGTGCTCGAAGGCCTGCAAGAAAACGATCAAATCATCATTTCAAACTATCAACCTTTCGACAATGCAGAAACCATTCTGTTGCGCCAGTAAAATAAGGAATATACCAATGCTAACAATGAAGAACATCAGCAAAGTCTATCAAACCGAAAAGGTCCAAACGCACGCATTGCGCGATTTCGATTTACGCGTTGAAGAAGGTGAGTTTATCGCCGTGACTGGACCCTCGGGTTCAGGGAAAACCACCTTCCTGAATATCGCTGGCATGCTCGAGTCTTTTACTTCTGGGCAGTATCTATTGGATGGTGTTGATATTGGCAAGTTATCAGATAATCAACGCGCTGATTTACGCAACCAAAAGATTGGGTTTATTTTTCAGGGCTTTAACTTGATCCCCGACCTTAACTTGTTTGAGAACGTAGAAGTACCATTACGCTATCGCGGGATTAAATCCGCTGAGCGTAAACGCCGCGTAATGGACTGTTTAGAGCAAGTGGGCTTAGCTAGTCGCGTGAAGCACTTGCCGCAACAGCTCTCCGGAGGGCAGCAACAGCGCGTTGCGATTGCTCGTGCACTGGCCGGTGAACCACGCTTTTTGTTAGCCGACGAACCCACCGGTAACTTAGACAGCTTGATGGCGCGCCAAGTGATGGAATTGTTGGAAACGATCAACCGTAACGGCGCAACCATTATCATGGTGACGCACGATCCGGAGCTGGCCCGTCGCGCACCGCGTAACATTCAGGTCGTTGACGGCCAAATCGCTGATTTTACTCTTTATCAAAAACAAATGGCTGACACCCAACCTATTGCGGCGGAGGCGTAAAGCGATGTTACTGCACTATATTGATTTAAGTTGGCGTAGCTTCAAGCGCACGCCAATGGTGAGTTTGCTAATGGTCTTCGCTATCGCTGTCGGTATTGGCGTAACCATGACCAGTTTATCGGTGTATTACATGATGTCGATGGACCCGCTGCCACACAAAAGCGACAAGTTATTTCATCCCCAGCTCAACACTATTGATGAGAGCAATAGCTGGTGGACCGAAGATAATCTGCCGCATCAACTAACATTTCGAGACACGATGAATCTGTACCGTGCTGACTCTCCCGGGATAAAAGTCCCATCAGTACGCTCAGGTTATGGTATTCATTTGAATGATGACCGGATCAAACCCTTTATGGAAAGCGTCCGAGTTACCGCCAATACATTCTTTACGGCGTTCGATGTGGATTTTCAATATGGTGCACCGTGGTCACAGGAGCAAGAAGATAAGGCCGAGTTAGTCACAGTGATCAGCCAAGAGTTGAATGAAACCCTATTTGGCGGTGAAAACTCGGTAGGCAAGCAGGTCTATCTTAACAAACGAGCTTTTCGCGTGGTCGGCGTATACCAAAACTTCGATTTTCACATCAAGTACTACGACTTAACCAATGGCGCATTTAACGATCCTGAAAATTTGATGATCCCAATAACGTTAATTGAGCCACTGCAAATACACAATTGGGGCAACACCAATGGCTGGAAGTTTGAAGAAGTCCAAACCTTTGCAGACAAACTGCGTTCCGAACAGTTCTGGTTACAATTTTGGGTCCAACTGGATTCACCACAGGAAGTCGCCGAATATCGTGAATTTTTAAACAACTATCTCGCCGAAGAAGCGACTAAAGGTCGATTTGAGCGTAGTGAAGTTCACTTTGGTTTACGTAATTTACGTGATTGGTTGGATTACAATCGGGTTGTCACTGAAGACAATCGAGTCCTGGTGGGCTTGAGTTTTATGTTCCTAGCGGTTTGTTTAGCAAACATTCTTGGGCTACTGCTGGGCAAGTTTTTAAAGCGTGTACCAGAAGTTGGTGTAAGACGGGCCTTAGGGGCGAACAAGAGACAGGTCTTTCTACAGCATATTGTTGAAGTGTCCATGCTTGGTCTGGTCGGAGGGATCATTGGCATAGGACTAGCACAACTTGGGTTGTGGGGTGTTAGGGCTACTTTTAGCTACTACAGTGCACTGGCAACCATGGATCTCACCATGTTATTTGCAGCCCCAATAATTGCCATTACCGCCTGTGTGGTTGCCGGACTCTACCCTGCATGGTTGGTATGCAGAACGAATCCAGCCATTTGCCTAAAAACCCAATAAGGAGCGACCCATGTTAGAAATCAAACCGATTATCAGCGCATTATTCCGCTCTAAAGCGGGCGCGATTTTACTCTTACTACAAATCGCGATCACGGTTGCTATTGTCAGTAACGCTGCGTTTATCATTAAAGACCGCGTACAGTATTTACAACAAGACACCGGTTATCCTGAAGACGAAATATTTGGCTTTGCTATCAACACTTTTGGTCAGCCAGAGAGCATTGTGCAATTGCTGCTACAAACTCAAGAGACCATTCGTAATATCCCGGGAGTGGTTAGCGCTTCTTTGATCCGCGAAATTCCGCTATCTGGAAGTGGTTCGTCTTCTGGATTCTCGATATTACCCATGAGTCAACGGGATAGCGATGACTATCGCAGTGTGCGCACCGCCTTCACCGGCGGCGATGCCTCCATATTTGCGACCTTGGGACTCGAGATCAGCGAAGGACGCAACTTTATGCCGAGTGAAGTGCAGTTGACTGATGATCCTACTGTGCTGCCCAAAGTCGTTGTCGTCTCGCGCCATTATTTAAATGAGCTATACCCTGAAGGCGATGGACTCGGTAAGCAACTTTATATCGGCAATGATCCTGTGACTATCATTGGTGTGGTAGAAAACATGAAAGGACCTTGGTTGAAAGACGATGATGTCGACAACTTCTCGATTTTCCCCAATATTGAGTTAAGCCCTTTTCAAAAGTTTGTCGTGCGTACCCGAGCAGACGATCGTGCTCAAGTGATGGGCCAAATCGAACAAATATTGCTGGATGAATACGAAGAGCGCGTGATAATGAGTTTAACCAGCATGGATGACGCTAAAGCAGAGTACAACGCAGCAGATGTGTTAATGCTACGCATGTTGGTGGTATTGATAGTGGTACTCGTGTTGATCACGGCACTGGGTATTTTCGGTATGACCGTATTTAATATTAGCAAGCGCACAAAGCAAATCGGCACTCGTAGAGCTCTTGGGGCGCGAAAATCAGCGATCGTGCGCTATTTCCTAGTTGAAAACGGCATTGTGTGTGCAGCAGGTCTAGTTTTAGGTAGTATTGCTGCTGTTTATTTGGGAAATTTGATGATGCAGGAATTTTCAGTACCAGCACTAGACTACTCATATATTGCTATGACTGCTGTTGGCGTGTTAGCGATGAGTTTACTGTCAGTATTACTACCAGCGAATCGGGCTGCTAACATTTCACCGAGTATTGCGACTCGCTCAATTTAAACGGATCGTGACAAACGAATGGATAAGATTTTAATCGTCGATGACACCCCGGCAGTGCTACAAGCGCTGTCGCTGGTGCTTGAGCTGCACGATTATGATGTGATCACAACGACCTCTCCTGAAGAAGCGATTAAACTGGTGGACCAATTGCGTATTGGCTTAGTCATTCAGGATATGAACTTCACCAAGGACACAACCTCAGGTGAGGAAGGCTGTGAATTGTTTCAACGGTTGCGCGGCATCAATCCGCATTTACCCATTATACTGATCACCGCCTGGACCGATTTAGAGCAGGCCGTCGCTTTGATTAAAGCCGGAGCAGCAGATTACATTGCCAAGCCTTGGGATGATAATAAGCTCATTACCACAGTGGCGAACCTGCTTGAAGTTGGCAAGGCAAAACGTCAAACCGCACAGTTGGCGCGCCAACAGGAAGCCACACAAGATAGCCGCAGTGCAGCGCAATCGGTTGGCCTGATTTACCAAAGTCACGCTATGCAACGTACTGTTGATATGGCCATTCAAGTCGCGCGCGCAGACATTTCGGTGTTAATAACCGGTCCCAATGGTGCCGGCAAAGAAAAAATTGCTGAACTGATCCATGCGCAGTCGTCTTTATGCAATAAACCTTTTGTTAAGGTTAATTGCGGCGCATTACCTGCTGATCTGATTGAAGCCGAGCTGTTTGGTGCCGAAGCCGGTGCCTATACAGGTGCAAATAAAACCCGCATCGGACGCTTTGAGGCCGCGAACGGCGGAACGCTATTTCTCGATGAAATTGGCAATTTATCCTATGAGGGGCAAACCAAGTTATTGCGAGTGCTCCAAACCGGTGAATTTGAACGCTTAGGGTCGGTTAAAACCCAAAAAACACAGGTGCGCCTGATCAGCGCGACAAATGCGAACTTAGCCCAAGACATCCACGCCGGAAAATTTAGAGAAGATCTTTTTTACCGACTAAATGTAATTGAAATACCACTCGCACCGCTAGCCTCCAGAGTGGATGATATTGTTCCTTTGGCGCATTACTTTCTGCCCGGCAGAACCTTGAGTTTGGGTGCAGAAAAAGCACTTAACGAATATCCTTGGCCGGGCAATGTGCGCGAACTGGAAAATGCCTGTAAGCGTGTCGCAGTACTTAAACCACAGGGCGTTATAGAAGCCAATGACTTTTCACTGGCACCACCGGCATTTACAACTGCACCTGAAACAACCAGAGAACCCGATAGGCAAGCGTTAGAATCCGCCTTGCGCGAGCATCATGGCGTCATTGCCCGCGTTGCGCGTGAATTTGGCTTAAGTCGACAGGCTTTGTATCGCAGGTTGGCTAAGTATGGGATCGAATATTGATGCTGTTGCCACTGCGTCGGCGACTGCAGTTGACTGCGGTACTGAGTGGAAGTCTTGCCAGCGTACCGTTATTTCTGTTTAGCGAGTTAACGCTTTGGCACGCAAGTATAATGGCGCTCGGGATCATTGTTCTCGCTTTTTCCATTACAACTGTAATGACTCAGCGTCTGCGTGATGGTATTGATGCACTGGAGACTGGATTGCTCAATCTCAAAGATGGGGAATATTCGACAAGCCTCGCAGCCGAAGGCAATGACGAATTCACTCAACTCTGCGCCTTGTATAACGATACCGCAAACCGGATGCGCCAAGAGAAGCAGTGGATCTATCAACGTGAACTATTACTCGACAAGATTACGCAGAGCTCGCCTGAAGCTCTATTTTTAGTCAACGATCAGGGGCAGGTTGTTTTCAGCAATATTGCCGCGCGACAGTTTTTCGCCTCGCGTCATTCTCTCGAAGGTCAATTGTTGAATGAACTGATCGCACACGCAAGTGAAGAACTGCAAGCTCAGTTCAGAGCCGCGCGAGAAGGACTATTTACGCTCAGTCAGGAGGGGCAGGAAAGTCAAACCTGGTATTTGTCGAGCGGGCGGTTCAACTTGAATGGGCAGGCTCATACCTTGTTTATCCTGAAACAAATGACCCGAGAGCTCAGCCGCCAAGAAGTCGCTGTATGGAAAAAGGTGATTCGGATCATTAGCCACGAACTGAATAATTCTCTTGGCCCGATTTCATCAATGATCCACAGTGGCCGGCTGCTAACTAAAAATGTCGTTGAGCCGCGATTAGAACGGGTATTCTCTACGATTGAAGACCGTATTTCTCATCTGTCTGACTTTGTTCAAGGTTACGGTAAATTTGCCAAACTACCGCAACCCAAACTCGTCAGCGTCGATATACAGGAACTCTTAAGCCAACTTGCTGAACAATGGCCATTCCGCTTTACGCTTGCTGACAAAGTTAATGTGATAGCCGACGCGATCCAGTTGGAACAACTACTGATCAACTTAATTAAAAATGCACATGAGTCAGGCAGTCCCCCTGAAGAGATTGTCTTGAGCGTTACCACTAGTGCCGATTACAGCATTTTTGAGCTGGCCGATCGGGGCGTAGGCATGTCTGATGCGGTACTAGAGCAAGCGCTGATCCCGTTTTACTCTACAAAAGCCAGCGGCAGTGGATTAGGTTTAGCACTTTGCCGAGAAATCACCGATGCACACCAAGGCAGCATATCTCTGCAACGACGCAACGGCGGCGGCTTAAAAGTGAAAATTATGCTTCCCAGGAGCAGCGAGCCTTCTTAAAGTCCAAACTAATGAGTGTCAGTAAGTACGTTTTCGCTGAGTAACGCATTAACTGAATACTTGCCCAAAACCAAAATAACATAATACAAATCATAAACTTACAATTCTTAAGTTTTCTGAAAGCAGCTAAATTCATGCAATTTCATGATTTGTTAATTGCCTGATTGCGGCTTTGTTTCTCATTATGGAGATGTGTATACGACACTAAGGAACAACATGATGACTACACGTAATACAAAAACCGTTTTACACTTACCATTACTTATTACCCTCGCGGCATCAGCTGCACTGTTGGGGTGTGAGAGCACTGGTACGCGCTATTCAGAAAAGTACACTGCGAGCAGCGCAAACAATGATGATGGCGTAGTATGCAAAATGGAAAAGCGCATCGGTTCTAATATGATGACACGTGTTTGCCGCACGGCTGAAGAGCGCGCAGCAATGGAAGAAGCAGCCCGTGAAGGTATTCTGCGCTTGCAAGGCGGCAGTGAAACAGGCGGCGACGGTTGATAAACAGAAAGGTTAAACGGATGAAAAATTTGGTATGTAAAGGACTCGTAGCAGCATGTACGGTGAGTTGCCTAACATCCATGGTTTCTTACGCGCAAAGCGATAAAGTCGTACTGCAGACAGATGTTATTGAAACCCTACTGGTTCCAGAGTCTGCCGAGGCTCTGTCTTGGGAACGGATAGAGCCAGAAGTGCTGACAATGCCGCGCGGAATTGAACGCGCGGGAGCAAGAGGATGCGCCATTTTCAGTATTACAATTGATGAAAATGGTGAAGTCGACGACATTACTACAGAAACTGTGGTGCCGAGCTTTGGTTTGCGTAGACATGCCAAGGAATATGTAAGCTCCTGGAAATGGCGGGCAAAATCAAACGGCGGTATCGAAGAAACTGTATTGTTACGATTAGATTTTTGTATCGGTGGAGCAACCAAGGAAGAGGTACGTCAGATATGTTTGTATCAGGCGACGCTGCCATGCTCCAACAAACGCAGCTAAGCACATTATTTAAGACTAGGGCACCTCGCTTGCGGGGCGCCCTTTGATTGTTTAGGCACCAAAACGCCAATGAATGGAGCCAGTGGTCATGGATCAGTCAAATCGACTAGCTGGTTGCGAAAGGTCTGAAGCTAAGGACGTATAAAATTTGTTATGACAAATAGCCATACACAAGCCCGCGTGAAGACGGGAGGCCTCACTGTAGACTTGGAAAAACGGCAAGTTTTCTATCAAGGGAAAATGCTGTCAGTTAAAGGGCTAACCTTTGAAATGTTGGCAACGCTGCTTGCCGCGCAAAACGCAGTAGTATCAACGGAAGATCTCGCGCGTTTGGTATGGAAAGAAAAATTCGTCAGTGACGATACCATTTCGCAGCGAGTCTCGCTTCTGCGACGCGCACTACCCGAGGAGTGTTCCAGTTTTGTCGAGTCTGTACGCAGTGAAGGTTACAGATGGACACCCAGCATTCACGCAGACACTACCGGCGACGTAACTTTTTTAGTCACTATTGCGCGCGTTAAACCGTGGATTTTTGCCGCTGCTGCGCTTTTAGTGATTGGAATTATTGTGTATTGGTTACAACCGACAACCCAAGCTCCGGCGCAGCCGGTGAGCACGGTAAACCGCCCTGTAGAACATGGCCTTGATGCCAGTGTATATACTCGCGTAAAGTTGGCCCGCGCGCAGCAATATGCAAATGCCTCAACGCAATATACCAATTCTATTGCGATTTCCTTATATCAAGATTTATACAGTGCCGATCCCGATGACCCAGCGATTGCATTTGGTTTAGCCAAAGCCAGTCTTGATGGGGTACTCAAATTTAATGCAGATAAACAATTACTCTCTCCCGTCAATCAAATGATCGAACGGTTGCTGTTAAACGCTCCCACCAATCCTAACTATTTGTGGCTACGTGGTTACTATGCTGAGGTCACGGGCAATATTACAAACGCAATTGGATACTATGAGACCGCGCATCAACAAGCGCCAGAAAGCGCACAGATCGCATTAAGCCTTGCGCACTTACATATCGTCAAAGGACAACTCCGCAATGCGTTAGAACTTAGTCTGCAAAGCCAAAGCGACCAGCACCGTGCGCAATTTTTAAATGTGTCCCGGGTTTTATATTTAACCGGCAATTACGCTTTGGCTAGAGACTGGTTTGAAGCGGCGCTGCAGCTTTCTCCAGACGACCCTGGTGTAAACCTCGCTTACGCCAGATTATTGCTAGTGAACGATGAGTATCAAGCCGCAATGGCGCTGCTCAGCCAGTTTCATCAACGTCATGAGGGTTCGGTACAGAGTTACTTGTTAGCGTACACACTTTACCGCCATTTAACTGAGTTGGACAAAGCTGAGCAAGCCCTAAGCGCAGCGCAGGCAATAGAGCCAAATGCATTACATGTAGTCGCTTGGAGCGCGTGGGATCAGGCACAAAACGGTGCAGCTGCAGCGATAACAAGTTCGTTTCCAGCACTTAATGACAACCAGAGTCCTGACTTATTTGTTGCCAATGCGGTATTTGCCATGGCGAGAAATGATACGGAAGCTGCACTTGTGAACTTATCCCGAGCCATGCGTCTGGGTTACTTTGATTATGCCTATATTGATAAATTACCCATGTTTACTCCTCTTCACGCCAGCGGCATTTATCAAGAAATCATGCTTTCTATGCAGAGTGCACAGAGCATGCAACACAACGCTATAGAGGAAGTGCAAATACCAGCGTTGTAGAAATAACAGCGGGCCGCTGCAGTTAAAAATAAGAATATGGAAGACGCATCGTAGGTTGTGGTGCTGACGAGCGATAATTTCAGCGTTCTAGACTAAACATACTGCCCAGCGACCCAGCCACTCGACCAGGCCCATTGGAAATTGTAGCCGCCTAACCAACCCGTTACGTCTACAACCTCACCAATGAAATACAAACCTTCTACTTGCTTGGCCTGCATGGTTTTCGAGGATAAGTAGTCGGTATCTACACCGCCTAAGGTAACCTCTGCGGTGCGGTAACCTTCGGTACCATTCGGCTTCACCTGCCATTGATGAAAATGCTCGCACACATTCTCGAGTTGCTTTTCAGAATATTGCTTCAGCGGTTTATTCTCAACGTTGAATACATTCAGGATAGTTTGCACGAATCGCTTGGGAAACCACTCTGCGAGTGCTGTGGACAATAAAGAATCACTATTCTCTTTCTGCTTTTGCAGCACACAAGCAGTAAAATCTGGGATTGGACTAATATCAAATGTGACGGTATCACCCGGCTCCCAATAACTCGAAATTTGCAACACTGATGGCCCGCTGAGTCCGCGATGGGTGATCAACATGCTCTCATCAAATGCCATGTTGTTGCATGACGCAACGGCTTTTAACGATACACCGCTGAGCTCACTTAGTGTGTTTTTATCTTCTTCGTGCAGCGTAAACGGCACTAGTGCAGCTCGTACCGGTGTGGTCGGGATGCCAAACTGTTCTGCAACTTTATAGCCAAACGGTGTTGCTCCGAGCTTAGGCATACTAAGCCCACCGGTTGCAACCACTAATGACTCAGCACTGAACTGCCCATTTGATGTCGTAACCGAGAAACCGCTAGTGGTTTTCTCGATTATGCTAACTGTAGTTCGATTATGAATAGTCACATTGGCTTTACTGCATTCGGCTAGCAACATATCAACAATCTGCTTTGCAGAGTCATCGCAAAACAGTTGCCCGAGCGTTTTCTCATGATAAGCAATGCCGTATTCATTAACCAATGCAATAAAGTCCCACTGGGTATACTGACTAAGGGCTGATTTACAAAAATGCGGGTTATTCGATAAGAAGTTGTCTGCACTGGCGTACATATTGGTGAAGTTACAGCGGCCACCGCCAGACATCAGGATCTTGCCGCCCAGCCGTTTTACATGGTCGATAACTAAAACACGACGCCCGCGCATACCTGCTTGAGCTGCACAGAACAATCCAGCAGCGCCTGCGCCAATGATTACAACGTCGAATGTGCTCAATGCTTACAACTCAACCAAGACTAAAAACGGGATGATAGCAAAGATCAGGAAGGGAGGGTTAGCAGCACTCCATTGAGTGCTGCTAAAATAAAAAACTTACAGAGCTTTAAGCAATGTCTCAGCATCACTCACTTCAAAGCGACCGGGATCTTCGACGTTTAGCGCTACAACTACACCGTCATCGACCAACATGCTGTAACGCATAGAACGAATACCACCAAACGTATCGGTGTCCATGTCCATGCCACAAGCTTGAGTAAAACTTGCGTTACCGTCAGCGACCATCAAAATATGCTCTGCATTCTGCGACTTGCCCCATGCATCCATAACAAACGCATCGTTGACGGATAAACAGATAATGCTATCCACACCTTTAGCTTTAAACTGGTCGGCTAGGGCAACAAAGCCCGGCAAATGCGCAGCAGAGCAGGTTGGCGTGAAAGCGCCAGGTACGGCAAAAAAAGCGACTTTCTTGTCGGCAAACAAGTCGTTCGTATGCGGGTTTTTCATCTCGCCATTGTCTAAATAACTGAGTGTTTCTTCAGGTAAACGTGAACCAACTTCTAACATTGCATTCTCCTGTCATTAAGTAAGGTAAATATCGAAGCGATGCTTTTTACTGCTCATCGATAAATTTGGTTTTCGCTCCGCTAAATAAGGTGCACTGGCGGGGCGCTTTACAACTACGCGTTTCTTGGCCAATGCGATCGCTGGCGCTAACAAGGCATCAGCATCTGGGTCAACACCGAGTAACTTTTGCAGCGCCTGCATTTCTTTTTTCACCAGCGCTGACTTCTTACGATGGGGAAACATAGGATCTAAATAGATGGCATCAGGAACCGTGTTTTCCGACGGCCATTGTGATAACAATGCCACACTATCGCCACGTTGCAACTTTAATCGTTGCTGCCAATCGGAATTCGCTGGCGCTTGTTCGAGCCTAGTCAGTGCGTCAAAAAGAAGAGCAGCGACCACGGGTGAACGTTCCAACATGGTCACCTGGCAGCCAGCACTGGCTAATACAAAGGCATCGGTTCCTAATCCTGCTGTCGCATCAATCACATGGTAATCAGCGGCACCTTTAATGCCGATCGCTTTGACCAACAACTCACTTTTGCCTCCCCCTTTGGCTTGCCGATAGGCGAGTGCCGGTGATAGAAAATCAACACTAACGTCTGACTGTTTCGGTTCGGATAGGTTACGCAATGCAAGGCCATCAGCCTTTACCACGAGTGCCAAAGCATCATCTAAAAGATTTGCCAAATGCCACTTTTCATTTGCTAGTACCGTGACTAGATAACTTGAGAATAACTGTTCTTCGATCGTAAGTGCATGATCATTAGGCAATTCATTTATTACTGGAATACTATTGGTTAAATTTGTATCAGGCATTGCCATAGTGCTCTTTGTATTGCAGCCAACGGTTAATGATCGCTTGCGCATAGCTGGGATAGCGCTGCCACAAATCTTCAGCAAGTGTCTGCACTTGCGGGATCAATTCAGCATCACGTACCACGTCGGCAATTTTCATATCCGCTATCCCCGTTTGTTTAGTACCCAATAGTTCACCCGGGCCGCGGATTTCTAGATCTTGTTGTGCAATGTAAAAACCATCGTTCGACTCGCGCATGACAGCTAAGCGTTTACTTGCCGTTTTTGATAACGGGCTCTGATACATCAAAACACAATGACTCTCTACCGCCCCACGCCCAACCCGACCGCGCAACTGGTGCAGCTGAGCCAGCCCCAAACGTTCGGGATTCTCAATGATCATAAGGCTCGCGTTGGGAACATCTACACCCACTTCGATAACCGTAGTGGCCACCAGCAAGTCCAACTCTCCCGCTTTAAATTGCGCCATAATCGCTTGCTTTTCAGGCCCTTTTAAGCGGCCATGGACTAAACCAACTCGCAAATCAGGCAACGCGGTGGTAAGCGCAATCGCAGTATCTTCGGCCGCTTGGCATTGCAATACTTCTGACTCGTCAATCAACGTACATACCCAGTAAGCTTGGCGTTGTTGCTCAGTGCAAGCCTGACGGACCCGCTCAACCACTTCAATCCTGCGGCTATCAGGTATGACTACGGTTGTTACCGGTGTTCTTCCGGGCGGCAATTCATCAATAATGGAAGTATCCAAGTCCGCATAGGCGGTCATTGCCAGGGTTCGCGGGATTGGCGTCGCGGTCATAATTAGTTGGTGTGGATAGCGCCCTTGCGCCTCGCCTTTTTCACGCAATGCCAAGCGCTGGTGCACCCCAAAGCGGTGTTGCTCATCCACGATCACGAGGGCCAAATTAGTATAATTTACTCCTTGCTGAAAAACCGCATGCGTACCTACCAGTAAATCAATTTGACCGGTTTCAAGTAAACTTAATAATTCAGCCCGTGCTTTGCCTTTTAGCTTACCGCCTAACCATCCAACTGTTATCCCTAATGGCTCTAGCCAGCTATTAAGATTACTTGCATGCTGCTCAGCTAGAAGTTCGGTGGGTGCCATAAGAACGACTTGGTAACCTGCTGCGATCACATCAAGGGCTGCCAGTGCAGCAACTAATGTTTTACCCGAGCCCACATCGCCTTGCACCAAACGCATCATGGGGGATGTTTGACTTAAATCCTGTTGAATTTCTGCTAACACACGCGTTTGAGCATTCGTCGGTTTGAATGGCAAGTTAGCGAGCAAGCGTTGGCGCAATTTACTGCTAGTCGGAATTGCAAAACCGGTTACCTGTTTGGCCTGTTTGCGTAACTTCAGCATGCTAAGGTGATGGGCGAGTAATTCTTCCAACGCCAAGCGTTGCTGTGCCGGATGCTTTCCGTTTTCCAGCAGTTCGGTAGAGATATCAGGTGAGGGCCTATGGATGAGGTGCAATGCCTCTTCCAGTGGTACTTGCTGCTGATACATTCCCGGCGGCAACAGATCGGGTAAAAACCCCTGTTTTAATTTTGCTAACGCCTGTTCAGTTAGATTCCGCAGAGTAATTTGTTTAACCCCTTCCGTGGTCGGGTACACCGGCGTGAGTGATTCCTCCACTGCGAGCTGATCTGGATCATCCGCCAGTAATTTAAATTCCGGATGCATCATTTCCAGCCCGTGCTTGCCGGTGCGCACTTCACCAAAACAGCGCACTTTTTGGCCCTTATCCAACATGTTTTTTTGCGCGGCAGTAAAATGAAAAAAACGCAATGTCAGTGAACCGGTTCCGTCATTGATACGGGTAACCAGCATGCGTTTACGAC
Source organism: Neoalteromonas flava (assembly GCF_002807685.1). Classification (GTDB taxonomy): domain Bacteria; phylum Pseudomonadota; class Gammaproteobacteria; order Enterobacterales; family Alteromonadaceae; genus Alteromonas_E; species Alteromonas_E flava. Next base: position 162,781 of record NZ_PEAX01000004.1, on the reverse strand, counting down.
CAAACTGCACGGCACTTGAGGTAACCTCACCGGCCACACTCACATGTAAAAAAGGCTGGAGATCAGCAATCGGGTATATGCGCGTGCGATCTTCGTAACGTGCGGGTAAGTGAAATAGGGCATCCTGAATCGAGCGGATCCCCAATTTATCCAGACGTTCGGCCATCTTGGCGCCGACACCTTTTAATTCCGTAACAGGACTATGCGCGGTGACGGTCATGCACCGCCACTTAAGTTAACTTTGATCACTAAAATTCTTAACGCGATAATCGCGCGGCTTGATAGAGCAAGTGCGGATTGATGCGCTCTTGGTAATTGGGATTAACATAGGCAAACTTTACCAAGCCTGTGGTATCAATGATATAGGCTGCCGGTACAGGCAACACAACTTTACTCTCGCCGGCTAGGGTAACGACCTCAGCGCCACGCTGACCACGAATAAACTCAACCATTTCATCATCGACGTAATACGCCAAACCAAAGGCCAAGGTTGCATTCAGGTCCATATCTGACAGGCGCGTAAGAGTGAAATCTTGGGTGGCCTGCTGGGCCTTGAGGCGCTCTGGACTGTCCAATGAAATGGCTAAAATTTGATAACCCAAATCCAGAATACGTTGTTCAACTTCAATCAAACCCGCTAACTGGCGGCTGCAATAGGGGCACCAGCCGCCGCGATAAAAAATCACCACTGTTGGGCGTTTCTCAATGTAGCTGTGCAACATAACGTTGCCACCGAACTCAGTCTTTACCTGGACATTGGGGGCAAACTGGCCGATTAGTAAGGGCTTAATGTCGTCAGCGTTTTTGGCTACGCGCGGCGCATCGTCAGCAATACTCAGCGCGTTGGCGCCGAGCATTAAGCACAACAGTAAAATCAATCGCATGAACATGGCTCATCACATTTGCATCCTGTAATAGTAAACAAAGATCACGTTGCATGCGTAGCAAATTTAGTTATTTTAGTGCCTTAGCAACATTCAACAACAGCTCCGCGGAAGGACGCACGCGGAAATTCGGGTTTACATAACTGAATTGCACAACACCTTGAGTGTCGGCAATAAATATTGCCGGTGCTGGCAACACAGAACGCTGGCTAGTATCTTCGGTCAATTCAATGTCCATCTCGTTTTGATAACGATTGCTGGTTTGTGCATCGACATAAAAGCCAATACCAAAGGAACGAATAGTGTCTAGTGACTCATCAGATAGCAGCGTCACCGCAAATTCTGTTTCCAACTTTTGTTCCTGCAATCGCGCCGGAGACTCTGGCGATATAGCCAAAACCTGATAGCCAAGTTCAACGAGTTCCCCTTCGATATCTTTCAACTCGGCTAGCTGGCGATTGCAGTAAGGACACCAACCGCCGCGGTAAAACAAGATGATACTTGGCTTTTGCATCGCCAGTGCGCCCAGGCTGACAGGAGCACCGTCAGCCAGCTTTAACGTTGTGTTAGGAATGGTTTGACCATTCAATAATGGAGTAACACTTTCCGCCTGCTCGGCAATAACGGCTCTATCTAAAGCTGCGACGGGCAAGCTTAAGGTAAACAAGGCAGACATCACTAACAAAACATTTCGCATAAAGTTTCTCGGGTAGATTAAAGTCACACCATCAGACCTGAGCACTTAGCTAATTATTTCACAAAATCTAGCCTTATTCGTCAGCTACAATCTCCCGCATAGCCTGTTTTGAAAGTTTAAGTTGCTCCCACCACGAGTCATCAGCAATGATTTCGCCATCCTCACTTACGTGTGGATTGGCAATGGCTTTTTCTTTACAAAACTTGCTCAAGCGCGGGAAGCCACCTTCAAACAATACGCGCTGGCGCTCAACTTCAGGTAAACGAGGTTCATTGTACATACCTGCTAATTCGCGCTGACGTTGCGCTTCGTACAACACGAGGGCCGCAGCGACAGATACATTCAGCGACTGCACCATGCCGACCATGGGGATAATAATATCGGTGTCAGCCAGCGCGATAGCTTCAGCCGTTGCGCCGGTTTTCTCTTGGCCCATGATAATCGCAGTCGGCCGCGTATAGTCAACTTCACGAAAATCAACGGCTTTGGTGCTCAAATTGGTCACCAAAATCTGCATACCTTCGCTCTTAAGATCTGCTACAGCATCATTAATTGTGGCATGACCACGGCTCTTAACCCACATATTGCTACCAACCGCAGTCCCTTTGCGCACGGTATTTTTATTATTCCATACGCCATGGATTTGATGGATCCCTACCGCATCACAACTGCGCACAATGGCAGCCACGTTATGTGGCTTGTGCACTTCTTCTAGCAATACCGTTAGGTCGGGCTGACGTTTATCCAATAATGCCCGAATTCTGGCATTACGCTCGGCTGACATTTTCATGAGATTACTCTGGCATCTCCATAACACCGTCGATTTCAATTTGCGCGTCTTTGGGGAGTTGCGCAACGCCTATTGCAGCGCGTGCCGGGTATGGCTTACTAAAATACTGACTCATGATTTCATTAACCGTGGCAAAGTTACTTAAGTCGGTTAGAAAGATATTAACCTTGGCCATATCTTGTAACGTGCCGCCTGCTGCTTCACACACAGCGCTTAGGTTTTTAAATACCTGATGAGCTTGCTCAGCAAAGTCTTCCGAAACCATAGCCATGGTCTCGGGCACCAATGGGATTTGGCCTGAAAGATAAACCGTTGTTCCTGCTTTAACAGCTTGGCTATATGTGCCAATAGCTTGTGGCGCACGATCCGTAGAGATAATCGCTTTTGACATAATAATTCCTAATTAATTTATGCAGTTTGTCGGGTTTTCGTCTTGCTATGCCGAGACACACGCTGCACTTCTGGCATGGTTCTAATCTTACGCATAATACGCGCTAAATGGACGCGGTTGACGGTCGTCAATTGCAAGTCGATGTAGTAAATATTGCTTTCTTTTTCTTCGGTTTGCAGGCCAATAATGGTTGAGTCACAGCCCGCGATGGTATTGGTTAGCGTCGCCAACGTGCCTTGATGATTGAACAGTTCTATTCGTAGTGACGCTTTAAACTCGCCTTTCGCGCCTTTTTCCCATTGCATTGGCAGCACGCGTTGTGGCTCTTCTTTGGTTAACTTGCGAATGTTAGTACAGCCGGTTTGATGGATAACCATGCCGCGCCCAGGACTTAATATAGCTACAACTTCATCGTCTGGAATGGGGTAACAGCATTGCGAATAGTGCACCAACAAGCCTTCGGAGCCTTTAATCGCAACATCGCCTTTTTTCTCGGGTATGTCAGTATTCTCGCCCAACAAACGGCGTGCCACGATGGCCGAGAGTTCGTTACCCAGGCCAATATCGACTAAGAGATCATCGAAGGTTTCATGTTTGGTTTCAGCAACCACACGATCTTTATCCGCCTGCGGAATATCATCAAGTTTGATAGCACCGAGCGCGTGTCTTAGCAGGCGATTGCCCATGGTGACGGCTTCTTGTGATTGTTGCTTGCGTAAATATTGGCGAATGCGCGTACGAGCTCTAGCACTGACCACAAAGTTCAACCAGTTGGCATTCGGTTTGGCGCGCGGCGAGGTAATAATCTCTACAGTTTGGCCATTTTCTAATGGCTTGCTCAATGAATAATTGCGCCGTTCAACTCGCACACCGACACAGGTATTACCAATATCCGAATGCACAGCATAAGCAAAGTCGACCGCGGTCGACCCAGTGGGCAGTTCAATTATTCTTCCGTCCGGCGTAAACACATAAATCTCATCGGGGAATAGGTCAGTTTTGACCGACTCAATAAACTCAAAGGAGGAGCTCGCACTTTGCTGTAATTCGAGCAGAGATTGCATCCACTTGCGCGCACGCAACTGCGCAGTGGTGTCGGTATCTTCGCCTTTGTATAACCAATGCGCGGCAACACCTTTGTCGGCCATTTGATCCATTTCATGGGTACGAATTTGGATCTCAACAGGAATACCGTGCGGGCCAATCAATGAGGTATGCAACGACTGATAACCATTGGTGCGCGGGATCGCAATATAATCTTTGAAGCGATTTTCAATGGGCTTGTACAAGGAGTGCATAGCACCCAAGGAGCGATAACAATTGTCGACGGTATCAACCACAATACGAAACGCGTAGATGTCCATAACTTCATTGAACATCAACTCTTTGTTTTTCATTTTGCGATAAATTGAGTACAAGTGCTTTTCACGGCCGATAACAGAAGCTTCTATATGATGCTCTTCTAACCGTGTAACTAATTCCAAACGCGTATTTTCGATAATGGTTTTACGATTACCGCGGGCCTGCACCACAGCTGACTTCAAGGCCCGATGGCGCATCGGGTACATGGCTTGAAACCCAAGGTCTTCAAGCTCATTCTTCATGTCATGAATACCCAAGCGATGGGCGATAGGGGCGTATATTTCGAGAGTTTCTAAGGCGATACGCCGGCGCTTATCAGGGCGGAGTGAACCCAACGTTCGCATGTTATGAGTACGGTCCGCTAACTTAATCAGAATGACTCGAATATCTTGCACCATCGCCATCATCATCTTACGGAAGTTCTCGGCTTGGGCTTCTTGTTTATTGCTGAATTGAATTTTGTCGAGCTTACTCACACCTTCAACCAAATCAGCTACCACGGCACCGAATTGGTCTTCGAGTTGCTGTTTGCTGACAGGCGTATCCTCGATGACATCGTGCATCAGCGCGGCCATGATAGTCTCATGGTCCATGTGCATGTCAGCTAAAATCCCTGCAACTGCAACGGGGTGAGTAATGTAAGGATCACCACTGGAGCGCATCTGCCCCTCGTGGGCATCTCGGGCAACTACAAATGCATCGCGCACCACAGCAGTTTGCTCCGGTGGCAAATATTGTGCGATCTTGTTTTGTAGTCCTTCGAATAAATACACAGTGTTTACGCTATGCCCATACTGATAAGTAGAATAAGGCCTTTAATTCAAATAACCAAATGAAAACGCCAGCAAAATGCTGGCGTTAGGCGATCTTTTAGTGTCTTTTTATTATTCAGACAAAATATTTGCTACTGAAGCAAATTCAACTTCGTCCTGATGTTGCTGATCACGCATTTCTTCCGCTTCGATGCTTGCTGCGGTAACCAAACCTTGTTCGATTTCACGCAATGCCGTCACGGTTGGTTTATCGTTGCCCATATCCACTTGAGGTGTTTTACCTTCAGTAGCTAATTGACGTGCACGACGCGCAGCAACTAATACCAAATCAAAACGATTGCCGATTTGTTCTACGGCGTCTTCGACTGTAACGCGAGCCATGTCGTTCTCCGATTATGCGATTACTTTAAAAAAGGCCGCGTAGTATAGCCTAAGCTTTGTACAGACGGTAGTCATTTATGCTAATAAAGCATCAATTAGTGCTTTATTTCGCAGCTGTTGATTGACCAAGCGTTCACGCTGAGCAAAAACCACTGCACCTAAGGCCTCAAGCGTAGTTTCAAAATCATCATTCACCAACACATAATCAAACTCATGGTAATGACTCATTTCATCTTTGGCTTTTTGCATCCGTGCAGCGATCACTTCTGCGCTGTCTTGACCACGCGAGTCTAAACGTTCGCGTAAAACGTCGATGGATGGCGGTAAAATGAAAATCCCCACGGCATCAGGCAGCTGCTTTTTAACCTGGCGTGCGCCTTGCCAATCGATATCTAGGAACACATCAACACCTTGTGCGAGGGTTTCCTCGATCACCACACGCGAAGTACCGTAGTAATTACCGAAAACCTCTGCCCATTCAAAAAACGCATCTTGCTTGATAAGCGCTTCAAACTCCTCATGAGTTACAAAGTGGTAATGTTCACCGTCATTCTCACCAGGTCGCGGTTGACGAGTCGTGTGTGAAACGGACACTTGCAACGCGCCGTTTTGTTGGCGCAAAGAACCTTCGTGCTTGGTTAATAGCGCTTTAATCAAACTGGATTTGCCCGCACCTGAGGGCGCTGACAAGATGAACAGATTTCCAAGAAGTTGAGCCATAGACGATAAAAGACGTTCAAAATTGAGCAATATGCTCTGGTGAAAATTGCTGAAGCAATGGTAGCATAAGTAACATAAAAGCGTGATATACAAGCGTAACTCACTGCGGTTAGCTAACCATAACAAGAATACCAAGAAGGATGAGTAACATGACCGAAGCGCTACAATTTGTTGATGTCCCCGCTCCTGGCGAGCATAAGGCTACGGTTATTTGGCTGCATGGACTCGGCGATTCGGGCAATGGTTTCGCACCGATTGTGCCGGAATTAAAACTCCCGGCTGACCATGGCGTTCGCTTTATCTTCCCCCACGCACCGGTGCGGCAGGTGACCATTAACAATGGGATGCCCATGCGTGCCTGGTATGACATAAAAAGTCTCGACTTTAATTCACGCGCAGATATTCAGGGCGTGGAAGAATCAGCCACGCAAGTACAACAACTGATAGATGCTGAGATAGCCGCAGGTATTCCCAGTTCTCGCATTGTAATCGCTGGCTTTTCACAGGGCGGCGTTATTGCATTGCATTTAGCCACTCGCGGCAGCACTGCTTTTGCTGGCGTTATGGCATTAAGCACATACCTGTGTGAAGCTGATCAACTTAGCAGCAAAAAAACCGACACCAACGCAAATACACCGATTTTGTTTTGTCATGGGCAACAAGATGAAGTGGTGCCCATGTTTCTCGGCCACACCGCGTATCAGGCTTTAAAAGCCAATAACTTCAATGTGCAATGGAAAGAATATGTGATGCAGCATAACGTCTGTATGCAAGAAGTTATTGATGTATCCCGCTGGTTACAAGAAAGGCTGGTGTAGCATTTCAGGTCTAGTTACGTATTTGTAAACAAGTAATTGCTCTAAACTTCGAAGTTATTTTGCTGTGTGCGTCTTTTAATAGACACTTAGTGTTTTTCATTTTGGCATTTTTCAGCCGATGAGTACCCTAACAATAAGTTCGAGTAGATGGTTTTGCCATCGATATACTCAAAAGCCTCATCATATTGTAATTGAGCAGCTTGATTGTTATTTGCAAAAACGGTGTAGAGCTCTCGTTTCTCTTCCGGTATTTGTAGAAACCTCAGTTTTGAACTAATACCCAGTGCACTTGCTTTGCGCTTCGAATTCTGTTCAATCAAAGTGTAGCCTGCATCCACTCGCCCAATGGCAACAAGCTGTAAAATTCGCTCTGTCAATGATAACCCTGATATTTTTACCCATTGGATTTTAGCCTGTTGCATGTAATTAGACACTTGTGCCTTCTGAGCATATGCAACAGTATAATTTTCAATATCACTTAGTTCATTGAATGACTGAAGAGGATGCTCCTTGCGCACGACTAAAACAGCATTTTCTTGATGAAAACTATTATACGGATACCTAAAGATATCACTGCGCTCTTCTGTTTTGGCTAAAGCTGCAAAACCATCCAGCCGCATCTTTTCCAATTCAAGAAGTCCTCGACTTAAAGGCAATAATTTAAAATCGAACTCAGCATTCATGAATGGAGCAATGTGTTGATTTAAAAAACTGACAACAGCACCATCTACCATATTGGTGCACTCATTTTCAAAAACATGAGGGTATATAGGATAAAATCCGATTTGGAGTACTTCCCCACTTGAGCGAAGTGGGATGAAGCATAAAACTCCGATCATAAATATTCTACACAACATTTGCGCCATACAAATCAAAGTATCCCTCAATACATTGTAGTTTCATATTAAACGATCTCAATATAAGCGCGCCAAATAAGTCGTTCTATATGAGTAATAATTAAACACAGCAATCAGTTACATAGGTAACCTTGGTAAATTACAACTCGAGAGTCTCTTTGGTAACGTAAAACGGTTCACTTTGTCAGGTATCTCGAATACTACAGCGCATTAATCATATAAGCCCTGATCTCAAATCTTAAGATAGGCGAACTCTGTCCTATAATACCCTGTTTTGGAAATTCCCTTTGAGTTCTTGCGGATTTGGATCGTAAAAAGGGTCGCTTGGATGCTCTGCTTCTTCTGCCCCCAAGTACTGTTTTATTAATGCAAACCTTTCGGGATAAGTCTCACGGTCAATAGATTCGTAGGCTTCTAATAGCTCCCGCTGAGAATACGTTGAGTAATCAGGTTCCATTGATTAACAACTTCGTTGGCTTAGCTTTTATTGTTCAGCGATTCTTTGCGCTTGCGAGCAACAAAGAAAAGCACTGTTCCCGCGAAGGCAAAACCGCCCAATATTTGCCATTGACTGGCGGTGGTTTGCAATGTTAACCAAATGCTTAGGGCTAACGCGATGGGCGTCGTTATGAGGATAGTGAGATTAAATATTGATAAACCGGCTTGAGCACGTAATTTGGGTAACGCAATGATAGAACCAATATAGGCCAATAAACGCGCCAGTGTGCTGACCGCGGCGAGCGCCAAAAAGTCATCCCACAACGAGAAAAAGACTGCACCTACACCGAAAAAAACAATGGAGTTCGCTGGCGTGCCCCAGCGTGAGGCTTTTCCAAACCAACTCGGTAGCAGCCCATCTTCGGCAAGCGCTGGCGGCATGCGACTCGCCGAGGTATGTCCTGCGGTAAGATTCGCCAACACGCTAATCACTATAGTTGCAGCGATAAGCCAAGCACCGATATCGCCACCGTACTCTCCAGCAAGAGCTGTCAAGGGTGCGGCTGGCGCTGTACCCGCTATTGCACTGTGGGTATAGGCCCACTGCAAACCAAAATAAATCATTGTAACGATGGCGATTCCTAAGAGCAGAGCTCGTGGCATGGCGTGCTTCGGATCTTTAGTCTCACCAGCCGGTACAGTGGCGTTTTCAAAACCAACAAACGCGTAAAGTGCGGCGAGAGCAATACCTTCCACGGCAGAGAATTGTGGCAATGATACTGTACTGGGGCTGCTAGCTGCGCCCACGCCAACCACCAGCAAAATTAATAGCGGCAGTAATTTCAATAAGGTCATTGCGCCCAGCACCGCAACAACGCGCTTTATTCCGATAACATTGACCAAGGTTATGCCGCCGAGAACTGCAATAATTAAACTAACTTTCGCCGCTCCCTGCCCAACCACTGGCCACAGTGCAGCAGCGTAGGCGACGAGCACGAGTACATTTGCGCCTTGGCTGATCAAGCGAGCAGAAAAAAATGTCCAACCAACGACAAAGCCTGGGTAGGCGCCAAACGCATCACCGACATAACGCTGCGGACCGCCGGAGCGGTCGGTGAGTTTGGTCAGTTCTGCAAAGCAAATGACTATTGCGAGTACTAAAATCCCCCCAAGCAATAATAGCCATGGCGAGAATGATCCTACTGCCGCATGCAAAGCTTCTGGCAGCCCAAAAATACCTGCACCAATCAAGCCATTAACAACAATAAAGAGAACACCCAGAGTGCCCATATCGCGGCGGTATTTTGTTGTGCTATTTGACACCATTTCTCCAATATTCAGTTCGATTTATCGAGCTCAATCACTACTGTGTATGATTAAGGGACCCGATACCAGCCTTTTCCGCCGACCTCGTAACGGCAAAAATTGGCAAGATTTTTGATTAGATAGTCTCAATTTAACAAAAGTTACGGAAAATTGACGCTATGAGATTACCCACTAAAAGCCTGATTGCCAAAATTGAAACCTTATCAGCACAAATGAATCCTGAACAACTTAGAGATTTTCTTGATGTCTTAGATTCAATGGCAATTATGGTAGAAGATGCCAAAGCGATGGGGAAAACCGAAGCTAGTCCCCAGTCAAGCAGATACACATTAGCATTGCATTAACTGGGTTTATGGATTTAACCAATATACTAATTTAAGGCCAATGATTAGCTCCGGCATCCAATGAATTCAGGTATCACTCTCATAGGTAAAGCGAGAAACGGCGATAATGGGCACTCGATTGGGATTTGATTCAGCTGGTTTAAAATCGCGACGTTCAAGAGCACGCTCAACCATATTCAAAAACGATACTTCAACGTTTGAATCTAGAATTTCAATATCGTGAACATTGCCATTTGAGTCGACTAAATAGCGTGCATCCACTACCACTTTTTGCTCTTCCATGACGCGTAATTGCTTACTGGAGGGACGAATATTAAATTGCACATCGTTCTGCGACACCCAGTAGTCATCTATTGTGTCCGGACTTACTTTCACGGGGTCTTGTACCAAATGAGGTTCAGAAGTTGAGACGCACGCAGTTAAGAAAAGTAACGTGATTAAACAGACAATCTTTCGCATATTGAGTCCTTTTAATGCAAATTCCCGATTTCTACGAACTAAGTAAAATCTTGCTAACACATTGAAAACATGAGGGTAAAGTGTGCAACACTTGATAAATTACTGCAACCCCTGAGATAAGGCTCTGCTGCGTTATACGAGCGTTTCTCAGCTGCTACAAACCAAAAGGGGTAGCCAAAACGAAAAAGAGCACAGCGATACTCGCGATGACACTGGTAATTATTCCACTCTTACGTGACCGCAACCAGCCAGACAAGCCAATGCTTACCAACAATGCGAGAAAACCTAATCCATACCCAAGCAACATACCATTCCACAAAATCTGGAGAACTGTGGACTCCACTTTGAAAGGGAGCTCTGGATGTAGCAGAATTGATAAACGCCACGAAGCGACAACCGCGACCAAGAGACTACAAGCGGCCAAGGCGGAGCTTGATATGATCCAACTAACGGACTTTTTCGGCGACATAAACACCACAATGGTAACCAGTATGGTGGCCGAGATCCCGCCTAAAAAAGCACTAACGAAGGACAGTTGTTCAGCTACCGCCAGGATATATGCGCTGTTCACTGTTTGCATGTAAGGTTTTCAGCTTCCGTGCATTAGAATTTATAAGAGACTAGCAAAAATGCGCGAAAAATAAACCCGTTTGGGCGTTCGAATGTGAGCACTAAAGCACAACTTCATTAAACACAATAATCCCATTCAAACTTTGCTGAAAGTTTTTGCCAACTCCGCCGGTTTTATTGCTTAGTAAATCAAAGCGGAAATAACTCATGTTAAAACTCACTAATTGGCTACGCGCGCTTTCTATTTTAATGGTACTTGCAAGTGCTAGTGCAATGGCTGACGACCCTATAGAGACCGGCACGTTTAACAATAAAGCTATCTATGGCTACGATACCGTGGCTTATTTTACCCAAGACGCAGCAGTTAAAGGCAGCGAAGACTATACAACTGCCTGGCGCGGTGCAGATTGGTACTTTTCATCACAACAGCATTTGGACATGTTTGTTGCAGACCCTGAAAAATACGCCCCACAATATGGCGGCTATTGCGCATATGCGATGTCTGATGGTCGCTTGGTTGGAATCGATGAACAGGCCTTTACCATCTTGGATGGCAAACTGTATTTAAATTACAGCAAAAGTGTTATGCGCGAGTGGCGTGAAGATACTGCTACCTATATTCCTCAGGCTGATACTTGGTACCCTAAAAAAGTCGACCTTTGAGTTTATTCGCCGCCTAAACTTCCAACAAATAAGGCTCAGTGCTCGCTAAAAAGCTAACGAGTACTGAGTCCCAACAACTTGTAGATCGGACAAAAACCAACGACTCCGGTTATTATGAGGACGACTCCCACATAGCCCCAAGGCGTTTGTGGCCCTACAAATACCAGGCTAAGAAGGACAACCCCTAGTATGATTCGAATTACTCGATCCGGCCCATTTTCATTCAATAACATGATAAATCTCCGCAGGTTTTCCTTAGCTTAGAGAAATCGCCCCTTGGGCGGATTGATGCGGATCAACGATAGCATTAAAACACTAAAACAAAATGTGCCGGTGATAACGGGTGATGATGTGAGAATCAATCAATTCAGTTACACTAAGGCTAATAAGCTTTATTTTTGTGAGTTATTGTGACAACAAGCAGAACAATTCGTATCGCTACACGCAAAAGTGCGTTAGCTCTATGGCAGGCAGAATTCATCAAAGCACAGCTTGAACATCACCACGTTGGCATTCAAGTTGAACTCGTACCGATGTCAACGCAAGGCGATCGTATATTAGATACACCGCTCGCGAAAATCGGAGGAAAAGGCCTGTTTATAAAGGAACTCGAAATAGCGATGCAGGAAGGCCGTGCAGATATTGCGGTACATTCGATGAAAGATGTTCCGGTGGCTTTTCCTGAGGGTTTTGGTTTGTACGCCATCTGCGAACGCGAAAATCCGTTTGACGCCTTTGTTTCCAATCAATATGACAGCTTAGCGGTTTTGCCCAAAGGAGCGATAGTCGGCACGTCCAGCTTGCGTCGTCAAAGTCAGTTACGCCATCATCGGCCAGACCTAGTAATCAAAGACTTGCGCGGCAACGTTAATACGCGTTTGAGCAAGCTAGACGCGGGAGATTATGATGCCATCATACTTGCTGCTGCAGGCTTAATTCGACTAAACATGCAAGCTAGGATCCGCGCAACCTTGCCTGCAACACTTTCACTGCCTGCCGTCGGTCAAGGTGCTGTTGGTATTGAATGTCGCAGCGATGATATGGAGTTGCGTGATCTACTTAAACCACTGCAACATTCTGAGACGTATTATCGAGTCTCTGCCGAGCGCGCCATGAACGCGAGACTCGAAGGGGGTTGTCAGGTGCCGATTGGAAGTTTTGCAGAGATTAATGGTGATACATTGGTTTTGCGTGGACTGGTAGCCAGTCCCGATGGCAAACAGCGATTCATGGCAGAGGCTGTAGGTGTTTATCATGACGCAGTGTTAATCGGCGAACGCGTTGCTGACGATCTTTTGGCCCAGGGCGCAGGTGAAATACTCGCGGCACTAAGTCACTAAGGAGTACACGTGATCTTGCTAGTAAGACCTCTGCAAGCGCTTGCAGCGAGCTTAGCGGTTTTTCAACAGGCTCAATTAACTGAACCTGTTAGCGGCCTCGCGCTGCAAGAGATAATTAGTGACGACAGTGGTTTGCAAGCACTTACAAACCTTTTGACAGATAACGAAAAGCCTCCGCAAGTCATAATCATTACCAGCCAGTATGCTGCTGCAATGCTGGTAAAGGCATTTCGGCATAGTCATTCTGACCATCTCCCTGCAACGCTTATTGCCATTGGGCAAAAAACCAGACGAGCGATGGAGGAATATGCCGATTTCTGTTTGCTTCCGCATGAACAATCATCGGAAGGGGTACTCGCCATGCCTTGCCTAACCGATGTCGCGCAAAAAGCCATCATCATTGTCAAAGGTCAGGGCGGCAGAAAGAACCTCTATCAGACGTTAACGCAAAGAGGTGCATGGGTCACTGAACAAGCGGTATATCAACGCGAGTACTTGCCAGTAAGCACATCTATGCGCCAAACCATCAATACAGCCAGCACAATAATAGTCACCAACGGCGAATCGGCAAAAGTTTTGTTGCAGCATATTGAGGCAAAGGTATTACCTACTATTAGCTGGATTGTGCCCAGTCAACGGATCGCTGATTTGATCGAGCGACATGGTCTACAATCTGTGTATATAAGCGCTGGCGCAAGCGACGCAGCGTTGTTAAAGTGTCTTCATCAAATCATGGAGTAACGCATGACAGATTCGGAACCAACAGTCTCCTCTACCGCCTTAACCTCGGCATCGAAGAGTACCAACGAGCGCGGAGATACAAGCTCTGTAATCAATGAGCAAGAGAAGCCCAGCAAGCAAAGTCCTCGTACATCTGGGTTAGTTTGGTTTTTCCTAGGTTTAAACTGGCTGTTATTGATTGCGGCTGTTGCTGCAGCCGGTTGGTATTATTGGTCAGAACTGCGGGTCGGTGATGCACAAGTTCAACGCAACCAAACCGCTGTGGCCCAACAGCAAGCGTTAACCACCCAACTCAGCGCCAGTCTGCAAGCCAACGCCAATGCTCTAGACACCCTAATCGCTGATCGCGATAGGCAAGAGCAAACATCGGCGGCTGCCATAGCGCAATTGAGCGAAGCAAATAACACGTCACAAGCGCAAATTGGCCAGCTACGCGCTCAATTGGAAGAAGTTGGTGGGCGTCGTCCTTCAGATTGGTTGCTTGCCGAGGCAGATTATCTCGTGCGTATGGCCGGCCGCAAGCTATGGCTAGAAGGTGATACGCGTAGCGCTCTTATGATGTTAAGTGCGGCTGATGCCAGATTGGCCGATTTGGGCGACCCTTCGCTGCTTCCTCTGCGACAATTGTTAGCTGAAGACGTACAAAACTTACAACAGATTAATCCGGTTTCCCTAACATCGGTAGCATTGTCACTCTCAGGGATGCTTCCGCTGATTGAGCAACTTCCTGTCGATGCGCTGAAGTTACCTGAGCCAACCGCAGGACAAGAAATAGAGCCATTAACCGAGTCGGTCAGCGACTGGTGGGAAAATCTGCGCCGAACTATGCGTACAATGATGGATGATTTTATTAGCGTCAAACATCGCGACCAACCGGTTGAACCTTTGATGTCAGAAAAATTACAGTGGCTGCTGAAAGAACAATTAAGCTTGACGCTCATGCAGGCTAAGTCAGCGGCTATGCGTGCAGAGCCAACGCTGTATCAACAGTCTCTGCAGCGGGCCATGGCGATTTTAATTGAAGATTTTGATTTAGAAAATACAGCGGTACAACAATTCACTCATGCGCTTCAGAATTTGCTTGAGACAGATATCAGCAAAACCTTACCGCAACAATTTAAAGTGCAACAACCGCTTGAAGACAGACTCAACGACCGGATTAACGCGGCCTTTAGAGTTGGAGAGCAGCCGCTATGACACGGTTGATTATGCTAATCGCGTTATTCTTATTGTTTATGGTAGCAATGATTGCCGGCCCATCGCTTGCCGGAGAAAAGGGCTACGTACTAATTGCAATGGGTAACTACACCATTGAACTAAGCGTTGTCGCGTTAGGTTTTATTCTATTGGCGTTGGTGGTCGGTTTTCTGGTTGTAGAGTGGGCGATTAAACGCCTGTTTAGAATGCTCTCAGGCTCGTCTGTGTGGCTTGGCGGATGGAGTCAGCGCCGTCTCAATAAAGCCTACTTCAAAGGGATCACAGCTTATTTCGAAGGCGATTTAGTGCGCGCCAACAAATGGTTAGCACGGACTGAAGAGGGTGACTTTGACGGTGTAAACTTGCTTGCTGCGGGACAAGTCGCAGCGGAATTAGGAGATCATGGCCGCGCAGAAAAGCTCTGGCAAAAGGCCGCCGATCAAAGTAGCGCTGATTATGCTGCCAAAATTTGTGTAGCGAAAAATCATCTCACCCACAACCGCCTAGCAGAAGCACTAGCGGTTATTGAAGCTATGGACGAAAAGGAGCAACAGCGAGTTTCCAGTGTTCGTTTATGGATCCGAATATTGGCTCAAATGGGGCGTTGGAAGGATATTCAAGCGCACTTGTCGGATTGGCGCAAACCTCTGGGCGACGATTATACCGATTGGGCGCAACGTGCTGCTAAGGGTGAGTTTGCCGAAATCGCCAGCAAATCCGGTGCGAATCAATTAATCCAGCATTGGCATCAATTGCCGCGCAATGTGCGCCGAGATAGAGCCAAACAAGCCGCTTATGTGCAGCAGTTACTTGATCAAGGGATGCATCATGATGCGCAAAAACATTTGGTGGAATGGCAATCAGAAAAGCCCGTCGATGCGTTACTCCCATTAATGAAACAGCTACAGCTGCCTAACCCGGCGCCAAGCATTAAACTGCTAGAGCACTGGCTCAAAAAGGATGAAAGTAACGTTGATTATTTAACCACTCTCGGCGCAATTGCTTACAACTGTGGGAATGACATTTTGGCTGAAAAAGCCTTACAAAAAGCGATTAAGTTAGCCCCTAACCAAGAGCGACTGCGTCTGCTTGCACAGCTTAGTGAGCGTAAACAGGATAATGTAAAAGCATTAGCGTTATATAAACAAAGTCTCGAAAAGCAGTCGTCAACGAACCTTAAATAATTCAGCGAACATGCACATCAATAGCGATTTTACTCAACGCGTTGTGATCACTCCCGATGACTACCAGTGGGTTGACAGCCCGATTCAAGGAGTGGAACGCATGATGTTAGATAGGATTGGAGATGAAGTCGCCAGAGCAACGTCATTGGTACGCTATGCGCCCAATTCTACTTTCCCCGAACATCAGCACGGTGGCGGAGAAGAAATTTTTGTACTCGATGGCGTTTTTGCTGATGAACATGCCCAGTACCCTGCTGGTACTTACATGCGCAATCCTATTGGAACCAAGCACTCCCCTCGCATTGGTCCTGAAGGCGCATTAATTTTTGTCAAACTACACCAGTTTTCACCGCAGGACACTGCGCACTTTTCGCTTGATACCACCCAACAAACTTGGTCTCCGGGCTTGGTCGAGGGTTTAAAAGTAATGAGCCTGCATCAATTTGAGCATGAAAGCGTCGCATTGGTTAAGTGGGCTCCCAACACTCAATTTAAACCGCATAAACATTGGGGTGGTGAAGAGATTTTAGTGTTGCAAGGTACCTTCCATGATGAGCACGGCAGCTATCCTGCCGGCAGTTGGCTGCGCAGTCCGCACTTAAGTGAACATACGCCGTTTACCAAAGGAGACGGCGCATTGATTTATGTTAAAGTAGGGCATTTAAGTAGTTAAAGGCAATGGAATGACTCCGAGTTGTTGGTACTTATTGGCAATCGAGCCGACGCATGACACGCAAAAAATCGAAGCCGCTTACACAACAGCGATTTCAGCTCTCAGCGATGGCGCTGATGACGAAAGTGAGGCGCTGATTCAGGCCCGCAATGATGCGCTCGCATTTGCGCAACCATTGCAATTAGAAGCAGCCGACTTTGAATTTGTGCAACACATGCTGGCAGCTGTTGAGCAAACCTTTAACACCACAGAGCTGCGCGTTAACCACAACCATTGGGAGGGTATTTTAAGCCAACTCAGTGTAGCCAATTTTCGCTGTGTAACGGCGCTGCGGATCACCATTGCTAACATGTGCGCAGCATACGTGGCAGGCAATCAGGCCCAGCAGTTTAGTTTCGATTTACCTTCCTTTGTCTTACCGGCACTCGCACGTGCACTCACTTGGCAAAATCATAAACAACAATTACGTGCCCATATAGGTACTTCTACCACGAACCAGTTATTGGCGGCGGTTGGCGACGAGCTTCCCCCCTATGTAGCGGATACGCAGCCCCATTCCTCCCATGCTAAATGGATAGTGAACAGTGCGATAGTCGGCTTTTTAGTCGCGACTATTCTGCTGATTGGTGTGGCTTTAAATAAACCTCAACCCACAGCTCAAACCCCAGACGTGGCATGGGAGCCAGACTTGCTTGCTTGCAACGAGGTAGAAGACGCTGCTGCAACAGAATCCTTTGAACGTTGTTTGGCGCTCGCCAATGACGACTGGTTGGCAGCCAAGAAACGGATCGCATGGGCGTATACGGTAGAGCATGAAAATCAGGATTGGGGCGAAGCCTATCGCTGGCTTAGAGAGATTGGCGACGATGACGAAAATGCTGAATTTTTAGCCAATGTTATTTTGTTTTTACTCGGCGAAGAGGAACAAGATCGGATCAATGGAGAACGTCGTATCCGCCAACAGGCAAACTTACGCTTTGCGCCAGCTGAAGCCTACTTAGGGACACTTTATGCACTCGGCTTGAACTTACTCGAGCGTGACGCCAACATTTTATGGTTGCTGGAAAGCGCCTACCAAAAAGATAATTCAGTGATCAGCGTTTATGAAATGATCCAAATTCACGTGAATGGTCTGGCCACGCGAGTTAATTTGAGTAAAGCTAGGCAGTTGCTGGATGAATACGCCCAATCTAATACGCCGGACAGTATTAATAATACAGCATGGTTTCTTGCTACATTAGAAAATAATCTATTACATCCCCCTGAACATGCGGTCAGTATGGCTGAATCATTAATTGGAGATGAAGGTGGGCAAACCAATTATTCCTATGTTGATACGCTTGCGGCTGCATATGCGGCCAATCAACAGTTTGACAAAGCCATCGCAACTCAAACTCAAGCGATAGCAATACTGAAAGCAGAACAACCGGAAAATTCCGAAGCGATTTCCTTATATGAAGAGCGCCTAGCGACTTACCAAGCGAGCCAGCCGGTCATTTATGATGATCTTGCGGTAAGCGATAGCGCTGCATTCTTTGATGACTTGAAGACTGATATAGAACAAATGCTACTGGATTATTTTTATCAAGAAATTGATCCTCCTAAGTCACTCAACGTTACTGAATAATCACTTTATAGTTGGCTTTGTAAATGCGTCTATTTCATCTGATCTTTTCAACATGCTTTGCTTACGGCGTACTTGCTTTTTATTCCCTTGCTTTCGCTGAATCAGCAGACAGCCCCGATCGCGATTTTAGTGGCTTTGAGGATGTTACAGAGCTACAACCATTGTGGGAGTTTGGGGTTGGCGGAGGCCTCGGTGAAGTCCCCAATTATCCAGCATCCAGTGAGCGAAACTTTATTGCATTAGCAGCGCCCTATGTGGTCTATCGGGGTGATGTTTTTCGTGTCGGCGGCGGCGGTGGCGCACGCGCAGTGGTGGTCGATGAAAGTAACTATGAATTTGATATCTCCCTAGGCGGCGCATTTGCTGCTGAAAATGACGACAATGGTGTGCGCCAAGGTATGCCCGATTTGGATTATCTATTCGAACTCGGCCCACAATTTGTCTACAAGTTGCGAGACTTTAATTTTGCCAAAGGTGGCAACGGGCGGCTTAATTTCAGGTTGCAAACTCGAGCGGTTTTTTCCACTGACTTCAGCGGCATCGATCACCAAGGGTTTGTCGTCGAGCCGGTATTGAGCTACCAGCAACGCGGGCGACTATTTGCTGATACCAGTCTTACTCTTTCCATCAGTTCCACGTTTGCAAGCCGTGACTTACACGCCTATTTTTACTCAGTTGCGCCAGAGTTCAGCACCGCAGAGCGTGCTACCTATGAAGCTAAAGGTGGCTATCTCGGCACCGAAATCTATGCCGGTCTAGGATTTCCAGTCGGCACCAATGTACGTGCATTTATAGGCGGAACCTTGCAGCTCCAGCATGGTGCAGCCAATACCAACAGTCCCTTGTTTGAAGATAAGCTAACCTACAGTGTTGGTGTGGGATTTGTGTGGCGGTTATACCAAAGTAAAACACGGGCGTCTTGGTAATAATGCGCCAAGCGTTGTTAAGCTTCGTGCACACCTTAATAAAGCTAACTTCGTTAACGGGCTAGACTGAACGCAATCGGGTTTTGTATCGTAGTAGTGACGACCAATAAAACTACAAGGAGTCCCGTCACATGCATCCCATGCGAACGACCGCCATAGCTGTTGCGATGGCTGCAGTTTCTAACGCTAGTGCAGCTGCGACATTTAAAATAGAACATTTACCCCAAGTTAAACATGCTGCCAACATCACCGTCGCCCCCAACGGCGAAGTGACCGCCTATACGCTTTCCAACCCTCGCGATATGCTTGCGGGCGATAAAGATGGCCGTGCAGATAGTCATATTTACGTGCTTCGCGAGGGTAAGGAACCACAGCTTTTTGTGGGTGGCGAAGGTAGCGTAAGCGGATTGCAGTTCAGCGCTGACAGCGACACGTTATTTTTTAAAACCAAACGTGAAGGCGATGAAAATACAGCGCTATATTCAATATCGCTATCGGGCGGAGAAGCCACCAAGCGCTTTGAATTCGATACCGCTATCGGCGACTATGCCGTTAGCGCTGATCTCTCCAAGCTTTATTTTGTCGCGCGCCCGAAGGATGAAAGTGAAGATTTAAAAGATAAAGGCTTCAAGGCCTATGCCTATGAAGAAGATACGCGCCTCGCTAGTTTATGGCAGGCTGATCTAAAACAGCCTAGCGCCGAGCCTAGCGTTGTGTATAACCAAGGTCATGTATCCGATTTTGACCTCGCAGCAGATGACGAAACCGTCGTTTTAGCTGCAGCGCCGACCAGTTTAATCGACGACTATTACATGCTACGCGATTTATACGTGGTCAATGTTGAGTCTGGCGAAGTCGTCAATCACGTTGATATTCCTGGCAAACTGGGTACTTTTGAGTTATCAGCTGATGGTGAACACATTGCGTTCTTAGCTGGCTTCGACGTGCATGACACCGCAACTGGTGTGTTAATGACAGCAAGAACCGATAGCCCAGAATTTTCCATTCTAACGGGTGACGCGCCACAGCACATCCAAGACATTGACTGGCTGGGCAACGACATCCTCGCAGTTGCACATCGAGGTGTGGAAAGCGCACTCGTAGTCTATGCAACTGACGGTGATGTAAAGCGCACATTCAAGACACCAGAAGATATCGTTGTACGCAGTGCTGATGTGGGTGACGGTGAAATCCGCTTTACCGCAGATAGCCCCACACATCCGCGCGAGGTGTTTAGCATTGCCCGCGGCAAAACCAAAAAGTTAACTTCGCATAATAGTTGGCTAGACGATATTGAGTTGGCTAATCAATCGACGTTTAGCTACAAAGCCCGTGACGGTGAAACGGTTGAAGGTCTACTGATTACACCTAACACGCCTAAACCAGATAACGGCTGGCCGTTGATCCTGACAGTGCATGGTGGACCTGAAGCCCACTACAGCGATGGTTGGCTAACCGCATATTCACTTGCCGGACAATTTGGCGCTGCGGACGGTTATGCGGTGTTTTATCCAAATTACCGCGGTTCAACCGGTCGAGGCGTTGCATACGCAAAACAACATCAAAACGACTACGCGGGTAAAGAGTTTAATGATTTGGTTGATGGTGTTAATGCCTTGGCTGACGCCGGTATGATCAATCGTGACCGTGTAGGTATTACTGGTGGGTCCTATGGTGGATATGCGTCAATGTGGGGGGCAACAGCCTTATCCGAGCATTTCGCTGCAGCTGTCGCTTTCGTTGGGATCTCAAATCAAGTGTCTAAGTTTGGCACCAGCGATATTCCTAACGAAATGCATCTCGTGCACTCATTAAAGTGGCCTTGGGAAGATAATTGGATGAACCTTATTGAGCGTTCACCGATTTTTCACGCCGGTAATAGCACTACGCCAACCTTAATCTTGCATGGTGAAGAAGATACCCGAGTGCACCCCAGTCAATCAATGGAGTTGTACCGTTCAATGAAAGTAAGGACTAACACACCTGTGCGTTTGGTGTTCTATCCGGGAGAAGGACATGGCAATCGTAAAGCCGCTGCGCAGTATGATTATGCGCTACGCTTAATGCGCTGGATGGATACGTATCTGGCTGTGGGTGATAATCGTGCCGCCCCTATGCCGCCGTTTGATCTTGAAATGGGTGAACGCCTAAAAGGCAATGAAGAAGAGGCAGAGTAATCCGCCAAAATCAATCCTCACACTCAGTGAGGATTGATTTATTCCACAATGATTTCATAGCGAATATAGTGTCGACTCGGCGTATTCGCAGGAAGATGTCCTTGGTCCGATTGATTAGGGGCATCTGCACCGAAGTGTGGCTCAATACAAATAGCCTGATTGGCTTTGAACACATCCCCCAGATAGTAACCCGTGTAAGCTTGCGCCGCTGGGTAATCTGAAGTGATGACTAAACCTAGATCACCATTACCACTGGTTATGACGCTGCGCTGTGGCTCATTATCAAATACTAAGTTGTGATCTAACAGCGCCCAAGAAGCGTGCGCATCCAATCGTGCAGCTTTATAAAAATCAAACATACTGCCACGCACAGGTTCAGGGGCTGCTTTAGGTAACCCTGCATCGTTTTTAGGCACAAAGTGACTTGCATTGCTTTGCAACGACTGACACAGTCCAGACTTACCAGAATCTATCCCGTTTAAATTAAAATAACTGTGACCCGTTAAGCAAACAACGGTAGATTTGTCGGAGAATGCGTTTAATTGCACATCCAATATGCTCCCCGTCAAGGTGTAGATAACATCAAACGTTATTGGACCAGGATACCCATTCCAACCGTCCTCGGTCTCATATCGCAAGTGCAGGGTTTGATGATCATGATTAATCACGTCCCAGATTTGCTTATCTAAGGCTTTGACGCCACCATGCAAATGATTTCTGCCATCATTTTGCTGCAGCTGGATTGAGTGCTGTACTAACTGAACTCTGCCATCACGAATGCGGTTTGCGTATGGCCCCACAATACAACCCACGTAGTAAGGGTCGGGAAAATAGTCTTGTAAATCAGGATAGGTTAATACGATTCGGCGCGGCTTTTCTGCAACATTAACTGTCCAATCAACAATCCTAGCCCCCCAATCGGATAAGGTAACTTGCATTACTTCAGACGTTAATTGAAAAGTCCTCATGGCATCACCTTCACGTTTAAACGCGTTTTACAGAATCTCGCTTTACGATCGTTGGCTGGTATTTGAATGTCGTTTCTTTTTGCGGCGGCCGTCCTTGAGCATATTCCAGCGCCAATTCTGTCGCGCGGGAAGCCATTATCTCAATGGGATAACGCAAGGTGGTCAGCTTCGGGCGACAGTATTTCGCCAATAAAATATCATCGTAACCGATCACTGAAACTTGTTCTGGAACTTTAATATCATGGTCAAAAAGCATCGACATCGCCCCTGACGCCATTGCGTCATTATAGGCCAAAACAGCGGTAAAACTGCTCCCCCGTGACAATAAATTTTGAATTGCAGCCTCGCCTCCCTCTTGATTGGGCGGCGCGTACTCAATGTTTTCGGGGCGTAATTCAATGCCTGCTTCGTCAAGAGCAGCCCTGATACCTTGCAGCCTGTGGGCGGGGTCATCAATGGGAAAATCACTTGTGATCACTGCAAAGTTCGAATGCCCTTGCTTAATCATATATTCAGCCATTAAGCGTCCGCCGGCACGATTATCTAGCCATACGCAGCGCGCTGATATCTCAGGTATAAAGCGATTAATAATTACTAGCCCGGGCACCGAATCGGCAAGTGCAACCAAAGTTTCATCCGGCAATGTTTTACTATGCACAACCATTGCGTCGCAGCGATGTTCGAGCAGGGTCTCTATGGCCTTATGCTCCGCTTCAGCCCCAATAGAACCGCCACTGATCAAGATTTGCGTGTTGTGTTTACGTGCCATTGTCTCCACGCCGTGTGCGAGCGCGGCAAAGAAGGGTTCGTACAAGTCTGCGATGACAATGCCAACGGCGTTATTGCGACTGGTTGCGAGTGCACGTGCATTCGCATTGGGGCGATAATTCAGCTCCTTAATAATGGACTTCACACGCTCGCGCGTCGCTCGGCCAACTTTAGGACCATCATTGATCACGCGAGAAACCGTGGCTTGGGATACACCCGCAGCATCTGCGATTTGTTTCATGGTCGCCATTGTCGCTTTCCTCAGCCTTACTTAATCATCAGAGTTTACTACAGACGCAAACCTGTCGCTGTTAATAATTATGATAAATACGCTTTATTGCAAGCATTCTTAAAAACATTTGCAAAATTAGGGAAAGCGTATACCCTTATGTAAACCTTTTGTAAAATAAAAACAATAACCAAGTCGATTTGTGTGTACTTTTGATTATCAGACGATAACAAAATCAATGTAAATCATTGTTTAATAGCTGATTTGTGTAACACTCAACGATCGCAAGTTTAAAAGGTGCAGCAAAATCGCTGCGGCAAGCAGGGTAACCGGTTACCCTTTTTTACAAAAAACACACATTTGACGGGACACCTTTTATGAATATCGGACACCATGCACTGCAAATTCCATCGCAACCCTTTATTCAGTTATCGCCTTTAGATTCTGCTGCTGTCGAGACGACTACCGCTTCGTTTGCGCATTTAAGCCCGCAACAGCGAACATCAGAAATTCAACAGTGGCTCAGCCAAAACAGCAATCGCTCCTTTGTTGGTACAGTTAATTTTGGCAAAAACCTGCGTGCCGGAAATTGCGTCAGTAACATGACTTCGTTATTGGTGTGTGAAAACTCCGATTGGCAAGTTACTGTTGTGCACTCCCCAAGCCAACCATTCGCAACACAAGTGATATCGAAGTTCCGTGCGGTGTCATTGAGTTCATTGGATGCGTCGCAGGTCAATAGTTTGGGGCATATTATGACGGTCTTATCGACTCGCTATGACAATCTTTGTATGAGTACCGTGCCTTTGAACATAGAGTGGTCTGAGAGTTACGAGGACAATTGTTTGATAGCAGTTATCACTCCCAACATACAAGCCCAATCCGGTCTGTTTGCAGGGCAGCGATTTATCGGTGCGGATTTTTCTGCACAACAAGTTGCACGTCGATTAGGGAATTTGTCGGATATCCATTTCCGCGATATTTTCACCATGGACTAGTGGTTTAAAATGCTGTGATAGGTTTGGAAAAGTGACAGCAGGGCTCAATACGTGGTATTTATATGACTAACTATTGTCTGCCATGTTTATGCGTCCTCAATGTCACAATCATCATCGTTAAATATCACTCAAAACCTGACCCACACTCTGGGCCTAGCAATAGTCCGTGGTGACTTTGATGAGGCGCTTCCGTCAGAAGCGGAGATTTGTGAACAATTTGGAGTGAGTCGAAGCTCAACGCGTGAAGCGGTTAAGATGCTTTCAGCAAAAGGGTTAATTCGATCGCGGCCCAAGCAAGGGATCCGGATCCAACCCGAGCGACACTGGAACATGTTCGATCCAGACGTGCTTAAATGGACACTGGTAAGTAAACCCACGTTGGAACTATTGCGTGAGTTTTTTGAGATGCGCTTAGTGACTGACCCACAGGCTGCAGCGCTGGCGGCGCAACATGCAAAGCCAGAGAACATCGTCGAACTGCGTAAGGCGATCGATCGCATGCGCGATGCGGAGTCAGGTTTGGACGACATTTTAGATGCAGATATCGCATTTGTGTCAGCACTGTTTGAGGCCACTCACAATCGCTTTTTTATACAATTAATTGAATTTACTAGTACTGCATTGCGGGTGACCTCGCGTTACTCAAATCGCATGCAAGGCATCAAACTTTCAAGTGTAGAAACTTGTACTTCGGTGTTTGATGCCATCGTACAAAAACAATCAGACACCGCATTTGCCTTGGTCGAGCAAATGCTTAAAAAAATGATGACAACGGTACTTGCAGACCAATAACGCCAGCACCGTTGTAGCTCAACTACAACGGAATTAGGTATGAAACGTTGGTTATTGTTGTTATCGCAGCTGTGTTTATCGACGCAGATCTCTGCAGCCCCTGAGCAATTGTTTAAACCACTACCAGCAGATGTAACGCCGCAATTAAGTCAATTCGGCGACTATGCTGTTGGCGTAAAGACAGTCAGTGTCACCATAGAGAACTACCAAAATCCGTTCAATCCCGGTTTAGATTCACGCTCTCTGACTTTGGAAACCTGGTATCCCGCAACAGCGGGCAGCGGCGAACGCGCGAGCTACATCAATGAAACGCGTTCTGGGGCGGTTTTTGAACTGGCCGGACAAGCCTCTCGTGACGCTAGCCCGCTTGAGTCAGAGCAGTATCCAGTGGTCGTTATTTCGCATGGTTACACTGGCTATCGCACCATCATGTTTCACATTGCGGAACACCTCGCCTCACATGGCTACATTGTGATCGGCATTGACCATACGGATTCAACCAATGCTGATGTTGATTTTGCTGTTGATCCGGGGGCGGGATTTCTAAGCACTTTAGTCAATCGCTCGTTAGATCAACAGTTCGTTTTGGACTGGGTGTTGGACGATTCATTTCTGACAAAAATCAGTGATGCCAAGCGTGCTGGCTTAATTGGCTATTCGATGGGCGGTTATGGCGCGCTCAACACCATCGGCGGCTGCTATGCCTTTACTGAGCATCATGTTGCGGCCATTTCCGGGTCGCAAGATAGCGCAGCTAATCAAGCGCTTGCCATGGGTTTAAATCAATGTGCCGCACGCCGGCCTCAAGGAGCGGACCTGCGCTGGAAAGCCGCGATATTAATCGCACCGTGGGGCGGACAGCACCAAGTTTTTGCGCCAGATTCACTCGCCGAGATCAAGGTGCCTAGTTTGTATATTGCAGGCGATCTAGATGACATTTCAGGCTATTCTGGGATCCATTGGTTGTATGAGCAACATCAACTACCAGCGACACAAATGCTTACCTATCA
The DNA here is from genome assembly GCF_002807685.1 of Neoalteromonas flava. Lineage (GTDB taxonomy): Bacteria > Pseudomonadota > Gammaproteobacteria > Enterobacterales > Alteromonadaceae > Alteromonas_E > Alteromonas_E flava. Next base: position 136,678 of record NZ_PEAX01000004.1, on the reverse strand, counting down.
TTACGCTCGGCATAACATTGCGCCGCACCCAGCACCTTCAGCTGCAATGTCTAACGAGCTGGACATCGGCCATTATTGGGATGCAACCTGGGATATGCAGGCATTGGCGATGACCAATCAACATTTCACTCTGGCCATGATGAACTGCCACGTTAAGCAAAGCAGCGATGCGTGTAAATACCTTGGCGTGCGAGGCTCATCGAATCAACATCCGATTGATGGCAAGAAACCAGACCCTTGGATGGGATTTGATGATCGTTATTCCACGGGGATGAGTATGCAGGCAAAGCAGCCGTAAGGCTGCTTAATCACTGTTTTATAAGCTTTGAATAGTGAGCCCTTGAGAGGGCTCACACTGGAGAATATCAGCGCGCAAACCAAACTGCGCAAAGTACTGCTGCTCAACAGCGCTAATGACTTTTTCGGCATCCTTTTTGTCACAAAGACAAATGACCGCACCGCCGAATCCGCCGCCAGTTTGGCGACACGCGCCTTTGCTATTTAAAGCTTGCATGCATATATCAACCAGCCCATCAGTAGCCGGGACGGTAATTTCAAAATCATATTTCAAGGATAAATGCGCTTCGTGCATGATGCTATACAGACGCTCAAAGTCACTGTCGGCCAGCGCCTTTACAACATCTAATACGCGTTGGTTTTCAGTGATGACATGCTTAGCGCGGCGATAGACCTCATCCGGAATGTCGGCTTGGATCAGTGACAGCATGTGCATATCGGCCTTGCGCAAACTCGACAACTGCATTTTAGCGGCAGCCAATTCACACGCTTGCCGCCGCTGGTTATACTCACTGTCGGCCAATTTGCGCGGATAATTGCTGTTGATCACCAACAGACTTAAATCGTCTGGAATTTCGACAGTCTGCGTCGCTAAATTCTCACAATCAATAAGCAGAGCTGCATGATGTTGTGCTTTGGCAGAGATAAGTTGGTCCATAATGCCGCATTGGCAATCAATAAAGTTATTCTCAGCAAGTTGACCAAACCGTGCAATTTGCGCATTCGACAAACCCAATCCATTGAGCTCGTTAAACATGCCGCCTATGGCCACTTCAAGTGCTGCAGAACTCGATAGCCCGGCCCCCTGCGGAACATCACTTGTAATCGCTAAGTCTACTCCAGCTAGCGTGTGACCCGCGGCAATAAGTTCTAGCGCAACGCCCCTTACGTAGTCACCCCAAGGGTAATCACCTGGCGTAATTTGACCTGACAAATCAAATTGCTCTCGCTGCTGCGGGTATTGCAATGAAATCACATTGACTTTGCTATCTTGCCGCGGACGCGCCAACACAATAGTTTTATATTGCAACGCACAAGGTAATACAAAGCCTTCATTATAATCCGTATGCTCACCGATAAGATTGACCCGACCTGGTGCCGTCGCTTGATAATCTGGCGAGCAATCATACGCTTTCACGAATGCATCTAATAGCGTTTCATCAACCATGCTTATGCTCTCTCCAAGTAATGCACTTCACTCACGTCGCGTAATATTTGTGCCGCCAATTCGGGAGTCAGGTCACGCTGACTCTCAGCCAACATTTCGTAGCCGACCATATGCTTCTTCACGCTTGCACTGCGCAATAGCGGTGGGTAAAAATGAGCGTGCAAAACCCAGTGCGAGCTATCTGTTAAATCTGATGGGGCATTGTGCCATCCCATTGAATAAGGAAAGCTACAATTAAATACATTGTCGTATTTAATGGTTAAATGACGTATAGCCTGTGCCAGTGTGCGTGCCTTTGCGTCAGACATCTGATTAAAATTAGCAATCGCATGACGACAAACCACTAACGTTTCGAACGGCCACTTAGCCCAATAAGGCACAACCACTAACCAATCGTCGTTGGCATAAACCACTCGCTCGCCATTCTCTATTTCAGCGGCAGCGTAATCGCTCAATAGCGCTTTTCCATGAGTTTCCCAATAAGCACGCTGATGCTCCTCTTCACGTTCGACCTCAGTTGATAGGTGCTGGTGCGCCCACACCTGACCATGCGGATGAGGTTGCGAGCACCCCATAATCTCACCTTTGTTCTCAAACAAATGTACACAGGTAAAACGGGTACTAAGATCTTCGTATTGCGACCGCCATACATCCACTACAGCAAGCATTTCATCTTCAGTAAGCTGTGGTAGCGAGCGATTGTGATCAGGTGAAAAACAGATCACCCGGGCAAGCCCCGTCGCAGGCGTTTGAGTAAACAACGGCGACGATTCAGTCGCACTGTTGGCATTGCTCGTCAGTGCGGCAAAATCATTGTCAAAGACAAAAGTCTTGGCATAAGCCGGATTTAGCTCATCGTTGACACGTTGATTAGCGGGACAAAGGGGGCAGCTTGGATCATGTTTGGGTAAATCTTGCTCTGCAACACTTTCCACCGCACCGGACCACGGGCGGTTATTGCGATGCGGTGAGACTAGAACCCATTCACCGGTCAATGGATTGCGACGCCGAAACGCCGCGTTATTTGCACTCATCCAGTACATCCATCTATATAATAGTATTTATATGATAATACTAAATCCACACAGTGAAAATGATTTTTCACAGGTTCACTTCCGCATTATTGGCCCATGAAAGGCTCGCCGACTGTTTAAACACTGCACGGTTCACCAATAATGCGACGCAGACGCAACTAATTAAGGTAATGAACATTAGATGGATGTAATGCAATCCGAAGGGTGCATGGAAGGGCGAGAATTCGAAGGACATTGCACCATAAAGAGCAACACCAAAAATCACTGCTGTAATCCCAGCATTTGCGTGCACGTTTTTAAACAGCAATCCAACGATAAAAATCGATAAGATTGGCATGCTGAGCAATCCATAAAGCTGTTGTAGCAAGTTAATAATGCTATCAGCTTGCGCATAAACGGGCACTAGCAATAATGAAACTAATGTCAGGGCCGCAGTTACCCAACCACTTAGGCGCGGCACATTAGGGGTTTTATTGATGTAGGCCTCATGAATATCACACACGTAGAGTGCGGTCGCAGAGTTTAGGTTACTGTTGTAAGTGGTCAATACTGCGGCCGCCATCGCCGCAGCAAAGATTCCTGACAGCCATGCAGGCAAAACGTCGCCTACGATGCGTCCGTATGCAGCATCACCAATATCACCATATAATTTGTAGGAAATGATGCCTGGCACTACGATAATCGCTGGCACGATAACCAAACGGATGATCGCCGCAGCATACACCCCTTTTTGCGCCTCTTTGAGACTGGGTGCGGCCATAGCTCGTTGGGTTATCACTTGATTGGTACCCCAATAGAACATTTGAATGAATATCATACCGGTTAATAGGGTATGCCAGGGAATGGGCGACTCATCGTCGCCTATCAGGGTCAAACGCTCTTTGGGGATCCCGCTAAAGTCGTAATCAATGGCAGCTAGGGCGAGTAGCACGACCGTAATAGCCATACCCAGCAGCAACACACCAGAATAGGTATCGGATACAGCAACGGCGCGCAAACCGCCAAAAATCGCATACATTGCGCCCACGCAAGCAAATGCAATGGCGACATACATCAAGGGAATATCGACATTAAACATGGTGATCATAAACAGTGAGCCTGAATAGATAACCGCGGGGCAAAAGATTAATGCGCTGCCGAGGAAAAACATGGTACTGATGACAGCACGGATGTTTTTGTCTTGATAACGACGTTCTAAAAGTTCTGTAGTCGTGGTGCACTTATATTTGTAGTACACCGGTAAAAATACTTTCGCGAGTATGATAAGCCCAACAACAGCAGAAAATTCCCACAGCGACAGCAGAGCCATTTGGTTACCATTCATACCCACCAATTGATCGGTACTTAAATTGGTCAGTGTGATCGAGCCAGCAACGAAATACCACGCCAAGCCCCCACCTGCGAGAAAGTATTCTTTATTTTGGTTCGCCGTTCGATGACCTTTGCCACGACAATGCAAGTAAGTTGCAAACGCAATGGCAATGGTTACCCCCAAGAAAACCAAAATTTGGAGCAATTGTTCACTCACAGTTCGTCCTCCTGAGCAGCGCGCATATTGAGTTGCACGATCGAGTCATCAGACTGATTGTTTTGCAGGCGCAACAAACGATTAAATTGAGTAACAGAGCTCAACATTGCATAAATAGGCGCAAAAAATCCCTGTTTGAAGAAATCTGCCGCGACTTCAACGCTCAGACTATTGAGACGCTCCTCATCAATGTTGTAAAAACCCTTGATCCGTTTTGTGCGATCCGAGGCAAACCGCACCAAGACTTCATATTCTTTAAGCAAGTTATGAGTAAGCAATGCCTTAATGAACTGTTGAGTCGCACGTTCCATATGGTAGAAATCGGCTAATTGCTTTTCTACCCCTTGTAGAAACCCTGTCGCTTGCCCACTTTCATCAAATAAGGCCTGCCCATCTTGTTCATTTACTCGCGGATTTTCATCGATAAGATGAGTCGTTACACTATTTTCTTTGTCCGGATCGGGGCCCAAAACAAAAGGGACTCTCTGCATTGCTTTGGGAATATACACGCCTTCCCACTGTTGACCTGCTTGACCACAAAATAGGTTCTGACCTTCCTCAAATGCTGTTAATGCAATTGCATGAAACTGACCGTTTTGGCCGTTCTTAATCAACATGATAGGAAAACTGCTAGCGGCAGAAGAAAACTCATCTGCCGTTAAACTGATAAAATTCTGATTATTTACATCCAAGAAATCTTCACGCGGTTTGACTTTAGTTTTCGCATGGCTTTCTGCGTTTAGCGGCGTAGTTTTTGACATTATTTTTATAATCCTCAGGGCGCTCAGGTTAAATCTGAGCAAACCCTTGTGTTAATACTTGATTGATCAATTCGCGATGACGCGGCAAACGGAGCGGCAACTGCTCACTTTGCTGCTGACGAATGGCAAAAAATTTATTGGCACGTTGCGGCTGAGTTAACCGATGTTGGGTCAAAGCTAAATCAGTTTTAAATCCTGTTCCGTAAAGCACGTAGGCATAACTCGCCGCACTAAAGGCTTCAAAATCCTGCATAAAATCATACTCATTCGGCGTGCGATGTTGCCATAAGGTCAGTAATTCGGTTAAGGATTCAGGAATGGTATTTGGATCTTTGTTGGCCTGCCAAAATGGCTCGGTACGCTTCGACATTACGTAGTGCAGTTTAAGAAAATCAATAATACCTCGCCATTTCGCTGCAAACACCTGATTAAACCGGCGTGCTACCGGCGCCATCTCTGCTGACGTTACTGGCAGTTGGTCGGCAATAAAATTAGCCGCCGTCTCTACCAGCATTAGCGCAGACGCTTCCAGCGGCTCTAAAAAGCCTGAGGAAAGACCCACAGCTACGCAGTTATTTTTCCAAAATTGCGCTCGATGGCCAGCATTAAATTTAATGGTTTTAATTGAGCAGTCGTCAATGTCATCGCCGATGTAATTACGCAACGTCTGCTCGGCTTCTGCATGGCTGGCATATTGACTAGCGTATACATAACCGACCCCACGTCGCTGCTGTAAGCCAATATCCCAAATCCAACCTGCCGATTGAGCGGTGGAAATAGTATGACAAGCAATAGGATGCTCAGGATCTGGATAGGGGACTTGTACTGCGATTGCAGTGTCTGCTAACAAGACATCTTGCTTAGAAATAAATGGAACTTTGAGCGTTTCGCCAAGGAGCAAAGATTTAAAACCGCTGCAGTCGACAAATAATTCGCCTGCGATAGTGCCTTGCTCTGCCGTTACCACCGCCCTGATATTCTCATGCTCGTCTTGTTGCACGGCCGTGACGGTGCCAACCACATGACGAACATTAAGATTACTCACACAATGATTTTTGAGTAGCTCGGCAAACTTTCCCGCGTCTAGATGATAACCGTAGTTAGCGGCAGTGTCGTACTCGCGATGCGCAATACTCTTTGGCGCAATGCCCTGTTTACACAGCTGTGCTTGCACGGTTACTGCATCGCAAAATGGAATATTCGGTTGGAGCTGTTGCCAATAGGCCGCAATATCTATTTTATCTGCGCCTACAGGTTGAGTAAACGGGTGAAAGTATTCATCGTTCTCTTTATCAATCCAATTCACAAAGCGACTGGCTTGCTTAAAAGTTGCTGTGCATTGACGAATAAATTCTGTTTCTGAAATACCGACTTTTTGGAGAGTTGTGCGCATCGAAGGCCAAGTACCTTCACCAACGCCAACTGTCGGAATATCTGAAGATTCAACTAAGGTAATAGTGAGTGCATGGCCATGTTGTTTCGCTAGCAAAGCCGCTGTTAGCCAGCCTGCTGTGCCACCGCCCACAATCACTATATTTCGAGTGACTTCAGCCACGTAACGCTCCCCTTAGTCAACATAAAGGCAACCGTTAAGCAATCCAGCGCTTAACGGTTGCTAGCACACAACGTTTAGAAAGTGCCGCGAACACCAATAGCGTAACGCGAACCTGTTCTAACCTGCTCAGTAAAGTGACTACGGATACGACCGTATTTGTCAGTGTACTCGTCGGTTACGTTGATCCCTTCAAAGTATACAGAGAAGTTCTCATCGATATCATAACTTGCACTGATATCCCATTGACCGTAAGTATCAACAAACTCTGGCTCACCGGTATCACCGTTACTCAATGTTTGCAGGAATGCTTCACGATTGTTGTATGCAACACGTGCCTGGAAGCCATCCTTCTCATAGAATACGATGAAGTTTTGTGAGTCGCCTAAACCTTCTAAAGCAAAGGTTTGTGCGGTAGCAGTGGTATCAATTTCAGCGTCACTGTTCACGATTGTTGCATTGATCTGAACACCAAAGCCATTTTCCATGGTATGCGTCCAGGCCATTTCAAGACCATCAACATTCGCTGTTTCACCGTTACGAGGACGATTGACGTCGAAAACATACACACCACTGGCTAATGAGAAGCTCTCTTCAGCAGTGATATTAGTAATAAAGCCTTCAACTTCTTTACTGAAGATACCAATCGAAACGGCACTGGCATCGCCATAATACCATTCAAACGACGCATCCCAGTTGGCAGATAGGAATGGTTCTAGATTAGGGTTACCACCACTTGCCAATAGGATATCAGGACGCGTTGTACCGATATTTGTTACCGGACGCATGCTCGACATAGTAGGTCGAGTCAAGGTTTCTGAATACGCGAAACGCAAAAGCATGTCTTCTTCAATCTCGAACTTCGCATTCAAGCTAGGCAGTAAATTGCTGTACTCGTTCTCGATTGAAATTGGGCTTAGCACGCGTTGGCCCGACCCATCAACCACATAAACTTGGTCTAGGATAGTGCCGTCAGTTGGATTTTCTTGTACATCGAGTAAAGTATCTTGCAAACCCGATGCAGTGGAAGTCGTTTCGCTATAACGGAAGCCAACATTAACCGTCCACGGAACATCACCTAAGTCGCCTTGGAAGACGAAATCAGCATAAGCTGCAATGATCTCTTCGTCTATTGTAAAGCTTGTACCTAACTCTACCGGTGTATATCCGTTCAACGCAGCAAATGCTGCGATGTTACCTTCGACGGTTTCACCTGCTCCAAACGCATTACGCACAGCCGTTTGTGCGGCAATTGCCTCTGGACTCGCTAGATACGCCAAATAGGCATCAACGTCATAACCAAAGAAGGCTGCTGGAATACCCGCGAACCAATCGTTCGGAGATACCAATGTAGCCAATTCGTCTGGAACATCAGTGCCATAACCGCAATAGAAGCAGTTGGGGAAGCTAGGCGACTGGAAGACTTTCGCTGACTTAGTGCGATCTTGCGTGTATACACCAAACTTCATTCGCGTAAAGGTGTCACTATCCGGTGTGTAAGTGAAATCTGCGCGCATTTCGGTAATTTCGTCTTCGCGCTCATCACCACCACGCTCAACGTAGTGAGCGCGCAATTTGCTCGCATCACTTGAAGAGAATGGTCCAGAGATCCCATCACTACTGAACGACGGCAAATCGCCACCACCAGTAAAGTCATAGGTATAGCCGTTAGGGTAACCCATAACCGTAAATACGCGGCTTTGATCGCCACTGAGGTCTTCTGCTTCAGACGTTGAGATATCAAGGTTCATATTCAACGTTTCGGTGATATCCCAGTCTGCATTGAAACCAAATCCTTGGATCTTCACGTTGCGATCCAAACCTTGTTGCACAAAGTCAGTCGCGCCTGAACCGCCACCATTAGGATCGATAGCAGAGTTGTGATCCCAATACACTACAGTTTGCGTTTCCGGATCAACTTGGAAATCACGGAAGTTGCCAGGCGTAAACCAGTTCGCGTAGTTATTTACCTGAGATTCAACTTCAAATTTTGAATACAAACCATCAAACGATAAGGTCAATTCGTCAGTTGCCATGTATTGCACAACCACAGTACCGCTCGTGCGTGTGCGGTCTTCATAGTTGGAAACAAGATCTAGGTTACGTGGAACGTATACGTTAAACGCTTCCTTACCGGTGCCCGCGTCAGCATCAAAATCGTTGGTTGCTATCCGATCGACGCGATAAAAACCGCGCGTGTCTGCTTGGTTAATCTGCGCCTCACGCTGCTGTACCGAAAGCGAAGCTAAGACGCCCAAGCGGCCATCCATAAAGGTGTTACTGACTAAACCAGAAACTTCCGGCGTATATTCTTCAGAAAGCGTATCATATGTACCTTGAACACTGCCTGCAGCCTTAAATCCATCTAAATCAAAGGGCTTAGCCGTTTTCAAATTAATAACCGAACCGATGCCGCCGCTTTGATTTTCCGCGATGGACGATTTATATATTTCAGCCCCCGAGATGAGTTCAGCAGCAAGCGTGTCAAAACTAAACTCGCGACCCGCTCGTTCAGATGCCATTTGACGACCGTTCACGGTAACCAGGTTGAACTGAGGACCAAAACCCCGCACAGAAATTAACTGGCCTTCACCGCCGTTGCGGTCAATAGATACACCCGTGATGCGCTGCAGTGATTCCGCGACGTTTTGATCAGGGAACTTACCCAGATCTTCAGCGGCAATACCATCAGAAACGACCAATGATTCCTTTTTGTCAGAGAAAGAACGCTTTAAGCTGCTGACCAGCCCGCGCACTTCTATGACTTCAAAATTTGGATCTTCATCTGCAGTTTGAGCAACCGCAGGCAATGTAACCAACGTAGTTGTTGGTATTAATAAGGCCGCCTGTATCGCCGACCTAAGATAACTTCTTTTCATGAGAAGCCCCCGTGTCCTGTTTGTGTGTTCGTTATGCTATTTAAGGTTGCTCTAGTAAACGCGATACAAAATCACGTGCACTGAACCGCAAATTGGCAGAATACGCTTATGCCAAACTGTATGCTAAATAGTATTTATACTAAGTGTCAACATTCCATTTACATTTTTAAACACTATTTAGCGTATTTATTACTTTAAAAAAACGCCATATTATTGACTAAAAAAGACGCAAAACGACATTCAGAAACTCCACCCAAAACACTTAAAACTATGTTTTATCTGTGTTTTTTAATATTGGTCAAATCCGGCGTCGATTCAGGCAAGATTTCACAGCGAAATCGAATCATTATTTTTATTATGCTATTTATCATATTTATTTATATTTAAATACCGCAAGATCATAAGCGTCGATGTCAGCACTTCCAATCACGTATTCAACCGCTCGATTTGGGTTAACGGATTGTGGCCGATCTGCATAGTTAAGCACGACTGCAAAGTCACCTCGTCGGGCGATGCGCATATCCTCAGTAAGCTCGAGCCACTCTAATTGCAATTGTTGGGCATACTGCATAAACAGCGCCTTGAGAAAGCCTATATCCGTCAGTGTCGAGATGTAAGTAGCCTTTTGATTCGCTACCACGGCAGCACTGCCATCTGCATTATTCGCTAGGACGGATACATCCTGCAGCTCAATTAATTCTTCGCGCCAACGATTACTGACAAAGGTTTTACCGTTAAACAGCAAGGGTTCTTCACAGTCAGCTCGCAACGTTTCCACACTAGCCACTTTAACCTTTATTAACTGTTGTATTTTTCCCGGCGCAAGATTTGGCGCAAATGTGAGCTCTTTAGTTTTACCGCCACTGCGCGGCCCAAAAACAATGTGAGCATCAGACGCTTGGCAGCGCTGAATAAAGTCATCTGAGACAATCGGCATACACGGAACAACGATCAACTTGTAGTGGCTTAAATCGCTATCTGGCGAAATAAAATCGACATCAATGCCCAGTTGACGCAATGCCGAGTAGTAATCGAATTCCACCTGCTGATGATTAAAACTATCACCTTGGCGTTCAATTTCTGTGACCCACTGGTTTTCGGTCGTCATTACAACTGCAACTTGTGCTTGAATATTGGCGTTCAAGTCAAAACCAGATTGCGCTAATTCATCACGGAATTGCTCGATTTCATGCCATGCGACGGATTTGGAATTATCCACGCGCTTGATCCCGGCATGCATTTGCTCTTGTGCAAAGGGCGCTTGACGCCAACGGAAGTAACAAACAGTTCCCGCACCGTGAGCAACCGCTTCCCATGACCAAAAGCGCACCATTCCCGGTAACGGACGCGGATTGTGATGCCCCCAATTTACTGGTCCGGGCTGCTGCTCCATGATCCAAAAATGGTTATTGCTGATACCCCGGATATGATCGAAGGAACAAGCGGCAAAGTCGGGGTGGCCGGTACGCATGTAGCGCTTAAATTGAGCTTGATCGGCAGTGGCAAAGAATAAATCTGTGCGGCCCAGTGGATAGTTATCATAGCAGGCGAAATCGAGCTTCTCTGCTAGGGCAAAGTTATCACTTTGGGTGTCGACCATAGGAATAAAGTTGTGAGTAACAAAGTGATTCGGGCAGCACGCACGGATGATATCTACCATGTCGTTATGAAAACGCACCACTTGATCAGAACTGAAACGGCGATAAGCCAGTTGGTGTGATGGGTGAGTTTCGGTTACCGCGAGTATAGGAAGCTCAATTTGTGCAAAACTTTGATACTCCATTGACCAAAATATTGTCCCCCACGCCTGATTTAACGTATCAATGTCACCATACTCACGCTTAAGCCAGTTCTGAAAAGCGCGCTTTGCATTTTCAGAGCCTGAGTGAGCAGTATCATGACAGGCAATTTCATTGTCGGTTTGCCAACCCACCACGCCCGGATAGTTAGCATAACGCTCAGCCATAACACGCGTGATACGCATCGACTCGCGGTAATAATTTTCACTCGAAAAGTCGTAGTGACGGCGCGATCCAAAGCCGCGAACGTGGCCGGTAAATATGTCCACTGGAAGAATGTCAGGATATTCGTCAATCAGCCACTTAGGCGGAGTCGCCGTTGGCGTACACAAAATCACTTTGAGCCCCGCATTGACCAGTGTATCAATCGCTCGATCAAGCCAATCAAAATGATACTCTCCCGCACGCGGTTCCATTTTAGACCAAGCAAACTCAGCTAAACGCACATAGGTAAGACCTAACGCCTTCATCTCTTGCGCATCTTTAGACCACATGTTCTCTGGCCAATGCTCAGGGTAATAACACACACCTAACATAAATTTTTCCTTCTGATGCGGCACCTTGGCAAGTAAAAAAACCTATGACATAGGTGACACATTTAACATATTTATATGACAGATTGGATTTTGCTGTATTATCGGCTATTTATAAAGTGCTAAATGCTTGCTAATTAAGCGTAGTACTAATTTTATTTTCGTGGGGATTATATTTGTGAATTCAGTACCACCATTTATCTATCTGCATTCTGAGCGTATGACTATTATTTTTGATTGTCGTCGCGGTGTTCCTGTGATCACGTACTTTGGGGATCGTTTACATAGCTCAGTGCAAGATCAAATGCTTGCAGTCCTGACCCAACGCCAAGAGGCGAAATGTGCCCCTGTTGAGGAATCTCCAATAAGCCTGACCCCGACCCTGGGTGATGGTTTTACCGGTCATCCTGCGCTGACGCTCAATGATGGTGGTATCGCTTGGTCAGCAGCTTTTAGACTCACTCAGGTTAAACAAACAAAGCATACCGACGTGCAGTTTACTGCCGAAGACGAAACCCGTCAGTTAACGTTAGAGCATCACTTAACTCTGGATCCACACAGTCACGTTTTAAGCGGATATTCGCGGATTACAAACCAGCATACGCGGGTGATCAACCTGCAGGAACTTGCTGCACCAACGATCGCCTTAGCTGATCATATTACTCAAATTCTTGCCTTTGAAGGGCGCTGGTCGAGTGAGTTCCAAACCCGTAGTATCGATTTATTTCTAGGTGCATACAGTCGTGAAAATCGACGCGGCAAGACTTCACATGACAATTTCCCCGGCGTTATCCTGCACGCACCTAAGACCAATGAAGAACACGGGCAATGCTACGGTTTTCATTTGGGTTGGAGTGGTAATCATCGCACGCGCGTCGAATTGTTACCTGACCAGCGGACCTATGTGCAAATGGGTGAATTGCTTGATCCAACCGAAGTCATGCTGGCGCAAGGAGAAAGCTACACTAGCCCAACGCTTTATGTAAGTTACAGCGGTCAAGGCTTTAATCAATTGTCACAGCAATTTCATGAGCACGTGCGAGGCCGCTTGCTTGATGCGAGGCTCATTGAGCAGCCACGCCCCGTCCACTATAACACTTGGGAGGGTATCTACTTTAATCATAGCCTTGAGGCTCTTGTGGAAATGGCAGATCTTGCAGCTAAAGCAGGGGCTGAACGCTTTGTGTTGGATGATGGCTGGTTTAAAGGACGGCGTCATGACAAAGCTGGTTTAGGCGATTGGGTGGTCGACACAAAAGTCTACCCGCATGGCTTACAACCGTTAATAGACCATGTCACCCAAGCGGGCATGGCAATGGGCATTTGGTTTGAGCCGGAGATGATAAACCCAGACAGTGATCTTTACCGGGCACATCCTGATTGGGTACTCAATACTGCAGGGAATCCACAGATCAACTTTCGCCACCAGCTCCTGCTTGATCTCACCCGCCAAGAAGTCTGTGACTACCTATTTGAGCAAATTGACGCTGTGCTAAGTGAGTACCCACTTATTACCTATATCAAATGGGATATGAACAGAGATAACACTCACGCCGGCAGTTTCTGCGGTCGCCCAGCAGTTCATCAGCAAACCCTTGCGGTATACCAGTTGATTGACCGGGTAAAAAAAGCTCATCCACATGTCGAGATAGAAAGCTGTTCATCTGGCGGTGCTCGCATTGATTTTGGCATACTCAAACACACTGATCGTTTTTGGACGTCAGACTCGAACGATGCTTTGGATCGCTTGCACATTCAACGCGGCGCTTCGTTTTTCATCCCTCCGATTGTAATGGGATCGCATGTTGGTCCGCGCGATTGCCATATTACCGGTAGGCATATCCCTATCGAAACACGCATTGCTGTCGCTTTTTTTGGCCACATGGGTATGGAAATGGACCCTCGCGAACTAACCGAAAAGGAAATGCACGCCTTACAGCAAGGGTTTGCATTACACAAAGCACATCGCCATCTTATTCATCAAGGCGACTATTATCGGCTTGAAAGTAATGGTGACAGTGTTGACTTTGGCATCGTTGCGAAAGACAAAAGTGAAGCGTTATTTGCCTACAATAGCGTGATAGAAACCAAGCGCACTCAACCTAGAAAATATCGATTTGTTGGGCTAGACCCTGCCGCTACCTATAAACTCGAGCGTATTTGGCCTGACACATTATTTGAATACAGCCCTTCTATACTCGCTAACCTTAACAGCACGACTTATAACGGTGATGTGTTGATGCAACTGGGTATGCAGTTACCCATAGTTTTTCCGCAAACGAGTTTGATTTTCAAGTTGCAACGAACGTCTAACTAATCAGAACTGTGTCGGAAAGTAGATAAATTCGGTTACAAAAGGTAAGTTCAAATGCCACAGAAAAATAGTTATACATAGAGCACTCATTGCATTAAGGCTGCATAGGCACCACTATTAGTGTGGTGAGTTGGTTTTCGGTTTGTAGAATACTCTGAATGCCAATCAGAGCGGCACAGTGAGGAGCCTGTTATTAATCCATTTTCATCGTTGAACACAAAAATCAAACAGTCGATACGCGATAAGGCGATTGACCGAGCGCGCACGCGCATCGTCTTAATGCAGCGCAAGCCTGAAGACTTTAGCCCCGACGAATTGGAGGTTGTGGTACAGGAAGAAGAGGCCAAGTTATATTCTGCGATTAAAGAAAAAGGGTTGTTGGCGATCCTTGCTGTCCTCGGCTTTAATATTTTCGGCTAAATATGAACAAACTCATCAATATTATTCTCTCTGGTTTACTTTGGCGTCGGTATAAATTTTTATTGATCACATTAATAATTACCGTGCTATCAATTATTCTTGTCGGTCAGATCCATGCTGATTACTTGAGTTATTCTGTCACCACAGAGGATCCCGCAGTGGGTTGGTCATTTGTCTTGAAATGGGCGGCTTGGCTGGTCTTGGTTATCGTCTTTTTAGTCGCCAATCAGTGGTACAATGCGCGTAAAGAAGCGCTAGCTGAGCAACGCAAGCCTAATTCTGCACTGCAGCGCTTGTTAAAAAGAAAATCTCGCACTTCAAGTGCTGCCCATAGCGAAACAGGGAATGAGCAGCAAGACGCGATTCAATCTGAGGATCCCTTTGCGCATCTTAGACACAAAGAAAAGCTCCGCTCTTACGCCGATATTGTGATTGAGAAGAAACCAGAGGACAAGTAAGGCACCACTTTGCGACTGGGTAAATCGCTCGCGCAATATCAAGCAGATTAAGCATATACCTGTCGGTATATCTCGATGATTTCAGCTGACGTTGGGTTACGCGGATTATTGGCCGGAGAACCTGATGCCAGGGCTTGTTCAGCCATAACATCGAGCAAAGCGTCGTATTCCAACTGTGCAATTCCAAATTCTGACATCGTTGGCACTTTTAATGTGGTAACAACCTCCTCTATATAGTTAAGCAATACTTGATGATTAGCTGCAACATCCTGAATCGAGTTAGTAATACCAAGATGGAAGGCGCATTCAGCATATTTTTGGGAACTCCCCGTCAATGAAAATTCAGTAACGCTACGAAGCAACATGGCATTACTCATGCCATGGGGTACATGAAAATGGACACCTAAGGGTCGACTCATACCATGTACAAGCGCAACCGATGCGTTGGAAAACGCCATTCCTGCTAAGCTTGCACCCAGCATCATCGCTTCTTTAGCCGCATGATTTTCAGGCGATAGACAAGCAGAGATAAGATTAGGAGCAATTAGTCGCATAGCGCTGATTGCGAGCTGATCACTCATTGCGTTGGCCTTGCGGCTCACAAACGCCTCAATTGCGTGGGTTAGTGCATCTATACCTGTGTCAGCTGCAACTCTAAACGGAACGGATAACGTCAGTTCATAATCCAATATCGCCGCGGCGGGCATCAAACCGGGCCCCATACACAACATCTTTTCTTGCGATTGGCTATCGCTGATGACCGTCACTTTAGTGCATTCCGACCCTGTTCCTGCTGTCGTTGGTATAGCAATAACCGGCATACTTGTTTGCGTAACCACATTGGGCACCTTGTAATCACGCATCTGCCCACCATGCGAAGCCAACAAGGCTATCGCCTTAGCACTATCAATCGCACTACCGCCACCTAAGGCTATCAGGCCATCACATTGACTTTGTGCGACCATAGCAACCGCCGCCACAATCGATTTATCATCGGGCTCTGGCATAACATCACCGTGCACATATGGTGAGATTCCAAGCGCACCCAATTGATCGATGAGCTTATCTACCTGACCCAAAGTGATCATGATTGGGTCAGCAATAATTGCGGGGTTAGATACGCCAAGCTGTGTCAGTAGCGGCCCTATCTCATTGATCGCTCCGGCGCCCACTTTAAGCTGAGGTGGTATCTGGATATTTGTGATCATTGCTCATTACCTTTTGAAGTTATTCAAACTAGCCGCTAGGAAATTCAACACCTCCATAAGAGAAGCCGCTTCGACTGACCAACCGGTTAAGTGTTGACCCGCGCTAGTAATAGCCGGAATCAAGCATAAACCATACGCAGTTAAAAAATCATTAAACATTGGGGTAAATCAATAAACCCGATTATCGATTCCGGCAGACTAAAGAAAAATTCAAAGTCACAAGGAACACCTATGTCACATTTAGTAGTCGACTACGCTCAACGATTACAAGCGCAACAACAAGAATTAATGCGTCGAATCGCGGCATTACAATCAGAGTTATCGACATGCCGTGCAGCTGATTTTGCCGAACAGGCGACTGAGCGGGAAAATGAAGAAGTTGCAGTCGAACTATTGCACGAAACAACGGTGGAATTAAATCAAGTCAATGCAGCATTGCAACGGCTAAAAAACGAAAACTTTGGGACCTGTGCAAAGTGTGGTGACCCAATTGGCGATGAACGTCTTGAAATACTACCCTACACGCAATTTTGTCGTGACTGCGCCAAGTGAAAACCTTGGCGGAAGATACGCACAGCCTACAACTAATGGTAACTCGACAGAAAAGTCATGTTCACCAAACAATATCTCGTTGGCCAGTTCTTTCTGCAATTGCAACAGAGTAACTCTGGCCACTAGAGCAAAAGAAATTCTACCGCGCTAGCCCAGATCGATTATCTGCATTAATTCTTCAAGCGAATTACTGGCATTCTGCTATGTTTTTATGAGCTATTTTCAAAAACTAATAGTAAAGGTATCGAATTAAGCACCAAAGATGCGGTTCAGCACCGTAACAATGTGTCGATATCCTTTATAGTATTGATTTCATTAAAATTGACTATCATCGGAAGCAAACTGGAATGCCAAATCGAGCACTTGCATTGATATCTAAGACCGCAGCTCTTAGCACCACATTCATTCTCGTCTTCATCGCAAGTCCTGCATGGGCATTTGCCGAACCTCTGCAAACTCTGGGTGCAACAGCTTTTAATGTGGTTATTGGTGTGCTGCTCGCAGCCATTTTGGGACTTATTATCGCGCTGGTAGTATTTAAGAATAAAATTAAAGGCAAAGATGCTGAATTGCTAGCATTTGATGGTCGCATCCAGCATGTACAAGAGCAACTGGATAGATTTACTACCGGTATTTTGCAACTTGATGCTGACGGTAATGTGATTTATGCCAACCGTATGGCGGCCTATTACTTGACGCAAAAGGTCGATCATATGCTTACCAAAGCATTAAGTTCGATTTGCCCCAAAGACTTAAAAGAAACGGTTGAACAAGCCCTTCAACAAACACAAGAAACGCATATTCAGTGTTTACTAGGTAGTCGCGATAAACTGGTTCGAATGCGCATCGCTCCGCAGAAAAAACCCATTGGCGATATCGTTACCTTAGTGGCTATTGAAGATATCCACAGTTATCAAGAGCAGATCGATGAACGCCAGGGCATTAATGAGCATTTACTCGAAGCTCGGTCGCAGGCCAATATCGCGGCTGCTGAGTTAATTTTTGCGGAAGAAACGATTCAGCTTAACGAGCCTACGGCTAAAATGTTGGGTGTGAGTGAAGCTGAATCTATCGGATTGTCTGATTTTACCCGCTTATTAAGTGATGGTAATCGCCCCGAATGGGAACGCGCAATTAAACAGCTCAAAGATGGTTATCCGGCAGAATTAGAAGTCGAGCTGGCCGTCGCCGACAAAGTTTTTCCTGCCAGTGTACATGCGCAGCCTTATACACCAGCAGGGCAAGACGCACCGGTATCTGCTACCTTGGTGCTCACCAGTCACGCCAAATTAGCGAAACTAAAACTCGAATCAGAGCATTATCAAAAACAAGTAAAGACCTTGGTAAGCGCAAGCCCATTGCCAGTGTATTTTATCAATGCTAAGAACCAGATCGTGGATTGTAATCGCCCTTTCTGCGCCATGTTTAAAGTCGAGCTGAACCGACTCAAAGGCAAGCATATAGACGACGTTGAGTTTTTCAGTGATGAGTTTAAAGCGTTACACAAGAGCACCGACGGCCTTGGCGCCAAGCGCAAATCGCTGAGCATCGAAATTGCCGATGAGCAAAAGGCCGAAGTTAATTTACATCTCCTTAGTTATAAAGTTGATGGGGCTCATGCTGGCATGGTTGCATTGATTGAAGACCTAACGCCAGTGAAGCAGCTCGAACAAGAAGCCGCAACGCAAACTAAGGCGTTACAAAACTTCATCGAACAGTCCCCCCTTGGAATTGCCTTGTTCAACGATGAAGATAAGATCACGCAGGTGAACCCTTCGCTTAGCAATATTTTAAATAAAAGCAAAGAAGAGCTTGAATCGAAAACCTTTTACCAGTTGTTTAAGAACCCTGAACACTCTGGTACCGCAGCGCGGTTTTTACATCAGAAAGGAGCTATCGAAAATTTCTTTTCTGAACTGGCTTCCGGCGATGACAATGCGCTTGCGACACGCCTAGATGTATCCAAGCTACCGGGGAAAGAAACGACCTATGTTTGTTGGATTAGTGACTCCAGAGAACAGCATTTTATCAGCAAGAAATTAGACCGACTGATCACCTATAGCGCAATGCCGATTGCTGTACTCGGGAATGATGGGTTTACCCAGTTAAACCCTGCTGCATGTGCCTTTTTTGATGTAAAAAACGCTGATGAACTGCGCGGCAAATCACCGGCAAGTGCAACGTTGAATACCACGGAAGATAAAGCCGCTGAAATGGCGCAACACTTGGAGCAAGTGACCATTGAGAACAAGGTGAATTCGTTTTCTTGGGTGCATGAACACAATGGTGTTCAGCTTCCTTGTGAAGTCACTCTGGTTCCACTATTCGACCAACAACAATATGTGGCAACACTCTGTTTGTGGGTTGATTTGCGAGCCATTGAGCAAGCTAATGCCGCGCGTTTAGAAGCGGTAAACTTGCGCGCTGCTGCTGAGCGCGAGATTGCAGAAAAGCAACAGCTGCTCGAAAGCAGTCAGGACCTGTTAGCCAGTCGTGCACGCTCACTAGAAGACACCCAACAAAAACTACAAGCCGCTGAGACCGACCTTGCAGCCAAATTGGATACCATCCAAGACCTGCAACAGGCACATGAGGACATTACTGGTCACTTGCAATCGTTACAAGACGACTACGCGCGCAATCGTGAACTATTAGCGCAAAGCCAAGAGGCGAATGCTGAGCTTGAGGCGCAATTAGAAGAATCTAGTGACAAGGTTAATCGCTTACAAAAACAACGCAATCAAATTGCCGATGCGCTGCAATACAGTGAGAAAAAACACAAGAAAGCTCAAGAGCAACTAGCGATCAGTGAGCAAAATTCACAACGTTTAAAAGAAGAACAAGCGCAGCAGCAAGCCTCATTAGAGGCCTCACTTGCCCAAATAGAATCATTGAAGAACTCCATCGACAGTAAAGATAAGCAGTTGCACGACGTGGGTGGACAAATACACACCCTGCAATCACAGCTAGTCAGTTCTAGCCAAGCCAGTGAAAAATTGCGTGAACAGTTAATCAATCAGCGCAAAGCCAGTGAGCTGGCAGAGCAAAAACGACGCGAACTTGAGCTCATGTGCCAAGCCGCCCAAGCAGAGTTAAGTAATAAAAGCAGTTACGTTGAGCATCTACAGCACGAAATGAAAATGCTGGAACAAATGTCGCAACAACAAAAAGGCGACATGGAGAAACAAACTCAGCAGCTCGAACAAGAGCTTCAGGCCAAGCAAGCGCAATTAGATACAACCGCACAAGAATTAGCTCAAGCGCGCGAGTTGTCAGAGAAAGAGAAGCAACAAAGCGCGGCACGTGAAGCTGAATTGGCGCAATTACATAAAGAAATGGAAGAGGTTGAAAAGCGCAGTATCGAACAGCAGCAGAAAATTGCAGAAGCAGACGCCAAATGGCAAGCCCAGCAAGCTGAGCTACAAGCTGAACTTAAAGCCAAGCAAGATGAGTTACAACGTACCACCGAACAATTAAGCAGCACTCAGCAGCAAACGGAAGAAGAAAAGGCTCAACAAGCCGCCTTACTTGAGAAACTAAAAGCCGAGTTGCAGGATGTTGAACAACGTGCGGCAGCACAGGATGAGAAGATCGCGCAAAGTGACCAACAGTGGCAGCAAAAGCAACAAGCGTTAGCTGAAGAACTGGCTGCGAAGAAGGCGCAACTTAACTCTACTCAAGCACAACTGGATGAACATCAGCGTCAAGTTGACGCAGAAAAACTGGCACGTAAAGCTCAGCAAGACAAACTTGCACAGTTAAAGCAAGAAATGGCAGACGTCGAGTCGCGCGCAACCAAGCAACGCGAGATGATGGCCGGTAACGATGAGCAGTGGCGCCAACATCATGCTGAAATTGAAAAACAGAAGCAGCAATTACAGCAAGCGCTAGAGCAAGCGGAAGCACAAAACAAGGAGATGCAGTCGACTCTAGCAAGCAAACTGGAAGCTCTTAAGAGTGCGGAATCCACGGTATCTAAAACCCAATCCGACGAGCAAAAGCTGCAGCAGGAATTAAACGCAGCGAAGGAGCAAGCGGACGCACTGCAAGCCCGTTTGGCGCAGCAGGAGGAACAAGAGAAGAAACTCAAACAGCAGGTTGCTGAGCAACAAAGTAGCCTGCAACAGCGCGAAGATAATATCCAAGCATTACAAGCTGAGCAGAAGCGCCTGACTGAAGCATTGCGCTCGGTCAAGGAAGAGTATGCGCAAAGCAAAGCGTCGTTAAATGATCAAAATAGCAGTCAGCAAGAGTTGAATGAGCAGCTCAAGGCTTTGGAGGCTGAACTGCAAGATAGCAAGCAGCAACTTAGTGTGAAGGAAAACGCTCTTCAAGACGCACAAAAGCAAATTGCCAGCAGTGCAGACAAACTAGCCGCGCAAGAACAGGCGCTGATCGATGCACAAAAAGAAGAGTTAAAGCAAGTCAATGAACAGCAGCCGGCTGCTGAGCAGAGGCCTGTGCCTGAGTTTGCCAAACTCCCGATGCCTGCTGAACCTTCCGTATGGTTTGACTTATTGCCCTATCTACAGCACCACCAAGGCGTCACTTCATTGGCGAATACGTTGCAGGATCTGATGGATAATCTAGAAGCTCGGGTCGCAGAGTTGGACAATGCGGTTGAAGAAAACAACCTTCGTGATATCCAGCTGTCCACCCGTAAGTTAATCACTCTACTGGAAAGCATGCATTCTGCGCCATTAAGCGATATGGCTAATCGCCTACAGATGTTTTGCGAAAATCGCTTAATTGACAACATTGCTATCTTTTGGCCGACGGCTAAACAAAACATTTACTCTGCGCTGCGCGTGATCTATTCGCATTTATACGCAGAGTTAAATTAAGTAAAGGGCCCATCTTCTTTCAAGGCCTGCTGTTTTTGCACCAAGGGCATTAAACCGCAAACGTCAGCAGGCGCTTAATAAACTTAACGCCATTCAGCGCAACCTAATGCAAAGGGAAGTCTATCTGCACTTGTATCATGCATGAAATTGGTTAGGTACTGGCACACTTCTTGTACTATTGTTGCAAGAGTTGTTTATTTTTGGCGTTTTACATGCAATCTATCGCACAAAAGTTAGTCCATTTTTGTCTTACTAGACCCAAGTCTGTGTACTGGGTTTTAGCCATTTTGGCGCTGGTTTTTACCGCTCAAATGCCGCGCATCCAAATCGATACCGACCCTGAAAACATGCTGGATGCAGAGCATCCGGCGCGAGTCTTTCACAATCAAGTAAAGACCGAATTTGCAATGCATGATGCGATTGTTGTTGGGGTGGTAAATAGCGATGATCCAGAAGGGGTCTTTACCCCAGCGGCATTGACTGACATTTTTGACATTACAGAGTCAATAATGTCAATCGAAGGTGTGATCAGCGCCGATTTGATGTCGATTTCTACCGTCGACAACATCACTCAATCAGCCCCCGGCACCATTCGCTTTGAATGGATGATGCCCAAACCACCAGCCACCCAAACTGAAGCCAGTAAAATTCAAGCAGCATTAGCACGCCTTCCTCTATTGCAAGACACTCTAGCCTCGCAAAATGGCAAAGCAGCCGCGATTTATGTGCCCATAGAAGACAAAAATCAAAGCTATCGAATTGCCGAGCAAATTCGATCGGAAATCGACCAATTGTCGGGCAATGCAAATTGGTATATCACCGGCCTGCCGGTAGCTGAGGATCAGTTTGGTGTTGAAATGTTTGTACAAATGGGTATCTCTGCGCCACTCGCCGGGTTAACTATCTTTATCTTGCTGTTCATCTTCTTTCGCAACATACCTTTGATTATCGCACCAATGATTGTCGCTATGGCGACCGTCTTGATCACGATGGGTGCACTTATCGGCATGGGATTCACTGTGCATATCATGTCTTCCATGATTGCCATCTTTTTAATGCCGATTGCAGTGGTAGACTCCGTGCATATTTTGTCGGAATTTAGCGACCGCTATCTACCTGGCAAAGACTTAAACGCTACTATCGAAGAGGTGGTTGGACACTTATTTACCCCAATGCTATATACGTCAGTAACGTCGTCGGTTGGCTTTTACTCGTTAATGTTAACCCCTATCCCGCCAGTGCAAATCTTTGGTGCTTTTGTCGGTTCGGGCATTTTGCTCGCGTTTCTGATCACCATCGTGTTTATGCCTGCTTATCTTTCACGCATGAATGAGACTTCCTTAGCTAAGTTGCAAGCGGTTATGCATGAACAACACGGCGGCAGCAAAATTGCGGTGGCAGCAAAGTCCCTTGGCCACATCGCAATGCAATACCGCGCATTGTTATTATTCAGCTTCGCAGCAATATTTGCAGTGTCAGTTTGGGGTATCAGTCAGATCCAAATCAACGACAATCCTGTGCGTTGGTTTAAGCAGGATCATGAAATTCGGGTGGCCGACAAAGTATTAAACGAGAATTTTGCCGGCACTTATGATGCTTATATCGTGTTGGAAAGCACCGATACTCTGCCGCCATTAGCTGAGTTTTTGGGCGCCGACGTACCTAGCGACCTCACAGCATGGGTTGATGAGCGTTTACAAGCCTTGGCTGGCTCGCCGCTCAGCGAACAATACCAACAGCTGATTATCGATATCGACGACCGGTTATTTGGCGATAACTCGGACGCAGCGGTTAGCTATTTAGAGAATAAGTTAAGCGCTGCAGAACAAGCACTCAGTGCGTCTAAGGCCTTTCAATCGCCTGAGTTACTGCACTATGTTGCCAATTTGCAAGCCCACTTAGCCGAAACCGGTTTAGTCGGTAAATCTAATTCTCTCGCCGATGTGACTAAGGTGGTAAATCGTGAGTTGCGCTCCGGTGAAGCCAACGACTATGAAATTCCTGACTCACCACAGGCCGTGGCGCAGACATTGCTACAGTATCAATCGTCACATCGACCCGATGATTTGTGGCACTTTGTTACGCCTGATTTTAGCAGCACGCTAATCTGGTTACAGCTTACGTCGGGTGATAACCAAGACATGACAGAAGTGATCACTGTGGTAGACAACTATGTCGCGCAACATCCGTTACCCCAAGGATTATCATTAGGCTGGGCCGGAAAAGCTTATCTTAACGTTGTCTGGCAGGAGAATATGGTGGCGGGCATGCTCGATAGCCTGATCAGTGCTTTTGTGATCGTGTTTATTATGATGATCGTGCTATTCCGCTCATTCGTGTTTGGCGTACTCGCGATGTTACCATTAACGATTACAATCTCATTCATTTATGGGCTGATTGGCATTATCGGTAAAGATTACGACATGCCCATTGCAGTGCTCTCAGCATTGACGCTTGGACTCTCGGTTGACTTTGCGATCCACTTTTTGGAGCGCGCACGCGAAACCTATGCGCAAACTAAAGATATTAAACAAACCTTTGTATTGATGTTTGGCGAATCAGCGACCGCGATCTCGCGCAACGCACTGGTGATTGCATTAGGTTTTACCCCGTTGCTGTTCGCGCCGTTGGTTCCTTATATTACGGTTGGAATTTTCTTAGCCAGCATCATGGCAATTTCAGCTTTGGTTACCTTGTTAGTTTTGCCGGCAGTAATGACGTTGGCCAAACGCATAGTTTTTAACGCCTAGTTGTTTGGAGGTTTTATGATCCGCACATTACTCACTGTTGCAGCATTCTCCGTCACGGGAGTTGGGCATGCTGAGGTCGAAGTTAATAGTCTGGTACAGACCGCAGAAAAGGCGGCTTACTACGCCGGTGAAGATGGTCGCTCGGATGCACGCATGATGATTGTCGACGCGCAAGGTCGCAAACAGATGCGTCAGTTCACGATCTTACGCCGTGATGTTAGTGACAACGGTGATCAGCAAATGATGGTGTTTTTCTCACGGCCTGCTGATGTAAAAGATACGGTGTTCCGGGTAGAAAAACACACAGACGCAAATACTGATGATGATCGTTGGTTGTACCTACCGGCATTAGACTTGGTGAAGCGTATTTCCGCTGGCGATAAACGAACGTCGTTTGTCGGCTCCCACTTTTATTATGAGGATGTCTCTGGCCGCGCGATCAGTGAAGACCAGTTTGAATTAGTGGCAGAAACAGAGGCCCAGTATCAACTTAAGGCAACACCGAAAGCCCCTGATAGTGTCGAGTTCGCCTATTACCTTGTCAGCATCGATAAAGCCACAAACTTACCGGTATTAATCGATTTCTTCAAAGCTGGAGATGATAACTACCGCCGCGTCGAAGCCGTGCAAATTGAAGATGTGCAGGGATTTCCAACGGTAGTACGCAGTAAAGTCAGTGATCTAAAAAGTGGTGGCTACACCCTCATGGAGTTTCGTAACATCCGCTACGATATCGGTTTAGGCGATGATGTGTTTACTGAGCGTAGTCTGCGTAACCCGCCACGGGAGTGGTTAAATTAATGCAACCTAAAGTACTCGCTGGCATTGTTGCCCTGCTGCTGCACAGCGCTACGGTTACTGCACAGCAAGAAGATGAGTGGAGCAGTGATGAATGGGGTATGGGCGAGTGGCAAGAAGACGCCTCAACTCCTTACCGTTTCTCAGGATTCATTGAGGGAGCAATTGGCGCACGTTTATCGTCTGACTCGGCGTTAAATGAAGACCTGACGCTTGCTGATCTACGTGGTCAGTTAAGCTTTGACTACGATTTTACTGCTTCGCGCTTTAACCTGACCATTGATGGTTACTATGACGGCGTGCTTGAGCAGTGGAAAGCACAAGTAAGGGAAGCAGCATGGCAGGGTAATTTATCCAGTCTCGGCCCTTGGGGTAAGCACTTTGATCTTAAGATTGGTCAACAAGTGCTAACCTGGGGCACCGGTGATTACCTATTCTTAAATGACTTATTCCCCAAAGATTTCCAATCATTTTTTGCCGGTCGTGATGATAGTTATTTAAAAGCGCCGTCATTGTCTGCGCGTCTTTCGGGCTTTTTCGAACTCGCCAATATTGATATTGCACTTACGCCTGAATTTACGTCAGATAACTATATCAATGGCGATTATTTTTCCTTCTTTTCACCTCAGCTGGGCCAAAATATTGCTCCCGGATTCAGCGTCGAGTCTGCGCTTGAACCCAATGGTGCGGAGCTCGCAGTACGAATTTACAAAACGATTGGGCAAACTGAGTATGCGCTGTACGGCTACAATGGTTACTACAAGTCGCCGAACAGTTTTACTGCCGAGGGTTTACCGTACTTTTCCGCCTTAGACGTTTATGGCGCAAGTGCCATCACACCACTCGCCGGCGGTTTATTCAACGCTGAGTTTGCCTACTATGATTCGAAGGATGACAGTGACGGCGCAAACCCGCTGATTGCCAATAGTCAAACGCGCTACTTAGTTGGCTATGAGCAAGAATTAATCAAGAATTTAACCGGTAGTGTACAATGGTATTTGGAGCGCACGGCGGATTACGACAACCTAATTGCCTACTCAATAGCACCAGAATATGAGCCTAATCGAAGTCGCATCGTGCTCACACAACGCTTAACCTATAGGGCCCTGCAGCAAACCTTAACGTTGGGGCTATTTAATTTTTATTCAACGTCAGACAGCGACGGTTATGCCAAGCTAACCGCCGATTACAGTCCAACTGACAAGTGGCGAGTTTCTGCTGGCCTAAACCTCTTTTATGGTGACGAAGCACACACCTTTTTCAATCAATTTTCCGATGCGAGCAACGTTTATCTGCGTTATCGCTATTACTATTAGCTATAAGGAGTCGTTATGTCTGCTGAACGCGCGTTAACTGCATTTGCTGGATTCATGGTGCTGCTTTCGGTAGCCCTTACCGTTTGGGTGCACCCTAATTTTGTGTGGTTTACGGTATTTATTGGCGCCAATCTTTTCCAACAAAGCTTTACTGGCTTTTGCCCTGCCACTATCGTGCTGCGTAAAGTCTTTGGCTTCAAAACCGAACAAGAGTTAGCACTCGATAAATAATCCTCATTTCGTCGTCACGACCGCTTGGGTCGTGACCTACTCATATTTAAGCCCATACTTCTGCAATTTCCGATACAAGGTTCTAGTACTCACCCCTAAACGTTCAGCCAATTCATTGATAGGCATGTCTTGTCGCGCACAAATTGCGGTCAAATACTCGGCCTCAGCTTCTTCCAGTGACAGCAAAGCAGCATTAGTGTTACCAGAAGGTTTAATACTAACAGGCGCGATGAGTATATCTTCAGGATTGATAATATCTTCATTCGCCATAAGCGCAGAACGCTCAACCAAATTACGCAGTTCACGGATATTCCCCGGGAACTCGTAGCGACTAATTTTTTCTAATGCTGGCTCGCTGAATCGCTTATGTTTTGAATCGGACACACTGAGAAAGTGGCGTGCCAATGCAGGGATATCTGGCTGGCGTTCACGTAAAGAAGGTAGATCAATTGGGAAACCCGCGATACGGTAATACAGATCTTGCCTAAACTCGCCTTTCTCAACCATTTGCAGTAAGTTTTTGTGGCTGGCACAGATCAAACGAAAATCTGCTTTACGTTGCTTGGTGCTACCAACAGGTCGGTAGCACTGGGTTTCTAACAACCGCAGCAGTTTGACTTGCATGCTAAGTGGAACATCCGCAATTTCATCAAAAAACACCGTACCACCTTGGGCGACTTCAATGAGGCCTTTTTTAGTATGCGTGGCGCCCGTGAAAGCCCCTTTTTCATGTCCAAACAACTCAGACTCAAACAGGTTTTCATTTAACCCGGTACATTCAATCACCACAAACGGCCGCTCAGCCCGCAAACTCGAGTCATGTAAGGCTTTAGCCACCAATTCTTTACCGGTTCCCGTTTCGCCATGTAAAAGTACAGCGATTTCTGACTTTGCGGCACGATTGATCAACGTCAGCATGCGCTTGAATGGCGCAGATGAGCCGATCATCTTATCGGCCTCTGACTCTGCTGCGGCAAAATTGATGCGGTCGAGGATCTCTAAGAAGCCAATGGTCATCCCGTTTTCATCTTTGACTGGCTTCATTAGAATATCGCAATAGGTTTTACCGAGTTCCGTATTGTGAATGTGCACCACGCTACTCGGTTTATTGGTCACTTTGCAGGTTTGGATAGGGCAGTCTTCGCCATGTTTATCGCAGGGCTGTTGATGACCGTGGGAAATTTCAAAACAGTGACTACTGCCAACCAAGACCTCCGTTTCATAGGTATCGCGATACGCTTCATTGACTGCCAGAATAGTGTACTTTGTGTCGATAAAAATTGCGGGGTTATCGATAGCGTTGATCATTGACTGAATGATTGAAGTGTTCATCGATGTTGACTCTAGCGACATATTTGGCGTTTGGGGTGTCAAATATGACATATCTGCAGTCAAAAAGAATCCCCATATACCCCACTTATGTCGTGTACCACTAGCTTTCGTGACAATAGTCGCCTGCCTTCATATACTTTAGCGTGCACTCAATCCATGGGGATTACGAATCGAATGACGTACCGCTTTTCAGAATACGAAAGTCTTGGTCATAAGCGCACACTACTTTTCTTGGTTTGCATGTTTTTCTCATCTCACCCTGTTTTAGCGAATGAGATTTCTGCTTCCGTCATCTATGACCATAGTCAAATTCTAAACAGCAACAATGACCAACAGTCGATTGATAGAGCGCTTTTCGTATTGGCGTATGAGCGACAAATTACACGCAAAACAAAACTGCATATTGAGGCACAAGCATTTCGTGGCGACAATGGCGCAGAAATCGTTGGCGATTTACAGGTGTTTTCAAACATTGATGAAAGCGACTTTTCGCGGCTATATGAAGTTTGGATTGAATCGCTATTTCTTGATGATTCGCTACGAGTTAAAGTTGGAAAGATAGACGCCAATACAGAATTTGCTTTTGCTGATTCGGCCAGTGAGTTTATCAACTCGTCGATGGGTTTTAGCCCTACCATCGCATTTCTACCGACTTATCCTACTCCCACCCTAGGGGCGCTAGCCTCTGTTAAGACTGGCCAAGCAAACCAGTTAGTATTCGGAGCGTTTAGCGATGAATCGCAAGAGTTTGAAAATGTATTTTCCATCGTAGAATACCAACTGAATCGTTTATCTTGGCAGGTTAAATTTGGCCTTTGGTCTTATTCTGGCGATGTAACCTCCGTAGACAGCCAAACTATCGAATCCAGTACTGAAGGCGCTTACGCCACCGTTGAAAACGATTTGGCTTGGCCCGTTTTTAACGTCCAGTCGGCACGATGGTTTTTTCAGTTAGGCTTAAGTGATGGCGACTATAGTGAGATAGAAATGCACTACGGCGCTGGCGTTATGCTGCAAGGATTCGGTGCACGCACATTAGACAGCGCGGGAATAGGCGTTACACACATTACTACATCAAATCTGCGCGGTTCTGAGTTACCCAGCTCAGAAACAAGTATCGAGTTTTTTTACCGCTACACACTCAACGATTATTTAGCGCTAAAACCTAATATTCAATACATACGTTCTCCTGCAGCAATAGCCGAGGGAAAAAACACGTGGGTAGCGACGTTACGTGCTGAATTATCATGGTAATAGCGGCTCCTTTGCTTTACCACGCGTTAAAGTAGGAATTAGGGTATTAAATCACTTTCCCTTTATTTGCTGAGTCAGATGTAATCAATCTTCTACTTTTTCTTCCGGTGACCTGGGCGCTTTTTGCTCTCGCGCAGTTAGAACATGATGTGGGTTTTTGGTGCGGTCCATCGTACCGACTTGTAGGTGCATTGCGGCCTTAGCCAAAATGTGCGCGGTAACTGGCGCAGTGATAACTAAGAAAAGCGTGATCAATAACTCCTTAATACTCACGTAGCCTTGGGTAAACGCCATGTACACCAGGGAGCCTAACAAGATCCCCCCAAGGCCCAACGTCGTTGCCTTGGTTGGTGCATGCAAACGCACGTATAAATCCTGCAAACGCAACAAACCAATCGAGCCGACCAACACAAATAGGCCACCCAATAGTAAAAGAATCGAAATTATTAGCTCAGCAGTAAAACTCATTCGGTGTCCTATTCGATAATATCGCCGCGTAATAAATATTTGCCAAATGCAACACTGCTGACAAAGCCGAGCATGGCTATCAACAGTGCTGCTTCAAAGTACAAGGCGGTACGGTTGTATATTCCATACAATAAAATCAATGCAATGCTATTAATGTACATCGTATCTAAGGCGAGAATACGATCGACAATGTGCGGCCCAATCAGTAACCGCCACAGGTTTAATACCAATGCAACACAGAGCATAATCGCAACGATGATAACGGTTATATCTAACATCCGAATATCTCCTTCACACGCGCTTCATAACGCTGTTTGATAAAGTCGATGACTTCTTGTTCGTTCTCGGGCATGTTCAATACATGTACATACAGCCACTTCCGGTCACTGGAAATATCACAGCTGACCGTACCCGGCGTCATGGTGACCGTGCTAGCGAGTATCGTCACTGGAAAAACGTCAGGTAATTCTAATGGTACCGCGACAAAACCAGGTTTTATTTTACGCATTGGACCAAGAACCAAGACCGCAACTTCAAGATTGGCAACCACTATGTCTTTTAACACTAATAATACATAGCTGATGACCTTCAGTGGTTTCTTGATGGCCGGTTGCGGTACGCGCAGCGGTTCGCACAAAAGCGGAATAGCGACTGCTAAGGCAGCACCAAGCAGCCAATGCCCAGGGCTCATACTGGAGTTGATCATCAGCCACACCACCAGCAACATAATGCTATGCAACGGCATGGGTAATAGCTTAGCTAAACTCTGCATCATAAACCTCCCCGCAAATTCATGACATCAAGTAGGCCATTAATATCGTGCAATTGTGCAGCAGCGGCCTGAGAGTACTGAATTATGCTGTCGCCAAAGATAACTAGCACTGGAGACGCAATTAGTAGCATAACTGTTGCCCCGACCTGCCATACTGACGCACCATCTTCTTCGCTGGGCTCACTATGTGGCGCATAGCGCCAAAACAAAGTGGTGCCGGCACGCGAAAAGGCCACAATAGTAACCAAACTGGAAATCAGAATAATCGACCAAACCCAAAGCCGCTCATTGCCATCGGTAACTGACTGCAAGATCAATACCTTGCCAAGAAAGCCCGAAAATGGAGGTAAACCCGCAACCGTTAATGCAGCAACAAAGAAAACTACGCCGAGCAGGGTTTGCTGATTCAACTTGCGCGCAATGACGAACCGATCAAACGCTTTCCCACGCTGCTCGCCGATCATGTCAGCAATTAAAAATAAGGCCCCGGTAATTAGCGTACTGTGTACCAAATAAAACAATCCAGCAGCGGTTGCTTCAGGCGTTCTAAGCGCGAAAGCCACGAGTAATGTACCCACCGATACAATCACTAGATTCCCGGCCAACATCCGTAGACTCGGGCTCGCCAATGCACCAATGGTACCGACAACAATAGAGCTGAGTGCCAACCCCCAAACCCATGGTTCGACCATGTGCGCGAGTTCGCCGGCTTGCTCACCAAAAATAACGGTGTAAACCCGGAATATGCAGTACACACCAACTTTAGTCATGATGGCAAATAGTGCCGCTACTGGCGCGCTGGCAGCCTCATAAGTACTGGGCAAATAAAAATGCAGTGGCAACATAGCAGCCTTAAGGCCAAACACCACCAGCAATAAACTCCCACCGACTTGGGCAATAATTGCCTGACTATCGCTCAGTTGAGCGACACGTTGTGACATATCGGCAATGTTCAAGGTGCCCGTGGCGCCGTACAGCGTCCCTAAAGCGATCAGAAACAGGCTCGAACCAATCAAATTTAGAATGACATAATGCACACTCGCCGCGGTTTTCATTTTACCGCCACCGTGGATCAACAGCGTGTATGAAGCAATCAGTAAAACTTCAAAGAAAACAAACAGATTAAATAAGTCATTGGTTAAAAACGCGCCTGCGATACCAAGCAACTGAAATTGCAATAAAGGGTGAAAATACTTACCTTCCCGATCGGTTCCTGCACAGGCGTAAAGCACAGCGCCAAGTCCCAGAAAACTAGTCAATCCCACTAGCATGGCAGATAACAAATCAGCGTATAAAATAATTCCAAACGGGGGTTGCCAGTCACCAACCGCATACATGATCCCACCGTCGCGCATCACGGTGGTTATCAGCCATCCAGCGCATACCACTTGCATGACAGAAAGCAGGATAGAGGCCGCACGCCGAAGCCGATATCTTTCACTACCAACGAAGGGCGGGAGCAACATAAGGACTCCCCCAACCAATGGTATTAAAATGGGTAATATTGGCAAATGCACCATCATAGCTTGCTCCTGACGGGCTTAACACGCTTGTAGGTGTCAGGCGGTTCGCGACCATCAACCAAATCATTCCCCAAATCGGCTCGTGCCCGCATCGATAAGATAACCACAAACGCAATCATGGCAAACCCAATCACTATAGCGGTCAATACAAGTGCTTGCGGTAATGGGTCAGCATACTTTTCAGCCTTACCTAAAATAGCAGCGCCATCCAAATTCAAACGTCCGCTGGAAAACAAAAAAAGATTTACCGAATAAGACAGCATGGTGAGGCCCACAACGACTGAAAACGTCCGCCCTCGCAAACATAAGAACACACCGCAAAAGGTGATAACACCTACACACACTACGTATAAAGTTTCCATTATTCCTCCGCAGTCGGTCGATGAACCGATGTCAACTTACCCAAATTCGCCAAAATGAGTAAGGTGGCACCTACCACTGTTAAATACACACCCAAATCGAATATTAAAGCGCTGGCGAGTTCAATTTCGCCAATAACTGGAATATCAAAGTAATCAAACCACGTCGTCATGAAGGGCCGTCCGAAGAACCAACTGCCAATCCCTGTGAGTGCGGCAATTAGCACGCCCCAGGCAATGAGCGCTTGATAATCTACTTTCAAGCGCGGCTTGATCCAATCTACCCCATGAGCAATATACTGTTGGATGAGTGCAACCGAGGTGATCAAGCCCGCAATAAAGCCACCACCAGGCATGTTGTGCCCACGCAAGAAAATATAAAATGACACTAACAAGGCAAGCGGTAGCAAGCTCTGCGAAATCATGATTAGGATGGGTGGGTGGCTATCTTCTGACCAAGGGATCCCTTTGTCATTGGCGCTTGTCATGGACAAGCGGATACCTGCCAGCAGCTTAAATATGCCAAAGGCCGCAATGCCCAGCACTAAAATTTCACCTAAAGTATCAAGCCCACGAAAGTCCACCAAAATAACATTCACTGCGTTAGTACCACCGCCACCAGTCTTACTGTTGGCTAAGTAGAAATCCGAAATGCTATCCAGTGGCTGGGTTATAAATGCATAATTAACTGTGGCGACAATGCCACCAACCGCAGCAGCAATGCCGAGATCTCGCACCACGCGCGAGGGGGCTGACTCAGTAGCTGTTTTTTGCGGCAAAAAGTAGAGTGCCAGCATGAGCAATATGACAGTAACAACTTCTACTGCCAACTGGGTTAGCGCAAGATCTGGCGCAGAGAAGCGCGCGAATGCTACCGAAACAATCAGACCAACTACTGATAATGAAATCAGCGCGAGCATCCGCTTGCGGTGGAATATTACCGTTGCCACAGCGCTAACGCATAAGATAATCCCAGCAATAATTTCAGCAAAGCTAACCGGTTGATCTGGCAGATGTGATGCTGCTACATCAAGATTGATCAAGGGTAGCGCAGTAATTATCACTGTGAAAACTAGCAATAAAGCAACATAGCGCTGCAGAGAGCCGTTGCTGAGCTTGTTGTGAACGGCATCAGCGTAGCTAACCAGCGTTTGAATAACCCCTTCAAATACCAGCTTTTCATCGGATTCTTTGAACTGACCTTGAAAACGGTAGAGCTGATTTCGGTAAGCGTAAATCACGACACCACCGCCAATAGCAATTACACTCATGAGTAGCGGTAGGTTGAACCCATGCCAAATCGCTAAACTGTAAGTGGGAAGTTCGCCAACAACCACAGAGCGTGCAGCGGCATCCAGAAAGTCTCCCACCATGAAACCTGGAAATATTCCCACAAGCAAGCACAGCGCAACTAATATCTCGACTGGGATTTTCATGTAGCGCGGTGGCTCATGCGGGGTCTTAGGCAAATCAATTGGATCGCCATTAAAAAAGACGTCATGCACAAAACGTAACGAGTACGCTACAGCAAAAATGCCAGCTAATGTTGCCAGAACCGGGATCATCCATGATAAAAAGCCCAACGCCTCTTGATGCAGCGATTCGGCAAAAAACATCTCTTTAGAAAGGAATCCGTTGAACAAAGGAACGCCCGCCATTGACGCAGCAGCAACCATCGCTAAGGTCGCTGTGTAAGGCATAAAACGCCACAAACCGTTCAACTTGCGCATATCTCGGGTACCGGATTCATGGTCAATGATACCGGCCGCCATAAATAAAGAGGCCTTAAAAACTGCGTGATTCATAATATGGAATAGCGCCGCAACAGTGGCAAGCTGCGTGTCCATACCCAAAAGCAATACTATCAACCCTAGATGACTCACTGTTGAATAAGCTAAGAGCCCCTTTAGGTCGTGTTTGAATAGCGCAACATAAGCACCTAGCACTAGGGTGATTAAACCGGCCAAGGTTACAATCAGGAACCACATATCCGTTCCTGACAACACTGGGAAAAAGCGCGCTAACAAGAAGATGCCGGCTTTTACCATGGTCGCGGAATGCAAGTAAGCACTTACTGGTGTTGGCGCAGCCATAGCGTGTGGTAGCCAGAAATGGAATGGGAATTGAGCCGACTTGGTGAACGCTCCAAGCAACACCAGTACCAGAATAACCGGATACAGCGCGCTGTCTCTGATCACGTCACCACTGGCCAACACGGTACCCAAGTCGTAACTGCCAACTACATCAGCGATCAACAATAATCCGGCCAACAAGGCCAAACCACCTGCACCAGTTACAGTAAGCGCCATGCGCGCACCTTTACGCGATTCAGTTTTGTGACCCCAAAAACTGATCAATAAAAATGAACTGATGCTGGTCACTTCCCATGCCATCCACAGCTGTAAAATGTTATTTGCCAGTACAATGGATAACATGGCCGTCATGAACAGCATTAAATAAGCAAAAAAGCGACCTGCCGCTTCTTGCGCAGATAAGTAATAGCGCGCATAGAGAATAATCAGTAAGCCAATGCCCAGGATCAGCAAAGCAAACATCAGCGCCAAACCGTCTAGCCGCATCGAAAGCACTAACCCTGCACTCGGGATCCACTCAATATGCTCTGTCACCACTTCACCAGCTAATACTGTCGGGACCAAACTGATGATATAGACAAGCGCAATAGCTGGCGCAAACATCGTAAATAGTGTATTTGCATTACGCCCAAAACGCTCAGTCACGATAGGCACTAGCACACCAATTAGCATGATCACGGATACCCAAAATAAGCTCATGATTTGACGGCGCTCCTAAATTCAATGAAGGCGAATACAAGTCCCCAGAAAGTAACACAAATTTAAAATTTTTGGGGTAATAATTGCGACATTTGGTACGGTTTTTAGCGACTAGCGGATCTGGTTTTTTCGAACAATTGTCACACATTGGTAAGGAAAACAAGGTGTGAGATTGCCTCAACACCAATAAGGAGGCAAAAATGCAAGCCACTGATATGTTTATGTCTGCTGACGTGATATCACATTGACGATCGCAGCTACGCTGAACAAAATAGCTTACGCCTTAACGTTGAGGATCCCAATGTCTGAGCCAACGAGAACGAAAAAGCAGCCAACGTTTCGCAATCGCGGTGAGAGCATGGATAGATTGGAAACGTTTGTAGCTGCAGCATTTGCATTCGCGGTTACAATGCTCGTCATCTCAGTTGATGATGTCCCGAGTAACTATGCGCAATTTGTGTATGCGGTCAAACTCATCCCATCCTTTGCTGCAAGCTTTGCGGTTATCGTTTGGATATGGGCGAGCCATGCTAACTGGTGTCGACGCTATGGATTAGAAGACGGACCCGCTATCATAATGAGCGCGACCTTAGTATTTTTGGTGCTGGTTTACATATATCCATTGCGCGCGATGATGCAGGTATTTTTTTGCTGCGGCCAGTAATGGGTACTTGCCATACGAAATGGCCTATGAAGAATTTGAACACATACGCTTTATGTTTATGTTTTACGCGGCAGGTTTCTTCTTCTTGGCTCTGAACTTTGTTGGCTTATACGCTTACGCATATGCCAAACGTGATGTATGCGAGCTGACTAAAACTGAAACTTTTCTTACCCAATCGGATGTTCAATCCTGGTGGTTGGCTTCACTCATTGCCCTACTTTCATTTATTCTCGCATTGACCTTACCCAATCATCTGATTGGCTGGTCTGGTTACAGCTATTTCTTACTCTTTGTAGTATTAAGTGGGCATGGGTATTGGCGAAAGAGGGTGTGGATGAAACGCGACTCTTCATCTGCTCTGTAGGTAGGTATGGCGCACCCGATAGGATTACTCCGGGCATCCTGCCCTTCGCCCTAGCAGGCCATCGCTACGCGATGTTCAAATTTGCTCCCGACAAATTTGTCGAACCAGACTCTCATCCACGGGATACAATATACAAAAAAACCAGCAAAAGCTGGTTTGTTTATATGGCGCACCCGATAGGATTCGAACCTATGACCTTTGCCTCCGGAGGGCAACGCTCTATCCAGCTGAGCTACGGGTGCTCTTTACACGGCCTGGCGTGAAGAGGCGCCAATAATACGTTGCAAATATTAATGCTTCAACCGGTTTATCACTCTGAAAGTACGATTAAAACCGAAATACAGACGTTTGCGTAATATCATCAATGTTAACGGTTGTCCCGATTGAAATTACCGCTATAATCGGGAGTCTGCAAAATTGTGACAATAGGTTTTTTGAAACTGCTTTGACGCAATAAATCGCGAAATTAACGAACGGCTGGAGTCTGTTGTGAAAGTAAAAGTTTTAGTAGGTTTGTCAGCATTATTGTTCAGTGCGCTAACACTCAATGCTCAGGAAATGAAAGACGAAGAAATTGCTGAGCGCATCAAGCCTTATGGTTCTGTCCATGTAGCAGGTGCAGAGGCTGCGGGAGCAGCTGCGGCAGGCCCCCGTTCGGGTCAAGATATTTACAATCAAGCATGCGTTGCTTGTCACGGTTCTGGTGTGTTAGGAGCCCCTAAACTGCAAGTTGCTGCTGACTGGCAACCGCGATTGGATGAAAAGGGTTATGACACGGTTTGGGAAAACGCTATTAACGGTATCAATGCTATGCCGCCAATGGGAACCTGTGGTGACTGCTCTAACGACGATATTAAAGCTGCAATCGACTACATGATCGAAGGCATCTAGTCTATTTTGGCCGCCTCTAGGCGGCCACACTTGCCATCCTACTCAACGTTGCACGAGAGAGAGAATGACAGCTGATCTATCAAAAAGCGACCTGTCAGAAGAAGAGTTACGCGAACTCATTCCTCAACTGCAGCAGTTGACCGAGCAATACAAACGCGCAGAGCGCGTACAAAAAGCATTGTTTGATATCTCAGAACTTTCCAGTTCGGTCAGTGACTTACAAAACCTTTATCGCTCAATCCATGACATTGTTGGC
This sequence comes from Neoalteromonas flava, assembly GCF_002807685.1. Lineage (GTDB taxonomy): Bacteria > Pseudomonadota > Gammaproteobacteria > Enterobacterales > Alteromonadaceae > Alteromonas_E > Alteromonas_E flava. The sequence goes on along the minus strand of NZ_PEAX01000004.1, from coordinate 99,561 downwards.
GATTTTATGAACGCCGATAACTTCTTCGTGGCTTTTTATGAACGCGAAGAAAAAATTATCGACTTCGTTTATTTTGTGGATGAGTTTGACGAGCAAACGGTAAAGCAGATCCCCGCAGAACAATTGATGGATGGGATCACCGGTCACATATTACGCAGTGGCGAACATGTCGTATTTGGCAAGGAAAACGCCGAAGAAGTATTAGGCGCCAAGGGCATTAAAATCATGGGCTCGGTGCCGTCAGATTTTATCGGCGTGCCACTGAAACGCGGCTCTCAGGTAATTGGTGCCATGGTGGTGCAAACCTATGACGATAGCCTGCGCTACTCGAATGATGATTTAGAAGTTCTACTCTTCGTATCGCAACACATTGTTACCACAGTAGACCGTGTAAAAAGTCGAGAAATGACCGAGCGCACGATCCGTGAACGGACCAAACAGTTACGCCAAATCAACGATGACCTGCAAGAGGAAATACTGGAGCGGCAGAAAGTTGAGTCATTGCAGCAAGCCTTGTTTGAGATATCCGAGGTTGCTGCGAATTTAGACGATGATATGCAATCATTCTATTCCCAATTGCACAGTATTGTTTCGCGCTTGATTAGCGCACCAAACTGTTATGTTGCAATCTTGGATGAAGAAAAAGAGCACCTAAATTTTCCCTATTTCAGCGATGAAAAAGACAATGCTCCCGAAAAACGCCCCTTGGGCTACGGATTAACCGAGTTTGTCTTGCGCAGTGGGCAAGCCGAAATGATCAATCCATCACGGGTTGTGCAGTTGGTTGAAAGCGGCGAATTGGATGTCAGCGTTGCGCAAAACATGCTGACCAGCTCTAACTCATGGCTGGGTTCGCCGTTGGTGGTTGATGGTGAGATTTCTGGCGTTATCGCAGTACAAACCTATGGCAAGCAAAATAAATACACCAGTAAAGACCTCGAACTACTGCGCTATGTCTCGCATCATATTGCAGTGGCAATGGAGCGTAAAAGGCAATCTGAAGCAATCCAGCAATACACATTAAAGCTAAGTGAACGGGTTGAAGCGCGTACCAAAGAGCTGAATCGTGCCAATGAAATCCTTAAAAACCAAATCGAACAGCGGAAAGAGATCGAGCTGCGTTTGATCCACGATGCACATCACGATGGCTTAACCGACTTACCTAATCGCACCATGTTTAATAGTCGTTTAGAGCTAGCGGTTGCGAACAAAAAACGCCATCCGGAAAACAATTTTGCGGTGTTGTTTATTGATTTGGACCGCTTTAAAGTGATTAACGATACGTTGGGTCATCATGCGGGTGACCAATTTCTGATTGAAGTCGCCAGACGCATCAACACTTGCATTCGTGGCCATGACCTTCTAGCCCGCTTGGGTGGCGACGAGTTTGTTATCCTGCTTGATAATTTCGATGATATTCATGACGTTGAGGAAGTTGCTGGGAGAGTCATTGACTCGATAGCTGAACCCTTCGTGCTGGAAGGAAAGGAGATGTATTCCGGTGCAAGTATTGGTATAGCTCACTTAGATATTACCTACCAGAAAGCGGAAGAAGTGCTACGTGATGCAGACGCCGCGATGTATCAAGCCAAGCAGCAAGGGCGCGGACGTTTCATTACCTTCGATAAAAGTATGCGCGAGCGCTTGTTGGAAGAGCTTGAGCTAGAGAATGAATTTCGCCGAGCGTTGCGTGATGCTGAATTTCAGTGCTTTATCCAGCCCACGGTTTCCTTAGCTGATGGTGAGCCGGTGTATTATGAATGTTACGTACGCTGGGAGCATCCGACGCTGGGTAAAGTAAAGCGCGAACAATTTTGGCAGATAGCAGAGCAATCAGGCCTCACCCTTGAACTCGACAACTATATGCTGAAATACGCGTGCGCAAAGATAAAACATTGGGAAACACAAGAAGGTAAAGACAAAGACTCTAAAATCGCCATTAATATGTCGATCAATCACGTTGTACAAGGCAACCTGGTCAATCGCATTTTAGAGCAGATCAAACAAGCCGGCATTTCACCGAAAAAATTGGTGTTTGAATTTGACGAAAATGATTTGAATCGTCGCTCGCAATTTATATTACCGGCAATTAAAAAGCTACGTCGCGCCGGAATTTCGTTAGTGCTCGACAATTTTGGTAGCGGGTTAGCGTCGTTGAGCTATTTGTTTTCCTATCCATTTGATTACATCAAAGTGGATCATCGCTTTGTCCGCTCATTAACTCGTTCACAACGCAATCAGAAACTCATTCAGTCAATCATGCTGATCAGTGAACATCTGCGTTTCCATGTAATTGCTGATGGGATTGATAACCAGGGGCAGTTAGACGTATTGCATGAGCTAGGTTGCGTGTATGGGCAAGGAAAGCTATTAGCTCCAACCATGCTATTGCAAGACGCCTAATATATTCACTTATTTAATAAATTGCGTAAATTAGCAATACTGGCCTCGCCTTCTTTCTGGCGCTCTTCTGCCGTTTTCTGCTTCTTCTTGAACTCCCAATCTAAATCATCTTGAGGTAGCTCGTATAAGAAACGGCTGGGGTCGGGGTTTATGACCTCGCCAAATTGACGACGCTCACGAGCGATGCTGAAGACCAACGTTTGTTGCGCTCGAGTGATCCCCACATAGGCAAGACGTCGCTCTTCCTCAATATTGTCTTCATCAATACTACTTTGATGGGGCAACAATCCTTCTTCCATACCCACCATAAATACATGCGGAAATTCCAACCCTTTTGACGCATGCAGGGTCATTAACTGAACCTGATCGGCATCGCCTTCCTCTTCACCACGTTCCATCATGTCGCGCAGGATAAATCGATTCACGGCTTCCTGTAAGGTCATTGGCGGCTCCAACTCAGAGCCGTTGAGCATGTCTTTCAACCATTTATACAGAGTACTGATATTGGCCATTGCCATTTCTGCAGCTTTAGGACTAACGCTGTGCTCGTACAGCCATTCTTCATAGCCCATAGATTTGATCATTTCGCCGATTGTGGCGACTGTGTCACCTCGTGTTGCATTGTCTGCAAGCTCTACCATCCATCGCGAGAAGCGTTCAACAGCGTTCAAACTGGCACCACTGATATGCTGTGATAAATCTGGATGACAGCAAGCAGCGAACAATGAAATATGATGCTGATTAGCAAGGTTTCCCACTTTTTCGAGTGTGGCTCTACCAATCCCGCGTGTTGGCAAATTTACGATCCGTAAAAATGCGTTGTCATCATCAACATTTACTAGCAAACGCAGATACGCCATCATGTCTTTGATTTCTGCGCGTCCAAAAAACGACATGCCACCACTTATTTTATAGGGGATCCGGTTACTCATCAGTAGCTTTTCAAACACCCTTGATTGATGATTGCCGCGATATAAGATGGCGTAGTCTTTGTACTCAGTAGCCTGCATGAATTTATGCGCCATCAATTCGGCAACCACCCGCTCAGCCTCATGCTCTTCATTCTTGGCGATGATAATGCGCAGTGGTTCACCATAACCTAGCTCTGAATACAGTTTCTTCTCAAACACATGGGGATTATTTTGGATCAAGATGTTAGCGCTGTGCAGGATGCGCCCTGAAGACCGGTAGTTTTGCTCTAGCTTGATAACCTTGAGGTTAGGAAAATGCTCTTGTAACAACACCAAGTTCTGTGGCCGCGCACCACGCCAAGAATAAATCGACTGGTCGTCGTCGCCAACCACCGTAAACCGTGCTCTATCGCCGACTAATAACCGGACTAATTCATATTGGCTGGTGTTGGTGTCTTGGTATTCGTCTACTAATAAATAACGGATGCGGATTTGCCATTTCTGCCGCACCTCTGCATTGCTACGCAACAGTAGGGTGGGGAGCAAAATCAGATCATCAAAATCTAACGCGTTGTAGGCGCGCAAGTGATTTTGATATTGCTGGTAGTAAGCGGCAAATTGCTTTTCTGCTGGCGAACTCGCCCGAGCACTTAACGCTTCGGGAAGTAACAAATCGTTTTTCCAGTTACTAATGCAACTTTGCAGCAATTTCAGCTGGTCTTTATCGCCGTCAAACTCAGCTTCGGTTAGGTCTTTTAACAGCGCAATGCTGTCTTTATCATCAAACAGCGAAAAGCCTGCTTTAAGCCCCAATTGCGACACATGCTTCTTGATGATGGTTAATCCTAACGTGTGAAAGGTCGACACCATCAGTCCGCGTGCTTCCTTTTTGCCCAACGTTTGAGCTACACGCTCTTTCATCTCACGCGCCGCTTTGTTGGTAAATGTAACTGCAGCTATGTGCCGCGCAGGCATTTCACACTCGCGAACTAAGTGCGCTATTTTATTTGTGATAACTCGCGTTTTACCACTACCCGCACCGGCTAGCACCAAGCAAGGGCCTGAAATATAGGTCACAGCAGACTGTTGAGCAGGGTTTAGTTGCATGTGCGGTAGCGCGTCGCTTATTCGCCAAAAGGGCAGGCATTTTACATGAATTTATCCTTTGGGTAGAACTCTATCGTTGCATCCTTATGTCAGTCACTTAAACTAACGTCAATAAAGATAAAGCAGAGACATAACCATGCTGGACCCCAAAAAACTTGAAGATATTGCCAAACAAATCTCAGACGCAGTCCCACCTGGCGTGAAAAGCATGGCAGAAGGTGCCGAAGCGCGGATAAAACAGGTGCTGCAGAGTCAACTGTCTAAACTAGATCTTGTGACGCGCGAAGAATTTGATGTACAAACTCAGGTTTTAATCCGCACGCGTGAAAAGCTGGAAGCGTTGGAAGCACGCGTTGCTGCGCTTGAAGCATTAAAACTGCAAGACTAAGCATAGTCTAAGGGGCAGAGTGATGCCCCTTTTGTAAACTTGCCAACTCTTGCTCTAAGATCGCAACCACACGTAAAAGTTGCTTTGCTGATTGCTCAGTGCTATCTGCTCCGTGCTTCGCGTCTTTGCTGATAGCAGCAATGCCATCCACTTGCTCGGCGACTGCGTGAGTTACACTGCGTTGCTGTGAGGCTGATGCTGAAATTTCGGTATTCATCTGATTGATAGACTCAATCATTTGACTGATCCTATCCAAAGACTCACCTACAACCGTTGCTTCATTAACACTCAAATTCATCTGCTCGCGACTTTGCTCCATGCTCGCATGCGTCTCGCTGGTGGCCTCTTGTAAACGGCTGATAATATCGTGGATTTGATTGGTTTGCGCCTGAGTTCGCTGCGCTAGCGTACGCACTTCATCTGCAACGACGGCAAAGCCTCTCCCTTGCTCTCCGGCGCGCGCAGCCTCAATGGCAGCATTCAAGGCCAACAAATTAGTTTGCTCGGCAATCTCATTGATAGCGCTAGATACTTGGCCAATGTCTTTACTATCTTCAACTAAGCGATTGAGGGCGGATTGAGAACGCGCTGATTCTGCTTGCATTTGGGTCATGACCGTTTGCAATTGCGACAATAACTGCAAACTCTCACTGACTTGCTGTTTCGCTGAAACCGTAGATTCTGATGCAGTCTCTGAGTTCTGATCAACTCGGGTAGCAACATCAGTCAGCTCCGCCATAGATTTAGCTATTTGTGCGGTACCTGCCTGTTGTTGATGCACACCAGTGATTGTCTGTGCCGTTACAGTTTGCAGATTTTCAGCGGAATGACTCAAGGTACTAGCAGCATCGCTGAGTCGCGCAACTAATTGTTCTAGACCCGCAGTCATGGAGTTTAGATCTTCTGCAATAGCGCGCATCTCATCCTTGGTAGACACTTTGACTCGCGTCGATAAATCTCCACCCGCAATACTGTGTACCGCACTCACTACTCGTGACACGGTGTCTGTTACCGATACATACATACCGATAAACAAAAAAACCGCGAGCAAGACAGCCACGACGGCAACCGCTATGACTAATCGATTTTTGAAATTTTTATCGTCGATACGTAGCTCCAGCATCAATGCAAGAGTCGGTAAACTTTGACGCAAAAAGTCGACTAAAGCATCACTGGTTTGCAGACTTAAGCGAAGTAATTGTTGCGACGACATTTGGATACTGTCAGGCTCAAGAATTTGCTGGCTGATTAGCTGGTTATACTCTCGCAACGTTTGCTCTAACGAACGCCATGATGAAAGTAACGCCTTTTCTGCTTTTGCATCTTCTTCCAAAGCCACTGTGACAGAACGACTTAAGTGGTCAATCAACAGCGGCAGCTTTTGATTTGCATTCGAAAGTGCAATGTAGGTGTCTGGGGTGAAGCTGCCTTCATCCAATACGTTTTTGGCAGTACTTGCAACGGATACTAATTGCTCTTGTAACGCAGGAACATTATTTACGATAGCTGTGACCAGATAACGGCTGGCAAGGGCAGGGTCTAACTCCAAATTAGTTCGGTCTGCGACCGTCTGGATCAGTTGGTTTAACCTTACGAAAGAAACCCCTTCATTTGCACTGTATGACTCAAGCGCTTTGGCAATGGCTTCAGCACGTCGCTCAGACAAGTTCCCTAATGACAACTGCAAAGATGTGGTGTGGCTTTGGCCCCGCATGATTGCGCTTGCAAGGGATTGCTGTTCAGTTACGATTTGCTCGAGTAAACGTACACCTTCTTTTTCAGTTTCACTCGAGGATATGCGCTCCGAGTACTCGGCTTGTAGTAGCACCAGGCTTAACACCAAAGGCAGCAGAAAAATAACGCTTACCAATACAAACTTACTGGAGAAATTTAAGCTAGACATCAGCCCTTGCGCGGGTTTACTTAGATGGTGCATCAGTCTAACCATAGTGAATACCTGTCAGTTAAGTCATAGCCAATAGTGTAGAGCGACTCCTAAAGTAATCACCATGCCCACCCAATGATTGTGTAAAAACGCACGAAAACATGCGTCGCGCTCACGATGACGGATCATGAATTGCTGGGCAGCAAACAAACCCGCAGCTATGGTAAGAGAAAAGTAAAACGGCCAAGTCATCGAAAGACTCAATCCAACCCCTATCAAAAGCAGTAAGCTGACAATCTGCAACAAGGCAATAATCGCTCGATCATATAGACCGAACAATATCGCGGTTGATTTCACTCCAATGTGTAAATCATCATCGCGGTCAACCATGGCGTATTCAGTATCATAGGCCACCGTCCACAATAGATTAGCCATGTAGAGAACCCACACCCACGGCGGGAGGTCTTCAAGGATCGCCATTGCTGCCATGGGGATCGACCAACTAAACGCAGCTCCCAACACCACTTGCGGCAAGTGGGTATAACGTTTCATAAAGGGGTAAGCAGAAGCGAGTACGAGGCCAACGACTGATAACAGTATGGTTTGAGTATTGAGTTGTAGCACCAATATAAATGCCAGCAGTACCAACGCCACAAACAGCCATTGAGCTTCTCGTAAAGTCACTTGGCCACTCGGGAGTGGCCGTTGAGCTGTGCGCTTCACGCTGCCATCCACGTGCCGATCGGCAATATCATTAATGACGCATCCTGCTGAGCGCATAAGGACAACGCCAAGAGTGAAAATCACGACAATAGGCCAAGTGGGCTTGCCTTGCGCAGCAATGAGTACCGACCAAAAGGTAGGCCAAAGCAATAGGTAAATACCGATGGGCTTATCTGCCCGCATGAGCTGCCAATAGGCAAAAATTTTCGCTTTCATGCAAAAAGTCCGTTATCCACGACTGTAAGCCGGAGCCAGGGGTAAAAATATTTCAGCTACACTAAGGCGGTGCTCAAGAAAATGGAATGCTGAACGTCTACCGAATAATGGGCCTACATTAGCGCATTTCGAGCGTTTAACTGCTGCAGTAACCTTGGCTGGCAATTGTTTGCAAAGAGCCTCACTATTAACTTGGCACATCTCAAACTGACTTCGCACAAACCGTTCATCATTGAATATTCGCTGGCCTAAGGGTTGCTCACCTAAATCCAGCAACTCGCCATTATTGAGTGCTGCAGGAATAATTGAACGCGCAAATACCCATGGTGTATCGTCCCCCCACAGAATGACTTCGCGTAGATAGTTTGTGTCATCGTCGCCGCATAACGGCGCAGACATCGGTGCATGAAAAAGCACTTCGACTCTAAACCGCCGACACATGCTCTGTAAGCGCTCAGTCAATGATCCCGTATCCAAAAGCCAATTAGCTAGATACGCGTTACTAACGTCAACTTGATTGCTGGGATACCATTCAAACTCAAGTTCCACCGGGACCAATGGTTGCTGGCTGATTTGATTCGACAAAATCTTTTAAAACTTACGCAGGTAATTGCCGATAATATTAACATTCACGCGTTGAAAATATCCATAAATCGTTTTTAGCATATTTTTTTGTCCGGCCTTTGCTAAACTTATGCGATACTTTTAACTCTCTTATTGGCTAAAAAGGTTTAAGACATAATGTTCCCAGTAGCATGGAAAAAGTTACTTAAAGCATCCATCGTCATTGCTGGCTTGAGCCTAAGCTTTTCGGTTTCCGCCCAGCAAAAACAATACGCTTACATGGGATTAGAGCCTGACATTGTAACCAACTATCTAAGCGGAAATGCGCGTACCCTTGGATTTGTGCGCGTGACAGTTGAGTTAATGTTGGATGATGCTGACAATTTAGAAGTGGTCGAACATCATATGCCACTCTTGCGTGCCATTGTTATTGAAGTGTTTGGGCGTCAGCCAGAGGACAAAGTTAAGTCTTTGACCGGACGGGAAGATATACGCCGCACTATCTTACAATTACTGCAACAGCGTATGGAAAAGGAAACTGGAAAGGCGGTTGTTAGTGATGTGATCTTTACTAAGTATCTGTATCAGGGTTAATACCGCCCTGAAACAACATTTCTAACCTTTTGTCACTTGTAGCGCTAAATTTTGTGCGAGAGCTGTTTTATTGCTGCCAAAGCGTTATTTCGGCAACAACTTGGCAAGCCCAGCCGCAATCAAACAACCGCTGATTAGACCCACTAAATGTGCAGTGTTCGCCATTGAAATCCATAAGACGTCAGCGAAACCTACCAACAACCACACCAGCATAAAGCCCACAATCGGTTTGCTGACCTGCAGCTGCCAATCCGGACGCAACCAGCCAGCCCACCATACAAAGCCAAGCACGGCGTAAACAATGCCGGACAGTCCGCCGAAATTTGGGCCAGACATTAACAGTTGGGCGATGTTCGATGTTATCGACGCTAAGATAAAAATCATAATAATGGCTGACAGCCCTAAACGGCGTTCGATCTGACTGCCCAGCATAAGCCACCAGAGAGTATTAAAAATAAAATGAAGGAAAGAAAAGTGAATCACATTCGGCGTAAAAACTCGCCAATACTGATGACTTTGAAAAAGCTCATTGAGGGGGGCAATAAATAGCCATTCTCTGACCCAAGAGAAACCGCCAAAAGTCATAAAGAAAAATACCAGGCTACACGTCACCGCAACTAGCATAGTAAAAGGCGCTTTTATCCACTCCGCTAGCGCAGGAAAAGTCAGGTTTAATGAGCCGGATTTTTCTACTTGTTCACCTAAATCCCAGGCGTTCGATTGGTATTCTTTGGCATGCGGGTTATTAAGAAATGTGCGCGTGAGTAATGTTGCTTTTTCGGTATCCTCTGCATAAGCCAATACAACTTCATGGGCATCGCCAGCTTTACGATAATTAGCGCGTATGCCCTGAGCGTTTAAGTGCGCGATTAATAACCGCGCGGCTTGCTCCTGTTGAAAGCCAACCAGCGGCGTCACGCTTAAACACCAGACTCAACAGGGTAGCGTAAACGCCACCCTTCAAAGCCCTGATCCATACTATACACTTCGGTGTAACCTTGACTAACTAGGTATTCAGCGGCTTGCTGACTACTGATACCGTGATAACAAACCACAATGACAGGGGTATCAATATGCGTGCTTTGCATAAAACCAGTAATGGTTTCATTATTCAGATGCGTTGCCGAGGGCATATGCCCGTTTAAGTAAGATTGATAATCGCGAATATCGGCTATGGCTAACGTCTCACCGTTTTCAATTTTGGCGTAAGTTTGCTCCGGACTGATATGTTTAAACGAGGACATATGCAGACTACTCCCAATTCAAGATCACTTTACCTGACCGTCCTGACCCCATGGTTTCAAAGCCTTGTTGAAACTCATCCACGTTAAACTGATGGGTGATTATGGGATTAAGATCGAGGCCACTTTGCAACAAGCTAGCCATCTTATACCAGGTTTCGAACATCTCGCGTCCGTAAATCCCTTTGATCGTTAAGCCTTTAAAAATCACTTGATTCCAATCTATCGCTACCGCGTTAGGAGGGATCCCCAACATGGCGATTTTACCACCGTTGTTCATATTCACTAGCATACTATCGAAGGCACTGGGCACACCCGACATTTCTAATCCAACATCGAAGCCTTCTGTCATGCCCAATTCGCGCATGACATCTTTTAGGTTCTCATTTGCCACATTTACGGCACGAGTGGCTCCCATCGTTGTGGCTAGCTCCAGTCGATACGGATTTACATCCGTGATCACTACGTGTCGCGCTCCCACATGCTTAGCTACAGCTGCGGCCATAATACCGATGGGCCCGGCACCGGTAATTAATACGTCTTCACCTACGAGATCAAATGCTAATGCCGTGTGCACCGCATTACCAAAGGGATCAAAAATTGAAGCTAAATCATCACTGATATTGTCAGGAATTTTAAATGCATTAAACGCGGGGATCACCAAATACTCGGCAAAGGCACCTTGCCGATTAACCCCCACGCCTTCTGTATTACGACAAAGGTGACGACGGCCAGCACGGCAATTACGACAGTGACCACAAGTGATATGCCCCTCACCGGAAACCCGATCGCCTTTATGGAAGCCTTGCACTTCGCTCCCCATATCAACCACTTCACCGACATATTCATGACCAACAATCATTGGTACCGGAATGGTTTTTTGTGACCATTCGTCCCAATGAAATATATGCATGTCTGTGCCACAAATCGCCGTTTTCCGGATCCGGATTAAAAGGTCGTTGTGGCCTACCTCTGGCATTGGACTTTCATGCATCCAAATACCCGGTTCACGATGCAATTTTGCTAACGACTTCATGCGATAACTCCTAAGGACCGACCGACTTCAATAAATGCATCGACGGCTTTATCTACATGTTCAATTGTATGCGCAGCAGACATTTGGGTACGGATCCGTGCTTGACCTTTTGGTACTACTGGATAAGAAAAACCGATAACGTAAATCCCTTTGGCTAATAGACGGTCTGCCATTTCGCTGGCGAGTTTTGCGTCGCCTAACATTACCGGAATGATCGCGTGATCTTTACCTGCTAGGGTGAAGCCTGCTTCCGACATACGGCGTCTGAAATGTTCAGCATTGCGCATAACTGCCTGACGTAACGCTTGCCCATTCTCCATCATTTCAAATACTTTAATCGAGGCAGCAACAATTGGCGGCGCAACTGAGTTAGAGAAGAGATAAGGCCGCGAACGTTGGCGCAACCATTCAATCACAGGCTTCTTACCTGAGGTATATCCACCTGAGGCACCACCCAACGCCTTGCCCAATGTACCAGTAATAATATCCACACGGCCCATAACCTCGCAGTATTCATGACTACCACGCCCGTTTTCACCGACAAATCCTGTAGCATGACAATCATCAACCATGACCATGGCGTCGTACTTCTCAGCCAAATCACAGATCCCTTTCAGATTTGCAATGATGCCATCCATCGAAAACACACCGTCAGTTGCAATCAATTTATAGCGTGCACCGTCAGCTTCTGCTTGTTGCAACTGCTCTTCTAATGCTTGCATGTCGTTATTTGCGTATCGATAGCGCTTGGCTTTACTCAGCCTTACTCCATCAATGATACTGGCGTGATTTAGTGAGTCTGAGATAATCGCGTCTTCTGGCTCCAATATGGTTTCAAACAATCCACCATTTGCATCAAAGCATGACGGATACAAAATTGTATCCTCGGTGCCCAAAAACTGGCTGATTTTGGCTTCTAATTGCTTATGAATGTCTTGTGTTCCGCAGATAAATCGAACGGATGCAACGCCAAACCCGTGACTTTCCAGACCGGCTTTGGCAGCTGCAATTAAATCTGGGTGATTAGCTAAACCTAAGTAATTATTGGCGCAAAAGTTAATTACATGCTCGCCACCGGCAACACTTATATCGGCTTGTTGCTGTGACTCGATAACCCGCTCTTGTTTGTACAGGCCTTCACTTTTTACTGTTTCAATTTGCGCGTTTAAATGCGCCAAAAATGCTTCAGACATATCACCCTCCGAATAATGACGCGGTATCTTAATAAACCTGACAACGCCGGTACAGAAAAACCCAATTATTCTGTGCTAGATACCGGCAAGTGGAGTTGCCACATGCCAGATTGGCATTGTGCACTGAGTGTTTCCCAAAGAGCGCTCTCGTCAATGGGTTTTGAAATGTAATATCCTTGTCCAACATTACATTCATACTCACACAGCAACTCAAATTGCTCGAGCGTTTCTATCCCCTCTGCAACAACTTCAATATTTAGGCCCCTTACCATGGAGATAGTCGAAAACACGATATTCCGATCACTGTGATCATCCAACATACCACTCACAAAAGACCGATCAATTTTTACCACATCGACGGGCAGCGCTTTCAAGTAACTGAGAGACGAGTAGCCGGTACCGAAGTCATCAATCGCAATTTTACAGCCGAGCTCACGGACCTCACTCATCACACTGCACGCGCGAGTTAAGTCATCGACTAAGGCTGTTTCCGTCAGTTCCAATTCTATCCGGCTCGCCGGAATGTCATGGTGACGCAATTGTTGGCGTAAATAGTCGGTTAAATCGCTATCCAAAAATTGCTGTGCTGAAACATTAATCGCCATACTAAGTTCGTGATAGCCGTTGAGCCTAAGTTCAGCCAATATCTGCATTGCATGAGCGATAACCCAATAGTCGAGCGTTCCCATCAAAGCGGTCTTCTCCAAAATTGGGATAAATTCGGCGGGTGAAATCTGACCTTTTTGCGGATGTTGCCAGCGGATTAGGGCTTCAAAGCCTAACAATTTGCCATCGGTAAGTGCGACTTTGGGCTGCAACGCCAAGTAAAATTGATCACTTTGAATGGCTTGCCGCGCTTCGTTTTCCAGCTCGACACGGCGCATTAATTTTCGATTCATCGCCGCGTCATAACAACGATAGGCAGAGCCAGAGACTGTTTTTGCTTCGTACATAGCTATGTCAGTATGCCGTAGAAGCTCTGCTGAAATCGCATCATCCTCATGGGTAACCGCGATACCAATACTTACCGCACAAAAGAACCGATGTTCTCGTACCATGACTGGTTGCTTAAAGGTCTCAACAATTTTCTCTGCAACGCTCACAGCGTCTGACATGGACTCTACATCGGTTAGTAAAATCGCAAATTCATCACCGCCAAAACGTGCCGCAATATCTGCAATACGCAGTTGTTTACTGATCCGTTTGGCGACCTTTTCCAATAATTTGTCACCGACACCATGGCCATGGGAGTCGTTAATACGTTTAAAGTCATCTAAATCGAGCAGCATCAGAGCTACTGCCTTATTGGTGCGCTTCAGTGCACCAATGTGTTTTTCCAGTTGAAACATCAACATGCTGCGATTAGGTAATCCGGTCAAGCCGTCAAACATTGCCATTTTTTCTAATTGCATTTGATCGGCAAGCGATTGTTGATTTAGTTGTTCGAGATTTTTTGCCAATTGCGTAGCTGATTCTTCAAGTTGGTCCAGCTCATCCTGAAACCATCCGCGTTTCTTTAGCCGCAACTCATTGAACTCATCAAAGCGGTTTTCTGCAAGTAAGGGCAAACGTTGTGACAAGTTGGTGAGCTTATTGCGGTAGTGACGCAACAAAAAAGCAACCAGGGTAATAAATGTTAAGCTCAAAACCACAGCCAAGGTAATGATAAAGGCTTGTTGATTTTTAAGATTAGTCGCGCGCTCAGTAAAATCAGTTACCGTTAACAAATAAAAGCCAGAAGTGGCACCTTGATCTAACGGAATAATATTCAGCAAAAAGGTTTTATCAAATGCGTCGATGATTTCACCGAATTGATAAAACCGCGAATAATCTAGGGTTGTTGGCAGCGCCTGAAGTATTTGATTAAAGCGCTGTTGAAGCACGATTGTCTGCTCACCAATGGTAATTAAGTTGTTTTCCTGCTTTTGCCAATTGACTAGCGCAATCTCTGTTGATGACGCGCGCACAAAGGCGGCCAGCGCCTCAGCCAACGAATATTGAATCGACACGATAGCGAAGTTATCAGCAATTAGCACTGGTACTGCTAGCGTTGCCACACATGTCTGTGTGCATGAAATTAAGATTTCAGGACTTTGCTTTTGCGTGACTGCGGCCACTAAGCCTTTTAGTTCATTGGGTTCTCTGCCTTGTTCATCAACTTCTAGAACCGATGTTTGCTCAAGGTGTAACCATATTTTCTCGACTTGCCAACGCAAGAGCAGTTCTTCGTATTGCGTTTTAATATAGCTCAGCGCATTGTCTAGCGTCGCAAACTTGCGGCTGTCTAGATCATTGATAAAGTTCTCGACGAATCTCACGTTACGGTCGGTCACAATGGTATTGAGCTGAGAAAACTGCTTGTAATACTGCTGCTGTATTTGACTCTGTTGGCTGATCAACGATTGGTTGGCTCGGTTAATCAAGAAACCTACGAGCAACACACTGAATACCGTCAGCAAGAGAACCAATACGACAATGAATTTTTGTGCAATGCTGACACGTCTGGGCATTTTAAAACCAATACATAAACTGAAGCGACCACAAATCCCAGTATTCAGATTCTGTGGTTTCTGTTGTACGCACTAAAAGTGGGGTCAAACGGCCAGCGCCTTTGATCCGATTAAATTCCGCCTGCAAGGCAATGTTATCAGCGAGTAAGTACCGCACACCAACTGTTGCTGTATCCATATAAGCAAAGTAATTGGGAATAGCACCATTGGTCGCCTGTTCTAGTGCAAATCCATTGCGATCCTCTTTATTCTGGTCATAAAGATCGAGTCTGAATAAGCCCGTTAGCTTTGGCAACGGCATAACATTGAGTTGCACATAGCCCCCCTCTGCGCTGGTATCACTAAAGAAGTTGGGGGCTAACACATCATTGTAGGCGCTACTTTCACGTACCAATTCTGTTGTTAATTCAACATATTGGCTTTGCCATTGCGCCGCTAGCGCGACTCTCTGCACATTAACCTTACCATTCACAAATCCATCATTGAGCCCTTGGTTATAGGTGAAGTCTGCATCTAACCAACTCACACCAAATAGCAGACCTGAAGAGAACGAACGCCAATAAACGCTCATTTGGTGGTCATGATCCTGACTCACTTTGCCGCTAGAGTTATGTCCCAACAGTTGCACCGTCGATTCGCGCGATACTGGCGACTTACCGTAGCTCCAATTAAATTCCCAATCACCGAACCGATTCGTCGTGCTTGCGCGTATCGCAACGCCATCACTCCCCAACGCGACGTCGCGAAAGCTATCAAAGTAAACCGATTGTGGTAATAGATTCCCTGGTCGGGTGTGTGGCACATCCCGGGTCGATGAATACAACCAATGGTAATTTTTGTAACGACCTAAATGCACATTAAGGTTTAGATTATTTGCGTCAACAACACGCCAATCGAGAAACAGGTAATCCACGCGCGCCCCTTCTGGATAGCGTCGCCCTGCGTTTAAATAAACCGCCTGTGCATTCAAACTCAAATCTTCGTCAATCGCATAGCGCCCATTAACGCCAATTTCAGTTAACGCAAAAGACAAGTCGCCATCACTACTAACAAAATTTGTTTTACTCGCTTGCTGTATGCCTTGTGCAACAAAACCGTTAATACTCCAGTTTTCTTGCGCCAACGCTAACCTGCACTGCGAAATTAGCAAGCATACATATACCAGGGGATAGACAAGCCAAATCCTTTTTTTCATTGCTCAATTACCTCAATAACTTTCACCCGGCTAATACTGTTTTCAATGGCTTGAGGAGCGAGAACATAACCGATCGCACCAGGAGTAGAGGCTACAAGGAGTAACATATCTTCGGTGTCCATAGCGATGGCCGGTGGTGCCGATTGCCCAGAATAAATTAACTTGTTCCATTCACGTTCAAGCTGGTACGGGAACATATTCAAGCGTTGCCGCAAAAATGCGCGGTGCTTTTCATCGTCGCTGGCAAATACAACTAGGGATATTGGTGCACCATCATCCCAAGTGCGTTGTTTTAACAAGAAAATTCGCCGTAATTGTTGTCGATCAACTTCGCCTTGAGCGACCTGAGGGTGCACAATCACAACTGATGCTCCATTTTCAGCTATAAGCTCTGACGAAAATAACAGTGCAATCATCATGAGCAGCGATAATCGTGTCAATTTCTCTCCGCGTGTTTTGGTTTATGTATTTACCATCCACTTTCAGTGTAGTGCATCTTTTGAGTTTTGCGATATCCTAAGTCGGCAGGCAGTGTGTATAAGCTTCGCTTTGCAAGTGTGTTATGATGATTAGCAAAAAATGGCGGAGATGGATTGCAACAATCAGCCCCAAATAATGAACAAAATACGCCCTCAGTGTGGTACCGCATCCAGCTATTTTTGTATAACCTGATGTGGACAATTCTGCTGCCACTGCTGTTTTTGATATTCATGGTGAAATGGGCATTTAGACGCCCTGATTATTCACAACGCCGACTATCAAGATTTGCAATTTTTTCGCAAGGGCTATCTAGGTGCGATATTTTATGGCACTGCGTTTCCGTTGGCGAAGTAACGGCAGTTACGCCATTAATCAAAGCGCTACTCGAACAACAGCATGATCTTAAAATTACGATTACAACAACCACGCCAACCGGCGCTGAACAAGTGCAGCGGTCACTCGGTCAGCAAGTGCAACATTGCTTTTTACCGTATGATCATTATGGACTAATGCACCGTCTTGTCAGCAAACTACGTCCGCAGTTACTGATAGTTACCGAAGTAGAAATTTGGCCCAGCTTGTTGGCAATTTGCAGCGCAAAAAAAATCCCCAGTATACTCGTCAATGCTCGCATGACCGATCGTTCTGCTAAGCGTTACGCTAAGCTTGGGCAGTTTCTTGCCCACACACTGCAACAGTTCAACTATATAAATGCGCAAAGTGGGGATGATCAGGAGCGCTATATTACACTGGGAGCTAATGCAACTAACACGCAAAACACTGGCAACATTAAATTTGAAATTCAATCCCAGCGACGTCAGGACCCTTGGGTTTTAAAGCTCGCAGATTTAGCTCAGGAAAGACAGGCACCAATAGTCGTCGCGGGCAGTACGCATGCGCCGGAAGAAGAAATAATTCTCGCTGCCCACCAGCGCCTGAAGCAGACGACTTCCAATTTGATTACTTGCATTGTACCGCGCCATCCGCAACGGTTTAATGAAGTAAAAGAACTACTGATAAATAAAAACATTCACTTTGCTAGCTACAGTGATGGCGACATCGCTCCTGATGCCACTGTTCTGCTGATTGACGCCATGGGAGTTTTACATGACCTGTATGCCATTGCTGATATTGCATTTGTTGGCGGTAGTTTCGCTGACAGAGGAGGCCATAATGCGCTTGAGCCAGCGTTGTATGAGGTTCCGGTAGTCATGGGCCCCAGTCAGTACAATAACCCCACCATTACTGCACATTTAGCGACCGCGGGGGCATTAAAAACAGTATTGAATGAGCAACAATTATTAGCAGAAATTCAACATTGGTTAACTACTGCTGCGGCTCGCAAACAGGCCGGGAAACAAGGCCTAGAGGTGATCAATGCAAATCGTGGCGCCGTAGCGGCTAACTTACTATTAATTAACCAACTACTGGATCGCTAAGAGCGCTTTCGCCTGGGCAAGGACTTCATCTACACCAATCAACCCCATCAGTGAAGCACCTTTTGCGCGCTTACCCCAAACCAAGTTTTGCCAGTGTTTACCCGTTTGTTGCAGAATAACCGAATCGTATACCGACACTACCTGATTGAGGTTGTTGTATGGCCCTGTGCGCCGGGGATTACTGTGAGCGTACAAACCAATGACCGCAGTACCCATCGTAGTGGCCATATGTGCAGGCCCAGTATCAGGAGCAATAACCAGTTGCGCGTTAGCCAATAACGCCAGAAGTTGTTTAAGAGTCGTTTTCCCCACCATGTTGACAACGTCGCAGTTAGTCTTCTGTTCAATCGCCTGCGCCAGGCTTACATCAAGGTTTGCTGGTGAGCCGCACAAAACGACCCGCTTCCCAGCATGGGATAATTCATCTCCTATTTGTGCGTAACGCTCAGGTAACCAACAGCGCTCCGCTTTAGAGGCTGCGGGGCAAATGACCACATAATCCCCCCATTCAGCTGCTGCTTGGTCTGCAAAGGTTAAATCCTCTTTCGCTAACGGCATATTCCATTGCGGTGGTTCAATAGTGATACCCAACGCAGCTGCAAAGCCCATAAACCCATCAAGGACATGCGCATGTTCTTGCGGCGCAATGGTATGTGTGGTGAACCACGCGTGCAACTCTTTGCTGCGCGCTGAGTCGAAGCCAAGTCGAATTTGCGCAGGGATCACGCGCGATACCCAATTTGCACGGAGGGCGACTTGCATCATCAATAAAACATCAAAGTGACGGCCTTGCATAGACGCTTTAAGCGCTTGAATAGCCGCTTTGCCACCTTTTTTGTCAAACACAATAAACTCAATGTTTTCGAGTCCTTGCAATAATTGAGACTCGATTTTGCCAATAATCCAGGTAATCCTGACATCCGGACGCTGCTGTTGTATTGCTTGCACCATTGCCACTGCGTGACAAACGTCGCCTATTGCGGAAAGTCGCATTAAGCAAATGTTGGCATCCTGAGGTAGGGCGGTTATCTGTAATTGTTTGCGAAAGAAAGCCAAAGAAATGGGATTAGTAGCGGACGAATAAACGCAATTTGATTACAATTGCGCGTAATTCTCAAGTATTATCGTGGATTTATACTGTGAACCCATTATTAGCAAGCCATTCAGAAAACCACAATACGGTTTATTGGGTGCCTGCCAATTGCCAGCTGAATCAGTTGCCCACACCAAACTCCCAATGGTTTGCGAGTCCTCCGGCAGCGAGCGATTTTAGTCTTGTTGGCAGTGCAGCTGGTCGCGGTACCACTCACTTTTTGCGTTATCAGGACTGTGATTTAGTGTTGCGGCACTACAAACGTGGCGGACTAATTGGCAAACTATTGGATGATCAGTTCTTATTTTTACGTAAAGCTTGGACTCGGCCAGTGCGCGAATTAGACCTTTTAATTCGCATGCGAAGTTGGCATTTGCCATGTCCCACGCCTATTGCAGGGCAAGTAACGCGAGTAGGCTTAGTTTGGCGGGGCGACCTCTTAACTTCACGGATCCCGAATGCGAAAGATGTGCATTCACTGATTGTTGATTCCGCGTTAAGTGCCATCGAATGGCGGCACATTGGCGCTACCATTGCTCGCTTTCACAAGCATCAGGTATATCACCATGATCTTAATATTCACAACATCATGCTCGACGACGAGGGTCAGGCGTGGTTAATCGACTTTGATAAATGCGCCGTACGTCGCGGCAATCGCTGGAAAACCGGCAACCTATCGCGCTTGCATCGTTCATTGCGCAAAGAGCAAGGTAAAATGTCGAGTTACCAATTTAAAGATAGTGATTGGCAAGCATTGTTAGAAGGATATCGACGTTTTACTTAGACTAGGGTTTGCGTAACTGCTGCTCGATCAGCTTGGCTTCTTTTAAAAACGCGTAATTCGCATTCAGAGTGGCAAGGATAAGCCCACGCAGTCCAAACGTGAATAAACGTTTAAATACATACTGGCGGATGAACTCTAACGGCAAAATTAGCATTAACTTAAATATCGAGCCGCGTTTATTGCGACTAAACTTTTCGCGCGCTTTCAGCGTGGAATATTGGTTGTGTTTAATGACTAAGGTGTGAATATCGTCATAGCCATAATGATCAAAGCTCGCCGAAGTAGTAGCTATGGGACCATCGATTACGGCACTTTCATGGACTTGTTGCTCGGTGTTAAAGCGGGCTTTTGTGCGCCGGTAGAGGCGAACATTGTTAGGTTTACTTATTGCTGCGGGGGGCATCTTACCAATGAAGATATCATTACGGTCGAAACGCAGTGCATCTTTATCCGTTGTGGCAATAAAATCACGGATTGCATTTAGCATTGCTGCGTTAACTTGTTCGTCAGAATCTAAGTTTAAGACCCACTCTTGAGTACATTTCTCCAATGCAAACTGTTTTTGCCCTGCATACCCTAACCACTCCTGGTCATAAACAGTCGCACCATACTGGCGAGCGATTTCGCGCGTGTTATCAGTACTGCCCGAGTCGACTACAATAACTTCTGCAAAGGCCTCCAAACTCTGCAAAAGCCTTGGCATATGCTGAGCTTCATCCTGCGCTACAATAAAAACGCTGACTGGTAGCTTGTTACTTCGCTCTGACATAGCAGTTCTCTCTAATTCAATACCGCATAACGGACATGCAAATAGCCGTTTAAGTCTGTTTCAGCGTCGCGTGTTTGAATGGCAAACTCGCGATAAGCCAGATTAACACCAACCTTTAATTGCCAGTTTTTCCAGGCGGTTTGATAAGCGCCGCTGACATACCAAATATCTTCTTGGATGCTATTGCGCAATACAGGAGATGGCCTTTGGCCATCAGGATTGAGTTCAATTCGGCTGATTTGCAGCTGGACGGAATCAGCGTCTCGCATGTGCCAACGACTGCCCAGCGTAACGTATTTTGCATCGCTATCAAACGTACTGCCCATAGCGCGACCATAACGACGATAGCCCGTTGGATAGGTACCGCTTTCGTAATAACAATTAGTCAATGTACTACCATCACCCGCACAGGCAATGTTGGTATCACTGGTTTCGAGAAAGGTATAAACGCGACCAAAGTAGGTCGATATTCCAAACAGATTTGCATTATCAGTGATTCGATAACCATCGACCGCATCTTCGCCAACGCGCTGCGCATAAAGCGAGACCGGGGTATTGAATAACGTAAAGGTATATTTTAGGTCAAAGCCTGCAATATGATTACCTACCGTCGTATTTAGTTCTGGGTCACAACTGGCAGCCCCATTGGCACATTCTTTTTGAAATGTTACTACATCAATAAAGCCTGATATACCGTTAGCTTGACCTTCGCCACCCCACATGGCCGCCCACGACGCGCCGAGCTCTAATCCACGTAATGGCTTTACGGTTAATCTTGAACGCCACAGTTTGACCCCATCAACTTCTCTTTCAGACTCTAATTCACCTAATTGAGCGGTAAAAAACCATGGGCCTAACCAGCTCAACCATGGCGACTCAGATTGAACCGCAGTTGCGCGAGACAACGATAATACCGGTACAGGTCGTGCATTATCCGTGAGGATTAAACTGCTCATTTGCCCGGGTCCCCACCATTGATCCATGGCACTCACTGCAAAATTCCAATCTGCTAACTGAACCGCGAGATAGCTTTGATCTAAATGTCGTTCACCGCCCGACTCGGCGTTAATCGAAAGTTGCGCAGCCCAGCGACCTTTTTTGTATTCAGTGCTTTGCGTCAATCGTGCAGATGTTCTTTGTTCTGCATCAAATGCTGTGAATTGAGCTTCGTCACCAGCGGCATACATCTCTAGCGAAGAGCCCCACGTGCGGTTTTGCTGTATCGCCACATAATGCTGTAAGCGCAAAACGGATAATTGCACATGTTGCGGCAGTCCCGATAACTCAATGTTTTGAAGTTGCTGGGCAATCCCTTTCCAGGGCACGGGATACGTATTTACCGCCACGTCGAGTAAAGAATACTCTGAGAGTTTCACCAAGTCTTGATGCAGTTGAGGATCAAGAGTTCCCACCCAAGGCGTAGCGGTGGTTTCACTACTCATCCATAAACACAACAATAACGCTACTATGACTCGCAAATCTGGGCTCTCAAGGGACTATTTGGATATCAGATCCTAGCTGATAAGCCGCATAAGATATAGGCAAATCCGTGAATAAATTGCATCAAATTAGGATTCCATGTAGTGTTTCGGCAATCATGAAAAGTGAGTATTTGGTGTATGCACACGCGAGCTATTTATCCGGGCACATTCGATCCTATTACCAATGGTCACGCCGACCTTATTGAACGTGCGGCACAAATGTTTTCCAGTGTATTGGTTGGAATAGCAGCCAATCCGAGCAAAAAGCCATTGTTTAGTTTGGCTGAGCGTGTCGCCATGATCCAAGAAATCACAGCACATTTAGATAATGTTGAAGTGCTTGGTTTCACAGGCCTGCTAGCTGATTTTGCTGACTCGCAAAATGCGACTGTATTGATCCGCGGACTGCGCGCAGTATCCGATTTTGAATACGAGTTCCAATTAGCCAATATGAATCGCCGCCTGAACCCCAAACTAGAGAGCGTATTTTTAACCCCAGCAGAGGAAAATTCCTTTATTTCTTCCACTTTAGTCAAGGAAGTCGCCTTGCACCGTGGCAACGTAAGTGAATTTTGTCATCCTGTGGTGCAAGCAGCTTTACAAAAACGCCTGCACGAACAAAATCAAGATTAACGCTGACATTGCGGACAAAAGAAAGTGTTGCGCTGACCTAACACCTGGCTTTTGATGCTGGTTTCACACACTTCACATGGCTCTCCCGCGCGTCCATAAACGCGCAAATGCTGTTTGAAGTAACCCGGGTTGCCATCAGCTTGGGTAAAGTCTTTAAGCGTAGTTCCACCCTGACGTATTGCGGCGGCCAACACTTGCTTGATGTTCTTAGTAAGCTCCTGATAGCGAGCCTTCGCTACACGCCCGGCGGAACGGCGGGGATCGATGCCGGTTAAAAATAACGCTTCATTAGCATAAATATTACCCACCCCGACGACCACTTGATTGGTCATGATAAAGACTTTTACCGACATCGATTTACCTCGGGACATATCGTATAAACGTCGCCAATCAAATTCATCGGTCAATGGTTCAGGACCCAAACCTGACAATATTGCCAAAGGCTCTGCCTCTTTTGCTTGCCACAGACAAGCACCAAAGCGACGCGGATCGTTAAGGCGTAAACACTGCCCAGTCGATAAATACAGCTCGATATGGTCGTGTTTTTCCAGGGGTAGGTTCTGATCCACCACTCGCAAACGCCCAGACATCCCGAGATGCAACACAATGCTACCCTTGGGCGTGTTGATAAATAAATATTTAGCCCGGCGCGTAACCGATATCACCGGCTCTCCGACTGCGGTTTGCACCGAATCAGGTACTGGCCAGCGCAGCGAAGAGTTATGCACCCGAAGTGCAGTAATGGTTGCTCCTTCGATATGTGGCGCTATACCTAAACGACTGACCTCAACTTCTGGTAACTCAGGCACGTAGGCTTCCTCAATTCCGGTTAAAGACTAATTCGTCAAATGTGGTATTTTGCAGCATGTATATGTAGTCCCCAATCTGCACAAAATCTCCTGTGTCGCTGGTATAAAGAACAACTTCGGCGGGTGAGGACTGTCGCGCCAACCAAACCTGAGCAACGACTTGATTACTTGGTGAAGGTACTGACTCTACCAACTGTAATCGGGCACCCAGCCAATGGGAAACAATTTCATCCCCTGCTTGGCGGATAAGGCTTTCACTATCAACCAATCGCCACTGGGTGCCGACACGTTCTAAACGAGTCGTTCCGATGTCAATTCGCAACAGCATGTCATTCTCACCAATTAACTGTAGCTGCGGAGTCGACTGAGGCGTTGGTATCCATTGGTCAAGATTAAACAAAGCAATCATTACCAACATGGCAAAAATAATGACGTTGTTTAATGCACGGGTTGATAATCTCAAAGCTCACCAAGCAAGATAAAGTTTTCGCTAGCTTACCTGATTAGAAAGCGAGTTGAAAACGCAAAAAACCCGGTCAAAGCCGGGTTTTTAAAAGGAGACAAAAGGTAAGAATTACTTAATCTTAGCTTCCTTGAACATTACGTGCTGGCGAATTTTAGGATCGTACTTTTTGATCTCCATTTTGCCAGGCATGTTACGCTTGTTTTTATCAGTAGTGTAGTAAAAACCGGTACCCGCTGTTGATACTAATTTAATTTTATCACGCATGGTTTAGGCTCCTTAAACTTTCTCACCACGAGCACGGATATCAGCTAGTACTGTATCAATACCCTTTTTATCGATGATACGCATACCCTTTGGAGTAAGGCGTAATTTTACGAAACGATTTTCGCTTTCAACCCAAAAACGGTGGGTTTGTAAGTTTGGCAAAAAACGACGACGAGTCGCATTGCGCGCGTGTGAACGGTTATTACCAACCGCTGGACGCTTTCCTGTCACTTGACATACTTTTGACATTTTTTGTCTCCAGAACAACGTTTACAATGGTGTTGCCACTAGTGGCTACTTCCCTTTATGACCAATCAATAGCCGGGGAGCAACACAGGCATCCAACCTACAATTAAGAGGGCGCATGTTATACAGCAAACACAGGCAATGATCAACAAAATTTAATCGCGATCGTGTTCCGATCTCGCGATCGCCTGCTTAATCCCAAACTCTGTTTCAGTCTTACGCTCACGCTTGGTTACTGCTCTTATTGCAGCATTCTTATCCCGCATCTCTTGTTTTACATAACCTCGTGCATGGTCTAAGTGCAGACAAATAGCAGAATAGCGAATTTGTTTCGACTTTATACCCGCGTTAAACAAGCGTTCACCAAGCTCACGATCTTCGCCACCATATTGCATACGTTCATCAAATCCATTGGCCGCAAAAATATCGCTGCGCCAACCGGATACATTATGCCCATTCCAAGTTGCCTTGGTTGGTGTTAGCGAGTTAAGCAGTTTTTCTTTTAATCCAGACGCCGTGAGCTTCATGGTTTTGTGAGTTTTCTGTAAGCCATGTGCCATCAACCACTCCAAGTCGAATGCCCGACCGGTAGCGATATCATCTCGCGTAATCGCCTTACTGGTTTCCATCGGCAATTTGAAGTAGCCTCCAGAAAGAAAATAACCCGGCTCACGCCGTTGCATGTGTACAGCCAGAAAGTCGCTACGCAAGACACAATCGCCGTCAGTGAATAGGATATATTCACCTTCGCTAGCAATCAGCGCCTGGTTTAAAATCCGTGTTTTTTGAAAACCATCATCCGGTTGCCAAACATGTTTAACCTGACGCCCAGACTCAGCTTGGAACTGAGCTATGGTTTCCGCAGTCACCGCATCTGAACCATCATCGGCAATTATTATTTCAAACTCTTGGAAGGTTTGATAATGCAAACTCCACAAAGTCTTCAACATCCATTCAGGCGAATTATAAGTTGAAAAAATCACTGACAGTTGCATGCAATTTACCTCTTTGGATCTTGTGCAAGTGCCGCCAAGCGACGCTTATTATGATAACGGTTTTGCCAATAAAAGCGCCACATATTACGCAACTTCTGTAGCTTACTCTGTTGCGCACGTTTGCGCTTTGCCACGTGTTCAATATCACTACTATCTTCAGCACTGGGAGTGGCTGGATAGGGCATCAAGCCAAATAAACGTAAGTCCTTTTCCCACCAATATTGTAAATCGATATCAATCGGACGAATGATTGGCAAGCTGTGCGCGAGTAACTTTTTCGCCCCTGCCAAGCTTATCGCCTGTGCGCAGGTTCTAGCGGGTACTTTAGCGTAGGTAACGCGGTCAAACTGATTAAACTGGAAATGGTGCAAAACGGGGCGCTTGCGCGCGTGCTGGGCTAATTTTATATAATCCCAATCATTTGGCATTTCTTGAATAGCGCTAATGGCATCAGCAAGAGTTGTGTTCAGTTGCACATCATCTTCAAGCACCACTGCGAGTTGAATGTTTTCATCAACCATGCGCTGCCACACTGAGCGGTGACTTAAATAACACGCAATTTCGCCCTTGTTCATTGACTTATAGTAAGCCTCTGGGTGATTTGGCGCGTACACTTCATTCATGAGCGTAGATGATAATGCACTGCCATCTACCGCTTCGATGCGCTGGAATGGAATGTTTAGCGCCGTTAATTGTAGGCTAATGGTAGCCATACGAGTTTTTGAACGCGCCAAATTGATAACAAAACAAGGTATTTCCGACACGGTTAATCCTGACTCCCTGGTGCTGGTGGCGACTGCAAAAGAGCTAAATATTGTTTGGCGATTTGTATATGGCCAAATGTCGCGCTGAGTCTTTGAATGTTATCATTTATTGGAGTCTCTAGTCGCCGGGTAATTGCTTGCGCAAGTTTTTCTGGGTCATTCGGTGGCACTAGAAAGGTTCGGTTCTCACCCACCAAAATTTCATTGGGACCATACGGACAATCCGTAGCAACCACCGGAGTGCCGCAGGCTAAAGACTCTACTAGGACATTACCAAAACCCTCAAAATCAGAACTTAACACCAGACATTTTGCCTGTTTTATCCAGACGTAGGGGTTTTGCTGAAACTCAACCACAACAACCCGATCTGCCACCCCTAGCCGCTGAACCAAGCGTTGTAGTCCTGCGGTATTCGATACTAAACAAACCAGTTTTAGAGAGGTATCTGAGAGCCGTTTTATGGCACTAAATAGAACGTCGTGACGTTTCTGTTTGGCAAAGCGCCCAATATGTAAAATATAGGGAAAACTCGGTAGTTTACTGCATTTTTCCTCACTGGCCGCGCGGATAGCAGTCAAATCAAAGGGGTTGTAAATTGCGCTTGTAGACTCAGCCGTAAATAAGTTTTGCTGTTCTACTTCCTGCGCTAACGCTTGAGATACCGCAATAATACGGCGCTGTTCTAAAGCTTTAAATAAACGCCGTTGGCGGAGATACTTATGCGGCCCCATAAGCTTTGCGCGGGCGAGCGTTGGCATAATGGCATTGTGTACAATGTAGTAACACGGCGAAAAGTGACACGCTGAAACAATGTAATTCGTCTCATCTAAGTTCGCCAAAAATAAGTCAAATGCTGAGTCATTCAGCTGCAGCTTAGTAATTAATGCGGTAAGTTCTTTGGCATGCTTCGCGCGACTCCAGGGGCTTGCAAGTTTAACTCGCCGTTGCGGATACAAATAGTGCACCGGTATGTGTTCAGGAACAGCATATTCTTGGCGCTGTTGTAAGCAAATAATTTCTGCTCTGTGCCCTAATTGAGAAAACGCGTTAGCGAGGGTTATAACGACTTTTTCAGCACCACCACCAGCGAGTGAGTCAATAAATAGTGCGATACGTTTGTTATTATTTTCTGCCGAATCAGCAGGTCCTATTGTCAAAGCTGGGATTCCACTAGATTAAGCCTCGTTGCGCGAATGATACCGTACTTGTACGGCCTACCACAAAATGATCGAGCACACTAACTTCAATTAAATCCAGAGCAGCAATAATGCGCTGGGTAATATCACGGTCAGCCTGACTCGGTTCGGCAACACCTGACGGATGATTATGTGCCAAAATCACTGCAGCAGCATTATCGGCAAGCGCTTGTCGGACCAATTCGCGTGGATATACCGCAGCAGAACTAATGGAACCAAAAAACATCTTACGAAAATGTAAAAGTTGATGCTGACTATTTAACGTTAGCACAGCGAAGACTTCCTGCTTTAAATGCGCCATCTCTAATAACAGAAAATCACTCACCGCAGTCACGTCATTAAAGGTCGTCCGATTAACCAAGCGTTCTTGTACGCTACGACTGGCTAACGCTCGCGCAGCTCTTAACAAAGCTATCTTGGCATTCCCGATACCTGACACTTGCCGTAACTCATTATCATTGGCTACAAACAAGCCGGCAATATCTCCAAAACGATGCAGTAAAGCTTCAGCCAGACCTAGCGATGTTTGCCCTGCCACACCGGTATTGAGAATTATTGCGAGTAATTCTGCGTCACTAAGTTTGTCGGCACCGTGTACCAATAGCTTTTCTCTTGGCCTTTCAGCGACTGACCAATCAGTTATTCTCATCTGCGCGTTCCCTTGCTACTATTTAGGCAAATAAAGCGTATTGCGCGCTTAAAGTCGCCGTCCACAAGGTCAGTCTGTATCCGATGCAATTGAAAAATAAAAACATTCTTCTTGGTGTAACCGGTGGTATTGCCGCCTATAAAACACCCGACTTGGTACGCAAACTGACTGCTGAAGGGGCCGTAGTTAAGGTTGTTCTAACAGCTTCGGCAACGGAGTTTGTTAGCGCATTATCATTGCAGGCAGTATCGGGTAATCCCGTGCATCAACATCTGTTGGATGAAGATGCAGAAGCCGGCATGGGTCATATTGAGCTGGCAAAATGGGCTGATGTATTACTCATTGCACCGGCGACAGCCAACTTCATGGCTAAATTGGCGCATGGCATTGCCGATGATCTGTTAAGTACTTTATATCTAGCAACATCTGCACAAGTCATTATTGCGCCAGCGATGAATCAGGCGATGTGGGCACATCCAGCGACACAAACTAATCTTGCGACTTTACAAGCCCGACAAATCAAATTTATAGGCCCCGATAGCGGTGAGCAGGCCTGTGGCGATATTGGAGCCGGTCGAATGACTGAGCCAGAGTGCATTGCTGCTCAGCTAGGCGAGCTCTTCACCTCAACCACTACTGAATTACTTAATAATTTGCATGTTGTTATCACTGCTGGCCCTACGCGAGAGGCATTGGATCCAGTGCGCTACCTTAGTAATCATAGCAGCGGCAAAATGGGTTATGCCATTGCTGCTGCGGCAGTTCAGGCCGGTGCAACTGTAACATTAGTCAGCGGACCAACTGCATTGCCAACTCCTGCTGGCGTAGAGCTAATTCAAGTCGATAGCGCTTTGCAAATGCATGCTGCGGTAATGCAAGCGGTTAAACAGTGCGACGTTTTTATTGCAACCGCGGCAGTAGCTGATTATCGCTGTGAGTCGATTGCCGACCAAAAGATAAAAAAGAACTCAGATGAGTTAACACTTACTTTTGTTAAAAACCCTGATATTCTTAGTGATGTTGCGTCATTACAGACACCACCGTTTACGCTTGGTTTCGCGGCAGAAACCCACGAGTTAGAACATTACGCACAGAATAAGCTGCGGAATAAAAAGCTTGATATGATAGCTGCAAACGATGTATCGAATGCCGATATAGGCTTTAATAGTGATCAAAATGCGTTACACGTATTTTGGTCCGACGGTGACCAGAAGCTAACAACTGCACCTAAACACATAGTTGCGCAACAATTGATAGCCTTACTGGCAAGCCAATATAAATTAAAACAAGAAACTCACGGAACCGATTAATGCCAGCGACTAAAAAACCCAACCGGCGTGCTCAAATCCTGCAATGTCTTGCTGGAATGCTCGAAACTAATCCAGGTCAACGTATTACAACAGCTAAGCTGGCTGAGAAAGTCGGTGTTTCGGAAGCTGCGCTATACCGTCATTTCCCAAGCAAGGCACGGATGTTTGAAGGGCTTATCGAGTTTATTGAAGAGGCGCTGTTTACGCGGATCAATAAAATCGTCAATGAAGAGAAAGATGCAGCAGCTCGCTGCCAAATGATCTTGCATTTGTTATTGGGTTTTGCGGAAAAGAATCCGGGTATAACGCGCATTCTGAATGGCGATGCTTTGTTAGGCGAACAGGAACGTTTACGAGCTCGAATCGCAAAGTTATACGAGCGATTAGAGACACAGTTTAAGCAAGTTTTGCGTGAGCGAAAGCTAAGAGAAGGTAAAGAACTACCCGCTGATGAGGCCATTATTGCTAATATGTTGGTTTGTTATGCTGACGGACGGATTAATCTATTTATTCGCAGTGAATTTAGTCGTAAGCCAACTGAAGACTTCGCTGCGCAGTGGGTGTTCATTAAAAATCGTTTCTTCTAATTGCGATGCACGCCAGTTTAATTGAAACGGTGCCCTAGCTTCTCTTAACATAGTAACGATGAGTATAAAAAAGGCCGCACAAATGCGGCCTTTTTTGTATTATTTAATGCTTATGTTAAGAGGCTTCAAGGTTTACTCAGCTTTACCGAAAGTATCTCCGAAGAAGTCCCCTTCATTCCAAGCCGGGCGCTGCGTTTGATTCGCTAATGTAAGTCCAATTTGAGCATTTACCGCTGTAAATTTGGTTGCAGCATTCCAATCAAATGGCTGATTCATATCATCAGAAGGCTTGTGGTAATTACTCGATAAAAAGTTGTTTAATACTTGGCTACCATCAATTTCAGGGTCAACAGCTTTAATTCCAGGTACCAAAAACACTGCAGGAATACCTTGCTTGACGAAGCTGTAGTGATCAGAACGGGTAAACAAGGCTTGCTCTGGCCATGGATCAGGGCTCAACGTTAGGCCAACATTTTTCGCTGCATCCTCGACTGAGGCCTTCAAATCACTGTGGCTTGCACCAAAAGCTATAACATCGGCAAATTCAAAGGTGAGTAAAGGCATATCCAAGTTAACATTAGCTACCATACTCTGCTGCGGCACCGTTGGATTACGTGCGAAGTAGTCTGCACCTAGTAAACCTTTCTCTTCACCGGTCACTGCGACAAATAAGATCGAACGTCTTGGTTTCTCTGATAACTGACTGAATAATCGCGCAGTTTCTAACATGACTGCCGTACCGGACGCATTATCCATAGCGCCATTGTTAATCTTGTCTTGTTTAACCGTTTTCGAAAATCCAATGTGATCAGAATGGGCAGAATAAACCACGTATTCGTTTTTTAATTCCGGATCACTGCCTTCTATAATGCCAGCTACGTTAGGGCTAGTGATGGTTTTATGCTCGCTTTTACGACTCAACTCGACTGTTGTGGCTAATGCAAACCCGCGCGGGACTTCATCATTTTCAAGTTGCTGGTAAACCTCATCAAGAGATTTTTGCGCGCCAGCAAACAACTCCTTAGCTGTATGCATTGGTAAATAGGCGCTACCTAATAACGTCGGCTGCACATTCTCAGGCTCACCATCAGCATTTAACCAGCGCATTGAAGGCGTATGTAAGTAACTCAAAGAACGTTGATACGGTCGAGTTTTTTCGGATTGTGGTGTGACAATCGAGATAATGCCGATAGCGCCATTTGCTGCAGCGTATGCTTGCTTCTGACTGCCCGAGGCAAAGTGTGCACCTTCTTCAGTGGGAAAGTCTGTCGGCTTACCTGACAACATCACCACGATTTTTCCTGCTACGTCTAGACCTGCGTAGTCATCATGATCTAATAAGGGTGCTGTGATGCCGTAGCCTACAAATACCAGTTCTGCTTGCACATGCGATTCAGTCCTTACAGTATCCGGCCCCATGATAAAGTCTTTCGGGTAATCAAATGCCTTACTTTGACCGTTAGCATCTGTTAAGACCATTGTAGGTGAGTCTTGATCGAGCGTTGCATAACGAAAGTTAACACGTTGCATGTAAGGTGAGGCAGCATCAGTACCAGCGGGTTTAAGACCGTACTTGGCAAACTCTGTCGCAATATACAGTGATGCAATTTCATGTCCTTGGCTGCCGGTTTCTCTACCTTCTAACAAGTCATCGGCTAAAAATTGCATGTGCGCTTTAATGCGTTCTGCATCAGGTTTTGCTGGCTCAGCGTTTGTTCCGAAGCCAACGGTTAGCATCGATAAACCAGCGATTGCAGTCAAAACAATCTTTCGGGTTTTATATTCCATCATTGTAGTTCTCAAAAATACAGCAGGGTCAAACGGTTAGTTTATCGCACTGAGTTACGGATAAACACACTGATCCGCTCCAGCAAACTGGCATATTGCACCACTGGTCGAAAGTAAAGCGACGAGTTATGCAAAAGCGCTTGACTAAAGATGGCCAGTGGCTAGTCTAAAGAATAGAAATTCTCGAAATGGAACAGCAATGCCACGCGCTCCTTTATACGATCTTGAAGAAGTCATGGAACAAGCGATTGATGTTTTCCTCGAACACGGTTTTCACGGTGCCGTTATGGATGAAATTATCGCGCGTACGGATTTTAATCGGCGCGGTTTCTATCGCGAATTTGGCAGCAAACAAAAGTTTCTCTATCGGGTAATCGACTTTTACCTTGCAACGCAAATGAAACAAGTCTTAATCGCCTTAGAACAACCACAAGGCATTTTGGCAATTCATGAATACTTTGACCGATACTTGGCACTGGTTAGTGGAAGAGGATGCTTATTAGTTAATAGTATTACCGAACTCGGTCACGACGATGCAACGATTAAAGATATTGGCCGACATTACCTTGACCGACTGCAAATAGATTTTATCGGCTGTTTGGAGCGAGCGGTGAATAATCATGAGATTTCGCCGGATACACCCATTGAATCTGTTGCATTGCAGTTAACCAGCTATGTGCAGGGTTTTGCGGTTAACGCCATCCTTGTACAAGACAACCAAGAGCTAAAAATGGCAACCCATCGCTTACTGGGTAGTGTTCAGCATTAACAACCTTCGCGGGAAATCTTTTCGGAGTGTCGCTACGTATCCACTGGTATGCCTAAAAGTCCGGTTAGTGCTTTGTCACTTATGAAGTTAAAAGTCGTGCGTTGGTCACTCTTACTAGCATTATTAATAAATCTGCAAGCCTGCTCCAGCAAGCGGCCTCCAGAATGGTTTGATCCAACCCAAGCCCACCATCTAATAGACGCTGATGGCAACGTAAGCTTTCGCAATATTTACCTCAATGATAAAGATAAGAGCTTTTTTGATTTCCTTGAGATGCGTTATTTTGGTGATGAGTCGTGGGCCGAGCACAGTAAACTAGCGGACACAGTGCCGTTACAGCAAGTGGATGTTTCGCGTATTCAACAACCGCCAGATACTGTGCAAGTAACGTGGCTAGGACACTCAACCTTTTTAATTCAGTACCAAGGGATCAATATACTTACAGACCCTATTTTTTCTGACCGTGCATCGCCCTTGTCCTTTATGGGCCCAAGGCGTTATGTACCACATGTTATTGATTACAAACAGTTACCACCCATTGATGCCGTAGTTATTAGTCACAGTCATTATGATCATTTAGATGAAGCAACCATTAAACAGCTAGGCAACCGACCGACGTATTACGTGCCTTTGGGTCTCAAAACCTGGTTTGTTGACAACGGTGTAAACGAGACGCAAGTTAACGAACTAGATTGGCAACAAACAGCTATTTTCAATCAAGACCTCAGGGTGGTTGCACTGCCATCGCAACACTGGTCAGCACGTTCATTAGGCGATCGGTTTGCAACTTTATGGGCGAGTTGGGGATTGGTTTTCAGTGATTTTACGCTGTGGTTTGCGGGAGATACCGGTTACCACAGCGAGTTGTTCAAGCCCATTGGCACGCAGCTCGGTGTAATCGATCTAGCGTTAATACCAATTGGTGCCTATGCACCGCGCTGGTTTATGCAAGATTACCATGTGAACCCGGAGGAAGCTGTCAAAATTCATGACGATATTGGTGCCAAGCAGTCAATTGGTATGCATTGGGGCACATTCCCACTCACTGCAGAGCCTCCCATTGAACCGCAGCAGCGTCTCTATCAAGTCATGCAAGCGCGTCAGGAAGCACTGCATAACTTCATAACAATTGACCTTGGTGAGAGCTACTTAGTCATGGATAAAGCACATTGAAAAGGCTAAAATCAGCGCGGTTAATATAGAGTCATACAGGTATCATGTCTAAATCGTTATTCAGAATTCAATTTGTAAGCAATGGCGAACGTTATGAATTATACGTCCGTGAAGTCAGTCAGGGTGGGCTTTTTGGCTTTATTGAAATCGGCGATTTTGTTTGGGATACCCATACCAGTCTGGTTCTTGATCCGAGCCACGAAAAACTCAAAGATGAGTTTGCTGATGTGACGCATACCTTCATTCCGATGCATAATGTGTTGCGGATTGACGAAGTTAAAAAGCAAGGAAGTGCAAAAATTACTGCACTATCTGATAAAGTAACGGCGTTTCCGACCCCAATTTATACACCTAAAAAGTAGTTTCGTTGCCACAGTTTGTTTGGAGTAAGCTTTATGAAAGTAACCGTTTTATCCGCCCTTGTTATTTTCATTGCTGGCTTTTGTGGTGCCGCGCACGGCAACGACTCAGCAGCTCAACGATTAGAGCGGTTAACCAGTGAAATTTGGCAGTTTGAATTACGCAGCTTTCCAGGTTTGGCGAGCCGTCAAGGGATCCGAGACTACGAAGACAGAATAACCGACGTTTCTCAAACGGCTCTGCAAACCCGTGCACAACAGTTTCAAGCATATCTTGATCAACTCGCACTAATTGACGAGAGCGAGCTGTCACAAGAAGAGCGCATCACCTTATTAATGCAACGTTATCGTATTAAGAACTACGTGGATGAATATCGTTTTAATGAACATTATGTGCCGATAACTTCAGAATACGGATTCCACAGTAGTCTTGCCCAGTTACCTAACCAGATTCGCATCATTGACGCCGCATCAGTAAATAATTACTTAGCACAACTCAAGCAAGTCGACGCGGTCATTGATACGCACATTGAGTGGATGAAAAAGGGCTTAGCGGTAGGTAAAACTCAACCCAAAGCTGTCTTAGCGGGTTATGAAGATACAATCTCGTCTCTCATGGTTGAGAGCCAAGACAGTGTTTTCTACCAACCTTTGGCTAACTTAGACGAAAGCAAATTCAGCGCTGAACAAATAGCTACTTGGCAAGCCACAGGGCAGGGCATCATTGCAGCGCAAATTATGCCTGCATTACAGCGCTTTTATGACTTTTTTACCCAAGTTTATAAACCGAATGCACGTGATGAAATAGCTGCGAAGCTATTGCCTGATGGTGCGGCTTACTACCAGAACCGTATCGAGTACTACACCACCACCACGATGACAGCGGAGGAAATCCATAAAATAGGCTTAGCCGAAGTGGATCGGATCCGCGCTGAAATGCAAGCTATTGTGGATAAGCTTGAGTTTGCTGGCGACATAAATGAGTTCATCCAATTTTTACGTACCGATCCACAGTTTTACGCCAAAAGTGCTGAAGAATTACTCATCTACGCTTCGTATATTGCGAAACAAATGGATGCCAAGCTACCGCAACTTTTTAAGAAGTTGCCTCGCACTCCCTATGGCGTAGCGCCCGTTCCAGATGCGATCGCACCAAAATATACTACCGGTCGCTATGTATCTCCTGCACGCGACGATCAACCCGGTTACTATTGGGTGAACACCTATGCCTTAGATAAGCGCCCATTATATGCTATTCCTGCCTTGACTCTGCATGAGGCTGTTCCTGGTCATCATTTGCAAATTTCACTTGCTAACGAGATGTCCGGGTTACCACCTGTACGTCGCCAAACTTACATATCTGCCTTTGGCGAAGGTTGGGGTTTGTACTCAGAATATTTGGGTAAGGAAGTCGGTATTTATTCTGACCCTTACGACGATTTTGGTCGTTTAAGTTATGAAATGTGGCGAGCGTGCCGCTTAGTCGTCGATACGGGTATGCATATGATGGGCTGGTCGCGTGAACAGTCACTTGCGTATATGCTTGAAAACACTGCACTGTCAGAACATAACGTAAAGACTGAAATTGACCGCTATATTTCATGGCCTGCGCAGGCACTATCCTATAAAATCGGAGAGATTAAGATCAAACAACTCCGAGCCACTGCCGAAGATGCATTAGGTGATAAGTTTGATCTGCGTGCCTTTCATGATGCAGTGTTAGCCCAAGGGTCAGTGCCATTGTTTGTGCTTGAACAAAGTATTAATGCCTTTATCGAACAACAAAAGGCACTATAAAGAGGTTTTTCAGGATTATGATTTCTGCCGGCATTATCGCCATTATGCTTATTATTTTGATTTATTTTGTCGTGCGTGGACAGGGACTGCAGCGTGAATTAAAACTAGCTAATCATAATGCCAAAGCAAAAGCTTATGCACTGCGTATAGGGCAGAAACAATTGGCCTTTATGGCCCATGAGCTTCAGCAAATATTTATTAATCGCTTAGAAGCGTTGAACAAACGAGGCTTGATTAAACAAGAAGACTATGAGGTCGCCAGCTTCATCATCAAGCGCTTTGAATTTATTGTGATGAATTGTACCGAACATAGCCGTACCGTAGAAGAGGCGGTTAATCGTGCGGTAGAAAATCAGCCAGTCACTATTGAAAAAGTAAACGAATTAATCAAGAAACAACCCAGTGAAATACGTGTTGCCTGGTGTCAAAACACGGTCGATGGTTTTATCGCCGCATGCCGCGGAATTAGCAGTGGGGCGCTGAAAACCGATGCATCAGACAGCGAAAACGCCGCTGTCGCAAGTTAATTCAGCAAATTAAGACATGCTGCTGAGATATCATTCGTATCGTGCGTCAAACTTGGATGCAGAAAGGTTGTATTTCTTCAGTAAGGCACTAAAAGCATCGCTAGGTTTGAACCAATTCGGTGTAATTTCGACAGCGTTAGCTTGAACATCTATGTTTCGTTTTGCTAACCAACGCAGTCCCTCGGTAACATCATCAGAAACCATAATGTCAATGTCCGAGTGCTTAGCAATTATTTTATTCATCTGCCAATCAACAACTGGATGTTTTGGCGTTATGTTAACTAAGTAACGTAGTCCAGCGGTTTTATACTCCTGCAAAAAGAGCATGCAGAGCTTTTCTTCCTCAGGAATTTGAATAAATAAATTACCCCAATCCACCAATAAAGCCCACTGCTTGTTAGGCAACGATGTTGCAACAATATCCATTACCGCATTAATTAACCCGCGGTAATGTTTAGTGTGGT
The DNA here is from genome assembly GCF_002807685.1 of Neoalteromonas flava. GTDB lineage: Bacteria > Pseudomonadota > Gammaproteobacteria > Enterobacterales > Alteromonadaceae > Alteromonas_E > Alteromonas_E flava. Next base: position 62,753 of record NZ_PEAX01000004.1, on the reverse strand, counting down.
GAAATGACTCTAAGAATCGCACTTGCACCATATTTTCTGCAACTTCTACAGTGAAAGGGTGTTGCATATTCTGTATACGCCTAAAATATTTTTACTTTATACGTTAAGGCTAGGTATTTAGTTTAGGTATAACCAGCTAATTTAGAAACCCATTATTGCGTTAAGAGTTAGCTTTAATAGCAAGGCTATTAATCTTTACTTGCAGAATAAAGCGATTAAATTATACTGTACATATATACAGTATACAGTAATCTTTTATGTCTGCTTTAATTACTCATCTAAAAAACAAGCAACTATTATGGCAAGCATCACACGCCAACCAAATAGCTGCCGCTAAGCTACCAACCAGTATCAGTGCCTTAGACAATGCGCTGCATGGCGGCTTTCCGAAGCACGGTGTAGTACGCATCAACAGTACTATGAGCATTGGTGAATTACGCTTATGCATGCCGATTATTCAGGCTCAGCAAGAAGATTTACGCCAACTATTTTTTATTTCTCCACCCGCCGCCGTCAATGCTGAAATGCTTACCGAATATGGGATTGATTTAGCCCGTACATTTTTTATCCCACCAGCTGAAACAGCTGATGTGTTATGGGCCTGTGAGCAATGTTTAAAAAGTGGTGTTTGCCATACCGCCGTGTTGTGGTGTAACCAGCTTTCAATTAGCCAAGCCAAGCGCTTACAGGTAGCTGCTGAGCAAAACCAAAGTTTGTTGTTATTGTTACAATACAATCAACAAGTACAGCCTCTCCCCATCAGTCTGTCTATGCGAGTCAGTCGAACGGAGCAACATCTACACATAGACATTGATAAACAACGCGGCGGCTGGCCGGTATCCGGATTGCAAGTCGAGCATACACTCGGTAGTGTGCAACAACGCTATCAAGCTATACCCACCAACACCATGGATAATGTTGTTCATTTACATGCGCAACAGTAAAACATATGCAGGGGCTGTGGTTATATGTGCACTTCAATGCGTTACAGTTAAGTAGCGTTGTTGACCATAGCGGCTTATCAGCGCTTGATGCCCTACAACCCATCGCGATTTATGATGCGCAAAACAATCAACTCTGCCAGCTAAATAAAGCCGCACAACAACAAGGATTAAGTCACGGACAAGGTCTTGCATCAGCTAGTGCGCTCTGCTCTGAACTCACTATTATCGAATACGACAATAAATGTGAAAGTCAACGTCTGAGCCAAATCGCAGAACAGTTGTACGGAATTACTGCAGATATCGCATTAGATCCCCCTGACGGCTTGTTTCTACGTGCCGATAATATGCTTAAGCTGTATGCCAGCTTGAGCAGCTACTGGCAAACCCTTCAATCATTGCTTTGCAACTATACTTATAACTACGCCAGCGCCTGCTCCATGAGTGCAGCAAAAGTACTCGCCCGCGCACAGTATAATCGTATCAGCGACGCTCCGCGGGAATGGAAGCAAGCCCTAAGACGTTGTTCTTTACGACACAGCAGTCTCACGGATAAACAACTTCAGACGCTAAAACGAGTCGGCATTACCTCATTTGATGATCTGTTTAAGCAACCCGTCAGTGCACTTGCAGCTCGATTTGATGGTTTCTTATTACGCTACCTCAGTGAACTCAAAGGTGAACGTTTTGAACGGCTTCCGCTGTTTAGACCAGCCCGGCGATTTCATCAACACTCAGAATTTTTATATGAAATCACGCTCAGCGAACGTCTCTTAAAACCCCTAGAATATTTACTGGTTTCCCTTGAACGTTACCTTATTCAACGGGCGCTTGTGACTTTTGATCTAAATATCACATTAATCTTGCGTGACAAGCAAAAACAGCAATGGCGATTACATAGCGCACAGGGTGAGAACCGTAGTAAAGCTTGGTTGTCCATTGCTCGTGTTGCTGTCGAGCGTCTGGAACTTACAGCTCCCGTTCAAGCCATGAGCCTGAGTGCGAATGAACTCACTCCGATACTTGCTGCAAATGACGATTTATTTACTACCCGCCAATCTGAACTCACCCCATTGCAGTTAATCACCCGTTTACAAGCTCGCTTGGGTGAACGCTGCGTGTATCAGTTAGGTTTAGGCAATGATCATCGTCCCGAATATGCTAGTCAGCGCTTGTACCTAACGGATCAGCAGCCCGCTAAGCCCACGAGTGTTGCCCAACCGTTGCATGACCGTCCGTCGTTACTATTACCAGCACCACAACCATTGGCAGGGAAAAGCCGGATCCTAACCGCCCCCGAGCGCTTATGTACCGGCTGGTGGAGTGCACAACCTTTAGAGCGGGACTACTTCATTGCGCAAAATGAGCTAGGTCAATATTTGTGGGTATTTCGCGACCAACACAAACGCTGGTTTGTGCATGGGTATTTTGTCTGATGTATGCTGAACTGTTTTGCCAGTCTAACTTTTCATTTTTAACTGGCGCCTCACACCCTGAAGAGTTGATCGCCCGCGCTGACTTTTTGGGCTATTCCGCTTTAGCCATCACCGACGAATGCTCTGTAGCCGGGATTGTGAGAGCCTTTACCGAAAAGCAGCAAAAACAACTGGCCATCAAACTGATAGTCGGTAGCTACTTTACGTTAAATGATGAATTTGAATGTGTTTTATTATGCCCGAATCAAAAAGCTTATGCCGAGTTATGCCGGATCATCACCAATGCCCGTCGTCGCGCAACTAAAGGCCAATACCAATTAGAAGAATGGGATTTAAAACGCATTCAACACTGCTTATTAATTTGGTTGCCCAAACCCGACCCAAGTAGCCAACAAGTGTGGTTAGACTGGATCCTGCGCTACCATCCCACACGCACATGGATCGGTGCACAGCGCTGGTTGGTTGCTAATGAAGAAGCTTACTTAAACCAGTTGCAAACGCTGGCGACTACGGCCAACCTACCGATCTGCGCTTGTAGCGGGGTACTTATGCATGAACCAGAACGTTTGCCTCTACAGCATGTGCTGCATGCGACTCGCGTCGGTACAACGGTACAGCAATTAGGCAAGGCAGGGCTTAGCAATACAGAACGCTGTTTACGCGATCAAACTAAACTGAGCAAACTTTATCCAGCCGACTGGTTAGCTGAAACTCAGCATATTGCACAGCGCTGCACTTTTTGTTTATCCAGCTTACGCTACCAGTATCCAGCCGAACTCATCCCCACGGGTTTTGATGCCAAGAGTTACTTGCGTTTATGTGTTGAACGCGGGATCAAAAAACGCTTTCCATCCGGTCTCAGCAAGGATATCCGCGCGATCATCGAAAAAGAATTACGCTTAATTGCCGAACAACACTATGAATACTTTTTTTTAACCATTTTTGACATCGTTCAATTTGCCAAACAACAAGGTATTCTTTATCAGGGTAGGGGTTCAGCAGCTAATTCCGTGGTGTGTTATTGCCTTGAAATCACGGCGGTTGATCCGCGCCAAATCAATGTTTTATTTGAACGTTTTATTTCCAAAGAGCGCAATGAGCCACCGGATATTGACGTCGACTTCGAACATGAGCGACGCGAAGAAGTTATTCAGTATATTTATCGTAAGTACGGGCGAGAAAGAACGGCATTGGCTGCAACCGTGGTCTGTTATCGCTTTAAAAGTGCACTCAGAGAAGTAGGTAAAGCACTGGGGATCAACGCCTCGCAACTGGACTTCTTCATAGCCAACGTGAATCGCCGTGACCGCGATGTCAGCTGGCAATCGCAACTCAGTGAATTAGGTTTAGATCCCGATAGTCGTATCAGCCAGCAACTGGTTAATTTGGTGCATGAACTCATGGGCTTTCCACGCCACTTGTCGCAGCATGTGGGTGGTTTTGTGATTTCCTCAGGTCCACTCTATGAATTAGTCCCGGTGGAAAACGCCAGCATGCCTGAGCGTACAGTTATTCAATGGGATAAGGATGATTTAGAAAGCCTTGGCTTGCTCAAAGTGGATGTATTAGCACTGGGTATGTTAACGGCCATCCGTAAAACCTTCGATATGCTACAACAGTACTATCAACACTCCACCTGTATTGCTGATATCACGCGCTGGGGAGACGACCCGCAAGTCTATAAGATGATCCAACATGCCGACACTGTCGGCGTCTTTCAAATAGAATCCCGCGCACAGATGTCTATGTTACCGCGCTTAAAGCCGGCCTGTTATTACGATTTAGTGGTGCAGATAGCGATTGTTCGGCCGGGGCCCATTCAAGGTGACATGGTGCATCCATACTTGCGCCGCAGAGATGGTAAAGAGTCGATTGAGTATCCTTCTAAGGCCGTGGAAGCCGTACTGAGTCGCACCATGGGGGTGCCGATATTTCAGGAACAGGTGATCCAACTCGCTATGGTTGCCGCTGGCTTTAGTGGTGGAGAAGCGGATCAATTACGCCGCGCTATGGCCAGTTGGAAGAAAAATGGCAAGCTACTGCAATTTAGACAGAAGCTGGTTGCCGGGATGCTCAAAAAGGGTTACGAAGAAGCCTTTGCCGAGCGTCTGTTTGAACAAATTTGTGGTTTTGGTGAGTATGGATTTCCGGAGTCCCATTCTGCCTCATTTGCAGTCTTAGCTTATGTTTCTTCATGGTTAAAGTACTACTATCCTGCAGCCTTCTACGCCAGTCTGATGAACAGTTTACCCATGGGCTTTTATAGCGCGTCGCAGCTAGTACAAGATGCGAAACGCCATAACATCGAGGTCAGGCCGGTGTGCATTAACACATCACAATACCAGCATTACTTAGAGCCCGAGGGGGGGTGTTTTGCCATCCGTTTAGGGTTACGGATTGTCAAAGGACTATCACAAGCGACAGCTGAACGCTTACTACAGCAACGCCCTGCTAACGGTTTTGCATCGATTGCCCAAGTTCGTCAATTAGGTATCAATGCATTAGAGCTCCAGGCACTGGCCAGTGCTGACGCGTTTAATGCGATTGCCGGGAATCGCTATCAAGCCCGCTGGCAAATCATGGAAAACACCTCACAACTGCCCCTAATGGCTGATCAACCCGATCCCCACCAGCTCAGCTTAATGCCAAGCGATGTAGATAACTTATTAGAAGATTATCAATCCACTGGGATGTCGCTCAATCGCCATCCCGTAGAATTACTCATACAAGCCCAAAAGCTGCCTAAATTCACGCTGGCCCGCGACCTCATCAACCTACCGCATAAATCAGTGGTTACGGTGATTGGTTGCGTTACCGGCAGACAGGCACCTGGCACGGCTTCTGGGGTTACCTTTATTACCTTGGAAGACCCTACAGGGAATACTAATGTGATCGTGTGGCAGGCCTCTGCCCGTGCACAAAAACAAGCCTATTTAAAATCGACGATTCTACAGGTAAACGGCATTTTAGAACGCGGTGATGGCGATGTTATTCATATCATTGCTGGCCGCCTGACCGACCTCAGTCATTTACTTAGCGAGCTGGATCTCAATGCCCGCCATTTTTATTAATCAATAGAAGTACAAACTGATCTTCAATACGGTAGCCATTGCGGCACAAATCAAACATTCTATTTATTGCTCTATGAAGACACACAGATGTCGCGAAAACAAAAATCAGCATTCCAAATAGCCACAGCTCTGTTCGCCATATTTTACTTCTTTTTTATTCATCAAGAACTGGATTTAACTTCACTGACCTTCGGCGGAATAATACTGATCACATCATTGTTTGGGCTGATTGTTGCGGCTTTCTACTTTTGGGTCTCCAAGAACCCAAAAACCATCGATAAATTATAAATAACCAACCGGTTTACTATTGGCAATGTTTAAGCGTAATAAAAAACCGATAATACAACGGCTAGCTTTTATCCTTTTTGTCATTGGGGTGCTACTCATCTTCACATTCACTAATTAGAAAGGAGCTCCACCAACAAGCGCATGCACCCAAAAGAAAGCGACTGTATTAGTTACGGCTTATGAAAAAACATCAACCATGCAATTAATCACACAAAATCTCCGCAATTTCGTTTAGGATAAGAACTGAACGTTACTGCAACTACTTGCGTAACATATTTACCTTAATCACAGAATAACAAGAGCTAAACAGGTAATCATTCATGAAAACAACCACCCGAACACTCGTTGCGCTGGGCGTAGCGAGCGTAATCAGTGCTTGCCAGCCCCAAATAAAAGAAGAAACAACTCAACCGGCAGCCACAAGTGAAGAAGTGACCCCAGTGACCGTAGAGTATCCAGTAACCACCAAAGGCGATGTCGTAGACACCTATTTTGAAACAACTGTCGCCGACCCTTACCGCTGGCTCGAAGATGATCGCAGCGCAGAAACCGAAGCTTGGGTTAAGATGCAAAATACTGTGACGCAGGGTTATCTTGCCCAGATCCCTTATCGCGACAAGATTGCCGAAGTAGTCAAAAACCTGATCAACTACGAGCGGGTCTCTGCCCCCTTCAAAGAGGGTGAATACACTTATTTCTATAAGAATGATGGCCTACAAAACCAGAGTGTTGTTTATCGTCAGAAAGGCGACGGTGAGCCAGAAGTATTTATCGACCCCAATCAATTCAGTGAAGATGGTACGGTATCACTGGCAGCGCTGACATTTTCTGAAGACGGTTCGCTAGCAGCGTATCAAACGTCTACAGGCGGCAGTGATTGGCGTGAAGTGTACGTCATGGATACCGAAACCAAGGAACTACTGAGCGATAAATTAGACAACGTTAAGTTTAGCGGTTTGTCTTGGTACAAAAATGAAGGGTTTTATTATTCCAGCTACGATAAGCCGGAAGGCTCTGAGCTAAGTGAAAAAACTGACCAACATAAAATCTACTACCATCGTATAGGAACACCACAAGCTGATGATCAAAAAATCTTTGGTCATACCGAAGCTGAGAAGCATCGTTACGCTTGGGCCGGCGTAAGCGATGACAATCGCTTCTTGTTTATCAGTGCGGCTAACTCTACTTCAGGCAATCGTTTGTACGTGAAAGATCTTAATGCGGCTGAACCAACATGGGTGACCGTGAAAGAGGACATCACCACCGATGCTACACCGCTGACCACTGATGGCGATAAACTGATCATAGTGACCAATCACGATGCTCCAAATACCAAAATTGTGGTTGCAGACATTGCCAATCCAAGTATAGAAAACTGGCAAGATCTGATCCCAGAAACCGAAAACGTATTGACCCCAAGCACTGCCGGTGGCTTTATCTTTGCAGAGTACATGGTTGATGCGATTTCACAGGTGAACCAGTATAACCTGACAGGTGAATTAGTCCGCACAGTCGAATTACCAGGGCTTGGTTCAGCCGGAGCGTTCTCAGGTAAACGAGAGGATACTTCAGCGTATTACACCTTTACCAATTACAGCACACCAACCACAGTCTACAGTTTCGACATCGACAGTGGTGAAACTACCGTATTTAATCAACCAGAAACGGCATTTGTTGGTGACAATTTCGTGTCAAAACAGGTGTTCTACACCTCTAAAGATGGCACTAAAGTACCTATGATCATTACGCATCATAAAGACACCAAACTAGACGGTAAAAACCCGACCATGCTTTACGGCTACGGTGGATTTAATGTCAGTCTTACCCCACGTTACAGTTCAACGGTCGCTGCTTGGCTAGAATTAGGTGGTGTATATGCTGTGCCGAATATCCGAGGTGGCGGTGAATATGGTAAAGCTTGGCATAAAGCCGGTACGCAGCTGCAGAAACAAAATGTATTTGATGACTTCATTGCAGCAGCGGAATACCTGATTGAAAACAACTATACCAGCAGTCAATACCTCGCACTGCGCGGTGGCTCAAACGGTGGATTATTGGTTGGTGCTGTAATGACTCAGCGTCCTGAGCTTGCCCAAGTCGCGTTACCTGCAGTTGGTGTTCTGGACATGCTGCGTTACCACACGTTTACCGCTGGTGCAGGATGGGCTTATGACTACGGTACATCCGAGCAAAGCCCAGAAATGTTTGAATACCTGTTGGGCTACTCTCCGGTCCACAATGTAAAAGCGGGTGTCGAATATCCTGCTACCTTGGTGACTACCGCAGATCATGATGACCGCGTAGTGCCTGCTCACTCGTTTAAGTTTGCAGCCACTTTACAAGAGCATCAAAGTGGCTCTAACCCCACATTAATCCGGATTGAAACGGATGCAGGCCACGGTGCTGGTACTCCAGTAAGCAAAACCATAGAGCAATATGCTGATATCTACGGTTTTACCCTGTTTAATATGGGCATTAAAGAGCTTTAACCAATTTGCACCCGCACTAGCTGTGCGGGTGTTTTCCCTATACAACTCCAGTAAATTCGGGTCGTCTGATAAGCTAATTAGCGTTTCCTAGACGAACTATTTAAGCGCCATCGTTGCATTCACAAGTGCAACATAGTTGGACGCCCACTGGCGTATCCACTGATTTATCGAAACACTGCTTATCTGCTTTTTCGTTGCACTGTCGATGGATTTTTCATTGCTTACAGTGATATTCATTTGACTATTCCTCCGTTAAGTTCACAATCACTGTAAAACCTCAAGTTAACTTGAGGTAAAGCAATTCTTTGATTTATTTTTGAGATTCGTTATGAAACAACAAGCTTTGACCGTTGGTGCCATTGCAAAACGCTCTGGAGTTACGGTTTCGACCCTGCATTTTTATGAACAAAAGGGACTGATAACCAGTCAACGTAACACGGGTAATCAACGCCGTTATCGACCGGATGTTTTACGTCGTATTGCAGTGATTAAGGCCGCGCAGCGACTTGGCGTAAGTTTGGAGGAAATAAAACTCGCGCTGGCCAATTTGCCACAACAACGAACGCCGACAAAAAAGGACTGGGCAACACTTTCTAGCCATTGGCAAGAAGCCTTAAATCAACGAATTTATGCACTTGAAAGACTACGAGATTCACTGTCCAGTTGTATTGGCTGCGGTTGTTTATCATTGCAGGCTTGTCCGCTCTATAACCCCGATGATCAATTAGCAGTTGATGGCCCAGGGGCCGTTATCCTGAACCGTAAGTAGCCACTTTATCGAGCAAGTTGCCAGTGCTATGACGTTATTAGGGAAAAACAACTGTACATTAGCTTGGTTTTTGTAACAAAACTGTAATGATTAAAAACTAGACTGATTCCGCGATGGAATACACACCTTTCGCACGGAAGCATAATAATAATAAATAAGAGCAATTTTCATGCGAAACACACAGCGAACTTATCGTTGGCTACTGTTGCCAACGGTACTCATGTGCTCGTCAGTTTTTGCTGCTCCACCAGCTGGCTATTACGACACGGTGGACCAATCAAACGCGAACACTTTAAGAAACACCCTACATGAAATCATTGATGATCATCAACGTTTTCCCTACACCTCCTCAGCAACTGATACTTGGGATATCTTAGAAGCGGCGGACCAAGATCCGGATAATCCAAATAACGTTATCACCATTTATAAAAACGAAACTTATGCAAAAGTGGGTGGCGGAAACACTTTTTATAACCGTGAACATAGCTGGCCAAAATCCTATGGATTCCCGTCAGATGGCAGCAGCAACTACCCCTATACAGATGCACACCACTTGTTTATTGCTGACAGTGGTTACAACTCATCAAGAAGTAATAAACCCTATGCAGAATGCGATGTTGGCTGTGATGAGAAAATCACCATTTTAAACAATGGCCGTGGCGGCAGTAACGCTGACTCAAACTTCACAACCGGTTCATTTTCTGATGGTAGTTGGGAAACGTGGGATTCACGTAAAGGGGATGTTGCTCGCGCTATGATGTACATGGCAGTGCGCTATGAAGGCGGAACTCACGGTGTGACGGGTGTCACTGAGCCTGACCTGATTTTAACTGACGACAGAGCGTTGATTGCCGCATCTAATACAGGCGCAAATATTAACGTCGCGTACATGGGATTACGTTCAGTATTAATCAACTGGCATAATAGCGATCCAGTTGATGACTTTGAACGCCGTCACAATGAAGCCGTATTTGCCCATCAAGGTAACCGTAATCCGTTTGTCGACCACCCAGAGTTCGCCAACTGCATTTTCGAAAATATATGTAATGGCGGCGGTGGCGACACTACTCCGCCAAGTGCACCGACAGGATTAACTGCCAGCAGTGAACAAACAGCAGTTAGTTTAAGCTGGGATATAAACAACGAATCTGATCTTGCTGGTTACCATGTATACCGAAGCACTTCATCTGGCGCTGGTTACAGCCGAATCACTGGCAGTTTACTTAGCGCTGCAACTTACAACGACAGCTCAGCAGCCGCTAATACCACCTATTTCTACGTGGTAGCAGCCGTTGATAACAGCAACAATCAATCCAGCTTTAGTAATGAAGTCTCTGGCATGGTAAGTGGCGGCACGCCGTCTGAATCTACAGTATGGATTAATGAAATCCACTATGACAACGATGGAACCGATGTTGGTGAGTTCGTTGAAATTGCCGGAACCGCGGGCTCAGTCCTCGACGGCTACTCAATCGTTGCCTATAACGGTAATGGTGGAACCGCTTACAAAACCGTTGCGCTAAGTGGCACCCTTGCAAACCAAGCGGGCGGCATGGGAACCATAAGTTTCGCTGCTAGCGACCTACAAAATGGTGCCCCAGACGGTTTGGCCTTGATTGATAACACTGGTGCGGTAGTGCAATTTCTAAGTTACGAAGGATCGTTTACCGCCACTGATGGTCCAGCAGCGGGTATGCAGTCGAGCGATATTGGCGTGAGTGAAACATCATCAACACCTGTGGGGTATTCATTGCAGTTAACCGGCAGCGGGTCAAGCTATGCTGAATTCTACTGGATATCACCTAGCCAAGCGTCCGCAGGTCAAGTTAATGACGGCCAAAGCTTTCTTGGCGGCCCAGTAAATGAAGCGCCGATTGCGGCATTCGCGCAATCATGTAGTTTCCTATCCTGCGATTTCAATGCGTCAACGAGTTCAGACTCTGACGGCAATATTGTCAATTATGCTTGGACGCTAGGGGATGGCACGTCAGGCAATGGCGCGCTAATTTCTCACAGCTATCCAGCAGCTGGAAGTTACACTGTCACGTTAACCGTCACTGACGACCAAGGCGCAACTGATTCCGTAAGTACCAGCATCGATGTGGTTGCACCTGTTATTGTTCAACCGTGGATCAACGAATTCCATTACGACAATAAAGGCGGTGATAAGAACGAATTCGTCGAGATTGCGGGTCAAGCTGGTACGGACCTTAATGGATGGAGCTTAGTCGCATATAACGGCGGTAACGGGCAGCTATATCAAACCGTTAATCTTAGCGGCACATTGCTGAATCAACAAAATGGCTATGGTACTCGCGCGTTCAATTTTGCCGGCTTGCAAAACGGCGGACCCGATGGCATCGCATTAGTCGATGACTCAGGTAGCGTTGTGATGTTCATCAGCTATGAAGGCTCATTTACTGCAACCAATGGCCCTGCAGCTGGATTATTATCAGAGGATATTGGGGTAGCGGAAGATGGCTCAACCCGTCGAAATGACTCTTTGCAACTAGCAGGGAGTGGTACTCATTACTCTGATTTTGTGTGGCAAGCACCTCAGCAGAATAGCAAAGGCTTCGTAAACGCTAATCAATCATTTTAACAAACAATGAAAGTGCTGACTGCGCAATGCAGTCAGCCATTGTTCAGCTTACCCGCATATAATCGAAATCATTTAGCAAAATAAGCAAATACTGACTATCTTTAGTCTTATAACGTGGGGGAAACAAAATGCGGTCGATAAGACTATTTTACTTTTTTAGTCTTCTACTGTTCGGTAGTTATTCCACCGCGCAAGCCAATTCACATGCCTCTGCAACTCCAAACCAGACTATTTCGTTAGCGGCATTAGAGTTTCCGCCTTATTCATATACGCAAACGGGCTCAAGCGAATGTGTCGGATACATCATTGAGCTAACACGACAAATTTTTTCACGCGAGGGTTATACGTTGGAAGCCATTTGTGCGCCGGCTATTAGGGTGTATCGGATGATTGAAATTGGCGACATCGATTTAACGGTCAACATTAAGTCTACCCAGCTAATCCAAAACAAAGTCGAATTTATTGAGCCTCAGTATGGCCAACTAGAATTAATTTTCTTAACCCACAAAAACAATGGGTTCGCAAACATGGTCAGTGGCATAAGAGGCTTTGATTATAATGGACAACGTAAAGAGCTCGTGAAACGAGGCTTCACCTTCCAAGACACACCCGGAAGTATTGATGCGATCAAAATGTTTATTCGAGGTCGGACCCGACACCTTATTACCTATAAAGCGCCTTACAAGTTTTATCTTGAACAACACGGTTTCAGTACACCGCTGGAGGTAGACATTGAAAACTTAACCTCTATTCCAACGTTTTACGCTGTCTCAGTACTTTCACCGCAAAAAGAGGCAATTAAACAAATTTTAATCAGAGCAGCTAAAGACAAGAACATAGAACGCTTTGAAGATTTACTTGCATTTTATTAGAAATAAAAAAGCCGGCGTTTGCCGGCTCTTCAATTCATACTATAACTACTTACTTGCGCAGTTTTTGAATTAATCGTAACTGTGCTATCGCTTCAGCTAGCTCTACAGCAGCTTCAGCATAGTTAAAGTCTGTGCCTGGATTCGCTATATGCTCTTCAGCGCGACGCTTAGCTTCTTCAGCGGCTTGTTCGTCGAGATCTTCAGCGCGTACCGCAGTATCTGCCAAAACTGTTACATTGCCCGGTTGTACTTCTAAAATACCACCAGCGATGTAAATCATCTCTTCTTCACCGTGCTGCTTAACTAATCGCACCATGCCAGGCTTTAATGCAGTGATCAGCGGCGCGTGACCTGGGTGGATACCCAATTCACCTTCGCTACCGGTTACCTGTATCGTCTCAACACGGCCTGAGAACACTTGCTCTTCAGCGCTTACCACATCAAGATGTACTGTCATTGCTGCCATGGGCACCTCCTAAAGTTGAGCGCTTACGCGCTCGGACTTATTTCTTGTTGGCTTTCTCAATCGCTTCGTCAATTGAACCAACCATATAGAAGGCTTGCTCAGGAAGGCTATCGTAATCACCTGCTAAGATACCCTTGAATCCAGCAATCGTATCTTTAAGCGATACGTACTTACCTGGCGAACCAGTAAATACTTCAGCTACGAAGAACGGCTGAGACAAGAAACGCTGGATCTTACGAGCACGTGTTACGACTTGCTTGTCTTCATCAGACAATTCATCCATACCCAAGATAGCGATAATATCTTTCAGCTCTTTATAACGCTGCAACGTTGTTTGAACGCCTTGTGCAGTGTCATAGTGCTCTTGACCAACGACTAGTGGATCTAGCTGACGAGAGGTTGAATCTAGTGGATCAACCGCTGGATAAATACCCAAAGATGCAATATCACGCGACAATACAACGGTTGCATCTAAGTGAGCAAACGTCGTTGCTGGTGATGGGTCAGTCAAGTCATCCGCAGGTACGTATACCGCTTGGATCGAGGTGATAGAACCGGTCTTAGTAGACGCGATACGCTCCTGAAGAACACCCATTTCTTCAGCTAGTGTAGGCTGATAACCTACCGCTGAAGGCATACGACCAAGTAGTGCTGATACCTCAGTACCGGCCAAGGTATAGCGGTAGATGTTATCAACGAAGAAAAGAACGTCACGACCTTCGTCACGGAACTTCTCAGCCATTGTCAAACCAGTCAATGCAACACGAAGACGGTTACCCGGTGGTTCATTCATCTGACCATAAACCAGTGATACTTTATCAAGTACGTTTGATTCGTTCATTTCATGATAGAAGTCATTACCTTCACGCGTACGCTCACCAACACCAGCGAATACAGAGTAACCACTGTGCTCGATAGCGATGTTACGGATAAGCTCCATCATGTTTACAGTTTTACCAACACCAGCACCACCGAACAGACCTACTTTACCACCTTTAGCGAATGGGCATACCAAGTCGATAACCTTGATGCCAGTTTCAAGTAGTTCAACAGAGCTAGATTGCTCTTCGTACGTTGGCGCTTCGCGGTGAATAGACATACGCTCTTCTTCACCGATAGGGCCTGCTTCGTCGATTGGATTACCTAACACGTCCATGATGCGGCCCAATGTTTTGGTACCGACAGGAACCATGATTGGTGCACCCGTATTTTCAACTTTCAATCCACGACGTAAGCCGTCAGTAGTACCTAGTGCGATACCACGGACAACACCGCCACCTAATTGCTGTTGCACTTCAAGGGTCAAACCCTCTAAGTCACCTTCGGTCACTTTCAGTGCGTCATACACTCTTGGTACTGCTGATTGTGGAAATTCGATATCCACAACGGCACCAATGATTTGGACGACCTTACCTTGACTCATAATTAGTCCTCGTTATCTTTAAACCTGTTGCCTACACCGCAGCTGCGCCACCAACGATTTCACTGATTTCTTGTGTAATCGCTGCCTGACGGGCTTTGTTATATACCAATTGCAATTCATCGATTAAGTTGCCCGCATTGTCGGTTGCAGCTTTCATTGCAACCATACGCGCAGCTTGTTCTGACGCCGCATTTTCAACAACGCCTTGGTAAACTTGAGACTCAATGTAGCGTGTCATTAACGCTTCCAAGATCGGCTTTGGATCTGGCTCGTAAATGTAGTCCCAACGATGCTGCAATGCTTCATCTTCTGATTTCGGCAAAGGCAATAATTGATTGATCACTGGCTCTTGCGCCATGGTGTTTACGAAATTGTTGTAAACAAGATAAATTTTATCCAATTCACCTTTATCGAACGCATTAATCATTACGCGAACAATACCTACAATGTCGCTCACCTTAGGTGCATCGCCAATACCCGACTCAGCAGCCATTACATCACCACCGAATCGATTGAAAAATGCACACGCTTTAGAACCTAGTGCAGCAAAGGCAATTTCAGCACCTTTTTCCTGCCAGGCTTTAGCATCTTGCGTGACTTTTTTAAACTCGTTGGTGTTTAAACCACCGCACAATCCACGATCAGTGGAAATAACGATGTAACCAACACGTTTAACTTCACGCTCCTCTAGATAAGGATGGCGATACTCAAGCGCGCCATTCGCGATATGACCAATCACTTTTAGCATGTTTTGTGCGTATGGGCGGCCCGTGGCCATCCGGTCTTGCGCCTTTTTCATCTTTGACGCTGCAACCATTTCCATCGCACTGGTAATTTTTTGGGTGTTTTTAATACTCCCAATTTTACCTTTAATTTCTTTACCGCTGGCCATGATTATTCTCCAGTTACTTAACAGACGCGGTGCTTACGAATAAGCACCAGTCGATTACCACGTTTGTGTCGCTTTAAAGTTAGTTAAAGCGTCAGCTAACTGTGACTCGATGTCGTCGTTGTAGTTACCTGTTTCATTAATCGTTTTCATTAGCTCAGCTTTTTCACTGTTCATGTATGAGTGAAGTGCTGCTTCAAAGTCTAGAATTTTGTTTAACTCTATGTCTTTTAAGTAGCCTTTCTCAACTGCGAACAATGAAACTGCAGTATCAGCAACACTCAAAGGCGCGTATTGCTTCTGCTTCATTAGCTCCATTACACGCTCACCGTGCTCAAGCTGTGCACGCGTTGCATCATCAAGGTCAGAAGCGAACTGTGAGAACGCAGCCAACTCACGATACTGAGCAAGTGCTAGACGAATACCACCACCTAATTTCTTAACGATTTTAGTTTGCGCCGCACCACCTACACGAGATACCGAGATACCCGCGTTAACCGCCGGACGAATACCCGAGTTGAACAAGTCAGTTTCCAAGAAAATCTGACCGTCAGTAATTGAAATTACATTAGTTGGTACGAATGCTGATACGTCACCGGCTTGTGTTTCAATGATCGGCAACGCCGTCAGTGAACCCGTCTTACCTTTTACTTCACCGTTTGTGTAACGCTCAACGTACATTTCGTTTACGCGCGCAGCACGCTCTAGCAAACGTGAGTGAAGATAGAAAACGTCACCAGGGTAGGCTTCACGGCCTGGAGGACGCTTCAATAGCAATGAAATTTGACGGTAAGCAACGGCCTGCTTAGACAAGTCATCATAAACGATAAGTGCATCTTCACCGCGGTCACGGAAGTATTCACCCATCGTACAACCTGAGTAAGGTGCCAAGTATTGCAACGCCGCAGACTCAGACGCAGATGCAGCAACCACGATAGTGTTTTGCAAAGCACCGTGCTCTTCTAGCTTACGTACCACGTTAGCAATAGTAGATGCTTTCTGACCAACAGCTACGTATACGCAAGGAACGCCTGTGTCACGCTGATTGATGATCGCATCGATTGCTAGTGCTGTTTTACCGGTTTGACGGTCACCGATGATCAACTCACGCTGACCACGACCGATTGGGATCATTGAGTCAACTGACTTGTATCCAGTTTGCACTGGTTGGTCAACAGATTGACGCTCGATAACCCCTGGTGCAATTTTCTCTACTGGTTCGAAACCATCTGCGTCAATTGCGCCTTTACCATCGATAGGCTCACCCAGAGTGTTTACAACACGACCAAGTAGAGCTCGGCCAACAGGTACCTCAAGGATACGACCTGTTGATTTAACTTTTACGCCTTCTTGAAGGTCAGCGTATGGACCCATAACTACCGCACCAACAGAGTCGCGCTCAAGGTTAAGTGCAATCGCGTAGCGACTACCCGGTAGTTCAATCATTTCACCTTGCATAACATCAGCAAGGCCATGGACACGAATAATACCGTCAGTTACACCAACGATCGTACCCTCATTTCGCGCTTCACTCGCGATATCGAACTGTTCAATTCTTTTCTTAATCAGTTCTGCAATTTCTGTGGAGTTAAGTTGCATGCTCTTTATCCCCGTTATGCTTGCAACGCGTCTGCGAGACGGTTCAGTTTAGATTTTACGGAACCATCAATGACAGTGTCGCCAGCCTTTATGACTACGCCAGCAACCAGTGCAGGATCCACGTTACAATTAAGCTTCACTTTACGTGCCAAACGCTGTTCCAACGATGCACTGATTTTGGCTTGTTGTGCTGCAGTCAGTTCGGTTGCAGAGGTAACGTCTACATCTACTTCCTTTTCGTAATCTGACTTCAATTCAGCATACAAAGCGGCAATTTCAGGCAAAGCTGCAAGGCGCTTATTTTCAGCCAAAACTTTAATAAAATTCTGACCATTTGAGTTGAGCTGATCGCCACAAACATTAATGAATACTTCAGCGAGTTGTTCAGCAGCAGTGGCACCTGAAAGCAATCCTTTCATGGTTTCATTGCGTGATACTTCGCTGGCAAACACCAACATTTCTTGCCATTCGGCAACGGCTTTTTGCTCAACGGCAAAATTAAATGCAGCAGTAGCATAAGGGCGAGCAACGGTTGTTAATTCAGCCATAGCTCAATACCCTTATAGTTCAGCGACAAGTTTTTCAACAATGTCGTCTTGTGCCGCAGCATCAATCTCGCGTTGAAGAATACGTTCAGCACCGACTACCGCTAGGGCAGCAACTTGCTTACGTAGATCTTCTTTAGCACGGTTACGTTCAGCTTCGATTTCTGCATAACCTTGATTAATGATTTTTTCGCGCTCGGCATGGCCGCGCTGCGTTTCTTCGTCAACTAATTGGTTAGCGCGCTTCTTCGCTTGCTCAATAATTTCCGCTGCTTGTTGCTTCGCTTCGCGAAGCTGATCAGTGGCTTTTTGCTGCGCAAGTTCAAGGTCTTTACCGGCACGCTCTGCGTCGGCTAGACCATCAGCGATCGTCTTTTGACGCGCTTCAATTGCTGCTAATAGTGGTGGCCACACGTACTTCATGCAGAAAACCACAAATACAGCAAACGCTATAAGTTGACCAATAAGAGTGGCGTTAATGTTCACGTCCGCTCCTCCTCTGTAAATTCGCTAGTCGTAGGTTTAAGTAAAATTAAGCACCAACCGCGAACAATAGGTATAGCGCGATACCAACACCGATCATTGCGATCGCGTCGATAAGACCCGCTACGATGAACATTTTCACCTGTAGTTGAGGAGCTAGCTCTGGTTGACGAGCAGCAGATTCTAGGAACTTACCGCCTAGAAGACCAAAACCAATAGCAGTACCTAGGGCACCCATACCGATTAGTAGAGCAACTGCGATGTATAACATGTAAATCTCCGATGTGTAGTTAAATTTAAAGTTAAAGTTAAAAGCAAAACGTTATTAGTGGTCTTCGCTTGCCAAGCTCAAGTACACGATAGTCAACATCATGAAAATGAACGCTTGTAAAGGGAGTACCAAAATATGGAACACAGCCCACATAAAGTGCAGTGGAAGCTGGAAGAAACCGATAGTGGCAATCAAAATAAAGATAAGCTCACTGGCGTACAAGTTACCAAATAAACGCAGCGCCAATGACAGTGGGCGAGCGAGTAAAGTAACGGTTTCAAGAATGAAGTTAACCGGAATAAAAGCCCAATGACCGAAAGGCTGCATGGTAAGTTCTTTAGCAAAACCGCCTATACCCTTCATCTTCAATGAATAATAAATAATCAAGAAGAAAACACCGATTGCTAAAGCAAAGGTTAAGTTTAAGTCAGTTGTTGGAACAGCTTTCATGTAAACATCATGAGGGTCCATGCCAAAGCCGTATTGTCCAATCGCACCAGCAATCATAGGCAATACGTCAACTGGTACTAAGTCCATTAGGTTCATTAACAAAACCCAGACGAAAATTGTCAAAGACAGCGGAGCAATCAAAGCGCTCTTGCCATGGAAGGTACTGGTCACGTTATCATTAACGAAATCGATAACCATCTCCACGAACGCTTGTGTTTTAGAAGGAACTCCAGTAGTTGCCTTTTTAGCAACACTGCGGAAGAGCCAAAGGAAAAGTATACCAAGACCAATTGACCAACCTAAGGTGTCAACATGCCAAACCCAAAAGCCGGCATCTTCACACGCCTTATTGAACACGATACCGTCGTCGGTAGAGCACATTCTGGCGTTGGTTAAATGGTGCTTAATATATTCTGATGTAGTGTATTCAGAAGCCATTGTTAAACCCAAGTAGTGTAATTGTAAAACTGTTTATCGCGCGTTCTTAAGCCATTTTGCTGACGCGCAACAAGGTTATCCAATACATCAATGTGGTAATCGCAAAAGCACAAAAAAGAAAACCTGGATGTGCATTGAAGACGATAAACGCGATACCAAAAATGATTGCCGCTAACCCTAATTTGTATCTTGCGCCCTGCATTAGGCTTTGAGCCACCGCGCGCGACTGTTGTGCGCCGGAAAATCGAAATGCAAAAAACGCAAAAATTCCGTTGGGGATGACACTTGCAGCGCTACCTAACGCTACAGAAACTGCTGCATGAACTGACCAAGTCAATGCTGCAGCAAAAACCATACAAACTGAAACTGCCAGTTGTGTGCAAAAAGCTAATTTGGCTAGTTTTTTGCCGCTCCCGACCAAGTCATTCGATGGCATAATTTTTATAGTTATCAACGCCCAAAATAAAAGCGACTGAAGTATACTTGGATCCGTAGTAATTTCAACCGTTACCGCCTTTTTGAAAGCGATTGTGAAAATTTACCAACCGAATATCAGGTAAGTTGCGATTCGGGCAAATTTTCGCGATTTAATCCATCGAATTTCCCGATGATTTAAGAGTAACTATTCGTCTGAAAGTTGTAATTTCGCTAGAATCCCATCGAGCTCATCTAAACTGGTAAAGTTAATTACCATTTTACCTTTACCCTTAGCATTATGATCAATCGATACTGGAGCACCCACACTCTCAGACAAACGAGTGGCCAACCTCGCCACATCAGGATCAATACGTTTAGGTGTTTTTTCTGGCGTTGGTTCTAAAAACTTGCGCACCAATTTTTCGGTATCACGAACAGTTAAACCTTTGCCAGAAACGTGCTGTGCTGCTTCAGATTGAGCATCACCATCCAGCGCCAATAATGCTCTAGCGTGACCCATTTCAATATCGCCATACTCAACCATCTTCTTAACATCGTCATTGAGGTTGTTCAATCGAAGTAGATTGGTAACAGTTGTCCGCGATTTACCTACTGCATCAGCAACTTCCTGATGAGTTAGCGCAAATTCAACCATCAATCGATCCAAGGCTTGTGCCTCTTCCATTGCATTTAAGTCTTCGCGCTGAATGTTTTCAATGAGTGCGATGGCGACCGCAGATTCATCAGGGACATCTTTTACCAGACATGGAATTACGTCTAAGCCAGCAAGTTGAGAAGCGCGCCAACGACGTTCTCCAGCGATAATTTCGTATTTTTCAGTGTCAATTTGACGCACAACAACCGGCTGAATAATACCTTGTGAGCGAATTGACGAGGCTAAATCTTCTAATGCCTCAGGAGACATGTCTTTGCGGGGCTGATACTTTCCCGGTTGTAACCACTCAATGGGCAATTTGGTCAATTCACTGGATTGACTATCGGTGGATTTATCGGATTTGCTCGAATGACTGGTCGCTAGTAATGCATCCAAGCCCCGGCCTAATCCTCGCTTCTTTGCTGACATGCTTTCCTCAATACTCGTTAACTAGCCTGCGCGGTCGACGCAGGCGCTTTATCCCGACGCCGCAATATCTCACCTGCTAGTGCTAAATACGCTTTAGCACCAGTAGATGATTTGTCATAATACATGGCTGGAGCGCCAAAACTGGGGGCCTCGGCTAAGCGCACATTGCGCGGGATCACCGTACGGTAAACCTGTTCGCCAAAATGGCGTTTTAGTTGTTCTGATACGTCATTTGCTAGACGATTGCGCGGATCATACATCGTACGCAGAACACCTTCGATTTTTAAATTAGGATTAACCACTGATGCGAGCTTTTGGATAGTATCCATTAGTGCAGTTAAACCTTCCAACGCATAGTATTCGCATTGCATTGGAACTAACACAGAATCAGCAGCAGCTAACGCATTTACAGTTAATTGGTTCAATGATGGCGGGCAATCTATGAAGATAAAATCATAGTACCCTTGAACTGGTTTCAATGCGTTACGCAAACGCACTTCGCGGGCAAATACTTCCATCAATTTAATTTCTGCTGCGGTAACATCACCATTACCCGCTATGAGGTCGTATTTGCCTGAGGTATTTTTTATCACCACCTCTTCGATGGGCTTTTCTTCGATCAATAACTCATAGCTGGTAGCATCAACATCGTATTTATCGATGCCACTTCCCATGGTCGCATTACCTTGCGGATCCAGATCAATCAGTAAAACTTTACGCTTGGTCGCAGCCATTGACGCTGCAACATTGACGGCGGTGGTTGTTTTTCCAACACCACCCTTTTGATTAGCAATTGCGATGACCTTAGCCACTGACGATCCTATTACTGTTTTTTAAGCAAGATAATGTTTCTCTCACCTATCAAGTAGGGAACTTGTAGTTTGTGAGTACTTACAACTGATATATTTTCTGGGATATCAGCTAACTCATCTTGAGGGTATTGCCCTTTTAATGCAAGAAATTCACCCGAAGAATCTACCAAATGTTGGCACCAATGCAACATATCCTGCAGCGAAGCAAATGCCCGGCTTAAAACGCCATCGTAGAACTGCTCTGGTTGATGTTGTTCAACTCGACTTTGTACGGGTTCTACATTTTGCAATTTAAGTTCGTGTACCACTTGCTTCATGAAACGTACGCGTTTACCCAAACTATCCAAACAGGTGAAATGTGCTTGTGGGCATGCAATAGCCAGTGGAATGCCGGGTAATCCCGGACCGGTTCCAACATCAATATAATGTTTTGCATGGATGAATGGCACCACGGCTAAGGAATCTAAAATATGCTTGGTGAGCATATCGTGCGGATCCCGCACTGACGTTAGATTATAGGCTTTATTCCATTTATCCATCAGCTCAATGTAGCGGACTAACGCAACGAGTTGCGCTTCACTTAACGTCAATCCAAGCTCCTTTACGCCCGATTCTAATCGAGCCAACAACGCCTGCGTCATTAGGCTGACTCACGTTGTTGTTTGCGCAACGAACCTTGTTTTTTCAAATACACCAACAACAAGCTTATTGCAGCAGGAGTAATACCTGAAATCCGAGATGCTTTGCCAATGGTTTCTGGGCGCGCATCAGATAACTTAGCCACAACTTCATTGCTTAATCCGGAGACTGAAGAAAAGTCAAAATCATGGGGGATCAGAGTATTCTCGTGGCGCCGCGTCTTTTCAATTTCTTCCTGCTGACGCGAGATATAACCCGCGTATTTAATTTGGATTTCAACTTGTTCCGCTGCTTGCTTATGCTCAAGTGCTGGACCTAGCGACGGAATTTGCATCAGTTGTTGGTAGGTAAGCTCCGGACGGCGCACTAATTCTTCTAAGGAATGTTCCCGAGAGATAGGATTCTTAACTATTTGATTTAACTCTGACACAGCCACATGATCAGGATGAACCCATTGTCCACGCAAACGCTGAACTTCTTGCTCAATTAACTCAACTTTTTGATTAAACGCCTGCCAGCGCTGATCATCGACCAATCCAACGTTACGACCCAGTTCAGTCAAGCGGATATCAGCATTGTCTTCGCGCAGTAACAAACGGTATTCCGCGCGACTGGTAAACATGCGATAGGGCTCTTTGGTACCCATGGTTGCGAGATCATCGATTAACACCCCCATGTACGCCTGGTCGCGACGCAAAATAAGCGGATCTTTTTGCATAACCGCCAACGCAGCATTGGCACCTGCGATCAATCCCTGTGCACCTGCTTCTTCATAACCCGTGGTGCCGTTGATCTGTCCGGCAAAATACAAGTGCTGAATAAATTTAGTCTCGAGGGTTTGTTTTAAATCTCGAGGATCGAAAAAATCGTACTCAATCGCATAGCCCGGACGCACAATGTGAGCATTTTCGAAGCCTTTAATTGAACGCACTAAGGCCATTTGAACGTCGAAAGGTAAACTAGTAGAAATCCCGTTTGGATAGACTTCAATACTATTTAGGCCCTCTGGTTCTACGAAAATCTGATGTGACGTTTTATCCGCAAAACGCATAATTTTATCTTCGATTGAAGGACAATAACGTGGCCCGACCCCTTCAATAATACCGGTGTACATTGGAGAACGATCCAATCCGCCACGGATGATCTCATGCGTGCGTTCATTGGTATGGGTGATATAGCACGGGATCTGACGTGGGTGATCAGCTTGAGTGCCCATAAATGAGAATACGGGTAATGGATCATCGCCTGGTTGTTCCTGCATAACTGAAAAATCCAGCGTACGCGCATCAAGACGTGCTGGTGTGCCAGTTTTCAATCGATCAACTCTAAAGGGCAAGGCGCGTAAACGTTGTGCTAGTGCATTAGAAGGCGGATCGCCCGCTCGACCACCTTGAAAATTCTCTAAACCAATATGGATTGTACCGCCCAAAAACGTACCAACAGTCAAAACCACTGCTTTGGCGCGAAATTTAAGGCCCATTTGCGTAACAACACCGCAAACTTGATCGTGTTCAACGATCAAATCATCACAAGACTGCTGGAAGATCGTTAAATTGGGTTGATGTTCTAACATCGAACGCATTGCACTGCGGTATAAAGAACGATCCGCTTGTGCTCTTGTCGCACGAACTGCAGGCCCTTTACTGCTGTTTAAGGTACGAAACTGAATTCCGGCTTTATCTGCCGCGATCGCCATAGCGCCGCCTAAGGCATCAATTTCTTTAACAAGGTGACCTTTACCGATCCCACCGATCGCTGGATTGCAAGACATTTGTCCAAGTGTTTCGATGTTGTGTGTCAAAAGTAATGTATTAGCGCCCATACGAGCAGAAGCCATAGCTGCTTCAGAACCAGCATGCCCACCACCAACAACAATTACATCAAAGCTTTGCTCATAAAACACAGGGTCGACCTCATTAAACAACGCGCAAAAATGCGGGCGCATATTCTATATGAATAATGCACTGAAAAACATCTTTATTGTACAAATTTTACTCAACTAGTGGTTAATAAATATTGCTAAATATTTGATGTAGCGATCCTTGGAAAGTAAATATGATCGTAGCCTTAAAATAATGATCTGATCTTTAATTAGTTTATTTTTATTATTATTAAGCAACGCTAAATCTGTTTAAAACCCATTTAAATTGCTAAAAAACATAGAGTTATGTGATTTTTAACGTGTGATCTATACGATCGTTGCAGCCTTATAATCTGTGTATAACTAAGCATTTTATCCACAGATTAAATTTTAACCAATTAGGTTAACAGGAATATTTGACTTAGATCACAGCTTTATATCGATCTTATCCACAATTAGTAGGATCTTGTTGGTATATTGTGTGTAAGAAAGGATAACTTTTTAAGAGCTAAGTGCAATAGGGGATCGCGGCGATCACACTGATCACCGCATTGCCTGTGGATTAATCTTTATTGATTTTAACGCTGCCGCCGCTAGTGCGTAAGGTTAGTTCTGGACCACCACCATTAATTGCACCGCGAATTGACCGTTTCTTCACTTTACCGTCAACATCAAACTCACTGCGTACCGATCCACCAGAAGTAGAAGCATCAATATCTAATTGGATATCGGCTGGTAAATAGGCGGTAATTGACCCACCTGAGGTGGTTAGTTTGGCATCTTTGGTGATTTGTTGTTTAAACTCGACGTGGATACTGCCGCCCGACGTATTTGCATCAATGTCGCCATTGACGCTATCTACGCGTATTGAACCGCCAGAAGTATGTACATCTACATCGCCATCAATATCACCCAATGATATTGACCCACCTGAAGTTTGTGCATCTACATTCCCGTTCAGGTCCTCAACTTTGATTGATCCGCCCGCAGTGTTTACGTCAATATTAAATGTTTCAGGCACTGTGATATGGAATTTGGCGCGTATTTGAGAACCGTTCCAACCCCAGCCATCATTAGTTTTGTCACCATAGATAGCAATACCTTCACTGGTTTCTTCGAAACGAACGTCGAATTCATCAGCATTGTGACCATCAACGTCAACTTCAATTTCTACTTTGTCTGAATTTTGCGTGCGAATGTCTATGCTGCCTACATCAGTCTTAATGTATAGCAGTTTTCCAGCGTCGACAGTGTATGTTTGTGAGTACGTTTCAGCATCAACAGGTGTGCTAAACGCGGTTACTCCAATCAATGCCACTAGGGTTGATTTAAAGGGTGATTTCATGGTGATTTCCTTTGCAGTTTACGGTGTTATTAAAGTGAGTCGTTGATAAAACTGCAAAGGTTTAAATGTAAGAAAATTATAATTGATTGGGACGGTAACTAGGCGTGTTTTCAGCTTCAGGTAAAGATGGAGTAATCGTTTTGCGTCGACTCGGACCACTGAATTTTACTTTATAGGTGTCGTATTCCTTAATGGACTCAAAGCAATAACGACCCAAGGCTACTTCAAGCTCTTGTAAATTGTGATTGGTTATTAAAATGCAATTTTTATTGTCAGCTAGACGTTGACGTAACAAATTGCCCAACCAACTTTGGGTGTTTTTCTTCAGCATGGTTTCGTTCACACAGACTTCATCTAGGATCAATAAGTCAACGTTAAGTAGTTCTTGCTGTATTTCTCTAAATTGCTGAGCAATGTTATCTGTGGATGAGTAATCATAGGAAAAGAATCGCATCTCTAGCAGACTAGAGAGTTGGCGATATAACACCGTGGTCTCATATTGAGCAATTAATTCATGGGCGATAGCACCGGCAATATGAGATTTACCGCGACCATAGTCACCATAAAAAATCATCATATGAGAACTGTTGTTGCGCCAGTTTGGATCGGCATGTGCAGCAATAAAAGATTGAGCAATATTGATTGCTTCAATTACATCGTCACTATCCTGCACTAAGTTAGCAAATGTCCATTTTGGATTAAGATCAGAACGCCCATGGAGCTGTTCTATGCGCTGCTGACGTGCCTGTTGTTGAAGATGATTAACCTCGCGATTGGCAAGCGCTTCATACTCCTGCTTGATAGCGTGAAAATCAGTATTCGGTTGCTCTGGCGCGAGATCAAGTGAGCGACCCATTAACTTGGCTAAATTAGCTATTTTGTCATTCAGTGTTTTCACGTTTAACTTTTAACCTTTGGCACTTAGACCGTGTAGATTACTGTTTCGTAGCATACTTTGCTACCAGCTTGCGCGCATTATCATCAACTTCTAAACCGGCTTTTGATTGCACAACCTGCGAACCAATTTGTTTGTGATTGCCTGTGTAACGGGCTTGTCGTTTTTGCTTTAGAAAGTTTACAAACTTCTGTGTCCATTGGAATTCGCTGAGTGTGGTAGTAGGTCGTCCTAACCAGTACGCCACATAATCACCAATTTCCTCATCAGTGCAGTGTTTATCGATCAGTCCTACCAGTTGTGATAGTTGCTCAAATACCGTTTTATTGGGTTGCCAATCGGGTGTCATGGACTGGCGTTGATGATGCAGGCGTTGAATATCCGATTCATCCATCGGAACCAAGGGTAATACTACTCGTTGTTGGTTAAGACTGCGCTCAACATCCTGCTCATCGTTGAGTGCAACGAGTCCAAATTGAATAAGTTCTTTAACTAATGAATTAATTTGTCGACCGCGTGTAATCGTCTCTTCCGTACTATTCAATAGTTGCATCAGTGTTTTGTACATCAATGGAGACGTTGCCCCGGTACTGGTATTTGCAGTCGGTCTTAATCCTAAAATATAGAGCACTCGGGCAAGGTTGCTTATAGGTTGGAGGAGGGCATCCCGCTCGGCATCATTCATCACTTGACTCACACCTGTGCAAACAATGAACTATTTTTCTCAAGCCACTCGACAGCGATATCTTCTGGGATAGGGTGTTGTAATACATCAATTTCAAACGGTTCGCACAAAGGCTTGGCATTAGCCTTATGCATTAAGCGATGTAAGGTCGAACCACCTTCGCAAAAGGTATCATAACTGCTATCACCCAAGCTGATTACTGCATACGGTAAGCCTTCGAGCTGTTGGTCTTGCAGTGAATCTGCAAAGTCTTGGATATTATCCGGCAAATCCCCTGCACCGTGAGTTGAAGAGCATATCAGCCATATGTCCTGCTGCTTTATTTGGTCGAATTCTGGTTGTAGATGAAGCTCAGTTGTAAAACCTAAGCCTTGTAGCTTTTCAGCTACCGCTTCGGCGACATATTCACTGGCGCCAAGCACTGAACCAACAATAATCTGAATTTGCTTCACCTTATTATTTCCCAATACAAAACGATGAAAATATTCTACCGAGCAAGTCGTCAGAAGAAAATTCACCGGTAATTTCATTTAATTGTTGTTGTGCAATACGCAACTCTTCCGCCAGTATTTCGCCAGCCGCATTTTGCAGTAGTTGCTGTTCACCAATAGCTATGTGTTCCGCGGCTTGGTTTAAGGCGTTTAAATGACGCCGGCGCGCAATAAACTGACCATCGGTTTGACTAGAATAACCCATGCATTGTTTAAGATGTTCGGTTAGCTCTTGCATACCGATTTGAGTATTAGCAGCTATTTTATAGACCGGTATTTCACCGCGCTCAGTGACGACTAATGCAGGGGAAGTGTCCTCGCCAGTCAGATCAACCTTATTTCTGAGTAACGTTATACCAACGTTGGTGGGTAACTGAGCAACGAATTCTGGCCACAGTATTTCCGGATTGATCTCAGTTGTTGTGGTCGCATCGACAACCATGAGAACACGGTCAGCTTTATTAATTTCTTCCCAGGCTCTTTGTATACCTATTTGCTCGACCTTGTCATCACTCTCGCGTAAACCCGCAGTGTCTATTATGTGCAAAGGCATCCCATCGAGGTGAATATGTTCTTTTAATACGTCACGGGTGGTACCAGCGATGTCAGTAACAATTGCTGCTTCGCGACCTGCTAGCGCATTCATTAGACTCGATTTCCCGGCATTAGGTTTGCCGGCAATCACCACGTGCATTCCTTCTCTAAGAATCGAACCTTGCTGGGCTTTTGCTAGTATTTCGGCTAAATGTGAGCGGATGGCAGCTAGGTCGTTTGCAACCTTGCCATCACTGAGAAAATCTATTTCTTCTTCGGGAAAATCAATAGCTGCTTCGACGTACATCCGAAGTTGGATGACGGCTTCCACCAAGGCATGAATTTGCTTGGAAAAATCGCCCTGTAAACTGCGCATAGCACTGCGTGCAGCTTGCTGAGAACTCGCGTCGATTAAGTCAGCAATAGCCTCGGCTTGCGCTAGGTCCATTTTATCATTGAGAAATGCTCGTTCGCTGAATTCTCCTGGCCGAGCCATGCGAACATTGTCATGTTGCAGTATCTCACTGAGCAACATATCGATGACAATCTGGCCTCCGTGTCCTTGCAACTCAAGAACATCTTCACCAGTAAAAGAATTCGGTGCTTGAAAAAATAGACCCAGTCCTTGGTCAATAGCATCACCATTTTTTGCCTTGAAGGGTAGGTAGCGCGCTTCTCTTAGTGGTGGGCAAAAACCTAGGATTGCTTCAGCAATTGAAGCCGCCTGGGGACCTGAAACTCGCACAATACCAACGCTGCCTTTACCACTTGCAGTGGCTTGGGCAACGATAGTATCGCTTGAACCAAAAGTCATAGGTAATTTACCGTGACAGTTAATCGCGGAAATTATTGTATTGGAAAGGTTGACCTAGGTTAGCGCCTTTAACCAAAGCAATGACCTCTTGCAAATCATCACGTTTTTTTCCGGTTACTCGCAATTGATCACCTTGAATTGCAGTTTGTACTTTAATTTTGGCGTCTTTAACAAGCTTGACAATTTTCTTTGCTGTCGCTTGGTCGATACCTTGTTTAAAACTCATCAGTTGACGATATTGTTTGCCACGATGATCAACGCTTTTCGCTTCCATACACGCAGTATCAACCCCGCGTTTTGAACATGCGTTACGTAACATAGAGTCCATTTGCTGCAACTGAAATTCAGCTTCAGCAATCATCATTACGCCATCATCAGTGGATTCGAAAGTCGCTTCAACACCGCGAAAATCAAAGCGGGTAGCGAGCTCACGATTAGCATTATCAGTCGCGTTTTTAACGTCGACCATATCTATTTCTGACACGATATCAAATGAAGGCATTGTCGTTTTCCTCGCTCGTAACTAGTGGGTCTTGATGCCGCGTTTTTCCATTGAGTTATATATCATCTTCGCTTGGACGATAGTGATTACGTTAGAAATCAACCAATATAAAACCAAGCCTGCAGGGAACCAAATAAAGAAAATACTCATAGCAACGGGCATCCATTGCATTATTTTCTGCTGCATCGGATCTTGGACAGTGGTTGGATTTAGTTTTTGTAGCAAGTACATGCTTGCGCCGGTTAAAACAGGCAACACAAAATACGGGTCCATCACTGATAAGTCGGTGATCCACAGAAAGAAATCTGCATGGCGTAATTCCACGCTTTCAAGCAATACCCAGTACAATGCTAAGAAGATAGGCATTTGTAATAACAGTGGGAAGCAACCACCCATAGGGTTCACTTTCTCTTTGCGATAAAGCTCCATCATGGCTTGTGACATTTTCTGTCTGTCGTCGCCATAACGGTCTTTTAATTGCTGCATTTTAGGGGCAAGTACTCGTAGTTTAGCGAATGATTCGTACTGTTTCTTGGTCAGCGGATACATTACACCTTTCACAATGATGGTAATTAAGATAATGGCTACACCCCAATTTCCAACGAGGTCAAACAGCATCTTAAGCAAGCTAAATAAGGGTTGTGAAATCCACCACAATGGGCCGTAATCTACAGTCAGATCAAGACCACGAGCGATACCAGCCAATACTTCCTGATCTTTCGGCCCTAAGTATAAAGTGCTCGTCAAGGATGCATTGTCTCCAGCGTTGACCAATATAGCTGGTGTGGTGTACCCAATAATGGCGTATTGGTTGTTAATCAGACGAGTATATATGGTGTTGGTTTGTTCTTGTGGCGGCACCCAAGCAGATACGAAGTAATGCTCCAGCATACCAACCCAACCACCGATAGTAGCAAGGCGTAAGTTTTCGTCTTCAAAATCACCAAATTTGAACTTTTCGTAGCGCGTATCCTGCGTAGAGTAAGCTGCACCGCGGTACGTAGGCATGAACATGTTGCCTTCTGGTTGCGATACCGTTTGTTTTAATTGTGCGTACTGCTGAACTTGAGCTGCATTCGCTGTGTTGTTTTGAATGTTGTATGTCACATCAACAATGTGAGAATCGCGCGTAAAGGTAAATACCTTAGTTACAACTAATCCTTCCTCATTTTGCCAAGTTAATGGAACGCGCAGAGTATCTGCGGTTAACTCGTAAGAGGTTTGATTCGTCGTATAAAGTGGACGACCTTGGCTGTTACCATCTGGGCCATTGGGTCCGATAAGACCGCTTTGCGCGACATACAAGCCAGTATTCTCAGCGCGTAATAAACTGTATGGCTCATCAGAGTCTTGAGTAATTGGGAACTTTTTCAGGTCAGCTATAACTACGTCGCCACCAACAAGGTCAATAGTTGCATGAATGCTGTTAGTTGATACTTCAACAAATCGCGCCGTATTAGCGGTATTAACAGAGGTATTACTTGGAACTTCGCTTAAGCTTTCCTGAGCGATATCAGTGGGTACGGCGGCATCATTGATAGATGAATTAATGGCGCTTGGAACCGCATTAGTAGGAGTATCTGTTGATGATACGGCTGTGGGCTCAACCATTTTGGGACCATAATCAACTTGCCACTGTTGCCACAATAGAAAGCTGACTAGAGCTAGGCCAATGATTAAAAAACTACGTTGCGATTCCATACTAATCTCTTAATGATGCTTTGATTTATTCGTTCTCTGGGGAACAGGGTCAATGCCCCCAGGATGAAAAGGGTGGCATTTTATAATGCGTTTAATGGATAACCAACTACCAATAAACAATCCGTGGACCTTTAATGCCCGAATGGCATAACTCGAACAACTAGGATGAAACCGACATTTCGGGCCCAGTAGTGGAGATATAAACATTCTGTATACTTTCAAGAGTACTACAGGAATAAATATCATTAGCTTGCGCAACGTTTTGCGAGCTTTTTCCATAGTTTTTCTAAAGTATTAAATAGTTCTTGGTTGGACATTAATTCAGCATTAGATTTGCCAAGCACGACTATATCAACATTTGGCAGTGACTGCTGATTAATTCGAAAACTTTCTCGGATAATACGCTTTAAACGATTTCTATCGTGTGCTTTACGGATTCGTTTTTTCGCTATCGTAATACCTAAGCGAGGATGTTGCTGCTTATTGTGTCTAGCTAGAACGGTAAATGCGTTTGAAGTGGCTGGTATTGCTTGGTCGAATACGAAGGTAAAGTGGGTGGGAGTCAGCAATCGCGACTCCCTTGTAAACGTGCATTCGCCCACTTTTTGCAATTAGAGCTTATGCTGAAAGACGAGCGCGACCTTTTGCACGGCGGCTAGCAAGCACTTTACGACCATTTTTTGTCGCCATGCGAGCGCGGAAACCGTGTGAACGCTTACGCTTCAGATTGCTCGGTTGAAAAGTTCTTTTCATCGCCTGAGTCTCATCTTAGTAAATTTAAAGGACATTTGAACATGTAATTAGCAGTTTCGCTGAACTTAACTAAGTAGTGCTCAAAAAGGACGCTGAATTCTAGAGATCACTAAGCGCTATGTCAATCTTTAATCACAATGAAATGACAATTTAAGTAACTTTTTCGTCAATTTAATGTGTTGATATGCTCTCAGCCTGAATGATACATCGACAATTTGTGAATAAAAATCAGGCAATAGCAATTTTATCCACAGGATTTTATCGATAAGTGAAAAATATGGCATTGAAATTGATCTCACTAACTATAAATTGAAATCAAATTTGTTGTTGATTAATGTCATGATTATCTTTTAGATCGGCTAAAAAATACAATAAAAACATTAATATATAACTTTTCTTTTGCGATACGATCAAAATGATCGCAGATCTGTTTTACATCTTGTTAGGGATGATAGATAATTCACAACCCTCTTTTAATTATTGGTATTTTACAAGGTTTTCTGCGCTTTAATTGAATACTTGGAGTGTAGGGGGAGTATTCAATAATTTAGCTGAAAAATACGGTTCAGCCTAGTATAAATAAGAATTATGAGGTTTTATAAGAATGGATATTTGGTCTAAATGCCTTGAGCGTTTGAAGGAAGATTTACCCACTCAAGAATTTAGCATGTGGATAAGGCCTCTGAATTACGATTTAAATGAAGATTCATTGATTTTATACGCGCAGAATCATTTCATCTTAGATTGGGTTAGAGATAAATATCGTAACTTAATTGCGAGTTTGCTGGTTGAAATAGGAGGGTCTGATGCACCGCTATTGAAGTTAGACATCCAGGCTAAAGAAACTTCACCTCCAGTAACGACAAATCAAACAGTAAAAAGCACCTCAAGCGATGAATCATCTGGCAATTCACCTGCTTCAAATCATAGCCAATTAGCGCTGAATAGTTCGGCGCAGGAAACTGGTCAGCCGCAGCAGTCGACGGTTCCAAATGTAGTCCCCATTCCTGCCGGTGCGACGCACAAGAACAATCTAAACCCGACGTATAAGTTCGAGAGTTTCGTAGAAGGTAAGTCTAATCAATTGGCTCGCGCCGCGGCGTCTCAAGTATCTGATAATCCAGGTAAGGCCTACAACCCCTTATTCATCTACGGTGGAACAGGTCTTGGTAAGACTCACTTATTGCATGCTGTGGGCCATGGAATTTTGGCGAGTAAGCCAGATGCGAAAATTGTATATATGCATTCTGAACGTTTTGTGCAAGATATGGTGAAAGCGCTTCAGAACAATGCGATTGAAGATTTCAAAAGGTTTTATCGTTCGGTAGATGCTCTCTTGATTGATGATATTCAGTTTTTCGCTAATAAAGATCGTTCGCAGGAAGAGTTCTTTCATACATTCAATGCATTGTTAGAAGGTAACCAACAAATTATCCTAACGTCAGATCGTTACCCTAAAGAAATTGTAGGCGTAGAAGACCGACTAAAATCAAGATTCGGATGGGGATTAACTATTGCAATAGAGCCTCCTGAGCTAGAAACACGCGTCGCGATATTAATGAAAAAGGCTGCTGAAAATCGTATTGTATTGCCGAACGAAGTTGCTTTTTTTATCGCCAAACGTTTACGTTCAAATGTTCGTGAATTAGAAGGGGCTTTAAACCGAGTTATTGCCAATGCTAACTTTACTGGACGACCAATAACGATTGATTTTGTTAAGGATGCGTTGCGCGACTTATTGTCCTTGCAAGATAAACTAGTAACGATAGACAATATACAAAAAACGGTTGCTGATTATTACAAAGTCAAACTGTCAGATATATTATCTAAGCGACGCAGCCGCAGTATTGCAAGGCCTAGACAAGTTGCAATGGCATTATCAAAAGAGTTAACTAACCGTAGCTTACCCGAGATCGGGAATGCATTTGGTGGTCGAGATCATACGACAGTTCTTCACGCTTGCAGAAAAATAGAGCAGCTAAGAGAAGAAAGTCATGATATAAAAGAAGACTATAAAAACCTAATTCGAACGCTGTCTTCTTAAAGTTATTAAAGCGAGTAATTTACCCAATGAAATTCACTATCAGCCGCGAAAAACTTCTTCAACCCTTACAACTTGTTGTTGGTGCTGTAGAGCGTCGCCATACTTTGCCTATCTTATCGAATGTATTGATAAAGGTTAGTGAGGGCGCACTTTGGTTTACAGGCACAGATTTAGAGGTAGAGTTAATTTCAAGCGTTGCTTTGGAGGGTGATTACACAGAGGGTGAAACGACTGTCCCCGCGAAAAAACTGTTGGATATTTGCCGCGGCTTAAACGAAGGCAATGACATTACTTTTGATGTAGATGGAAACAAAGCCGTTATACGTAGTGGTAGAGGTAGATATTCATTATCAACGCTGTCAGCCAATGATTACCCGAACCTGGAAGATTGGGAAGGTGAGATTGAATTTGAAATTGCACGTAGTGAGTTAAAACAGCTCATCGATAGCACGGCTTTCTCAATGGCGCAGCAAGATGTTCGCTATTACCTCAACGGTATGTCGTTGGAAACTGAGGGAAATGTTGTTAGGACAGTAGCAACAGACGGCCACCGCCTCGCATTATGTAAACTGAGTTTTGATAATCTTAGTTTGGCCTCTAGGCAGGTAATAATACCTCGTAAAGGGGTTTTAGAAATTACTCGTCTTATCGAAGACGATGACAAGAGCTTAAAGATCCAAATTGGGAGTAATCACATCCGTATTTTTTCTACGGATTTTATTTTTACTAGTAAGTTAGTCGATGGGCGTTTTCCGGATTACCGACGTGTACTTCCGAAGGAATGCGATAAAGTCGTTAAGTCCAGTAAAGAAGTATTAAAGCAGGCGTTCTCCCGCGCTGCGATCCTCTCAAACGAGAAGTTTAAGGGTGTAAGGCTTAATCTTGCCACAGGTGAGCTGAAAATCACGGCCAATAACCCTGAGCAGGAGGAAGCGGAGGAAATCGTAGACGTTGACTACGCGGGTGACGATCTTGAGATTGGCTTCAATGTTGCGTACTTGATTGACGTGTTAAATGCATTGAAGGCCGACAATGTTTCTATTTCGCTATCAGATAGTAACTCTAGTGCACTTATCGAATCTTCCGAAGACAGCGCAGCACAGTACGTTATTATGCCGATGAGGCTGTAACTCCTTTTATGAAGTTAGATACACTTAATGTATCGAATCTAAGAAACCTCAAAGACCTATCCCTGTCACTGTCACCAAGTGTTAACTTGGTGTACGGTGAGAACGGTAGTGGTAAATCGTCAATTCTAGAGGCAATTCACTTACTTGGTTATGGTCGGTCGTTTCGCACCTCTCAACCAAAGCATATCATTCAGAACGGTTGCGATAGGTTTACTGTTTTTACTCAGTGTAGTGATAAAGATAAAACTCAAAGGAAAATTGGTTTGCAAAGGTCGCAATCAGAAACCTTTGAATGCAGTATTGATGGTGAACGCAGCAAAAAGATAGCAGATCTGGCGAGCTTGTTTCCCGTTCAGATTTTTACACCCCAAAGTGTTGATCTGCTCCTGGCGGGTCCAAGTCTTCGTCGCAAATTCATTGATTGGGGATTGTTCCACGTGGAACATCACTTTCATAGATTATCATCACACTATAAACGGGCAGTGTCACAACGGAACGCGTTGCTGAAACAGCTAAAATCTTCCGCCCAAACACGTGCCAATAAAGTAGGACCTCAAGATGAATTGTTTAAGCAAGATGATTATTGGGTTGGACAAATAGCTAACTTTTCTCAGCAATTAAACAATCACAGAACGCAATATTTGGCGCGCTTAAAGCCTTATTTTAATGCTCTAGTTGAGCAATTTTTACCTGAGTTTTCTATCGAAATATCGTATTATGAGGGGTGTGATACATCGAGAGAAATTCTCGAACTTTTACAAGAAAAGCGTATAAACGATATACGTTTTGGCTTCACATCGGTTGGGGCTCATAAAGCTGACTTGAAAATTAAAGCGGATAATAAGACCGCAGTTGAAATGTTATCACGCGGTCAATTGCGAATGTTGGTTGCAGCGCTTCAGTTAGCTCAGAGCAAGATTTTATTCGATGTAAAGCAGCAGGGTGGGATTTTTTTGTTAGACGATATTGGTGCTGAACTAGATGAGAAGAAGCGTTCGCTGTTTATATCCGAATTGCTTAAGTCAGACGCACAATTGTTTATTACAGCGATAGATAAGTCCCAGTTTTCCCTTACCAAGGAAATAGATAATAAGAAAATGTTTCACGTGGAACATGGCCATGTGACAGAGGAGTAATGAATGTCAGAGCAGAACAACTACGATTCATCCAGTATTAAAGTTCTTAAAGGACTTGATGCTGTTAGAAAGAGACCAGGTATGTATATCGGGGATACTGATGATGGTACCGGATTACATCACATGGTGTTTGAAGTTGTCGATAATTCAATTGATGAGGCTCTTGCAGGTCACTGTAGCGAAATAACCATTCAAATCCATAGTGACGGGTCAGTATCGGTTTCTGATGATGGTCGTGGTATACCTACTTCTATACATGAAGAAGAGGGCGTGTCAGCAGCTGAAGTAATCATGACGGTTCTTCATGCAGGCGGTAAATTTGATGATAACAGTTATAAGGTGTCGGGTGGCCTGCACGGCGTAGGTGTTTCTGTAGTAAACGCTTTATCGAGCAAGCTAAAGTTGCGTATACGCCGTGATGGCAAAACACACGAGCAAGAATACCAGCATGGTGTCCCACAAGCACCACTTGCAGTAGTTGGTGATACTGAAAAAACAGGGACTATGGTTCGCTTTTGGCCAAGCCACGATACATTCACCCAAACAGAGTTCCATTACGATATCCTTGCTAAACGCCTTCGTGAGCTCTCCTTCCTTAACTCAGGTATATCTATTCGTTTAAAAGACGAGCGCGATGGAAAAGAAGACCACTTCATGTACGAAGGTGGTACTAAGGCATTCGTTGAATACCTAAACCAGAATAAGACACCTGTACATCAAAAGGTCTTCCATTTCTCTACTGAGCGTGAAGATGGAACCTCAGTGGAGGTCTCTATGCAATGGAATGACGGCTTCCAAGAAAATGTGTTTTGCTTTACGAACAATATCCCGCAGCGTGATGGTGGTACCCACTTGGCAGGATTCAGAGCAGCGCTTACACGAACGCTTAACAACTTCATGGAAAAGGAAGGCTTGAACAAGAAAGCTAAAGCCAGTACTTCCGGTGATGATGCAAGAGAAGGTCTAACTGCGGTAGTTTCAGTAAAAGTCCCGGACCCTAAGTTCTCTTCACAGACTAAAGACAAACTTGTTTCTTCAGAAGTTAAATCTGCTGTAGAGACAGCGATGGGCGAGAAATTTGCAGAATTTCTTTTAGAAAACCCAACGGAAAGTAAGATAATTGCGAATAAAATTATAGACGCAGCAAGAGCGAGGGAAGCTGCGCGCAAAGCCCGAGAAATGACGCGGAGAAAGGGCGCTTTAGATTTAGCAGGTCTTCCAGGTAAACTTGCTGACTGTCAGGAAAAAGATCCAGCGTTTAGCGAACTTTACATAGTGGAGGGTGACTCAGCAGGGGGTTCAGCCAAGCAGGGCCGTAATCGTAAGAACCAAGCGATTCTACCGTTGAAAGGTAAGATATTGAACGTAGAGAAAGCTCGCTTTGACAAGATGTTATCTTCACAAGAAGTGGCAACACTCATTACCGCATTGGGTTGTGGAATCGGACGTGATGAGTATGACCCAGAGAAGCTTCGTTATCATAGTATTATCATAATGACTGATGCTGACGTTGATGGCTCACACATTCGCACCCTGCTATTAACGTTTTTTTATCGCCAAATGCCAGAAATCATCGAGCGAGGCTATGTTTATATTGCACAACCTCCGCTTTATAAGATTAAAAAGGGCAAGCAGGAACAATACTTGAAGGATGACGAAGCCCTAAACCAACATTTAACCAGCATAGCCATTGATGGTGCCTCATTGCATACCAGTAAAGATGCCCCAGGTATTTCAGGCGTTGGACTTGAGACATTGGTTAAAAAATTCCAGTCAACTGAAAAGTTAATAGCGCGTATGCATCGCAACATGCCGACTTCGCTATTAAATGCAATGGTTTATTCAGATGTAATGACTAAGCAATTGTTAAAGGACACCGCAGCGCTTAGTACATTTGCTGATAAACTACTAGCTCAAATTGATGGTAACGATGAAGGTGCAACATTCCGTCATGAAGTTCGCCCAGATAGCGAATTATCGACCAACAAGTTAGTTGTTATCATGCGCATGCATGGAATCGACTACGAATACACAATTGATAATGATTTCGTTGAGAGTAGTGAGTATGCGAAGATTGCTGACCTCAATGCTTCTATCAACGGAATGATGGAAGAGGGCGCATATATTCAACGTGGTGAGCGTACTCAGTCAGTAACGGCTTTTAAAGAGGCTCTTGTCTGGTTAATGGCTGAAGCTAAACGTGGTCAATACATTCAACGTTATAAAGGGCTAGGCGAAATGAATCCGGAGCAATTGTGGGAAACTACAATGGACCCTGAAAGTCGTCGTATGCTACAAGTAACCATAGAAGATGCTATCGGTGCTGATCAACTCTTTACGACACTAATGGGTGATCAGGTAGAACCTCGTCGAGCCTTTATCGAAGCGAATGCACTGAAGGTTGAAAACCTAGATGTATAGCGGTATCTGACAGAAAAACCATTAAAAAAGCCTGTAGCGAAGTCGCTACAGGCTTTTTTTTTGCAATTTCTTGGGAGCCTGGAGATTAGGCTAGATCGAAATTATATCTGTGTGATTGAAAGTACTGGATCGCCACCTGAAAAATTGGAGGGTTTTACCTGAATGAAAAACCGTCCTGTTTCGTTCGGTATGAACTGCATATTTTGCGAATCAGACCCGCAATACAAAGTGTACCATTGACCCTCAATTAACTCTGATGCAACGGTCTCAAAACCACAATTAGTATGTGGAGACCATATCGCGTCTGCTAATTTAAAGTCATATGGTTGTCCATCAGCAATCAATTCCACCTTAACACTATAAATTCCATCACCACCATCTTGGAGCTGAAAACGCTCTTCTGCTTCCCACCAATTAAAGACACCGCGTACAAATAACTCTTTGTAGACGATTGAAGGCTTAACTTGTTGCTCATTTGGAACATTAAAAGGTGATGTACTGCAGCCACTGATAACAAATGTGGCTACAATAATACTGGCTAAAAAACGAATACCCACTGATAGCCTACCTACTTAACATCTAGCTTGCTGATATCAGCAATGGACTCAAGGACTCTACGCAATTCCACCAACAGAGCTAGTCGATTTGCCCTCAGTGCTTCGTCCTCTGCCATAACCATTACGTTATCAAAGAAGCCATCAACAGATGCTTTCAAACTTGCGATTTGATTAAGCGCAAAACTATAGTCGCCTTTACTAATTGCGTCCTGCACAAGTGGGCTTATAGCTGCGAGAGTCTGGAACAAATCAGATTCTTCAGATTCTAATAATAAATCTTGTGAAACACTTGCGGCACCAATCGCTTCAGCATTTTTATTGAGAATATTAGCAGTACG
The DNA here is from genome assembly GCF_002807685.1 of Neoalteromonas flava. Lineage (GTDB taxonomy): Bacteria > Pseudomonadota > Gammaproteobacteria > Enterobacterales > Alteromonadaceae > Alteromonas_E > Alteromonas_E flava. The sequence continues at coordinate 23,562 of NZ_PEAX01000004.1, read as the reverse complement.
CTTATGTGCAGCAGCTAAGGATTCTCCCTCTGCTGAGGCTTTGAATGTGCTAATAGCGCGAACCCTGGCATCGAAATCTGATGGGCGAGTAGGTGCTAGCGCAGATACAGCCTGTAGCACATCCACAGAAACCCCTTTGTCCTGATACAATGCATTAAGACGTGCAAATATAAACTGTATTACTTGTGTCTTGCATTCGGTGTTAGACAGTTTGCTCTTTAACGTTTCGTAAGCATTGTCTACTAACACACCCAAATCGAGGTCTAATTCGTTGTCTATGATTGTCCTTAGAACACCGATTGCTGCTCTGCGTAATGCGAACGGATCTTTATCGCCTTTAGGCAACTGGCCAATTCCAAAAATACCTACTAATGTATCGAGCTTATCTGCCAAGGCTAAGCTAATACTTACTGGGTTAGTGGCAACTTTATCGCCAGCAAATCGTGGTAAATACTGCTCAAACAATGCGTTTGCAACGGCGTTACTTTCACCGTCATGCAAGGCGTAATGCATACCCATAACGCCTTGTACATCAGGGAACTCCATAACCATATTTGTCATCAGATCGGTTTTACACAGCTCACCAGCACGTCTTGCTGCTTGCGCATCGCCTCCCAGCAGCTCAGCAATGACCGCAGCATTTTCGGCGATTCGCTCTGATTTTTCTGCTAAGGTCCCTAATTTTTTCTGAAACAGGACCGTACTTAATGACCCAATACGTGATGCCAGTGTTGTCTTTTTGTCGGTTTCAAAAAAGAACTGTGCATCTGCTAGACGCGGTCTTATGACGCGCTCATTGCCTGTGATAACCTGGCTAGGATCGGAGCTTTCGATATTAGACACAAACAAAAACGTAGAGGCTAACTGTCCGGATGTATCCAACAAAGGCACATATTTTTGATCATCCTTCATCGTGTAAATCAGCGCTTCTTTAGGCACTTCTAAAAAGGCTTTGCCAAAACTAGCCTGCAATACCACTGGCCACTCGACCAATGATGCAATTTCATCCAGCAGCGCATCATCATAATCAGGAGTTAGGCCTAGTCCATTGGCTTCTGACTGCAGTTGTTCGGCAATACTTGCACGACGCTCTGCAAAGTCGGCTAGAACAAAAGAATCTCTCATCGTGGCGACGTAATCGCTAGCACTGTCGATGCATACTTTGCCTTGGCTGTGAAAACGGTGCCCCAACACAAAACGATCAGACTTGTGACCGAACAACTCAATCGAGATAACATCAGCGCCGTACAGGGCACACACAGTATGTACTGGTCGAATAAACTGTGCATCTGAACTTCCCCAGCGCATAACTTTAGGGATCGGTAATCTACTAAGCGCCTTTTCGACTAGTCCTTGGAGTAATTCATGCAATGTTTCACCTGATTGCATTGCCTTATACAGCAACCACTCGCCTTTATCAGTTTTTAGTCTTTCCGCTTCAGCCACAGTGATACCGTTTGAACGTGCCCAACCTTCTGCAGCCTTTGTTGCATTTCCGTCACTATCAAATGCTACGTTAATCGCAGGCCCTCGCTTTTCGACTATTTTATCGGCTTGGGAATATTCCAGGCCCTCAACCAACAACGCTAAGCGGCGTGGAGCGGCGTAATAGTTTGCGTTCGTGTAATCTAATTCGGCCGCATCTAATGCGTCTTTGAATCCTTGTAAAAAAGCCTCGGCTAATTTTTTGAGTGCTTTTGGTGGAAGCTCTTCAGTACCCAATTCTACTAATAAGATGTCTGTGCGCATAATTTACTGCTCCTTCTGGCACATAGGGAATCCAAGCGCTTCACGGCTCGCATAATATTGTTCTGCACAGGCTTTCGCGAGTGTTCGCACACGTAAGATATAACGTTGCCGCTCGGTGACAGAAATGGCGTGACGAGCGTCCAGTAAGTTAAACGCATGCGAGGCTTTCATAACTTGCTCATAGGCAGGCAAAGCAAGTCCTTGTTCTATTAAAAGTTGACTTGCTTTCTCACAGTTATCAAAGTCATTGAATAATGTTTCGACATTGGCAAATTCAAAATTGTAAGTCGACTGCTCTACTTCGTTTTGGTGGAATACGTCGCCATAGGTAACGGTGCCCATTGGACCATTCGTCCAAACCAAATCATATATACTGTCGACACCTTGAATGTACATGGCTAATCGCTCAAGACCATAAGTAATCTCGCCTGTAACTGGCTTACATTCAAGTCCGCCGACCTGCTGAAAGTAGGTAAACTGGGTTACTTCCATGCCGTTTAACCAAACTTCCCAACCTAAACCCCAAGCGCCGAGCGTGGGAGATTCCCAGTTATCTTCAACGAAGCGAATATCATGAACTAACGGATCAAACCCTAATTCTTTAAGAGAGTCTAAATAGAGCTCTTGAATATTATCCGGTGACGGCTTGAGCATGACTTGAAACTGATAGTAATGCTGCAATCGGTTTGGGTTCTCGCCATAACGTCCATCGGTAGGTCGTCTACATGGCTGTACATAGGCACTACTGATTGGCTCTGGACCGAGAGAACGAAGAAATGTCATTGGGTGAAATGTACCCGCACCAACTTCCATATCGAGAGGTTGAATGATCACGCAACCTTGGCGCGCCCAATAATCTTGCAAGGCTAAAATTAAGCCCTGAAAGGTTTTAATATCGAATTTTTGCATGCTGCTAAATCAGCTCTATGACCAATGTTAAATAAAGTGGCATAGTATACATTTTCAACGCTCTTTTAAGTAGCCCCAAACGTTAGGAAATCACTATGTCAAACTATGCCTGCGACAGTCCGGCACTGACACGCTGCAGCTGGGTGAGTTCGCACCCGCTGTACCAGCAATATCATGATACACAGTGGGGCAGGCCAGTATTAGATGCTAAAGAGCTATTTGCTAAATTATGCCTTGATGGTCAGCAAGCTGGACTGTCTTGGTTTACCATTTTGCAAAAGCAAGGAAACTACGAGAAGGTTTTCTACAATTTTGAACCTGAGAAAATCATAACGCTAACAAGTGAAGATGTTGAACGCTTAATGCAAGACCCTGGTATCGTGCGTAACAAACTGAAAATTCAGTCGATTATCCGCAATGCCAATGCTTACCTTAAACTTTCAGAAAAGCAATCTTTCAGCGACTTTATCTGGCAGTTCACGGAACATCAGACGGTAGTCAATCAGTGGGAAGAGCTTAGCCAAGTACCAACTAACACCGCGCAGTCTGACGCAATGGCTAAGGCGCTTAAGAAAGCTGGATTCAATTTTGTTGGTACCACAATCTGCTATGCATTTATGCAAGCAGTGGGCATGGTGAACGACCACACCACCGATTGTCACTGTTATTCAGAGGTTTGCAATTTAGCTCGTCGCTGAGTCAGATGTCGATACTAAATTGCTTAAGCGCATCAACTTCGCGCAGGACTTGCGACTCATAGTCTGACTCAATTTGCTCTCGTTCTTTGTCTTGCTGACGACGCTCTGATTTGCTCAAACTGTTACGCGCATTGTGCGTTGGGAAGTGTTTGATTTGGTCATAAAGCGCAAATACTGCGGGATAGTCTTGGCGATAATCTGGCGCCGGATTAAGTGGAATTGCTTCCAACAAGTGGGTTAGCCGAATCACTCCTTCAGAAAGATTACATTGCTGCTGTTGCATCGCAAGTGCAATGGTTTGAACGCTTTCTATTATCGTCTCGATCCGTTTCGTGCGCACGCGCTGTTGTCGCGCATTTTGTTGCTTGAGTTGAAACAGCAACCTGCCGGCATAAAAACTTAACCCTGCAATAATACAGAGTGCTAACCCAATTAGTAATAATTGCATCATTTCTCGTCGTTAAAATCGTCTATTCGGATAGCGTCTAGCTGCGCAAAAGGATCATCTTTATCTACGTTTTCCTCTTCATCCGGTTTGATACCGAGCAATTCGCATAGGATCTGATGGCGTTCTAGTTTACCGTCTAACCACTCTTGCTCTTCTATTGTTAGTGATTGCCCATCATCTACTTTATCGAGCAACGCATTAAAGCGATCGTCAGCTTCGAGCGCTGCGAGCTCTTGACGTGGGGTGGCATAAGTTCTTAACTTTTTCTTTGTTACCGGTGCTTTGGTAACGATCAGCGGTACGGGTTTTTTACTGCCAATGCGCTTGTCAGAATTGACGTTCGTTTCTATTTTTTTCGGTGCAACGGATTCAACATTATGTCGCGACCCGGGCGCTTTGCCTTTTTTACGCTTGGGTTTGGACGTCGAATTGTCACGAGGCGGCTTTCTGTGATCGGTATTGGTTGATTTTCGGACGCCAATAGGACCGCCTTTACGAGATTTTTTAACGCGAGGCATCGGTTATTTCCTATGAATGAATTAATCAGTGATTATATCCTGAGTCGCAATTCGCTGCATCACTACTACATCGTCGCTGGTAAATTTAATTGTTAATCCATCACGCTGAGCCAAGTACTCAAATGTTCGAAGGCTAAAAAAGCTTACATGTGTTGGGTCATTCTTATAATGCCAGGTACTAAAACGGGCTTTGGAAAGCCAACGTTTAGTCATGATGATTAAGTGCCCATTCGGTCGCAGTAAACGAAGCCACAGCTGCCATTCTTTATGGGGCTTGTGAAAATGCTCAATAGCTTCGGTAGACACTATGAAGTCATAGGTTTTGCTACGTTCAAGCCAATGTTTATTAGGTGCAAAAATGGGATCATATACGTCGACTCGATAACCATCGTTAATCAAACGCCTCGCTAGCACTGGGTTGGGGCCTGATCCAAAATCGATGCCGTACGCATTTAAAGGGATATGTTTTAGCAACGGCAGTCTTGCCCTATCGAGAAAACGTAGGTACCCATCGTCGCTATCACTGTTATTGTGTAATGAATACTCCCGCTCTTCTGTAGTTAGAGGAGGTAGTTGAGTCGGATCAACAAAAACCAATTCACACTGGAGACAATGAAAGTACGAACGCCTTTTATCTTGATGGAAGAATTCGATATCGAGGCTTTGGCAATTTGGGCAGATCATATCTATTGGGGCTAGAAAGAAAAAAAGGTGAGAGCATACGCTTTCACCTTATTTGTCAGTGTCAGATGACACTTCTCCCATTGTGCACGTCGTGTGCTTTATTCCTTCCTGGAAAACTCTTCTTTTTATTATTGTTTACAGAGTATTTAAATTGTTTTGGGTCTTCCTGACGCTTTATTAAATCTTCCTGTAACTCTCATCTGCCCGCTTAACGCTATATTATTGTTGTTCGACGAAAAGCGCTTGCATCTGATTTGCCAAGTAGAATACAGCAAATTATTTTTATTACAACTTTTTTACAAAAAAAACCGACAAAATTTTGACGGGTTAATGTAAACCACTGACATAATTAGATAATAACTCGATATCTTCGTCAGTTAATTTCTTCGCGATATCACGCATCATGCCGTTCAGGTCATTAGCGCGCTGACCAGAGCGGAACATTTCTAACTGTGTTTTAGTATAGGTTACGTGTTGACCGCTGATGTCTGGAAAGTTAGCCAAGCCCATACCATTACCTTTTGGACCGTGACAAGCAATACAGGCTGTAATACCACGTTCAGCATCACCACCACGATAAAGTGCAGCGCCAGCATCGATCATGTCTTCAGGTGTAGAGCCTGGTTTCATATCTTGGCTTGCAAAATATGCAGCAATATCCAGCATGTCTTGATCAGATAAGCCTGCAGCAAACCCATTCATCACAGCGTTATTACGTCCTTCAGAACCGCCAGTCTGAGACGCCGTTCTAAAATCCTGTAGCTGCTTGACTAGATAGCTCGCATGCTGACCCGCTAGCTTAGGGTTCATATCAATAATGCTGTTACCGTCAGCACCATGACACGCGGCGCAGGCTGCTGATTTAGCTTTTCCTGCTTCAGGATCACCTTGCATACTTTCTTGAGCGATGGCTCCACTGGTAGAAAGTATTGCAACACAAAATAGCAAACCAAGTTTTTTCATAAATCTATTCTTCCGCAATTAAAAAGTTACCCTAAAAGCGTGATAACATTCACATTTTACACGTTTCATTCGTCAGAAAAACCTATTAGCACATAAATAGTGCAGATTTATCTGGTTTTACTGCGAGTGTCGCCCTGTTTTGAACGCTTAGCGTGATGCAATGGACAACAGATGACCTATTTTACACAAGCAAAATTTGCCCTTAGTGCGCCCGATATTCGACATCTCGGCGATGATACCGGTATTGAAGTTGCATTTGCTGGCCGCTCCAATGCCGGGAAAAGTAGTGCGCTGAATACGTTAACACGGCAGAAGAGTTTAGCCAGAACCAGTAAAACGCCGGGCCGAACTCAAATGATCAATGTGTTTGAGCTAGATGAAGGTAAGCGTTTGGTTGATTTACCCGGCTACGGTTACGCCAAAGTGCCAATCGCTATGAAGAAAAAGTGGCAGCAAGCGTTAGCAGAATATTTGCAAAAGCGTAAATCACTAAAAGGGTTGGTGGTGCTAATGGACATTCGCCATCCATTTAAAGATCTAGACCAGGAGTTAATTCATTGGGCAGTTTCGGCAAATATTCCAGTTTTAGCTCTGTTAACCAAAGCGGATAAATTAAAAAGCGGTAAGCGCAAACAGCAATTGATGTTTACTCAGGAGGCGGCACTAGCATTTTGTGGCGATGTAACCGTTAAGTGTTTTTCTTCATTGAATCGTTTGGGCTTACCTGACTTGGAAAACACATTACATACATGGATGGGGATTGAGTCAAAAGAATAAAAAAACCCCGCTGTATAAGCGGGGCAACAGGACTTCAGAGAAAACACACAAAAACCGAAGATAAGAGTCTTTGAGTTTTTAAATAGTTCAAATTAATTCAAAAAATTTTCTTTCGCGCATAAAAAAACCCCAGCGACAAGCGCTGGGGCCAAATCAAAGGTTGAAACACAAAATTTGTTAACCTCTGTACCCTACAACGCAAAGTTTAGCGCAGGGGAGTAATATTGCAAGTTTTTTGTAATAAAATTACACAAATTTTGGCGAGCCTAATCCTCTTAGTGTGCCTCATCCCAGTTATCGCCAACGCCTGCTTCGACAACTAGCGGGACGGATAGGGAAACGGCATTCTCCATGATTTCTGTAATTTTATTTACATAACCATCTATAAATTGTTCTTTTATTTCAAAAACCAATTCGTCATGCACTTGCATTATCATGTAAATAGAGTCTTCCTCTTGGTCAGAGACCCAATTATGCACGGCGATCATTGCTTTCTTAATGATATCTGCAGCGGTGCCTTGCATTGGTGCATTAATAGCAGCTCTTTCTGCACCTTTACGCCGAGCACCATTGCTGGCTTTTATATCCGGTAAATACAAGCGTCGACCATATACAGTGGTTACATAACCATCGGCTTTAGCGTTTTCGCGGGTCTGTTCCATATAAGTCAATACACCTGGATAGCGTTCAAAGTAGGTATCCATATAATGCTGTGCGTCGTGGCGTGGAATATTGAGTTGTTTGGCTAACCCAAAAGCTGACATGCCGTAAATCAAGCCAAAGTTTATTGCTTTTGCGCTCCGACGTTGATCGGTAGAAACGTCGTCTAGGGGAGTAGCAAAAACTTCAGCCGCAGTCGCCGCATGAATGTCTTTGCCTTCAGCGAAGGCCTTTTGTAAGCCGCTATCCTCAGATAAGTGAGCCATAATGCGCAGTTCAATCTGTGAGTAATCCGCTGCGACTATTTTAAATCCCGGGCGGGCAACAAACGCCTGTCTTACACGCCGACCTTCCGCTGTTCGAATGGGAATGTTTTGCAAGTTAGGCTCAGTTGAAGATAACCGTCCAGTTGCCGTAACCGCTTGATGATAGGAGGTATGCACGCGGCCCGTACGATGATTTATCATCTTTGGAAGCTTGTCTGTATAGGTGTTTTTTAATTTGGTTAGCCCGCGATATTCCATAATTAACTTGGGCAAAGGATATTCTAATGCCAGTTCCTGCAATACCTCTTCGGAGGTTGATGGTGCGCCTTTTGGCGTTTTCTTTACAATCGGTAATTCCAGTACGTCAAATAAGATGTGTTGTAACTGTTTAGTTGAGCCCAGATTAAACGCTTCACCAGCTTCAGCATGTACTTCCTTTTCGAGCTCCATAATGCGTTGAGCGAGATCTTGTGATTGTTGATTTAGTCGTTGACTATCGATCAATACTCCGGTTTGTTCCATGCATGCCAAAACCTCAATAAGAGGGTGTTCAATGTCGCTATAAACCTGCTGTAGAGTAGATACGCCATCAACACTAGGCCATAGCGCATGATGCAGAGCAAAAGTAACCTCTGCATCTTCTGCGGCATAAGGCGCGGCCTGTTCGAGCGCTATTTGATTAAAAGTGAGCTGCTTGGCGCCTTTACCTGCCACACTTTCAAAGCTGATCGTGGAATGCCCAAGATGGGCAAGGGCCAATGTATCCATATCGTGTCGGCTAGCAACGCTGTTGAGTACATAAGACTCTAACATGGTGTCATAGGCAACTCCGCGAAGATGGATATCGTAGTTGGCTAACACATTCATATCATATTTAATGTGTTGACCAATTTTCTTAGCTGTTGGATCCTCTAAGATAGGTTTCAATTGTTGCAGTACCTGTGCGCGGTCTAGTTGCTCGGGTGCGCCAGGATAATCATGGGCGAGAGGTAAATAAGCCGCCTGTCCGAGCTCACAGCAAAATGAGAATCCAACTAACTCAGCTTGCATGTAATCCAAACTCGTCGTTTCCGTATCAATGGCGTATAAATTTGCATCCTTAAGCTTTGTGAGCCAATTGTCCAATTGAGCTTGTGTGGTGATTGTTTCGTACTCACCGGGCTCAAATTTGTTGTCTGAGGGGGACGATGCTTCTGTGTCAATGGCCTCTTCACCATCAGCATGCGTGTTGGCTGAGCCCCCGCTTATTTGTTGATTTGCTTCTTGCGACCAACGCTTAAATTCGTATTCGGTATAGAGTGTCGCTAAGGCCTGATAATCGGGAACTGTAGGCGTTAATGTAGTGGGGGAGTATTCCAAGTCCAAATCAACCGCAATGGTTGCAAGTTCATACGACAACAATGCTTGCTCTTGATACTCAGCCATTTTATTGCCTAGTGATTTCGCGCCACGAAAATCCAGCTCAGCAATCTTATCCAAGTTAGCGTAGATCTCTGTTATCCCACCGATACCATTGAGCAAGCCTTGCGCACTTTTATCGCCTATCCCAGGCACTCCCGGGATATTGTCGACCTTGTCTCCTTTCAACGCGAGAAAGTCGATAATCAGTTCAGGCGGCACTCCGAATTTTTGCTTTACACCTTCAATATCCATGAGTTGATTTGTCATAGTATTGATTAATGTCACGTGCTCATTCACTAATTGAGCCATATCTTTATCACCGGTACTGATCAGCGTATTGATACCCTGTTCTCCGGCTTGTTTGGCTAGCGTACCAATAACGTCGTCGGCCTCTACGTTGGGCTCAACGATAATAGGTAATCCCATCGCTTTGATGATTTGATGGAGTGCCTCTATTTGCTGCCGCAACTCTTCAGGCATTGGCGGCCGGTTTGCCTTATATTCTGGATAGATATCATCTCGAAAGGTTTTACCTTTGGCGTCAAAAACCACTGCAATATGGGTAGGTTGGTATTCCTTGAGCAAACTTTTTAGCATATTGATCACGCCATAGATTGCTCCGGTGTCTTGTCCTTTTGAATTGGTCAAGGGAGGCATGCCATGGAACGCTCTAAACAGATAAGAAGAGCCATCAATTAGTATAAAAGGAGGATTTTTGTGTGTAGACATGAAAATTTTCTCAGCAATCAGTGCACGTAGAATGCCATATTCGCTGTACTTTAACCATGATGTAAAAGTTGAAATTGCTTTTGGAGTGAGTTGTGGATAACTCTGTTAGTAAGCTGATATTTAGGCAAGCAAACAGAAAGCCGATAAACTATTTAACTTCTATCAAGCTGTTGTTTTGTATGGATAAATTCGACGTTTGAACTGAGGGATTTACCTAAATTGTTGTTTTTTTATCCTGTGGATATTGAAATTTCGACTACATCGACATTTCAAATCGGCTGAGTAATCTAGCACATTACCAAGAGAATAAAACAGCATTTGTTAATATTTTTTAACATTTTTGATTATTAAAAACTCACATAAATGCATAAGTGCATTTTCCGTGGACTTGTGTACGATAAAAAAACTTTAAGTTTGTGGTGCATATCACCATAATCTTGCTAAGCCCCTTTTTGTTGCGCTGGAAAAAATAATTACATGCAATATCGGTCAATTGTCCGCATCCTAGGTTTGCTGGTTGCTCTGTTCAGCGTGACAATGATCCCGCCTGCGTTGGTTTCACTGATCTATAAAGACGGCAGCGGTCTGCCTTTTATCCTCGCATTTTTCCTATGTATTATTACCGGCACGTTGTTTTGGTATCCAAACCGTTTCAATCGATCAGATTTGCGTGCTAAAGAAGGGTTTTTGATCGTTGTTTTATTTTGGACGGTGCTTGCGAGCTTCGGTGCTTTGCCATTTGTGCTGTTAGAACAACCCGAAATGAGCTTTACCGATGCTTTCTTCGAGTCATTTTCTGGGCTGACGACAACAGGTGCAACGGTTATTGAAGGTATTGAGTACTTACCCAAGGCCGTACAGTTCTACCGCCAGCAATTACAATGGCTTGGCGGCATGGGGATTATCGTACTAGCCGTTGCCATATTGCCTATATTGGGCGTTGGGGGCATGCAGCTTTATCGTGCGGAAACTCCAGGACCAGTGAAAGATTCCAAAATGACCCCGCGTATTGCTGATACCGCAAAACAACTTTGGTATATTTATTTGGCTTTAACCACGGCGTGCACCGTAGCCTATTGGTTTGCCGGAATGAATTTGTTCGATGCGGTTTGTCATGCGTTCTCCACCATTGCAATAGGAGGCTTTAGTACCTACGACGCCAGTTTAGGTTACTTCAACAGTCCTTTGGTGAATATTGTGTGTGTCGTTTTCCTCTGGATAGCAGCACTGAATTTCTCATTACATTTTGCCGCAGCTACCTCGCGGTCACTGAACAACTATTGGCGCGACCCTGAATTTAAAGCGTTTTTTGCCATTCAATTTACGCTGATCACCGTTTGTTTTTTGGTTCTTGTCGGTGAAAATTATTACGATACTGCTGAAACTGCACTTGATCAGGCCATGTTACAAGCGGTATCTATCAGTACTACGGCGGGTTTCGCTACGACTAATTTTTCAGAATGGCCTGCGTATTTACCTATACTTCTGATCTTTTCCAGCTTTATTGGCGGTTGTGCCGGTTCAACGGGTGGTGGCTTGAAAGTCATTCGAGTGTTCTTGCTGTTCTTGCAAGGTAAGCGAGAGGTTGATCGCTTGATCCACCCGCGCGCGGTATATGCGGTTAAACTTGGAGACCGCTCAATGCCAGAGCGGGTGGTTGAAGCCGTTTGGGGGTTTTTCTCTGCCTACGCAATCGTATTTGTGGTTATCATGATCGGTCTGATAGCAACCGGCTTAGATAACATTACAGCCTTCACTGCAACTGCAGCTACGTTAAATAACCTAGGTCCAGGCCTAGGTAGTGTAGCTGGAACTTATGCCGACGTAAGCGATTCGGGTAAATGGTTGCTAGTGCTGGCGATGTTATTTGGACGCTTGGAAATATTTTCCTTGCTGGTGCTGTTCTCTCCCACCTTTTGGCGCAGTTAAGCCGTCACGCTATGTATCTCGCTATGCTCAGCTAGAATGGTGTAGCGAGATAAAAATTACAGTGAGGTTAAAGGCGTTTAGCCAAAAAAGAATGCGCTCGGTTGGAATAGCTTTTCAACGTCACCAATGAATTTCTTGTCGACCAAAAACATGATCACGTGATCATTAGCTTCAATCTTAGTGTCGCTATGCGCGATGATCACAGAATCTTCGCGCACAACTGCACCAATTGTGGTGCCAGGTGGAAGTTTAATATCCCGGATTTGACGGCCAACAACTTTAGAAGTTGTTTCGTCACCATGGGCAATCGCTTCAATGGCTTCAGCTGCGCCGCGTCTGAGCGAATATACGTTAACAATATCACCACGGCGTACGTGGGTTAATAAAGCCGAAATTGTGGCTTGTTGCGGGGATACAGCAATATCAATTTCACCGCCTTGCACAAGATCAACATACGCACTGCGCTGAATAAGTACCATGGTTTTCTTAGCGCCCATACGCTTCGCGAGCATAGCAGACATTATGTTTGCTTCGTCGTCATTGGTCACGGCGATAAAGGCGTCTACTTGTTCAACATTTTCTTCGCTAAGCAGTTCGGCGTCTGAAGCGTCACCACTAAACACAATGGTTTTGTCCAGATGGGCGGCCAAATAGCGGGCACGCTCCTGATTGTATTCAATCAGCTTAACTGAATGCTTGTGTTCGAGACGCTTGGCTAACCCTGCACCGATCAATCCGCCACCCGCAATCATAATGCGTTTGTAGCTCGATTCGAGTTTCTGTAGCTCACTCATTACTGCACGGATGTGCTTGGTTGCAGCAATGAAGAACACTTCATCATCGGCCTCTATAATGGTCGAACCCAGTGGACGAATGGGTTTACCGCGTCGATAAATGGCTGCCACGCGAGTTTCTACATTGGGCATGTGTTCTTTGAGTGCAGACAAGGCATGGCCAACCAAAAGTCCACCATAATACGCTTTTACTGCGACCAGACTCGCATTGCCATCACCAAACTCAACAACCTGCAAAGCACCGGGATAATCAATGAGTCGCTTGATCGCTTTGGTTACTAGTTGCTCCGGTGCAATTACATGATCAATAGGAATATGAGTGGAATCAAAAAGGTCTTCTTGATACAACAAATATTCTTCAGAGCGCACACGAGCAATTTTGGTGGGGGTATTAAACAGTGAGTGCGCAACCTGACAGGCGAGCATGTTACTTTCATCGCTATTGGTTACCGCAATTAACATGTCAGCATCTTCAGCGCCGGCTTGCCTTAAAACGTCAGGATGCGAGCCATAGCCAGTCACTACTTTAAGATCGAGGCGATCTTGTAATTCGCGTAAGCGTTCACCATCGGCGTCAATTATCGTAATTTCGTTTTTTTCACCGACTAAGTTTTCTGCAAGCGTTCCGCCAACTTGTCCAGCACCAACGATGATAATTTTCATTGACTACTCACCAGTAGGATTATTCTTATTCTTGAGTTTTGACTTTATCAGTCTAGCGTAATAGAAGCCATCCATTTGACTTTCTCCCGGCAGTATTTGTCTGCCGATACTGTCACCATGGGTAGTGGTACAAACAGAAGCATCAGGAGTTATTGCGAGAAATTGCTCAATTTGCTGTTGGTTTTCTTGCGGCAGGATACTGCAAGTAGCGTAGAGTAATGTTCCGCCCGGACGTAGGGTTTGCCAGAGACGCTGCAATAACAATTGTTGCAAATTGACCAAAGCTTCAATATCACTTGCTTGACGTAACCAGCGGATATCAGGGTGGCGCCGAATAACACCGGTCGCTGAGCACGGAGCATCAAGTAAAATGGCATCAAATGGGTGATTATCCCACCATTCTGCCAAGTTAGCGGCATCTGCACACACGACCTCGGCTTGCAGTTGTAAACGTTGCAAATTTTCCTTCACACGCAGAAGTCGTGAAGCATCGTTATCAATAGCCGTACAGGTAATGCTTGGTTGACGCTCGAGCATGTGACAGGTCTTGCCGCCGGGAGCGGCGCAGCAGTCTAATACGCGCGCGTGAGCTTGTGGCTGCAAATAATCTACCGCTAGTTGAGCCGCACCATCTTGCACCGCAAATTGACCTTCGTTGTAGCCTGGCAATGCAGTAACATCGATATTTTGGTTCAAGATTATTCCATCAACATGGTCTGGCGGCAGGGTAAATGCTATCCCTTCAGTAACCAAGTGGTGAGTGTATTCGTCCCGTGTGATTTGTTGTCGATTTACTCGCAACCACAGCGGAGCTTTGGTATTCATCTGCTGCACAATAGCTTCTGATTGAGCAGGGTAAGCTGTGCTTATTTGTTTGAATAGCCAGTTAGGTAAGCCAGCTTGAGCTGCGGCGCCAGTGGGTAGCTGTTGCGCTAATTCGCTGCGCTGAAACTCCCGCAAAATAGCATTAACTAGGCCCTTAAGCCCAGCAGCATTTAAGCTTTGACAGGCGTTCACTGTTTCGCCAATCGCGGCGTGTGCCGGCACTCGGGTAAAGGCAAGTTGATACAAGCCAACCAATAACAAGTGCTCAACAACCTTCTTATTACCCTTTAATGGTTTCTCTAGTAGCTGTCTCAACCAAAACTGTAACGTAGGCAATTGTCGCAATACGCCAAAAACGACCTCTTGTAGCCAGGCTTTATCGCGAGCATCGCGATAATGTTGTTGCACATCACTGAGCAATCCGCGGCTGGATTTGTTTTGTTCTAAAATTGCGAACAGAACTTTTGCGGAGTCTGCGCGTAGTGCTCGTCCAACTTTTTGTGGATTCACGAGAGCAGAGTTCCTGGTTCGAACCAATCACCTTTGGCATTGAGAATATCACTTACGTGTGCTCGTTTTTTACCTGGGACTTGTAACTCAGTAATACAAAATAGCCCCTCTGAAGTTGCCACGCGGATACCGTGTTTGTCGGCACTTACTATCGTTCCTGGGCTCTTGTTTGTGGTGTCAGGCAGCGTAGACGCTGCCCAAACCTTAAGGGCTGTTTCACCGACTTCGAACCAGACCACCGGCCATGGATTAAAGGCTCGTACGTTGCGTTCAAGTTGTGCTGCTGATAGCGACCAATCAATACGAGCCTCTTGTTTGCTTAATTTTTTTGCGTAAGTCGCTAGATCTTCGTCTTGCGTCACTGGGGTTAGCGCTGAAAAATCATCGAGGCAGCGGATCAACGCTTGAGGACCAATTTCGGCCAGTCGGTTATACAACGACGCGCTGGTTTCCTCACTGCTGATTGGCGTGGTTTGAATATGCAGCATTGCGCCAGTATCGAGGCCTTCGTCCATTTGCATTATGGTAACACCGCTTTCAGAGTCTCCAGCCCAAATGGCACGCTGGATAGGTGCTGCTCCGCGCCAACGAGGTAATATGGAACCGTGTACATTGACACAACCCAATGGAGGAATCTCAAGAACCGCTTTGGGCAACAAAAGACCGTAGGCAACCACCACCATAATATCGCAGTGGATTTCAGCTAATTGCTGTTGTGCTTCTATGTCTTTTAAGCTGCTTGGTTGATGAACAGGAATTTGGTTTGTTTCTGCTAATTGCTTGACCGGACTGGCTTGCAACTTCTTACCGCGACCGGCGGGCCGATCTGGTTGTGTATAGACTGCGACGACCTCATGGTCAGATGCAAGTAAGGCTTGTAAGTGAGTCGCAGCAAAATCCGGCGTGCCGGCAAAAATAACGCGCAATGACTTATCCCTCTTTGGTGTTAGGCTCGCGCCGCCAAACGCGCTTCTTTTTCTAATTTCTTGCGGATGCGTTGGCGCTTAAGCGGTGATAAGTAATCTACAAATAACACACCTTTAAGGTGGTCAAGCTCATGCTGAATACAAATTGCCAACAAACCATCGGCTTCGAGCTCGAAGGTTTTACCATCGGCGTCCAGTGCGCGCACTTTTACCCATTCCGCGCGATCAACCTTGGCATAATTACCCGGCACAGATAGACAGCCTTCTTCGCTGACCGTCGAGCCCTTCTTCTCGATAATTTCAGGATTGATAAACACGCGCGGCTCATTTTGCTCTTCAGAAACGTCCATTACGACCACACGTTTATGCACATTCACTTGTGTCGCGGCCAGACCGATACCGTTTTCTTCGCGCATAGTTTCGAACATGTCGGCAACTAATTGCTTAATGCCATCGTCTACGGCTGCAACCGGTTCGGCGACGGTGCGCAAGCGTTCATCGGGAAAACTTAAAACTTCTAATATTGCCATGATATTTTTCAACTACACTTTAATTCAGTATCAATTCCTATACTAAACGTGGCATAACACGCTTTACAGGGGTTAAAACACTATTATTCTAACGCATAACGGTAATTGGGTGCGAGCTTTCTTAGGTATTGTCGAGAATGCCCGATAACCAATTAATAGACATCCGGTAATGGATTAAATTACAACCTCATGGGGAAGGTATGTTTAAACCAAGTTTGAAAGTCTTAGCGTTATTGGTCTTTCTACCAATGTGGTGCTTTGCACAGCAAGTTCAAGTGAAAGACAGTGCGCCTGAGCAATACGAAGTTAAGCAGGGCGATACCCTGTGGGATATTTCTAATCTATTTCTGGAGAAGCCCTGGTTGTGGCCTGAGCTATGGCGCACAAATACGCAAATCTTGAATCCGCATTTGATCTATCCAGGTGATCTGTTGACGTTACAGTGGCGGGACGGTCAGCCAGTGTTGGTTGTTGACCGACCAGAAAAACGCGTCGTTACCCTGTCGCCAAGTGCTAATCGCTCGACCAAAACGGGGGCAATCCCGTTGCTCCCTTGGAGCGTTATTTCTCCCTACTTGAATAACGACATGATCTTATCTGAAGCTGAATATGAGCGACTACCGCATATCCTTGGGAATAGTTTCGGAGATATTCGTTTCGTGAATGACGACGTTGTGCTTGCCAAAGCTCGTGGGCGTTCGGCAGATGAGTTTGTCATTGTGAGGCAGCAAAACGAAGTATTCGACCGCTTTGGGAACTCCATTGGTATGCAGGTACGCCATGTTGCTGATGGAACATTAACGGATGCTCAACCCGACAGTGAGTGGATGGTTCGGGTTAAACAAAGTAATTACGAAGCGATGCGTGGCGACCGTTTGTATACAGCACAAAAAGTTGAGCCGCAAGATATGGAGCTAGTGCCGGCGAGTGGCCGTCAACGTGCAGAAGTGGTGGGTAATTTACATCAACGCGATCTGCTCGGTAAACATGACGTGGTTATCATTGATATTGGCGCTGACGATATCAGTGCTGGCACAGTTATGGGCATTTATTTGAAAGGCCCTGATATATACGACGGTGACGATCCAAAATACGAAGGCGAGTCCAGTCGTCTTAAAGGTGCTTTTCAAGATGGCTCGACCATTCAGCAGCCAGCCGTAAAAATTGGTGAATTGATTGTTTTTAAAACGTTCGATAAAGCCAGCTACGCGATCATCACCCGTGCGAGTGAACTGATTAAAAATGGAGCGCTGGTCGCAAAACCGTAACTAATTCTGAGAGGGTCTCAAGGAGGAGACTTGTCATACCATCAACCGTGGGTGAGCGATTCAATACGCAACGCTTATCTGCGACTCGCTTTTAGTTATTCATTCGGTGCTCAGAAGTGGGCTGCTGTTCAAGCGGCGACTGGATGTTCAGTAGACGGCTTATCCCGCTTGTCTGAGCACACTTTGCAGGCCTGTGGATTCACTGCAGCCCATATTGCAATCATTCTCGGCAACACAACGCCACCACCCGTAGCCGCGGCCATGAATTGGCATCAGCCGCAATTACAGCGCTGGGTGGTTACAATTGAAGACAGCTCTTATCCCGCTCTGTTAAAAGAAATTGCATCGCCCCCATTGGTCTTACTCGTACAGGGAAATCTTGCATTGCTGCAGCAAAGCTGTGTGGCAATTGTTGGCTGTCGACAACCTACCTTCTCTGGTAAAGCGTTGGGTTATCAGTTTGCACAGGAGTTAGCGAAGTCAGGACTTACCATTGTTTCAGGTATGGCATTGGGGATTGATCAACAGGCCCACAAGGGCGCTATTGAACAGACGGGAGAAACCATTGGCGTGCTCGGCTGTGGGATTGATCAAGTGTACCCAAAACGAAATCAGCGCTTGTACCAGGAACTCATAGAACGAGGCGGACTTCTCGTTAGCGAATACTATCCAGGAGTCGCACCGCATAAGTCACATTTCCCGCGCCGCAATCGCATTGTTAGCGGCTTATCGCTGGGAGTGCTGGTGGTTGAGGCTGCGCTAAAAAGCGGGTCGCTTATTACTGCTCGCCAAGCGTTAGATCAGAATCGCGAAGTTTTTGCGATTCCATCCAATATTCGTACTGAGCAATCGCAAGGTTGTCATTTTTTAATCCAACAAGGCGCTAAATTAGTGACTTGTGTTGAGGATATTCTGATTGAATTTCAGGAGCTTAACCATTTGGCTCTAATGCCCACTATTGAAACCGCTAAAAAAAGTCCCATTTCTCTCTTGGCAACCCCAGATTTGTTAGATAGTGTAGAGTTTGATGTCACATCTATCGACATCATTACCGAACGCAGCAAACTGCCGGTCCACGAGGTAATGGCAGCATTATTAGAATATGAGTTGCGAGGTCTCGTCGCTTCCACACCCGGAGGCTACGTTAAATTGAGGGGAAAATAATATGTTCGATATCCTCATGTATCTGTTTGAAAACCTTATCCACAGTGAAAGCGAAATCTGTGTCGACCAAGACGAGTTGACTGATGAGCTTGTGCGTGCCGGTTTCCATCATGATGAAATCTATAAAGCGCTAGCGTGGTTAGAGAAACTTGCGGCTCTGCAAGAAACCGACATTAAGCCTTACCTTGCAAAAGGCAATGTAGCTTCTCCCATGCGGATGTATACCCACGAAGAAGAGATGCGTTTGGATTCAACCTGTCGCGGCTTTCTTTTATTCTTAGAGCAGATGAATGTTTTAGACGGCGCCACTCGAGAGATGGTGATCGATCGCGTAATGGAAATTGACGCGGCTGAGTTCTGCTTGGAAGACCTAAAGTGGGTAGTTTTGATGGTGCTATTTAATGTACCAGGCAAAGAAAACGCATACGCGCAGATGGAAGATTTATTGTTCGATGAAAGTGGCGGTGTGTTACATTAACCGCTAGGGTCATCTAACAACAGCAAGGCTGTCTGTGAGCAAAATCAATCATGCACTTTTCAGTGCGTCGAGTCATGCGTTAAGTGCTGCCTTCGGTGATTGCCCTGAATGCGGTTCTCCATTAGTTGTTAAACGTGGCAAAAGTGGTGCGTTCATAGGTTGTTCTACCTATCCAACCTGTGATTACACGAAACCCCTGCATGATAATGAAGTTCATGTGGTTAAAGTTATTGATTCCTCGAGCTGTCCGGAGTGCGGGCATGAGCTGGCGGTCAAAAAGGGGCGTTATGGCTTGTTCATTGGCTGTACTAACATGCCTGAATGCCACCATATCGAGTCATTAAAGCAGCAAGCCGATACGCAAGTTGAATGCCCAGTGTGCCATAAAGGGCACTTGGTAAAACGGACTAATCGCTTCGGCAAACATTTTTATAGTTGTAATCAATTTCCAAACTGCAAATATGTCGTAAATCATCCTCCCGTGGCTCAGGCTTGCAAAAAATGCCAATGGCCCATTTTGCTAAAAATAGATAACCAGTTAGTGTGCCCACAGACTCAGTGTGGCGAAAAGCAATTGATAAGTGAGTAGTATGTCTAGCCAATCCAATCTGTCATTAGAATCCATTTCGCAAGACCAAATTGATGCCGTTAAAGATTATTTGTTAAACCTTCAATCGTCGATTTGTGATGGTTTGTCGCGCATTGATGGCAGCAAAGATTTTATTATTGACGAATGGCAAAGAGAAGAAGGTGGCGGCGGCCGCTCGCGTGTGCTGAGAGGCGGTACCGTAATAGAGCAAGGCGGAGTTAACTTTTCCCATGTGTTTGGTGACAAAATGCCTGCATCAGCGACCGCGGCAAGACCAGAATTAGCTGGGCGTCATTGGCAAGCTATGGGCGTATCTTTGGTTATCCACCCGAATAATCCTCATGTCCCCACGTCGCATGCCAATGTGCGCTTTTTTGTTGCAGAGAAAGAGGGAGCAGCGCCAATATGGTGGTTTGGTGGCGGCTTTGATTTAACCCCCTTCTATCCACAAGAAGAAGATGTTCGGCATTGGCATAGTGTTGCAAAAAGTTTGTGCGACCCTTTCGGTGATAACGTTTATGCAGACTACAAAGCTTGGTGTGATAAGTACTTTTATCTGCCGCACCGTAATGAAACACGGGGTGTTGGTGGACTATTTTTTGATGATCTCAATGAATGGGGCTTTGAACGATCATTTGCGTTTATGCGGGCGGTAGGTAATGGCTACTTGGATGCTTATCTGCCAATAGTGCAGAGAAACATGGCGCGTCCTTTCGGGGAGCATGAGCGTCAATTTCAACTCTATCGCCGTGGGCGCTACGTGGAATTCAATCTGGTTTATGATCGCGGCACGCTATTCGGATTACAAAGTGGCGGCAGAACCGAGTCTATTTTAATGTCAATGCCACCACTGGCACGTTGGGAGTATGCTTATACACCGGAGGCACACTCACCAGAAGCAGAGCTGCAAGCCTATTTGGTACCGCGAGATTGGGTGCTATAAGTTCTTGTTCGACTTTTCGAGTCGCTTTAGCACGTTGACGACAAAGCCTTAACGTTACCAGCATAAAGTCACGGTTATAATCAGCCGGCAACGCTGTCGAAGAATTCGTACCAGCGCAATATCGCTCGCCTTATCGACAAGCAGAACACGGTGAGCATTTGCAAAATCGGGGCACTCGAATTTATTTCTAATTGCGGTGTTAAGCCTTTTGGAATGGCTTACTTATTGATTTGGATCAAGCGTAATCTGTTGTTTCAAAACTGGGATTTTAGTCTTGTTCTAGATCAATCTTTTTCCCTCTATAGCTGTTTATAGTGCCCGCAACAGATATAAACATAGAGAAAACACACATGAAAAAAACAACACTAGCATTAGCACTTGCCGCAATGACTCTGGCCCCAGCAGCGTTCGCCTACGAAAAAGGTGACATTCTGGTTCGAGGTGGGCTTACCACTGTTGCACCCGATGACAGCAGCACAAACATCTTAGTGGGGGGAGCAGATTTTGCCTTGGGTGGTCAAACCGTGGGTGGCGTCAATGTTGATAGTAATACCCAACTTGGTCTTAATGTCGCGTACTTCTTTACTCCGCATTGGAATGTTGAAGTGCTTGCTGCTACGCCATTCAGTCACGATATCGACTTAGGTGACGGTACAAATTTAGCTAGCACCAAGCATCTACCCCCAACAGTGACAGCAAACTACTTCTTTGCTGACCCAGCGGCCAAGTTCCAACCTTACGTTGGGGTTGGCTTGAACTATACAATCTTTTTCGATGAAGAGTTTAATGGTGCAACAGCGGGAGTCATTGAAACAGCGACCGGCGGTGCAGTTGTGTCCGATCTTGATCTCGATGCTTCATTTGGTTTTTCAGCGCAAGCTGGAGCCGACTATTTCTTCAGTGACGATATGTTTATAAATGCATCAGTGCGCTATATCGATATTGAAACTGAAGCTGATTTTAAAGTAAGCGGCTCTGATATTGGTAAAATAGAAAGTGTAACTATTGACCCATGGGTTTACACCGTTTCCATTGGATATAAGTTCTAAAGTACACCGGTTATATAAAAAGCTCCCATCGTGGAGCTTTTTTGTTGGTATGGTTTGAGGTAGATTATCGATAAACGTCACAACTGATTTGAATCGATGCAAAAGTTCGCTGTTTTTGGCAATCCGATCCAACAAAGCCGTTCTCCATTAATTCATCAAGCCTTTGCTAAACAGGCGAATTTAACTATTGATTACAGTGCAGAGTTATCCACTAAGGAAGAGTTCTGCAGTGATGTAGAACGCTTTTTTGCACATAAGCAAGCAACTGGGTGTAATGTGACGGCTCCTTTTAAGTTACTTGCCTGTCGTTTAGTTCATACTATCAGTGAGGAAGCGAAACTTGCTGGTGCGGTCAATACCATTGCCAAACTTAGTGACGGTTCGTTAGCAGGTTACAATACCGATGGCGTAGGGCTGATCAATGATATCTCGCGGCAAAATGTAGAATTGTATGGTAAGTCCATCCTTATCTTAGGTGCTGGCGGTGCCGCTCGCGGTGTTATTCGGGCGCTAATCAATCAAAATCCGTATTCCATTACTATTGCGAATCGAACCGTTCAAAAAGCCAAAGAGCTGGTGGAGATTGGTGAGACCATTAAACACACGCTTCCATTAACTGCGACAAATTTTGATGATATTGATGAGCATAGCTTTGATATTGTCATCAACGCCACATCGTTGAGTTTAGACAATCAAATACCTCCCATTTCCGCCCCTGTCGTTGCTGAAGCTGACTTGGTTTACGATATGGTATATGCGAGTCAACCTACTTCTTTTTTAGCATGGGCAAAAGGAGCCGGCGCAACAAAGATAAGCGATGGGTTAGGGATGCTGGTGGGGCAGGCCGCAATGAGTTTTAAAATTTGGACTGATTTTATGCCAAACATTCAACCTGTCATTACAGAGTTAAGGGAACAGCTGTAACACAAAAAGTGGGCAAAACAGAAACAGGTATTTGGGGTTAACATCTAAGAAGCTGTCACTAGCTTGCACCTATCAGCTGCCCATTTTACTTTGGGTAATAAATCTCTTTCATGTTTTGCTTTTTTTTGACCACTTTGCAGGGTTGAGTCGACCCTGCAATGTATCATTAATTCTGTAGCATGATTTCTAGAGGGTGCTCTCGAACGAAAACATTGACTATTCTGCTAGATACTCATCTTTAAGCTTTACATAGTTAAGTGCAGACTGTTTTAAGAAGGCGACTTCCGCTTCACTTAATTTGCGCTTCTCTTCCATGGGGTTACCTACATAAAGGTATCCAGAGCGAAGTCGTTTGTTCGGCGGAACGACAGTGCCAGCTCCAATAAATACATCGTCCTCTACGATAGCGCCGTCCATCACTATTGCACCCATACCCACCAAAATACGATTACCCAATGTGCATCCATGCAACATACACTTGTGGCCAACGGTTACATCGTCACCAATTATCAAAGGAAATCCTTTGGGATTTTTTTCTGATACTCGAGTGACATGCAGTACGCTACCATCTTGAATATTTGTGCGATCTCCAATTCGGATATGATTCACATCGCCGCGCGCTGCCACTAGAGGCCATATACCTACGTCATCACCCATGACAACATCGCCATATAGCACTGCACTTTCATCTATATAGTTACTTTTACCTACGGTCGGGGTAATTCCTTTATAGGACTTAATTGGCATGTTATCTCCGCATTAATGTAAATAGGTTGTAGTGGGATTGTATCTTAAATAACCTTTTTGCGCGTTATTCGCTCGAAAAACGCTTTTTTTCAACTTTTTTCAAAAAAGCGGTTGACCTGAGAAGTTAGGTCTGTAGAATGCGCGCTCGCTTCAACGGGAAGACGAAATGAACAAATCAACTTCAACGCCAATGATTTGACGCAATCCCTTAGCTGAAGCGGGTTTCAAGCAAATCGCTGAAAATAAAATTTCAAAAAAATGCTTGACTCCCAGATGCGACAATGTAGAATTCGCATCCCGCTTGAGGAGAGTCACAAAGACGCTTCAATAGCACAGCAAAGAGAACAATAGTTAGCAACTGAGCGTACTGATTGTCCTCCTTGCGCAAAAGAACGATATAAAGCGTCGTTATTTTGCACCT
>NZ_PEAX01000039.1 GCF_002807685.1 Neoalteromonas flava | reverse complement strand
CCACTGCTGCCTCCCGTAGGAGTCTGGGCCGTGTCTCAGTCCCAGTGTGGCTGATCTTCCTCTCAGAACAGCTAGAGATCGTCGCCTTGGTGAGCCTTTACCTCACCAACTAGCTAATCTCACTTGGGCTTCTCTATAGGTGGGAGCCGAAGCCCCCTTTGGTCCGTAGACATTATGCGGTATTAGCAGTCGTTTCCAACTGTTATCCCCCTCCTAAAGGCAAATTCCCAAGCATTACTCACCCGTCCGCCACTCGTCAGC
>NZ_PEAX01000038.1 GCF_002807685.1 Neoalteromonas flava | reverse complement strand
TTAGCCCACAGCTAGCTGCCCTTTATGCGGGGCGTTAGGAGCCTAGTGTTTTATTTATGGAAAAAGCCCTAATAACCCTGCCCCTCAGAATCATATGTCTATTTTTAGGCGTTTATTTAGCTATGGATTTACTAGGAGCGATTGAAAGCGGAGTCATTTCAGGTAAATCTGAAGCTTTCTTAGACTCTGATCCTTTTAGGTTTTGGTTATTATTTACAGTAAAGTCATGTGCGCTTATCGTAGTAGCATGGTTTTTCATTT
>NZ_PEAX01000037.1 GCF_002807685.1 Neoalteromonas flava | reverse complement strand
TGAGCCATGATCAAACTCTTCAATTGAATACTTGCGTCGTTTCTGTAAACAGAAACTAAAAATAAATTGTCGTTGTGACACTCTTAACGAGTGCCCACACAGATTGTCTTGTTATAAATTGTTAAAGAGCTAGGTGCAAAATAACGACGCTTTATATCGTTCTTTTGCGCAAGGAGGACAATCAGTACGCTCAGTTGCTAACTATTGTTCTCTTTGCTGTGCTATTGAAGCGTCTTTGTGACTCTCCTCAAGCGGGATGCGAAT
>NZ_PEAX01000036.1 GCF_002807685.1 Neoalteromonas flava | reverse complement strand
TATGTAGCCAATAAGAAGAAAAACCCAAATAAAGCGAAAATGTTCAAGGAGCTACTACTCAATAGTACTATTGAAACCTTATTTTTCGTTTTAATCGTTGTATTCGTAATTGTTGCTTTAGTTTATAAACCTGAGGTGTCTTTTGTTGGTTATTAATTGGGTTCCTAGGAAGTCTTGCGCTCTGACAGCTAACAATCGCATTAAAACTCGCTGCGCTCGCGCGGACATCTACCTGTGGGCTCGCGCTGCGCGCAATTTTAGCCCACAGCTAGCTGCCCTTTATGCG
>NZ_PEAX01000035.1 GCF_002807685.1 Neoalteromonas flava | reverse complement strand
GAGATCGATATCAATGCGAACATCATCAGGGCGATAGCGCAATAAAGCTACTAAACGCCGAATGTAGAGCTGCTGTTAGATCCACTGTTGTGAATTATTGTAATTGCTTGACAAAGGGGGAGTCCATGTAACTAAGCTAACGGGCAGTGACGTAGCGGCATAATCGCGAAGCGCCGCTGCGTTACTGTCCCAGTGAACGGAGTGAACGAGTTAAGCGCTTTGTTAGCTGCCGAGGTGTTTGATATGGAAATAGAACTTGCTCTGCTCAAGAATGAGCTCAACTTTTTTACCAAGATCAATAACAACTTCCGCCTGAATTTCATAATCGTCTTCTT
>NZ_PEAX01000034.1 GCF_002807685.1 Neoalteromonas flava | reverse complement strand
CTAGGAGCGATTGAAAGCGGAGTCATTTCAGGTAAATCTGAAGCTTTCTTAGACTCTGATCCTTTTAGGTTTTGGTTATTATTTACAGTAAAGTCATGTGCGCTTATCGTAGTAGCATGGTTTTTCATTTTCCCGCCATTAAAAAAAGGATTTCTTCGTGGTAGCCAAGGCACCTAACAATCGCATTAAAACTCGCTGCGCTCGCGCGGACATCTACCTGTGGGCTCGCGCTGCACGCGATTTTAGCCCACAGCTAGCTGCCCTTTATGCGGGGCGTTAGGCACCAAGTCAAGGACGGCGAATGTTTCAAAGAAGCTTATTGATTTTTCAGGTTTTGCTTGCAGTTATATATTTCTCTGCGGGCCTTAGTAAGCTCTTTCAAGGCTT
>NZ_PEAX01000033.1 GCF_002807685.1 Neoalteromonas flava | reverse complement strand
AAATGCGTTTTGTCAGCTCACCACAGCTTTTCGCAGACTTACACGTCCTTCATCGCCTCTAACTGCCAAGGCATCCACCGTATACGCTTAGTCACTTAACCATACAACCCTAATATGTCTGCCTTTTGACTCCAGACTATTAGCGGCTTTCGCCAGGCTGTAACGTGACAATCGCTAATCGTTACGTGCAAATTCGTGATGATTGCGTTAGCTTTCATCGCGACATTTGCGCAAGGAGGACTTACAGTACTCTTTGCAGCAAACTAATTTGCTCGATATACAAGTTTCGCTTGAAAGAACCGTCATTTCTAAAAATAACAATTCAATCAGTTACTCTTGGATTAAATTAATATCAGCTTTTCCAAATTGTTAAAGAACAGGTTTAAGGTAAGAACCTTAATCAATAAGTGTCTTATTAATTAAGACTCTCGATCTTTACATTCATAACAAAACAATCTGTGTGAGCACTGCATCAAGTGCGTCCATCGACTTTAAGGTAAGGAGGTGATCCAACCCCAGGTTCCCCTAGGGTTACCTTGTTACGACTTCACCCCAGTCATGAAACACAAA
>NZ_PEAX01000032.1 GCF_002807685.1 Neoalteromonas flava | reverse complement strand
GTTAGCTGCCACTAGAACTAAACAAAAAAGGATTTAATAAATGAAAAAGTTGCTCGCTGTTTTGTGTTTGGTTTTCCCTTTTAACGCGTTCGCATTGGATTACTATAGCGTTAGTAGCGGCTATGAAGTTGGTGACAAGTTTCATGGAGAATTGGCTTCAGTAATCTTCGACGGTTACGATGCTTCGGTTATAGACGGGTTTGCAAACGGATTTAACGTCAAAATTGATAAACAAAATGAAAATCAGGTGCTTGTTACATTCCTATTCAAATCCAACTCCAAAGAAGACGATTATGAAATTCAGGCGGAAGTTGTTATTGATCTTGGTAAAAAAGTTGAGCTCATTCTTGAGCAGAGCAAGTTCTATTTCCATATCAAACACCTCGGCAGCTAACAAAGCGCTTAACTCGTTCACT
>NZ_PEAX01000031.1 GCF_002807685.1 Neoalteromonas flava | reverse complement strand
GGTTCAGCACAAGCATTCGATCAAATCGATAACGCACCAGAAGAGCGTGAGCGTGGTATCACAATCGCGACTTCACACGTTGAGTATGACACTCCTTCACGTCACTACGCACACGTAGACTGTCCAGGACACGCTGACTATGTTAAAAACATGATCACCGGTGCTGCACAGATGGACGGCGCAATCCTAGTAGTAGCGGCGACTGATGGTCCAATGCCACAGACACGTGAGCACATCCTATTAGGTCGTCAGGTAGGTGTACCTTACATCATCGTATTCATGAACAAGTGTGACATGGTTGACGATGAAGAGCTTCTAGAGCTAGTAGAAATGGAAGTACGTGAATTGTTGTCTGAGTATGAATTCCCAGGTGACGACTTACCAGTAATCCAAGGTTCAGCTCTTAAAGCGCTAGAAGGCGACG
>NZ_PEAX01000030.1 GCF_002807685.1 Neoalteromonas flava | reverse complement strand
ATGGTTGACGATGAAGAGCTTCTAGAGCTAGTAGAAATGGAAGTACGTGAATTGTTGTCTGAGTATGAATTCCCAGGTGACGACTTACCAGTAATCCAAGGTTCAGCTCTTAAAGCGCTAGAAGGCGACGAGCAGTGGGAAAAGAAAATCATCGAGCTAGGTGAAGCACTTGATTCATACATCCCAGAGCCAGAGCGTGCAATTGACAAGCCGTTCATTCTTCCAATCGAAGACGTATTCTCAATCTCAGGTCGTGGTACAGTTGTAACAGGCCGTGTAGAGCAAGGTATTGTTAAAGTTGGTGAAGAAGTTGAAATCGTTGGTATCAAAGAGACAACGAAGACAACTTGTACTGGTGTAGAGATGTTCCGTAAGCTTCTAGACGAAGGCCGCGCGGGTGAGAACGTTGGTGTTCTACTACGTGGTACTAAGCGTGACGAAG